>NC_015713.1:1248168-2496337 GCF_000237205.1 Simkania negevensis Z | reverse complement strand
TTCATTAAATTCAATGGAGTTGGGTGAGCTAAGAAGAGAAATTCTACATTATGTGAGTCTCTGTCCAGTAATGTGAGTTAGAAAACAATATAATATGCTAAAATACCTGAATAGAATGCAGCTGTGTTCTTCCCAATTAAACTTGCCCAGAATCCTATTAGAATACCTGAATTAGGGGAAAAGTTATATTCTATTTGAGGAGCAAAGCTTAGTTGGTATGAATACGGTAATCCAATTTTTTGCAAAGTGTCATCCGAGTTTTTTCCTTTTTTTCCTGAAAAGGTCGCTTTTCCTTGTCGAAAGAAAAATAGGTCAAATGCAAATACCCAATTTTGAGTAATAGAGTATTCTCCAGAAAAGAACATGTTAAGGGTTTTTCCTGGATTGGCTTTGCCTTTTGTTCCTGGGCCACCTCCGTATGCATTCAAGTTACGAACATGAACAGAAGCAGGAAATATGTAACCGAGAGTCCATTTAAGAAGAAGAAAATGGTTTTTTGTAGGGAATTTTTTTTGAACGATAAAATCAAAACCTGTTTGCCATGACCCTTGGCCAGTTGCATCAATGCCTAATTTTTTAGGGTCAAGTTTTTGGTATTTCCCGGTTGGGATAATTTCTTCAAGATCAATCCTAAAATCTGGAATCCATGTTCCAGGAATATCATTTGAGATTTGAAACCCTAGAACAGCGATTGAGTCTTGAAAATGTGTCGCAGACTGTCCCTTTTTGAAGCTAGAAATGAATGAAACGTATAGTTCTATGCCTATATTGTCAGTGATCCCATAGAGATATTCGAAAAATGGATTGATAGCTGATTGATTTGAATCTCCTTCAACATTCCACCAAGATTTGTATTCACCATATGTGTTGGAGAATACAACATAAGGTGCAAATGTTGATTGACCTTGCTTCATGTTAGTTGCTGGAAGTGCTAAGATAGAGCCACTAAAATAAGGTTCGTACGGCTCTTGTTGAGAAAAAAGAGCAAATGGGAAGGATAAGAAAATAAGTATGCAAATTATAAGTTTGTACTTCATATAGATTTCATTTTAACGATTAAGTTATCAGTTGCCTAGTGAAAAGAGTCTACTACTTCGAGAAAATCACTTTAAGAGTGGTGATTTTATAAGCTGATCAAGAATCTTCTCTTGTTCTAGATAGTGTCGTCAAATTATTTTAATATGGTACTTTTGTAGGAAAAAACATCCAACAAGAGGAAGAAAATGGAAACACATCGACGTCATGACATATCAGATGCAATCTGGGAACAGCTTGTACAAAAACTCCCTGGGAGAAGAGGATCTGTAGGCGCACCAGCGAAAGATAATCGTACGTTCATTAATGCTGTATTTTGGATATTGCGTACAGGGGCACCCTGGAGAGATCTACCTCCGGACTATGGTAACTGGAAAAATACACATCGAAGATTCTGCCGGTGGAGGAATCAAGGGGTTTGGGAAAAATTGCTAGAAAGTCTGATAGACGACCCCGACTATGAATGGCTCATAATAGATGCGAGTCATATTAAGGTTCACCCACACGCTGCAGGAGCAAGAGGAGGCAATCAGGAGATGAGTCGGACAAAAGGGGGCTCAACACAAAATTGCATTTGGCCGTGGATGCGCATGGTATGCCAGTCAGAATTGTTATTACAGAAGGTGCCAAACATGATAGCACACAGGCTAGCTTCTTGATTGAAGGTATTTCTGCAGAACATCTTCTCGCAGATAAAGCATACGAGAGCGATGCAATCCTTTTACAACTTAATCATCAGGGTATAAACCCTGTGATTCCACCAAAATCGAACCGACGAGAGCCTTGGCCCTTCGACAAAGATCTCTATAAACTTCGACACTTGGTGGAAAACACACTCCTACACCTAAAACGTTGGAGGGGAATTGCTACAAGATATGCAAAAAATGCAGCCTCATTTATGGCTGCAGTGCAAATTAGATGTATTGCTCTTTGGGGAGGTTTATTTTGACGACACTATCTAATGTAACGTCATTTTCTTTTCTCATATCGGCTGATTTAGTCGACCAGGTACGAGTAATATCTGTTATCACGAATGTGGTAAATTATATGTCTAAATTCTTCTCCTGTGTCATGGAGTGTGTTTTCTAAGTCTTGATCTGATTCCGCATTCAGTATTTTAGGCAGGATGGCCTAGTATTTATTGCAGAGATTTTTCAAGCTTTACGAAAGAATATGCAACATTCTATCAATCGTTATAAAGCATTGAATATTTAGTGATGACTTTATTTTAATTATATTATTTATTGAATATTATAAAGCGATGTTTTTTATTTGCAAATATAATTTTTAAAAATTAATTGTTGAACCGATTATTAATATAAGTAATAATATAGCCTTGTATAATATGAGGAAGCTTTTGTCGTGACGAAGCGTTTAAGCCATGTAAGGGATTTTGTTTACAATTTTTGTTCGGATTCAGAACGAGAGAACTGTCTGAATGAGCTTTTTTCGCCGAACCTGATGTATCGTATGATCACTGGTAAACGAGTGGGAAATCATGTGTGTCTTTCTGATTTTAATGATTGGTTTCGTGCTTTTCCAGATTGGTCTGTGAAGTTAGTAGAAACTGAGGAGTATGAAAATACTGTTGTTGCAACTGTTGAAGCGCAGGGAACTCATTTAGGGCAGTTTGAAGATACGACTGAAGAGGAAGGTGTCGTTCTTTCTACTTCAGAATTTTTATATGACTTCCCAAAAATGAATCCTACAAAGAAAGTGGTCAAGTGCCGCCTTGAAACAATTTATGTTTTTGGAGGAGATCAAATTGAACGTTTTTCTGTTTATGCAGATGAAGTTTCATTCGCTCACCAATTAGGCTTAAAACCAGTATTACCTCCTTCTACTGAGTATTTAGACTTGTGCGAGGAGAAAAGTTGTCTTTTTAAGCATTTGAAGGAAACTTTAGTGTGTAATTTATCTGAGAGGGAGCTCGAATGTTTGATTTTGGCAGTTTGTGGTTTTGGTTCAAAATATACAGCAGAGATCTTAGGTCTTTCTTATAGGACTGTAGAGGCCCATTTGCATGCTTGTTATCAAAAAACTGGTTGTTTTGGGAAACAAGACTGTTTGGAACTATTCATTGCAAGAGGATTGCTTGCTGTTCTTCATGAATTATGCAGAATCTTGTTAAAGTTAAAGGATCTTACGAAATGTGGATGAAGCAAAGGATTCGAGAGCTTATTGATTTAGAATGGGGAGCACATGCAAAAAATGAAATGTGGGAGGATGTTTTATCTCAAAATCCACTGTACAGCACGATTATGGGAAGAAAAGTTGGAATCGGTTGTATTAAAAACCATTCTTGTGAGTTATTTCATGCTTTTCCTGATTTCCAAACACATTTGAAGAACATAGAAGTGTTTGGGAATTTAGTCATTTGTGATGTGGAATTTATCGCTTCTCATCAAAATTTCTTTCGATGCGAGGAATCAAGCGATGAGGGTGTCATCATTAAATCAGATTTTTGTGAACAATTTTCTAAACTTAAACCTTCTGGAACAAAATTAGTACAACCCGCAGAACTTTTTTTGTATTTGATCGAGGAAAAATTGTCCGAATTTCGATTCAAGAAGATCCTCTGTCTCTGTACCGTCAGCTCGGCCTTCAAATTGAGGTAGAGAAGTCTTGTCCAAAAACCTCTTTGAAAAGGGAGGGAGACTTTCTTGTAAAAAAATTACGAGATTACTTTAAAGTTTTAAGTGCAAAAGAAATCGTTTGTTTAGCTCTAGCTTTTTCGGGGTTTTCTGCAAAATTTGTGGCTGAGATCTTAGAAGTTTCTTATCGCACGGTTGAGTCACATTGGTTTCACTCTTATCAAAAATTAAGGTGCAATGGAAAGCAGCAATGCTTGGAAATAGTGATAGAGCAAGAGGCTCTTTCATTATTTCACGAATTGAGCGTAGTCTGTCTGAAGTTGGCTGAAAAGTAAAAATCAGTAGTTTCTACTGACTGTGTTGAAAAAATCAGAAGAGAAGTCTTGATAAAAATTTCTTAAAAAAGAGAAGCTCCTTATGGTTTAAGTCACTAAACATAAAGGAGCTTCAGATGCGTAAACGCAATTGGCACAAGTATAATCGAGACTTAGTAAAAAGAGGAAGTATAACTTTTTTCATCGATCCAAATGCGTTAACTGAAAAGCCAGAGGAAAACAAACGAGGTCGACCTCGTTTGTTTTCCCTTCCACTCATCTATCTCCTTCTTGTCTTAAAGATACAATATCGCCTTACCTATAGAACTCTCGAGGGTTTTGCCAAATCGATCCTTCCACATATAGAACCTGATATTTTTCTTCCGACCTACTCTCTGATCTGCAAAAGAGCTTCCCACATGGAAGCTCTTTTGCCCAAGCTCTCTTCTAGAAGACCTAAAGTGGTGCTGTTAGATACTACAGGGATCAAAGTCTATGGGGAGGGAGAATGGAAAGTGAAAATGCATGGAGCCTCAAAGAGGAGAAAATGGGTTAAATTGCACATCGCTATTGATGAAAACACTCAAGAAATTATCCACTTTGAAATCACAAAAGGGCATGAAGCTGACTGCAAAATAGGCCCGAAAATCATAGAGAAGCTCCCTAAACCCGTTGAGACCGTCATAGCAGATGGAGGATACGACACAAAAAGATGCAGGGAGGCCATCAATCAAATAGGAGCGAAAGACCTTATTCCGCCTAGAAAAAACAGCCTATTATCTCCTTTTATGACAAGAAGGAACAACGCCTTACGCGAAATAAAAGGACTGGGAGGAGATCAGCTAGCGCGAGAAATCTGGGGAAAACTGACAAGATACTCAAGAAGGGCATTAGCAGAGACAAGCTTCTCAAGATTAAAGCGACTGTATGGGGAAAGGTTTTTCTCAAAGAAAATAGAAACTCAAAAAATCGAAGGTCATATTAAATGCAAAATGCTGAATCAAATGCTTCTGATAACTTAATACGATTGATGATGAGGGGGGGGGAGTCTACGAAAATTGATTTTTTCAACACAGTCGTTTCTACTGTGTTCTTCAATTTTTCAATGTACTATCTTTCATGAAAGATTTTTACTTTATTTTAAGAGAATTGCTTCTTAAGCCATGTCAAAACACAAGAGACGAAACAAGGCTTCATATGATTTTGAATTTCCTAAAAAGAATTATCTTTTTTTACAGAGAAAAACCTCCCACAAAGGAAAATAGAGAAGAAATGATCCATTTAGGCAATGGAGCTCAAGTAGGTTTTTCTTATTCATTCTCCGATGCGTTAGAACGGTCTCGCAAAATGAGAGAAGGCACTGTGTCTAGTCAAGTTTTATTACCAGAGGAGGTAAATGATTCATCAAATCTGGATACTCCGTTAGATTTAAGGAGCTATGATTATTTGCGAAATTTTGAAGAGAATCACAGCCTCGGTAAACGGGCTTTTCCTCTTTGTGTCGGTCCTAGTGAGGTTGAACTTGTAAAAGGGGCTGGTGCTTTATATTGTCAAGAGAAGAAATGTTGGTTTTGGCCTTATGATGCGACGTTTGATGTTATAAAAATGAAATCAGTGCTTCCAAGAATCCACAACCCATATTGTAATCATCAAGTTTGTAAATGGGGAGATTGTGAAGTTCCTCCTTTACTTCCAAAACTAGTTCCTGAGCCGTTGTGGGGAGAAAATTTAAGAAAGTACTTACGGAAAGAACAATGGGATTTTTTACGTGGGCATACATATAAGAAATCGGGATATCGATGTTCAATTTGTGGTGGAATAGGGGAAGATTGGCCAGTAGAATGCAATGAGGTGTGGGATTATCAGCCTTTAGAAGGAAGCAAGTATATTGCCGTTTTAATTGATTTGAAAGCGCTTTGTCCAAGGTGTCATGATGCTACCCATCTTGGGAAAGCTAGAGTTGATGGGAGATATGATGAAGCGATTAGGCATATGGCATATATTAATGGCTGGTCTTTGAATCATGCTAATCGTATTGCTGATAAAGCTTTTCTGATTTTTAGTGAACTATCAGAAAAAACATGGCTTCTTGGTTTCGACGACGCATGTAATTGGGACCCTTCGGTAGAAAAAATTCTCAGAACTTTTTTTTCCGAAACAGCGCCTGCTTTAAGTTGACATTCCATTTGTAAGGGGAAAGGCGATGAGAGCTTTCATCAGTGATTGTTGGGAAGTATTTTTTTTATAAGCTCTCCTGCTTCGGAAAGAAGCTCTGCTGTCCAATCTGAGATATTGCGGTTCTTTGAAGAAAAATTAGCGCCGATAATCACAATTTTCTTTCCTTTGTGAAGATAAGACTTGAAGTAACTCTTATCATGGATTTGTTTTAGAGCTATTTCAGAACTTTCGTCTAGTTTTAATTCCATTATGTAGATGGTGTTTGGAATCTCCAATACAACATCGATTCGGCCTGTATTGGTTGCTTTTTCTGATAGGGGATCAAACCCCATTCCATACAACATTGAGAGAAGCATTCCTTGGTAGGTATTTTCTTTGGCATCGACAAATACCTGGTAGGCAAAACTAGCAAAACCTAATTCTATGTGCTTGAATAAAAAATCTGGCTGGTATTCTTCCAGTGCTTTTACACATTTTTCTGATGATTTCAATTTAGTAATAGAAGCAAAATTTTGCACAAGAGAGTTGATAAAAGCGTTTCTAACTTCTTCATTGGGTAGTCCTAAAAGAAAACGCTTGGAAATAGGATTGTATTCTTTAATAGTGAAATATCCAGTCTGATACATTAAAGCTGTCAAATCAATTTTATCTAAGCGACTGATGTCCATTAGTTCTTCTTCTATAGCTGTTGCTCCTTCTAGAGAAATCATAGATTCAGAGTGTTTTTTCAATTCGTCGATTAAGAAAGAAGGGGTTCCAGAGCTATACCAATAGGCTTTAGGCTTTTTGTTTTGCATGAACTTTAATGTTGAAAAGGGGTTGTAAACACAAATGTCCCCTTCAGAAAATCGGTATCCGTTATACCAACTGCGAATCTCATTCAAAACTTGTTCTTCTGTTGCTGCTGTGTGGTGGTGTTTTTTTCTTTCTGCAGCAATTTCTTGAATATAGTCCTGAAAGTACTTTTTGACTTCATCTTCTGTATATCCCATCATACCAGCATATTGTGGGTCCATGGTAATATCTATAAGGTTATTAGGCCCTGAAAAGAGTGAGACTTGTGAAAACTTGCTAATGCCGGTAACAAATGTGAATTTCAGATACTCATCTAAGCTCTTTAATGTGGTGAAAAAATCTTTAAGGATTTCTTTATTTTTTTGAGCGGTTTCTATACTTCCTAATCTATTAATGATTGCATGGTCATACTCGTCCACAAGGACAACGGTTCTGGTATTATCTTTTCTAAATAAATGGGTGATTAAGGCCTTTAGTCCCTCTTGTATTGTTGGGGCCTCGATTGAGAGCGCATGAAACTCAGCACTTTCTACTAAGGTTCTTTTGAGGCTTTCCTGAAATTCTATTGGGGTTTGACTTGCTATTTGGGAAAAATCGAAACGAACAACGGGATATTTTTTCCAGCTATAGTCGCTGTTATAAATTTCGTATCCCTCGAATAAATTTTTGTTGCCGCTAAACACTTCTTCTAGAGTGTTCAAAAACAGGGATTTTCCAAATCTTCTCGGGCGAGACATGAAATAATGGGGAGTACCAGCATCGATGAGTTTTTTTATAAAGCCTGTTTTATCGACGTAGAGATATTCTTTTTTGCAAAGAATTTTTTTGATACTCTGAATTCCAATAGGTAGTTTTTTCATGGTTTTGGCTTTGATATTTAGCTATTATCCTCATACATTGTACAAAACTTCTTTTAAACATTTTTGAATGTGTATGCATGAGAAGATAACGTGATAATTTCTACTAAAATACTCCATGTGTGGGAAAAAATGAAGGGTATTTTTTTAAGATTTTTTGCTACCATTTATTCACCACCACCATTACCTCTAATCATTCATAAAGCTTAGCACCCATAAATATATCAGCGAAAACCCTCCAATCAGGCTTTTCAGGAACTGGTAGACCTTGATTTGCATAAAAGCCGTCCATATCTTCGAGCCACGCTGCCATAGCTTCCAAAAATGATTCAATATCTTTATTTTCCCAGGTAGAACAGTTCTCTATGTAGTCTTTTCGAAGGTCTTTTAGAAAAGAAATAAAATCCTGTTTTGTGCGTATTTTTTTCATTTCAGTTGGGTTGGAGCATATGTTTGGAGAAAATTCAATCCGGTTCGCATTTATTAAATATTGTCAAGAGCTGTCATTCTGTCTAATATTTTTTCTACATCGTGTGCTGATACACCGATACGAGTTGAAAACTCCCATTCTTGAATTTGCTTTTGAACTTCATTAAAGCAGTTTTTGAGAATTTTAAGTTCATTATCATCTAAATTTATTGAGATAGGAATATTTGATAAAGCTTCACTAGACTCGTATGCAACAATTTTTTTCATAAGGGCATAAATTGAATTGTAATCAGCACCAATAGTTGCTGAAATATTTTCAATATTTATACCATGGCATACTTCGTTTAAAACATTTACGATAGGCCAAATTTCATTCCATTTTGTGTGAAATATTTTTGTCATCACTTCCCTTATTTTATACTATTTAAAAAGTACTCATATCCCCTGCGAGGTTGAAAAACTGTTCCTCCATCTAAAGCTGATGGGTTTCGAATGACTATAGTTCCTGTTTCATAATGCCAGTAAGCTATTCGATTATTTTTTAGTGCTTTTATAGCAGAAGGTTTGTTTAAAATGCTTTCAATGTGTTGGGCAAGGTGACTTCTTGTTCGGATCCACCCAGGAAACTCTCCTTGATAAAGAATATGTTTTTCAAACGCATGTCCCCATGCAATTTCCTGGGCTGTTAGTTTATGCAGAGTTGACAATGTGGGAGCCGTAGGTGCTGCCTGTAAAGCCAAGGAGAGCATCGGTGTTGGTAGCCATGTTGGAAGACATGCCTGTTTTTTCTAAGAGTTGTTGGGTTGCGGAGGTTGTGTGCTGACCGGAGCAGAGGGATCTAAGACCGGTAATGGTGTGGTCAAGGCCGTGGGCCATGATGGGCCAACCGATGGCACTTCCGAAGCCGCTGGTATAAAGAGTCATGCCGGCGCCTGCGAGGGTTTCTGCTGTGCCACCAATGGCTAAGTCAGGGCAATTTGAAGTTTATTAAAACTTATAAAGAAAGAGGTCCTGCTTGATCTTTAGTGAAAAGCCGTGTTTCAAAATCTTTCGCTGGCTCAAGACCACAATAATAGTTGGAAATATGATAATCAGCTGCGAGCTCTTTGGAAAATGCCATTAATTTTTTTTTGAGCGTTTTTTTTGAAAAATTATTTAGGTCTTTTAGCTCAAAATTTATTTCTAGATCGATTGTGCCTTCGTTTTTATAAACTGTTATAGAGGAATTTGGTATAACGAAGCTGCCCTTCTTTATTTCGGATAAGTTGATGAATAAGCCAAAATTTGAATGAGAATTGAAAAATTCTTCTATGGATATTTCTTCATTCCAATTAATGTTATCGCATTCGCAGCTTGCGTAATAGTCAGAAATTAATGAGCCATTTTCTGTTAATTCGGAAATTAAGGCAGATATTTTTTTTAATTGAATGTTTTCGAAAACGATTTCTATCAACTGATTGCTAATCATTAGTCTATAAATCCTTTAAAAGAATAGTCTAAATTTAACCTTATCCCTCTTCCGTCTGTCAATCTTTTCTCTATCCAAATTAATCCCGTTTTGGTGTCAAATATTTTTTTGAATTCCATAGGCGAATTATAGATGTCTTTTAAATGTTGGAAACCTTGGTTATGCCAAGTCTTCATTGGACCTTTGATTTGACCCCAAATGTTTGGGTGCCTTCCTGCATGTTTTGAAAGCGAATGCCCTAGTCGAGTTAAATTTTGGTTGTATGGTTCTTTAGTAGAAAGAAGAAGATTTTTTTTCTGGTCTAAGGTTAATTTTTGTGATGCTGAAAATTGTTCTGGAATGGAAGAGAAGGGGTTTTGAGATAACCGAAACCTAGGAAGAGCAGATCGCAAAGCAGAGTTGACAATGTGAGAGCCGTAGGTGGTGCCGGTAAAGCCAAGGAGAGCATCGGTGTTGGCAGCTATGTTGGAAGACATGCCGGTTTTTTCTAGGAGTTGCTGTGTTGCAGAGGTAGAGTGTTGACCGGAGCAGAGGGATCTAAGACCGGTAATGGTGTGGTCAAGGCCGTGGGCCATGATGGGCCAACCGATGGCACTTCCGAAGCCGCTGGTATAAAGAGTCATGCCGGCGCCTGCGAGGGTTTCTGCAGTGCCACCGATGACTTGGAGTGCGCCTTGTACGCGAGGGCTTTCCCATGCTTTGATGAAGAAGCGGCCGTCGGGATCAAAGTAGTTGATGGGATCACCGTTGGCAAATTGGTAGAGGTTGATGCAGTGGGGATAGCTAATGGGATCGGGAGTGAGGAAGCGTCCTGAGAGGGGATCGTAGATGCGGGCACCTAGGTAGATGTAGCCTGTGGGATCGGGCGCTTTGCTGTGCCAGGTGAGGGAAAGGGCGTAGGAGAGGAGATCTTGGGGAGGTTTTTTAGGAGAGGGACCGTAGGGAATGAGGACTTCAGGGCTGAAGGTTGTTTGGGTGTCGGTAACGGCAAGGAGTTCTCCGAGAAGGTTGTGGGAGAGATAGACGGTGTTACCTGAGTTGTCGGTAATGGCGTCGCAGAAGGTGGGGCCGTGGAGTTTCCAGTAGATGTTTTGGTCGGTTTGGATGCCGATTTCTAGAAACTCGTATTCGGGGTCGTAGAAGGAGGTGACGGTTGATTGGTTGGTATGTGTTTGAAGGCGTCGGTTAAGTGGGTCATAGGAGGCTTCGAAGGTGAGGTTGGGATCTGTAACTTTGATGAGGTTCCCCCAAGGGTCGTACTCGAGGTGTTTGTTGTTTTGAGTGATGGTTTGGCCTAGGGCGTTGTAGGTTTCATGGTTGGGACGGCCGAAGGGGTCGAGAGAATCGACTGTATGGTTGGGGGATTGGGTGAGAACTCCGCTGTTGGGTTTGTTGAAATCGAAGGTGAATGTGTGTGGTCCTATGGAGGTGAGAAATCCTCTGGTGTTGTAGATGAGGTTTATTTGGTTGTTATTGGACTTGTAGGAGGAAAGTTTGCCTGATGCATCCCAGGTGGGGGTTTCAATATGGGTCTGGTTGGGGAGATAGGTTTCTATTTGGGTGGGGAGGGTGTTGGTGTAATCGATGAAGGTTTCTGTTTGGGGGGTGGCTTGGTAGGTGAGCGCTTGGCTTGTGTTGTATTCGTAGTCGAGTTGGGTATGGGGAGTGGTGATTTGGGTGAGTTGTCTGTTTTGGTAGGTGAGTTGGCGTTGGTGATCTTGAAGGGTGAGGGTGCGTGTGTTGGGGGTCCAAGATTGGTGGGTGTGTTGAAGGATTTCTGAGTTGAGGGTGATGGTTTCTGTTTCGAGGCGGCCGTCTGGGTTGTAGGTCCGTGTGATGTGGGAGGTTTCTGGGGAGCTCCAATAGTTTGATTGGGTTTGCTCGGCGGTATGTAGAAGGCCTCTCTCGTCGTAGGTATAGAGGCGTGCCCACTTCTCGACGGTTTCTTTCTGGAGGCGGTTGTGGGAATCATAGGAGTAGGTGTGAATGCGTCCGAGAGGGTCTTGGCTTTGCTTGAGCAGTCCCTTCTGATAGTGGTAGGTCCACTGTTGGGTTTTTTTGCCTTGAGCTTCGAGATGTTCTGAGATGATGCGTTGCATGGAGTCGTATTGGGCTTTCCAGGTGGTTTGGTTGGGAAGATGGTAGGTTGATAGGTTAGAGTCTGCGTCGTAGCCGTAGGTGATGGTTGCTCCATCGGGGAGGATTTTTGTTTTAAGGCGATTGAGAGGATCATAGGTCAGTTGGGTTGTCCGATTTTCTCCATCAATGATGGAGGTGCAATTGCCGCTTGCATCGTAGGTGTAAGAAGTTAGGGTATCTCCTGTGTCAATTTGAATGGGTTGTCCTCTTGTATTGAGGTAGGTATAGGTTGTTTGATTGCCTTGAGTGAGTATTTCTAGGTCTTGGGTGGGGTCGTAATGATAGGTGGCGGCAGCAAGGAGGGCGTTTTCGGAGCTATAATGTTTGGTTTCGATGATTTTTCCAGCGGCAGTTTTTTCAATGGTTGTTTCTCCACTTGAGTGGTGACAGATGGTTGCGTTTTGATGGTAATTCCAAGTTGTTGTTTCTCCTGTGGGAGTTGTGCTGGATTTGATTCTGTTTAGGTGGTCGTAGCTCTTTTCCCAGATGAAGCCGGCAGCGTCTTGGTATGAGAGCAGGTTGCCGCGACAGTCATAAGTTTCGATTTCTTGTTCTTGAGTGGCTACGTGTGTCCGGATGATTTGATGGGCTGTGTCGTTGTATTGAATTTGCCATGTGACATTGTTGATTATCTGCTCGATGGGTCGTCCGTATGAGTCGTAGATGGTTGTGTTTTTTGTTTGGTCTGGAAAAATTTCTTCTTTGAGGAGTCCATTTGTTGTGTAAGTTTTTGTTACTATAGCTCCTGAAGGAGAGGTGATTGTTGCGAGAGATCCTCCTGGTTCATAGGTAAAGGTTGTGACGTGGTTTTCTTGAGAGGTGGTTTTGAGGCGATCTAGCGCATCATAGGTGTGGATGGTGGTGTTGCCGCGGGGGTCGATGAGTTTTATGAGATTGCCTTGAGTGTCATGATCGTAAAGGGTGTAGGCGATTGTTTCGGATGGGATGAGTGTTTGGCGGGAAGCTTTGATCAAGCCTGAAGCGTTGTAATCTATCAAGAGGGTGTTTTGAGGATTGGCTGTTTGTTGCCAGATGAGTTGATTTGAGAGGTTATGTTTTTGGAAGGAAGCGGAGATTAAAGTGCCTTCTAGGGATTGAGTTAGAGATTCGTAGGGATTGCCCATGATGTCAAAGCGATGGGTGTAAATTCCATCATGGGTTTTAGTTTGGAGGCATTGTCCTTGGCAATTATAGTGAAATTCGGTGACGACATCAGGATCTTCTGTTCCTGTTTTTTGAATTTTTTTAAGAGGGAAGCCGTATGTGTCGTATTCCCAGATTGTGATTGCTCCAGAGTCGTTTTCTTGTTCAAGTTGCCCCTTGGGATTATAAGTCAATAGGGTAGAGGATAAGAGTGTTTGATCGTGGTAGCTTTCGACTTGGGAGGGTAGATAGGGAAATTGTGTGTCGTAAGTTGTAAGGATGGTTTTGCTTAATGTTTGCTCTTTGATGCATAGGTTTTGGTTGTTATAGATGAAGTGCTTTGTGATGCACGTTTTGCCATTTCCTGTGAGGTCTTCTCCTTCAATTGTAAGTGTATGGACATTTCCTCTTTCATCGTAGAAGTAGGAAGTTTTGAGCCTTCTTTTGTCTGTGCAGGATTTTAGGCTTTGGGGCCAACCACCAGTTTGATTCCAACTTTTTAAGCACTCTTCTTCAGGGTCGAACCAAGTTTGTTTGTCAATGAACCAGGCTTGAAGAATTTGATGCCCTTCAGGATCGACAATTTTATAAATTTGGTTGTTATAGATGTAGTAAGTTGTCGTATGACCTTTAGCATTGGTTGCGGTGACTTTGTGGTTTTCTCGACGAAAAGAGGCTGAAGTGATGAGTTGGTCTTGAAATCCAACTGGAGACCGTTGCTCTTTAACTTTCCCCTCTTCATCGTAGCTGTTTTCTAAAACCCAGCCATTCGGCTTGGTTTCTCGAATGACACGATGGTTATTGTCATATTCGTATGTGATGTGAGCATTGTTTGGGAGGTCAACTTTGCGTAAGTTTCCAAGAATGTCGTAAAAGTAATGGATGCGTCTTCCATCGTGGGCGTATATTTCAGAGACTTTTCCGTCTGGATAATAGTGAAATCCACAGTAGTTTCCGTTAGAGCTTTCTATTTCAGATAGCAGCCCATTAGTGTAAAAAAAGGTGAGAAAGTTACCGCGACAATCTTCCCACTTTCTCAAGAGTCCTGCTTCAAAGAAGCGTTTGGATCCGTCCACTCCATAGAGGGTATTATTTTTGATATAGGCATGGAAGGGGTTAGCAGTCCCTCCAATCCCTTTTTGATTATAGTTTGTGAGGTCTGGGTTATCTTCTAAAAAGACTTCATATCGTGATGTGTTAGGGTTCAGCCGATAAACAATGACAGTTCCATCCATTTCTGCTGCGTAGAGTTTGTCATGGTCTTCTATCAGAGCGGGGTTGAGGCTGAGTTTCCATCCATACCCTAAAGTGCCATGGATGGGGTTTAAGCTACTGTAATTGCGCCGCACTTCTAAGGGAAATGGGCCAGGTAAGTAGAGGTCTATTTCATCGATATAAAAGGCTCCTGAGATGATGTCGACAGGGTCTGCGATTTGATTTGTTTCTGGTTTAGATGCTGGTCTCACATCTGAGAAAGAGTGCTCGTAAAGAAGGGTATAGGCTTCTGTAAAAAATTGAGGAGGATCATAATCATATGAGGCGGACTGTGGGGTTGGGGTTGAATAAAGTTCTTGTTTTAGAGGAGTGAAATGCTGATGGTGGATTGGGTAGGGATTGGGATGTTGAAACATGTAATCTAAGTATCCCGGAGGGATTGAAGATCCAAACCCTCCGTTCATAAGTATGTTTTCAGAAGAAATGAGTGCTATGGTTGCGTATGGACTAAACCAAAGTGTTCCAACACCGATGTAAGATGGAGGTTTTTCCTGGGTCCCGTTTTCACTTGTAATGAGACCTGGCGTCATGTAGGCGTAAGAAAAAGTTTTTTGCTGCTCAAAAAAATGTCTTAGGGTGTTCCACTGATTGCCAGATTCTTGAATTGCTCTGGGTAAATTTAATCCAATGAGGTAGGGGAAGCTGTCTTCTGATGCACTTTCTGCTGTGATATAACTGTCACTCGTAAAAGCTAAAAATCCAAGACCTGGTAGTCCTGTTTGAGAATGTTTTTTATGCGCGAGCTGCAAAAGCTTTGTTGTTGAAATGGCATGAGGATCTTGAAAGACCTCTTTGATAATCTGATGTTCGTTGGACGAGTATGTTGCTGTAAAAAGAGTCAAAGCCTGTTGAGTATTCAAGAGAAGACTTTGGGTGCTATCTTGAATTCCATAAAAAACCATATCGACTTGAGGAAAAACAAGATCTAAGGAGTTGCTGTTAGGATCTGGGCATAATTTTGCCAGCCCAAAAGCATAAATAGAAGCGGGTGATGTTTTGTGAAGTGCTGCAAGCAAACGTTCGGCAGTGTGGCACTTTTCAAAGTAGGCTGTACCGACAAAGTTGAGGAGTTCGTAGAGTTTTTTTTCTTCAAGCTCTTCGTTGATAAACTTTTCATAGGCAAGGCCAGATATTTGAGCATTTGTTCCTCCAGTGCTGGTGCAAAAGGCAATGCTGGCCCCTTTTTCAAAGGAAAACGTGTGAGAAAACTCCATTTTTGGAGGAATCCATAGATTGACGGATAAATCAAATGTGTGATCAGATGGGTCAAGTTCAAAGCACCCAAATTGTCTCAGAGGAGTGCCTCCATATAGCAGCATTTGAAGCACAGAGTTTGCCTTCTGTTCGAATCGGAGATAAAAGTTCGACTCATTTGCAATGGGTTGATAAAAAGGGATTTTTTTCTCTGGGTTATTTTTTGAGATCAATTCAAGTTTTAATTTTCCAAAGAGAGGGCGGGATTGAATAGTTTGTGTTGCTGTCCACGTCGAGTTTGGCTGAAGAAATGGGCGAGGGATGTCTTCCCAAGAGGAAAATTGCTTTTTCTGGAGACGACGTTGAATACCAATGTCCTGGATGGATAACCCTTGCTTTCTAAGTTCTTCTTCAACGAATCGAACAAATAATGCTCCAGCAGAGTCGTCTTGATCAGGGCCGATATGTTTTAGGATGGCTTCATCATTTGTAAGATAGTGTTTTAGCCAACGATCAGCACTTGCATACTTTTCAGGTAAGATGTTGTAAAGATCATACCCTTCCTTCACTTCTATTTCTTTTAGCCAAGGAAAGAGAGAGATCCATTTTTCCCCATTATAAAACAAAACTCCTGGAAAATTAAGAGCGACTTCTTCTGTGTCAGGCAATTGTTTAAAGAATAACTTTTCTGCATAGGCTTTTGAAAGAATGCATTTGCCTTCTAAAAGGTAGTAAGCTTGAAATCCAGCTTCGCGCAAAAGGTAAATGAGTAACATGCACTGTTCCCATGGAGATCCCCTTTTTTCCAGGAATGTTGTTGCGGGATCTCGGATGACTCCGATGGGGAGGTAAGTGGTGTCAACTTGGTAGAGGGGGCCCCACAATTCAATCTCATTGTAGACAAATTGTGTTAAGGCAAGCGCATTGCCCTTTAGTTCTTGTACAAATTGGTTGAGAAGAGAGGAGGATGGAAGTTCAGATCCATTTTGAGGCAGATGATCAGTAGGGATTGAAACAAAAGGCTTTTCATGAAAATGAGGAGCATTTACTTGGGTTGAATCAAGTTGAGTCAATATTTTAAGTTGCCAGGGAGGAGAGCGGATGTAGTTAGATGCGTAAAGTACTTCTTCGGTCTGGGTGCAAATCAGAAAAGTGTATTTAGCTGATGTGCATTTTTGGGAAATGATCAGACCGTTTTCGTGTTGGGAAGGTAGATAGCTCATGCGAAGTTCAAATCCGAAATATTTCTCTAGATTTGTTTCGGGGATGTAAACCATTCCCTGCTCTATTAGATATTGATTTGAAATTCGCGATGGCAGTTCAATTTTTTCTTCATGAATCATGTGCCCTTCTTCATAGACTTTAATGTGCAGTCCGGAAGTAAGGGTTTTTTGGCTGATGAGAAATCGGTGAAACTGATCTGAGAAAAGAGTAAAGTTAATTCCATCTTGATGAAGGCATCTATCCAAGCATCGAACTGAGGGGTTTAGAATAATTTGTATCATGCTTTGAGGTGTTTGAAAAAGCTGATTTGCAAAAAAAGATTCTGTTTTTATTTGCTCAAGTTCTTTAGATGATAATGATGTTTCGGTAGGGGTGTTTTCAAACGAATTGATTGAAGCTTGTAACTCTTCAAGCTGTTGAAGAAGATCTTGCCGATCTCTCTCTTGCTTGATGAGCTGCTCTAAAAGCATGAGCAATTGCATTTGAATTTCATGAGCGTTATTTCTCTGTCCTTTTTGAAGAAGAGTTGCATTTTCCAATTGTAAGTTTTCTATTTGGTGTTCCAAAGCTGCTTTTTGTTTTAGAAGGGTCATAGGCCAATCAGCAGCTTCTTTGAGGTAGCTTTGAGCAGACGCATTTAAAGAGGCGATCCGTTTTAGTAAATGTTGTGTATCTATTGCGTCAAGGTCGCAAGAAAAAGTTGATAGGATATGGTTTAAATCTTTTGCAGCATTTTGAAAATCACGAGCTATTTCTGTTAGAGTTTCTGTGATTGTTTCATTGTTAAAACTGCGGGTGCAATTCACATCTTTTGCTTTTGATGAAACGACTTTTTGTTCAATTGCATTGGCTTTTGCCCTGATGTAATGTTTCTTTAACGTAGTGATCGCGTTTTGAAGTTCGATTTCTCTTAATGAGGTGGCGTTTTTGTCTGCATCGCAGTCTTCTTTGATTTGTTTGCGCCAAGGCTGTTGTTGCTGTTTTTTAGTTTTCTTGCTGTAGTTGTTTAAAATCGTATCGCATAAATCGGAAGCTTTTTTGCAGCATACCGAGGCTTTGCTTAAGAGAAGGATGATTTCTTCAAGTTGAGTTGACTCTAGATTGTTAGCTTGTTCAATGTAAATGTTAGACTGAGACCATTCTGTTTTAATTTTTTCTTGGATTTGTTCACACTCCTTTTTTCCTAAAGAATAAAGCAGGTGCGGGATGAAAAGGGTAAGTAGAAAAATACGAAATGACATCATATATACCTCTTTCGCAACTTGAGGGGTTTCCATTAGATCTTGCTTGCAAAATCCTTGATGCGTTAGATTTTAAGTCACTCGTCTTAATAGGGAGATATCTTAGGGAGGTTCATCAAACTTAGCAGGGTTGAAAGACTCCCTAAGATACTCCACGATTTTTAATCTTCAATCTTAGAAACTTGTTTTTTTTCTTAACAAGTACAGAAAAACTTTCAATTTTTAGGTTCTTTTTAATTTCACGTTTACGAAGTTTGAGCACGTTACATATTCGTTTCGCTGTCAACAAGTTATGATCGGGCAAATTAAGAATCTTAGATTCGAAAAACTGTTCAAAATATGTTTACTTAAGTGGTTTTTACTGAGAATACAACGAGACCACGAAAGAGACTTCAAATTTCGTTGTTTTGGCGTGTCTTTTCTGATTAAAAATTTTGTTGAGCATTATTTGGGGGAGCAGTAGGATTCCTGGCAATATGAAAGACGTTGTTCGTGAATTAATCCACTTAGAATGGCAAGTTGGAGCAAAGAATGAAATGTGGGATTCGGTTTTGACCGACTCAACTCTTTTCTCTTCTGCTATGGGACGTAAAATCGGGATTGATTGCGTTAAGCTTCATTCGAAAGACTTTTTTCACGCTTGCCCTGACTTTTGCACTGAGGTGATGAAGATGCAGGTTTTTGGCAATGTTGTTGTCTGCGATGCTGTTTTTACTGCAACGCATCAGAATTTCTATACTTGCACAGAGACAGATGCTAGCGGTGTAATCATTCAGTCTGATTTTTGCGAAAAGTTTGCTGGACTCACCCCGAAAGGAAAAAAGTTCGTTCAGGTAGTTGAGCTCTTCTTTGTTTTCGAAAGGGGCAAGATTATGCGAATTGCCATTCAAGAAGACCCTCTTTCTTTATGTAGGCAATTGGGAATCGATGTGAAGGTCGAGAAGGCCGATGAGAGGGTATTGTGGAAGCGAGAGTATGAGTTTTTGGTGGGAAAGGTTCGCTCTACTTTTGGATTGGGCGAAAGAGAGGCTCTTTGTTTGGCCTTGAGCTTTTCTAGCTTGTCTGCAAAGTTTGTGGGCGAAGTTTTGGGCATTTCTCATCGAACTGTTGAGGCTCATTTACAAGGCTGCTATCAAAAGATAGGCTGTCAGAATAAACAACAATGTTTGGAAGCTGTGGTGGAGCGGGGAATGCTTTCTATTTTTCATGAAATCAGTTTGATTATCTTGAAAATGCAGAATGATTAAGAAGTGAGGCTTCAAGGGTGCTGAGGCGTTCTTCTATGCAGTTTAAGTGCTTTTCAAGATGTTTGAGTTTTTCTACAATGGGATTCTGTGGTGTGAATTTCCCTTTTCCTTCGATGAGTTCTTTGGCTGTGACTTCACCGTTTGTGTAGAGTTCAATTCGTAGAGCCAGCTCAAGGGATGGCTTCCGCTCTTTTTTTAGCAGTTGGTAAAGATATGAGGTCGAAATTCCCAAGTCCGATGCGAATTTTTTCACGGGTAAATCGTACTTGAATAAATAGGCTTTCATCTTACAACTATTTCCGTTTCTATTTTAAGACTAATGCCAAAACTTTTTTAATAAATGTGTAATATTCATGCTTTTGCATACTGGGGATGAAGGTTGAAAAAATTTTTAATAAGTATTTGTTACGGAAGATAATTTCTTTGAAGAAGAGTAAAGTTCTTCCATCTTTGTTCGAAATCCTAAACGCTGCCCCTCGTATGTGTTGGTAAAGGACTACGAGGGGTTTTTGTTTGAGTATAGGTTGAAAAGAAAAGAGGGTGAATTTTATGCTGGAAGTGTTTTGTGAAAGGGAGACATCTCAGGGAGCGTCAAACTTAGCAGGGTTGAAAAAACTCCCCGAAATGCCTCAGAGCTAATTATTCGCCCTGAGCTTATGGGGTTACTTTTTTTTTCTCAACTACAGAAAAAATTTTAGATGGAGAAGTTATCATGAAAAAAGTTTTGGTTGCTCTGCTCATGCTTTTTTGTGTCGGGGTTTTTGCTAAACCTGTGATTGTTATGGAAACAACAGAAGGAACGATTGAAATCACATTAAATCCAGAAGTTGCTCCTAAGGCTTGTGAAAACATGATTGAACTTGCGAAGAAGCAATACTATGATGGGACGAAGTTTCATCGGGTCATTCCTAACTTTATGATACAGGGTGGAGATCCTCAGGGGACAGGAAGAGGTGGCGCGTCTATTTGGGGTGACAATTTTAAAGACGAGTTCAAGTCTGATGTTAAATTTAATCGTCCTGGCCTTCTTGCAATGGCAAACCGAGGTCCTAATACCAACGGGAGTCAGTTTTTTATCACAACGACTTCTACGCCATGGCTTGATTACAAACACACGATTTTTGGTGAGGTCACAAAAGGATACGACGTTGTCAAAAAGCTAGAAAGTTTTGGGACTCCTTCTGGTTCTACTAAAAAGGAACTCAAACTTATTCGAGTCACAGTTAGAGAAGACGCAGAGTAATTCTGCGTCATCTGTTTTCTTTTCAAAAATTCTTCTTTTGTATTAGCCTGCTGATGTTTTTTGTCTAAGCATCGGTAGTGTATGCTTAAAAAGCTACTTTTTTTCTTAGTTGCTTGTTCGGTTTTAATCGGCGACGAAGATCCTTATCTCATGTCAGACTTTGGGGGGGAACCTTCTGGCATTGTTGAGGGGTGTGTCAATGTAATCACAGGCGATTATGTTGTTAGGCGCGATGATTTGGTTGTGAAAGGGCAAGAGCCGATTCGCTTACCTTTGAACTATTCTCCAAGAGAAATTAGAAAGAAGTTTAAGGTCTATGGAGGGTGGAATTTTGCAGAAAAGTTTTTAACAATTGAACTTAATCGAAGAAATATTCTCACTGTCTATGAAAAATCTGGAATTCGCTTAGATTACGATTTTACGGTCGAAGATGCTGAAAATAGTCGCCCACTAAAGCTAAGAGAAGTTCCAGGGGGGTGGACGAATACGGCTGTAGGGGAGATCACGGCCCGCTTCAATCCACTTAATAACAAAGTTAAGTGGAAACCTCATGATCACAAAGAAATTGTGATATCAACACCTGATGGTGGAACCCGTTATTACCGAACAAAAGAATCCTTGGCTGTCATAAAAACTGAGAGGTTTGAGAGGTATGCCCCAGTGGAATTTTTTCTCCGTTCTGAAGCGCTTCCCAATGGGAATGTAATTTCATATGAGTGGGAAAAGTTAGCTGGCAAACGGTGGCGAGTTAGGAGGATTTTATCTAAATCTCCCTCTGGAAAAGTTTATGGGTCGGTGATGATCGACTATGATCCAGCAGATGACAAGAACAGAAAGGGGCTGAAATTTGTGGCTAGTGATGGACGCACAGTTCAGTACAAATTTGATTCTAAATATTACATGGGAAATGAAAGGCTGTCCATCCTGCAAAACATCGAATACTCTTTTAAGCCTAACGTTCAGTACAACCATTGGAGAAGCAAGCGAAGGGATATGTATCCTCGTGAGCTTGTAGGTCCTGATGGGCGAAGCCTAAAACTGACCTATTACACACATGGTTGGAATGCGGATGGAGGCATTTCCATTAAAGATAAACCAATCATGACAGATAAGAGATATGCTAGGGTTCAGTCTCTTTATCAACCTTTTGAAGGAACGAATGAGTTTGAAAGAACACATATGTTTCGTTACTCGCCAGGTGAGTACAAAGAGGGGAATGGTAGTACGGATGTGTTCGATGCTCAAATGAATCTGACTCGCTACGATTACAACGAGAACTTTGTATTAACGACGATCGAACGTTACTTTGGGAAGCATACGCTTTTTTCGAAAGAAAATTTCGAATGGACCGATAAGAGTTGGCTTAAAAAGAAGAGCTTGAATGGAGAAGATAAGAAAGCTCTTCTCACTTATGCCTATGCATATGATGAACATGGAAATGTGTTGAGTGAAACCCACTTTGGAAATCTTAAGGGTGAAGGCGAAAGTTCTTACGTCATTCATCGGACTTACTATGACAATCACTTATTGAAAAGCGAAACATTTCCCAATGGAAAAGTTGTCGAATACTTTTATGTTGGGAAGACCGATTTGCTTCATGCAAAGTGGGAGCGTTCATCTGATGGCTCTATGCAGAGACGGACGACTTATGACTATGAAGATGCTGTTTTAGTGCGTGAAACAGTTGATGACGGAACGAGTCGTAAATTTGCAGATACAACTGGTGTGACCCGTCGTTTGGTGAAGCGGATCAATCCGAATCCTGCGGAGTTCATGTATGGGATGCCTCATGTTGTGGAAGAAGGATATGAAGAAAATGGACAAGAGATTTTCTTAAAGAAACGAATCATTTACTACGATAAAGAAGCATTGGGAAATGCATCACGGATTGAGCATTATGATGCGACTGGTGAGCATCGTTACACACTCCATTTCCACTATGATGAGGAGGATCGCTTAGTAGAACAGATAGATCCGTTGGGTCGGGTAAGAAAAGTTGATTATGATGTCAATTACAACCCCATTTTCGATCATGATCCAAACGAAAATTTTGTTTTAACGCAGAGATATGATAACCGAAATCGCCCCACAGTAACAGAGCAAACCACTATTTCTGGGAATAAACGTGAAGTGGCACATCATTACAATTCTCTGGGACAAAAGGTCAAAGAAATCGATTTTCGGGGAAATGCCACTCTTCAAGAGTATGATCCTTTTGGACATCCAACGAAAACAGTTTTGCCGAAAATGGCAACAGCTGTTGGATATCAATCTCCTGAAATTAAGCGGACTTACAATGCTCTTGGAAAACCCATCTCTGAAACCGATCCTGAGGGATACGAGACAAGAAAATGGTACAATGCACGAGGCAAGCCAATCCGTATTCTCTATCCAGATGGAGCAGAGGAGACGTTCACATATGACCTTTTAGGGCAATATGTGATGAGTTACACTTCAGCTGAAGGGACTAAAACGGAATATGACTATGATGTTTTTGATCGTATCATTGCTAAGCGCATTTTATCCGCTGAAGGGACTCTTCTGTCACAAGAAAGTTTTATCTATGATGCCTTCAAACTTCTTTCTAAAACAGATCCTGATGGCGTAGCGACAAGTTACAGCTATGATGGGGTGGGAAGGAAGGTGCAGGAAGAAGTCCTTGGGCGGGTGACGACGTATGAATATGATGCGCTGGGGCGGATGCATCGGATTGCGCGATGGAAGGACAATCATCCCGAGCAAGTTCTTGTCAAAGACTACGATCTTCTTGATCGCGTGATTGAGGAGCGTCAAGAAGATGGAGATGGTTTAGTTCATGGTCTGACAACCTACACCTATGACGACTTTAGCAATAAAATTGCTGTGATAAAAGAAGTTCAGGTAGGAGATGCCATTGAACGTACAGAATATGATCCTTTTAGACGTATTGTAAAGCAGATTGACGCGCTCGGACATGTGACAACGATCGACTATGATGACTACTATGAAAATGAACTTAGGCAAAAAGTCCTGCGCACAATCACAACTGATCCCATGGGAAGAAAAACCCTTGAGACATTTGATGTGTTTGGAAATCTCGTCTTGCTTGAAAAACAAGATGCAATGGGCAAAACACTCTTGAAAGAAGCCTTCATCTATAATCTCAACCAAAAGAAAACCAAACAAGTCAGCACACTTTTTGATCCCGATAAAACCATCGTCAAGTCTTGGGCTTATGATTCCCGATCAAGGCTCATTGAGCTAAAAGAAGCGGTTGGCGAACCGATTGAAAAAATAACCCGCTACACCTACACCCTAGACGGCCATCTTGACACGATCACTAAACCTGATGGTACAACGATTACCTATACCTATGATGGTTTGGGTAGACAGACTTCCATTCAAACCTCTGATGGCAGTTGCCATTATGCCTTAAAATACGATCTCATGGGAAATGTGATTGAGTCGCAAGATCTCCTGCAAGGAAATGCGACAAGCCGAGTTTATAGCCACTTTGGCGAGCTTCTTGCAGAAACCCAAGCCAATTATCAACGCCTTTTAAACACCTATGATGATCTTGGCCGTCGAACCGCCATGATTTTTGCCAATGGCTCCAAAGTCCTCTATGATTACACCCCCTATCACATGGCAAAAGTCGAGCGCATTTCAAGAAATGGGACCTCTCTCTACGCCCATTACTACACAGAATATGACCGGAGCTTCAACTTGACAGAAGAACGGCTCTTATCTAAAGAACCCCTCTACCATACAGTCGACCTTCTGAGCCGTCGGATCGAGTCCGACTCGCCCTATTCAAATGAGCGGATTACCTACATCGATCCCTGTGGCAATGTCCGTGGTTACAAACGAACCCTAGATAAAGCGATTGAAACATCCACATTTGAGTACGATGACCTAAACCAACTCATTCAAGAATATGGGCTTTACAACCACAACTATGCCTATGATGCGCATCACAACCGTTTGCAAAAAGATGACTCCACTTACAAGGTGAACCCCCTTCATGAACTTGAGGCCACATCTGAAGGAACCTATGAGCACGATCTCAATGGAAACCGTATCTCTTCCTCGAAAAATCAAGCCCAATACGTTTATGATGGACTTGATCGTCTCGTGCAGATCCGGAGTGGAGATTTAGCGATTCGGTTTTCCTATGATTCATGGAACCGGTGCCAAACAGCTCACTACCTGCAGCTCAATGATGGCATCTGGCAACACCACTGCGCCCAAGAATTTCTCTATGATGACCTAAATGAGCTAGGGGTTTATCCCCGCCAGCTCCGTATCCTAGGGCAAGGCAAAGGAGCTGAAATTGGAGCTGCCATTGCCATCGAGCAAGACCAAAAAATTTACCTCCCCATCCACGATCTCTTTGGCAACATCATCGCCCTCCTCGATCCCAAAACCAATATAGCCCAAGAGTCTTACCGTTATACTGTCTACGGAGAAGAAGAAATCTTTGCCCCATCAGGCTCTCAACTCTCTGATTCTTTCCTCCACAATCCCTGGCGTTACCAGTCCAAGCGTAAAGTGGGGCAGCTTGTAGCCTTCGGCCGCCGTTTCTACGATCCTGAGACTGGTCGCTGGCTTTCGCCTGACCCTAAAGGGTTCGATGAAGGCCCAAATCTCTATCAATTTTTAGTAAATTGCCCCATGCTTCATTTTGATCTCTATGGTGCTGCAGTTCAAAAACTAGAGTCAGTTGAGCAGATGGAGAGAGCTCTTAGGTTTGATCACGATTTTGAAAGACGGTATGGCGGACCACAATCTGTAAGATGGGATTATTTCCCTGACCGAGACTATTCTCAAGTAGCTAATCATCCCTTAGTGACAGGAGAAAAAAGGATTCTGTGCATTGGAGGAATTAATACTTCTTTTGAAGAGCACAAAAATAATGTTAGGTATCTTTCAAAGATAGCGGGGAATATGCCTGTTTATTCTGTCTATAATGCTTCTAGAGGAATAAAAAGAGATCTCGAAGAATGTAAGATGGGGTTGAATTTAATAGGAACGCCACCAGCAAGACTTCATTTTGAGAGTAAAATGGATTTCTTCTCTTCCTCGGACAAATCACTTTTGTCAGTTGAGTTTAGCCAAGGAGCAATTCTAGGAAATATTTCCCAGCTCATGTTGCCTGAACAATGTCGAAAAAGGACAGTTCTCATTGCAATTGCTCCTGGGGTATTTAGTCCTGAGACCTTGTGGAGAAAGTCTTTTTATTATTGTACAAAAAATGATCTTGTTCCAAAACTTCAAAAAGTATTTGGGAAAATTCCACCTGCAAGAGATAATATTACTTATGTTGACACTGGAAAAGTTTTGGATGTTGGACATAAACTTACACACGAAGCTTATACTGAATATTTAGAAGGTCATTTTGAAAGATATATTGATGGCGATTATGATTAAATTCTTTCGACTTTATTTTATATTTATTTTTTTTCTTTTTGGTAGCTCTCTATGGGGAGGAAATAAGTTGATTTATTCTAACCACGAGATAATGGCGAATAAGTTAAGATCTCAAGTGGCAAAAGAAATAGCGAAAACATATGATCTCAAACCTGTTGGTTTTGGAGGTGCGATTCATGAAAAAATTGAGGAATTGGCCTTAAGTTTTGATTGTTGCCGTACATTGACCATTCATGAATATAGGGATTTACTAGTTCATTGCGCTGAATATTTTTTAAATAGAATTAACTCTAATGAAGAAATTAGATCTTATTTGCAAAACTACCCATTTGACTCAAAAAATATCGATTTAACTATTTATGTTCATTCTGAAGATAAAAAAAGATTTGATGTTGGCCAGCTAGCTTCTCTTGCAGTTATAAAGGGAAAAATTGTCTATCATTATCGAGACTCTGAATATACTGTAAAAACATTAAAAAGAGAAGACTACGAAGAAGCGAAGAAAATCGTTTTTTCTAATGAGAGTGATGAGCAAATCTCACTTTGACTTTTTGAAGAATGGCTGAGAAATGAATTTGCGTTAAAATATATTGATTTTTATCTCTATAACAATGTCGTTTTCGGAAGAAGCAAATTGTTTTCGAAAAGATAATAACAATGAAGTCGCTCTATGACTGTTAATAAAAGATTGATAATTGTTTCTTTCATTCTCATCCCTATAGTTTCTTGGATTTTTATTTCAGGAACCAAAATGGAATATGTAATTCCCGAGTATGAAAAAATCTCAGACAAAATTACTGCAAAAACAGCAAAGAAACTCAGTAAAAAATATCAACTAGATCCGGTAGGTTCTGGTGGATCAATGATGCATGATGTAGAAATGTTGGCGCTAAGTTTTAACTGTTATCGTCCATTGTCAATTGATGAGAGTAGAGAATTAGTCATTAACTGTGTAAATGAATATCTAAAATCCGTAAATGAAAATGAAGAAATCAGACCTTATTTACATAATTATCCCTTCACCGAGCAAAATATCCAAGTAATTATCTTTTTTTTCGGGGATAAAAACTTTCAAAAAATTTCTCCTGGAAAGGTAAATGGGGTATCTGCTGTAAAGGAACAAGTAAGGTACTATACTGATAGTATTGAAGACGAATACAAATTAGAAACTCTGCATCAAGAGACGTACGAAGAAGCGCTGCGGATTGTAAAAGAACAGGGGCGACTAAATCCTTAGCTTATTTATGAGTATATTTGCCATCCGTGTGATGGACTCTATATCTTCCCATATGGGTAGCTTCTTAGGAGGGGCCTGTGACAATTAAGAAAAAATGTATGGGATTTGTTTCTATTCTTATCCCTATAGTTTCTTGGATTTTTATTTCAGGAACCAAAATAGAATATGTAATTCCTGAGTATGAAAAAATCTCAGACAAAATTACTGCGAAAACAGCAAAGAAGCTCAGTAAAAAATATCAACTAGATCCGGTAGGTTCTGGTGGATCAATGATGCATGATGTAAAAAAGCTAGCGCTAAGTTTTAACTGTTATCATCTTTTATCAATTGATGAGAGTAGAGAATTAGTCATTAACTGTGTTAATGAGTACCTAAAATCCGTAAATGAAAATAAAGAGATTAGACCGTATCTACACAATTTTCCCTTTAATGAGCAGAATATTGAATTAGCTATCTTCATTTTTGAGGATAATAAATTTACAAAGATTCAGTCTGGCCAAGTTAGTAGCGTTTCTACTATAAAAGGCAAGGTTCGCTATCATACTAGAAGCGCAGAAGATCAGTACAAACGAGAAACCCTGCATCAAGAGACGTACGAGGAAGCGCTGCGCATTGTGAAAGAGCAGGGGCGGTTAGCCCCTTAACTTATTTATGCGATGCTGTAGCATTCGAATTCAAGGGCTGGAAAATGAGCCTCGTAGTATGTTTTGAAGTAAGCTGTTCCTTGCTCTTGTAGCTCTTTGAGTGAACTATAGTTCACGCGGCCTACGTTATCATCCTCAAAACTGTACGTTCCGTTCTCTTTGTCGAAAATTAGATTGACTGCATGTGCTTTGTTTGTACTTGAGTTGCGCAGAATAAGTACCACTTGTTTGTACTTGAGATCACTGAAAGTTTCCATCTCTTTTGCAAGAGTGTCATAGGAAGGGACGTTGTGCGTGTAATGATGAGCTAACCCATACTCAGAGCAGTTCTGTTTAATCGCTTGGCTTGCTTCGTCCCAGGTCATTTCGCCTTCTTTTGCTTTCTGGTACTTGCGCTGGACTTGGTTTTGATAGTATCTTGTTCTTTCAGTACTGCCCATCGGTAGAGAGTTACGGTCAAGTTGAGGGTTTTTCAGGTACTCACTCATGCGGTGGAGTGAGTTGTTATAACAAACCCCTCCGCCTAGATTAGTGTTTACTTGGTCTCCTTGATTGTATGGGGCTACAATGTGATCAATGTTGTCGAACAGCCAAAAGTGATTCTCTTGAAAAAAGCTTTCATAACTCCCTGTAAATACATCGGCAGCATCTGTTTTATGTTCTTCAACCCTCTCTACAAGGTAGGGATCAAGCGCGCCAAGAGGAATATGGTCAATTGCTCCAAAATCGAATGAATCGAGAAAACTTTCTTGGCAATATTGAACATACGCTGGAAATTGTCTGCGTGGATCCATGTAGGAATAGTTGGTCAGCAGCTCCGAAAATTTTCCACCTGTGTGAGAGTCATAGACTGTTGCTAATTTAATCCATGATTTTTCGAGGTCTGGTAGGACAGTTTCCCTTGTGAAGAGTTCAAAGGTCTGGATGAGGGCTGGATAGTGTGCTGCGAAATTGTGACTTAATGCTGGATTAGGTGCATGAATATCAGTAAAGCGACGGAAACGCATTTGTTTTGCATTGGCTGATTCAGTTGCTAATGCGCGTTGTGCTACAGCGTCTAGTCGGTCTGGTGTAGCAACGGATTTTTTGAGAGCTTTTAGAAGTTCCGATTTGGCATTAATGACTGTTGGTTTTTCTTGAGCTTGGTATTGACGTAGTTGGACTTTTGAGAGGTTGTGCTTTTTCCCAAGAAAGTTCATGAAAACGTGCTCTTCATCAGAGATGGCGAATGGAGTGGGGTCTTGGAGTGCGTCAAGTGCTTTTTCAAGATGCTTGAACTCGGCTTGATCTCCCGAAATGGAGCGAAGTGTTCTGATTTGACGTTTGATGTCAGAGATGTTTTCACTCAGAAACTGTGATTGTAAATCTAAGGACCCAAGTTTTTCTTGAATGATTTGTATAGATTTTTGTCGGCGAACTTCAGGTGATATTTCTTTTTTTGCAGAAACATGGGATATTTTGGGAGTTGAATTTTCTGATCCTGATCCTGAAGCGCGCTTTTCCCACATGGCAAAAACGCCGCTTTTTGCTTTGGGTTCTACTTTCGGCTCTGGTTTGGGTATTACAAGTTCGGGTTCTGGAATGGAAAGTGCTTCGCGTAGGGCTTTTGCAGTGGGTTCGAGACGTTTTCCGTCTCCATGTTCTTGAAACTCAGTTTGAATTTGGAGAACAGCTTCGTAAAGGGCCATTTTCTCATCTTGCTTGAAAATGGGATGATCGAATGATTGAATTGCTTTTTCAATGTACTCATGAATACTAGTTGCAACTTGCTCTCTTCTTTCTGGACTGCTAAGGTTTTTAATTTTTCCTGGTGTATAGGCTACGAGGGGAGCGAAATTTGGATCTGTTTTTTGAAATTTTGCATTCCATAGGTTGATCATTTCGTTGTGAGAATTTTCTAATCTGCTTTTTTTATCGCCTGAAATCACTTTAGATTTGAGTTCAATGCACTGGTCTAGTAGGGGCTCAAGAGCTGTGAGCTCTTCTCTTGTTGTCGCTTGTTGAAGCGCTGGAATGAGGTGATCACGTTCAAATGCTGTCAGCTTTTTGGCAATTGGAGCAAGTTCTCCTGAGATAGGCTTTGATAAGAGTTCTGTTAACTCTAGAGGAAAGCCACTTTTAATTCCTTTATGTAGGCCAAGTGTTGTTTCTAAGGTATCGATGACTTCATTTAATTCGGTGCCATTTTCTCCAAATTCAGCTTGGATTTGTAAGTAAGCGTGATAGATGGTAACTTTATCATGTGTTGTCATGTGGGGGCCATCTGCGATGCCTCCAATCTGTTGTTGAAGCTCTGTTAACTTTGAGACGATTGTGGCTCTTCTCTTGGGGTTTTCTAAGTTGGAAATACTTCCCGGCTCGTATGCAAGCAGAGTTGTATATGTAGGGTTGGTCACCGTGTATGTATAGTTGTAATTCGCAATGGTGATTTCTTTGAGCTTATTAAGTATGCCTTTTGGATCGGCATCTGCAACTTTTGGAGTGATTTCAAAGATGAGTTTTACGAGAGGGCGGAGGGAGGCAAGTTCTTCTCGGGATTGGGCTTGCAGAAGCGCAGGATTTAAAACATTTTTTTGAAATCGGTAGATTTGTGTTGCGATACCCGCTTGATCTTCTATGGTGCCTTGTTCAGCAAGATCTTTTAGCTGAGAGACGAAAGGATGCTTCAAAACGTCTTGGTTTTCAGGGGATAAGTTCTTTCTCAGATCGACTAAAAGGTCCATTGTGTAGAGAGCAACTGAAAATGGGGTGCCTTTTCCACCGTCTTCGAGTTTGGAGTTGATCAGTCCAATTTTTTGAGAAAAAGTGGCGATTGCTTCGCTATCTACCTCTTGATCAGTTGTTTGTAAATGAGAGATGACCGAAGAGACAACAGACGAGATTGTCTTTAGACCCGATTCTTTGATCGTTTGATTCTCTGGATTAAAAGAACAAATTGACTTAAACGTTGATGATTGAGTGACATCTGTACTCATTTACTTCCCCTTATCTTATATTCCTATTAATATAATTTTAATTATAACAAAAATTTTAATTAATAGGAAGAAAAGGGGCGTTATTTATTCTCTTAAAAAAGAATGGGTTAAGAAAAAAGTTTTTCGTCTGGAGTTCCGACTAGCGCTCTGTTTACAAGTGACTGAGAATCAGTAGCTTTTCTTTCGTCTTTCACTTGTTGCATAAGACTCTTGAGTTTAGCTCTCATATCTTCTGAGCTTGGACGGAAAGGCTTGTCCTCACGAGTTGTTGTAGTATTTGTTGCTTGGCTTGTTACATTTCCAACTTGAGTCATTTTAAAAACCCTCATATGAAGTTTAATTAAGGAAAAGCATAGTTCAGGTATTTTATTCTTTTCAAGTATAAATAGTTTAAGAAAAGTTTATGATCCTGCTCGATAATCATTTTTTTTCGGAAAAAAAAATGATGTGTTAGGATGGGGCAAATTTTTTGGAGTGTCGATTTTGAATGACGAGATTGTCATAGATCAACTTGTGGCAGACAATGTTGGTATTCCTGAAGCTGCTGAAATGATGGAAGCTGTAAGGCAAGGCCATCTGTGCGTGCAAAAAGTGATTCCTACTGCGCGTGAACTTCATGGGGATGAAGAGTGGTTTGAAGAACCGATCGGTCAGTGGGGTGATTTAGCTTATTTTCAACGGTGTTGGGTCATGGAATCGCGTGTTGTGCGTGAACTGAAGCGCCTTATCATGGATGTCAAGCCGATTGACATGATGGGGATGGGTTCATTGAATGAAGGGCAGAAAGAAGCAGTTAGTAAAGGGCTTCGCGCGAGTGTCTTTTGTTTATCGGGTGGGCCTGGAACAGGAAAGACGCATACGGTTGCCGAACTTGTGGGGCAATTTTGTGATGCAGGTGGAAAGGTACTTGTGGCGGCCCCTACAGGTAAAGCAGTTGCGGAGTTGATGCGCAGGTTAGGAGATGTAAAGGGGGGGACGTTGCACCGGTTGCTCGGAGTCCGGAGTGTGAGCGATATTTTGTGGGGAAAGAAGAAGTTAGATGCGGGGATGGTTGTTGTGGATGAGTGTTCGATGATTGATGTAGGAATGTGGGGAGCTCTTTTCAGCACAATTCGGGAAGGAACCCGTTTGATTCTTGTGGGAGATCATGATCAGTTGCCTCCTGTTGAGGCGGGGACGGTCTATGGAGAAATCTGTGGCTGGATGAAGGAGTGTCATCCTGAGTGTTATGCTCATTTGGATGAATGTATGCGGAGTGATCAGGTGGAGATTTTGGAAAAGGCCGCGTGTGTAAAAGTGGGGAAAGCAATCGAGGCGAAAAGTTTGAAGGGACTAGATGTGCGAGAGTGGAAAAAGCGGTTTAAACAGGGTGGTTTTCGGATTTTGTCGTGTTTGCGTGAAGGACCCTACGGAGTAGAGGCAATCAATCGGGAACTTTTTGAAGCTTTTCGCAAAGAGTATCAGGGGGGAGAGTGGCGCATTCCTGTCATGGTAACACGGACGAGTTATGACTATGAAGTTTGTAATGGAGAAATGGGTGAGTGGGTGAAACAGACTGGATCAGTAGAGCTTGAAGCAGAAGATGTGGTCGAGTTTGGAGATAAGGTGATTCCAGCTGTCTTATTGCCGGGACTTGAGTTGGCATATGCAATATCAGTGCACAAGAGTCAGGGAAGTGAATATGATCATGTGGCACTGCTGGTTCCGCCGGGATCTGAAATTTTTGGCAGAGAAATCCTCTATACTGGTATAACTAGAGCCCGTTTGTCTCTCGAAATTTACGGCGAGGCAGAAACAATAGAACTTTGTGTGGCGCAGTCGGCCCAAAAGTTGTCTGGAATCAGGAGAAAGTTGGAATGTTTAGACGTGTAATTTTTTTACTCATTTTTGCAGTTGCAGCTCAAGCAACATCGGTCCAAGATCGGACGGCATATATACAAAGCGCAATTGAAAAGACGATTGAAACGGCAGATCCGACAGCTCAAGTGGGAATTGAAGTGGTAGCGCTAAATGGAGAGCTTTCCTATGAAAAGAATAGCAATAAGCGCTATGTTCCAGGCAGCAATGTGAAACTTTTTGTCGCCGCTGCCGCTCTTGATCTTTTAGGGGCTAACTATCAGTTTGAAACACGGATGATGACTGATGGTAAAGTGAAAAAAGGTGAACTTGTTGGGAATTGTTATTTGGTGGCTTCAGGGGATCCTTCACTTGATGTGGCAGGACTTGAAGAAATCATCCACCTCATGAAAGAAAATGGAGTTGATCGGATCAAAGGGGATTTGATTCTTGATTTATCTGTATTCGATGACATCACCCAAGGACCTGGTTGGATGTGGGATGATACAGACACTTATTGTTTTTCTCCGCTTAATGGGATCATTTTGGAACACAACTGCATTCAATTTACTGTCAAGCCAGGTAGCGAGGCTGGTAGGCCCTGTTATGTCGATTTGTATCCTCGGTGCGGTGCAATCAGCATTCTCAACCGGTCTGTCACAGGAAAAGGTGGAAGCAACGTGAGTGTAGAGCGTCTTTATGACGGACGCTTTGAAGTTGTGGGATCATTGGAAATTGGGGATGAGCCGAAAGAGTTTATGCAACCTGTGCGTGAGCCTCATGCGTTTGTAGCCGATGTTATGAAGGTCCTTTTCAAACAAAATCAGATTGTTTTTGATGGGGAAGTCAAAGTGGGAATGTGTGTGAAACATGTGAAAGAAATCGGAATTCACCGCTCAAAACCCCTTTCCGAGATCTTGATCCCCACGCTCAAAGAATCGGACAATTTATATGCTGATGCGCTCTTTAAAAAAGTGGGAGAAGTGCGCTATGGAGCTCCAGGATCATGGCAAAAAGGGAGCCGCGCTGTACGAGACTTCTTAGAACAAAAAGTGGGATTAGATATTGGCGAAATGATTGTTGTCGATGGGTGCGGTGCTTCCCGCTACAATTTGGTTTCAGCGCATCAAATGGTTTCGTTTTTAAAGTGGGTACACGACAAGTTTGTTTACCGTGATGCTCTAAAAGCTGCTCTTCCGATTGGTGGAGTGGACGGGTCGCTTAAAAAACGGATGACCGCTCCGTTTTTGGTTTCAAAAGTCCGCGCGAAAACAGGAACAATGACAGGAGTTTCGTCTCTTTGTGGTTATTTGAACGACGAAATCGCCTTTGCGATTTTTGTAAATGGTTACGTCAAGTCAGGCCGTGAAATCAAAGGCAAGATCGAAGACGAAATTTGTCATGTGTTGCTGAATAGCGCTGTTGAATGAGAATCTTGCTCTTTCAATTGTTAAAGAGATGTAAAAAGTTCTATTTTAAGAACTTTGACAGAGAGATATGAATTGGTGCCAAAAAGAATCGGTCTTACTGAAAATTTGGACTGTAGATCTTTTCAAACATCTCTTTTTTAAAGGCGCCGGAAAAGTGGATGATGAAGGTATCATCTGTAATTCCGTGTTGGAACCGACGGTTGAAGATTGTGGGCATGTCTTTGATGGGAAAGTTTTGCGTTTGGATGAGGTAATTGAGAACGTCTTGGTCACCGATAAATTTGTGAGTTGTCGTTGTCGTTGTATCTGCCCACTCTTGGATGAGAGGGAGCTTGGTTTGAAAGCTAATGACGCCTGAGTTGAAGATGGATTTGTCATAGCAACGGCACATGGCAAGACCAGATTCGTCGGAGGCTTCCATGAGAGGAGTGAGGGGTTTGATGACAAAGGTATCTAGATCAAGCCAGATGGTTTGATCAAAGGGGCTTTGGGTGATGGCGTAAGGTTTTTGAAACCAAACTTGGCGTGAAGTCCAAATGATATCTGTGTAGGTTTGTTCCCACTCTATCCATAGCTTGGGATCGACGTCTTCTTTGGGAACGGGGATATTTTGGGGAACTTTAGGGTCAATGATTGTTCCTCTTTTTTCACACCAAATACGTGCACTTTTCGACATGCCAAAGTCACAAAAAGCAACAGGATAAGTGTTGGTTTGTGAGTAATAATGCCACCAAATTTTGAGCATCCATTCGTGGGGTTCGTCACACCCAGTAAGAATTCCTTCTGTTTTCATTGAAGCTGATGGGGGTTATAGATTTTACGGTACAATTCTGACTTTGCGACATTACCAAAGTGCACAATAAATGTATCGGGGGAAAGGTCGGATTTTGGTTTTGCGTTATAGATAGGAGGGAGGGGAGTGACGGGAACTTGGTCTTCGCAAATCAGCCTACTTAAAATTTCTTGGTCGCCTAGGAAAAGGTGGTTCCATTCTTTCGTTTTTTCTGCCCATTTTTTTATCAGAGGATGATTTTTAGTGTAGCCAATGAGGCTTGTTGCGTAGGAAACTTCTCTAGGAAGTAGCTTGGCTGGGTTGTAAATGCGAGAGTGCTCTTGAGTCAGCGCGATGCGGTAAAGGTTGAGTTCGAAAAGAGGGGAGAGGGGTTTGATGATAAAGGTATCGATGTCGACCCAAAGAGTTTGTTCATAAGGTGTTTCTAGGAGAGCAAATGGTTTGTAAAACCAACACTTACGAGCTTCCCAAGGATTTTTGTAAGCGACTTCCCATTCCCGTTTTTTTGAAAGTTCGATTTTTGCTTCCCCTGTAGGAACACCTTTTGGCACAGATATAGTCAGGACGTCTCCTCTTTTTTCGCACCAGAGACGTGCACTTTTTGACATGCCAAAATCCATGAAGGTGACAGGGTGGGTGTTGGTTTGTGAATAGTAATGCCACCAGAGTTTAAGCATCCATTCGTAGCGTGCGTTGGTTCCTGTGATGATGCCTTGACTCATGTGGGAGGGACTCCGAGCTTTTTGAAAATTTGGTCTTTTCCAATGTTTGTAGCGTAGTGAACAATAAGGGGATCGGGATAGGAAAATTCAGGGTAACCAGGGATGTAATTGTAGTAGGTTGAGAGTTCGTAAATGTTATACTGCTCTTCATGAATTGTCCGATTGAGAATATCTTGATCGGAAAAAAATAGGGTGTTGTATTTTTTGCAGTTTTCTAACCATTTTTGGATGACAGGTGAATCTTTTCTGTAAGCGATAACGCCTGCTTGATAGGCAGACTCTTTGGGATGGAGAAGTCCGAGATGGAGGCGGAGGAAATAGCCTTGAGGAGTGTCTTTACAAAGAGCAAATCCGTCTTCAGATTTTTTGAGCGCAGTAAAAAAGGGGGCGAGAGGTTTTTTCACTTGCGCATCGAGATCGATCCAAATGGTTTCTTCAAAGGGTGTATGGGGAATGACAAATGGTTTGTGAAACCAAGCTTTGCGCGCATTCCACGAAGCGTTTTTATAAAGAGGTTCCCATCTTTTGAGTAGGGTAGGGTGGATCTCTTCACGCGGAGCGATGAAGTCTTCGGGAAGATCAAGTGAAAGAACAGTTCCTTTAGTTTCACACCAATTGCGGGCACTTTTGGTCATGCCAAAGTCACAAAACATTATAGGATAAGCATTATGAGCAGAGTAATGAGTCCACCACCATTTTAACATCCACTCGTGTCTTTCGTCACATCCTGTGAGAATTCCTTGTTTCATATCACTCCTGTTTTAAGGTTGATATAAAGAGTTTGTTTTCCTGTATGGGCAAAATGGATAATCGCTACATCGTCGCGCCAACCACTTGTTAAGCGCCAATTATAAATTTCAGGAAGCTCTTTGATCGCAACGTTTTCTTCGTGTGCCATACGAATGAAAAGGTCTTGATCTCCCATAAATTCTGCAGATTTTTTCAGGCAGTTATCAGCCCAACGTTGAATAAAAGGATTGTCTTTTTTATAGCTGATGATTCCAAGATTGTAGACAGCTTCATCTTGCTTATAATAACCATATTTTTTTCCTGTAATGATTCCATGTTCAATTTCAGGAACAACTGCGATTCCCGTTTCTTCACAAGCATCAATAAGAGGTTTGATGGATCGGATGACGAATGTATCTAGATCAATCCATGCTGTTTTATCATAGGGAGTTTTGAGCATTGCCTGAGATTTTGCAAACCACAGCGGGCGAGAAGGCCAAAAATTTTGATGTGTCGTAATGATGTTCCAAACTTTTATTTTTTCTAGATCAATTTCTTCTTTTGAAGCGGTTGTAGGGGGTATAACAGTTATCACTTGTGCATGTTTTTCGCACCAGATACGTGCGCTTTTCGACATGCCAAAATCAATAATAGTGACAGGATAGGTGTTGCTGTTTGTGTAATAATACCACCATGTTTTGAGCAACCACTCTTGTTTTTCATCGCAACCTGTAATCACTCCACATGTCATGAAGAAGCTCCTATTTTAAGTTTTTCAAGGAGGGTCGATTGTCCCATTTGACTCGCGTAGTGATAAATGACATCATCCGATTCGCCGATAGCCGGATGGATACGGTTAAATGTGGAAGGAAGGAGGATAACAGGAACTTTTTTTTCAAAGATGAGCCGACTGAGCAGGTCTTGATCTCCGAGCGCGGTTGTTTGCTTTGCTGCCTCAGCCCAAAGAGAGAGGAGGGGGGCATTGGCAGGGTAGACAATCACGCCTGTGTTAAAGCTCTTCGCATCTTTCGGGATGATGCCGGAATTTTTTTCTGCTTCTTCACGAAAAAAAAGTTCAGGACAAAGAGCAAAAGTGTCTTTTGGACACTGATTGAAAAGAGGGGTCAATGACTGTTTTACTTCAGCATCAATGTCGATCCAAATGGTTTCATCATAAGGGGTTTTTAATAGAGCTTGAGGTTTAGAAAGCCATGTTTTTCGTTTTATGCGCGCAAATGGTGAAGCGCAATCAGGAGCAGCGCCTACTTCGGTGGGGGTAAGAGTCAGGACCTGCCCTTTGGTTTCACACCAGTTTTTGGCGCCCTGAGTCATCCCAAAATCGATAAATGTCACGGGGTATGAATTACACGTTTGGTAGTGATTCCACCACCATTTAAGCATCCATTCATGGTTTGAGTCGCATCCGGTGAGGATGCCTTGGCTCTTGTTGATCATAACACTCTTATACCCGGTCTTTGTAATTATGCAAAAGTGTGAGACTGGAGAATTTGATTTTTTCCTTGCACAAATGGGTGGTGGTAGATGACTAAATTTTCAGGAAGAGGACAATCAGTACAAGGAGCATAATTGTAGCCACTTGGGAGGATTTCAAAGGGAATCTGTTCTTCGTAAATGGTTCGGTTAAGTGCATCTTGTTCGGAAAAAAACATGTCATTGCGTTTCAGACAATTTTCAATCCACTTTTTTAATAAAGGAGAGGTTGATTGGTAGGCAATTACCCCAGTGAGAAAAGCGTTTTCATCGGGGAAAAGTAATCCTTTTTTGCGCCGAATTGCAATGCCACGCGGAACATCTTGGCAGATGGCAAAGTGAGATTTTTTCAGGAAATCAAAAAGAGATGTCAGAGGTTTTTTCACCTCGGCATCGACATCTATCCAAACCGAGTGCTCAAACGGAGTCAATGAGAGGAAAAGGGGCTTTTTAAACCAAATCTCTCGATCATTCCAAATCTCATCGGGATGTAAGTCTTGCCATTTTTCTTTTTGATCTCTAGTGATTTGTTTTAGGAGATGGTCTGATGCTGATAAAACAGTTCCTTTAGTTTCACACCACGTGCGTGCACTTTTGGACATCCCAAAGTCACAAAAAGCAATCTGAAGATCGCAATGCGTTTTGTAGTGATTCCACCACCATTTAAGCATCCATTCATGATGAATATCACATCCAGTTAAAACACCTTTTTTCATAACAACCCAATTGGTAGTTTTGTATAGAGAACTTGTTTTCCGCGATGCGTCAAATGAATAATCACCACATCCTCTTGCATTCCATCGCATAGGCGCCAATTGTAAATGCGTGGTAGGACATGAATTGGTAATTTTTCATCGTGTGCAAGTTTTGCAAAGAGATCTTGATCACCAAGAAACTGATCAGTCTTTGTCAAGCAAGCATCAGCCCACATCTTCAAAAAAGGATGGCTTTTTTTGTAGCTGATGATTCCCATATTATAGACCGATTCATTTGGTCCATAATAACCCACCTTTCGCCCACGTGTAATGCCTATTTCTGTTTCAGGAACAAGGGCAATCCCTGTTTTTTCGCATGCTTGAATGAGTGGAGTGATGGGTTTAATGACAAAAGTATCGAGGTCAATCCAAGCCGTTTTTTCATAGGGACTTTGCAGTAAGGCTTGTGGTTTTGCAAACCAAAGGGGGCGTGCACTCCAGTAGTTCGAGTGTGTTTGATCGGCATCCCACGCTTTGATTTTTTGGGGATCGATTTTCTCTTTTGGCGTTACTTCTGGTAAAGAAACCGTGATGACCGGAGCCCTTTTTTCGCACCACATGCGAGCACTTTTCGTCATCCCAAAATCGACAAATGTCACAGGGATGGAATTGGAAAGAGTGTAATAGTGCCACCACGTTTTGAGCATCCATTCGTGGTGTTCGTTACATCCTGTAAGGACGCCTTCAGTAATTGTTTGCATATTACAATATATAATGGGAAGATGAATTAATCAAAAGGAGTGCACATGTATACCAACCTAATTGATGAAGCGAAAAAGGAAGGGATCGAAAAAGTTCATGTTGCAGCTCTTGTCCGCAATGCAAAAAATCAAATCCTTTTAATTGAAAAGGTCTTACAAGCAAAACCAATTTATGAGTTTCCAACGGCCGATCTGAAAGAAGGTGAAACCATTCAACAAGCGTTGCAGCGAGCTGTTTTAGAAGAAACTGCAATGGAGCTTGGAGAGGTGAAGGCCTACCTTGGTCATTATGATGTGGGACAAGATAGATATTACCACTTTGTCACAGAAGTGAAAGATCCTTGTTCAATCGAACAAAATACGAAAATTGCTTACGCTTGGCTAGAAACGCAAGAAGCAGTAGGCTATCCGATTACAGATGATCTTCGAGAAATGTTAGACGTGTATGCTAAAATGCAACAGACTTAAGCTGATTTCTGCTGTAGAGAAGAAACTTGTGACTTAACGCGCGCTGCTTTATTTTGCTTATAGATGCCTTTTTTGACTCCTTTATCCATCAAACTATAGACGGTATTAAGGGCCGACTGCATCATTTCTTTTTCACCAGCAGAAAGCGCTTTTTCAAAAGCGTTGATCGCGGTGCGCACTTTAGATTTGAACGAGCGACTTATCGCACGCTTTTTTGTGTCTTGAATGATACGCTTTTGGGCGGTTGGGGTTTTCTTTTTCTTTGCTTCTTTTTCTGCTTCAGCCATTGTTATCTCGAAGGTAAGAATTTTTCAATAAAACTACATTGGAAAAAAATATACCAAGATTGCGATAATTCGTCAATTTCCAAGGAAGATGGCTGATGCTTTCAAAAAACGTCTTTAAAATTTTGTTTTTTCTTTCAGGTGCAGTGGCTCTCTATATGGCATTAAATTTCTTTACAGATTTACACCGGTATTTCCAGCTTTCTCTCGATGTAAAGGCCCAATTCGACAATTGGGATGTAGAGGAAGTGCGGTCGGGAAAGTACATTGTCGTAGCTTCCTATCAATATAAAGTGGGAGAGGCAACCTACCACCATAAAACCCGGATTACTAAAGCTGTTTATCCAAATATTTACTTAGCAAAAGACCATATAGAAAAGTGGAAAGAATCTCAAAACTGGGCCTGGGTGAACCCTAAAAATCCTCATCAAGCGGATCTTTTCCGCCCATTTCCATTGAAAAAGGGGATCCACCTCCTTCTAGCCTTGGGTATTCTTTTCTATTTTCTTTGGCTCAACATTTATGCTCGTAGAGTCCATCCAGAGGTAACCCCGGAGTGACATTTAGCGGAAGATACTACTGAGCCGCCTGCTTCAAAATGAGATAATAGAGAAAACGCCCCCAGTTTTTAAGTTGCTTTGGTAATTTGGACTTTTTAGGGGGAGAGTTGGGTCGTTTTTGGGGAGGATGTCCAATATCGATGGGGTGGGGTGGCCCTTTTTCTACCCGGATTCCGGATGAGAAGATCTCGTATTGATCGTAAAAAAAACCACGTCCTTTAGCATTGATCGATGTAAAGAAAGCGTGAGAGGGGCGTAAATAGTTTTCAGCGGCTGAAAGTCTTTTTCGGTTAAACCGATAGTCGTGTAAAACCCAAATCACTTCGTACCCTTCTGAGCCATAATCGGCCATACGTTCTTTGACTTCTTGAAGTGAAATCGGAGAACATTGGACTTCGAAAATCCGTTTTTTTGCCTCCCAGACAACATCGGCAACCCGATTGATTGTGGGAAAACGTTTTTCTAAAACCGCTTGCCCTTCAGGGAGTGATTGAAGAATTTTTTTTTGGATCGTGAGATGAGTCTCAGTTTTTCTACTTTGGCGACAAAAAGAAGAGGGACGAAAATGAAAAAAATGTTTGCGCCGATGGAGACCTTCCTTGACGCGTAAACGGCCATGACATTCAGGGCAGCGGTAATCCTTTCCTTTAAGGGCTTCTTCTGCAAAAATGATTTGTAACTCGTCGTATGCGAAAAATTGCATCTGTTAGAACTTGACTTTTAGGTGCAGCCCTTACACAATACGAGTCCACGTCATTTTAATGACACAGGTTTTCTTTGATATTTAAAGCAAAATCTTGATACATATATTGAATGCACGTGACCATAGGGCCTAAAAACTTCTCCAGGAGAGCATGAGTAAATCCTCTTTTAGTCAGGGATTTGATCCTCAACATCAACAAAAAATCGAAGAACTCGTAGCCATTGCTAAAGAGCAAGGGTACATTACATATGAAGAAATCAACGAAATTCTTCCGATGAATTTCGATTCGGCGGAACAAATCGACGAAGTGTTGATTTTTCTCAGTGGAATGGACATTCAAATTCTCAACCAATCTGAAGTTGAGAGACAAAAGGAAAGGAAGAAAGAAGCAAAGGAAATGGAAGCCCTTCCAAAACGGATGGAAGGAAGTTCTGATGATCCTGTGCGGATGTATCTTAAGGAAATGGGTTCGGTTCCTCTTCTTTCTCGTGAAGAAGAAGTGGAAATTTCGAAACGGATCGAAAAAGCTCAAATCCAAATTGAAAAAATCATCATGCGCTTCCGTTATTCGACTCGTGAAGCTATTTCAATTGCCCACTATCTGATTACTGGTAAAGAGCGGTTTGACAAAATCATCGCTGAAAAAGAGATCGAAGACAAAAACAGCTTCCTCAAACTCTTACCCAAGCTGTGTGACCTTCTTAAGAAAGAAGATCATATTTTGGAAAAGCTTCTCCTTCAAACTCAAAGCAAAGATCTTGGAAAAGTTGAACGGGTTAAGCTTTCAGAAGACATCGAAAAGTGTAACATCCGTACGCAAGCCTATTTAAGACGGATGCATTTTCGCCACAACATCACCGAAGACTTTGGCGAGGTCATTTTAACATCTTACGATCGTTTCCTCGCTCTCGAAAAAGAAATTCAAGAGCTTGTTCCTCGTGCTGAGAAAAACCGCTTTGCAAAAGCAAAACTCTTAGCTGCTGAGCGCAAACTCACAAAGCGAGAGCTTGCTGCTGGCCGAACGATTGATAAATTTAAGAAAGACGTCCGCATGCTTCAACGGTGGATGGACAAGAGCCAAGAAGCCAAGCGAGAAATGGTTGAATCGAACCTTCGTCTTGTCATTTCGATTGCAAAGAAGTATACCAATCGTGGTCTTTCCTTCCTTGATCTCATTCAAGAAGGAAACATGGGCCTAATGAAGGCTGTCGAAAAATTCGAATACCGTCGTGGATACAAGTTTTCAACTTATGCGACGTGGTGGATTCGCCAAGCTGTCACACGTGCGATTGCCGATCAAGCGCGCACCATTCGTATCCCAGTCCACATGATCGAAACGATCAACAAAGTCTTGCGCGGTGCGAAAAAACTCATGATGGAAACAGGCCGTGAGCCGACTCCAGAAGAGCTTGCAACCGAACTTGGGCTCACGCCTGAGCGAGTGCGTGAGATTTACAAAATCGCGCAACATCCTATCTCTCTTCAAGCCGAAGTTGGAGACAGTGGTGAAAGTCAGTTTGGAGATTTCCTCGAAGACACGACCATTGAGTCTCCCGATGAGGCGACAGGCTACTCGATCTTAAAAGATAAGATGAATGAGGTCCTTTCGACTCTCACTGATCGTGAAAGAACGGTGCTTATTGAACGATTTGGCCTCCTTGATGGGAAGCCCAAGACTCTTGAAGAGGTTGGAGTGCGTTTTAAGGTCACACGTGAGCGGGTCCGTCAAATTGAAGCTAAGGCGCTCCGCAAAATGCGTCATCCTACTCGTTCTAAGCAACTTCAAGCTTTCCTCGATATCATCGAACAAGAATAAGATAAGTTAGCATTTACATTTTTGTGATTTTCACTCGCATCTTCCTCTCGGAAGATGCGACACCTAGAATCACGTCTCATTTTTGAAGGTGTTTGAGTATAAACATTTGCAAATTAACATTTTTTTGTTGTATACTATTTCGAAAAAACGGTAAAAAATGTCAGTAACAAACATAAATAATTTGACTCAAAACGTCATTCAAGTTCAAACAAACTCCAATGCGTTCCATCTAGATGCTAAACTTGAACTCAAGCAAGGTCCAGGACCTCTTCCTGCGGCATTTGAAGTCTACTCTACTTTGCTTGAATCTCACATTCTTCCCTTACGTGACGAGAGTTCTCTCAAATCCATGCAAACTTTATGGATCCGACTCGGACTGCTCTACAAAGATCACCCATTGAACCTTAAAACTTCTATTTGGATTCGAAGCTCTCTTAAAGATACACCTAAAGAGTATGCGGAAAGGCTCCAAAAGATCATGACGATTTTTTATACTGTGAAGGATTTTCTTCGAACCCAAATGGATAAATACAATTATCTTTCAAAAACCGAAGAGCTTGTTGTGTCACTTAAAACCGAGCATGGAATAGATATCATTGACCTTCCTGGATTTGGTGGATCCACTATTTGGTCTTTTCCTCCAGAAATGACAGCAGAAGAATGTGCTCTTTTAATAGCATTTACCTCGTTTAAGGCAAAGAGGAGTTCGACTATTTGTGATACATCACGAGGGGCGGGTTTCTATGGAGTTGTGGGGGATAAACCTGAAGCGGCAATTCTTTTTTTACAAAGGTTTTTAACTCATAGCGATTTAAAAGTCCAAAAACTTGCGCAAGCTCTGATTCGTCAAACGCAAGGTGATCAACTAGCAAAAGACACACGGAACCTTCCTTATTGTGCTTTAAGTAAAGAAAGAGAAGAAAAATTTAGATTTAGTTGGGATAGTGACATTAGACAGTTTTTCCCAAGCCTCAAGACTGTTGAGGAAACCAATGATAAGTTTTTAAAACGTTTTGAGGGTCTTTCGGTTTTTCATTACGAAGGAAGTGTCAGACCAAAAGAGTTTGAAGATTGGGCTCAATCTTTAGAGCGGCTGAGTCAAGAAGTTGAGCAATTCAGCTCATTATACGGCTTTTTCTCAAAAGAACTCTCTCGCATTTTTGCGAGTTTTCCCAAAAAGGAAAAAAGAGATTTGCTTTCATTAAAAAAAATATATGGCGAACAAACTTTTTTACCTACGCCAATCGAATTTGGTCAAATTCGATCAATCGAGAAAGTTGTACTTATTGGGGAAGAGCAAATCCATCAAGAAAGCGATTTTTTGCCAGAAAGTCTAAAAACGTCAAAGAAAGTAGGTGGTAGAGCTTCTTCTAAATCCTCAAAAAACAAGAAAAAACGACAAGTCGCCTTCCGTTTTCCCGAAAGTCAAGAACCAAGTTCTTCTTCATCGCAAAGTAGTTCTTCTACGACTCAAAAAGCTTCATCTTTTGAACGAAATGATCCAAAAGAAAAAGAAGAAGCAAGCTTATCTCTTGTTGAATCCCATCAAACCAAAGCAGACTGGAAATATTCTCTTGGAATCCAAGAAAATACCATTCGATTACTATATGCTATCCATGTGAATCGGTGGTTTAACTCTCCATTAAAAACACTTGAATCTGATGAGTATCGGAATCAATCTGTAGGTTCTAAAGCATGGGCTCTTTTTGTTCACACATTTCCTCGTTATATCGACCAATTTGTAGGGACACAATTTTCACATAAAGGTGAGTATGATAATCCCAGGACAACCCAAAAAGATACTGTCTACTCTATTCCTGTAGAAGTCAGATTAGAGGATAACACCGTTGTACGAGGGCTTTGCCAATACGCAATCGATAGTCGAACAAACATTTGCTATCACCGTTGTATACGAAAAGAGCATCCAGATCAGTTTGTTCAAATGTTTTTAAACCGGAAGGTCTGGAGTCAAATAGATGCATCCGAGCTAAAGGTAAGCGATAAAGCAGAAAAGTCCAAAGACAAAGAGCAAGAATATGAAGTGACATATGATTCATTACTAGGACTTGTTTCGTTTGTCGCAGATAACAATATTTGGAAGATTTTCCGAGTTGAGACTTAATATCCTCTTGAAGCAATTCGAAGGATTCTTTGACATCATTGAGCAAGAATGATATCCTCTTGTCTCTAGTTTTTAGGAGGTTAGAATGGCAATATCTTCCGCAACATATCGTGTCTCAGCCCAAAAGCTGACAGACGACTTTCATTTAGTTTGCCATGGGCCTTTCCTAAAGTCATTAAAAGTAAATACCAAAGAGTTTGACGAAAGCCTTAGCAAAAATGGGGCTGACTATAAACCCTCTTCAAACGCCTTTATATATGACACTCAAAGGGGGTGAGGCAGAGGAAATCATAAGCGCGCTTTCTAACCTACAAAATGCAAGAGATGCTTGGAAATTCTATGTAGATCAAGGCTATTTGATAACAATTGTTAGATAAAAATTTTAGGGGGAGATGGGAGACTAATATGGCAGTTCAACAATTTCAATACGTTCGTTATACGACGACACACTTATTCGATCATTTTGGAATAACACCTCGGGAACCATTTGTTTCAAGTGACCGTCCCTATGCTTTGCCCCCTATCCAAGAAATAGAGATACAATTTCCTAAGGGGACCACGCTCACAGATGATACTGTAAGAAAGCTGGTCAATCGATGGGTCGATGTTTTTGACGCTGAGGGTACGTACATGGAGCGCCGGATGGCATACACTTTTTCAGCTGCCCCAGTTGATCCAATAACTTTTGATACTGTAAATGTTTCAACGGAAATCGGTGTTAGATTTAAAGAGGCTTGGACGAATTTTAAGGCTATGAAAGAAAGATGGCAAGCCTATAAAGATCAAGGGTTTTTCATCCAAAAGACCAAGTAAGAAAAACAATAGGGGAGGAAGAGGAGAATTTTATGGCAATTCAGTTTCAAAAGATGTGTTTTACAACGCCCTTCTTGCTTAATCAATGCGGGGTGCAGCCTCGTGAACCTTTTCAATTCTCACCAAATGCAAATCCTAATTCTTTCAGCACCATGAGTCCTATTAAAGAAATAGAAATGCACTTTCCAATCAACCAAACTCTTAGCAATTCCCAAGTAGGAAAACTCGTCGATCTATGGGCAAATGTCTTTGCAGCTGATTGGAACTATAAGATCGCGCTGTCAACTTATCTCTATTTAACTCAGCTTCCTACTACCCCGACATATGAATCCATCAACCCAAACACAACTGCTGGCAGTAAACTACTGAAGATCTGGGATGACTTGGTAGCAAGCAAAGCGGCATGGCAATTTCATGAAAGCCAAGGGTTTTTTATCCGAAAAACTAAGTAGTGTCATGACGACACTCTCTAAGTAGGTTGATTTATTTGTGAAAATCTCTTATCCCTATGGGGATGAAAATCTGGGATGTCACACTTACCTTAACTGAAAAAATGCCTGTTTGGCCTGGTGATCCTCAGCCGCAATTTATAAAAAAAATGCAGCTTGAAAAAGGGGATATTGCCACAGTCTCCTATATAAAGATGGGGGCCCATACAGGCACACATGTTGATGCTCCCTGCCACTTTATTAAAGGGGGAGGGGGTGTCGAAACCCTTCCACTTGAGATCTTAGTAGGCCCTGCTTTGGTCATTGAAGCATTAAATATTCCGTTGATCACAAAGGAAGTGTTTGAAGCACATGACATTCCGAAAGGGACGGAGCGTTTGTTGATTAAGACCGATAACTCTGAGTATTGGGTCAAAGGGGTATTAGAATTTGATAAATCTTATGTTGCCATTAGTGAGGATGGGGCCAAATTTCTCGTCGAAAGGAAAATCAAGCTTGTTGGACTTGATGGGTTTTCGATTGCGCCGTTTGATGATGTTGTTCCTACGCACGAAGTGATCCTTGGGGCCAAGATTGTCGTGATTGAAGGGTTAAATCTATCCGAAATCAACGCTGGAACTTATACTCTTTGCTGTTTGCCAATTAAAATTGCAGGCTCAGATGGAGCTCCTGCTCGAACTATTTTAATGAAATAGTATTTTTCTATCTTATATATATAATAGACATTGAGCTTATTTTCTACTCTATTAATTTAGAAGAGGTTAGGTAAGCATTGCTTTGATTCTTTTATATATTAAAGAATGTATAAACAGGTCGATCGTTAATAAATAATCACTTAAAAATAAAAAAAAACCTTTAAGAAATGGCAGAATTTTCTTATACGAGGAAGTTAGATGAATGATATAAACAGCTTCTTGAGGTAAGAGGATGAAAGTGAGGTCTTTAGGTAAATTAATAGCGCCTATCGTTGCGATCGCTACTTCAAATGCTGCCTTTGCTGCGATGGATCGGGAGGCTCGTGTCACCGAACTAGAAACCCAAATGCAGCAAGTGCGCACTGAGACCGCGATGGACACGTATGGAGCGAATACCGCTTTAGCTCGGCCATCAGTCGAAAACCCTTATAAATGGTTTGTGACTTTAGATGTGCTTTATTGGCGGACTAAAATTGGGGGAACAGAGTATGCATACTCGGATCAAGATCCAACAGCATCTCTTCCGCTAAAAGGACGTACCAAGCAAATGGAGTTTGATTGGGATTGGGGACTACGTGCTGGTCTCGGATACAATTTTGATCATGATGGTTGGGATTTAAGAGCGCAGTACACATGGTTTGACACAAGTGGTAGTGATACAACTCGTGCAGGGCTTAACAGCTCGATCGTTCCTTTAAGAGGGTCGGCCCTTATTCCTGGAAATAACCAAGAGTTTGTCTTTTGTGCGCATGCCAAGTCGCAATATGACATGGACTATCAAGCAGTTGATGTCGAGCTTGGTCGGGATTACTATGTGAGTTCGAAACTATCGTTTCGTCCTTTCTGGGGGCTCAAAACAGCTTGGGTTGATCTTGAGCAAATTACCCGATATACTGGAGGAGTTCCAGACGTGAACAACCCAGACTTTCTTGGATTGGATCGTAATACAGTCCATCTCCGAGAAAACTGTGATTTCTGGGGTCTTGGACCACGCGCTGGTTTAGATTCTCGTTGGTACTTAGGCGAAGGATTCAGCATTTTTGGAAATATTGCAGGTGCCCTTCTCTATGGATACTTTGATGTAGATCATAAGGAAAGATACACTGGAAATGAAAACGCACGGATTCGTTTACATGCAGATCGTCATGCTTTTTCTCCGACTGCACAGATCCAAATGGGCCTAAGATGGGATTCGTATTTCCATGAGAATAGACACCACTTTGGAGTTGGGCTAGGATTTGAAGCTCAATACTGGTGGAGAATGAATCAAATGCTTAAAGTTGACGATGCTACTACTTTAAAGTACGAGCGTTATTCAGAAGACTTGAGTATGTATGGATTGACACTCGACATGAAATTTGATTTCTAAGCGAGTTGATTTCTATCTAGCGATTAAAAGAAGCCCTCATTACTGAGGGCTTCTTTTTTATTCAGAATATGTTCTCACTTTCAATGATTTATGATTTTAATAGAATCTATTAGAATTAATTTTCATTTTAAATTCTGTACAAATAATTAAATTACCCTTAGGTATGGAATTAGAAGGAAGAAATACCTATTTGGCAGCTTCCGGTAACGACTTGTGGCTCCGATAAAAAAGGGGCTTTTAATAAGGTTTGAAGTAAAAATAATAAAAAAAATCATAAAAACACTTCAATAAATGCGCGTTATCATTTATATGAAAAATTAGAGTAAAAGAAGATTTAATCTAACCCCCTTGAGGTAAAAGATGAAAGTGGGCTTTTTAAGGAAGATTCCGATCGCCATCGCTTCCCTTTTGGCTACATCCGCAGCATTTGCTGCTATGGATATGGACTCTCGGGTCTCGCAACTTGAGAGCCAAATGCAGCAAGTGCGTACCGAGACTGCCATGGGAACTTATGGTGCACAAACAGCGACTGCCCGCCCAGAAGTGGACGGCCGTGGCTGGTTCCTAACTTTAGATATACTTTATTGGCATGCTAAAGTTGGTGGAACAGAGTTTGCCTATTCTGACAACGATCCTGCCGCAACCCTACCAATCCGAGGTCGTACCAAAGATATCGACTTTGAGTGGGATTGGGGTGTTCGTGTTGGATTAGGTTACAACTTTGCACATGATGGTTGGGATGCATATCTGCATTACACATATTTTGACACAAATGGAAGTGATTCGTCACGCGGTGGTCTCAACAGTACGCTTATTCCTCTTAGAGGAGCAGCGCAAATTGTTTCGACAACAGCAAGTCCAGACGATCTGTTTATCTTTTGTGAAAGTGCCAAGTCTCAGTATGACTTAGACTACAACGCACTTGATTTAGAACTTGGGCGCGCTTACTTTGTGAGCGGTCAGCTTTCTTTCCGCCCTCACTGGGGTTTGAAGACTGCTTGGATTGATCAAGAACAGATCGCACGTTATACAGGTGGAAACCCTGTGGTGAATCCAAACGGAGGTGACAATCTAGGTCTTGGAGTGAGTTCAGTTCACATTAAAGATGACTGTGACTTCTGGGGACTTGGGCCACGTGTAGGTGTCGAGTCAAAATGGCACTTAGGTTATGGATTTAGCATTTTTGGTAACATTGCCGGTGGACTTCTCTTTGGTTACTTTGATGTAGACCACAGAGAGCGCTGGACTGGAAATGAAGACAACACGATTCGCTTACATGCGAACCGCCATGCGTTTTCTCCAACAGTTCAGTTTCAACTCGGACTACGTTTTGACAAGTATGTGCACAACAATAGACAACATATTGGTGTGGGACTTGGATACGAAGCCGAGTACTGGTGGAGACAAAACCAAATGCTTAAAATCGATGATTCTGCGGTCCTCAAGTATGAAAGATACTCTGAAGACTTAAGTTTCCACGGTTTGACTCTTGATATTAGGTTTGATTTCTAAAAGAAACTCGCTAAAATCAAGACCTAAAAACGGTAACGGGATGCTCTAGCATCCCGTTTTTTTAGTGTTTCAACAAAAGCGTTTTGAAACAGTCTTTGAGAAAAATATCTTTTTGGCGTATACATGTGGTGTAAATTTTAGTTTATGCCATGTTTCGAGCGTTAGTCCTTCTATTGTTTTTACCGTTGACTCTTTGCGCAAGCGTTAACGATGTGATCGGAAATTATCCCACTCAATCCTCAAGTAGGAGTGCAGCCTCTCTTCCCATTAACAATGATGTGGTCTCATCGATAGAGACGATAACCCCTTCGCTCGGCCCCATTTCGCAGCGAGGGTACGACTTTATTGTCGATGCTGAGTTTCTGTATTGGTATGCAAATGTCACTCAGCTTCCCTACGCGAGAGAATATAAACTTGCCCCTGTTGGGGATTCAACAGATCCAACAGTTGCCACACTGATCCCTGTTGATTTCAAACAACTTGATTGGGGGTGGGACCCTGGGGTGCGTTTAGGATTCGGCGTTGTGACAAATCATGAAGGTTGGGAAGTCTATTCGAATTGGACCTACACATATAATAGTGTCTCGGACGTATCTTCTGTACCCGATTATCTCGGAAGAGACTTTTTTTCTACGAATGTGAATCCTCCAGGAACGAAAATTTTAACCTCTCCTTGGCTTTGGCTCCCTAACCGCGATCATTTTAACCGAATTAAGGCAAATTGGGCTCTTCTCTTTAACCAAATCGATCTCACTATTGGACGCCATTTTTGGCTCAGTTCGCGTCTCTCTGTTCATCCTTTTGCAGGAATCCGTAGTTATTGGGCACGCATGCATTTTAGTGTGGATGCTTTTCGCCCTGGAATCAATAATCCTGCATCTATACAGAATCAGATTGATTCGAAAAACACATTCAAACAAAAGTCATGGGGTGTTGGGTTGCTAGGAGGTTTGAATACAGCTTGGCATATCACCGATCATTGGAGTGTTGTTGGAATAGTAGATCTTGCGCTCACATATGGTAAAACAATGGTGCATTCAAGAATCGATAATCTTCAAATTCAATTCTCGCCACAAGTTCCTTACCGCAATGTTCATTTGCAAGTAGATGATAACCTTTACCGTTTACAATCATTTGTAGATCTGAGCTTAGGGTTTCGTTGGGAGACGATGATTGATGAAGTCTATCGGCTTCTTTTTGACCTAGCATGGGAAACACACTTTTTGCTTAACTTTAGTCAATTGTTTTACGGGACATATCAAACAGGAGCAACGACGAATCCATTTGTGACACTTCCGAATGCGTCAACAGATCTTCCGTCATCAAAGGGAAATTTAACGATGTCCGGTGTTGTATTGCGGGGGCGATTTGAGTTTTAAGGAAAAAAGATAATAAGATGCAGGTTAGATATGAATAAAAAACTTTGTTTCCAATTTTTGACAATGTTCCTCATCCCACTTGTTGCATGGGCTGGGCAATCGTCTCCTGCAGGCGAAATCACACCTTCTGTTGGACCGATTCCAGGCTCTAATGGGAATGTTAGAGTTGATGCAGAGTTTTTATGGTGGTATGGCAGTGTCACCGATCTTTCTTATGCGATCAAAGGGAAGACTGTTGCAACAGGAGATGCCGTCAATCCGGCTCAAAGCGCTGTTTGGACACCTTCAAAAAAAGAAGAGTTTGATTGGTCATGGGATCCCGGTGTGCGAATTGGGCTTGGATTTATAACAGATCACGATGGTTGGGATGTTTATTCAGATTGGACTTATTTCTATAATAGCGTCACAGACAGTTCATCAGTGCCACCATTTAATGATTCAAACTTAGCGCAAGCTGGTCCCTATCCTCTCGGAACAAGGGCTTTCACATCTACCTGGTTTTTAACGCCTAATGGGGAGTTTCTTAGCAGAGTAAAAGCGAAGTGGGCCGTCCTTTTCAATCAAATTGACTCAAGATTGGGTCGCAGTTTTTGGATTAGCCGTTACCTATCGCTTCAGCCATTTTTTGGTGTGAGAGCTTACTGGTCTCGGATGTATTTCAATGTTCATGGAGACCGTCCTGCAAGAGTCAATGCAACACTTTTTAGCACAAGTTCGACATATGGGCAAAAATCGTGGGCAGTTGGACTATTAGGAGGAATCAATACCGCTTGGCATATCAATCCTAATTGGAGCATTTTTGCAAACACAAGCATTGCGCTTGCCTACGGGAAGTCCTGGATTCGTCGCAAGAGTTCTCAGCTCGAGATTGACCAAACAGGGGTGACATTGGGGAATCTCTCTGCGACAACACAAGATACAATCTACCAAACGCAGCCGTTTGTTGATTTAGCAATGGGCGCAAGATGGGAAAAGACTTTTAAAGAGTCGTTCCGCTTGCTCTTTGATTTGGGATGGGAGACCCATTTTCTTATAGACTATAACCAACTTTTCCGTGGAACAGAGCCTGTGATTTCCTTCACAGATTTACCTTCTACAAACGGAAATCTCACCCTTTCTGGGCTCACAGCTCGAGGGCGAATTGATTTTTAAAACCTCTATTGAATTGGTTTACCTGAACTCTAAGCTTCTTTCACTCATTATCAGGGATTTTTCTCGTTCTTTTCACTCTTTTTGACTCGAAAAGGACCGTTTGACTCTTTCCATCGGCAAAAATACCGAGAATTTTGGAGAACTTTCTCTTCTGAGGCTAAGCAAAAATAAACCCAGAGTTCAGGTTATTTGAGTATAGTTCAGATACAATCTATGCAACGCTCACAGGCTTCTTCCCGTTGGGCATCATTTAACATACCGTTTACAGTAATAGAGCATAATTATTGAGCTGAAAACAACTAAGATCCCACCTGTAGCAATGAGAGGCATAACACCAATATGAGGAACAAGGTTTGGAGAGAACCCCGTGATAATAAATGCAAGGGCAACGACTGCTCCTGTGATTCCTAATGCCCACCCTTGTTGATCTTCACTAACTGCATGAGAGAAGGAGGTTAAGATAGCAGACCAAGCAATGTTTGCAGAAGCTGCTAGCGGTATGACCAAGAGCCATAGAAGCCATTGAACTGAGGAAGCGGAAAGAAGTAGCTGCGAAACTCCTAAAATGAAAAGAAAAATCCAGACAACCGTTTCGATACGAAAACGTTTGGAAAGAGCAGGAATTAAGAATAATCCAAGGCCTAACCAGATTCCCATAAATGAATTGAAAATTCCCATTCCAAAGGTGGTGTAATCAAAAAAGCGCTGAAAATAGATAAGGATAAGTTGAATGAAAAGGCCAATTCCTAATTGATGAAGGAGAAAAACACAAGTTAAGTTTCGGATGGGAGGATGTTTTGCAGCTTGAACAAACACTAAAATCACACGCAGGGGATGAATTTTTTTGTCACTTGGAATAAATGATTCGTGAAAAGCAAAACCAAGCCAAGCAAAAGCAAACAATGCTAGGATTCCTGCAATATAGAAAGGAAAAGCATCGCTAAAAAATCCAAATACTTTTGGATCAGAAAGAAGTCCTCCCATTAAAGGACCTAAAACGAACCCAATACTTTGAACAAGTACGACGAAACTCATATGGATGGCTTTATTTTCTCGTGTGCTCAAATCGGCAATAGCTGCCATGGTTGTCGGTAGGCTTGCTGCAGTGATCCCGGTTAAAGCCCGTCCTACAAAAAGAAGAGAAAGACTTTGCGACTGCGTTCCAACTCCCATGAGTGCAAACCCAACGCAAAACCCACCCATGCACAACATGAGAACTTTTTTTCTTCCTGTAATATCTGAAAGATCTCCCATAAAAGAAGATCCAAAAAACATAAAAAACGGATAAAGAACAAGTCCAATTGCAAGATAGGCATATCGGAGTTTATCAGGAGTTGTGCTCGAAAAAAAATCTCCTGTTGTAAATAGGGCAGTTAATACTGGCAGCGCTAAACTAAAGCCTAATATATCAACTAAAACTGCAAATAAACATGGCGCGATAACTTTAAAATTAAAAGAAGTTTTCATTCGTATCCTCATGGTCAAAATGAAAAGAAAAAGCTGCTCAAGAATTATACTCAAACAACTTCAAAAATTGGATTTTCGGCTGCGCCAAAGCACCGTAATTAGCCGATTTTAAGTGACACCATATTCCTAATATTAGGCCACTTAAAATCGACGAATTCCGAAAGCTTTCGCGTTGCCCAAAACCAATTTTTGAAGTTGTTTGAGTATAAAGAAATCAAATAAATCCTTTAATACTCGATAGGTTTTCTTGAAATAAATCGTTTTTTGTTTATTGTTTAATTAGCATGTAAAAAGTTTGCAAAAAAGTTCATTGTGAAAAAGTTTTTAATTATTTTGCTTTTTCTTTGTTTTATAAAAACAGCCTCGGGATACACTCTCGAGTCGAATTCATCACGCATTACAAGATTAGAAAAAGAAGTAGAAGAACTTCAAGAAAAACTTCACGAACTTTTAGTTGAACAAGCAAGGCCAAGTGCAAATCCAAGTATTATTGGGGATGTTTACTTTGTGACATTTGATGTACTTTATTGGTATGCGCGCACAAACGGAACACAGTTTGCTTATAGTAATAGTTCGACATTGACTACGATGCCGTTAAAAGGTCGCACAAAAGATATTCATTTTACTTGGGAATGGGGACTTCGCGCAGGGATTGGAAAAAACTTAGATCATGATAAGTGGGACCTATATGCTTCTTTTACTCTTTATCGTCCTCATTCTTCTGGAACATCTAGCGCAGGTCGAAATAGCACGTTAATTCCACTTAAAGGAGCGACGCTCATTAATGCTGGTGTGAAGCGGGCTCGCTCGACATATGCGCTCAATACATATCAAATTGATGTAGAATTAGGACGTCATTACTTTGTCAGTTCTAAACTCTCATTTCGTCCGTTTGCAAGTGTTAAAAACGCTTGGATGAAACAACAGCAAATTGTTCGCTATACAGGGGGATCAATTGGGAATAACACATCCCATGTAGAAGATCATTGTGATTTCTGGGGAATTGGTCTGCGTGGAGGGATCAACTCAAAATGGCACTTAGGAGAAGGAGTCTATTTAGAAGGGCTGTTTTCCGGTGCGTTGCTTTATGGATATTTTGACATCGATCATCGTGAAAAATTGACAGCCAATCCCCATGACACAATCAAGCTAGACGATAACAAACATCGCTTCGTTCCGACAGTGCAATGGCGTTTTGGGATCGGTTGGGGCACCTATTTCAATGATCGAAAAAATCATCTCGATCTCGAAATGGCCTACGAGGGTCAATACTGGTGGCGTCTTAACCAAATGATCAATATCTATGAGTACAACGCCTTTCGGTATGACAACTTAAGCGATGATATCTCAATGCATGGTCTCACCCTCATGGTGAAGTTGCACTTCTAGGAGGTGTTCTCACGAGTTTTCAAGTAAGAATAAAAGCTGTCCGAATAGTCCTATTAGCATCCATAATCATTATAATTTTATTTTTATAACCCAAGTTGCTACCTCAAAAAGTGATAGAAAAAGAAGCAATTAACATCATCAGTTTCAAGATAAATCCTCGATCAGTTACAGCATGAATATGCTTAGGTAACCAAGATGAGATTCTACTAAACGTTGATTCTATTTTCTTCCGTATCCTTCTGCCATAACGGTGATAAATAAAGCTTTGTCCCTTGCGGGAATTTTTTCTTCTTTCTGTGATGAGATGAAGATCCTTTTCAATGAGCGCTTTTTCATGCTCTGATGAAATATAAGCCTTATCTCCAAGGATGATAGAACCTTTAAGAAGAGATCCAAGGTAGATTTTTTTAAAGGCTGTCAAATCGTGAGTCGAAGCTGATGTCAATAAAAACTCCCTAGGCTTCCCTTGGAAGGTTGTCAAAACATGAACTTTGAGTCCTGTAAACCAAGCTTGTTTACTTGCGTTATAACCGATGTATTTTTGGTCTGTGAAAAGAGCGCGCCTATTAGAACGAACATTATGGCATACAGAAACAGGGAAGCTATCAATTAAAAAGCCTTTTGAATAAGGCTCAACTTGATAAGAAAGATGGGCAACAATGAGATGCCAAAAAAATGAAGGAACATCATGTAATCTTCGATTAAGTCTACTCTTACTCAAGATGTTAGTGATATATCCATGTTCATATAAAAATACCCTAGAGGTCTCGAGATTACCTTGAAAAAAGCGCCAAGAAACAAGACCAACGGTGATAACTTCAGCTAAAGTCATATGAGACTGGGGCTCGTCATTCCAAGAAATAGCTTTAAGAAAATCATCGACGTGACAAAAAATAGAGATGATTGCATTTTGCATCGTTTCCCTCGCGGTTGTTTTTTTTGTGGTAAAAAAGAATTTAAACCAAGAGGGATTTTTTTTTGCAAAAATTTAATGATTAACAATTTAAAGAAATTTAGAAGTGTGCTTATCTAGGTAGCAACTTGGGTTTTTATATTTAGCATTCAAAAAATGGATTGATTTTATTGCTTTGTTCTGACATGATTTTATTCGCATTATACTCAAATTACTTCAAAAGTTGGTTTTGGGCAACGCCAAAGCACGGTAATTTGCCGATCTTAAATGACCTCATATTCTTAATATTAGGTCATTTAAGATCGAAGAATTCCGAAAGCTTTCGCGTTGCCCAAAACCAACTTTTGAAGTAATTTGAGTATAAAATGAGGGAAATTAAAAAATGCAAATTACAGTCTTATTAGAATCAGCAAAAGTTGCGATCCATTGGGATCACATTCTATCTCCAAATCATCCAACTTCTGGCAAAGAAACGAGTGATTCTTGGTTAGGGACAGCAAAAAGAGTCGCAGGGCAGGCAATATTTGTGTATTCCACCGCTTTGGTCGGATTTAAAACATCGTTGTTTCTATTTGCTTTTGGGGGAGCCTACCACTTTTACAAAGCCTACCAAAAAATTCAAGTGAGCGAAAACGATACCACTGCAGTAGGAGACACCCATGAATCGGAAAACCCAGAAGAAGTGAGCCAAAACAATCAACTTGGTATCGCGGCAATACTTAAAGCAAACGAGGCTGGTAAAAAAATTGGATTACTCATTGGTCGTGATTTTAACCAACCCGTACCTCAAGAAAAAGGATGGCTTTCGGTTGACGGTAATATTGAAGGCAATCCAATGAAGTTCGATGAGTTAGCAAGTCGCATTGATCTTAAGATGGATTTTGATAACATAGAAACGATACAAAAGTTAAAGGGTCTATTCGATAAAGTTGTTGTAGATTTTTCGACGTTAAAATTTCTTAGTAAGACCCGTGATGATTTTCACACATTACTTAAACAGCAACCTAGTTCTGTATTAATTGTGGAAACTGAATGTACGGTTGCTTTAAACCCATCCCGACTTGAAAAAGAAAGGAGCGAAGATAGGCGCTTATTTGATGAGTGGAAAGCAAAACAAACATCTGCAGCGATTGAAGATCAAAAAAGGGTGTTTTCTGATCAAATGGATTCTACGGATAAAGAGTTAAATGAAAGAGACCCTACCTATTGTGAAAGAGCTTTTAAACTCCACATCCTAAATAAACACTACCCCAATCGTTACAGGGCAGCAAAAGAAGCTACGTGTATCAGTCAAGAACGGGCGCGTCATTTATATAAACAGCACTTTAATTGCGTAAAATTATTTCATAAAACCTCGTTTCCTACTCGCAAAGGAATGGGCCGCGGAGAAGTCGGAACATTTTTCGAGCTTTCGAACCCTGTTGGAGAAAGTTCAAAAGAGCGGAAAAGAAAATTCGAAAGTTGGCGTAGGTTTGAAATTGTTTAATTTTGAGTTTGACAAAGTCTAAACTGGTGCTCACATAAGGAAAGTCCCGATATGGCATAAGAATTTTTCATGTGTTTTTGTGACAAATCTGTCACTTTTTACAAGTTAAAAGTGACAGATTTGTCATTTTTGATGAGATTCAAGAAGTGCCAAAAGCTTTCATCAGCTGAAAGTCCTTTCAGGAAGATTGCCCTGAATGACATCTGTATAGTTCAAGAAAATAAAGCGCACTGTATCTTGCAGGTTAACGAATGATGCGAAAGTCTGAGCAGTGATGCTCAGCAGTTGAGTTGGTCATTTGGACTTGCGTGATTTCGATGGGGTAAGGCTCGCTTTTCATGGCAGCAAGAAGCTTCTTAGCTTCATCTTCTGTTCCTACGACGCAGATTTCAACCTGGCCACTTTTTAGATTACGGACTGTTCCTTTGATTCCCAATCGGTCGGCATGCCCTTTTGTTTTCGCCCTGAAAAATACCCCTTGCACAGTGCCGGCGACAACAATGCGGTATTCACGAAGCATAACAAAATTCCTTCGTTTGACTCCAATCATACCCTTCGATGAGAGCAATCATTTCTTCCATCGATTTTGATTTATTGATCTGCTCGCGCAGCGCTTTCGTTCCTTTTCCTAAACGGAGAAACCAACAGCCGACGCGTCGGGTGTCTAAAATCGCTTTTTTTTCGATTTGGTACATCCGGATGTAGTCAATGTGCTTGAGGAGATGGTCACGGATCATTTCACCGTTGACTTCTAAGAGAGGTTGTCCATTGTCAAGCCGTTTGACATCTTCAGCAATCCACGGTTGGCCCATGGTTCCTCTTGAAGCTAAGATCGCATCGCACCCACTTTGCTCAAAGAGAGCCAGTCCATCTTGAGCGCTAAAGACATCTCCATTCCCAATCACATAAATAGATTTGGCAACTTCTTTACATTGTCGGATGATGTCCCAATCGGCTTTACCTGTGTACTTTTGGACTCGAGTCCGTCCATGGATCGCAATTGCTGTTGCGCCGGCTTCTTCTGCGATCCGGGTAATTTCTGGAGCGTTGAGAGAGTCTTGGTCCCAGCCAGCGCGGATCTTCACCGTCACGGGGATTTTAACGGCGGCAACCATATTGGAAATCACCTCTCCAATGAGTTGAGGGTTTTTCAGCATTCCAGAGCCACTCCCATCCTTTGTAACTTTGTCGACGGGGCAGCCACAATTCAAGTCCACAACATCAAACCCAAGGTCTTCAATGATCCGAGCTGTAGGGCCAGCAAGCTCCGGTTTACTCCCACATAATTGGGCTCCAATCGGCCGCATCGAGTCTCGGTAGTCGAGAATGTGGTAAGTGCTCGGTTCATGACGGATCAAAGCATCCATTTTCACCATTTCGCAGTACATGAGCCCAACCCCATAGAGGGAGGCCATTTGGCGAAACGGAAAATCTGAACATCCCGCAAGAGGCGAATAAAAAACGTTGGAAGGGAGAATCAACGACTTGAATTTGATGGGCTTAACGTACCGCATATAGAATCAGCATCATCAAAAATTTTTCGACAAGTTTGAGAACAAAAAACGCAATCAGAGGACTGAGGTCAAGCACACCTCCAATAGGAGGGATGAAGCGGCGAAAGATGTTGATATACGGGTCAGTATAGTGTGCGATGAACTGCATGAACCGGGTGCGTTGGAAATTGGGAAACCACGATCCAAGTACACGGATCAAAATCATCAGTGTGTAAATGAGGAAGAAAAGACGAATAGCAGAAATGACGTAATACATGAAGCCAAGTTTACCAGCTGTGCGATTAGAAAAAAATGGCTTATTTTCGATTTTGCCACAGAGATCGTAGAGGGCGCAGGGTGGGGCTAATTTTTCTGCCCAATCTGTGACTCTGTGGTGAATGAAAAACAGGCCTTCGCAAAATGCCTATATAAAAAAAAATTGAGAGTTCTTTGAATTTTCCTTTTTTCTTTCAATTCGTTTATATTAAGGGGAATTATTGGAATCGACTATGCAAAAAGTTGGAATTTATAAAGATGGAGATAAGCTGAAAGTCGCTGCCCTTAGCGATGAGGCCCTTATCGAGCGGCTTGACCATCCTGCTCAGTTTTCTGAAGAAGACTGGGAAGGGGTTTTCGTCACCGGGATTGAAGGGGATAAGGTGCTCGTTAGGCACATTGAATCGCCGTTAAAGAAAAAGCGAGCCCTGGAGAAAACACTTCCTTTCCAACTAGAAAATCTGATTCCTTTTGAGCTAGACGAAGTTGTCGTACGCCCTATCTACCAAATTGGAAAGGAGAAGACTCGAGCGACATTCTTTGTCACTTCAAAGGAAACGCTTGAGAAACATGTGATCCAGCAAGAAGGAATCGATCCTGCATGGGTTTCGTGCATTCCTATGGCACTTTGCCGATTTGCCGAGTTCACAAAGCAAGATAAAGAAGCTCTGATTGTTTTTTACGTTGGAAAGAAAACCACTGAAATCGTCTCAATTTTTCAAGGTACTTTGAAACACAATATCACCTTAAGAATAGGTCTTGATGATTTAGAGGCAGCGTATAAGCAAGATCGGATGGGGGAAAAAGAATCTGAAAGAGTTCACTCGATGCGCCTCCTGAATTTGCAAACTCTTTCTCAAGAGCAATACCCACATTTAATCAGGGCATTAGAAGGTTTTAAAAGAGAAGTCGATCGTGCTTTTTGTTTTCTACACCATAAACAAGAGCTGAGTGAGTTACAATTTCTACTCTTTGCAGGCGAGACAAATGAAACGTTGCAATTAGAAGACTGGATGATACAGTGGGAAACCTTTTCTTACTCTGTTCTCCCGACACAAGGGCACCGCGGCTATGATCCGAATATAGTGAAGACATACGCCGTTCCCATTGGGCTTGCATTCGATGCGATCAAACAAGATCGAAAAAGTATTCAGTTTCGTCAAGGTCAGTGGATTGCTCCTGAAGTTTATACCTCGATTAAAAGCAAAATTTTCAAAGGGGTTTCGCTTTGTCTTGCAGCTGCGGCTGCCTTATATATTGTCGGACATGTGATTTATACAAAAAAAGAGAAAGCATTTTTGGAAGACATTCATCAGTTTGTGCAAACTTATCAAAAAGACATTCCTAAACTTGAAAAAATTGCCCGGATTCCTTCAACCCAAGAAAAAATTCATTTTCTCAATCGCAATATCAAAGTGATGAAAAGCGATTTTGGATATTTTACCCCGCCAACGCTCGTTTCAGATGTTTTAGCTTTTTTAAGTGAGAATCCTCATTTGAATCGACAAGAAGGTGAAAAAAAGATGGTCATCGATCAACTTAAGTACGAACTATTGGATTATCCTTCAGTTCAAAAACCCTTTCAATCGTACCAAGTGAAAATCACTGTTGTCTTTTCTTCCCCAGAATCTGTTTGGGCACGCGAATTTCACGATGCAATTGTAGAGGATGAAAATTGGGTAGATCCCGATGGAGAAGTCACCTGGAAAAGAGAGAAAAATGTCTATACGTTATCGTTTATTCTCAAATAAAGAAGCATTTAAAGCTGCTTGGCAAGGGCAACGAAAACGTTTAAAGCCAAAGTTGCTTTTGCAAAACCCCATTTTTATTGGAGCGCTTTACGCGTTTTCACTCATTCCCTTTTTGTTTGGAGTGATGCTCATCAAAGATCGATTTGGAAAGTTAGCAGAAAATCAAAAACATTTTAAACAAATTGAATGGCGTGCAAAACGGCTCGTGCAAACGCACCAATCGCGCAATCAGTTTTTAGAAAAATATAAACAAGTGGACCCTTACTATCTCAGCCATGCAACAGAGAGTTTGGTCTTTTTAAAACCTGAAATCGATGCGTTAAAAGTCATTTATGGACATCCCACTTTTCAATCCTGCCCTGCAGTAAAGAATCGCCTAACAGCCCTCACAAAAGGAGAAAATAGGTTAGTTTTCGAAGAGAAGGGAAGAGAAGTCTCGAAATTGATTGAAGAAATGCGCTACACTCAAGTCAAACCCGTTGAAGTAAATGGAGAAGACATCAAGAATATCTTATCGATAATAGAGGGTGTTTCGATAAAACCTTACGAACCTCCACCCTTCCGACCTCAACTTGTGATCAAGCGTTTTGATTTAAAAAGGGAATCTTTGTTAGGAAGAGAGAGTTACTTTTTAGAAATGGATTTAATTAAAAGAGAGCCGCTATGAGCCTTAAATATTGTTTTGGAATTTTAATTCTTGTTGGTTTTCTGACTGGATGTCACAACCAAAGTGAGCACACATCCCAGCTCATGAGCATTCAGATTTATGACCGCAATGGCTTTAAGGAAACAATCACTTCTGCTGATCGCTTAAAAATGTATCAAAAAGCCGATTTCACTGATCCGCAACCCTATGCACGAGTTGTGCGCATTTATTCTCGTACAGAAGAGGGCAAGACCCCCTCTCGACTGACAACTTATCACGAAAACGGGGAAATTTGGCAGTATTTAGAAGTTGTTAATGGACGTGCATGCGGAATCTACCGTGAATGGCACCCGAATGGAAAGCTTCGTCTCGAGCTCACTGTCATAGAAGGAATGGGTGACCTCTCAGAAGATGCGCAACTTGGGTGGGTTTTTGATGGATTTAGTCGCGCTTACGACGAGCAAGGACGATTACAAGCTGAGTTTTATTATGATAAGGGGCTCATGCAGGGAACAGCTCTTTACTATTTTCCAAATGGAAAACTTCAGCAACAAATTCCTTACGAAGAAGGGGTGATTGATGGAGACTGTCTTATTTATAGTGAGCAAGGACAGATCATTGGAAAGAGTACATTTGTTTCTGGTCAGCAACAAGGACTCGCAACTTTTAAAGGGGATGCTTATTCCCCACCCTATACTGAAACCTATCGCGATGGACGCCTTCTTGAAGGAGTTTACCACGATTTTTCAGGGAGGATCGTTTGCCAAGTCAAAGATGGCTTTGGGAAAAAAGCTATTTTTGCACGAGGACACCTGTTTGCTTTAGAAGAGTATCAAGCGGGTATTGCCGAAGGAGAGATGCAGCTTTACAATGAAAAGGGACGTTTAGAAAGTTCCTTTCAGATTAAAGATGGCATGAAACATGGTCAAGAATGGGTTTATTATCCAGCACCTGAGGGGAAAGAGCCCCAACCTAAACTTTGCATCACTTGGGTTGAAGATCAAATTCATGGTATTTCTCGCACTTGGTACCCTAGTGGCAGTCTCGAAAGCGAACGAGAAATGTATGAAAACCAAAAACATGGCATCTCATCTGCATGGTACAAAGATGGAACGTTACGTCTAATCGAAGAATATGACCATGATAAGCTCCTTTCGGGAACTTATATGAAGCGAGGCGATAGTCATCCTGTTTCTTCTGTGGAAGATGGAGCGGGAATCGTCACCCTTTATGATCCGGACGGCTTATTTATGAAACGGATCACTTATGAAAAAGGTGGACCCGTTTTAGATGAACCCTAAACTAGAATTGCGTCGCCAACTTATTGAGCGGCGCCTTGAAATTTCTCCCCATCGGCGTAACGAAGCTCGGAAAGAAGTGATCAAAAAGCTTTTGCCGAAGCTTCATGAGTTCCGGTGCATTCTTTCTTTTGCGAGCAAAAAGGAAGAAATTGACCTTTGGCCACTCAATAAAGCTCTTGCTAAAGACAAAAAACTTTGCCTGACAAAAGTGGAAGGTGAGAGATTAAGCATTTTTCAAGTGATTGACATTGAATTAGATCTTGCTGAATCAGGGCGTTGGCAATTGAAAGAGCCCGTCTCCAGTCGTTGCAGTCCGATTGATCCAAAAGAACTCGATTGCGTTCTCGTTCCTGGGCTTGGCTTTGATAAGTGTCATCATCGAATTGGCTACGGGATGGGCCATTTTGACCGCTTTCTTCCTCAAGTGTCGTGCCCTATCTATGGGATTGGATTCCGAGAACAATTTCTCGAGACTCCCATCCCAGTTGAAAAGCACGACATCTCACTTACTGAAGTTTTCTATTTTTAACCTAAGCTCTGGGTTTATTTTGCTTAGTCTCAGGAGAGAAAAATCCCTGAGAATGAGTGAATGAAACCCAGAGTTCAGGTTTTTAGTTCATCTTAGATAGTGCTGGTTCTTTTGGCTTGGATCAGTTTTTCGGTAAAATTTTGATTCCCAAGCGTTTTCGAAAACGAAATCGCATCATTGAGCAAGTGGTTGTGCTCTTCGGCTGAAAGTCGATCTCGCAATCCAAATGGCTGCCATATAGGGCTCGAATCTTCAGAATTCATGATTTGATAGATGGCTGCAAAGTCTTCATTTTCCACAGCTTTAAATACCGCGAGCACACTCTTTTCATTAGCTGTCAGAGAGTCTGCTTGGTAAGGTTTTTGAGTGTACACTTCAAAAACTTCCTCAGACGTTCTCGGGGCTTCTGGGAAAAGACTTGCTGAAAGGGAAAACCTTTTAAAGATTCCATCGATACTTTTTGCAACATCTTGATCTGTCCACCAATCAGTGACGTGAGTTCCGCCAGTGATTGTAAGATAATGACCCATAGGGTTGCGGCGGATAGCTGTTTCAATTTCATCAAGCTCCCAGCTTGGGACCATCTCATCACCACCGTAACCTTTTTCATCAGGAATACCAATGGTATAAATTTGAAGTCCATGGTTATGCCTTAAGTTTTCTACAACGTTATAAGAAGGTAAAACCGTGGAAGTCACTCCAGAGACGAGAGGTGCTATATAGGGGACAACGCCACTGAAAGTCTTAAGCCAGCTATCATTTCTCTCATCTTCAGCAGCTTTTTTTGCTTTTGATAAGACAATCCCTTTTGCTGCTCCAGAAAAGGTATTTGGGGCTTGATCAACCCATACGTGAGAAGCTGGGAACATCTTTGCAGCTTCTGAAGAAGGTAGACCTCCAGCACATTGCCCTTTAAAGACGAGCTGATTTTGACGGAGTCCTTTTTCTTTTATTAAATATTGACCTGCTGTGCGAATTGCTTCTGTCATGCCTTCTTGGCTATTGCTACCCTCGCTGAGTCCTTTGCCTGCATTGTCGTAGGCTAGGACATTGACACCAGCAAAAAGGAAAGTGAGAATTTCGTGTGAATAGGAAGTAAAACTGTTCGTTTGGTTCATTGAAAGAATCACTGTCGCACGCTCTGCATCAAGAGCTGGTTGTATGACCGGCCTTGAGGAAAGACAAACTGATTCAAGGCTACTTAAGTGTTTCGATTCCATAACCGCCATTGCTGATTCAACAGCTGGATTTTCAACAAAGTAGACTTTGCCTTCATGGCGGATCATGTTCCACGCAGAGTTTTCAATTTTTAAGCCCTTGCCACCGCTTAAAGCTCCACTAAACAGTTCGAAAGCCTCTTCTGCATGTGCTTCGTCAAAAACATAAGCTTTCGACCGAAGAGGTTCATTACTAAAGAAGAAAAATGTCCGACCAAATTCGGGAGCATTTTCAATTTGAACAGAATCCTTGTGAGTTTCAAGCTTGAGTGTGTGTTTATCCAACTTTGGAATTAAAATAAGATTTTGTTTCATTGAATTGAAATGCCACCATGAAGCAGGCTGAAAAGGCTGCATGCTATTTTCCCAATGGAGATCATAACCCATTTGTTGGCAAAATTTGAGAAAATCGCCAGGATTTTTAAATTCAGATTCTAGTTCCGCGTTATAAGGGATACGTACACCATCTGCACGCATCTCAGAAGCGTTTGTTTTAATTGTGACTGGCTGAGCTCGTTCGAAAAACGAGTGGTTGAGTTGAAGCTCGAGAGAGGTTGCTTGTCCTCCCATTTTTTCGACCGTTTGATGAAAGTTTTTCACATCAAAATGGAAAGCAGAAATTTGATCACCAATCCTCGTTGTTAAAGTCAACGCTTCTCCTCCAATTTTTTGATACTGGTTGAGTTTTCCTGCAACAAGTCGGTCTTTATCCCAATTAATCGTTGCTCCTCTTAAAACAGCCCGAGAGTTGATAAAGCTTGTTGCTACAGTTCCAAAACCTGGTGTTGCTTCTTGATTGCCAAACTTTTTTGTTTCGAAAACACGAGTTGAAGTCGCTGTTTCTAGCCCTGTAGTAGCAGCAACTTCTGTGATTTTTCCTTCTTCGGGTGTTGTTGATCGTCTTGATTCTTCAAGATGTGAAATCGATCCTCCACTTGCAGATAAGACTGGCCGTACTTCTGACATGGTTTCTCCCCTTTTTTTCGTTTAGAATTAAGGGGAAAATGTTCAGCATGGCTTGATCAAATGGCGTTTGCCAAATCAAGAAAGTAGCTGTGTTTGAAATGTTGATAGAATAATTAAGAGCACAGGCTGAATCTCCTGTTTTAATTTTTATCATTTTCAAATCTCCCCAATCTTTTTTATAAATAATATTATAACACAATAATAATTTAACTGTTATTATTATTTTTTAAAATCATATGATGTTAACAGTTAACGGCATAAAAAAGCCGCCCTTTCAAAGGGCGGCTTTACTGGACTGACATAGAACTTTTTCTATGAGCTAGAATGGATTTTTCTATAAACAGTTAATTTTTAAGATTTTTAGTCTATCTCATTGATTCCCAAAGTCCTAAGACATTACCTTGGGGGTCGGCGATATAAGCGTAGTAACCCATGTTCGGAATTTCGACTTTAGGCATGATGAGCTTGCCCCCATTAGCGATGACTTTTTTGATAAAGGTATCCACAGAATCGACTTGAATAGCAATGACGGGAGCTTTGACGTCATCTGTGCGTTTCATCATCCCCCCATTGATCGCGCCAGGTTCTTTAGGCATTCGGTTTTCATCAACAGCAGTGGTACGCACTCCAATGTATCCCATCTCGGGCATATCAATGAGATCCCACCCAAAAATTGAATAGAATTCTTTAGCAGCTTCCATATCGTCAACAGGGATTTCAAAGTGAACAACTTGATTCATGACTTTTGTACTCATCCTTTTTCTCCGTAGAAATTTGGTTTGGGAAAAAGATACAGAAAGGCCCACTGCTTTGCAAGCAGTGGGCCTATGACATTTTAGATTGTGAGATTTTTCTTAGCGAGCATCAGTCTTTCAGTAAAAGCTTGATGGCCGAGCGTTTTCGAAAACGAAATCGCATCGTTGAGTAGGCGCTCATGATCAGTGGTCGAAAGGAAGTCTCGGAGCCCTAATGAATGCCAAGGTGTCACAGCATCTTCCCAATTCATAATTTTATCAATTGCTGCAAAGTCTTCGTTTTCCACAGCTTCGAACACCGCGAGCACACTCTTTTCAGTAGCTGTCAGAGAGTCTGCTTGGTAAGGTTTTTGAGTATACGCTTCAAAAACTTGCTCAGGTGTTTTAGGAGTTTCTGGGAAAAGACTTGCTGAAAGAGAAAATCTTTTAAAGATTTTATCGACACTTTTTGCAACACCTGGATCTAACCACCAATCAGTGACGTGTGTTCCACCAGTGATTGTAAGGTAGTGGCCCATAGGGTTGAGGCGGACAGCTTTCTCAATTTCGTCACGCTCCCAACTTGGAACCATTTCATCACCGCCGTAACCTTTTTCATCAGGAACACCAATTGTGTAAATTTGAATTCCATGGTTTTCTTTGAGATTATCTACAACATTGTACGAAGGTAAAGCCAGTGAAGCAACACTTGAAACAAGAGGAGCGACATAGGGGATAATCCCACTAAAGGTTTTAAACCAGCTGCTATCATTCGTGTCTTCGGAAGCTTCTTTTGCTTTTTGAAGCGCGATTCCCTTTGCTGTTCCAGAAAAGGTATTTGGCGCTTGGTCAACCCATACGTGAGATGCTGGAAACATCTTTGCTGCCTCTGAAGAAGGTAGACCTCCAGCACATTGACCTTTAAAGAGAATTTGATTTTGTCTGAGCCCTTTTTCTTCTCTTAAGTATTGCCCTGCTGAGCGAATCGCTTCTGTCATTCCTTGCTCGCTATTACTACCCTCGCTGAGCCCTTTACCCGCATTGTCATAGGCCAAGACATTGACACCAGCAAAAAGGAAAGTGAGAATTTCATGTGAATAGGAAGCAAAACTGTTTGTTTGGTTCATTGAAAGAACCACTGTCGCACGCTCTGCGTCTAGCTTTGGTTGTATGATCGGTCTCGAAGAAAGGGTGATTGATCCAAGGCCTTTTAAGTCTTTCATTTCCATAAAATTCATTGCCTGTTCTACTGCAGGGTTTTCAAGAAAGTAGACTTTGCCTTCGTAAGAAATCATGTTCCAGGATGAGTTTTCAATTTTTAACCCCTTGCCACCGTTTAATGCTCCACAAAAGAGATTAGAAGCTTCTTCTGCATGCGCTTCGTCAAACACATAAGCTTTTGATCGAAGAGGCTCATGACTAAAAAAGGTAAATGACATACCAAATTCGGGGGCGGTTTCAACTTGAATTGAATTGGATTGGATTCCAGTTTTGAGTAAGGGGGTATCAAACTTTGAAACTAAAATGAGGTTTTGTTTCATCGAATTAAAATGCCACCATGAAGCAGTCTCAAAAGGTTGCATCCCATTTTCCCAATAAATATCATAGCCCATCTTTTGGCAAAACTTGAGAAAGTCACCAGGATTTTTAAATTCAGATTCTAGTTCAGCACTATAGGGTATGCGTACACCGTCTGCACTTTTCTCACCTGTTCCTGTTTTCACATTGACAGGCTGCGCCCTTTCAAAAAACGGGTGATTAAGTTGAACTTCGAGAGAAGTAGCTTTGCCGCCCATTTTTTCGATTTCTTGATGGAAATTTTTTACATCAAAATGGAAAGCGGAAATTCGATCACCAGTCTTTGTTGTCAGAGTCAAAGGTTCGCCACCAATTTTCTGGTACTGGTCGAGCTTTCCTGAGACGAGACGTTCTTTGTCCCAATTGAGTGTTGCACCTCTTAATACAGCCCGAGAATTGATAAAGCTAGTTGCTGTAGTCCCATAGCCTGGTGTCGACTCTTGTTTTCCAAACTCTTTTGGTTGATAGACACGAGTTGAAGTTGAGGTTTCTAATCCCATTGATGCTGCAACTTCAACGGTTCTTCTGTCCCCAGATGCTTGTGGTCTTGTTTCTTCTCTAATAGTAGGTAGAGCGATTCCTCTGCCGGAGTCTAGTGGACGTGTTTCAGACATTGTTTCTTCCCTTTCTTTAAAAGTTCAAAATCAAGGGGAAAAAACCCAGCATGACTTGATCAATTGGCTCTTGCCAAATGAGCAAAATGGCTGTATTTGGAATGATATTGAAGTAATTAAGTGAGATGGCAACGCTGCCTTGTTTACTCCCTTTCATAGCTTCCCCAAGCTTCTTATATTTAATGTAATTAATATTATAGCAAAATATTTAATTAATATTAACTATTATTTTAAATTAATTATTAAGTTGTTGTATTGCAATAAATTATAGAAAAATGAACCCACCTCGTGAAGAGGCGGATTCAACGTACTCAAATAGCGCCTCTTCTTTGGGCGAGCATGAGTTTTACTGTAAATGATTGATTACCAAGTTTTTTTGAAAGAGAGATAGCTAAGCTAACCAAATGAGCGTGATTTTCCGTAGAAAGCCGGTCGAAAAGGCCAGCTGCCATGTAAGGTGTTGAGTCTTTCTCATGCATGATGGATTCAATTGCCTCAAGGTTTTGGTCTTGAACTGCTTGAAAGATTTGAAAGACACTTATTTCGTCGGCTGAGGCGGCGCTTGGGTCGTAGGGTTTTTGGAAGAACACTTCATAACTATGTCTAACCGCTTCTTCTGGAGTTCTTGGTTCTTCTGGAAAGACTGATACTGAGAGGGAGTGGCTTGTGAAGATGTCAGTGATTCTCTCAAACACACTGGGATCTAACCACCAATCAGTTACGTGCGTTCCTCCTGTGATGGTCAAGTAATGTCCATTTGGGTCGGATGCAAGAGCTTCTTGAATCGAGTCTCGCTCTTCAACCGGGACTAATTGATCTCCACCATAACCTCTTTCGTCTGGAACGCCAATTGTGTAGATTTTGAGAGCCTCTGCGGGGACTTTTGAAAAACTAGTGACAACATCGTAGGAAGGAAGAAGCATTGAAGCTGCTGCTTTTATGATAGGCTTTGTGTAGGGAATGATGCGACTTAAGCTTGGGATCCAACCTCCGCGCTCTTTTGCCATTTGGTCAGCCTTTTTTTCAGCAATATCTACGGCTGTATTTGAGAAGGTTTGTGGCGCCTGATCGATCCAACCATGAGTCCCAAATCTTTCCATCGCTTGACTTGTCGCAAATCCTCCCGCGCATTGTCCTTTGAAGAGCACTCGACTTGGGTCAACACCCTTTCCTTCAATCAAATATCTCCCGACGACATCTACTGCTTCTACCATTCCTTGATGACTGTTCAATCCTTTGCTCAGACCTTTTCCTGCGTTGTCATAAACGACGACATCCACTCCCATCAAAAGAAAGGTGAGGATTTCGTGAGAGTATGCGACATAGCTATCTGTTTGGTTCATGGAAAGAACAACAGTAGCGCGAGAGGCATCAGTGATAGGACGGACTGGAGTCGTTAAAACTTGAAAAGTGGGCAAATGAGCTAATCCTCTCATGCTGTTAGACTCTAAATGAGAGGCGACATTATGGTTTTCAACTAGGTACAATTTTCCTTGGTACTCAGCGACGTTCCAAGATGAGTTTTCAATTTTAAGCCCTCTTTCTTGTTTGTATGAACTGAAGAGAAGTTGGCGAACAGCTGTTGGATCTTTGTCAAACACATACGCTCTGCTCGTCATGGGCTTTTTGTCAAAAAAATCGAAATAAGGATCCAGTCTACTTGATACTTCAACTCTAACTGAGGAAGGAGTTTCCAGAAGATCTAAACGCTTTGCTGGTATTTTCGGAATTAAAATAAGGTTTTGTTTGCGTGAACTCCAATGCCACCATGATGCAGCTGTAAAGGATTGCAAAGTATCTTCCCAAACAACTTCATATCTCTTTGCTGCGCAGAAGCGAAGAAAGTCTTGAGGATTTCTAAACTCTGACTCAAGCTCAACGCTGTAGGGAATACGCACGCCTGGAACAGGATCTGAACTTCCCGATTTTGTTAAAGTTACTGGCTGTGTGGTTTCAAAAAATGGATGGTTCTTTTGAACCTCAACTGAAACGATTTGACCGCCCATTTCAGTTAAGGATTGATGAAAACGGTCTACTGTAAAATGAAAAGATGAAATTTGATCCCCAGTGCGTGTTTCTAAAAAATGATGTTCGCCTCCAATTTTTTCGAGCTTTTGAATCCTCTTTTGGAGGCGCTCGGGATCCCACTGTTTTGCAGCTCCTCGCATCACAGTGCGTGAATTGATAAAACTTGTTAGAGAGGTCCCAATTCCCGCTTCATACTCTTTCTCACCAAAAGTTACCATGCTTGAACTTGCTGCTGCGCATGACGAAGACGCTTCTGTAGATTTTACTGCCATAGTGATTTACCCTTCTTTTTTTCTAAGTCTATCAACCTGACTCTGAGTTTATTTCACTCATGCTCAGGGATTTTTCTCTTTCTTCTCAGTCTTCTTGCCTCGAAAAAGACCGTCTGGTCCTTCCCTTAAGCAAAAAAAACAGACTTCAGGTTATGAGGAATACTCAGCGCTCATCTCAAGTGAGATACTCGTTGATTCATGACAGAAAAATTTGCTAAATAAATTTTAAATAGTCTGAATAGACTAATAGAATTATATGTCATATTGTTTCCCCCGATAATTACATTATATTATAGCAAAATAAATATTTTATTTAAATAAAATTAAAATATTTATTGCTTCGGACGGAAGGGTCTGAATTTTATGGAGTTCTAGGGCAGCTCCGGCGGCCTATGGCGCCTTTGGCCCGGACAGTCATTTTATTGGAAACATGGGTGATTTTCCCATATTCTTCTCCTCGGGGGCAATAGAACCGAACGACAAAGGGGCCCTCTGTCCAATCTGAAGCTTCCTGAAAGCTATCTGCCCATGAGTAGTAGTGCCCATTGGGAGGAATGTTGAAAGTTGTAACAACCTCACCTTTAGGATCATAAATTCGAGCTTCTAAGTTGTACTCGCTGTCATTAATGACTGTGATTGTAACGGCAAAGAGTCTTAGGGGAGAAAGTAAAAGGAGCAAGAGAAACTTCATTGGCTTATGGGGGGTTGAGTTGGAAGTCTTGTTGGAAGTCTTGCTGGTTTTGTGAGGGCTGTTGCTGTTGTTGATTTTGCCCTTGATTGTTTTTTTCTTGCTTGCAGAACCGCTGTCCTTGGGCTTGGCTGGCTGTTACCCAGGCCCCAGAATTGACGCCTGAAACAATTCCATATTGGCCACCTGATTTGCAGCTAAAGATGACAGTATAGGGGGTCAGAGGATAGTTTGTGTTTGCAGGGGAGGGATCTTGCCAAGATGATTGGTGTTGAGTTTGAACCTCAACAGCTCCCATTTTTGACCCATCAGCTGAATAGATCTCAGCCTTAAGAGGATAGATGCTATCATTATAGATCACAACAGATGCTGCAAAACAGGTTGCTGCGCTAAAAAAGCACAGGAGCAGCAGCAAAAACGTCTTTGTTTGATTCATATGTAGGTAGCAGGGGGGTTATACCCCGCTTAAACCTACTTATTGAGTTCTGCCCATTTAAAGTCAATATTGCCAGTCTTTGTGAGAACGACGTTTTTAAGCCCTTCATCTTTCACAAAAAGGAGCGTATAATAAAAGACCGGAATGACAGGCATTTCATCCATGATCAACTGCTCACTTTGCTTGAGGTAGGCAAGACGTTCTTCTGGATTTTGACAGGTGTAAGAGGTTTCAAGAAGCTCAGCGTAGCTGGGATTTTCCCAGTTAGTATTATTCGTGCCATTTGTTTTAGTTTTGAATACTTCGAGAAAATTGATGGGATCATTAAAGTCGGCAAACCAACTTCCAAGTGCCAGCGTGTAGTCTTGTTTAGAAACGCGGCTGAAGTAAACCTTAGGCTCCATGGGCTCTAGGCGGACACGGACTCCTAATGTAGCATACCATTGTTGTTGGAGAGCTTGGGCCACAGGATGGGTACGATCACCAGCAGCGTAAGTGAAGACGATTTCTGGAAGCTTTTCACGTGCCATTCCAAGTTCAAGAAGCGCTTCTTCGAAAAGATTTGCGGCTTCTTCGTTTTGCCCATCTTTAAAGTAAGGTTGCTCTTGGAGTCCCATCGCTTTAGGTACAATACCTGTAGCAGGAATTTGGTTTCCTTGAGTGACATGCTCTACGATATCTTGACGGTTGATAGCTAGAGCAAAAGCTCTGCGCATTTTTTTCGATTTGAAAGGGGCTTTTTCTAAATTGATGCGGATCCACGATGTTGCAAGAACTGGGGAGGTCTGAAGTTGATTGGCCTCTCTTAAAGTTTCGATCGCATCAATTGGCACAGCAGAAAAAGGAGAACCATCCCAGTCGAGTTCCTGGGATTCAAACATTTTGAAGCCTGTTTCTTCGCTTACCATGACCATCTTAAGTTTGCCGAGTTTGACAGCTTTTGCATCCCAGTAAGTTGGATTCTTTGCCGCTTCAAGGAGGTTGTGATGTTTCCAGTCATGGATCAGGAAAGGGCCATTTGAAACGTACGTTTCTTGATTGTCAGCCCAGTTAGGCGTTTTGCGGTCGAGCTTTTCATTCACAGGAAAGAAGATCGGATGCTCTGTCAATTCGAGGAAATAGGGGATTTTATGGCTGAGGTGGACGATGAGTGTTTTGTCATCAGGTGTTTCAATTCCAAGGAGGCTGCTTGGAAGTTTTCCTGTTTTCACAGCTTCTGCGTTTTTAATCACGAACAGCATGTAGCTGTTAGGACTGACAAAAGAAGGAGAAAGACTTTTTTTCCACGCATAAGCAAAGTCACTTGCAGTAAGAGCATCACCATTGGACCATTTGGTTGGATGAAGGGTAAATTTGTAGGTCAGTCCTTCATTTAAAACCTGAACATCTTTTGCGAGGGCAAGAGAAGCTTTTCCACTCTTATCGACTCGAGTCAGTCCTTCGTTAAACATTTTGACTAGATTGACATCAGCAAGGGCGCGGACTTTTCTGGGATCGAGCGTCTGAGGCTCATTGCCAATGTTAAATCTGACAGATTGGGCCGCAGTGTGAGAGGAACGATCTGATGAAACGTTTTTTTTGCCGCAACCAGTAAGGGTCAGGGTCATCATTGTCAAAACGAGAAGGAGACGACTGAGCATTTTCATGTTTACCTCTAAAGAATGTTCTATAAATATGAATTTTCTGTGATAATGACTTTTTTTTCACGAGAATTCTGACGAGATGACCTATTTTGTCCCAAAAGTTTCAACGCCGGTTCTCAATCAGGCCGATTTTCAATCTGTTTTTGGGGGTGTTTCAGGAACCCTTCCGTTTGATCAGAGCAACCTGGTCCGTGCAATTGAAATGATCGCTTTTCCAGGCACAGTATTTGAAATTGTTCACGAACATCTCGATCATATCCTTCAAGTGCGTACAGCAGAATATCCTACCTTGAACCCTCTGTTTGTCGATCGTCGATTTGGAACACAAAAAACAAAGCGTCCGCCTGAAAGAGAAAAAAATCTTCCAGCACCGAAAGAGATTTTAAAGCGATTGAAACACCAACTCGGTAAGCCCTACATTTGGGGAGGGAATTGGGGCATGGGTGTTCCAGAACTTTTACGTTATTATCCGCCGAAGAAAATTCTCACACCTCTTGAGTCGGTAAGTTGGACCTGTCAAGGAGTGGATTGCTCGGGACTTCTTTATGAAGCTGTAGAGGGAGCCCTCCCTCGCAATACACAAGATTTGCTCTTTGTTGGAAGACCTGTTCCACTCGAAGGAGTTGAGTGGGAAAACATTCCATCCCTTCTTCAGCCGTTAGATCTCATCATTTGGAACGGTCATATGACGATTGTCTATGACAATAAAAGTGTGATTGAAAGTAAACATGAGTGGGGAGGTGTATGTATGACCGATCTTCAGAAGCGGCTGCGGATCATTCGGGAAGAAGACAAAAAAATTGCTGCAGACGATCCTGCTTCCGTTTTGCAAAATCGAGAAACGTTTTTAGTCCGACGATTCCTCTCGTAATTTTTTTTCAAAAGCTTCGTGCAAACGATCAAAGTGGTGAGAAGATTCTCTCTGCATCTTTTCTTCTCCTTTTTGTGATTTTTTGGCATGTCGACGGGCGATCATTTCGAAAAAACTCTCGATGGTTTTGATTTTTGCGCCAAGATGCTTTGCATGCCGTATCAACTCCCGATCAGAGGTCACAATGATTTGCAATTGAGGCTTTTTTTCTGCACGCAAACGCTCTAAAATGTACTCATCAGCGCTGAGCCCTTCAGGAGAAAAAATGATTTCAAGAGCCACAAGATCTTTTTTTGTTGGGAAAACAGCAGCATGACTTTGGTGGCTATCAAAGATCAAAGTGGCATGTAGCTGAAGTTCGGCGAGGGCGTCGTGCAGAGCTGCAATGAAAAGATCTCGCTTTTTTTCTAAGGGGTTGGCCTCATCCTCAATGTGAAAAAAGAGGTTGTAACCATCAATGACATAATTCATTTTGGTGCTTGTGAGCGAGTAAATCTAAAGTAGGAAGGAGTTTATCGAGGGCTTTACGACGATGAGAAATTTTGTTTTTTGTTTCTTCGTCGATTTCAGCAAATGTTTTGCTGTAATCGTATTTTTGGAAAAGAGAGTCGTAGCCAAAGCCACCTCCACCGCGAGGGGTCATCAGAAGGGTTCCTTCGCAAGTTCCTTTCACTTGTTTTTGGATCCCATCAGGAGATGCTAAGGCCATTGCGCAGACATAGTAGCCGACTCTTTCTGAGTCACTGAGTTCCTCTAAAGCTTTGAGGAGTTTTAAGCGATTGTCTTTATCGGTAGATCCTAGACCAGCATAACGCGCACTATTCACTCCTGGCTCATCTCCGAGCGCTGGAACAACAAGTCCCGAATCATCTGCCAAGACCCATTCTCTTAGAGCATGCGCAGCATGTGTGGCTTTTATAAAAGCATTTTCCTCAAATGATTCGCCTGTTTCTTTCGGAGGCACATAGTTAGGATAGTCATGAAGAGTCAAAAAATCGAAATGATAAAGCGGCTTTAACATCGCTCGAATTTCACGGATTTTATGAAGATTGGTGGTTGCTAATACAAGCTTTATCATGGGCGTACCTACATTACAACCTATCTTAGACATTGTCGAAATAATTCCGCAAGTTCGCGATTGTAAACTGTTTTCCTTGAATGTTGACTTTATCACCTACTTTGTTGCCAATCATCGATTGTGCAAGCTTTGATTCAAACGATAGAATGTGCTGCTCTGGATCTGCATCCCAAGGTCCAAGTAAAGTGTAAGAAACTTTGGAGCCATCATCTCCTTCGCAGTCAATGATCACGCCAACACTCACTTGATCTGCGTGAACATCCGCTTTTGTCAAAATACGTGCGCGGTTGAATTGCGCAGAGAGCGTTTTAAGCTCGCTTTGCAAACGATCGCGCCGCTCAAGAGCCGCTTTAAACTCAGCATTTTCTCGCAAATCTCCATGTGAACGGGCGACTTCAATTTCTTTCGCATTTTCCACAGTTTCGACCGTAGATATCGTATGGATCCGTTTTTTGATCTTTTGATAACCGGCTTCTGTTGTCCAAATCGGTGTTTCGTTTTCTTGAGATTGTTCTTCGTATTTTTTACTGAGCTTTGCAAGACTTGGATGGACCACTTCAGCAAGCGAGTGAAAAATCTTGATATCATGATCGCTTAAGCTGTGACATTTTGTTGCGAGCAGTAAAAATTCTTGGACAGTCTCAAGATCAGCTTTTTGGAAAATTTTTCGTACGTTTGAGTAACGTCCTGAAGTTAAGAACGTGTGCATTTTTTTTATCAGGTCACGATGCCCAGACGATTGCTCCAAAGTGCTGAGCAGAATCAAAAACGACTCGAAAAAGCGGTTTTTCCCCTCTTGGTTTGCAAAAGGGATTGATTCTGGTTTCATGACTTTTTGGAAGTACCACATCAAGACATTCGGATGACGGCCAGGAAACGAAAGGAGCTCTTCGATTTTTTTAATGACTTCAGGTTCTTTTTTAGCTTTGAGAAGTTCCGTTAAGATGTAATCGCGAATAGGGTTTTGATCAATTGTCAGTAAGAGATTCAAAAACGTCTCTATCCAATCTTCACGCAGTTTGCGGATAGCAACAAGTGCGCGCTTTTTAAACGCGATGACTTCAATCGCTCGAATCACATCGTCAGGTGAGGTGAAACGTTTGATAAGCTCTGCAACTTGACTTGCATCTTTTGAAATTTCCAAATCTTCGAGGAAAAAGTAAAGTTGGAGTTCTTGCGCATCTGTGAGTTCTTCACTATCTAGCGCTTCTTTCATTTTTTGCTGCAAGTCCATGCGGAACGCATCATTTTTGAGTGTTCCAGGAAAGTCGCGCAAGAAGGCGTAGATCATTTGAATGAGTGTTTCTGCGTCAGGTTTTTTCTCTAAAGCTTTTTGAAGTGTTTCTTCGTGGGAGACCTCTGCTTCGCGCAAGCGGAAAGGTTGACGGATATCATTTGGCGTTTCAATCATCGTGTCTTTTTTCACTTTTGAGCGTGCTGTCTGCCACCAGCGGACCCACTCATCAGCTGGAATGACAAGCTCACACAGCTCTTCTTTAATTTCAGCTGCTGTGAGAGGTCCTAAATCGCGTAACATCGAATGAATAATATCAATTGGGTGTTTCTTTGCTCGTTGCTCAAGTTCATCAGGATTGCCGAAACGGAGCGAAAGGAAATGGTCGTCTTTCAGAGGAATCAGTGTTTTAAACGCATTTTGAAAAGAGAGGTCCTTACGACCCGAAACGTAATCAAACTCTAAGCTGAGCTGTTCGCGTAAGAAAGAAATCTCTATGATTTCTCCGACCCCCCAACCCCCAGTATGAAAGACAAAGTTGCCTTTTTTCATGTGGGTGAGTAGTTCATAGTTGCTAACAGCACCCTGGAAGTCTTTTCCCTCGCGGAGTCCAATCAAGCGGATTTTGTCGTGATAGTACTTATCGTCAGGATAACGTGCTTGCAAATAGTCGAGAATTTGTTTTCCAAGTTCGGGATCATTTGAGGTTTGAAGATCGACAATTAGTTTATACACTTCATGTCCAAGTTCAGTAGATTGAATTTTTTCCCACAAGATTAACCCTTTTTCGACATGACGTCCAAATGGAGTAGCTAAATCTGATTCTTTGACGCTTTTTAAAACTCTTTTTAGTTCTTCGCCATCAACTTCATCACCGAGGCAATACTCTTCCCAAAGCGTTAGAAAGGAAGGATAGTCATGGTTTGCTACGTGCTTCTGGAACTGATCTAAATAATTCATCGACATAAAATAAACACACCTCTGAGATACCTGTCTAAAGAAGTATAGAAATTCTCTAAATAAACTTCAATTGCGAGATGCATGGAAGGCTCATTTCTCTAAAGCATTTTTTTACCGCAGTGTTTAAAAAGACGTAGAGAAAATTCTTTTGAGTTCTCTCGGTTCTCTATGTTTAAGACCTTAACTATTCTAGCAGTTACAATATGAAATCATCTAAGATCGGCGGATTAGGATGCTTTGTTTCAGCTGAAAACCTCATTTTTCAAGTTGTTTGAGCATACTAACCTGAATTCTGGGTTTATTTTGCTCAGTCTCAGGTTTTCTTCTCTTTCTTCTCAGCCTCCTTGCCTCGAAAAGGACCGTTTGACCCTTTCCATCGGCAAAAATACCGAGAATTTAAAAGAATTCTCTCTTGAGACTAAGCAAAATAAACCCAAGAGTTCAGGTTACTTGTTAATTTTGGGCTAAATGAATAAAAAATGTTTTTTGCTACATCATTCTTGATGAAGAACTGCTTTCTGGGTCTCACCGCGGTTGTCAGCATTTTTAAGTTCTTATGCCAAATTCTCCACAATCCTACGGTGTTTAAGTGTTTAGCGGATAACAGCTTGTCGTAATCCCTTCTAATTATTTCAGGCCACAATCTATAGGTTTTTTATAGATAGTGCCTTGAAACATGTGATTCGCGGCACTATCTATTGATTTTTTATAGATAGTGCCCTATAATAATGTTTTGTCGTCTAAATAAGAGTTAAGAAATGGAAAAATTAGTTGGTAGATCTAGGGAAATTGCCACCCTTAAATCCCTCTTAAAGTCAAAAAAAGCAGAGTTGCTGGCCATATATGGCAGAAGAAGGGTTGGGAAAACTTTCTTAATTAGTAGTTTTTTTTCGAATAAAGGCATTTACTTTGAAATGACTGGGATAAAAGGAGGAAAATGCAGTCAACAAATCCAAACTTTCATTAGAAGGTTACGATTTGCCTTTAAGGACTTACAGATAGATTTTCCCCCAAAAAATTGGTTTGAGGCTTTTGAACTTCTGGAACAGGCCATAGAAAGCGTGAAAAAATCATGCAAAATCATTTTGTTTTTTGATGAATTTCCATGGATGGATACCCATAAATCAGACTTGCTAAAAGCATTTGAATACCTTTGGAACTCCTATCTTTCCAGAGATTCAAGAATTATAGCTGTAATATGTGGATCATCGGTTTCATGGATGATCAAAAAGATCATTCACAACAAAGCAGGATTATACGGACGATTAACTTCTCAAATTCGATTACGCCCTTTTACTCTAAAAGAGATTGAAGAATACTTTGTTACCAACAACATACAGCTGGATAGAAAGCAAATTGTAGAGCTAAGCATGGCCTTAGGAGGGATTCCAAAATACCTCAGCTATGTAGAGTCTGGAAAGTCGGCAGCCCAAAATATCCAAAAACTTTGCTTTACCCCAGGAGCACCTCTTACAACAGAATTTCAAACATTATACGAGTCGCTTTTTGATAATCATTATATGCACGTTCAAATCATTGAGTTGCTTGCGCACAGTACAATTGGTTTAACTGTAAGTCAAATCTCAAAAAAGCTGTCTAAAGAAAAAGGAGGAAATCTCTCGCGCGCATTAAAAGAGTTGATTGCCTCAAATTTTGTGCAATTTGTCCCTTTCTATGGGAGAAAAACAAGAGAAGGCCGTTATAGAATTGTGGATGAATATTCTTACTTTTACTTAAATTGGGTACAGGATTCAATGTATAATTATGATGAATCCATCAGTCAAAGCTTTTGGATTCAACAGCAATCTTCTTCAAAATTCAGATCATGGGCTGGATATATGTTTGAAAGTATTTGTTTCAAACATATCAGGCAAATTGTAAAAGCTCTTGAGCTTACTGTTGTAGCAGATAAAGCATCTTACTGGAGTTATACCCCTTCAAAAAACTCAAATGATCAAGGTGGTCAGATTGATCTGGTTATTGATAGAACAGACCAATGTATAAATCTATGCGAAATTAAGTTTTGGAAATCTGAATTTACGATATCCGATACAATTGCCCAGAAACTCAATGAAAGACGAGGAATTTTTCAGGATATAACCAAAACAAGAAAAACTATATTCAACACCCTAATTACGCCCTATGGTGCTCGCATTAACAAAAATTATCTTTCATCTGTAGACAAACAACTTAATCTTGACGCCCTATTCCTTGAAGACACAGAGCTTTTTCCCGACTGTGTTGAAAAAATCAATTTTCGTAGACTCCCCCCCCCTCATCATCAATCGTATTAAGTTATCAGAAGCATTTGATTCAGCATTTTGCATTTAATATGACCTTCGATTTTTTGAGTTTCTATTTTCTTTGAGAAAAACCTTTCCCCATACAGTCGCTTTAATCTTGAGAAGCTTGTCTCTGCTAATGCCCTTCTTGAGTATCTTGTCAGTTTTCCCCAGATTTCTCGCGCTAGCTGATCTCCTCCCAGTCCTTTTATTTCGCGTAAGGCGTTGTTCCTTCTTGTCATAAAAGGAGATAATAGGCTGTTTTTTCTAGGCGGAATAAGGTCTTTCGCTCCTATTTGATTGATGGCCTCCCTGCATCTTTTTGTGTCGTATCCTCCATCTGCTATGACGGTCTCAACGGGTTTAGGGAGCTTCTCTATGATTTTCGGGCCTATTTTGCAGTCAGCTTCATGCCCTTTTGTGATTTCAAAGTGGATAATTTCTTGAGTGTTTTCATCAATAGCGATGTGCAATTTAACCCATTTTCTCCTCTTTGAGGCTCCATGCATTTTCACTTTCCATTCTCCCTCCCCATAGACTTTGATCCCTGTAGTATCTAACAGCACCACTTTAGGTCTTCTAGAAGAGAGCTTGGGCAAAAGAGCTTCCATGTAGGAAGCTCTTTTGCAGATCAGAGAGTAGGTCGGAAGAAAAACATCAGGTTCTATATGTGGAAGGATTGATTTGGCAAAACCCTCGAGAGTTCTATAGGTAAGGCGATATTGTATCTTTAAGACAAGAAGGAGATAGATGAGTGGAAGGGAAAACAAACGAGGTCGACCTCGTTTGTTTTCCTCTGGCTTTTCAGTTAACGCATTTGGATCGATGAAAAAAGTTATACTTCCTCTTTTTACTAAGTCTCGATTATACTTGTGCCAATTGCGTTTACGCATCTGAAGCTCCTTTATGTTTAGTGACTTAAACCATAAGGAGCTTCTCTTTTTTAAGAAATTTTTATCAAGACTTCTCTTCTGATTTTTTCAACACAGTCCTTTTTCCCTAGAACCCCATGCTTGTTCCATGAGTTTTAACGCATTTATATGTCGTCAAAATACAAGCCGCATAATGACAAAAAATTTAATGGCTGAAACTAAGAAGAATAGCTATGATGAAAAAATTAAGCGTATGAGGCAAAAGTGCACATCAAGATTAAGCGAGGGCTCGACATTCCACTAAAGGGAAACCCCCAAGGGAGCATGCAACGGCTTTCAGCGCCAACACTTGCCTTTCTCGATTTAGATGATTTTTACTTTCTCCGCTTTTCTCTACTTAAAAAGCCTGGCGACAAAGTCCTCATCGGAGAGCCCCTCCTCGAAGACAAGTCTTGCCCCGGTCGTGTCTTTGTTTCACCTGCAGCAGGCACCCTCAAAGAAGTGGTGCGAGGACTCAAACGGCGGATTCTATCAGTTAAAATTAGCTGTCAAGTTGACAAAGAATTTTTTGATCATGGTCACTGTCAAACAGACTCCAAAGAAAAGCTTCTTTCCCATCTGATGAAAGGAGGCCTTTTCCCTCATATTGTCGTTCGTCCCTGCAATCGCCTCCCTTCTCCTCAAACCATTCCAGAGGCGATCTTTGTATCGGCCCTTTCCTCAGCTCCCTACGCCCCGCCACCCGAACTCGAAGTCCAAGGGCATGAAACCCACTTTCAAAAAGGGCTTTCTGCTCTAGCCACGCTTTGCCCTGTTCACCTCATCATGCATAAAAATACAACGACTGATCCCTTCCTTAAAGCATCCGATGTCGAAAAACATACCGCTGAAGGACCTCACCCTATCGGCAATCCGTCGCTCCACATTGCTGCCATTCATCCGATTACCCGTAGCGATCAAGTTGTGTGGACTCTCACTGTTCCTAATGTGATTGCCGTAGGACGCCTTGTGTCAGAAGGGAAATACGAGCAGGAGCAAGTGATCAGCATTGCAGGAGAAGGCATTCCTGAAAGTAAGCGTGGGTACTTTAAGATTTCCCGAGGAACACCCGTGCAAGATTTGATCCGAGGGCGCTGTGACGAAGACTCTGCACGTCTCCTATCTGGCAATCCCTTAATGGGGTCAAAAGTCAGCTGTCATACATCGCTCAAGTTTTTTGATAACACTTTTTGTGCCTTGCCTGAACCCGAAGAAAAAAGACGTTTTTGCCATTTCTTAAGGCTTAACGCAAAAAGTTATACCAGCACCTCCGCCTATTTTAGGCGAAAAAAAACAGCTCCCTTTACGACGTTGCAACATGGGGAAGAAAGGGCCTTTGTAGATGGCGCCATTTACGACCGTGTCATGCCTCTCCGCATCCCTGTGATGCATCTTGTGAAAGCCATCCTTGCTGAAGACTTTGAACTTGCCGAATCGCTAGGCCTATTAAGCGTGTCACCTGAAGACTTTGCTTTGCCCGCATTTATCTGTCCCTCAAAAATAGAAATGCCCGAGATTATACATCGCGGGCTTAGGAGTTATGCTGAGCAATACCTCGAGACCTAAAAAAAGCCCCTTTTTAAGGGGCTTTTTGTCTTAGACCATAAGAGCTGCTGCATCTCGCATTGCTTGCGGAGAAGCGTATTCAACTTGAGTAGTTAAGTCAGCTGCATTAATTCTTGCATTAACAACAAAGGTGACTTTGTCATCTGCAGTTTTTGTGATGGTTGCAGTGATGCTGTTATCTTCAACTTCACTCCAATCTTTAGCCTTAGCTTGCTCAAGTAGGTCATGGGCAGCCATGTAGGCAACGATTTTAAGTGCTGCTTGCCATGTACCGGCAGTCGTATCGATATACTGATTTGCCTTTCCAGCTAACTGATTAAATTGAGCTTTTGGGACTTGATCAAAGCCAAGTTGGATGGAGGCGACTTTACCAAAAGCATCTGGAGCATGATTCTTGGCCGATATTTTGAAGGTTGAATTTGTCCAAAGTGTGTTATCAAAAGTTGTTACTACATCAGGAACTTTTTTAGGCTCAGCCTTTTTGCGGCGTCTGCAGCAAAGTAGAAGGCTACCAAGAGTACTGATGATCGGCCAAACAATTTTTTGAATCACTTTTTTTGTCGCCCATGTTCCTACGGCGCCTATTACAACTTGTGAACCAATATAAACAACTGGTGCTGAATAGCGTCTTGGTGCTTTGATTTGCTCTGGAAGAGCCTCTCGGCAGGCTGCTTGTGGTGTCTTGACTCCAAACATTGCATTGAGTCCCGCGTTAGGAGTATAAGCTCCACATGCAATGGATTCAGATGATTTCCCCATAGCTTCAAGATGTGCAATTGTTGGATTAGCACTTCCTGTTTCCCAAATCTGACCAAGTCCACTCCAAACAGCTTTTAACGCTCCTTCGTAGTCACCTTTGTTCCAAGCATGTTGGAAGTGGTATTCGTAGAGTTGGCGGTCTTGGATAAGAGCCCACTCAAGATAAGCTGAGTCACCTTGGTATTTGGTTTTCACTGCATCTCTAAACTCTACTGCTTGTTCGACAAGTTCTCTAGTGATAAGTGTACAATCCTTTTCAAGGGCATCGAATGCAGCTTGTCCGAAAGTGCTGTTTCTGTAGCCTTCAGCAATTTCGGCATTGTATTTCTCTCGCACTGTAGCGCCATCTAAGTTCCAAATGTATGTGCTGAAACCGCTTCTTAAAGTCGGTGCAGCTGTGTCATGCCACCAAGTTGAAACGGCGGTGGCAGTTTCTGAAAATGTATGCTGCCAAGTTCCATTTTGATTTTGAGTTCTAATGGGATTAATATTAACCCTATCGCCACGTAAAGTTCTTCCGGATCCAGGAATTGCAACAAGTGCTGTTCCTGTTTCTTTCTGAGCTTCAGTGTTTGTTGAAGTTGTGAGATCTACTAAATGATGTTGTGTAAGATCCTTTTGCGATTCAAACTGCGATTGAGGTTGCATGGTCGCTGAATCAATCTCTGGAAGTGTTGTATTATCTACTTTGCGAGCAAAGCATCCCTCCTGAGTCCGTTCAAATCCATGCTGACATGGTACTTGGAACAAGGGGCCTAAATCACTTTCAACAACAACAACTTCTCTTCCAGAAAGAGAAGATGTGGTATCTGCATTATCATTTTCAATCAATTGAGTTCTAATGGGATTAATATTAACCCTATCGCCACGTAAAGTTCTTCCGGATCCAGGAATTGGAACAAGTGCTGTTCCTGTTTCTTTCACAATTTCAGATTTTGTTGAAATGCTTGAGAATTCTTGTGTAATAGGTGGTTGTACAGGATTCTCAGAGGTTGAAGTGTTGACTCGGTGCTGAATTGTTGATGAATGATTAAACAATGGATTTACACAAGTGTTGACAAGGGATGAAGTGCTTAAAAAACACTGATCTCCGTTTTCAAAATACTCTGGTGGCTCTGTTACAGTAGGCTTGACGTTCACTTTAGGAGACTCACCCTCTGATTGTGGGCTAGGAGTTGGAGTCGGAGTCGGAACAGGAGTTGGTGTTGGGCTATTACCACTATTTGTTCCAGAGTTGTTAGGAGCGATCAAGGTAATAGCTGGAAGGGCCCCAGCCATGTAAGCAATTCCAAGACCAAATGCAGCAATAGTAATTACACCAAGAGCGCAATAGGCAACTTTTTTCTTTGTTGACCAAGGCTGCTTTGTCAACTCTCTAGCATCGAGTCCGTGTTTTTCTAACTCAACGTTGAATGCTTTTTGGTAGTCAACTGGTAGAATATCCCAATCAGCAGAATTATCATTAAACTGAAGAATGAGCTGCTCGAAAACTTCTTTAGGCTGCGCTTGTAAATCTGCTGACTTTGGTGCAGTGATATCCCATGGATCAGCTTTTGCAACTTGGAAAATAGCATTGAGAACCAGTTGCTGTTTTGGTTCTAGAGCTTGAAATTCGGTCAAGTTAACTAAATAATAGTTGAAGAAGTAGTTTGCTTGTTTTTCTGAAATTCCAGCTGCAGATGCAGGGATATCAATCGGCCCAAATTTTGGACTTGGAGATGTGAGGTCGAGTTTGTAGAAAGCATTTGCAAACGCTTTGTATTGAGCTGTGTTTAGCCCATCGCTGTTTTGGCAAAGGGCGCTGTGGTACCAGCGAAGCTCTGACGCATTAAGAGTGTCTACGGCGACGCTCGAAGCTGGAAGCCCAGGAATGATCGCACATCCTTTAGGAGGGGGCACATCGTTTGCAACTAAGACTTTTGCTTGCTCAACTGTTGGTTTATCTCCGACGGCTTCGCAGAAGACTTCAAGTTCTTCTTTTGAAAGAGCGCCATCTGTTTTAAGAGATGTAAAAGCTAGAAGAGGTTGTTTATTTGCCTTGAGCTTCGCATTGAACTCTGCTTGCATGTTTAAAGTGTAAGTGTCCCAAGTTTGAGTTTTTTCTTCTTCGAATTGTTTTTTTCTAAGCCCGAGCTCTGCTATTGGAATTTGTTTCATGTCTTCGACATTCGCAATCCCTTTGAGTGCTGAAAAGGATTGTGCAAACTCGTAACCAACATGAATGATGGCTTTAACAATACCATGAAAAGCTGTGAGCTGAACAAGTGCATAAGGATTAAGCATCATTCCAGTACGTGAAGCAATAGGTTTTACTAAAGCTGTTAAAAGAGCGAAAGAGGAAACAAGCCCAGCGATTTGAAAGGCGACTTTGTAAGTTGTATCTCCGTCTTGATTATAAATTTGATTTGCAAAATCTGCAGCTGCTGAAGTGCATGCTTGCACACCTGTGCAAAGTGCCAGACCTTCAAGTGTTGTAGGTGTGTTTAACCAAGAAATCAAAGATGTTTTGCTAAGTGCAAGAGTCGATGCAAACAGTGCTGCACTTTCTCCAAGAATCTTGTAAACGTTTGGTGAAATAGAACTTGACATTTCCTCTTACTCCGATAATTTTTCAAAAATTAGGAGACATTTTATACAGAGAGAGAATTCTATTCTACTAAAAAAATGGCTAATCCTTTTTCTGTGAAAAACTTAAATTAAATTTTTGAAAAACAGCTTCTTTTAGGCGTTTGAGAGAAAAGTTGTGTGAGCTAAACCATATCTGCCGTTGTCTGTGTCTAATAAAGCGTAGTTTTCTCCATCTAGCGAGACACTGAAGATAAAAGTAAGGGTTTGAGAGGTTTTGTAAATCGTCAGATCATAAAATGCGATTTCTTCAAATTTTCTATTTAGCATTTCTTCAACTATTTTTTGAGTAGCCGCTTTAATGTTTTTACAGAGATTAGCCACATTACATTCTGGTGGCATAACCTTCTTAAGATAGTAAGGAAAGTTGGCTAGTTCTTTACCTTGGAGAGTCCATGATTGGTTTGAATTCCAAGATTCACAGTGGATTTTGACCTTGGAGAGTTTTTCGAAAAGGGTTTGATCCTCTGAAATAGCAAGATCTTCATCTAGACTCAAGAGAGCGCTTTTATCGTAAAGCTTAGGTTCTTCTTTTGGTTTGGGGAGTTGAGGGTTTATAGAGTGAACGTCGGCAAAGGAGTTTGTAGGCAGGCGTAAGCGCTCACAGGCATTGCCTGTAAGTTGAACACAGACGACTGTAGAATTGAAATGGGGTCCAAGATTAAAAAAGTCAAAAGAAAAGTTTTCGATATCGTCCCACTTTACTTTGGCTTTTTCAGCAGTGATTTTTGCGACAAGGTTTGCTATGTCTATTTGCTGTTCTTGAGAAAAGTGATATGAAACGTTTGAGGAATTCTCCTCATTTACTACGACACCCTCGAGCGCATGAACCCTGAAATGAGAGAGTTTTTCAAAAGCTTTTGGTAAATGACTATCTTCAATTTCATATAGGGAGCGATCGATTGCACGTTTGGGACGCATTTCATGTTCATGCATGAGTTTTAAATAGAGTTCGCGCCTGAAATCAATGGAGGGTTGTGAGATAAAGGAAGCGCTTGAGCTGATTAGGTTGGGGTGGCTTAATGCAGCGATAGGAAGTTCTACGTGAGGTTGCGACATTTTTCGTGAAGATACTCCTTCATAGGGAAGTTGAAGCGGCATGCTAGATCTTCCTAAGCCCTCAGGGTGCATCAATTGGTTCTGAACAAGAGCAAAAAGCTCAGGGTTTGGGTTTAGAAAGGTGATGCATTGAAAGTTTTCTCCATTTTGTTGGAACATGCTTTCTAAGGGAGCCGAATCATGTACAAAGGTATCTATGAGTTCCCAGGGCTGCTGTAATTGTGGTTTTTGAAGGGCAAGAGGATCTAAGCTTCGAACTAATTGAAGAAAAGGCACGCCACGGTGGGAACCTTGTCTAATTCCATAATAGCTACTGCTACTTTGTTGGCATAGAGTAAATGCACGGTTTTTATTATGAACGGTAACTGGGAAAGAATCAGGCCTTGCTTCATTTTCCCTATGAGCCGGATTGTTAAACAGATGATCAACGATGAGAATCAGGGAAGGAATGGCTAAAAGAGAAAGAAATTTCCATGAGAAAGAATGCTGGTTTTCTAGATCAACTGGAGATCGATAGGGAGTGAAGGGGGAGACATTGCTATTCGTGCTTTTGGTGAAAAGAACTTGAGGTGATAAGATAGGAAGTGAGGAGGGAAACTCTTCATGAAGAGGCTTTTCATCTGGGGCACGAATGGCATAGCGAGATTCTAAAGAGGGATAGAGAATAGAGATAGATTGGTTCAGAGGTGTCGGCTCATAATCTGGCTTTATGGGATGGCTGAGATCGGCTTCTCGCTGTATTTCGAATTTTTTATGGATTTCTCTTAAAATACGATTGCCGTATAGGAGTTTTCCCAATGCGATATCGATGTGAAAAGGTAGCTCTTGTTGAGTTTGGATTTCGTCTTGAATGTCTGGAGAGGCTGAAAGAGAAGAGGTGTTCAATTGCTGAATCGAAAACTCTGTGTTGATAACGGGCAGAGGCTTTTCATCTGGGGAACAAGTGGCATAGCGAGATTCTAAAGAAGGATAAAGAACTGAGATAGATTGGTTCGCAGGTGTTGGTTTATAATATGGTTTTATGAAGCGGCTGAGATCGATTTGAATGATTGGGCTTTCAGGGGAAGAAGCATTGAAAGGGGCGAGAGGGAAGTTTGGATGAAACAATGTGTTGGGTTGGGGAATGGGTGAGCTAATATTTTGAGGGACAACAGGCTTTTCATGAGGAAGGCAAATCGTTGAATTGTCGAAATGAGTAAACGGTTGCTTGGGCAGGGAGGGCTTCTGATCAACTGCAATCGGGAGAAAACAAGGTTGATCTAAGCTTTCTGAATCGAGTGGGGAGAGTGGAGCAGTCTGGCGTGCAAAGAAGTATGCTGCTGTTGGAACGGCGATGAGAGCGATAACTGCTAGGGCGCAACCTCCGTAAATCATGACTTTTTTTGCTGTGCTCCAAGAAGAAGTTTCGATAGGCGGCTCTTTAGGTTTGTTGAGAGAGTAAGGTTTTTTGCCGGCTTTGACGAAAATCTCATTGAGGACAATTTGCTTCTCTTCTGTCAGTTTCTCAAAAGCATCAGGATGGTGATGATCATAGTTGACGAAGTAATGCGCCTGATTTTTAGAGACTACATTGGCAAAAGAGGGGATCGGTAAGGGGGTGAAAAATGCGTTACTTGGAGGAAGAAGATCTGCTTCGTAGAATGCTAGAGTAAAGGGAGCGGTTTGCGCAGGGGAAACAAGTTTACTACTGAATGCTTGATGATACCATAGAAGTTGGCTTGGTGAAAGGGTTGTGAGGAAAACCATTTCAGCTGTTGGGTCTGGTAGAAAGTCAAATTGTTTGGGAGGGGGAAGGTCATGGTCAAATAGGACCTGTGATTGTTCTTTTTTTGTGAGGTGGTCTCCAACAAACGTTTTAAAGACTTCGAGCTCTTTTTCAGAAAGAAGGGCGACGCGAGTGTAGTTGGTAAAAGGGAGAGGAGCTTGGCCATTTTCAACAAGCATCACGTTAAATGCTGCTTGCATATTGAGATTGAAACTATCCCATTTTTCAACCATGGAGCGTTCAAGCTCGGCTTTGCGCGTTCCGAGATCACTCTTAGGAATTTTTTTGATGTCGTCTACTGTGCTCGGATTGAAAGAAACAGTGAAATGTTGCGCAAGCTTATAAATTCCGTAAATTGTGACTTTAAGAATACCCTGAAACGCTGCTAACTGGATGGCGGCATAAGGGTTTAATTGAATGGTTGTGCGCGTTAATAGAGGTTTGGCAATCGCGCAGAGCAAAAGAGTTGCGCAAGCAAGTGCTGCTGTTTTTTCGATTTCAGAGCGGTGAGAAGTGGCGGCAAGAACAAGAGTATTTGAGGCAGCTGAAAGGGCTAGTCCCGAAGGGCTAAGTGGCTGTTGCAGTGAATGAATCCATGAAGTTTTGCTTAAACAATATGTTCCTGCAAAAAGCGTTACTCCATCGAGAAGCGAGCTTGAAATTAACATAAAATCCCCTTAATTTCGGCAAAAATTATAGGCAGTAGAGAGATTTGTTTCATAGTAAAATATCAACTTACATCGAAGGAGCTAGGATCGAGCTCATCGAGCTTCTCAAGTGAGTCAAAAACAGCTTTTACTTTATGCACCGTTTCAAGAATTGTTGTGTCGATTTCGAGCAGGACTTTGTTGTCCTTTGTTGTGACATTAAAGTGAATTGATTTAGCTTCCCCATAATGGTTTTCAATGAGCTCTAGGGCAACGAAAGTGACGACCTTAGCTAAAGTTTGCCATCTATTTTGTGCTAAGTACCTAAGTGTGTTGGGTATCTTAGAAATGCCTTTTTTATCGTGAGATCTACCAGTGCTAAAGGTGACCGTTGCTTTTGTTGTTGCAAGAGCTTTTGGAAGCATGATGTTAACATATTTGGTATCAAGCGTGATCGCGGCAGCTTTATCTTTATCCCAAGTAAGTTGTTCTATGTATGGAGGAAGATCAGGTGAATCTTCGCAAAATTCAACTACGGGGGGATTAATAGGTGTTACTGCAGTTTTTTTCTTTGGGGTGCAAAAAATCCATAGTACAAAGGTTCCAATGATTGGGAGGGGAAACCACTGACGATACGAAGCTGATTCCACTTTTGGAATTTCGTGAGGGAGTGGAGTTGACTCACTGATTTCTTGGGCAGGGGAAGCTGTTTTTGTAGGCTGACTGTACAGAGCGGGAAGGTCGACGTAAAGTGTGAGGACTTTGCTCGTGTCTTCATTATCAATAGTGCGAGGTGGCAAATAAACACAAGGAAACATGATTTGGGGCGGGCTTAATTCAAAAGGGAACACTTTTGGGATGTTATTTTCATTGGAACTTGTGTTGGTATACTGAGGCGAGTCGTTTAAAGGACAAATTGGGAGCTGTAAGGGCTTTGTCACATCCTGGATTGGTATTGAAGAAGATGTGCGATTGAGTGGAGGAATTATTGCACTTGTTTGTTTCGGATGATCGTCTTGTATTTTGGGAAGAGGAAATTGTTTTTGCTGTGATTGGGAGGCTCTGAAGTAAGCCGTGGTATAGACTCCGCCTATGAGCAAAAAACATCCAAGTGCAGCAATACCCACTTTTTGCCATGTGGTCATAGGAGTTTCGGGTGTGGCTATCGGTTCTAGATAATGACCTTCAAGTGCATCATTAAACATCACTTGAAATTTGACCTCTTTGGCCTTCCATTTAGAAGGATCATTTTCATAGATATCTTTGTAATATTCAAGGGCGTCACTTGAAAGAGAGTCGAGTTCGCTCAATTTAGGTTCTCTTAATGTGTGGGGTGGGCCACATTTTTCGAAAATGACGTTGAGAAGAAATTGATCATTGAGTGGAAGTGAGTCAAACTCCGAGGGGTAGCATTCAAAATAGGAGCGGTAATAAAGTGCTTGCACTTCATCGACAGCATCTTTTGCAGGGGGAAAGTCGAGAGAGGGAAGAAAGGTGTCATAAGGAGGTGGAAGGGAGTAGTCATAGAAAACTTTCGCGAAATGCACTTGTTGCTCTTCGTTAACATCAATGTCAGCTTTAGAAAAAAACTGATGATACAGCTTTGTGTTAGCAGGTGTTTCGTGAGTTTTGAGGACTTGGAACTGTTTTTCAGTTAAAGTTGCTTCTTCGTCTAGTGTTCCGAGAAAAACTGCAAGTTCACGATCATTAAGGGTGGTATTTTTTGAGCAGTTTGTAAATTCAAGTGTTTCTAAATTGTTTTCTTGGAGAAGGAGGTTGAACGCAGCTTGCAGTTTGAAAGAGTATTTATTCCAAATGGAGGGGTGTTTTTCAAAATAGGCTTTTGATTTTCCAACTTGAGTGGGCGTGAGATTTTTCAAATCATCAAACGAATTAAATGTCCCATATCTCCATTTTTCATAGTGATTGAGTGTCAACTGATAGGCGGCATAGGCTGTTGTTTTAATGATAAGATGAATTCCAGCGAGTTGCACCGTAGCAAATGGGTTGATAGTGATGCCTTTGACAAGAGGTTTTGCAAGAAGGTTGATGAGGCAAGTCCCTAAAACGAGCCCTACAATCACTTGGGCAGTTTTTTGCTCGGGGGTCTCTAAGAACTCTATAGCTTGGATCGAAAGGGCATTGATCAGGGATGTCGCTGCCAACCCACTTGTTGGCATAAAGGATTTGTAGAGCATGCTACTGGCAAAAAAAGTCGCAGAGTCGAAAGTTGTTGAGTATAAGGAACTGTGCAGTCCGGTAGTCATAAATTTTAACAAGTCTCTTTTTGAAAATACAATTAAGGCATATGTCAGAATTTTTTTTAAAGAAAATGTTAAGTTAGTGTCTATTATTTCAAGATTTTTATCGATTTGAAATCAGAAACAACTAATTTGTAATAATGAATTTTCACCCTGAATTTGTTTATTAATTTTATCTTGATTTTAATTTTATTTAAATGTTTTCCTTGCGTTTTTTTTCGGCAATTGAGATTTTTGTTTACTTTTTAAAAAGTAAACAGGGCGTTCTAAAGCATTTTGAAGCAGCTGCGATTTCTATTGATCCTTGTGATGCTAGGTAGCATTCTTCTCCATGCGGAAGAAGATCTGTCCTTATTATTTCGAGATTTGCAAGTTGTTGATGATGTGAATCGGGAAATTAAAGATCATCTTCCCTTCCACTACAACTCAACTTTTATGGGAGGTTATTTCAATATGCCTTCTGCCCGGATGAACGATGTGGGAATGGTTGCACTTGGTTTTGCATATGTACCCCCTTACAGAAACTATGGTGTGACATTTCAACCTTTAAGACGAGTTGAGTTTGGGGTGAATTATCGGGTGTATATTGGAATACCCGATCCTGCAATGGGATTCATGGGATTCGGTGAGTTTTCGGATCGGGGAGCTAACTTAAAACTGGGCGTCTTAAGAAAAGAAGATGGGTTTCCTTATTTCCCAGAAATTGCTGTGGGTTTTGAAGATTTTTATGGAACAAAGCGATTTCATTCATTTTATGTTGTGGCAACGAAAACTTTTTTAGATTGGAATTTTGAAGCGACTCTTGGTTGGGGAAAAGGAAGAATTAAAGGATTTTTTGGAGGAATTGGGTGGACCCCTTTTCGTCAAACAAAGATTCCTGTTTTAAACAAACTAACACTTCTTGCTGAATACGACGCTGTCGATTATGAACACCATCAGTGGGAGCATCCTAGTGGAAGAAGTGTCAAGTCACGTATCAATGTTGGGCTTTCAGCAACGTTATTTGACTGTTTGCAGCTCAATGTAAGTTCTCTCCGAGGCGAAGACATTGCTGCATCGGCGTCTCTAAATTACAACTTAGGTGAATCTAAAGGTCTTTTCCCCAAAGTTGATAACCCTCCGATTTACAAAGCTCCAGTTGATACAGAACCTGTTGGATTGCTCCGATCGAACAAAGAATTAGCGCAAGAACTTGCATTTGCATTCGATGAACAAGGGCTCAACTTATACCGGATTTATTTAACAACAGATGAACATGGCGATCATGCCCTTTGGATCAAAATGATTAACGTCCGTTACAGGGTTGAAAAGGAGCTGAAAGAACGGATCGAAACAGTTCTTGCAGCTTTAGTGCCGACGAATGTTAAAGCAGTCACAGTTGTCATTGAAGCAGATGGTGTCCCAACACATGAATACCGTTTTCGAACAATGGATTTGCACCGCTTTCGAGAGAGGACCATTAGTGATTTTGAATTTGCCACACTCTCTCCTATGCGTGAACCAACGCGTCCTCCAAGTCGATACGACGGATCTCTGATTTACCATCGGAGCAAAAGTGTTTGGACTTTTACCGTGCGCCCCCGTTTGCTCACTTTTTTTGGAAGTGCAACAGGGAAATTTAAATATAGCGTGGGGATTGTTGGGGGACCAGAAGGGTACCTGTTTGACCAAGTCTATTACAAAATCCAAGGGGCCTACAATATCAAGTCGAGCATGTCGGATGTGGGGGACATGGACATGCTGAACCCATCCCAATTGATCAATGTACGATCTGATATGGTGCGGTATTATCAGACAAGCAGCGGTTCTTTAGAAGAAGCCTACATTCAAAAAGGGGAATATTTCAAAAAAGGGTGGTACGGTCGCCTGGCTTTGGGATACTTCGAGGTGGCATATGGAGGGATTGCGGGAGAGGTTCTCTACTATCCGGTGGGTTCCTCTTGGGCAATTGGGCTGGAAGCTGCTGCAGTTTTAAAACGGAAGTATCATGGAATTGGCTTTACAACTGAAGTGAGAAAGTTTGATGGATTTCAATCTGAAAAAGTTCATTTCATTGGTTATCAGTATTTTCTTGACCTCTACTACGAGTTTAAACCTTTGCAACTCGACTTTAAAGTGAGCATCGGAAAATTTTTGGCGCGTGACGTAGGAGCCCGCTTCGAAATTGGCCGTTATTTTCCGAGTGGTCTCCGTTTTTCTGTTTGGTACACATGGACGAATGCACATGATATCGTAAACAATGAGCGGTACCGTGACAAAGGAGTTGCCTTTGTCATTCCGTTTGATTTCTTTTTAAAGAAAAGCAGTCGGACGATGATTCCCTACGCAATGTCGGTTTGGCTTCGGGATACAGGCGCTCGCGCAGCAACAGGCAAGCGCCTCTACCCGACTTTGCATGATGAAAGAGAATCCTTCCCAGAAAACCGATTATGAGATGTCAAGCACCTTGACATCGAACGTTAACTGTTTTCCTGCAAGAGGATGGTTGAAATCAAGCACCACTTTGTCTTCCTTAAGCTCGTCAACACGGATGAGCATCTCACCAAAGTTCTCATCTGCAATGATTAAAAGAGCTCCTTCAAAGCGGAGATCTTCTGGAATGACTTCTGCATCGACTTCTTTAAATGCACTTGGATTGACATATCCGTAGGCATCTTCAGGCTGCAGTGTAATGTGTTTTGTGTCACCAACTTCCAACCCGCTTAAGGCATCCTCGAGAGCTGGCAAAATTTGCTGCGACCCACAATTAAACACAAGTGGATCTTGGCCGACGTTGCTGTCGACAGGTGTGCGATCTTGTAGAAAGACACTATATTCAATAGCGACTTGTTTCCCCTTCTCAATCATGACGTCCCCTTTCTTTATAGACGAGCGGAGTCAGATTGACCCCCTCTTTTCTTTATGATAACGGATCGATCAATTAAGTAAATCCAATATTTGATTGATCGCGTACGTAAAAATGAAATCGGCTCCGGCCCGTTTAATTCCTATAAGCGATTCATAGAAAGTCTTTTGCGCGTCAAGCCAACCCCGTTCATGCGCAGCCATGATCATCGCATATTCCCCACTAACGTGGTAAGCTCCAACAGGGAGTGTGGTTTTTTCTTTAATCTTCGCAATCACATCTAAATAAGGAAGGGCAGGTTTGACCATGAGCATGTCGGCACCTTCTTCCTCATCCAAGATGGCTTCACGAATAGCTTCTCTGACATTCGCAGGGTCCATTTGGTAGGTTTTTTTGTCGCCAAAAGAGAGACTTGTTTGGATAGCATTTCGAAAAGGGCCATAAAACGCCGAAGCGTACTTTGCGCAGTAGGAGAGAATTCCGACATTTTGAAAGCCTTGGGCATCAAGGGCTTCTCGAATGAATTTCACTCGTCCATCCATCATATCACTGGGAGCTAGAATGTCGGCCCCAGCTTCTGCATAGATAAGCGATTGCCTGATTAGAGCTTCTAATGTGAGGTCGTTTTCAATTTCATGGAATTCATTTGGAATTCCATCATGTCCATGAGACGTGTAGGGGTCGAGGGCAATGTCTGCAATGACACAAAGTGAGGGGACCTCTCGTTTCAGCAGACGGATAGCAGTAGGAACGAGACCATTTGGGTTCCAAGCTTCTGATCCCTCATGATCTTTGGCAAAGGGATCAATCGAAGGAAAGAGGTCAACTGCTGGGATGCCTTGGGCATGAAGAATTTCTGCCTCTTTGACAAGAAAATCCACTGAGTGCCGTTCGATACCCGGCATGGCTTCAATTTGCTCTCTTCTCTTATCGCCTGGAATCAGGAAAAGGGGAGCGACGAAGTCACCTGCACATAAAGTGTGCTCTTGAGCTAGCTGACGAATCGAAGACGTCTGGCGGTTCCGGCGAGGACGTTTCAACATTTCGAAAGTTGTTAAAGCCATCATTACCTCCAAAAAAACACAGTCACTTATTAACATAGTGGAGGCTATCGATTTCTGAAATCAAAATTTTATAAGCTTTCAAAAAACGCTTGAAAAAACAACAACATGGCTTATAAGAGTCTGTAGAATATGGATAAGATGCCCTAATTTGCTTATCAAAAAAAAGTAAAAGCATTAGACTCGTATCCTCAAGTTTTTTGACACCTGAAAAGAGGTAAATTCGATGATACACGATTACGAAGAGTTCACAGAGCAACAGCTAAAAATTATCGAAAAATATGTGACCAACACTTCAAGCAATATCTTTGTTTTGCGCAACTTGCCCGAAGTGATTAAAGGAGCTCTTTTTTCTCGTTACTCCCGGTCAAGTTTGGGACTTCGTTCACTACTTTTAAAAGATTTTATTTTAAATGAAGAAACCGCCTTTGCCTCCATTTCTGGGACAAAAGAGGCAGAACAAGGAGATGTTGAAGACCAAAGCATCGCCATTAAAAAGGCGCAAAATTTCTACGATCGCATTTTAGATGGTTATGGTGACGACTCGATCGGCGAACTTGGTGGAGCCCATCTTGCAGTTGAAAACGTGTCGATGATTGCCGCTAAAGTCATTGAAGACTGCCGCCTTGGAGGTTCTCCACTTGAAAAGTCAACGCGCTACATTTATTTCGACCAAAAATATGAAGGTGAATTTCTCTTTTACCGTGAGCCGATCATCATGACATCTGCCTATCGGGACACATATATCGATACGTGCAATCACCTCTTTGAAGTTTACGGCAAGTTAATTCCTCCCTTAACTGAGCAAATGGAAAAGAGTTTTCCAAAAGAGCATGACATTTCGAATGTCGCATACACTGCAGCGCTTCGAGCAAAAGTTCTTGATTGCTTACGTGGTCTTCTTCCTGCAAGTGCATTAACGAATATGGGAATGTACGGCAATGGACGATTTTTCGAAACGATGATTCAGAAGCTCAATTGTCATAACCTTTCAGAATTGCAAGAAATTGCGCGGGGTAGTCATCAAGAACTTTCTAAAGTGATGCCGTCGTTCATTCGTCGCTCTGAAATGAATCACAAACACCAACAGACCTTTTCTGAATTTTACGAAAAAACAAACGAAGAATTACACCTTCTCACCGCACAGTACACAACGGGTCTTGAGCCACTTGATCATGCAACAGTACGCCTTGTCGATTACGATCAAGAATCCCCAATCAAAGTTGGAGCAGCGCTTCTCTTTAGCCGTTCACAAACAGGTCTTTTAGAATTGCAAGAATTGTGCCGCAAACTGCCTAAAGAAGATTTATCACGCCTTTTTGAAGCGACATGTGCCTTTCGTCAAAATCGGCGTCATAAAGGACCACGCGCACTTGAACATGCTGAGTTTACTTTTGAAATCGTTGCTGACTTTGGAATTTACCGCGACCTGCAGCGGCATCGCACTCTTACACAAGAGCGGCAACTCCTTTCTTGCAACCACGGTTACTACATTCCACAAGAAATTCTCGATACCGATATGGAAAAAGAGTACCGCGAAGCAATGGATCGCGCAAGGGGCGCCTATGATGAAATTGCAAATGAGCTTCCCGAAGAAGCGCAGTACGTTGTTCCAATGGCCTACAACATCCATTGGTACTTCCATATTAATTTGCGCTCACTGCAGTGGCTATGCGAACTCCGTTCTTCTCCTGCAGGGCATCCTTCTTATCGGTATGTTGCGCAAGAAATGGCCAAACAAGTTTCCCATGTCTTCCCAGAATTTGAGCGGTTCTTCAAATTTGTCGATTTTGAAGGATACGAACTTGGACGCTTGGGACAAGAACAACGGATCGCGGAAAAACTCAAACGATGAAAAAACACGGAAGCATACTAGGTGGCACACTTCTCATTACGGGAAGTTGTATCGGAGCAGGCATGCTCGGCCTTCCCATTTTGACAGGTCTTGCTGGTTTTCTTCCCACGTTCATCATGTTTGTCATCGCGTGGCTGTTTATGACAACCACTGCTTTACTGATGATCGAAACCTTAGGGTGGTTTGATAAGCCTGTCAATCTCATTTCAATGGTTGGTCACACTCTTGGCCCGATTGGGAAGCTTCTTTGTTGGTTTCTCTACCTCTTCCTTTTTTACGCCTTACTTGTTGCTTATATGTCAGCCAGTGGAAACCACGTCTCCTCCTTTTCTCACTACACACTCAGTTTAAAATTTCCCGATTGGGGTGGCACCCTTTTTTTTGTGATTCTGTTTGGATGGCTCGTCTATTTAGGCACGCGTCCTGTCGACCATCTCAACCGTTTTCTCATGGTAGGAAAAATTGGAGCGTATCTTTTACTGATCTTTTTAGGAATTCGTTATATTGCGCCCCGACTTTTGCTCTATTTTGAACCAAAATATGCCCTCGTGTCGTTTCCCATCCTCATTATTTCGTTTGGATTTCACAATATGATTCCCAGTCTCTTTCATTACATGGGAGGAGATAGAAAACGTGTCAGACAAGCCATTTGGTATGGTTCGATTTTTGCTTTTGTCATCTATCTGATATGGGAAATCATTGTCCTTGGGATCTTACCAATAGGCGAAATCCAATCGAGTTTTCAAGCAGATATCGACGGTGCTCAAGCCTTGCACAATTATCTTGGCTCAACTTGGATTGGGTACGCAGCGCAAGTGCTTGCTTTTTTTGCTATCCTCACATCTTTTTTGGCTCAGTCGCTCAGCCTTGTCCATTTCTTGCGGGATGGGTTCAAGCTGCACAAGAAAAAGCGGGAGCATCTGGGCATGTGCGCTCTAGCCCTCTTGCCGCCACTCTTCTTTTCCGTTGCATTTCCGAAAATTTTCTTTCAAGCGCTGAACTTTGCTGGTGGAATCTGCGCAGTTGTTTTGTTTGGGATTTTTCCCGCCCTCATGGCTTGGATTGGCAGATACCAAAAAAAGCATTTGCTAGAAGACCGCGTCAGAGGCGGCAAACCTCTTCTCCTGGGTGTCCTCCTCGTTGCATGCTTTATTTTTTTCTACCAGCTCACTCAGATGCTTGGTTTTTGAGGGCTGGCCATTCTTTTTATAGGGGCAAGTTTCACTGTTTAGTTTAGGTTATCAGGGTTGCCTGCATTGAATGCCTTAAGCAGCTTCGGCGTATTTCTTTCTTATACTGCTTTATATCAGCTATTTATCGAATTTTGTTGACTTGAGCTCGAATTTCCAGGAAAATAGAGCGTAAGGAAACGATATTCCGGATTATTCCAATGAAGATATTCAAGCGAGCTCTAAAAGAAAAACTCATTCAGACTTTAAAACGGGGTAAAAGCGTATTACTTTTAGGTCCTAGACAGACTGGAAAAACAACATTGATTCAAGAATTTAAAGCTGATCTTGAAGTGACTTTATTGATCTCCAAAACTCGGCGCCAGTATGAAGCTGATCCTGATCAATTGATTAGAGAGGTTAAAGCTCTGAACAATTCAAAAATCTCTTTACCTTTAGTCATTATTGATGAAGTGCAAAAAGTGCCTGCATTAATGGATTGTGTACAGTATTTGATTGATAAGGGTCTTGCTCAATTTATCCTTACGGGATCATCTGCACGAAAGCTCAGACATAACAAAAATGTAAATCTTCTTCCTGGACGAGTGATTCAATTGCGCCTTGATCCTTTTACTTTAGAGGAAGTTTCCACTCCACTCGCTCCGATAGAAGATTTTTTGCTTTATGGTTCTCTACCAGCTATTCGCTTAGAGGAAGATAATGATGTTAGAGAACAAGAGTTAGACTCTTATGTAGACTTGTATCTTGAAGATGAAGTGAGAGCAGAAGCTCTTGTACGTGATATTGGGGCATTCGAAAACTTTCTCCGCCTCGCTGCGATTGAGTCGGGTAATATCGTTAACTTTGACAAGATTTCTCAGGATATCGGTGTAGCCAGAACAACAATTTCTGCCTACTATCAAATCTTAGAAGATTGCCTAATTGCTGAACGAGTAGAACCTTATTTTGAAAGCCGATCGCGAAAAAAATTGACCAAATCTCCCAAGTATTTGTTTTTTGACTTAGGACTTAGGCGACTTGCTGCTGTAGAACAGCAGATCTTACCTCAAAAATATTTAGGAAGCCTATTTGAACAATTTGTTGGGCTAGAACTTATCCGATGGTCTCGTTTTCAAAGCCATAAAACATCGGTTCATTTTTGGAGGGATTCTTCTGGTCCTGAAGTTGATTGGGTCTTAAATCGCAATCAATCTTTGCTACCTATTGAGGTAAAATGGACAGATACCCCTGGAGTGCGAGATGCAAAACATCTTGAGCTGTTTCTTAAAGAGTACCCAGCAGCAACTCAAGCTTATGTTGTGTGTCAAGTGGCTCATCCTCAGCAGTTGTCAGAGAAAATAGAGGCAATTTCGTGGAGAAATTTAACTCAAAGACTCTCAAGCTGGGGGCAGAGCGTGTCCAAATAATCATCTAAAATTTTATATTCAAACACCTTCAAAAATTGGTTTTTGACGGCTATTCAATTGACTTAATTTGCTTAAAGGAAATCATCCAAGGTTAATTCGTTTCTTACAAGCTCATCGACATAAGAATTAGAAGTGAGTCCGGCTACAGTAATCATTGTTAAGTAAAGATCTTTTGTCGTTTTGAAATGCTCACTGAAAATATCTAACTTATCACCTAACTGAGTTGCATACTGTTTTGTAATGCGAAAGGGTGTTTTGGAGTATTTGATCTCAAAGATATTTATGATGCCGTCATCGCAGTCAAGAAGGAGGTCAATTTGAGTCCCTTTTTCATTTTTCGTTTTTGGGATGTAACGCCAAGTACCAATGCTAAATCCGGTGTGAAGTTTCAAAGCTTTGGCAATTTGATCAATGTGTTTATAACAAAAAGCTTCAAATGCATTACCCACCCAACTTTTCCATTGTGCGGATTGGGATTTGGATTGCCAATAATTTGCTTGTGATGAAGCTAACTTGATGCGATTTGTAACTGGTTTGATCCACCGAAAATAAAACAATGTATATTCATCGATAATGCGATAGTAGATTCCCTTTTTCCCTCGCCCATAGGGGATAAAACTGATGATGAAACCTGCAGCCTCTAATTCTTGTAAACGCTTTGTTAGCGTTCCACCTGAAGTGGAGAATTTTAATCCTTGTTCCATTGAGCTCAAATCGACCCCCTGAGGGTGCTTTGCTATCATATCAATCATTTCGATGTATGCGTCAGAATTTTTGAAAAGAGAGCTATATAGGCGGTCAAACTCTCCGAAAAGAAGCCCTGTTGCAGTGAAACATATTTGGTTGATGTTTTGCATGGCAGAAAGTCCCTTTTCCACAGCCTTTAGATAATAGGGAATTCCTCCCATGACCAAATAGAGATCCAAGGTTTGCATTTTATTCATCCGAATGGAGCGGCTATTTAAAAATTCAGCTGTTTCCTGAATATTAAAAGGCTTAAGTAGGATGTTGGTTGTGAGACGATTATGCAATCCCCCTTTTGCATTGATGAGATTGTCTAGAATCCATGAAGCTGCGCTGCCGCATACAATAAGTTTGATATTTGTACGATGAGTCCATTCGGTGTTCCAGAAATAATCTAATGCTTGTAAAAGTCCCGATTTGGGAGTTGCTAGCCAGGGAAGTTCATCAAAGAAAATAACAAAGGGTTTCTTTTTTGGAAGTTGATCGATTGCATTAGTGAGTAAGTCAAAAGCTTCCATCCAATTAGAAGGTAAAGCTAACTTGTATAGGGGTTGAAATGCTTTCTCAAAAGCACGGGTAAAAATGTCTAATTGATGACGCAAAGAGCCATCTTTCAATCCTGTGACTTCAATGGAATTTAGTTTTGCGCTTTCGATGGCGTATTTGATTAAATAGGTTTTCCCCACTCGTCTTCTTCCATATACAGCAATGAACTCGGCTTCTTTGGAAGCTAGTCTGTTTGATAAAAGCTTTTTTTCTTCTCGTCGACCAATTAGTTTTTTTGTCATGATTTTTCCGCTGTTTGTAATGAATCATAATCAGCGAAATCTTCATTGTCAACAATATTTCGCTGGAAATAAAAAATAATAACCAGCGAAATTATTTCTTAATATCGGTTAAGTTTTTATTTTTAAATGGTTTATGAAATATAAATTACAAAAAATTGGTTGTTTTGTTGTGATATTCGAAGCGGGAGCGATACTCAGGGCTAATCTAAATTTGCAGAGCTCTTGCAATTTTAATCTTTCCCCAGTAATCTGGTAAGCTCTATGAAAATCAATCATTTTGTCGGAGGTATCCTCCTCGTTGCAGGAACGACAATTGGAGCGGGAATGCTCGCTCTACCTGTAATGACATCGTTTGTCGGTTTTGTCCCCTCGCTCCTCATCTTTGCGGTGTGTTGGCTCGTGATGCTTGCAACGGCTTTTTTCTTTCTCGATGTGAATTTTGCAATAGAAGGGGAAATCAACCTCATTTCGATGGCGCACAAAACCCTAGGAACATGGGGTAAAGCCCTGAGTTGGATTGTCTACCTCTTATTGCTCTATTCCCTTACAGCTGCCTACATTGCTGCGGGAGCTCCCTTGTTTCAAATGGCCATTACCGCGCTGACCGGATACGAAATTCCCCTATGGGTAGCTCATTTTGCCTTACCAGTCATCTTCGGAGGCTTTGTCTATCTTGGCACCTTAGGTGTGGATGTTGTGAACCGATTTTTGATGCTTGGTTTGTGCATTTCCTATCTCCTGCTCATTGGGTTTTTACCAGAGCATATTCACGGAAAACTACTCACTCACATCGATTGGAATCCAACCTTCGTCGCTCTCCCCGTTGTGATCACTTCGTTTGGATATCACATCATTATTCCCAGTTTGACGACCTATATGCACCACGACAAAAAACACCTTCAATGGACCTTGCTCATAGGAAGCATTATTCCCTTAGTGATCTATATTTTGTGGCAGGTTGTCATTTTAGGCATCGTCCCTCTCGAAGGAAAAGTCAGTTTAGTCGAAGCGTGGAAGCAAGGGCTTTCAGTTACCCAACCGCTAGCTCAGATTGTGCAGAACCAATGGATTAAAGTGGGGGCCCACTTTTTCTCCTTTTTTGCGATCGTCACCTCCTTTTTAGGGGTATCGCTCAGCTTGTCGGACTTTTTAACCGATGGATTCAAACTCAAAAAAACCTGGGAAGGACGGCTATTTGCGATTTTACTCACCTTCATCCCCCCACTGATTTTCGTATTTACCTATCAACGAGGATTCATCATTGCCTTAGAATATGCAGCTGCGTTTGTTGCGATACTTCTCATCTTTTTACCTGCTATCATGGCATGGCATTTGGAAAAACCCAAGTTTTACAAAACAACAGGTGGGCGCATATTGCTTATTGCCATCATGATATTTGCATTTTTCATTGTGCTCATTAGTGTTTTAGAGCAGTGGGGCTACTTCAAACCCTTAATTGCAAAATATGTCAGCATTTAAACTCGAGAGTCCTTTTGCCCCGCGTGGCGATCAGCCACTTGCCATCGAGCGACTCGTAGAAGGGATTCAGCGAGGCAAAAAAGCGCAAGTTCTCCTAGGAATCACTGGCTCAGGAAAGACCTTTACCATGGCCCAAGTCATTGAAAAGGTTCAAAAACCCACACTCGTTTTAGCTCACAATAAAACCCTAGCGGCCCAACTTTACCAAGAGTTTAAATCGCTCTTCCCAAGCAATGCCGTTGAGTACTTTGTTTCTTACTACGACTACTATCAACCAGAAGCCTATGTCGCTCGCACTGACACCTATATTGAAAAAGATCTCTCGATCAATGACCGGATTGAAAAACTGCGCCTCAAAGCAACCTGCTCACTCCTAGAGCGGTCAGATGTCATCATTGTCTCATCTGTCTCGTGCATCTATGGACTTGGCATGCCTGAACACTTTAGCAAAATGAAACTGCGTCTCAAAGTAGGGCAAACCTATAGACGCGATGATGTCCTCCTTCACCTCGTTGAGCTTCAATACACTCGAAATGATTACGAACTGTCTCGCACCCACTTTCGGGTCCGAGGTGACATTTTAGAGGTCGTTCCCTCCTATGAAGAAGACCTCGCCTATCGGATCGAATTTTTTGGCGATGAAGTTGAACGCATTTCTGAAATAGATCCCCTCACAGGAAAAGTCCAGCGTCGCATGGACGCTATTTCTATTTATCCCGGATCGCATCACGTCACGCCAGAAGAGGTGCGTCTCACCGCTCTTGAAACTATCCAAGCAGAACTCAAAGAGCGGATCGCTTACTTTGGGCATGAAAACCTCCTCGTGGAGCAGCAACGCATTAGCCAGCGGACCAAATATGACCTGGAAATGATCAAAGAAATCGGCTACTGCAAAGGCGTTGAAAACTACTCTCGTCACTTTGCGGGACGTCAAGCTGGGCAGCCACCGGCATGTCTCATCGACTATTTCCCCGAAGATTTTCTCATGTTTATCGATGAGTCCCACCAAACTCTTCCTCAAATTCACGCCATGTATAACGGAGACCGCGCCCGTAAAAAGTCTCTTGTTGATTTTGGATTTCGTCTTCCCTCTGCTTATGATAACCGTCCTCTTAAGTTTGAGGAATTTTACCTCCACATCAATCAAGTTGTCTTTGTTTCTGCCACGCCCGGCCCGTGGGAAATCAACGAATCAGGTGGCGACATCGTGCAGCAAATCATTCGTCCCACAGGCCTACTCGACCCCGTCATTGAAATCCGTCCCGCCACGAATCAAGTCGACGATTGTCTCGATGAAATCCGCATTGAAACTGAAAAAGGGAACCGTGTCCTCGTTACCACTCTGACCAAAAAACTTGCCGAAGATCTCACCAAGTACCTCAAAGAAATTGGAGTCAAAGCTAAATACCTCCACTCTGACATCGACACTCTTGAACGGGTTATGATCATTAAAGAGCTACGCCAAGGAATCTTCGACGTCCTTGTTGGGATCAACCTTCTCCGCGAAGGGTTAGACATACCTGAAGTTTCTCTCGTCACCATCCTTGATGCCGATAAAGAAGGTTTTCTCCGCAGTGAGACTTCACTTATCCAAACCTGTGGTCGTGCCGCGCGCAACGCCGAAGGACGCGTGATCATGTACGCCGACAAACGCACCAAATCGATTGAAAATACCATTCATATCACATGTGAGCGCCGCAAAGTCCAAGAAGAGCACAACCGCAAACACGGCATCACCCCGCAAACCGTGCGCAAAAATGTGACGGAAGATCTTTCCGAGACTTTTTCTGAGTATAAAGCTGCTGAGAAGAAAGAAGCTGCGCCCACTTTTGATCCTAAAGAGATTCAACAGCGCATTCAAGAATGTGAAAAAGAAATGAAGCAAGCAGCAAAAGACTTGCGTTTCGAAGATGCCGCGCGCTACCGCGACCTCCTGAAATATTATATAGATTGCACTATCTTAGAAGACGATCCTCTCTGAGGAGGGTTTCTATTAGCTTTATTGTCTTCGAAGGAAGTGTTGTCGATCTGATCAAAGCTCATTGTTAACGAGACATGAGAACTGCTATCATTCCTTTTAGAATCCTCAGCCATACCAGATAAAGGTGGTTTGGTTGATTTTTGTGGAGATTCGTGAGTTCCAATTCTATCTCGGTAGCTCATCCTCTGGGCACTACCCATTGGTGAGTAGGGAGAACTTGGAGGAGTTGTCGGAGGAGTTGTTGGTGGAGTGGTGAAAGGAGACTTGCTGATTTCTTCATCTGACCCAAAGTTGTCACCTTCAACCACCCAATTATCGCCATATTCCTCTTTAAACTTGAGATCAGAAGATCTTTCATCTTGTTCTTTCAGCTCTTCATCAGAATCAATTTCAGTTGCGCCTCTGTTGTCTTTATGTTGAAGAAAACTCTCCGAAGGTGGAGTGATAACTAAAATGGAATCTCTTCGATTTAAAGGGGGGGAATTACGAGGTGATGGATTTTCCTGCTTAGTTGTATCGACTACTAACTCAAGCTGTTGTTCTTCGTCTTCTCCTTGATTTTCAAAGACACGTTGAATGCCAGGTTCTATTGGAAACTTCAAAGGAGAGGGAAGGGGGAGAGAAGCATTATGGGGAGCTTTCAGGTTTTCACCAGAATGAATTTCTTCATCTTTGTGCCCAGGGCGATTCTCGGGCGCAGCGTCAACTACAACAAGATTTCTTCGATCTAAAGAGGGAGAGTGGGGAGGTGATTTTTGTTGAAATTCATTTTTAGCTATTTCTTCAACCTGTTGCTCATTTTCTTCCTCTTTTGTAAAGGTTATTTGAGGAAGTGTGGGAGGCTTGCTCCATCTAAAATATAGGAATACACCTCCTGCGATGAGAGAAATGAGCCCAATGCCTCCAAGAATGCGCTTAGAGGACAGACCTTCATCTGGATTTCCTCCAATGCGAAAAAGTCCCGAAAGGAACCCAAATCTTCCAACTCCTTGACTCATATGCAGTTCTCCAATCTATCCATTTAGCTCTATTTTGAGAGTGATTTTTTATTAATCGGTATCTGATCCATTCCCATCTGATTTTTTTGCATCTTTCACCTTATGAGGTGACTCATGGACGCCTACTTGTTCTCTCCAATTGCTCACGTTTCCAAAAGATGTATCATGATAAGGAGAGGAAAGCGGTGTTGCTGGGCTACTGTCAGGAGAGCGAACAGGTGTTGTTGGATTGCTTACGAACGAATGGGGTGGGGTATGCTCTTCTTCGTCAGAACTTCTTGAACGATCAGACTCTCTTTTTTTATCAATTGGGATCGCAATAGGTGGAGAGTTTCTTCTCTCGATTTCATCACTCACAACAACAGTGGTGCTACTTCCAAATTGGAGGTCTTTTGGAGCTTGATGTTCAAATTGATCTTTAACTTCTTCTAATGGAGGAGAGCTGTCCTTTGCTACAAGTGGCCTTGGGGAGCTAAATACGCTTTGATCGGGACGAGGGAGTGGTGAGGAGCTTCCGCTGCCTTGCTTCTGAATATGATGGATGTCTCTTTCGCTTAAAGATGGGCTTCCGCTCTTATCATGAGGAGGGAGATGAGAAAGAGATAAAGCCTCACTTTCGCGTCGTTGTTGTTCATCTAATGGAGGAGTGCTTATTCTTGTTGGCAAAAGCGAACTTGTGGGGCTTCCGGTTCCTTCGCTTTTCAGCCCGTTAGTTTTAGGAGAATGAGGAGAAACAACATGAAGATGACCCTCATCTCTTCTTAGATCGTCGGAAGATGTTTTTCGTTCTTTTTCCCGATCTTGGTGTTCTCTTCTTTGAATCTCAACTTGATGCGCAGGGAGGCCTAATGTAAGATCTGGAGAAAGTGTATGAGCATTAGAAGAGGGTGGAGAGTAAGTGTGTGACGAAGTCGTAGGGGATGTAGTTGAATGTAGAGGGTCCTGTAGTAGAGGTTTGCGCTGTTGAATCGCTTCTGGTTCTTCATAAGGACAACAACAGCAAATGCAGTTCCAAAATTGTTGCCAGCAACTTAATCCTACGTTTCCGCTCATGAAAATACCTCGTTATGATGATAAACTTTTAAATTGGCATCTAAGTTATTCTCTTTCATTATTTTTTTTCAATCGAATTATCGCGTTGCGTAAAAAAATGTAAATCTTCACTACGATCTTAATTAAAAATTAGTTTTTGCATGCAATTAATTCACATCTTCTTTATAAAGATCATGCTAAAGTTTTTTATATAGGGCAATTTCCATGAGCGAATCTTCAGTTAGTCACACGTATTATGAAAAAATGAAAGGAGTGATAGATCCTGCATGTTTTGTTGTGACAGGATTTTTTGGACTCGAAAAGTTGCGTTCTTTGGAATGGATCAATGGGCCAATAACACATCATGCGATGGCTTTGACTGGAGCGGTCAATGGTTTAACAATCTTTTTGGCTGATCATGTATTCCGAAGTGGGCAAAGTCACTCTCCCTATTACAAAGCGGTGATTACAATTATTGGACTCGCTGCGGGTGCTGTCATCACTCCCTATGCTGTCTCTAAGGTTTTGAAATCTCATGCTGTACTGATTACCCCAGCCATGTCGTTTCGTATTGCTGCCTTTAATTTAGTTGCGAAAGTAGCCATCTATGTGACTTTTACAAAAGGAGAGCACTATTACAATCGATGGAACTTTCCAGTGTTTCAAGATTTTGATGAAATGACCGAGCAAACTGTTCGGATGCTTCATGGTCATTTTAAAGACCGTGCAGATCTTTGGAAACAAGAGTCCTTTAAGAAACAACTTGGGTTTAACCAAGTCTTGCAACAGTATGGGCTGGACCCTTTAAACATCACAGAAATTGATTTAGAGACCTCACTGACAAATGCGGAACTTGAAACGTTCAGAAAACTCTATGAAAAAGGCGAACTCACACCACAACAAGCCACGCTTCTCTATAATTTTCACATTGCTCCTCAAGAAAATCGTGTTTACAAAGCAGAAAACTTACCCATCATTGATCCAAGAACAGTGAAAGACGTAGGCAAACTATCACCCGAACAAATTCAGTGGCATCATAAATGGCTTATCGCGCATCCAACTTTAACGATTCCAGAGTGTCAAATTCAAGTCCTTGTTCCTCGCTTTTATGAGCTAAGCCTTGTCCCACCGTACAAAAAATTTGTCGCAGAACTCCCTGTTCCCTCAGGAAAAGAAGAACTGACAAAAGAGCAGGTTTCTTATTTAGCCCATTTCTATCAAGCAAAACGATATAAATGGAATGCTTTAGAACTTAAGCAGCAAATCATTTTAAGAGAACTTTTTGAAAAGCATGGTTTTGATAGCCATGCATTGCGCGAGCCGTCAATCGAACAAATGAATGAGCTGTCGAAAAAATATCTCAACAAATTTAAAAAACATTTCGAAATGCATGAAGAAGCGTGGCAGCGTAAGTCGCTGGCCTATCAACAAGCATTTAATCAGGCTTTAATTCCTCATGCTCTTGAGCCCTTGGAAATTCCCGATCAACCTTGGTCAACAAAGAAAAAAGTTGCCTACATAGGTCTTGGGTTGATTGGTCTTGCTATAGTAGGTGTTGGAATTGCTTACATGGCTGGAGCCCTTCCAGCTATCACCTTGATCGCTCCTAACAACTCTGGAACAAATAGTGGTAATAACTCAAAGCCAACTCCAATTCCGACCCCAACCCCAACTCCTGTTCCGACTCCGACTCCAACTCCTAGCCCACAATCAGAGAGTGAGTCTCTTAAAGTGGACGTCAAGCCTACTGTAACAGAGCCACCAGAGTATTTTGAAAACGGAGATCAGTGTTTTTTAAGCACTTCATTCCTTGTCGACACTTGTGTAAATCCATTGTTTGATCATTCATCAACAATTCAGCACCGAGTCAACACTTCAACCTCTGAGAATCCTGTACAACCACCTATTACACAAGAATTCTCAAGCATTTCAACAGACTCTGAAATTGTGAGAGAAATAGGAACAGCACTTGTTCCAATTCCTGGATCCGGAAGAACTTTACGTGGCGATAGGGTTAATACTAATCCCATTAGAACTCAATTGATTGAAAATGATGATGCAGATCCCACATCTTCTCTTTCTGGAAGAGATGTTGTTGGTGAAGAAAGTGATTTAGGCCCATTGTTATTCCAAGGACCATGTCTTGATGGATTGAAATGGACTCAGGAGGGATGCTTTGCTCGCAAAGTAGATAATACAACACTTACAAAGATTGCCCCAACGAACATGCAACGTCAATCGCAGTTTCAATTGCCACCTGTTAATCAGGAAGGTTCTAAAATTGTTTCTTCTGAAACGTTCATTGAAGCAAAGAATTACCCAGTTGGATTTCCTGATCCATCCCTTGCTGAGTTATGCGGAATTGAAGAACAAGATGTTGATCAGAGAGACATACTAGAGAGTATCGATCCTTACAGCGTTGTTTATATGAGACCAGATGGCTCAGGATCTAAAGTAGTAGATCCTACCTTGATTCCTGTTCTTGAGGGTATTGAGATGTGTAAGGAAGGTTTCGTTGACTTTGAAAACAGATGCATCCAGTCCAATTACACCTTGTTAAACAATACTAAAGGTTCAGTCAATAGTGGCAAAGGTCTTAAGCAAGAAAATCTCATGTATGTAGTACCTGGTCTCTCTACAGGAGATAATGAAAATGATGATATGAATGGAGATGGAGTTATCCTATCTACTGGGGGTTCAATGACTGAAACAGCTCAACCTCAAGAAAGAAGTGAAGATGGCATCTTCACTTCTGACTCTGATTTAATATCTGATGACAATTCAACGAACAGAACAGCTACTGTTAGAGAAGAGGTTGTTGACAGAGACAACATCACTGATGATCAAAAAATAAAAGAAGGTGAGGACAAGACTACACCTTCTGTTAGTTTATCTGAAAAATCTGGACCTCAACAAGGAACTACAGACCAAGGCGACACTAATGCAAACCCATTAACTACCCCGCCGCCAGTTCCAGATTCAACTACGGGCGCAAATAACTCTCAGACTTCTGAAAGCTATTTGCCTTGGTTTCTTGGAGGAGGGGCACTTCTATTTGTCGCTGGGATTTTGAACCAATTCAGAAAGAAGCCAGAATCGACAGGTGAAACTCTTACAGAGACCACAACGGTAACAGTTTTTGAAGTGCAACATGATACTGATGGACAAGACAGAAGACTGACGACAAATATACCGGTTATTGTTACTAAACCTCCTTCAAGCCCTTCAAAAAGAGGAATTCTCAAAACAAGGCTCTCTCCATCTAAACTTCGAGAGAGTGAAAGCCCGATGCGTCAATTAGACTCTTCTGGTGGTTCAAGCTCAAATGTTGGTGAGAGAAGAGAAGTCGAGCTACGAGATGAAGAACACAAAAGCCCAGTACGTCGACTAGACTTTTCTACTTCAGCGAATTCTTTACAAGCAGCTTCAAGCAAAAGCGTTGGATGGGTGCCGGACGAAGGTACAGTTGTGGATTTTGAAAAGATGTTGGGTGAAGTCGCTTCGATTTTCTTACCTTTATCTGAAGGGTATAAGGAGCGGGTAGCTCCTCTTGATCCGTATGTTAAAATTGACGAGCCTAAGCTACTTAAATTCATAGATTACCATGATAAGGAAAGTCTAAACGTTTCGATCGTGCCAGACAGGTTTCTTGGGGCGCACATTGCTCGAGGAGAATTAGAAAAAGGAAGCTTCTTTCAATTACTCGATAAGTTTGCTTCTCCCGATGATCATCAATTTCAGTACTTGACCATCGACGCAGCGCGCACCACTTCAGCTGAACCCATTTTAGCAGATAAAGAATGTTTAACAAGGTTACTCGGCTATTCTAAACAGAATCAGCATGTTCAGAGGTTAACTCTTGCGGGGTTTGAGATGATAACTTGTGAACAATTTGCTAGCATTACAAGGCAGTTTCCGAATGCTATCTACTTTGACTTAAGAGGGTCTGGTTTGGAAAAAGGGCTGATTGACGGCTTTACAAAAAAATATATATTAGAGTGGGGAGACGCTGAGAGTAATATTAGCCATCATATAGAATTCTACTACGGTGAAATTGCAAAACGGAGAGAAGCCTTTGCAGGTGGAAATCTGAATGCGATTAAAGAAATCTTCACACCCAATGCTCATTATTTAGCGAACCGTTATGATCATCCTCTTGGACCTTTCCGCTTTTTTGTAGAAAATATTTCTTTTTTAAGTGGATTAGATATTGATGATGAATTGATGGGGCAATATGTGATTCCCCATCTCAATAAGAATTTTCCAAGTGCTAGGGCTCTAGATCTTTCAAGTTGTACGAACTTAACCTCTGAGACACTTAAATGCATGGCTACAGCAAACTTTAGGATAGAATCCCTTATCCTGAAAGGTTGCACAAACATTTTTTCAAGAGTTCGTAGCAGTAGTAGTAGAAGTGTAGGTAGTGTGCTTACATGCGACATTACAGCAGTTGGGAATGTAGCAATCAATTTAAAAAAGATGGTAAGGTTTATTAATTACATCGATCTTCGTGACACTGTAGTGATCGATCCTTTCGGCGAGAAGATGTCGGAGGATCCATATGCTGTAATTGTTGGAAAAGCCAAAGAAATATCAACTAGTCAAAGAGGGAATGACGCCTACTGGAATAGATATGTAGTTGAGGCATTAAAAGCACTCTATCCAGACTCTAGCAAGAGAACAGCGCAGTGGGAAGAGCTCGGAAAACAGTTTTGGTTCTTGGAACTGCTACATCTCTTTAATAATGCAGAGCAAAGCGGTAGTTGTGCGCTCAATTATGTGGTGTTTGATAAGAAAGGTGTCGTTGGAGATTCAAAGTTTGGCACTTTGCGTTGACTTATCGAAGGAGATTTGTTAGGTTTTGTGTCTAATGATGATTAAAAATAGCTAATCTTGTGGAAGAAATTGAGGTAAATGAAGCAGCTTCAGTTAAGGCTAAAAAAAAGCCTTCTCGATTTGTGGCTTCTCTTGAAGATTTATGGTCGGGTGTCAAGCAGTGGCGCGTTTGGCTGCTGCTGGGGTGGCTCGATCTTAAGCTGCGTTACCGCCGCTCGTATTTAGGCCCTTTTTGGATCACGATCAGTATGGCTGTCATGATCTATTCTATGGGGTTTGTCTATAGTAAGCTTTTTCATATGAACTTGTCCGAGTATTTTCTTTATATTTCAGGGGGGATGCTCGCTTGGTTTCTACTTTCTACCACTTTGATTGAGATGATGCATGGCTTTACTGACGCACAAACGTTTATTTTGCAGTTGAAGATGCCCTTTACGGTCTACATCATGCGGGTGATCACTCGCAATTTTATCGTGCTTGGGCATAATGTGATCGCGGTTTTGCCACTTTTGATTTATTTTAAATGTGTTCCCAATTTTCCCATGGTCCTCTTTGCTCTTGTGGTGATTGCTGTCTCGATGCTGTCGATTGGGACTCTTTTTGCCATGATTGGGGCCCGTTTTCGGGATGTGCAGCAGGTCATTGCAAGCATTTTGCAGGTGGGATTTTTACTGACTCCAGTCATGTGGAATGCAAGCATGATCCCTGGTAGGGCGATTCTGGCTGTTTATTTGAACCCATTTTACTACTTTGTCGAGCTTCTTCGCTCTGGAGTGTTGAATACCCATGCACCAGCAATGGTGATTAAGGGAAGTGTTATGATTGCAGTAGGTGGAACAGCGCTTATGCTGCTTGTTTTTTCTCGTCTAAGACATCGAATTCCTTTTTGGTTGTAAAGCATGGCGCAGATTGATTTTGAAGAGATGGTTTTAGATTTTCCTGTCTACAGCGCTGCGAATCATCGCTCGCTGAAAAAAGAGCTTGTGCGTGTCGCTACGGGTGGATTGATCAAACGGAATCCGAAGGATATGTTTGAAATCCGGGCTATTGATGGGCTTTCTCTGACGATTGAACATGGGACTAGGCTGGGACTCATTGGGCATAATGGAGCGGGAAAGAGTACCCTGCTTCGGATGATCACTGGAATTTATACACCGACACTTGGTTCGATTGAGGTCGATGGAAAGGTAACGGCTCTCCTCGATGTCATGTTTGCCATGTACGAAGATTTGACAGGCTATGAGAATATTTTGCTGCGTGGAACGCTGCATGGCCTTCCTTCAAAGGAGGTCAAAGAGAAGGAGGAGTTGATTGTGAAAAGTTCGGGGCTGGGAGATTATATCCACATGCCACTTCGAACCTATTCAACGGGGATGAAGGTTCGCCTTGCGTTTAGCATTAACACTTGTATCCAGCCTCAGATCTTGATTATGGATGAGCTAGTGGGGGCTGGCGATGAGTCGTTCAAAGAAGAGGCAAAGGAAAAACTCGATTCACTGATCTCATCTTCTGAGATTTTCATTATTGCATCGCACAATACCGATTGGATTAAAGACAATTGTAATAAGGTTCTTTGGTTGGAAGCGGGCAAGCCTAAGTTTTACGGCGATGTCGAAGAGGGCATCGATCGGTACGTCCAATCTTGTCATTCTTAATGAATTGTATTTCAGTGATTAAGTGCCTTGTCTCTAAAATTCTCCACCGCTATTAATCCATCTTTTGGCGTCCTTTGCTTTCTCAGGCTAAGCAAAATAAACACAGAGTTCAGTCTACTAGGAAAAATTTTTTCAGATTTTTTCGAGTCTCGAAACGCTCAATTTTCACCCTTTTACAGCAATGAAAAGGGTAAAGCTGTCACATGCTCTCCTAGTGGGAGTTGAATATTTCCTAGGTGAACAACATACCCATTTTGGCTTCGTTTATGTTGATCTTTTAAAAAAGAATGTACTGACGAGGCCATTGGAGGTTTTGGTGTTGATGAAGCCTTAATTTCAATAGGAATTAATGTTCCCTGATTTTCAACGACTAGATCAACTTCTGTTCCTGATGACGTTCGCCAAAAATAGATTTGGGGTTCAACCCCATGCTTGGATATTCGTTTATAGATATCTGTAACAATGAATGTTTCAACAATAGGACCAGCCATCGGACCGGCAATAAAGTGATCAATGTCTTTCAAGCCTAATAAGTAACATAAAGATCCAACATCAGTCAGGTAGATTTTTGGGGATTTGACTAACCTTTTATTGGAGTTGTTGAAATAGGGGCGAAGGATAATAATTTGGTATGTTGCTTCTAAAATTGAAATCCAGGCTTTGATCGTATTGACGGCTACTCCAATATCTTTAGCAACATCAGAGAGTTGAAAGACCTGTCCGCTACGAGCAGCAACTGCTCTTAAAAACATTTGGAATTGAGAAAGGTCTCCAATTTGTCTGATGCTACGAACATCTCTTTCTAAGTAGGCTTGCATATAGCTTCCATGCCAAAGTGAAATAGATTTTTTATTATCCTCATTGAGTTCTGGATAAAATCCTCGGAGCATCATAGTCCAAAAGTTTTCAATAGAAAAAGGTTGAGGTGGATGTTCTTTTTCCCAATAAAAAGAATAGAAGGGGTGATGAGAAACTTCTGTGTAAGAAAGGGGGAGAAGACGTAGCATTGCAGCTCTTCCTGCCAAGCTTTCTGTGATATGCTGCAAGAGAAGGGTATTTTGTGAACCAGTGAGGATAAACTGTCCATATTGATCCCTATTTTCATCAATTTTCTCCTTAATATAGAAGAGGAGTTCTGGAGCGTATTGAATTTCATCAAAAATCACTGGTGCAGAGTAAAGTTCCAGAAAACCTCTTGGATCAGAGTTTGCTGCGGCTCGGACATCAGGCAATTCTAAGGAAATGTATTTATATGCTTTTCCAAATAGGTGCTTTAGAAGAGTTGTTTTTCCAGCCTGCCTAGGGCCCGTAAGGACAACAGCAGGAAACTGTTTCACTGCTTCCTCAACGATTGGCTCAATAGATCTTTTGATATACTTAGTCATATCTTGCAATTTTGCATTTTAAATGCAAAATTGCAGGAAAAATGGTTAAGTGATTGTTTTAGAATGGAATATATTGGAAAAAATGCTTCAATGAAATTGTCATCTTCTTTTTTTAGTGAGAGAAGAGAGATCATCAAAATTTCCTATAAAGGCATTGCTAATTTTAATAATGATTGAAAGTCAATAACTTAACATTTGTTTTGACCATTAAATACATATATATGAAAATGGTCGTGACTATTTCAACACATATAAGGAAAACGGTCATGGAGCATGAATTTGTTCGCCGTCTTTATCTTCCATTAATCAAGCATCACTTTAGCAAATATCGGCAGATGTTGTTTTTAATGGGCCCTAGACAGGTGGGAAAAACGACTCTATGTAGATCTTTTCCAGAAGAAAACTACTTGTATCTAAACTGGGATAACTTGGATCACAGAGAGATTTTTCTAGAAGGGCCTAAAGCGATTGCAAAAAAGCTCCAGCTTGAATTTATTCAAGAGACTCCTCCGTTCTTGATTCTAGATGAAATCCATAAGTATTCTGATTGGAAAACTCTTCTTAAAGGTTTTTTCGATACTTACGCGCATTCTGGAGAAGTTAAGATTATTGTGACTGGAAGTGCAAGGTTAGACATTTATAAAGCGGGTGGAGATAGCTTAATGGGGCGTTATCTCAGGTATCGAATCCACCCCTTTTCATGCGGGGAATTGTTAAGAACTGAAATTTCTGAGTCACTTACTCAACCACCATTAAAGATAGAAAATGGACAATTTGACTCTTTATTGAAATTTGGTGGGTTTCCAGAGCCGCTATTCAAGCAAGAAGAAAAGTTTTATCGGAATTGGAGTCAACTTAGGTTACAGCAACTCTTTTATGAAGATATCAGAGATTTGACCCGAATTCAGGAAATTAAACAAATGGAGCTGTTAGCATCCCTTCTTAGTAAACAAATTGGAACTCTTCTTAACTATTCTAGTTTAGCGAAAAAAGTAAGGGTTTCTGGTGAAACGATTCGTCGGTGGATGAATACCTTAGCTTTGCTCTATTATAGTTTTCTCATTCACCCTTGGAAAAAAAATATTACTCGATCACTTCTCAAAGAGCCCAAAGTTTATCTATGGGACTGGTCTTTAGTGCAAGATGAAGGAGCACGATCTGAAAATTTTGTTGCTTCTCATTTAATGAAAGCATGTCATTTCTGGACAGATAAAGGAGAGGGAGTTTTTGAGCTTTGTTTTCTTAGAGACAAAGAAAAGAGAGAAGTTGATTTCTTAGTTGTGAGAGATGAAAAGCCTTGGTTTCTTGTTGAAGTCAAAACATCTCGACAATCTCTTTCTCCGCATCTCGAATACTATCAAAAAGCAACTGGAGCAAAGCATGCTTTTCAAGTCACCCTCAATGAGGAATTTCAGGATATAGATTGCTTTGCATACACACAACCAATTGTTGTTTCGGCTAAGACATTTCTTTCTCAGCTGGTTTAAGCTTTGACATTAGGCTTGTTTCACTGGAGAGACTCATCTATTTTCCCCATGGAGAGAGAGTTATTGTGGTCAGGCCAAGTTCTTTTGCAAACTCTTTGACGCATATACTCAAACTACTTCAAAATCTTTACCGGTGATCGTGTTGTGACAATTTTGGGATGTGCTTTTACGCTTAGTAGATGTGGGATTTTCTGCTTCATCAATATCGAGACTGTGTTGAAAAAATCAATTTTCGTAGACTCCCCCCCCCTCATCATCAATCGTATTAAGTTATCAGAAGCATTTGATTCAGCATTTTGCATTTAATATGACCTTCGATTTTTTGAGTTTCTATTTTCTTTGAGAAAAACCTTTCCCCATACAGTCGCTTTAATCTTGAGAAGCTTGTCTCTGCTAATGCCCTTCTTGAGTATCTTGTCAGTTTTCCCCAGATTTCTCGCGCTAGCTGATCTCCTCCCAGTCCTTTTATTTCGCGTAAGGCGTTGTTCCTTCTTGTCATAAAAGGAGATAATAGGCTGTTTTTTCTAGGCGGAATAAGGTCTTTCGCTCCTATTTGATTGATGGCCTCCCTGCATCTTTTTGTGTCGTATCCTCCATCTGCTATGACGGTCTCAACGGGTTTAGGGAGCTTCTCTATGATTTTCGGGCCTATTTTGCAGTCAGCTTCATGCCCTTTTGTGATTTCAAAGTGGATAATTTCTTGAGTGTTTTCATCAATAGCGATGTGCAATTTAACCCATTTTCTCCTCTTTGAGGCTCCATGCATTTTCACTTTCCATTCTCCCTCCCCATAGACTTTGATCCCTGTAGTATCTAACAGCACCACTTTAGGTCTTCTAGAAGAGAGCTTGGGCAAAAGAGCTTCCATGTGGGAAGCTCTTTTGCAGATCAGAGAGTAGGTCGGAAGAAAAATATCAGGTTCTATATGTGGAAGGATCGATTTGGCAAAACCCTCGAGAGTTCTATAGGTAAGGCGATATTGTATCTTTAAGACAAGAAGGAGATAGATGAGTGGAAGGGAAAACAAACGAGGTCGACCTCGTTTGTTTTCCTCTGGCTTTTCAGTTAACGCATTTGGATCGATGAAAAAAGTTATACTTCCTCTTTTTACTAAGTCTCGATTATACTTGTGCCAATTGCGTTTACGCATCTGAAGCTCCTTTATGTTTAGTGACTTAAACCATAAGGAGCTTCTCTTTTTTAAGAAATTTTTATCAAGACTTCTCTTCTGATTTTTTCAACACAGTCCAATATCGATTCCAAAAATGCCAGATAATTCCTTAGATTGAACGATCAGCGTCCAATTTTCATAAAATAATTTCTAATACGTTTTTTAATTTACTTTCAGTTAAGAATTTAGAATGGGCCTTGAAGAGAAGGGTCTGGGACGTCGAGTGGACCGTCGTTGCGGTACTCGAGCAATTCTTCTAGTAAGGCTTGCGCTTTCGAGGGGATGCGCATCAAGCGAAATGCTTCGAAGACAATCATCTTAGCTGTAGGGTAGTAGTGGTTGGCAAGAGACCAACTTGTCGGGTTGTTTCTATCAGGATAGGTGACGCGAACAGGGGGCGCTTTGAGATCACTAAAAGCTTCTTCGGTAAGTGTTGCGAGAATTTCTGCAGCAAATCCGCAGGTTTTCCAGTCGCCATCTGCAACAATCACGCGACCTGTACGGCGGACTGATTTGATGAGAGTTTCTTTATCGAGGGGTTTAATTGTGCGCAGGTCGATCACTTCGGCAGAAATTTGGTCGTTTGCAAGAATGTGGGCTGCTTTGATGGCTTCGAGTGTCATGTGCGAAGAAGCAATGAGGGTGATGTCTGTTCCTTCTTGCACAATTTTAGCTTTGCCGATGCCTTCAACTCTGTTTTCATCGGGGACAGGGCCGAAGGTTTCGTGAAGCCAACGATGCTCCATGAAAATGACAGGGTTGTTGTCTTTAACAGCAGAAATAAGAAGTCCTTTTGCGTCGGCAGCTGTTGCTGGCATGACGACTTTTAAGCCGGGAATATGGGCAAAAAGGCTATGAAGTGCTTGAGAATGTTGAGGGCCTTGTCCCCAACCACGTCCCATGATGAGGCGGATGACGAGAGGGACTTTGAGTTTTCCTGCAGACATGTAGTTCCACTTTGCGCCATTGTTGATGAGTTGATCGAGAGCTCGGAGGAAAAAGTCGACCCGATGAAAACAAAGAATGGGGCGCATCCCTGCGATGGCACTTCCAATGGCGATGCCGGTGAGAGCATTTTCAGAAAGGGGCATGTCCATGACGCGCTCAGCACCGAATTGATCACGTAGTCCAGTAACGGTTCCGTAAATAGCTTTGGGTCCGGTTGCTCCCTGTCCCATGAAGTAAACAGTAGGGTCGGTTTCCATGATTTCTCGGGTGGCATCTAAGATGGCGTCTTTGTATTTCATTTCTTTCATTTGGACCTCATTCTGCATAAGCTTTTTCGTCATCAAGATCAAAGATGGGAAAGGGACTTTCTTCTGCAAGCAAGAAGCTATAGTCGATTTCAGATGCGATTTTTGCTTCCATCACATCGATTTCTTCGTTTATGAGCACTTGTTCTTCTAACAGTTTTTGTTTGTAAAATTTGAGAGGGCAATGATCTTCTAGTGTGACTTGGTTTTCCTCTACATCTGATTTCATTCTTCCGATATGTTCATGGAGTCGGTACGTTTCAAGCTCGAGAAACGTCGGGCCTTTTCCGCTTCGGACGTGATCGATCGCTTTTTTGGCCAATTGATAGGTCTCTCTTAAATCGTTTCCGTTCCCCACTAGTGTTTTTAAGCCATGTGCCTGGGCAATTTTTACTCGATCGCGGTTTTCTACTTGACGCTCTTTTGCAAATGGGCGTGCCATGTATTGATTGTTTTCGCAAATGAAGAGAAGGGGAAGGTTTTTAAGAGCGGCAAAATTGAGCGTTTCGGAGAAAATTCCCTCTTCTGTTGCGGCTTCTCCAAAAAAGACAGCGCAGATGGCAGAAGAGTGTTGCATTTGCTGGGCAAAAGCAAATCCGGCAGCAATCGGGAGGCTCCCAGCAGCTAGGGGACTTCCCCCTTGAAAGCCTGCTTCGAGGTCAATCAGATGCATCGATCCGCCACGCCCTTTTGTGCAACCATCTTTTTTGCCGTAAAGTTCGGCGATCATTTTGTGGAAATTACCCCCTTTTGCAAGATAATGGGCATGTGAGCGGTGATTTCCAAAAACCCCATCCTCTTTTCTGAGCTGAGAGCAAACACCCACTGCAATGGCTTCTTGACCAATGCTTAGATGAATGGGGCAACGCATTTTTTGTTGTTTATAGTGCGTGCCGATGGCTTCTTCAATGCGCCTGATGCGGAGCATTTCGTAAAAAAGTGTGCGTTGCAAGTCTTGGTTCATATGCGCAATCCGGTTGGCAAGGTTTTGGGTTTGATTTTTTTCAGGAGCAGCTCGGGCTCAAAACGTGGAGGCTCTTCATAATAGGGCCAAGATTCAATAATTGCTTTTAAGAGAGAAAACTGTCCTGTTTGAATGAGGGTTTGATCTGCTTTCTCGAAGTGAATGTTCAAATCTCCTCGCTCAACTAAAGGATTATCCCGTTGCCCCCCTGAGAAAGTGATCAGTGGAACATCTTGCTGCTTGGCCATTGCCGCCGCACCCAAAGTGTTAGGAGAAACTTCTATGTCGCTTAAAGTGATGAGAAGATCGGATTTTTTTAAGAGGAGGGCGAGGTGCAACGTCACATCTGTATGGACAGGGATGAGCCCGCGAGCAGAAATCCCCAAAGAAGTGATTAACCTATCGGCAAAATATGTAGCTAGCAGCCCATTGTTTTCACTAGGAACGACATAGACCATCCCTTCATTTTCCTTCACTTGGAGAAGGAAGGCTTGAAACAGGTGCAGAAGCTGCACATGAGTGAGAGTGTGATCGGGGGTGGTGATTAATCCGCCATCAATCATCTCTCGCAGTAAGGTCCATCTTTCTGAAAACATGATCTTATCTCTCGATTATGAAGAAAACTTAACATAGTCATTGATCAGGCTGCAAGAGAAAAGCCATATCAGGTATACTGGAATTGCATTATAGGATGAATTATGAAAGTTGCACTTGTACACGATTGGCTTGTTAAATTTGGGGGCGCAGAAAAAGTTCTTAAGGCCATGTCTGAGGTGTATCCCTCAAAAATTTATACGCTTGTAGCAGACCGTGAGAATTTGAAAGGGAGTCATTTCGAAGATAAGGAAATCCAAACCTCTTTCATCCAAAAGCTTCCTCGCGCGACAAAAAAATATCGATCGTATCTTCCTTTTTTTCCTCTTGCAATTGAGCAGTTTGACCTTTGTGATTACGATCTTGTTGTTTCGAGTTCCCATTCGATTGCCAAAGGTGTACTCACCCACGCGGATCAATTTCACATCTGCTACTGCCACACTCCGATGCGGTACGCATGGGACCTTTATCAGCAGTATTTGCGAGAAGCAAAACTCAAAAGCGGTCCTAAAGGTGTTTTAGCAAAGTTTTTCCTTCATTACTTGCGCATTTGGGATGCCCATGCTGCAACCCGTGTGAATGCTTATGTCGCCAACTCTGAATTTGTGGCGCGCAGGATTCAAAAACTCTATGGCCAAGAATCGACTGTGATTTATCCTCCTGTTGATGTTGAGAATTTTGAGCTTTGTGAAACAAAAGACGACTACTATCTCACAGCTGCACGGTTTGTTCCTTACAAAAAAATCGATATGATCGTCGAAACTTTTCGCCATTTTCCTGAGCGCAAACTCGTTGTCATTGGAGATGGTCCTGATTATGAAAAGATTAAAGAAAAAGCGGGAAAAAACGTTGAGTTGCTTGGTTATCAAGACGATCAGGTTTTGAAGGGAATGCTCAAAAAAGCTCGAGCATTCCTTTACGCAGCCGTTGAAGACTTTGGCATTCTTCCAGTTGAGGCTCAAGCATGTGGCACGCCTGTCATTGCTTTTGGCAAAGGGGGAGTTTGTGAAACCATTGCTCCTAACAAGACAGGACTCTTTTTTAATGAGCAAACGCCAACTGCATTAGGAAAAGCCATTCAAAATTTTGAAGAAAAGCAAGAGCAATTTGATCCAAAAGTGATTCATGCCCATGCTCAACCTTTTGCCTTGAGTCGATTTCAGAGAGAATTTAAGACTCTTGTTGAAGAGAAGTATCGGGCTTTCTTGCAAAGAGACCCATATTAAACAAAAGAAATACCATCCACGTCAGGTGATGGTTGATATTGTGATTCGTGAGTGCAAAAGAAAAGATGTGAATAAACCCTAGTACAATCACTCGATTTGAAAAAAGTTCTTCAGTTGATGCCCAACGTTTAAGAAAGACTTTTTTGATCTCAATTTGATGCTGGAAAAAGTAAGCAAGTCCAAAAAATAAAAGGGTTAAACATCCAATGAGTCCAAGTTCTGCAAACAGTTCGATGTAGACATTGTGTACGTAGAAGAGTGTTCCGAAGCCACGCCCAAAGAGGGGAAAGGTGTTGAAAGCATCAAGACTTTCTTGCCAGTGCTCAAGACGAAGTTGCATGGAAACATCTTTGTAGTAACTCGGCTTGAAACTACTTGTCAAAATTTCCATGACCAGTTCTAACCTATCTCCCATCACCATAAAAAAGATCATCACCGCTGCAAGTCCTAAAAAGGAGAGATATCGAAACGACTTTGAAATGCAAAAGATGTATAGAAGTGCAAAGACAAATGAGAGATAGGCTGCGCGTGTTGTCGATAATAGGAGGGCGCCGAAGGTTAATCCAAAAAAGCAATAGAGACTTTTCTTTGACAGCCCCAATTGAAACGCAGGATTTTTTCGCTCAATAATAAGGAGTAGTAAAATGGAAGAGACAAAGCTTGCAACAACCCCATATTCATTAGGGTAAGAGCCTGGTGAAAATCGAAGAATGCCCCATCCCATTTGTGTAATGACAGTGAACTTATCAATTGTTTCCCAAGAAAACACTTTTAAATAGTAGCCGGCGAAGAGTGCATATCCCACAAGTAAGGAAATAAAAAATGCTGCTAAATAAATGCGGATGAGCCGTTTTTTTTCTTTAGCCATTTTCTGATCGCGTAAACAAAATGCAGCTCCAAACATAAACAAAACTTCGCAGGCAAAAAGTCCAACGCGACTGATTAAGGATTCTTCAAAGTGAAGGGCGGGGCGATTGATACAAAAATATGCCGATGCAAGTGCATAGAGAAAAAATGGCAAAAAGAGGAGTACCGTTTTAAGTTCCTTGTAGTACAGCTTTGTGTAGAACAAGAAAAATGCTGGAAGAACAAAGTAAAAGGCTCTGAACTGGTAAGGCAAGAACTTTGGGCACAGGAGATTGCCTAAGGGACCTAAGAAAACAAACAGATAGATAAGGAAAATACGGAAATTTGCAAAATTCATTGCTCCATTTTCCTTAAGATATTAGTTCAAGACAAGGATAAACTTAAATATCTTAATTTTAAACACTTAAATAATTTGATTTCAATTTCAAATTTTGATATAATAGAACTATTGAAAATAGAAAAAGACCGGGGAAATCATGTATTATATACCACCAACAGCTTTGTTGTATGAAACTCAATCTGCGATCGTTAATATCAATGATGGTACACAGATTCGAGGGGAGACGACCTCTACCTATATGGATCTTTTAGAGAAGCAGTACGGTGCAAAAGCTACATTTATTCATCACCTTCTTTCAGATGTTCTTTCAGAGCCAACTACCTTTGTTCAAGATCGCATTACGCCTGTAGTTGAAGAAGCAATCATGCAAAACAAAGACTTTGTCTTCATTCCAGTTGTTTTCCAATCGAGAATGGAACCGCATAATGTCTTGTTCATTGTTAACATTAAAGATCAGGTCATTGAATATTATGATCCAAAAGGTACTGCGATTGGAGATCGAACAATTCCACTACTCAAAATGAGTGTTCGAAAGTTTTCAGAAGAGCTGCAATTCGCTTTAGAAGGATTTGAAATTCACCAGAGTCAAGCTTCTCATCAAAACTTTTTCAATTCAGTTGATTGTGGGCGGTTTGTCATGCATATTATGAAGCAACGCTTGACACAGCCTAGCTTTGAAGAGATCGTCAACTCAGTGAAAAATATTGGCGAGATCAGGCAAGAACTTACTAAAGACTTATCTAGAGTTAAAGAAGCTGAGTAAAAGAAAAGTTTCAGTGACCTACTAATTGTCTGGATTGTAACCCGAGTGACCTGGTCGATACCCGGACTTTATAGTCACGTCGGCTCGTGTTCCTTCTTCATTAAATTCAATAAAACATATTCCACCATTGAAGTCCCATGATCCTCCAGTCATTTTGTGCCCTAAAATTTTTTCACTAAACCAGAGTTCGCAAATTGCACCAGGGTAGCTATCGTCGAATATGGAGTATTTAACCCCCCAACCAATATAGTCAGCACTAGGCGATTTTTCTTGTTGCACCTGTATATTACAAACTAGGCTTCCTTCATCTGCATAAGGGATTTCTGCGACATCGTTCTTATGCACAAGTGTGTCATCAAAGTAAACTTGCGTCGGATTTTGGATAAACCCGCCTTTACCTGAGTACTCTACTCTAAGAGAAGCTTGAGGATTAGGAGTTTCATTGTGAAAAACAATATCATAACTTAGGAACATGGTTGAACCATCAAAAGGTCCACTTTTCGCGTGAATCAACCCAGTTTGAAAGAGGAATAGAAAAAAGGGTAATACTAATGAGAATCTTTTGTTTTGTAAAAACATGTTAAAATCCTTCTGATATTTAATTTTTTTCTGTGATGACTTTTCAAGGGAGTCCGATGACTCAGCATCACATGTAGTTTAAATATTTTTAATGGTTTATTAAGAATTTTTTCAATGAAATTAATCGATGTGTTTGCCCAGCACGCCGGCAAGTTTAAACATGTCAAGCGGTTCGGAATTTCCAAAGACTTTTTCAAGCTTTTCATCGGGAACGATGAGCCGTTTGTTGCTTGGATCTTGAAGATTGTGTGATTTGATGTATTCCCAAATCTTTTTTGTCACTTCACCACGAGTGAGCTCTTTTTCGCCCACAACAGCTTGAAGTTCTTTCGATAGTTTTTTAGCGCGGCCACTGCCACCTGCTCGTTTGCCCCCTTTCTTGGTTTTCTTTTGGTAAGGGGTTTTAGGATGGTCTTGATACTTCACTTCTAATTGGTCGACTTCGTTGACGATGACGTCGCAATCGGGATAGTTAGAGCAGCTGAAAAAAGTTTTTCCCCAGCGACTTTTGCGGGCTTTGATTTGACCATCGCAGCCAACAGCAGGGCAGTTAGGAAGGTCATCGGGGATGATTTCCCCTTTTTTCGGAATATTCACGATGCCGTTGCAGTCGGGGTAGCGGCTGCAGCCAAGGAAAGCCCCAAAGCGACTGAAGCGAATTTGCATAGGAGAGGAGCACTTGGTGCAAGGTTGATCCCAATCAAAGTCTTCGGCATACTCGTCCTTATTGAACTCGAGGGCCTCAATTGGAACGGTGAATTTACAATCGGGGTAGTTAGAACATCCGTAGAAGTATTTGTCACGTGCCCAAATCTTTTGCAGCTTATGGCCACATTTTGGACAGTTGATGTCGGTCATGATTTTGGGGACGAAAGCTTCTTTTTCGGCCTTTTCCATCACAGGGACAAATTTTTCCCAAAAGCCGCCGACAAATTCTTTCCAATTCTTTTTGCTTTCAGCGATATCGTCGAGTTCATCTTCCATTTTAGCTGTGAACTCAATATCCATGATCATAGTGAAATGGGCTTCAAGCATTTGTGCAATGATTTTTCCTAGCTCAGTAGGTTTGAGCGCAAGACGTTCTTTGGTTGTGTAGGCGCGGCTATGAATTTTATTCATGATGGAAGCGTAAGTAGATGGACGGCCTATCCCCGATTTTTCAAGCTCTTTGACGAGGGAGGCTTCTGTAAAGCGAGGTGGAGGCTTCGTGAAGGCTTGTGCAGAGGTGACTTCGATGAGCTCTAAAGTTTTTCCTTCTTCTAAGTCTGGTAAAAGGTTTTCTTCTTCTTGGGGTGGTTGATCTTCTTCGGTATCTTCTTTTTCTTCGTAAACGGCGAGGAATCCTTTGAATTTGATGATGGACCCCACAGCCCGGAGCGACATCTTTTGATCGGTTTCGATATGGCAAGAAACGGTGTCATAAATGGCAGGGTTCATTTGAGAAGCCAGGAAACGACGCCAGATAAGAAGATAGAGTTTGTACTGGTCGATGTTGAGAGAAGATTTGATGACATCTGGGGGGTGATTTAAGTTGGTCGGACGGATGGCTTCGTGGGCATCTTGGGCACTTTTCTTGGTAGAGTATTGTTTGGGTTTGGGAGGGAGATACTCTTTTCCGTAGGCACCATCGATCAATTTTCGAGCGGCGCTGATTGCTTCAGGCTCGATACGGACCGAGTCGGTACGCATGTAGGTGATCAAACCTTCTGTTCCCTCTTTTCCAAGGTCCACCCCTTCATAGAGGCTCTGGGCAATGCTCATCGTTCGTTGAGCAGAAAATCCGTAGTGGCGGCTTGCTTCTTGTTGGAGGGTAGAGGTGATAAAGGGAGGGACGGGGTGCCTTTTTTTCTCTTTTTTCTCCACTTTTTGGATAGTGTATATTGAGTGCTTGAGAGCTGCTGTAATTTTTTTTGCTTCGATTTCATTTGAAACAGTGCAGAAATCTTTCCCTTTAACAAGTTCTTTTTCTACTTTTTTCCCGTCGACGGCATAGAGAGCAGCAGGAAAAGCGCGCTCTTTTGGTTTCGGACGGAGAATAGCACCGATGTTCCAGTATTCAACTGGGACGAAGGCTTCAATTTCTTTTTCTCGGTCGACGACAAGTTTTAAAGCAACTGACTGGACCCGCCCAGCTGAGAGGGAGCCGCTGCCGCTTCGTTTGATGCGTCTTTGGAGTAGAGGTGAGATTTTATAGCCAACCATCCGGTCAAGGAGGCGACGAGCTTGTTGTGCATCGACAAGTGAGAGGTCAATGTCACGTGGATGTTTGATCGCTTCAGTGACGGCGTCTTTGGTGATTGCGTTAAAGGTGACCCGTTTGACGTTGGGGCCTTTTGGAAGAATAGCTGCAATGTGCCATGCTATAGCTTCCCCTTCGCGGTCAGGGTCAGGAGAGAGGAAGACTGTGTCGCATTCTTGGGCGGTCTTTTTTAATTTGGAGATGACTTCTTTTTTGTCAGGGAGATTTTCATAAACCGGTTCAAAGTCGTTATCGATGTCGATTCCGAACCCCTTTTTTGGCAAATCGCGGATATGACCAACTGATGACTCAACATGGTAGTCATTGCCTAAGAACTTTTTTAGAGTCTTCACTTTCGTTGGAGACTCGACGATAATGAGTGTTTTGCCTTTTCCTTTGGCCATATGTAAATCGTAACAAAGTTATCAGAAGCAGACTATAAGTTATTTTATTTTTTTTGAAAGATAAATCCAAAAAAAGAATGCAGCATAGAGGGAAAAAACATTTATGACAAGCGCTGATTTTTCTTGATCGAGAAAACTGAATCCCCTAACTTATGTCCTTAAAAATTTTTTGGAGTACAATGAAGAAATTTTTATTCTTGCTCCTCCTATTAGGACTTGGTTTTGGAATCGGGGTTTCCTATCAGCCTTTCAAAGATAAGCTGCGAAAGGAGCGCAAGCAAAAAGAGTACCGCGTCGCTCGCAAAACACACCCGATTCTCGGTAATAAACCTTTTGTGATTGTGACGATGTCTTATAATAATGCTCCATATGTCGAGAAGAACCTCCTTTCAACATTGCAACAGAATTATGACAACTTTCGGATTCTCTATATTGATGATGCTTCAGTAGATGGAACGAGTGACCGAGTCAAACAGTTTATTAAGGAGTATGACCATGAAGGGCGTATAACCTTGATCCAAAATGAAGCAAATCATGGGGCCATGCACAACTTATACCACGCTGTTCACAGTTGCAACAGTGATGAAATTGTCGTTGTGGTTGATGGGGATGACTTCTTAGCACACTCCGAAGTTTTAAATGAACTCAATGCCTACTATGCCAATCCAGATGTGTGGTTAACGTATGGAAACTTTGCAGAATATCCAACTTATGCAAAAGGGACAGAACGCAAAGTGAGCGACTGCCGCCCCATCAACTTGAAAATTTTAAATGAGCGAGGCATACGCCGCCACGCCTTTGTCACATCTCATTTACGTACGTTTTATGCTGGGTTATTTCAACAAGTGAAGTTGAAAGACTTTTTGCATGAAGGAAAGTTTTATCCCATTGCATGTGATGTGGCATCGATGTTGCCCATGGTTGAACTCGCTGGAGATCACTCTTATTTTATTGAAGACATCCTTTACCTTTATAATATTGGGAATCCCAATTGCGACTTTAAAAAGGATTTAGAAAGCCAGGTTGCTATCGAAATGAAAGTGCGCAGCATGCCTGCTTATCGTCCCCTTCATGATCATCCAAGTTTCGATTTTGCGCACCAAGATGAATTTGTTGATTTAGCTGTTTTTTCTTACAATCGACCTTTACAACTCTATGCATTTTTAGAGTCGTGCGAAAAATACACGAAAAATCTCCATCGAATTTTTGCGATCTATCGCAGTGGAAATGATCACTACGAACAAGGTTACCATGTCGTTAAAGAAGCCTTTCCTCATGTGACATACTTGAAACAATCTGAAGAAACTCCTTATGAAGATTTTGCTCCCCTTTTGCGTAGTGCTGTTTTCAATCGAGATATGTCAACTGCCCGTTATGTGATCTTTGCAGTCGATGACATTGTTGTGAAAGATCACATTGATTTTAAAGAGGGGGTGACGAAACTCAAGCAAACAGGTGCTTATGGACTTTACTATCGGATGGGAAGTCGGGTCAATTATTGTTACATGCAAGATTTAGATCAGGGGATTCCTCCGAGCTTGGAAATCGAAAAAGGACTTTATGCTTGGCAATTTTCTTCTGGAAAAGGAGACTGGCGCTATCCCAACACTGTCGATATGGCGCTCTTCCGTAAAGAAGATATTTATCCCTATTTTCTGTGTATGAAGTTTCACAACCCGAATATTCTCGAGGCACTATGGAACGAACATGCCGATTTATCACAGGTCGGTTTATACTATGAAGACACAAAGGTGGTGAATTTACCCTTTAACATTGTGATGGAAAATGAATGGGTGAATAAGCGCATTAGCGATGTTTCGACAAAAGATTTGCTCCTTCTTTGGGAGAAGGGGTTGAAGATGGATATAGACCCTCTCCATCAAATAGATAACCATTCTGTTCATATTGATTACGAGCCGAGTTTTATAAAGAGATGAAAAAAGAACTTTTAATTTTTCTTTTCATTTGCCCTCTTGTTTTTATCTATGTTTTTTCTAGCCAAGCAAAAAAGTCTCGTGCCATGGGAGCTTCTAAGGTGACCATGCAAGATTCTTTTGAGCAACTATTGGGAAAAAATTCGGTTGACTGGAACTACATTCAGACACGACAAGACGTTCAAGATCTTGATTTTTACAAGACGGTTTATAAAAAGAACATCAATTATCAATACGATTCGAGTCCCATTTTTCGGATTCCAAAGATTGTCCATCTCATTTGGCTCGGTCCTCGCTCCTTTCCCATAGAATCTGTCGAAAACATTCGGACATGGCAAGCTCATCATCCTGATTGGACGTTTTATTTTTGGACAGACCGCAAACGGATGCCTCCCTGCAATAATATGAAGGTGATATACATTAAAGACTTTGAGTTTAAGTTTCTGCAAGCGGAGTACGAAGAGTCACGCAACTGGGGAGAAAAATCAGACATCTTAAGATATGAGATTCTCTACCAAAAAGGGGGAGTCTACATCGATCATGATGCTAACTGCCTTCGCCCTTTTCATGGGCTCCATACGGGCTATGATTTTTACGCATGTCTCGAGATGCCTCATGAAGAAATTGACTCACTTGCTTTGACGGCAGGAATTGGAATCATCGGTGCTAAGCCCTATCACCCTGTCATTAGGGGAGCGATTCAGATGATTTCCGATCGCTGGAAGCCGATAACAGAGCGGTTCAAAGGAACAGATCCCTTAGTTCAGGCTCGTCTTGTTTCTTATAGAACCTACATTGCATTGACCCTTGCCTTACGCAAAAATCTCAACCTTCCAGGGAATCGAGACATTATTTTCCCTGCATGCTATTTTTATCCTAAGCACGGACTTCCAGGTTTTTATTCTCAACATTTCTATGGAACGACGTGGAACAACCTCGGGGAGACCCCTGTGGAGCAACAGCTCATGCTGAAGTTGCGCCACTTGAGAAATCGAGATGCGAAAATCATTCGAGTCGAAATAATAAGTTTAATTGCGATTGTCGGATGTTTTATTTTATACTTTTTGATGAACCAAGCGATGAAAAAGGCTGCACGCAAATGAGATCTTTTCTTTTATGGTTAACCCTCCCTCTCCTCATGATTGGATGTGGAAAGCAACAAGAGTCGGACCGAAAAAAAAATGACTTTAATTCGCTCATGGGAGCAAATACCTCTGTTTGGAAGTTTGTTGAGACACATGAAGATTTTCAAAATGTGCGCTTTTTCAAAGAAATCTATGAAAAAAATAAACATCTCCAATTTCTAAAACAAGAAGAGCTTTCCATTCCTAAGGTGATTCACTTTATCTGGGTAGGGCCAAACCCCTTTCCACAAGAGTCGGTCCAAAATGTCTATTCCTGGGTTGAAAACCATCCCAATTGGACCATCAAGTTTTGGACAGATCGAAAGCGTCCCTTACCTCATCCCAAAATGCAACTTCAGCTTATTTCTGAATTTCAATTTGAGCATTTACGTGATTATTACAACGACTCTGATAACTATGCAGAAAAATCTGATTTACTCCGTTACGAAATCTTGAATCAAGAAGGTGGACTCTATGTCGACCATGACGTGAAGTGTTTCAAACCATTTACCCCTTTTCACTACAATTTTGACCTCTATTGTGGGCTTGAGCCTCCCCATCAACCTGTTTTGAGCAGCTCCATCTCAGCCAACAACAATATTATCGGATCCATTCCTCGCCATCCAATTTTAGCAAAGTGCATTGCGAATGTGGAGGCAAGATGGGCTGATGTGGCCTCTGCCTATCCGGGTGATGATAAAGACTCGATCATTTATCGCGTAGGACACCGCAGCTTTGCTTCGTTTGATGATGCTGTCAAAGAATTAGGCCAGAAATCGGAGCTGAGAGATATCATCTTTCCAGCAGCCTACTTCAACCGGATTGATGACCGCTTTGCTCTCTATGCTCATCATTACTATGCTTCAACTTGGTTTGAGGATGAGTCAAAGTTTGAACGGAATGTCAGACGTCGGCTTGTTTCTATTTCCAGAAAAAATAACCAAATTCTCCTTTTCAACGCTGTGATTCTTACGGCCAACCTCTTCCTGTTTGGATGCTTGGTCTTTCAATTCCGCCATATCCGCCGTTTCACAAAAAATAATAAATGATTTTAGAAAAATTAAAAGAATTGGGTGAAGCCGGTTGGATCATCGGTCCTGATGAGACGGTCGAAGGGTTTGTCAAACGGATTGACATCCAAATGAGTTTTTCTAAAGGAAACCTCGAATCCATCGCAGAGAGCTCTGAGGTCATGCGTCAGATACGGGAAAGATTGCACGTACACCCATCTTGGATTCAAGTCCGCTACTCGAACAAAGGACTGAAGCCATGGGAAGGAGCTGCTTCTTGGATCATGGACTATGGGAACTGGATCCAACTTCGCACCAGCTTCAAAAAAGGATCCCTTCTTACTTATCAGCGAGAGGAAGTTATTTTTCATGAAGCGATTCATAGTTTGCGCTTTACCTTTGAAGAGCCCCGCTTTGAAGAGATTATTGCTTATGCATTTACGAAAAAGCGGTGGCGCCGGTACTTAGGCCCTCTATTCACAACACCGAAACAAGCTTATATTTTTTTAACCACCCTTTTTTTGACTCCTTTTGCTCCGATCATTCCAAGTGGCTATCTATTGTGGAGAGTCGGAGTTTTAATCCGCAATCAACGTCTTTTCAAAAAAGCCCTGAAAAAAATTCAGACTCTTTTTCCCAAAACATCCTCTCATGCAGTCATTCTTCGAATGACAGATGCCGAAATTCAACTCTTTGCTAAACAAGACTTAAAGACATTAGAAGATTACATCCAATTTCAAAGCGATAATCTTCGCTGGCAACAGCTTCTCGCAAATTTAAAAAACCCATTGACGATGACGCTTTAAACGAGTATTGAAATTAGTAGGGAATTTCAATACTAATAAAATGAAAAATTCGAAATTAGATAAAAGATTTTTTCATCGTTTATTTCTTCTTTTTATTATTTTGCTGCTTCCGGTCTTTGTCGTCAAAGAGTACCGGATCATCACAGCAAAGAAAGACACACGCATCTTGCCTGCCCAAGATTTTTTTCAATCGCAACTTGTTGAAAACAACGACAAGTCATTCACGTTGATTATCTTAACACAAAATAATATCGATGTCATCGATGAGAATTTTCAATCAATAGTCTCTCAGAAATATCCCAAGTATGATGTGGTTTACATCGATCAGCTTTCCTCTGATGGTACCGTTGAAAGGCTGCAAGAGCTTGTGGTTCAGAAAGGGCTTGAAGGAAAAATCAAAGTGATCTCTTCAGAGAAAGATTACGAAGCGTTTCAGTCTTACTTCAATACGATTTATGCCTTAGATAATGAAAGAGTTGTGGTGCATCTTTCTGGAAATGACATTTTGGCACACACTGAGGTATTAAACCTTGTCGATCAGGCCTACACCAACCCCGATGTGTGGATGACGTACGGCCAATATCTCGACTACTACAACTACCAAAAAGGGATCTATAAGCCAAAGCCACAAAAGATTTTATGTAAGAAGCGGGTCCAGCGAGCACCTTGGCTTTTAGCTTCTCTCAAAACCTTTTATGCAGGCCATTTCAAGAAGATCCGACGGAATGAGTCGTTTGAAGATTATTTCTTATCTTTAGAAAGTGAAGCCTCTCTTCTTCTTCCTCTCGCTGAGCTAGGCAAGGCACACGTTCAGTTCATTCCCGATGTTCTCTACATCCATAGCTCGCGACCTCAAATGAAGAAGCGGAAGATGAAACTTTCAACGCGAGCCTTTGAAATGACTAAGAGTGTTCACGAGTCTCTTCCTTTAAATGAGAACGGAGTCGATGTCATTCTCTTTTCTCAAAATCGTCCGCAGAAACTTAAACGGTGTTTAGAGTCGATCAAAGGGAACATCCAAGGACTTGGAAGGATTGCAATCATCTATGATTGTGATGAAAAAGCTTTTGCAGCTTATGAAAAGGTGAAAGAGAGTTATCCAGAAGTGGATTTTATTCGCCAAAGTGAGTTTGGGTTTAAGCAAACGTTTTTCCAAACTTTGAGTCAAAAAGGGGGCTCATCCTATGTAATTCTCTCTTCGGATCATGTTGTGGTACAAGAAGAAGTTGCTTTAACACCTTGTATTGAAGCTATGAGAAAGTCGTGCGCCTATGGATTTTATTTTCACCTAGGTCGGCAAGGAGTCGAAGAATCAGAAGGGATCTACTCTTGGGTGATTGACAAAGCGCAAGACGTTTGGAGAGAGCCCAATGTGCTTAAAATGACTCTTTATCGAAAAATTGATCTCGAAAGGGATTTTAAAGATGCCTCGTTTACAAGTGTCAATGAGTGGATTGATTTATGGGCGCGCCGTGATGCTCATCATTTCGGACTTTCCTTCGAAAAATCCAAAATTCTTTAACTCCATTCTTTCCTGTGGTGTTTTGATCCAATCTTCAGTTCTTTTCTGTATTTTGCAACGGTGCGGCGAGCGCACGGAATGCCTTGAGACTTGAGCGCTTCTGACAAGGCCTCATCTGAAAGGGGGCTTTTTTTGTTTTCATTTTGAACCAGTTTTTGTAAGAGGTTTTTAGCATCCTGGTTAGAAATAGCTCCCGACTGCGTTTGGATTGCATGGGAGAAAAAAGCCGCAAGAGGTAAGAGCCCTCGCGGGGTTGTCACGTACTTGTGGGTGATAGCACGCGTGACTGTCGATTCGCTGATTCCTAGAGCAGTGGCGACTTCCTTTCGAGTTAATGGAAGTGGCGCTCCGGTGATGCCTTCGAGAAAGTCCCATTGTTTCTTAAGCAGGTATGTACCAATGTCGGTGAGAATTTTTTTCCGCCGTTCTAAAGTTCGAACAAGCCATTTCCCTGAAGCGAGATGGCGTCGAACAAACTCAAGTTCATCTTTAGCCATCTTTTCTTGCTCTAAGTTATCTAGATAACGAGGATGAAGGTGAAATTGAGGAAGTCCTTCACCATAGACTTCAACTTTCCACATATCGCCTTCCTTCTCAATTGTGAGATCAGGCACGATCACTTGAGTGATTTCGTGATTAAACTGATGACCTGGAAAGGGATCGAGCTTTTTGAGCTCTTTTTGAATCATCTCTTTTACGATTGGGACGGATAGATGCATGGCTTTTGCAATCACCTGCAAGCGATTGTGCAAAAGATCATCGAAGTATTTGTGAACCAACTTGTAAAGGCGCGTTTTTTGTTGTCCTTTCTGGAGAAGCTGTAATAGAAGTGCTTCTTGTGCGCTTCGCGCTCCTAGTCCGATCGGCTCGATTTGGTGAAACTGATTCATCACTGCTGTCAGTGTGACTTGGTCGATCCCAAGCATGTCGCAAATTTCTTTGTCTGATAAAGTTAGAAAACCCTTTGAATCAAGGCTTCCGGCAATGAATAGAGCAATCTTCTTTTCGTCGTCGGTTCTAAAATGGAGAGCTATTTCCTTTTCTAGATATTCATAGAGAGAGTCTTGCTTAGAGACAAAGGAAAGATCAGGTGTGGAAGAGGGAAGCATCACTTCTAGCACAGGGTTTTGTTCGAGCTCGTTTTGAAGCCACTCTGAAAGTTCAGGCAGAGGCATTTGAAGCACGGCAAAAGCGCGCTTCATCGCAAAGCTCATGATAAGTCTTTGATCTTGCCTGACTGTCTGGGAAATATGGGTCATGAATCTTCCTCCTTCTCCTTCTTTCCTTATACACAAATGGGCTTTTTCAGCGACTGGGAGTTATACTCAAAAAGCTTCAAAAGTTCCGTCAATGGATCGTAATTTGCCGATAGAAAGGGCCAAACGGTCCTTTTCGAGGCAAAAAGGCTGAGAAGAAAGAGGAAAATCCCTGAGAATGAGTGAAATAAACCCAGAGTTCAGGTTATTAGGCCACTTAAGATCGACGAATTCCGAAAGCATTCGCATTGCATAAAACTAACTTTTGAAGTTGTTTGAGTATTTTCCTTGAAAATTCCCACCCCAACACCGAATTTTCAAGGAAAGATTAAGAAGAATGAGCTTGAAATAAAAAACGTAAAAAGTTTTAATCTCACCCGATTACAGCAACCGGGATAAGCAATATGAATAAATTTCTGGTTTTCGCCCTTTTTCTCGCATTCGCCCTCGTCGTAGCTGTTGCGAATTTATATGTGTTGCCTTCTGGATTTGAGGAAATTCCTTACCCCAAATACCGCGAAGAATACGCTTATAACTTAAAAAACCCTCTCGTTGAGAGGTACAGAAACATGGCGATTAAAGCGCCACAAGATGGTTTTGAGGATTAAGATGAATCTATTTTCTCTTGCTTCCTTTATACTTGCCTTGCTTTCAGGAAGCCCACTTCCTGAGCAAGAAGGACATGAAATGAAAGGTGAAGACGCAGGTAGATGGAACCGCGTTTGTCATGTTGAAACTCCTGTTGATGTCCAAGAAGACGATCTACAAGATATTGAAATCAGCTAAGATCCATCCTTTGATGAGCTTATTTCTTTTCAGATCGTGTCATAGGCCTTTTACGTCGATAAATTCTTAAATTTCGCATATTTCCCTACCAAAGACCGCACCATATTACTCTCGAAAAAAAGCACATCGTATGTCACTCCAAGAGAAGTGTTGTAGGCTTTTTTGATCAGTCCTTTTCCGAAGTCTTTATGAAAGACAACGGTTCCAATAGCCATTTTTTCTTCGTCGTCGAAATGGAACTCCTCTTCTTCCTTTTCTTCTGCAGAAAGGACTGTAAGATATTCAGGTGGTACCTCTTTTAAAAAGCGGCTAGGAACCATGACTTTTGGAGTTCCCCACATGAACCGGTAGGTCGAGGCAGTCAAATAGAGAAACTGTTTCGCGCGGGTCATCCCGACATAGCAAAGGCGCCTTTCTTCTTCCAGCGCCTCAATGGAATCTTTTGAATTAATATGGGGAAAGAGATCTTCTTCCATCCCCACAATAAATGTCAGATCAAACTCCAATCCTTTTCCGTTGTGAAGGGTCATCAAACGGACCGAGTCGTATTCCGGTGCTTCGTCGAGACTTGATTTGAGTGAAAGCTCTTCTAAAAAATGAATGAGGGTGGGTGTTTCCCTTTCTTCGCTCCACTCTGCTGCTTTGTTGATGAGCGCCTCGAGATTTTCTTTCCGATCGCTTGCCGTTTCAGGGTCAGCTTTTAGGACATCTAAGTAACGAGACTGCTCAATCGCTGCTTGCACGATTTCTTCAAGAGGCAACCTTTCATCGCACATCGATTTCAATGAGGCAAGCACCCCAAAATAGTCACGCAGTCCTTCTTCTTGTTTTTTTGTGAGAGGGGCTTGGGTCACATTGCCACTCATGAGTTCGCGGCAAAGAGAAAGAATTGGAAGTGCTAACTCTTCAGCTAAATCACGCCATTTATTTAAGGTTGTGGGTCCGATCCCCCTTTTTGGCAAGTTGATGGTGCGAGCAAATGAGAGAAAATCTGCATTAGAAACAACCATCCGTAGCAGGGCTAAGATGTCTTTGATTTCCCGTCTTTGGTAAAAGGAAAGCCCTCCAATGATCACATAGGGAATTTGGTATTTTAAAAATGCATCTTCAAAAATGCGTGATTGAGCGTTGGTGCGGTAAAAAATGACACACTCTCTTAGAGGAATGTGTTCTGAGCGGGTCTTGCTTATCAGTTCTTCGACGACAAACTGCGCTTCAGCTTGCTCATTGCGCGCCATAAAGATTCCAATTTTTTCTCCTGCACCAAGATCACTCCATAGTTCTTTTTTGTAGCGCTGCTCGTTTTGCTCGATAAGTGCATTGGCTCCTTCCAAGATATTCGTAGTGCTGCGGTAGTTTTGCTCAAGGGTGATGACTTGCGCCCCTGCATAGTCTTTTTCAAATTCGAGAATGTTGTGGATATTGGCGCCACGCCATGAGTAAATCGATTGATCGGGATCTCCGACCACAAAGATGTTATTGTGCACCTCGGAAAGAAGTTTCGTCATTTCATATTGAGCAGCATTTGTGTCTTGATATTCATCAATTAGAATGAACGACCACCTTTTTTGATACCGTTTTAACGTTTCGGGTGATTCCCTAAACAAACGCACAGTTAAAAAAAGCAGATCATCAAAGTCGAGTGCGTTGTATTCTTTAAGTTTATCTTGATACATCACGTACAACTCTTTAAGTAACTGATCGTGACGTGAATGGAAATCTCGGTCGAGATCTTGAGGCCTGAGTAAATCGTTTTTGGCATTTGAAATCGCAATGCGGAGCGACTTGAGCAATCCCTTGTCGTCTTTATAACCGAGGGACCCCAAGCAGTTTTTAAGCAGTTGTAAACTGTCATTTTCATCGTAAATGGTGAAATCACTCCGGTATCCTAAGACTGAAATGGATTCCCGTAAAATGCGGGCTCCAAGTGAGTGAAATGTAGAGGTCAGCACATAGTGGTTTGCAATCTCTTTGATCCGATTGCGCATTTCCTCGGCAGCTTTATTGGTAAAAGTGAGCGCCAAAATCTCAGAAGAAGGAACTCCAATTTTTAGGAGGTGAGCAATGCGGCAAGTGACAACACGGGTTTTACCTGAGCCAGCGCCAGCTAAGACAAGCATGGGCCCTTCAATATGCTCGGCGGCAAGTTGCTGTTTTGCATTGAGATCTATCATAAGGAGATAGAATACCGATCTCGCCGATGGAAATCAAGTGAGGCGCGTTCGCGCCTCATTGCATTAGGGGGCAATTGCAGGGAGAGAATGGTTTTCGAAGGCCTCATTGAAAGTTGCCTGCTTATCTCCAAGATTTTTCCAAAGAGAGTTTCCTCTGCCATTGAAAAAGGTGTGATAGCGCGTTGCTGCATCTTTTGAAAGCGTTGTTGTTTCAACGGCTTTAAAAGTTTCGGCTGTAAATGGGTCCGATTTGAGTTTGGCTATAAAAGCTCCGCGAATAGATGGGTCCAATGCAATCCACTCATCGAGTTGATTTGAGAGATCATCACTCAAAATCTTGATTGTGAGCTCTCCTGCTTTTCCGATATTGTCAGCAGTCAGTTTACCGAGGGAAAACAAGTAGTGCCAGCTCGCTTGTGTATTCCAAAATCTTTCATTTAGCGCTGACTGGATTTCAAAAGAGAGAGTTGAAAAGTGATTGGCACATCTAGCATAAATCCATGGGAGTTGATGGTTATGAAGATGTCCTACCTCTTCAATACTTTTTGGAAGTTCAATTGCAATTAAAGGAAAAGGTAGACCTTCTTTTTTCAGTTTGTCAATGGTATCAATCCCATTTGGGAAGGGGAGGTTGCATTCATAAAAGCGAAGGTTAAAGGCTTGAATCACCTCACTTCCAAGATCCTTATGAAGTTTTTTATGATAAGCTTTCAACACTTCTATTTTTAGGCTTCTAACTTCTTCGGCAGTTTTGGGATGAGCAGGATAAGGAACTTCGATTTTAAATCCTACCGCACGGTCAATCAAAGCGGCTTGTTCTACTGGATCGATTGTCACCCACCAAGTAAGGGGGGCCTTGCTCATCAAATCACGAATTTGCGCTTCAGGAGCAGTCTTTAAATACTCGGCATCAAAGTAATATGTTTGAGCACCTCCCTTTTCATAAAGGGCCCATTGGAGCGGATAGGAGAGTGCTTTTAAAGCTCCAGCATTTTTTTCAAAGTAAATCTCATACCACTTGAACTGCTGGTCTTTAATCCCCTCTAAGTCTTGAGTAGTGTTTGGTATTTTGAGTGTGATTTCTGAAATTTCATCTTCAATGTCATCAAAAGGGGGGAGATTTAGAGCAAAGTAGCGGAGAAGAAGAGCCTCGTTAACTTCGTCTTCAGTTAGGTAGGCCTCATGTTGATGTAAAATGCGGATTTGCTCATCTGTTAATGCCTGGATTTCTTCTTTCGAAGGATCTTTATCTTTAAATGAGTTTTTTAAGCCTAATTCATTAAAGCGGTGCAAAAGCAAGAGTTGCTCAACAGAAGAATGCTTTTCAAATAGTTCGGGCTTCTTCTCATATTTAGCGTGCAAAGCTGTGATTTGCTCATCTGACATGTTCCATGGGGTAGTTAGATAATACTTTGTGATTGCAAAAGAGGCAACTTGACCAAGAGCATTAAATACGAGGACTTGGAGGATTGCGCCTGGATAGAGTTGAACGGCGAAACGTGCATTGAGAAGAGGCGTGAACTTCGTAAGGGAAAAGAAGGTGATCCCAAAAGAACCAACTGTAATGAGGATTTTTTTGAATGTGGTCGCATCTTTTCCAACAAAAGCATGACCAAGAGCGGTTAAACTTCCAGTAACCGAACCTATAAGGGCACATTCTTTCATAGTAATGGGCGTGAAGCATGAAGGAATGAGTCCTATGCCTACTGTGCTCGCAAAATGTAGAGCAGACGCTTTAGTAAAAAGATTTTGACGAATTGATTCCATAACTAATCCCTGGTCATTTTTATTGGGAGAAATTATAAACAAGTCGTCGTTAAAATAAAAGTAGAATGAGAGGGCATAAGCCCTCTCTCTGATTAAAATTTAAGCTTTTATCTCAGCTAATGAGAATTTTCTGAAAGCAGCATTGAAATCTGCTTGCTTCTGACCAAGTTGTTTCCACATGTCATTTCCTTCACCACTGAAATAGGTATGAAAGTTTGTGGCTTGCTCTTCGTCAAGTTTCTCAGTTTTAACAGATTTAAAAACTTCAACTGTGAAAGGTTTTTTTCCTAGACGCTTCTCAAAAGCTGTTCGAACAGCTGGGGCTAGAGTTACCCAATCGTCAAGTTGCTTTAAGACATCCTCTGACAAGAATTTAATGGTTGTCTCAGAAGCTGCTCCGATGTTGTCCTCAGTTAGTTTATTGATAGAAAAGTAGTATGCCCAAAAATCTTCTGACGCATCAAAACGGGCATTGAGAGCTGACTGAACTTCAAAAGATAACCCATGAAAACCCTTTTCGCTATTCTGTATCACAGCATAAATCCATTGGAGCTCATTGTCACAGAGCTTCTCAACAGCTTCAGCAGTTGCAGGAAGGGAAATGTCAATTTCAGGGAAGGACTCTTTAGCTTCAGATAAACTAGCAGGGGTGTCGCCGTTGGGGAATGGGAGTTTTAGCTCAAAAAAGCGCAAGTTTAACGCCTTTTGAGTAGCTTCATCTAAATTTTGGGGAAGAGATTTATTATAAGCGCGTATCCACTTTTCCTCGAGTTTTAAGACTTCATCAGTTGACGTAGGAGGAAGAAGGGGTAACTCTGTAATGCCTTCGCCTGATGCTCTCTTCATAAAGCTTTCTTGTACATCAGAATCATTTGTCACCCACCATTCTGGATGCTCAACTGCATATTGTGCCCACTCTTCGAGTTCCGTTTTAGACGCAGTTTGCAGGTGATCTTCGTCGATCACATAATCATTCATCCCACCTTTTGTATAAAGTTTCCATTGAACAGCTTCTGGAACGTCATTGAACTTGCTGGGAACTTGATCAAAGTAAATCGCATACCACTTGAACTGCTGATCTTTGATGCTATCTAAGTCTTGAGCAGTTTTAGGAACTGGGAGAGATAGTTTGACGATATCCGTTTCTTGACCTTCGAATGGAGGAAGGTTAAGAGCATAATATCTACGAAGAAGATCTAGATTGACATCATCTTCTAAGTAAGCTTGATGTTGGTGCAAAGTGCGAACTTGATCATCTGTCAATGCTTCTACTTCTTCTTTTGTAAGACCTTCGACTTTATTATCGAGCTTTGAGGTGTCTAAATCAAGCATGTCGAAGCGGTGCCAGAGCAAGAGACGCTCAACTTTTGGTTGCTTTTCAAAGAGCTCTGGATCTTTTACATATTTTTCATGGAGGGATTTGATTTGCTCGCCTGATATGTTCCATGGAGTTGTTAAGAAGACGTTTGTGATCACAAATGCAATAGCATGTCCAAGTGCATTGAAGGCTACAATCTGTAGGATAACAGACGGGGAGAGTTGAACCATCAAATGTTTGTTGATAAACGGTGTCAGTTGCGTAAAAGAAAAGTAAGTCAGTGCAAATGCGCCGGCAGAAAAAAGCGTTTTACGAAATGTGGTCGCATCTTTTCCAGCGAAAGCCTTGCTTAAAGATGCCAATCCTCCTGACACGGTGCCGATAAGAGCGCATTCTTTCATGGTAATCGGAGTAAAACGGGATGGGATGAATCCCATTGCGAAAGTACTCGCAAAATGAAGAGCAGATTCTTTTGAAAAAAGATTTTGACGAATTGATTCCATAACTAATCCTTGGTCATTTTAATTTAGAGAAATTATAAACAAGTCGTCGTTAAAATAAAAGTAGAATGAGAGGGCCAAWAGCCCTCTCTTTGTAAAAGAAATTTTAGTGCCAGTTCACGCGAAGCTCTTTGAGCTCTGGGTATTWRTYGAACTGCTGGCGCAAYGCTTGTTGACGTGCCTTTGGTAAAGCWCCCCAACAATCTGGCTTTGAGGCAAAAAGCATATGGTATTTTCTTGCTTGCTCTTCTGATAGTTTATCAGCTGGAAATTGCTTAGCAAAGCGAGCATCAAGTGCACCGATCACCGCAGGAGAAAGCCCTTTCCACTTATCGCTTTTATCATTTAGTTGACTGTGCATGATTTCGATGGTTTTTTGTGATGCACTGCTGACGTTTTCAGGTGTCAACTTGTCAAAATCAAACCAAAAGCGCCAAGAGAGACGAGTGCAGAAAGGATCATTGAGAGCCGATTGCATTTCAAATGAGAGAGAATTAAACCCTCCGTTTTCACGTATAAATGCATACATCCAAGGGATTTGATTCACATCAAGTTTTGCAACTTCATCAGGAGTTTTAGGGAGCTCAAGAGTGATTTGTGGCCATGTTGCATTCTTATTTTTGCAGAGTTGGTCGATCGTTTGACCATTAGGAAGGGGGAGTTTCAACTCATAGAAGCGTTGATTAAAAGCTTTGACGACTTCTTTATCGAGCCCACTCGGGAATTTTTTATTGTAAGCTTCAACAACTTTTGGATCTAACGAGCTGACCTCTTCAGGTTTTGTCGGATGGACAGGATGAGGGATTTCAATTCCGAGAGCCTTTGCACGCTCAACGAGAACTTTCTGTGAGTTTGTATAGAGCCCAACCCACCAACTGAGACATTTCATAGGGTTTTCTAAATCATGAATCTGAGCATCTGGTGCTGTTTTTAGTGAGTCTGCATTGAATGAATAAGTAGAAACTACTTTATCCTTCGCATATAGCGCCCATTGAACATCATGAGGTAGTTTTTTACGGGCGTCATCATTATCTGCAAAGTAAAGCTTATACCAAGCAAGTTTTTCTTCGCTTAAAGCTTCGACTTCTTCAACAGTTTCAGGTTGTTTAAGATCGAGCCTGGGAATGCGCTTTTCAATGGCTTCGAAAGGTTTTAAGTTCAGTTCAAAATAACGTAAAAGTAGAGCGTCATCTTCTAAAGCAACTTCGTGTTGGTGCAAAGTGCGAACTTCACTTTCAGTTAAAGCTGCGATATCTTCTGCTGATGGCTTTTCACAAGTCAAGGCAGCGACATCGAGTTCTTGCTTTTTAAAGCGCTGGATAATGAGCTGCTGCTCAACTGCAGGAAGTTTTGTGAAGAGCTCTGTATCCTTTGTGTAGGTTTCATGAAGAGTTTTGATTTGAGCATCAGACATGTTCCATGAGGTGACAAAAAGGATTTTTGCAAGTCCAAACGAAACAACTTGTCCTAGAGCGTTGAAAGCAAGGATTTTTCCGATAAATTGAGGTGTTAGTGTAAGGGCAAAGCGAGTTGCAAGTGTTGGTGCAAGAGCTGCAGTTCCAAAGTAAGTGAGGGCAAAAGCTCCAATTGTTACTAAACCTTTCTTGAATGTGCTAGCATCTTTTCCAAGGAGTGCTTGTCCCATTGTTGATAGGGTGCCTGCGGCAGCAGAGACAACACCTGCTTCTTTAATGGAAATCGGTAAGAAGCGTGCTGAGAGCAAGCCGGTTCCAACTGTACCTGCAAAATTAAGGGCAGACTCTTTTGAAAAAATATTTTTACTGTAGTTTGAAATAGAAGGCATAATTACTCCTCGATGTTAATTTGTGGGTAATTATGGATATGGTAGTATTAAATGAAAAGAAAAAAGAGAGGGTAATAACCCTCTCTTTGTAAAAGAAATTTTAGCGCCAGTTCACGCGAAGCTCTTTGAGCTCTGGGTATTTGTTGAACTGCTGGCGCAATGCTTGTTGACGTGCCTTTGGTAAAGCTCCCCAACATTCTGGCTTTGAGGCAAAAAGCATATGGTATTTTCTTGCTTGCTCTTCTGATAGTTTATCAGCTGGAAATTGCTTAGCAAAGCGAGCATCAAGTGCACCGATCACCGCAGGAGAAAGCCCTTTCCACTTATCGCTTTTAATATGCAGTTGATCGTGTAAGATGCTGATCGTTCTTTCTGATGCACTGCTGACGTTTTCAAATGTCAACTTGTCAAAATTAAACCAAAAGCGCCGAGAGAGATGAGTACTGAAAGGATCATTGAGAGCCGATTGCATTTCAAATGAGAGAGAGTTAAACCCTCCGTTTTCACGTATAAATGCATACATCCAAGGGATTTGATTCACATCAAGTTTTGCAACTTCATCAGGAGTTTTAGGGAGCTCAAGAGTGATTTGTGGCCATGTTGCATCCTTATTTTTGTAGAGTTGGGCAATCGTTTGACCATTAGGAAGGGGGAGTTTCAACTCATAGAAGCGTTGATTAAAAGCTTTGACGACTTCTTTATCGAGCCCACTCGGGAATTTTTTATTGTAAGCTTCAACAACTTTTGGATCTAACGAGCTGACCTCTTCAGGTTTTGTCGGATGGACAGGATGAGGGATTTCAATTCCGAGAGCCTTTGCACGCTCAACAAGAGCTTTTTGTGTAGATGGATATGTATCAACCCACCAACTGAGACATTTCATAGGGTTTTCTAAATCATGAATCTGAGCATCTGGTGCTGTTTTTAGTGAGTCTGCATTGAATGAATAAGTAGAAACTACTTTATCCTTCGCATATAGCGCCCATTGAACATCATGAGGTAGTTTTTTACGGGCGTCATCATTATCTGCAAAGTAAAGCTTATACCAAGCAAGTTTTTCTTCGCTTAAAGCTTCGACTTCTTCAACAGTTTCAGGTTGTTTAAGATCGAGCCTGGGAATGCGCTTTTCAATGGCTTCGAAAGGTTTTAAGTTCAGTTCAAAATAACGTAAAAGTAGAGCGTCATCTTCTAAAGCAACTTCGTGTTGGTGCAAAGTGCGAACTTCACTTTCAGTTAAAGCTGCGATATCTTCTGCTGATGGCTTTTCACAAGTCAAGGCAGCGACATCGAGTTCTTGCTTTTTAAAGCGCTGGATAATGAGCTGCTGCTCAACTGCAGGAAGTTTTGTGAAGAGCTCTGTATCCTTTGTGTAGGTTTCATGAAGAGTTTTGATTTGAGCATCAGACATGTTCCATGAGGTGACAAAAAGGATTTTTGCAAGTCCAAACGAAACAACTTGTCCTAGAGCGTTGAAAGCAAGGATTTTTCCGATAAATTGAGGTGTTAGTGTAAGGGCAAAGCGAGTTGCAAGTGTTGGTGCAAGAGCTGCAGTTCCAAAGTAAGTGAGGGCAAAAGCTCCAATTGTTACTAAACCTTTCTTGAATGTGCTAGCATCTTTTCCAAGGAGTGCTTGTCCCATTGTTGATAGGGTGCCTGCGGCAGCAGAGACAACACCTGCTTCTTTAATGGAAATCGGTAAGAAGCGTGCTGAGAGCAAGCCGGTTCCAACTGTACCTGCAAAATTAAGGGCAGACTCTTTTGAAAAAATATTTTTACTGTAGTTTGAAATAGAAGACATAATTACTCCTTAGATTTTTTTTGGAGCAATTATAGAGATAAAAGTGTTAAATGAAAAGGCTAAAAAAGAGAGGGCCTAGGCCCTCTCTTTTAAGGAAAAAGTTTTTAGTACCAATAAGAAGTAACGCCGAGAGGTGAAAGCTTGGCAGCTTCAAATCTTTCGTTAAACGTCTTTTGTTGGCTATTCGTAAAGTTTCTCCAGGCTGTATCACCATTTGGAACTCTTGTAAATGCTGCATGATGACGTTTAGTGTCAAGTGAGTCTGGAAGAGGATCTGATTGTTTTCTTCTTGGCATGAAGAGCTCTTCGAGTTTTGCATCTCCAAAACGTTTTGAAAGAACAGTATGTCTGTCTTTTTCGTAAAGAATATACCAGTTCTCGGGGAGTGCTTGATAAATGCGGTGAACCCATGGAAGCTTTCCTGCTGGAAGTTGATCCAATTGTGCTTCAGGTCCTGAAGCAGGTAGGTGGATGCTTGCAACACGCTCTGGTGTAAACACCTCGAGTGGGATGGTTTTTGCATCGAGTTCCATGTCGAAGAAGCGTAGCATGAATGCTGCAGCGACTTCATCAGAGAGGCTCTTAACAAATTTGGGACTTGCAAAGAGAGTGAAGTAAGCTTTGACTTCTTCTTTCTCAAGTTTTTCAACTTCAGCAGCTTTTTCAGGATTCAAGGCTGCATTGAGCTCGATTTTTTCGTCAGCGCATCTTGCTTTCAAAGCTTCTTGCATGGGGCGTGGGACTTCGCGCCATTTCACTGGGCTTTCATCACCAATATACCACTCGATAGCAGCTTTTGGTGCATCCTTGATGCGTAAAGCATCAAATGTTGGAGGCAGATCAGCAGGTTTTGCTTGAACAAGTTCCCACTGTGCACCAATAGAAAGCTCAGCCCACTTATCTGACAAGATTTTGTAGACTTCACGGTAGAAGGCTGAATCAGTTGTGTTAAGTGCTTTAATAGCCTCAACAGTTGTGGGGAGTTCAAACTCTTCTTTTGGCAGATCACTCACTTTTAGAGCTGCTTCCAAATCTTCTTTAGTAACAGTTGAGTTGATGAGTCTGCAAGCAAGGAAACGCAAGATGAGAGCATTTTTAGTCTCATCAGAATCGACCCAAGAGGTCCATGTTTTTGCTGGTTTCCCTTCATCAGCTTCGATGCGGAACTTGAAGAGATATTCTACTTCAGCTTTGCTAAGACCTTTAATCACTTCAGCAGTAAGCTTTGCTTCAAACTTGGCAACATCTAGACCAAGAGCTGCGAAACGTTGGACCATACGGAGCTGAAGGAGTTTGCTACTTTCAGCGAATTCTTTATTTCCTTCTTCGAGCATACGTGTATGAAGGGCTTTCACCTCTTCATCAGAATGCTTGTCAAATGCTTCGACGTCTAAGAGAGGCTTGGCTCGGTTGATTACGAAGCTGATTGCGACTCCAACAACGTTTGTGACTGTGAGGTAACTCACAAGTTTTGGCTCGATCACGAAACCAAATTTGGTTTCTAGGTATTGACTAGCACTTTGCAACGCCATAAGCGTTCCGACAACTGTTGCTGCCGCTAAAAGTATTTTGTAGATCGTTCTTGTTTCTGGATCTAGAGCAGAAGTTGTGACTGAAGCTGTAAATCCTGTAATACCGCTGATGATAGCAGCGTTTTTGATAGGATAATTTTTTGCGTAAGCTGTGGCAACTCCTGAAAAGACAGAACTCACCACTGTTAGTGGTGTTTGCACTGATGTTAAATTGGTAAGATAACTACTCATATCTTAGAACTCCGGGAAAAATTTGATGGCTACCATCGTATGTTTTTCAGAAATTAAAAAAAAGATTTTTTATTAAGATAGTGAAAATTTTTTGAAAAGAGAGTTATAAGATGGGTTTCCGTAGCTCACCTTCACGGAGGCCGAGATTTCCATAACGGTGATAATCAACGCTGAGCGACATTTCACGAAGATAATGGAGAAGTTCAATTCTTCCATTGGCTAAAACTGGTGTGTGATCGATGTAAGTTGCGGAGGCTGCAGCTGCTTGTTTCATTTCCGCAGAAGGTTCTTCAAGCATTCGAATGCGCTTGAAATGACAGCTGCACATCCGTTTGATAAAGGTGGCCTGGTCTTCTTCAACGATATTGAAGATCGGAAGAAGGGCTTCCCAATTAGCTTGACGAACTTTGGCATCCCGACTTTTTTCCCAACTGACTTCTAAGCGTGTTTCACATGTGAGTGCTGCTGCAAAAACGCGTAAGTAATCCATGGGTTTGGTATTTGGACCGATGCGGAAAATCAACTTTTTCTGAGGCAGATAGCGGAAGAAGTTGTCTTGTCCCACAATTTTAGAACTGTCTTTATCTCGCTTAAACTGCTGCCAGAAAAATGCATAACTCGAAACACTGGCATACCACATCCCCAGTTCTTCTGCAGATAAATCGAATTTTTCAAGAAAGCGAGTGAGGTTATTGACCCACTCTCCGACAGGAAACTTTTCTTTGGGAATCCCTTTTTGCGTGGCATGCATGAATTGGGTCAAATAGTTGGGACCACCTGCTTTGCTTCCATGCCCGTAGCTACTATTTTTGCATCCTCCAAAAGGTTGACGTCTAACAATCGCCCCTGTAATGGTGCGATTAATGTAGCAATTCCCGGCTATGATGAGATTTTGCCACTTTTTGATTTCTCGTTTGTCGAGGCTGTGAATGCCCGATGTCAATCCATAGGGAGTAGAGTTCGCAAGGTGAATTGCATGGTCGATATTTTCTGCGCGCATCACTCCTAAAACAGGTCCGAAAAATTCGGTTTGTTGGGTGTAGCTTCCTTTGTGGACGCCAAATTTAATTCCAGGCGACCAAAGGTTCGGGTTTGAGCTGTCTTGTTTAGGCTCAAGCAACCAAAACTCTCCTTCTTCTAATGTGGTAAGTCCTTTTTTCAAGTCATCGCCGGGTTCACGGATGAGGGGAGTGATTTTACTCGAAAGATCCCAAGCTGATCCAACTTTTAAGCTAGCTGCAGCGTCGCGCAACTGTTTACGAAAATGAGGATCGTCGTAGACTTCTTTTTCTAAAATGGCGAGGGAAGCTGCGCTACATTTTTGTCCATTGTGCCCAAATGCCGATTGGACGAGGTCTTTAATTGCCAGGTCTCGATCAGATAGAGAAGAAATGATCAGGGCGTTTTTTCCTCCAGTTTCAGCTGAAAGGTCGATTCCTGGGCGCATTTTTGCAAAAAGATGAGCCGTGCTGGTTGCTCCTGTTAAGATGACAGAATTGACGCGTGTGTCTTTAATCAGCTGGCTTCCAACAGGATCGTCTGCGCAGTTGATAAATTGGAGTGCTTCTTTAGGAATACCTGCATCCCAAAAGGCTTTGACGAGTTCCCATCCAGCAAGGACCGCTTCGGGGGCGGGTTTGAAGAGGACGCAGTTCCCTGTGACTAAAGCTGTGCAGATCCCTCCTCCAGGAATTGAAGTGGGGAAGTTCCAAGGGGGTGTCACAAGGATGGTTCCTTTGGGAGACCACTGAATGTCGCTGAGTCCATTTAAATGTTGCATGGATCGGAGGTAGTATTCGGCAAAGTCGATAGTTTCAGAGTGCTCGACGTCGGCTTCCATAATGAGTTTGCCTCCGTCGGCAACCATAGCACCGATGAGGTCAGCTCGTGTTTCACGGAGTCTTTGGGCGACTTTGGATAGGAGTTTGCAGCGCTCTTCAACCGAGGTTTTGCCCCAAGTCTTTTCGTAATTTTTGGCGCATCTAAGGGCTTGATCGACTTCTTCCCAAGAGGCCATACTATAGGTATATAAGGGGCGGCTCGGAGTTGAGGGGTCGTAACCTTTCCCTTCTGGGTCAGAGTGGGAGATCTCTTTTCCTTCAATGACAAGTGGAATAGGGTCGATTTGTTTATTTTTCCACGTGTCTAAGATGGCTTTTCCCCACTTGCGGTTTTCAGCGAGGGAAAAATCGGTATCGGATTCGTTTTCGAAGAGGGCTTTGATGTCGAGATGAGAGGGGGGATCAAAACGGTTTTGAGTGCGACGAGGGGTTTGATAAATGGTTGGGATCATTTGGCAGGCATCGCGGAAAAGAGAGCATTGAATGCTCCACTCTTTTGATTCAGGCGTGAGCCCAAAGCTGTGAGCTAGATAGTTTTCGATACCCGTGTTTTCATCGAGGCGCCGAATGAGGTAGGCAATAGCGCTTTGAAAATCTTCTTTTGTGGCCACTGCGCAGTAAAGGAGGATATCATTCGTCAAGGCTTGAACGACTTGACGGGTGTGGTCAGCCATTCCTTCTAACATTTCAAATGTGACTTCTTGCTCAACGCGGTTTTCTAAACGTAGGAGCATTGCAAAAGCAATGTCGAAAAGGTTGTGACTTGCAACACCGATATGAACCGCTTTGGAATGCTCAGGCTCGCAGGCGTAAAGGATCATTGATTTGTAGTTAGCGTCAGTTTGGATTTTGTGTTCATAAGGAGCTTGCTCCCAATCTCGGAGAGAGGCTTCGACTTGTTCCATGGCCATGTTGGCCCCTTTTACAATCCGAATTTTTATCGGGGCTCCCCCGTTTCTTACACGGTCCATGGCCCAATGAGTCAGCTCTTTTTGGATGTCATGTGAATCGGGAAGATAAGCCTGTAAGACTATTCCTGCCGAAAGAGAATGAAACTCGGGTTCGCTTAAGACTTTAATGAAGAGGTCTTTTGTCAAATGAAGGTCGCGGTACTCTTCCATGTCTAAGTTGACAAACTTGTGCGAGGTGCATCCATCTTTCAGTTGCGTTTTGTTCTCTATTGCTGCTCGGTAGAGTTCTCGTAGACGAGCCGCGAGATTGTCTAAGGTGTTTTCATAGGAGAGGAGGTTCAATTGCGAGTAGATCGTGGAAATTTTGATCGAGACATAATCAATGTAGGGATTTTTTAAGTCACGTAGATAAACTTCGAGTCTTTTTTTAGCTTCTTCTTCGCCTAAGATTGCTTCACCTAAATGGTTTAAATTGAGACGAATGCCCTGAGCTTTCCGTTTTTTGATGTGCTTTGCTAAAGGTCCTTTCTCACCTGGAATGATCACTTTGGATGTTTCTTTTCGAAGTTGGCGCATAGCCATGGGAACGAGAATGTTGGCAAATTTATCTCCAAGTAGTTTAAACAAGTAGAGTTGGAGTCGTTTAAATGAGCTTAAAAATTTGGGGATGCCGTACAAGTTGAGCAAGTAGATCATTTGATTGGCGATACGCTTGTAATCATGAGAGCGAAAGCACTGATCGGTCATCGCGGTTGTGAAAACTTTCCCTACTGGGTCGCGCATCATACGAGAGAGCTCTTCGTGTTTTTTCTGATCATCCTTGGTGATGATCTGGTTAGATTCCAGCAGGATATGGGAGGCGAGCTCAATGGCTTTTTCTTGTCTTTCTTTCAAAGTTAAAGGGGTGTGATAGGCAGCTGACAGCATCTCACGTGCTGCTTTCAAATGTTTGGATTCGCTTGCTTCTTGCATACACACCTCTCTAACCGTTTTATTACCTGAAAAATTCTTTTTGTCGTATGATCTTTTCAAAAATACTGCAAAAAAATATGACTCGGTTTTTTCTTTTCTTATTTTGCTTATTTTCAATGTCTTTGCGAGCAGATGTTGATTTGGGGATCGATGTCTTTTTTGCTGAAGGACATCATAAGTCTCTTCAAGGGAAAAGGATAGGTTTGGTCACAAACCATACAGGTGTGAATCGAGATCTCATTCCTACTGCGAAATTATTGAAAGATCATCTTAAACTTGTGGCTTTATTTTCCCCTGAACACGGACTCAATGGAAATGGATATGCGTTTGAAAAGGTAGCAGATGGAAGCACGCATGACCAAATTCCCATTTACAGTTTGCACGGATCAACACGTCGCCCAACAAGTGAAATGTTAAAGAAAATCGATGTCCTCATCTATGACATTCAAGACATTGGAGTGCGCTCTTATACTTACGCGACAACGCTCTATTATGTGATGGAGGAGGCTGCCAAACAGAAAATTCCAGTACTTGTTTTAGATAGACCGAATCCAATAAATGGGATGATTGTCGATGGCTCGATGCTCGAACAAAATTGGCGTTCTTATATTGGTTATATTAATGTGCCTTACTGCCATGGTATGACTATTGGAGAGCTGGCCCGTTTTTTCAACGGGGAATACAAGATAGGGTGCAAACTGAAGGTTATCCCGATGAGAGGTTGGAAGCKACGCATGAGTTTTAGCGATACTGGGCTAGAATGGATTCCAACGAGCCCTCATATTCCAGAGGCAGACACCCCACTCTTCTATGCCTCAACAGGTATCCTTGGCGAACTCGATATCGTCAATCATGGGGTCGGCTATACTCTTCCTTTTAAGGTAATAGGTGCACCTTGGCTCAATGCAGAAGAATTTGCAACAAAACTAAATCAGCAGAGACTTCCTGGCGTAAAGTTCCTCCCTTTTCACTATCGCCCGTTCTATGGATCGCTTAAGGGACAAGAGTGCCATGGCGTTCTGATTCGGGTGACTGACAAGTTGAGATACCGTCCTTCAAGTGTTCAGTATCTTTTACTTGGAATGCTCAAAAGTTTATACCCTGATCGGGTCAAGGCGTCACTTGAGGGAATCAATAACATCAAGAAGGATCTGTTTTGTAAAGCAAATGGGAACAGTGAGATCTTGCGTATTATGAATGAAGAACAGTATGCAGCTTGGAAGATGATTTCCTACCAGAAAGAGGAGCGCAATGCGTTCGAAAAGGTGCGCGCTAAGTACCTCATTTCAGATTATTAGCCCAGAACTCAGGTTCTTAGCCAATATTGACTAAAGATTGCTAAAAACCTCTTGGCTCCCTTGACAAAAAGGGGGTTTTACCAGTATGATTTTGTTTTTTCAAATGATCTTAGGAGACCTAAAATTATGTCAGTCAAGAAGATAAAGCCTCTTGGAAAGCGAATTCTCGTCAAGCGAGCTGAAGCGACCCTCACGAAAGGTGGGATTCTCCTTCCCGATTCTGCTCAAGAAAAACCTAGGCAAGGTGAAGTTGTAGCTGTTGGACCAGGAGCTATCAAAGATGATGGATCAGTGACTCCACTCGAATTAAAAGTAGGCGATCGCGTCCTTTTTGGTGCGTTTGCAGGAACTGAAGTGAAAACGGAAGAAGAAGACGACTACCTTCTCATGTCTGAAGAAGATGTCTTGGCTGTGATAGAGTAATAGAGAGGAATGTGCAATGGCAAAAATGTTACAATTTAATGAAACAGCACTCAAGTCGATCCTAAAAGGGGTGAAGACACTTGCAAAAGCTGTCATCGTCACATTAGGTCCGAAAGGCCGCAATGTTGTCATTAATAAAGGAATGGGAATTCCTCTTTCAACAAAAGATGGTGTGACTGTCGCAAAAGAGATCGCGCTGAAAGACAAGTTTGAAAATATCGGTGCACAACTCGTGAAAGAGGCATCTTCTAAAACATCTGATGTTGCCGGTGATGGAACGACAACAGCAATTGTTTTGGCTGAAGCCATTTTCAAAGAAGGTGTCAAAAACGTGATTGCTGGTGGCAATCCGATGAGTATTAAGCGGGGCATCGATAAAGCAGTTCAAAGCATCATCGAAGCACTTGATAAACTTGCAACACCAGTGAGTAAACCAGAAGAAATCAATCAAGTGGCAACCATCTCAGCCAACAATGATCCAGATGTTGGAACAATCATTGCTGAAGCGATGGAAAAAGTGGGTAAAGATGGAACGATCACAATTGCCGAAGCAAAGGGAATTGAAACAGTTCTCGATGTTGTCGAAGGAATGCAGTTTGAAAAAGGGTATCTATCACCATACTTCGTAACGAATCCAGAAAAGATGACAACAGAGCTTTCAAATGCTTATGTTCTTTTGACAGACAGAAAGATTTCAAATGCCAAAGACATCGTTCCAATTCTTGAAAAAGTGATGGAAGGGGGACAACGTCCACTTCTTATCATTGCTGAAGATGTCGAAGGCGAAGCCTTAGCAACGCTTGTTGTAAACAAGCTGAAAGCAGGTCTTCCTGTTTGCGCTGTGAAAGCGCCAGCATTTGGAGACAGGCGCAAAGCTATCCTCCAAGATATTGCAGCCCTTACAGGTGCTACAGTTGTTTCGGATGAAGTGGGTCTCGATATCCAAGAAGTCGGTGCAGAAGTTCTCGGATTTGTCAAAACTGTAAAAGTGGGTAAAGAAGAAACCACTCTAATCGATGGACAAGGTGCTGAGGAAGTGGTTCAAAAACGTGTTGCAGAAATTCGTTACGAACTTGAAAACACCACCTCAGAATACGACCGGGGCAACTTAGAAGATCGCTTAGCAAAACTTGCTGGTGGTGTTGCTGTGATTCACGTTGGTGCAGCAACTGAAGCCGAAATGAAAGAGAAAAAAGCCCGTGTCGAAGATGCCTTGCATGCGACGCGAGCTGCTGTTATCGATGGAATCGTTCCTGGAGGCGGTGTAGCCCTTCTCCGAGCGATTAGCGCACTCGATCATCTCGATCTAAAAGGAGATGAAAAGACTGGTGTCGAAATCATCCGTAAGGCTGCTTATGCACCTGCTATTGCCATTGCAACGAACTGTGGGAAAGAAGGCAATATGATTGCTGAGAAGATTCTCGAAGGGAAAGGCGCATTTGGCTACAACGGTTTGACCGACACATTTGAAGACTTACTCAAAGCAGGGGTAATCGATCCTGTCCTCGTGACAAAGAGCGCACTTAAACACGCCTCTTCGATCGCAAGCCTACTCATTACAGTCGCATGTATGATTACCGACAAGCCTCAACCAAAATCCGATGCAGCTTCTGGCGGCATGGGTGGTATGGGCGGCATGCCCGGAATGGGTGGCATGGGCGGTATGCCAGGCATGGGGATGATGTAACTCATCTAAGGAGCAGCCTCATGCTGCTCCTGTTTTTAAAGTTGTTTGAGTGTATCTGCATGCAATCCAACCCTCTAGTTCTTTCATTGAAATAAGTGTTCCGTAGGGGCTCGCTGCTAAAAACCGATCCTGTTCATCAACTGGAATTCCAGACACAATCATTTCTTCGACATGAGGATGGAGCTCTTTTTGCGTTTCCCACGCGATGCGTTGTTCGGAAGAGATCATATTCATGAGGACCAAGCATGTCTTTGGGATCTTTGGCAGGGTTTTGCCAAAAAAGAGGGAAACATTGTTGAGCTTTGCATTTTCTTTTGCATGCTGAATTGCTTCTTCATCGATGTCGATGCCATAGACTTCAGGAGCGCCGGCAAAGTGGGCTGCAAGGGATAAGACACCACTGCCACAACCGATATCAACTACAGGCACAGAAATTTTTCGGGGGAGCATTTCCAGTATCAGTCGTGTTGTGGAATGAGACAAGTCCCCAAATCCAGGGCCTGGTTTGAGACGAAAACCAAAGGGTTTCACATGGACGAAACCTTCGTGAAAATCTGGGGCGTGCAACGCCCATTGCTCATGCCAATCGATTGTCATAACTAAAAACCTGAGTTCTGGGTTTATTGCACTTATTCTCAGGGGGTTTTCTCTTTCTTCTTAGCCTTTTTTCTCGAAAAGGACCATTTGGACCTTCTCTTCGTCAAAATTGCAGAGAATTTAAGAGAACTCTCTCCTGTTAATAAGCAAAATAAATCCATAACTCAGGTTGAAAGGATAGCATAAACTGTGTTTTACCACTTGCTGAAAAACGGCATTTTCAGCGATGATGGAAAACCTTGAGCACCGGTAGCTCAATTGGATAGAGTACCTGGCTACGGACCAGGAGGTTAGAGGTTCGAGTCCTCTCCGGTGCAACTTAAGCCCCAAGGCGTCTCATGATTCTGGAAGTCTTCCCTTCAGGCCCTTTTGAAACAAATGCTTACCTTCTTGGCTGTGAGAAAACCAAAACGGGGATTTTCATCGATCCTGCTCCCGACAGCGCAGAAGCCTTGCTGAATGCAGCAAAAAAACATCATTTAAAGATAGAAGCGATCTTTTTAACGCATTCTCATTGGGATCACATTGGTGATGTTGCAAAGCTCAAAAAATTGCTTGAGCTTCAGCTTTACATTCATCCCACCGATGCAGACAACATGCGTAAACCGGGGAGTGATGGGCTCCCGCTCATGTTTGCCATCGATGGAGTTGAGCCAGATCATTTCTTTGAAGAAGGTCAAAAACTCAAAGTCGGTACATTAGAGATAGAAGTGATTCACACGCCTGGACACACACCTGGTGGGGTGAGTTTTTACCTTCCACAAGAAAAAGTTTTGATTTCAGGCGACACCCTGTTTAAAGGTTCGATAGGTAACCTTTCTTTCCCAATGGCTGATTCTGAAGCAATGTGGGAATCCCTCAAAAAACTCGCTAAACTCCCTCCTGAGACCCGCGTTTATCCAGGGCACGGACCAGCAACGACAATCGGCGCTGAACCTTGGCTTTCCGACGCAAAGGAACTCTTTAGTTAATCCCCTCAGCTTTGTATACTAAAACAATAGAACTTTAGGAGGTTACCATGAGCAGTTTACTAGTCGGGAAAAAAGCTCCCCAATTTAAAGCTAAAGCCGTTGCAAATGGGCAATTCATCGATGACTTTTCACTCGATATGTATACGAATAAACATGTTTTGCTTTTTTTCTACCCATTAGATTTTACCTTTGTTTGTCCAACAGAACTTCATGCATTCCAAGATAGACTTCAGGATTTTCACGCACGTGAAACCGAAGTTGTTGGGTGCTCTGTTGATAGTCACTTCACTCACCTTGCATGGGTCAACACCCCAAAAAATAAGGGGGGCATTGAAGGAGTGACATACCCGCTCGTTTCTGATCTCAACAAGTCAATTGCAAGAGACTTTCATGTTCTGAATGAAGCCGAAGGGATTGCCTTTCGCGGGCTTTATCTCATCGATAAAAAAGGGATCATTCGCCATCAACTCATCAATGATTTGCCAATTGGTCGCTCAGTTGATGAAGCGCTCCGAGTGATTGATGCTCTTATCTTCCATGAAAAGCACGGTGATGTGTGCCCTGCAAACTGGAAGAGCGGAGATAAGTCGATGCAGCCTACCCAAGAAGGTCTATCAACTTATTTCGGTTAAGCTCAAATTTTGAAAATGATGTGGCTTCCGATGCAACATGGTTTTGGAGCGTCATAAGTGGTTTGAGTTTCATGGGAGGGAAAAGAACTTTCTTTAGCTCTTACAAAAGAGTGGCTTAGAGATAGATCGTTGATTTTCTTCATTTGTTTGGTTAAAATAAGGGGTATAAAATAGCCAAAAAACTGGAGATAATGAAGCGGTCTCTTGAAAATCAACTGCTTAAGTGGAAAAGCTCAAAGGTACGCTTTCTTTTGATTTTACGTGGTGCGCGGCAAGTTGGGAAAACCTATCTTGTAGAAAAGTTTGGCAAAGAAACCTTTTCTTCATTTGTTTCGGTCAATTTTGAAGCTCAACCTGAAGCATTCGCTTGTTTTGGTTCTTTAGATCCTGTCGAGATTGTAGCCCGTTTACAATCGATTCTAAAAGCTAGAATCGTTCCAGGTGAAACGCTTCTCTTTTTAGATGAGATCCAGGCGTGCCCAAAAGCGATTTTAGCACTCCGTTATTTCAAAGAGAAAATGGGGGATCTTCACGTCATTGCTGCAGGCTCTCTGCTTGAGTTTGCAATTCAAGAAGGAAAGTTTTCTTTTCCTGTAGGACGTATCCAGTTCCTATATTTACACCCACTTTCATTCGAAGAGTACTTATTAGGCCGAGGTGAGAAGTTACCAAAGTGTTCGATATCAGATTCTCTTAGTATGGATGAACATCGGAAAATGATCCAAAAAGTGAGAGAGTATTTTCTAATTGGAGGAATGCCAGCTGCGGCGTCGACATTTAATGAGACGTTGTCTTTTGAGGAGACAGGCCGAATTCATGAAATTCTTCTTTCAACTTATGTTGCCGATTTTTCTAAATATGCCACTCCTGCAGAACAAAACTACCTCAAAATCTTCTTTAGTGGAATTTTTCCTCTCATTGCACAACAGTTCAAGTATGCGAAAATAAATCCTCATGTCCGATCCAGAGAGCTAAAAGATGCACTGAATCACCTTGAGTGGGCAGGGCTTTTTAAACCTGTTTATGCTTCAGCAGCTAGTGGAATTCGACTTTCTGCGCAACTTAAACAAAACCGGTTTAAGCTTTTATTTTTAGATGTAGGGTTGGTTCAGCATGCTCTTCAGATCGCTCCTGAAAAAGTTTATGCAAAGGATCTCATCCAAATCAATCGAGGAGCTATAGCGGAGCAATTTGTTGGTCAAGAACTCATCGCATATTCTGATCCACACAAACTAGAAGGGCTTTTTTATTGGCAAAATGAAAAAGTAGGAAGTGATGCAGAAGTGGATTACATAGTAACCAACGAAGAGCAGATCATCCCTGTTGAAGTGAAAGCCGGGCCCACGGGGAAGCTACGTTCGCTTCGACAGTTTATGATAATGAAAAAAGCCCCACTTGGTGTCCATATTTCCGAGGCAATTCTGAGTTTTAAGGACGGAGTTTTGTCGGTTCCTTTCTATCTTATTTCTAAATTGCCGGAATTCCTTGAAGAATTGTTATCATCCAAGTGACGGATTTATACTCAAACGACTTCAAAAGTTGTTTGACTAGACTCTTTCCAAATGCTTGATACATGGCCAGCAACCTTGTAGAGGAGATAGACTACTGCGAGTCCTATGATGGCTTTGAAAATAAGGTGAGACTTCGAAGAGGAGGTTCCTTCTGTAGGTATGCTTGGGGCTACTGTAACATCGGGTAGTTCAGGACTAGCTTCAGGTAGGAGATCGGGACAAGATGTGAAGAAGTCTTTAACGTAGTCGACGATTGTTGCAGTTGTTTTAGGTGTCTCTACATCTGAAACCTTTGTCCCCTTTGTCAGAATTTCATAGGTTTTGTCTTCAAAGAAGTCATGCTTAAATTTTATTGGCCAAGTGCCACTTCCATCGGATCCTGATCCTGATTTGGATCTGTCCATGTATTGAAATTTCTTTTGGTAAAGTTTGACTTGAGCTATTCCATCAGGGGATTTTCTTGTCTGTCCGAAGTAGTAATCTCCAAAGAGGGCTTGAAGAGAATTTGTTCTGATAAAAAGCCCTTTTTCTTCGTCTACTGCAAGACGTATATTCCAAGTTTTACCTTCGTATTCGTAATTAACTCCCTGAAGAAAAACTGAGCGATCTGAAACAGCTGATTTGAATGTTTCAGCAAGTTTTGTAGGAAGATGTTTTTGTAAAGCGTCATCAATATGCATGTTTTTTATCCTAATGATTTTGATTCTTCCCAGTAGTTTGATGCGTAGTTGACCACCTTATAGAGGAGATAAAGCGCAGCAAGGCCTATGCGATAGCGTCATCTCTTGCGATTGTCTACAAGGTTTTAGAATCGGATTAATAGGATATCCTCCTGAAGCTTAAAAAACTAGACAAGAAAATTTTAAATTATCTCCACGGGAGACGCATTTCTTGCCCTTCAGCATTGACGATCTTTGAACCAATTTGCAAGATTGCAATGTGATCAGTGGGCTCATCTCCAGTATTAAAAATTTGATGGTCAATAAAGGGAGGTAGGATAAGTGTACAAGGAGCTTCAAAGTAGATCACTTCCTCTCCAATGACAGCTTTCCCTTTTCCTTTGAAGAAGATTGTGATTTCTTCGGCGTCGTGTTGATGTTTGGGAGTGCAACATCCTGGAGCAATACTGCTTTTCCAAACTTCATGTGTTCCGATGCCCATATGCGCAGTTGCAATCCCTTTTAAGGTATTCCCATTGTTTTGAAAAGATGGAATGTCATTGTGATCGATCACAAATGGTCCATTTGCAAATGCAGTAAGTGTGAGACTTAGTAAGGAAAAAAAGATCCACTTTTTCATGACGCTACCTCCGTCTTTAATGATGGAGAAGACTATAGCACGATTGTTAAATTGCAGGAAGCTGAAGAGAGGTTAAGTAGTCGTACAGATCTTGCTCTGTTGTGACCATAAAGCATTGATGCGTTTCACAAACGGGAGCAGTAGCATCGATGATCCGTGCGTCTCCAACACCTGGGAGGCAAATACCTGAAAGTTTTGCAACTTGCTTTTTGTTCAGGAGTTGCTTCATTCCCTTGAGGTAATCTTTGGTGCTGAACCCTTCTTCTTTAACTCGGACGTAGATAATGTCGTGTTCATAGAGCAAAAACTGAATAGCAAAAAAGAGTCCGCGGCTTTGGTCGGGCGGATGGCCAAGCTGTTCATTAAGCTGGGTCAGCGATTTGATGGAAAGAAGAGTCGCTAGACTCCCTCTTTCAGCTTCGCCGAAAAGAGCCACTGTTTGTCGCATGTTTCCTTTTACATGTTAACCCAGATGACGACCTATGCATACTCATCTGAGCTTTTTCTTTTTCCCACGTTTGCACGACCAAAACCGTCCCTACTTTTTTCAAGTATGCGGCAGTATTGGTCGTGCATACCTGAAAAAAATCGAAAATCCATCTGAGCATCCCTTGGTCGTCACATGGGTTATTAATTCTAGTCTCTTCCATAGCTGGACGAGTTTTTTTATGCAATGGCAAGATGATGGCTCTTTCGCTGAATAGTATTTAGTAAGAGGCTTCCGAATTCAGCTCTTCTTCGATCACGAGTAGACGGTTGTATTTTGCGACTCTGTCTGAGCGAGATAGCGAACCAGTTTTGATTTGGCCAGCGCGTGTTGCGACGCTTAAATCTGCAATAAAAGTATCAGCAGTCTCCCCTGAGCGGTGGGAAATAATTGTTTTGTATTCATGTTTTTTAGCTAAGTCAATGGCCTCAAGGGTTTCTGTGAGAGTGCCGATTTGATTCACTTTGATGAGAATGGCGTTGGCTACCTTTTGATCGATCCCTTTTTGGAGGAATTTTGTGTTGGTAACAAAGAGATCATCACCAACAAGTTGCACTTTTGAGCCGAGCCGCTGAGTAAGGATTTTCCACCCTTCCCAGTCGTTTTCAGCAAGCCCATCTTCGATGGAGTCTATAGGGTATTTGGAACAGAGGGCTTCGAGATGAGTGACCTGCTCTTCGGCAGACCGTTTTTTGTAGTCTTGATTGGCAGCTTTCTTTTTCTTTTCGATGTACTTTCCATCGATATAGAATTCAGAGGCGGCACAGTCCATGGCTAGGGTGATATCGACGCCGGGTTTATAGCCTGCTTCTTCAATCGCTTTTAAAATAAAAGAAATGGCTTCCTCATCGGATGTAAGATTGGGGGCAAAGCCTCCTTCGTCGCCAACAGATGTAGCATGTCCAGCACCTTTGAGCAGCCGTTTGAGTGCATGGAACGTTTCTGCTCCCCAACGGAGGGCTTCGGCAAAGTTTGGTGCACCAATGGGGCGGATCATGAATTCTTGGAAGTCAAGAGAGTTATCGGCGTGCTCGCCTCCGTTGATGATATTCATCATCGGTTTGGGAAGAAGGTTGGTGTGAGATCCTCCGATGTAGCGGTAAAGAGGCTCTTGATGAGAGAGGGCAGCGGCGCGGGCAGTGGCAAGGGAAACTCCTAAGATGGCGTTGGCACCGAATGAAGATTTATTTTCGGTGCCATCTTCTTCGATCATGAGATGGTCAATGTGGGTTTGGTTGAAGACAGACATTCCTTTGAGGAGGCGATTTAAAGGTCCGATCACATTTTGGACAGCTTTTTGAACACCTTTCCCATCATAGCGGTTGGGGTCTTTGTCGCGCATTTCGAGAGCTTCGTTTGCCCCTGTGGAGGCACCCGATGGGACTGAGGCCCGTCCAAGGATTCCTTCTTCAGTGATGACGTCGACTTCTAATGTGGGATTCCCTCGTGAGTCTAGAATCTCTCTTGCGTGGACCTTTTTAATCTTGCTCATGAAATGCTCCTGTTTGCCTCACTATAGCGCAGACTTTTTTTTAAAACCGCAAAAAATTTAAATGTTTTTAATTCAGTTATTTATGTTTATATAGTCTGACTATTCTGCAATTGAATGCGGAATAGTCTTGACTATTCCGCAATTCAGTGCAAAATAGTCAGGTATGGAAAGAGTACAAAAAGCACTTATTCGGCGAGATCTTCAAAAGAAAATGGTTCTTTTGGCTGGACCGCGTCAAGCGGGGAAAACGACCCTTGCCAAGGAAATAGCTGACGAATTTGACTCGTCAGTTTGTCTAACATATGATCATTTAGAAGATCGTCGTATGATTCTTGAAGAGGCATGGCTTCCTTCAGTCGAGCTTATCATTTTAGATGAAATCCACAAGATGCCTAACTGGAAAAGCTATCTCAAAGGTGTCTACGATACAAAAAAGCCGCATCAAAAGATCCTAGTTACGGGAAGCGCCCGTTTAGAAATCTTCCAACAAGTGGGAGATTCTCTTGCAGGGCGTTATTTTCTTCATCGCCTTTTTCCTTTATCTCCTGTGGAATGTAAGAAAGCGGGGGTTGATTATTCAATTGATCATTTTTTAGAAAGGGGGGGATTCCCCGAACCGTTTCTTGCTGAAAACAGCACAGACGCAAAGCGTTGGCGCCAACAATACGTAGACAGTTTACTTCGAATTGATGTGCTTGATTTTGAAAATATTCATAATTTAAATGCCATTCGTCTTCTTTTCGAATTGCTGCGTGATCGAGTAGGGTCTCCTGTTTCATACACGTCTCTTGCAGAAGATGTTGCGATTTCACCAAATACTGTCAAGAAGTACATCCAAATTTTGGAGGCACTTTACATCGTTTTTAAAGTGACCCCTTTTTCACGAAGTATTGCCCGGAGTATCCTTAAAGAGCCGAAGATCTATTTTTTTGATACAGTGCTCGTGAAAGGAGATCAGGGCATTAAGTTTGAAAATTTTGTTGCAGGATGTTTACTAAAGCACGTTCATGCAAGAATTGATTACCATGGAGAAAATGCTGCGCTCCGCTATTTACAAACGAAGGAGCGGCAAGAAGTTGATTTTGCTTTGGTGATTGAGGACCAGATTGAGAAGATGATCGAAGTGAAGCATAGTCATACACAAGTTGGCAGTGGTCTACGCTACTTCAAACAGAAATATCAATTGCCGGCAATGCAACTTGTCAAAGAGCTAAAACGTGAAAAAGTCGAAGAAGGGATTGAAATTCGAAATGGACGCCATTTTCTAGAAGGGCTAGATCTATAAACCTGAGCTCTGGGTTTCTCTCACCTATTTTTACATCGAAAAGGACTATTTGGCCCTTCTCTTCAGCAAAAGTACCGATTATAATTATTCCCAGTCTTTAGGAGGTTCTTCACTCATGAGGGTGGAATAGGAAGCGTAGCGCAAGGGATGGATTTTTTCTTCTTCGAGCGCAGCTTTGATAGCGCAGTCGGGCTCGTGAAGATGGGTGCAGTTGGGAAACTTACATTGGCTTTCAAATGGGTGAAAGTCAGAAAAGAAGTGGGAAATCTCTTCTGGGGTGATGTCCCAAACACCAAAACTTTTGATTCCAGGAGTGTCGATACAAAAGCCATCTCCTTCAATAGGAAGAAGCTCAGCCATGGTGGTGGTGTGCGAGCCTTTACGCGTTTTTTGCACGACGTCGCCGATGGCGAGATCGATTCCTAAGACATCGTTGATAAGAGAGGACTTGCCAACACCTGATTGGCCGGAAAAGACGGAGGCTTTGTTTTGCATGAGGGCTTTGAGCTTCTCGAGATTATGTCCGGTGGAGACGCTCAGCTTGAGAATGGGAATGTCAAGATCGGCGTAAGCTTTTTCGAAGTCGGCGAGAAGACGTTTTTCTTCTTCGACTTCACTAGGTTGAATGTGTGGAGGTGGGTCGTCGAGGAGGTCGACTTTATTGATGAGGATGATCGGGTGCATATTTCCTTTTTTCGCAGCGATGATGTACCGGTCTATGAGGAGTGGTTTGAAAGGGGGAGTGCACACAGACATGACGATGAAAACTTGGTCGATGTTGACGGCAAGAAGTTGCTTTTTACGACGAGAGAGATTGTCAGCACGGGCGAGAAAAGAAGACCGTTTTTCAATGTGGGAAATGGCCCCAGAGTCGATACTTTTTTTCTCAAAGTGGACCCAATCTCCAACAGCAATGAGGTTTTTTTGACGAGTCCTCTCTTTTTTCAAGACTCCTTTGAGGGTGCAGATGAAGGTTTCGTGATTGGAAAGGACGGTGATCATTTCAGAATTGATCGAAAGGACCCGGCCGCGAAGAAAGTTTGCTCCGAGTGGCGGCTCTTCGGATTGAAGCTGTTTTTTGAGCTTATCTTGATCGCTTTTTTTATATTTCGAGCGGTCCTTTGAGCGGGAGAGGCTCCGCTCTTTGCGGCTAGCTCTTTTTTGTCCTTGAGAGAAGTAATTCTCTTCGTAATCTAAGAAGTCGTCGAACTTTGGCATAACATTGCGTGCATCAAGATGCTGCCAGCAATGGCAACATTGAGCGATTCCATTTGATTCATAATTGGAATGGTAACGGAGATGCCGTTTTTCTGCATCTCCTTTGAGATCCCTTGAGCTTCATTGCCAAGAAGGAGGATGGCAGGAGTTTGAAAAGTGACGGTGGGCAAGGGGGCGCCTTCGAGGTTGGCGATATAGAGGTGAAAGGATCTTGCAAAAGTTTCTAAATCACCTATTTGAAGGGGGATTTTAAAGGTGGCTCCTTTTGCAGCGCGCAAGGCTTTTTCATTGTAAGGATCGACAGAATTTTCAGTGAGAAAGACTCCGTCAAAACCTAGGGCGAGTGCGGTGCGAATCAGTGTTCCTAAATTTCCAGGATCGTTTATCTGATCCAAGGCAAGAACGCGCTTTTTTTGCGATAAGTCGGCAAAGGGAGGCATATCGATTTCAGCAGCAATCCCTTCGGGAGCTTGAACGCCTGAGATTTTTTCAAACACGTTCGAGGGGACATAATAGGTAGTTGCGGCTTGAAGTGAGGTCTCTTCCCCTTCGCGCACGATGAGTGTTTTGAGAGGAAGTCTCAGCTCAGAAAGGAGTTTTTTTCCTTCAATAAAGATGGCATTTTTTTCGTATCGATACTTCCGATTTATGCGGAGCTTAACGAGATGTTTCACGTAAGGATGCTGTAAACTAGTGATATCCATACGGCCATTTTACTTGAGAAGATCCATTTATACTAGTGCTCTGTCTCAAAAATTCTTCACCGCTATTAATCCATCTTTTGGGGCCCTTTGCTTTATCAAAATTTCGCCTTGTCACATTGACAATGTTCTCAATTTTGATAAAGCAAATTGCGCTCAAAATTTGGCTCACTTTCGATGAAGAATTTTTGAGACAGAGCACTAGTGCTCCATAACAAAAAATTCTACAGCTACTTTAACCATCTTTTCAGTGCCTTTTCCCCTCTTAAAATCTCCCCTTGTCGCATGGACAATGTGGTCGATTTTGGGAGAGAAAAATTCAGCGAAAATCTGGATCAAATTAGCTATAGAATTTTTTGTTATGGAGCACTAGGGCATGTAATCAATTACACTGTGCTGCCTACATCAGGAGAGTAGAAATTATCTCATTGGAAGGCCTTTCTTCAACTTGTTTTAATTGAATACACACCCTAACGTGAAAATAAATGGGTAAGGCTCATGGGTAAAAAGATTCTATCATTTGATGGTGGAGGCATTCGGGGAGTGATTCCTGCCTACTTTTTGCAAAAACTAGAAGAGGTAACTGGAATCAGACTTGCTGAGAAAACCGATCTATTAGCGGGAACTTCAACTGGCTCTATCATTGCAGGGGCACTTGCTGTTGGAATGAAATCGGAAGAGATTGTCAATTTCTATTTGCAGAAGAGTCAGGGGATTTTTTCAGAGAATCACGACATCATTGACAAGTTCTTGGGTCTCAAAGCGCGGTTTTCCAGCCAAAATCTCTACGATGCTTTGCAAAGCGCTTTCCAGTCCCAATCGGCAGATCCAACGATTGCTTTAAGTCAATTACGTCAGCAAATTGTGATTCCAGCGGTCAACCTCGATAATGTGAAGCTACATCGCTGGGAAGCGGTTGTGATGACAAATCAAACAGATGTATCACTTATCGATGCCATGATGCGGTCCTCTGCGGCACCAACCTACTTTCCCTCTTACCAGGGATATGTTGATGGAGGAATGGCAGCAAATGATCCGTCAATTCTTGCTTATGCAAGCTTAGAAGCTCGGGAAGATGTGGCTCTCCTTTCGTTTGGGACAGGATATACGGAAAGTAACATTCCAAAAGGGGAGCATTGGGGAGCCCTGAGTTGGATCATTGATCTTGATCCAAAAAGCCCAGCAACCAAAACACCTCTTTTTACGATGCTCTTTGATGTACAAGATGAATTACCTGGGCAAACATGTCAGATGCTGCTTGGTGAAAATTACCGACGAATCAACCTGAAGTTAACTGAGTCTGTTGGTTTGGATGATGCAAAAAAAATACCTGAGCTCATTCAAGACGTTGAAGATTACATTGCGCACAATCTCAAAGAATGGGAAAACACCTGTGAGTGGGTGACATCACAGTTTGGTGAAAGATGATAGTAAATCCAGGAATGCCAAATCAAGGAGTTATGAGAGGATTGAGTGGATCTCTTGCGTTTCGCATTTTATTGATCGAAACGATTTTACTTGTGATTCCGCTGCTGATTTTTGCTGGGCTGATGTACTATGAGGATTCGCGGCTTCAGGCTAAGGATAACCGGTTTACTTTGCAGCTTATTCTACATGGGAAAGGAGAACTTATTGAAGAGGTGATGGATCGGGAAAGTGATTTTTTGAAATATGTCAACAAAGTTCGCCCTTCACAAAGTAAGCTTCAATTTCTTGCAGATCGAGATCTCTCAACAGAGCTATTTCACTTAGCAAAAAAAGATGGAAAGTACATTTGCGATGAGGCCTCTTTGCCTGAGCTGGTCGGGCGAGATTATTCTGAAATCATTCCAGAGGAGATAGTGGGAAATGGAGCACTTTTTGGGAATTCTGAAACCAATCGGTTCTATTTTTTGCAGTCTTTTTCCCAAGGAGAGGAGATTTGGGTGACAGGTTTTTCGCCTAAACGATTGACGGATAAACTCTCAATAGAGAAAAATGTTCCCTATCCGACAGTGATCTCTTTGCTTTCCGACAGTGGAACCGTCCTTTTATCGACAGATACGACCTGGCAAAAGTGGCATCTTCCCTCTGCTCGTGAAAAAGAAGAGCAATTTTCCTTTTTAGGAGAAAATTACGTAGGGGAGTTTGAGAAGATTCCTAGAAGTAACTTGCTTCTTCTCGTTGCCGCACCTAGGCATACAAACTTTGTGGACATTCCATATTTCTTGGCGAAGATGGTCATTTTGCTCTTGATCATTTTAGTGATCGGAGGCGGCGCAACAATTTGGCTCACGGTCCGTTTAGGGAAGCCACTGCGAAATCTATGCGCAGCAATGGAGAGGATACGCTTAGCCGATATGTCTGCGCGTTATATACCTGATCGGATGGGGTTTGAGATTAATGTTGTGGGAACGATTTTTAATGCGATGATCGTTTCTCTCAATGATTTTATTTATCGCATCAGAAAAGAAAAAGCAGCCAAAGAGGCATTTGAACGAGAGCTTATGATTGGCCAAGAAGTTCAAAATTCAATTTTACCCAAAGAGCTTCCATCATTCCCTGGGTTAGATATAGCTGCCCGGTTTATTTCCGCAAAAGAAGTGGGTGGAGACTTCTACGACTTTTTGGTGCGGCCATCACAAGACGGGGATCGGCTTTTTTTTGCGATTGCTGACACGGCTGGCAAAGGGATTTACGCGTGTCTCTATTCTTTAACCGTTCGCAGCATGCTTAGAAGTTATGGGGAAATACATGAGGACCTAGAAACCATTACCAAAGAGACCAATAATCTCTTTTGCCTCGATACAGGAGATAGTGGTGTTTTTGTAACCGCTTGGTTGGCATTTTATGATGAAAAAACAAGAGAACTCAGTTTTTCAAATTGTGGTCACTTCCCAGCATATTTGCTGCGAGCAAATGGGACGATAGAAAAGCTCACAACAGAAGGGATGGCGCTCGGTGTGGAAAAGTTTGATGAAGTGCAAACTTCCTCCGTGCAACTCAATAGCGGAGATTCTCTTCTTCTTTTCACAGATGGGGTGGTTGAAGCTCATAATGGTGAGATGAAAATGTTTGGGGAGAAGCAGCTCATGGAGTCATTTAAAAAGCGGAAAGAGCTTAAGGCTAAACAAATCGTCGATGAACTCATCGAAGAAGTGGCCTTTTTTGCTGGAGGGTCCCCCCAATATGATGATCTCACTTTGATCGTTATCAAAGTTGATTGAGATTGCACGCCAATTTAGGGCGTGTCATCAATTACACTGCGTTGTCTTCGGTCTTTCTATGGAAAATTTCATCGTTGCCCTGCTTCGACAACCCGTAAAGGGTTGCCTGTATCGGACGTCTTGAACTTTTCTCATTGAAAAACCCTTCTCCAACTTGTTTTAATTGATGACACGCCCTAGTGTCTATTTTATAAAAGGACCCAAGTGATTTTGCTCCGTGCTCAGTGACATCAACCACTACTTTATCCCAGATGGCCCATTCTGTTTTGTAGTTTTGTGGATGCTTTTGCATGTTTTGTAGGTAGTTGATTGCAATGCGTAGAGAGTCTTTTCCATTTTCTTGGAACCGCTCGTTAAAATAGCTGCAAAAATCAATAGCAAGCTGGAAAAGCAGCTCTTCTTTTAATGTAAGCCCGCCATGTTGCTTGAGAGGAGGGATATTCAAACGGCGTTCAACTACAGTCTCAAAATAGTCATCGGAGGATGAACCGATACAAACTATAAGAAAGAAAAACTCGTTGTCTTCGATAAAAGCCGAACTCTCAGGATGCATTTTTTCTTGCAAGATATCCAACCAAAATTTCTGAAGAAAAAGCATAATGATTTGAAATCCATCTTCTATTGAAATTGTGTCTATTTTCATATCTACGCACACAATATTTTTAATCAGTACCATCAAACCTTATCACAAGTCAATGCTGCGATTTTTTGACTAGAAAAAGAGATCTTTCAGAAAATGAGATGTTTATCTCCAGGTGAAAGGACGTATTCAATCGTTTGTTCCCAGATTTTCCATTCCGTTTTGTGCTTGTCGGGGTGACGTCTCATGTCTTCAAGCCAATCAATAGCGAAGTCGAGAGAAAAATTGCGATCATTTTGCGCAAATTTTTCATTAAAATAGTGGCAGTAGTCAATAGTCAATTGGAAAAGCATGTCCTCTGAAACAATAAGCCCATCATGTTGTTTAAGGGGTGGGATTTTCATTCTAGCTTCTATAATTTCTTCGAAATAATCGCCTGGCCCTGCTGGATCTCCAGGGATAGTCATAAAAACAAGATGATAGTTGTCGTGTAAGTCATCTTTAATTTTATCTTCTGGTAAAGCTTGCTCTCGTTCTAATGGATAAAGTTTTTCATGAGCTATGAGATTTTTTTCAACCATCAGTCCTTTTAGGTAGTTTTCCCAAAAGTCCATCAAAAAAAATACAATAATTTGAAATCCTTTTTCCATTACAAACTGACGTGTCATGTTTACGATTGCCCTCGATCTGTTGAATGAAATTAGCCTATCATTTAGCCTAAATCATTTCAATTTTCTAGCGGAGAGTAGGCTATGCTTAAACAGGCTCACCAATTTTTCCTCCTTTTTGTACTATTCTTCAATACTTTAATAGCTAATGGCGATTGGATTACTCCAAAATTCCCTGATAACCCGAATCGCTGGGGACATATTTTTAAAAGTACCTCTGGACATTTTAAAAATGATACGCCTGAAAATCGCGCTTATATTGAATTAGCAGTAGAAAGTCCTGATAACAAAGTAGGAGTGAAGAGCTCTGGAGTTGAGATCTACCTCAAAACTATGCCTGATGGGACTCAGTCCTGGGCAGAAGTTTGGGGTGGTCAAATCATAAATGGTGGCAAGAATAACTTCCCGAAGATTTGGGTATCTGACAATTCAAAAAATGGTGGAGGGTTTGTGACTCCGAAGTTTACGAAGTATTGCCCAAGTGATGCGACTTTTCAGGGGCACTTAGCAGTCAATAAGCTTCGAGAAAACTTTAGTTATTTCAGTCATACGCCTCAATTTGGAGAGGTTATTAAAGAAAGTAGAGTGCTAGGCGTTGCAAGTCGGTGTGGAATAATTTTAGACTTATTTGACTCTTTTGAAGAGGATGAAAACATTCTCTTTATTCCTGATGGGAAGGATTTACTGCTTACTAAAGGCGAAATACACCAAATCATGCGAGATGTAGCTCGTGGGGTTTATGTTCACAACACGTTACCTTTTTTCAGTTTACACACAAATCAAAACTCTATTCGTTACCCAGTAATTCCACCTTGCTATCGTAACACTTTCGTTGGCTATATCTTAGGATTATTGGACTATTACATGAAAGGGCTGGCGGTTGGAAGAGCATTTGATGAAGAGTTCATTTTTGAGTGGGGGGAGATTCGAAATACGAATGAAACCTATTTAGCAGAACATGTTTTGGATTTTAAAGAGCTGTTTCGTGATGACTTTGAATATCGAACCTTTGATGATATCTTATTGGAAATTTGTGATGGCCCTTTGACTTCTCAAGCCATCTTAAACTGCTTTGATATTTCTTACAGACTTATTGCTTTCCAGAATGCTATTTATCAGAAGGGAAAGACTTTAAGTTTTGATGGGGGCTTTGATGTTGTGGGTATTGTTAAATGGGATCCAACAACGCCTGAAGAAACGGTGCTTTTAGAAAAATTGCAACTGGCTTGTGATCAAATGTGTGAAGTCATTCGACAAACGTTGCCTAAGATTCCGCTATGTAAAAAGCTCCTTCAAGGGCTAAAGTTTGCGAATTTTTTGAGCTATTACTACAACACCTTAAAGGGTGTTGGAAAAATTCCTATTTTTGATCGTCAATTTTATCTCGATGAAACAAGAAAGTGTCCAAATGTTTTTCCTCCTGTTCCTCTTAGTCAGGAATATGAAACTCCCATCGACCTCTATGAGCTCTTTATGCTTTGTAAGAAGGAAAAACTTGAAGACATTCATTGGTTTTTCAAAGCAAAAAAGCCTGAAAAATGGGTCGTGGACATCGCTGTAGATGCACTTTACGACGCATTGGTGGTGTATTTTGAGCAGTATATGAGAGACGTATCTCCAGAGCAGATTGCATCACTAACGGTGCAATTGCTCGATCAATGCCGAAGTCGTTATAACACTTATAAAGCAGATATCACGCGTCTGTTTCATAAACTGGGAGTCAATGGAGCTCCAGAAGCCCCGGGAACTGTAAAATCAGTATTAGAAAAAATTAATACTTATCTACGTGATGCAGATGCTCAAGAAAAGCAAGAACTTCTTGAGTATAAAAACTTGACCATTAATTGGTATCAGGCACCTTTTCATTTATGCTTTAATGATTCTGGAGTCATGTTTAATAGAGTTAACGGTAGTTTAAAAGTGCTGACGGGACTAAGTCAAAGAAAGGCTCAGGTATCAGGAGGATGTGGCTCACTTGTAGAGGATATTTCTACATTAGACCTTGTACTTTGCCGGCAAGTTTCTTTACTCAGGTTTGATTTAGCAAACCCTCTTACAACGCCTGAAGGTTTATATTTTCTAATGCCTTTTGAAACTTTGGAATATGAGGAAATCGATGAAGCACAGTATATAGCAGCGCACCAACTTTATTATCCCAAAAAAGACTATCCGTTTAATGATTTTGTCTTAAAAATTTTGGCATCCATTTCCTCCGGTGATGAGGCTCTCTTCAATGAAGTCCTAAGAGATATAGCCAATTGGTCATTTCAAGATTCATTAGGTGCTAGTTTTGTTCATTATGCATCAGAAGTTGAAAAGCCATGTTTTCTTGAAAAGCTCTTGCAAAGAGGCGTTAACCTAGAAAAAAGGGATGATCAGGGGCTTAGCCCTATGCATTATGCAGCTCGTAAAGGAAGAAGGAATCAAATGCAGATGCTTAGATGCGCTTGCCCTGGTTTGCTTGAAGCTTCCGCAATAGATGGGGAGACTCCTTTGATTTGTGCAGTACAAGCGCGCAATGTAACAGGAGTCAAGACGTTGTTAGAACTAGGTGCAAATCCAAATCACAGGACCATCGATGATTTAACGCCACTATTATGGGCAATCTACTCAGGGGATGAAGCTATTGCAATGGCTCTTTTATCGGATGTAAGAACAGATGTGCATGCGACTTGGAAGTTGGGTGTTTCTGCTTTTGAGCTGTGTATTCAACAAAAACTTCCAAAAGTATTACAATATTTCCTTTCGATAGGGATAAGTCCAAATCGAAAATATAGAGGAGATACCCCGATGCATTTGGCTGTGGAATCTAATTGGATTGAAGGAGTTCAAATTTTACTTGATACTCGTAAAGTTCCGCATAGTGCTGTTAATCATCAAGGCGAAACAGCTCTAGAATTAGCTCGGAGATTGGGTTATGATCAAATTGAATCCTTACTCAGGAAACGTTAATCAATCAATAGAATCCGTCTTCTAACAAAGTTGTTTCCACTTCTTATAAGGGTGCTTGTGTTAATTAGAGAAGTAAAATACTATTCGATACCTAATAAATTTCGAAGTTAGCTATGCAGTACGAATTTTTCAAAACGATTGTCTTTGTTTTTCTATTTGCTTTTTCTACATACGCCATTTCTAAGGCATTGTGGGTTCTTGGGTTTAAAGGTAAAGCACAAAGTTTTGGTAAGTTATGGGGAGCAGTTTCTTTTCTAGCAGGTGGGATAAGTTCAGCAATCGGTCTAATTATTTTACTAAAAGTATTTCTATAGGAGCTAATATGAAAGTCTCGATGCTGTTTTTATTTTGTTAGTTGGTCCTATGCCCTCTTTATTCTGCATTACTTTACAGCTCGTTGAGTTCTTTTAGTCTTTCGATGATTTGAGCTGGATCTTCGATCTTTTCGTTGACAGCTAGGCGTTCACCTGTTTTGAGCAATTCACCCATTTTTACACCATTTGGAACCCCTGCTTCACGCAGATGCTGTGAGGTGAGATAGGGATTTTTGTTTTGGATCCGCTGAATGGGGCTTTTGAGCATTTGAGCTCGGAGGTGGTGCTCTTGCAAAAAGTTTTGCCGCTCATCTAAAGGGAGATGAGTGGCGTGAATCTTTAGGCACGGAGGGAAGAATCGATGAGCATAGAGATGAGCCCATTCATAATCTTCAGCGCTGTTTTTTATCAGCACAGCATCGGCCGAATGGAAAAAACGGACAAACTCACGCTCTTCGTTCGAAAGCTTCAAGTAAGCGACGAGATCTTCTTTTTCCTGAAGGGAAATACTAGGGAAAAGTTCGAAGATTTTTGCAATGACTGGTACGTCATCAGGAAAATAGGGAAGAGCTTGTAAGCGCCCCTTTATTTCTTCAGTAGGGATGTCCTTTAATTGGGGAAATATGACAGGGAGGAGGCTTAATCGGTGGAGGGTGATAAGAGCCATGTCGAAATGAGGATAAGCGGCCATTTTGCAAAATTCATTCCAGACCCGCTCAATGGCAACAGCAGGAAAAAGGGCATCAGCATGATCTAAGATAGCTTTTAGCGTTTCAGCTTCGATAGAAAAATGAAAACGACTTGCGTAACGGACGGCACGGATCATGCGGAGCCGGTCTTCTAAAAATCGTTCATGAGGATTGCCAATGGCGCGAATGATCCCTTTTTCGATGTCTTTTTTTCCTTCGACGTAATCGATGACTTCTTGCTTGAGCGGATCGTAAAACATGCCGTTGATCGTAAAATCGCGTCGCTCTGCATCTTGCTTGTCATCGGCAGATTCGACAGCAATGGGCCGTCTTCCATCCCGGTAACCTTGGTCTTTACGAAATGTTGCGACTTCAAAATGATGTCCCTCTTCAACGACAATCACGATGCCAAAGTTCACACCAACGGGAATGGTTTTTGGAAAGATCCGTTGCACTTCTTCAACAGAGGCCTCTGTGGCGATATCGATATCATCTGATGCTCGATGCATGAGGAAATCTCGAACCCACCCGCCTGCGAAATAGGAGGTGTACCCCTCTTGATACAGCTTTTCGACGATTTTAATTGCGATGTGAAATGTCGGCATTTTTTCCTTTTAAAGAATCAAACAATGAGGCATTTCGGAGTGTATACTCGTGACACTTGAAACTTGGAGATTTGACGGCGTCAGCTTTAACTCACAATTTTCATCCTCGCTCGTGCTACGGCCTCTTCGGCAATGGTCACTTGTTCGGAATGAAAATGTTGAGGAGCCTCCTTGTCAAATTTTCTAAGTTTCAAGTGTCATGAGCATCTACTCAACCAGCTATTAAGCTTGTTTGAGTATAACAGCTTTAGCAATTTAACCCTAGAGGACGACTGTGCGCTATGTTGGTTTTTTCATACTTTTTTTGGCTATGTTAGTCGGGGGATGTGCAAGTCACGACATTACAAAAGCCGAAAAAGGCCAGCGCCATTTACAAAATGTCAACTTGACAAACGCTGATCTTGGGAATCTGGATTTGAAAAATGTCAACTTAAGCAATTCAAACTTAAGAAGTGCAAATCTAACCCAAACGAATCTGACGGGCGCGACTCTTGTGAACGTCAACTTTCAGGGAGCGTTTTTACAAAAGGCTATTTTGACTAACGCCAATTGTCAGGGAGCAGATTTTCTCAATGCAAATTTGGAATATGCAAAGTTTAATGGAGCGGATGTCAATCAAGCTCGGTTCAATGGGGCGAACGTGAAGCAGGCAGATTTTCGGGGCGTCACAGGGTTATCAGATGTCCTGAAAGCCAATTTCAAGAGTAAGGGAGCAATCGTGGACTGATGCATTTAGTAGGTGTCGATATTGGCGGGACCAAGGTGTCAGTTTGTTTGGGGGATGGGGAAGGGAATATCATTGACCACAAGCGGGTGATGACAGCTACGCTCGGAGACCCCACAACAGGTCTTCCTAAAATTGTCGAGCTTATCGGCCATCTTTTAAGAGACAATAACCTTGAGATTCACGAAATCAAAGCCATCGGCTTGGCTGTGCCAGGACCTATTTCATACAAAATGGGAATGATGCTCACTCCCCCCAATATGCCAACTTGGGTGAATGTTCCTGTTCGTGAATACTTTAGAGAAGCTTTCGAGAAGCCGGTCTTTCTCAATAATGATGCAAATGCAGGAGTTCTTGCAGAATGGGAGTTTGGAGCGGCAAAACATCTAGACAACTTGGTTTATCTGACCATGAGTACTGGGATGGGAGGAGGAATTATTGCGCAGGGAAAACTGCTTCAGGGTGAAACCGACACAGCAGGTGAGGTCGGGCATTTTGTTTTAGATCCCAAAGGGCCTAAGTGTCCATGTGGACAACGGGGATGTTTTGAAGTGTTTTGTGGGGGAGCAAATCTTGCTCGTCGGACCCAAGAAGAAATCAAGCAAAAGAAGATTCAAACGGCAATCTTGGATGCTGCGGAAGGGGAAGTTGAAAAAATAGACATGAAGTGCATTGCAGCAGCAGTCAAAAATGATGATCTCTATGCTCTAGAGATCTGGGAAGGGTTCATCGAGCGTCTTGCCCAAGGGATTGGAATTTTACTCATGACACTCAACCCCGATGCGATCATACTAGGAACGATTGCATCACATACGCATGAACTAGTCATGTCGCCACTCAAACGGGCGCTTGCAAAGTATGCGTGGATGATGCCCCTTGAGTATTGCCGTATTGAAGAGAGCAAGCTCAGTGATCGAATTAGTAAATTAGCTCCTCTAGCTCTTGCAATCGAAGGGCTAAGGAATGTAGAAACGTAAAGGTGCTAACGGGACGTTGTTCCTTTATTGAAAGTCAAATCTTCGCAGAGTATTTTTTGAGGATCAAGACTTTGATGTGCATTGAGCACAAGAGGGAATCCCCCAAGCTTCGTATCGGTCAAAATGACTTGAGAAAGATTGGGAAATTGAAGCACTTCGGGAGGAACAATCTCAATCTCAGAACGAGAAAGGTCAAGAAGGGTGACTTCTGTATGCTTGTCACCTGTCTTTAAGTCATCACGCATCTCACTTGCGGTTGCAAAATGTGGGAATTTGTATTGAGTTTCGAGTCTTTCCCAAACTCTGATCAGATTGCGGTCCATGATTTCGGGAGCAATTTTGTTAATCAGTTGAGCCATTTTGAGACAATGGCCAATTGCTTCCTCTTCTGTGCAGTCAAAATCAGGAGGTGCTAAAGAAAATGGACCTTTAGCCTTGGTATATAACTCTTGAACTTCATGCGAAAACCAAAATGAAGATGCCATAGTGTCGTAGAGAGAGCTAAGGTTGATTGCATCATAGCGAGAGATGTCAAAACTTACTGTGAGTTTGTTTGGGTTGAAGTTTTTGATTTCATGAGCTGGAAGAAAGTCCTGCATTTTTTGCAGATCTTGAGCAAGCTTTTGACTCTGGCCTAAGCTACTGGATGAAGACCAAAATGAATTTATGAATCCTGTCAAAAATTGTATTGCCATGATAACTAACCCCTTATTATTTGAGTTTTCTTGATGCTCGACAGGAGGTAATTATACTTCGCTTTCTATTTTGAAAACAACACCAACAAGGGAAAAATGGCGTTATCTAAATTTTTTAGAACAAATGAAAAATAAAATACTTATCGGAAAAGCTTCATAAGCCCTTCAAAGAGGGTATACTCAAACAACTTAAAAAATTGTTTGAGTATACAGAAATTTTTTACCTCACTCTCATATTTTCATGATAACGATAAGAAAATGAATCTGCGCTTGGTGCATTTTCTGTTCCCTTTGAGAAGGTCAAGTCTTCAATCTGCACATTATTCAAATTTAGGTTTGAATGGGCAGATAAAACATGGGGAAATTGCCCAAGTTTTGTATCGTACAAAATGACTTGAGAAAGATTGGGAAATTGAAGCACTTCCGGGGGAATAATTTCAATATCAGAGCGAGAGAGATCAAGAAGGGTCACTTCTTTATGTTTATCTCCAGTCTTTAAATATTCGCGCATCTCTTGTGGAGTTTCAAAGTGGGGGAATTGATATTGTGCTTCTAATTTCCCCCAAATTTCCTTGAGATTACGATCCATGACTTCAGGAGCAATTTTGTTAATCAGTTGAGCCATTTTGATACAACGACAGAGAGCTTTTCCTTTTGTTCCTTGAAAATCAGGAGCAGCTAGAGAAAACGGACCTTTTGCTTGAATATAAAGATCTTGAACATCTCGAGAAAACCAGAAAGAAGATGCCATGCTGTCATAAAGAGAGCTGAGATTTGAGGCATCAAGATGCTGAACATCGAAATTTAAAGTTGTGTTCTTACGATCAAAGTTTTTGACATCAGGAGCAGGAAGAAAACCCTGCATTTTTTGCAGCTCTTGAGCAAGTATGCTGCCCTGACTAGGGCAGCTGAGACCAGCTTTGGGGCATCTTGCTATAGGTGCATCTAGTGTTGCTTGAGGTTCAGATGAAGACCATAAGCTTGAAAAGACTCTTGCGACTGAAAACATAATTCCTCTCCAAAAAGTTCTTAACTATTTTTCTTAAGGAATGCGTAACCTAACCCAAGCACCGCAATCGCTGCTATCGACGCAAGGCCAATAGTTAAATAGGAAGGGCTTTGAGATTGATTGCTTTTCACTTCAGGCTTTGGAATAAATCCGATCGCTTGCTCATAAATCGTCCCTTCAAGTGCGACGGCGACTTTTCCCATCTGATCTGAAAGGGCCCAAAGAGCATCGTAACTGTCTTCTGCAAAGCTTTCTGAATATGGGTCGATTTGGATGCTAAATGCTGTAAGTAACTCTGCAACCACTTGACGATCACTCATGGAAAACTTGCGAAGATCTTCGAGTGAAACACTCGAATAGTTTTGTTGTACTTTTAGCAACGGATGAGTTTTTTCATCATCGATGCGACATTTGATATTTGATAAGGCCATACTGAGCTTTTCTAGAGCTTGTATTTGATGTCCAGAAAGAATCTCTCTACGAGGATCGACGCTTGTTGTCATATACATATCTGCAATGCGGTTGAAATTGAACTTGATCGAGACTTCTGCTTTTCTAAGGGATCTTGATTCTGGAGAGACTTTTTTCAGTTCGGTTTGAATTGTCTTTTTCCCTTTGTAGGGAGTTTTTCCAATATAAAGCTCACTACTGGCCATTTTTCGCAGTAAGGAGATGATTTCTCTTCGGGCATCAGGACTGCCATTGAGTTTATCTAAAACTTGTTTTTTGATTCCAATTGCTTCAGAGCTTGGAATATGCTCATTTTTCTCTAGAAGAGCGACAAAATGGGTTGCTAATTGGTCATTTGTAAGGGTAAAAGCTCTATTAATAAGCTCTTTTGAACCTGTGATAAAGTCGACATTGTCGGTATTTGCTAATGTAAAAAGAGTTTTGTGAGTTTCAGAGAGTTTCCCTAGATATTGATCCATGCGAATCATCAGGTAGCTAGCTGTTTCCATATCAATTCCCATATGAGCTAAAGCTGGGGCGATTTCTGTTTTCATCAAGGTGTGTATATCGCTCATAAGACTGTCATTTTTAGTATCAACAAGCATGAAAAAATCGACATCTGTTCCTGCAGACCCAAGCTCTCTCATGAAAAGCCGGTTAAATCCAAAGATGGAAACGACTTCATCAAACGGGCGCTTTTCGCCATGTTTTAGGAGTAAAGCTTCGATCTTGGGACGTGCAGCCTGAATAAACATTTCTCGTCCAGCATCTTTACGAATTTGCATGAATCTTTGACTTCCGTCAACTCGAGCTTTTACAGACTTGCCGTCAAACATTCTATCAACGGTTCTAATCTCTGTACCAAGTGAATGAAAATAACTCTGAGCAACTTGATGTGTTGCTTGAGGCGTTGAGTCATCTATTTCTGAGATTGTAAGAGATTCTATCTCTCGCTCGCTGGGTTTATCGGTTAGATAGCTTTCACCAGGTATCTGCTCAATAAATAGGCTATCTAGTTTTTTTTGATCTACTGATTGTTTTGTAGGTTGATTAATTGCAACCTTTTCATTATTAGTAATATGAGTTAAAGTGGCCATATTTCTCTTCTGAACTCCCAAAATATTGTTTGAAGTTACTATTATAAAATATTTAATATTAAAATTAAATTAATTCATATTTATATGATTTTAAGTTATTTAAGATATTAAATTTTTCATAAATAACTTATATATAACAACTTAACATTTTATAAAAAATAAATTTTAATTAATATTTAATAAAATTTTTATTAAATAAAATTAAATTTTCAATTATAATTATTATTGTTTTTATAAATAAATGCTTGCATTGCAAGTTCGAGGGATATCTTAGGGGGCGGAAGGTTGAAGACGGAATGTCTAGTCATGTCAATGGCGTATCTAGTAACGATTTACATATTATAAGTGCGAGAGGTCAATACGATCGAGCAATTGTTGGAGTGAACAAAACCAAAGACGAAGGCTTAGTTCAAATTGTAAAGCACAGTTTGAAACTCGTCATGGAAGAGATCGATAGTGATCCAAGAAAACAGGAAAACTTTAAAGAACTGCTAATGCAAAAGACGATGGAGATCATCGGTGGAATGTCTGATAGCGGTCGACAGAAGGAGATCCTAGGACAGGTTGCAAAAATTGGTCAAGCTGTTATGCAGTACAATGTGATTCAAGCAACAGGGATAAGTCCAATGCGGGAGCTTAGCACTCCCTCTCCTCATCTCAAGCAGTACCATATGGGTATGGAAATACCTGATTGTGTTCTCAGTTTTGATCCAAAAGCTAAGCATACCATTCCTCTTGGAGCGTATCTCGATGCTCGCATCTCAGGGCCAATTCAGGACTTGGTTAAGCAAGGAACACCTATTGATCTATTTGTCGGGCCCATAGAAGATATGGAACCTTACTACTTTCATAATGGAAATTATACCCATACTCATACCCTCAACACGAGAAGTTCGATTAAGTACCTCCTCTTTGAAGATGACAAAGGTTTTCAAAAAATCGTCATCGCCGGGATTTCAAATGAGTCAAAATTCACTCATACTCTTCTACAACTTAAAGCTGTAGGAGTTCCGCTAGAGCAGATTTCTGTAAAAGGAGATATTCAATTTTGCGCTGAGATTTTTCAAGACAAACTCTACAAAAAGTTTCAGCAAGCAGTTGGAGATAAACCGATCGCTCTTGCTGTGATGGGGAACCGTTCAGGAATGGTTCTTGAAGTCGCGCATCGTTTGTATCCAGATAAAATGAAGGGCCCCTTCAAAACCGCTGATGAAGAAGAGAAGAAAGCAGTGCAGTTACTTAAGGCGAATAATAACTACAAAGAAGTAGATATCGATGGAATCTTTAAATTTTCCACAATTGATGTGATGATTGATGGAAAGCCTCAAGCGCTGGTTTCTTTCCGTATGCCAAATGGAGACCTTTCTCGCATTGCAACTCGACTTCTCTTGGATAAGCATGAAGTCGGTGGATTTGTGATGGTTGGCGCTGGAGGGTCTCTCAAAAAAGACTCTGCTGTGGGAAGTTACCAAGTGACAACAACTTCACAACTAGACGGTAAAAAACCTGTTAAAATTGATGAACGTCGAATCATGCCGCTTAACTTCTGCGAGAGATCTTTTTGCTCGCTAAGCAATACCAATCTCACAGTCCTTTCGCCTTTGGTTGAAACAGCTGATTGGTTAGATGATGTACGTCAAAAGGTTCAGTCTGTAGACGTTGAAACATATTTTATTATGGAAGCTTTGTCAGCTGCGTTGAAGGCAGAGTCGTGCAAAACACAGGTGATTCCAGGTGTATTTATTTCAGACGAGGTTGGAGGAGATCATCCTCTTACAGAAAAAATTGATCCTGCAAACGCTTGGGGAAAATTACCGATGCTTCTCAATCAGTCTTTGACCTACTTTAAGGTTGAAGATAACCGTCCAAAAGTCGAAGAAGTTCCTGAGTCTGATGCTTTGGAAAAACAAGTTGATAGCAGTCATCAAACGGTTGTTAATTCTGCGCCACAAAATAATTCAAGCTGGAGCTGGGGTACTGTTTTCGCAGTTGCTGCTGTTGCCACGGTTGCACTTCTAGGTGGAATCGCAATTGGAAAAAATTTAAGAAAATAATCACCATTTTTAAGAATTCTAGAGAAACAACCCACAAGTCTTGTGGGTTGTTTTTTTTAACCTTAATAACCTAGACTCTGAGTTTCTTTTACTCATTCTCAGGGATTTTTCTCTTTCTCCTGACTGAGCAAAATAGATTCAAACGACTTAAAAGTTAGTTTTGGCAACGCGAAAGTTTTCGGAATTATTCAATCTTAAGTGACACAATATTAGGAATGTGAAGTCATTTAAGATTGGTAAATTACACCGCTTTGACGCAGCCGAAAATTCAACTTTTTAAGGAATATAGAAACGCAAGAGTTCTAAATCCTCTTTGGTCTCAACTGTCAGGGAGCTGAGTTCTGCAGGAAGGAGACAGGTTGTTCCCATTTCAATCAGATGAGTTCCTCCTTCCCATGTTAAGATACCCGTCCCAGCACGGAAAAAGAGAATTTCAAATTGGTCAAAACGGGGCCAATTGATTTCAGCTCGAATGGTCCATTTTTCTACCTCGAAATGTGATGCGCTAAGCAGATTCCATTGCTTGTATGTCGAGGTCTCCTCAAGAAGCTTTGGGGTTAAGCGAGGGTCGACAACGTCGTCGTAGTGGATCACTTGACGTGCTTGGTCGAGGTGAAGTTCGCGGGGGTTTCCTTTGCTATCGACACGATCCCAGTCATAGACCCGATAGGTCGTGTTGGAGTTTTGCTGAATTTCGAGAACAAAGCACCCTTTCCCAATAGCGTGCAAGCGCCCTCCAGGAATGAAGATCATGTCTCCTTTTTCGACAGGGATTGTGTGCATCATCGATAGAATATCACGAGTGGCAAGGTTTCTGTCGACGATTTCTTGGGGATAGTGAGCGTTGAAGCCAGCATAGATTACCGCGTCTTCAGTGGCGTCGAGAACGTACCAGGCCTCGGTCTTGGCCTCTCCTCCATAGGTTTTTGCCCGCTTATCGTCTGGATGGACTTGGATGCTGAGGTTATCATGGGCATCGATGAGTTTGAGGAGAAGGGGAAACCGGCCGGAAAGATGGACTTTTCCGAGGAGGGCTTTGGGGTGAGATTGAACGATATCATGGAGGGTTTTCCCCTTGAGGGGACCATTAGTGATGAGACTCATTCCATCTAAACGGTCTGAAACTTCCCAGGACTCGGCGTAGATACCTTCTGGCTCATTGCGATTGAATTCGGTGAGGATCCGCCTGCCGCCCCAGAGATAATCTTTGTAAACAGGCTTAAAAAATAGAGGATAAAGAGTATTCATGAACCAATTCCATTATTTTCAAGTGATGGTTTTTTCAGCACTGAGGAAGTAGGGCTAGAAAAGGAACTAGAATTTGGGAGAGAAGAGACGAAAAACATGGTTTCAAAATAGTAGGATAGGTTCATCACCCACATACTATCTGAACAATTGAAATGACAAAAAGGGAAATCGGACTGAAGCACTGATTTCCCCTCTAATAGATGTTTATCGGTTTGCAATGCGGTTGTGAACGACTGCAAAACAGCAGCCGATAAGGCCTCCGAAGAAGAATCCCCAGATACCACCAACAACTCCGCCGACAAACGAAGGTCGATAACCTGTGTAGATTGACGACATAACATCGACAAAGTTATATCCCCATCCAGTCATCGAGATCCATCCAGTGAGGAGAATAGCTATTCCCCAAACGATCCCGAAAGCAAGCCCGGTGCACTTTGGGCAAAACCGTGGGCGACTTGATTTTGGCAGGCTTTTCATTGTGTTACTCCTAATAAATAAAGAGGTTTCATGAAACATAAGTTGCTTCAAACTCCTACATGTAAGATTTTCAATTAATTTTCAAATTTTTTTTTGATTGGATCGTTTAAATAGATTGATTTAAAAAGAAATGTTGCATTAAGTTTTTCCTTTATTTTTGAAATTGGAGTGTCATATGAGAACCGCGAAATCATGGGGAATTTTTTTCCTATTCTGCCTATTTTCAGGACTGAAGGTGCATGCTGAAGTAGAAATTAAAATGACTCAGCTTCAAGATGATAAAAATGAAATGACCTTGCATTTCCCACGCTATTTTGAAAAAAATGAAATGCAGCTGAATCACCTGCTCTACTGCATTATCGTATCGCAGCTTCCTTCAGAGCGACAAGAAACTCTCTCATTTGTTCAAAAAGACAACACTCTCTATTTTTCAGGGAATCCCCAAGATATGAACAGGCTTTATAAACGAGTACTCGATATCATGTCGGAGGGCGTCAGTGAGGAGGAGTTTTCCGAGCAAAAGGAGAGGTATCTCTTGAGCGATGTATCAGCCCAATGGATCGAGTATGAAGATTTGAGTGAGTGGATAGAACTTGGAAGTCTAATTGCGAATTTTGCTGCTGATTCCTATTTAAACGCTTTTCCTGAAGAGTCTGGTGATCTTGCGTTTTCTCGAATGGAGTTAGACGAAGCTAAGCCTCTTCTGATCTTTGTGAATGATGAAGGAACGCATCATTTCTACACCCTCCGCTTGACAAGTGATGATTGTCACAACATCTCAAAGCTGATCAAAAATATGGCCGATTTGAATCTCTGGGAGCTTTTAAAGAAGTCCAAAGATATGAAAAAACTTGGCCGAAAAATTGAACCAGTTCATCCGTTGCGTTTTTTAGGCTACATTTTTTCAACGCCTGAGCTCAAAAAAAGAATGCCCAGAATCAAAGATAGCCACTTTAAATGGGTGAAGTTTACAGAAGGGCTTTATGACCGTTTATCGAAAGAAGCGAGGCAAGACAATTTGAATCGGTTCATTCCAGGATTTGCCCAAACTGTTGGGTGCTCAGAAGCTGCTATCGAGGATTTTGTCAGGCGTCACGATTGGCATGGGATGCTCGATTACCTTATGTAACCTGAGCTTTGGGTTTTCACTCATTCTCAGAAATTGTTTTCATTCTTCCGAGCTCTTTTTGTCTCGAGAAGGACAGCTTGGCTTCTTCCCCTTCGCAAAAAATTAAGGGATACTTGATTGTAGCGGGTTCGTAGGAAATTTTTTGTCAGTACTCGCACCTTATCGTTTGGAAAAGATCGCTTGCTCCAGACACATAAAATGGTGCTGCCTTCTTGTCAAATTCACGATTTTATTTTTTATTGGTCGAATAAAACAGTTTTTAACAAGAAGAGAGTAAACTTTTATTTTAATCTGATTTGAGGTATCATTTCCTCACTAAAAATTGGAGAGGGTTATGCAACTTGATTTTTCCGATCTTTCGACGTTTTCGTCTTTTCGACAGCCTCGAAGTATCATTGATGCATCGTTTGATGAAAAAACTAGCCGAGAAGCTCTTTTGGAGACGATGCAGCCTCTCGCAATTTTTGATCCTTCTGTCACGACATTTGATGAGTGTGCATCCATGGTCAACACCTATGACCGAGATGAAGAGAGCTCTCGAGACATCGAAGCGTTTGAACGGGAGCGGATCCGCTACCTCAAGGATGTTGTAGCTTACGCAAGGTTATGGTTTTACGCAGAAGAAAATCCTGAGCAAAGACTATTTGAGCTTTCAAAAAAAAATCTCCGTGACATCGACCCAAGTCTTATCGGGGAAAGTCGCTATGATGAAAGCGATAGCCTCATGGTTAAAGTGTGCAAAACTGTCATGTGTTTTTTTTGGGGGCAGCTCTATATGTGGTGCTTTACCGAGACTATTCGGATTTGGGCAGGGAGGTATGACATTCTCAAGTGGGGCGCGAGTCAAGACCCAAGAGGGTTAGAATGCCCTCCGATACCATCTCTCTCGCTGAGTGTTCATGAAAGAAAGGATCCTCGAGATGTTATAGTCGATCATGTGTGTATTCATCAGTTGGGGTTTGAAAACGAAGAGAGAGAAAATCTGCAAGCTTTGCTTAGGCTTTTTCCTGGGGAGATTAAAAAGTTCGACTTTTCTCCAAAAACCAAGAAGTTTTCCCTTGTTTTCAAAGAGGGTTGGAAGCTCGCTCCAGACTGGCAAAAAATCAGAGAGCGGTTTCCTAATACGCGTGAACAGCGAAGCTATAAGGGAATCCAAGTCGATTTAAAAGAGGCTTTCATTCGTATTGGAAATGTTATTGAAGGGGAAGTTGTTCAAAAAGGAGATCGGACCTATCTAGAATTTGGGGCAAAAGTGATTAGGGCAATGGTTCCAGCAACTTTTCAGAAAGCTCATCTCAATTTCTATGTTGATATCCTTCAGTGGGGACGGAGAGAAGATGGCTCCATGACAGTTAAAATAGATGTGAGCACTAACTCAAATTGGTTTGTTGATAAAGCTGTTAAAGCGATTGTTGTGGGAGTTTCAACAGCTGCTCTTGGGCAAGCAACGCATGCTCCAATCTTACCTCCCGAAGGGAAGTCAATTCCAATTTTGAATTTAGAAAAATTAGAACTAATTAAAAATTTTCTTTTTTGGAAAAAAATATAATTATATAAAAATTTATTATTTCTATTATTATTAAAATGAGTTATAGTTTGTAGATTAATAATGATTGGGGAAAGAATGGAAAGATTAGATTTTATCTACTTAAGTTGGATTTATGCGCCTAAGGTGCAATTAGAAGAGGTCAGAAGTGGCGAAAACAAGAAGCGGGAAGACCTTTTGAGTGCGATGGAATCGCTTCAACAACTAGACGATTCAAATGTTGATTTTACAAACTGCAACAAATATGTAGACCAAGATCAATTTGCAGATCCTTCCACTCTAGAAAAATCTTGTCAGTTTGAGCGCTGTCGCCGCGTCTATATGCTACATGTTTTAAGTTTTGCACGTGCTTTATTTGGAAACGATTTAAATCGAGAAGAAAAGTTTTATCATCATGTTAAAGAGCAACTGCGCCTCATAGATCCTGATCTAGTTAGAGAAAGCCGGTATTCTGAGGATGATTGGGCGATTACCAAAATTTGCAAAGTAGCGTTTTATTCTATTTCCAGACAGTATTACAGCTGGGCGACGGATGAGATTTCAACTTGGAAAATGCGCCATGAGATTTTGGAATGGGCAGCCAAGCAAAACCCCCATACAGTTATCTACCCCAAAACCCGGGAGGAAAGTGTACAAGAAATTGCAAAAATTCGCTTTGTTCCCAAAACGGTATGTGATCAACTTATCCGAGATGTCTTTATAGGAGCGCTTGGATTCAAAGAAGAAGATATCGAATCGCTTCAAGGAATCTTCGCTCTATTGCCGGGAGAGATGAAGACAAGTAGCTATCATCCTAAAACAAAAGAAGTTGAATTTACGTTAGACAAAAAGTGGATTGGGCATCCGAATTGGGCAGAGCTCACAAAAGACTCTGAAAATTCGATACCAGAACTGATCGCTCCTATTAGCATGCTCATCGAAGAATTGCAAAAATCTGGAACCCCGATTCCAGATGCCCTAAAAGTCATTGGAAACCGGTTGGCTCTTGTTCCAAAAGGTGTCCGTTTTGAAATAGGTCAAACAGTCAAAGGAACTATTCTGCAAAATTCCGAAGAAGCGATATTGAAGATTCAAGAAGGGGGAATGCGACTTATTATTCCAGCTCGCTTTGGTTTGTTTAGTCCTGATCTCTATGTCGATATCACTGAGCTGAGAAAAAGGGCTAATGGAGCAATACAAATCACACTCAAACCTGGAGCTTCAACGGGATTTGATACAACCATCAAAGGAATCGTTGCAGCGATCACTAAAATTGCTTTTGGAGAAAGTTCAACTGTAGTCACCTATCCTCTAGAAGGAGAGCAACAGATGTTTCTCCCTGATGAGTATGAGTTGAAAGAGATCCGAAAAAATGTTTCAGCTATGATTCAATGGGGAATTTAAGCTAAAGAAGAGGAAGCCGACTCAGGCATGAAGTAAGAACTGCAAAAGTCTGCAAAAGTTTCAGGGGTGATGAATTGCGCCCCTTTCTTTTCTTGCAAATAATGGGCATTGCCCCGTTCCCAGATAGGCATCCCATTTCCTAGTTTTTCTCGGTCAAGAGTTCCTTTAATTTCCGAGTGAATCCAGATTTGCCCTTGGGCTACAGTCATCAGCTCCATAGAAGTAAGCCCACCTGAGCGAGTGAAGGTTGCATCACTTCGGTAATAGAGAGGAGCGATAACTTCATCTCCTTGAAAGCACATCGGAATGATGTTGAGATATTGAGGATAATCGGTGAATTTTTGGATTGCATCATGCACACGACGGAGCAAGCTATTTCGGTGTTCTGCTTCGTGGTTACAAAAGACGAAGAGTAAGTGGCGAAAACCACGGTCGCCAGCCTTGTTAGCCATTTCGATAAAGCTCTTAACATATTTAATTGTTGCTTCTTCTGTCGGCTGACTTCCGAGAAGAATTGTCGAGACTTTATCAGTCGGTTCAATTGTGATTGCAATTTTATCGCGGAAAATTTCTGCATGAAGATTTCCCCGTTTGATCGTGTCAGCTATGAGGAACTTTTCGATGTAGTTCTTTACTTTAATTTCGATGTTCATCCTTTCTATCGGAGCATCGAGTTTTTGCCGAAACACTTCAAAGGTGGCTCGAAGTGGAAAGTCTTCATAGAGAACTTCACTTTCTTGGAGTTTACAATTCTTCTGCCAAAAAGCATCAGGTGTTTGATCGGCACTTAAAAGGGGCGTTGTAGAGACGAGGCGTAATAAATTACGATCTGCTTGAGATAGCCCTTTGATGGGTTTGAAAAAGTGTAGCACTTTTTCAGTTGGAAGTTCGGTAATCACTTTTTCAAGCTTGATCTTTTTTCCTGTGAACCGGCTTGCAACTTTGAGTGCTTTGATAGTTGCCGAGGTTCCAACAGGTTGTGTATCAATGATCCGGTCGACATCTTCTCGAAGAATGGTCCTCAAAGCTTTTATAAAAATGAGAACCCAAAAAAGAATATCTGCAACGGGAATGTTTTTGGAAAGGAAGCTAAGCATTCTCAAGTTTCCTTTCTTTTGGGAAACATTCCATAAATGGACAAAACACTTTCCAAAACGGCGGCCGACCCAATCAATCAGAATATCTTTTTGGATGATTTCGAGGTTTGGGTCTTCTGAAAGAGCTTTAACAGCTTTTGCATTAGCAGCTTGAATATGGCCACCACCACCCGAAGAGGTAATCAGTAGTAGCTTTTTTGGTTTATTATTTCTTTTTCCGGCCATAACCTCGAACTCAGAATTTTCCTAAACCACTTGGTATTAGGAGGTCGATTTAATCGCACGCTCTTAAATTGGATCGTAGGAAAATTAGCAAATAATTTAAATCATTTTTTAATCTTTCATCGAGAGAAGAAATTCCGCGTTGTTATTTGTTTTCTTCAATCGGTTCAAGAGCAGGTTCATTGCATCTAACGGTGTCAGATCTGCTAAAGCTTGACGAAGTAGATAAATTTTTTCAAGTTCTTCCGGATGATAAAGGAGTTCTTCTTTACGTGTTCCACTCTTCACAACGTCAATTGCAGGGAAAGTTCGTCTTTCCGCGAGACGCCTATCGAGAACCAGTTCCATGTTACCGGTTCCTTTGAATTCCTCGTAAATGACTTCATCCATCCGCGATCCAGTTTCAATCAAGGCTGTTGCAATGATTGTTAGAGAGCCGCCATGTTCAATATTACGAGCTGCTCCGAAGAATCGTTTTGGCTTATGAAGAGAATGTGCATCGACGCCTCCTGTGAGGATTTTTCCAGAATGAGGTTGGACGGTGTTGTAAGCACGAGCTAAACGGGTGATCGAGTCAAGAAGGATAACGACATCTTGCCCATATTCGACAAGGCAGCGGGCCTTTTCCATGACCATTTCTGCGACTTGGATGTGCCGTTCTGGAGGTTCGTCAAAGGTAGAAGAAACCACTTCTCCCTTCACCATTCGTTTCATGTCTGTGACTTCCTCAGGACGTTCATCAATCCCTAAAACAATCAAGACAACTTCTGGATGGTTTCTTGCGATCGAGTTGGCAATATTTTGCATGAGGATCGTCTTTCCCGACTTTGGGGGAGCGACGATCAGAGCACGTTGACCTTTTCCGATGGGAGCGGTCAAGTCAAGCACACGCATGGAGAGCTTGTCCTTATCGGTCTCCATCACGAGTCGTTCTGTTGGGAAAAGGGGAGTTAAGTTTCCAAAAAAGATCCGTTCTTTTGCTTTTTCTGGGGGATGGTTGTTGATACGGTCAACTTTGAGCAGGGCGAAGTACTTTTCTTTTTCTTTTGGTGAGCGAATTGTTCCATAAACGGTGTCTCCCTTTTTCAGGTCGAAACGGCGAATTTGAGCAGGGGATACATAGATATCTTCAGCAGAAGGAAGATAGTTGTAGTTGGGGGAACGTAAAAATCCGAATCCATCAGGGAGAACTTCTAAAACACCTTCACCGACAAGAGTTTCGTCCGGGCTGGAAGATTTCATTTTGACGATTTCGAAAACCATTTGAGATTTCGTAAGCTGGCTGAGGTTTTCAAGCCCAATTGTTTTGGCATACTTGTTCAATTCTTCGATATTCATTCGCTGGAGATCAGCGATTTTTGTGATCGTGTGTTCTTTATTGCTTGTGGGAGGATGTTCTATCTGTTCTTGGGGATTTTTAGCTGACTGTTGTTGTTGATGGTGGTGTTGCTGCTGCTGTTGCTGTTGATCTTTAGGTTGGCGAGGCCGATGATGAGGAGTTTTTCTCTCAGGTTTCTCTTTAACAGTTTTTGGTCCTGTTTGGCTATCTTCGTTCATTGCAAGTTTTGCTCCTTAAATCAAGGTGTGGATGAATTCTTTAACTTGGTTTTCTAGATGGGCAATATCCCCATCATTTGTAATGGTGAAATCTGCCAGCTCTGCTTTTTTTTCAGGATCCCATTGTCTTTTCATGCGTCTGTCATATTCCTGTTTGGAAAAGCCGGCTGCAATAAAACGCTCTTTTGCTGTTTTCTCATCGCCGATAACGGCCAAGATAAGATCAAACTCTTTTTCCTTGCCGATTTCTTGAATGAGAGGCACTTCTGCAACAAAGCAACAGTAGCGATTATCATGTTCTACCTTTCTGTACTCTTCCTCAATCTTGGTAAAGAGTAGAGGGTGGAGTAAGTTTTCTAATTGTTGAAGCTTTTCATGGTCTGAAAAAACTAAAGAGGCCACTTTTTTTCGGTCAATCTTGTCATCTGTCAAAATGTCTGGGCCAAGTAGGGCGATCACACGACGTTTGCACTCTGCATTTTTTTCTAATAACTGATGGATGATATCATCAGCACTGACCTGATAAGCTCCGTGCTTTTTTAGAAGGCGACAAACTGTGGTTTTGCCTGAAGCAATGCCGCCAGTTACTGCTATTTTCCTTAAGCTTAGCATTCTCCCCAATTTTTGCCAATTTCAATGTTAACCCTCAAGGGAATAGAGAGCTGTACGATGTTTTCCATTGTGTGGTGGACAAGGGGCTTTACCCGATCAATCTGATCTTCTGGAAGTTCAAAAATGAGCTCGTCGTGAATCTGAAGAACCATGTGAACTTCAGGATCGTCTTTCAATTGGTCATGTAATTTGATCATAGCGATTTTGATGATGTCGGCTTGGCTTCCTTGGAGCGGAGTGTTTACGGCGAGTCGCTCTGCAGCAGCACGAATCATTCCATTGGTGCTGTGGATTTCGGGAATCATCCGCCTGCGCCCCATCATTGTCGTAGCCATCCCTGTTTTACGTGTTTTTTCTTTACAAGCTTCGAGAAAGGCTTTCACCTGAGGGTATTTTTCAAAGTACCGTTTAATAAATCGGGAAGCTTCTTTCAGCTCCATCCCAAGCTCTTGCGACAGGCCAAACGCCTGCTGGCCATAAATGATTCCGAAATTTACAGCTTTAGCTTGAGAGCGCATTTCTTTGGTGACCTCTTCAATCGGAACATCAAAAACTGCAGCTGCGGTTGAAGTATGAATGTCTTTGTCGTTTTGAAATGCTTCAATCAGTTTAGGATCTTGACTCATGTGAGCGAGAAGGCGCAATTCAATCTGAGAGTAGTCTGCTGAGAGATAACGCCGGTTTTCGGGGTCTGGGCGAAATGCTTCGCGAATTTTGCGCCCTTCTTCAGAACGGATAGGGATATTTTGTAAATTGGGGTCTTGGCAAGAAAGGCGTCCAGTTGCGGTCACGGTTTGCATAAAGGTACAATGAATCCGTTTTGTAGACTCATTGACTTGTAGAGGAAGAGTGTCAGCGTATGTAGATCGCAACTTTTCTAAGCCACGAAATTCGAGAATTTTCGAGGCAATGGGGTACTCATATTGCAAACTTTCGAGAATATCTGCACGGGTGCTCCGTTTTTTCTGACCTGTAGGAATCTGTAACTTGTCAAATAGAATTTCGCTGAGTTGTTTAGGAGACTTGATGTTGAACTTTTCTCCAGCCAAGGCGTAAATTTCTTTTTCGATGCGGGCGATTTTTTCTATTAATATCCCTGACATTGCCTTGAGCTTTTCGCTATCGAGATACATGCCTGTGCGTTCCATTGAAATGAGAACTGGAACTAGAGGTTGCTCAATGTCATAAAGAATGGGAGCTAAAGACTCCTCTTTGATTTCTGCCTCAAATCGCTTTTTCAAACGGAAGGTGTAATCGACATCTTCGCAGCAATAAGGCCCCACTTCTTTGATCGGAACGTCTAGCATCGACTTTTGCTTTTGCCCCGTTCCAATGAGATCTTTAATTGGAGTCTTGATTTTTCCAAATTTTTCCAAACTCAATTGATCGAGTCCATGCCGGTTGTTTTGAGGATTGAGCAAGTAAGAGGCAACCATGGTATCAAATGCAATTTTCGGAAGCGCAATTCCATGATTGAGAAGGATGTGTAAGTCGTACTTGATGTTGTGGCCAACAAATCCAATCTTGGGGTTTTCAAAAAGAGGGCGAATTTTTTCTAAAACTATCTCTAACCCAAGGGTTCCATTCGTGGGGATGTACCAAGCCTTTCCTTTTTCAATGCAAAAGCCAATCCCGACGAGGCGGGCTTTCATAGGCTGCAATTCTGTTGTTTCGGTGTCAAAGACAATGGTTTTTTCAGTGGCAAGGTGTGAAATAAGTTTGTCTAGACTCTCAAGATCATCGACAATCTGGTAGTCTACTTGCTCTTGCGGCGACTCAGGGGGTTCTTCTTCACCAAGTTCTTTGAGCAGTGTCGAAAAATTCATGTCTTGGTACAAGGCAGTGAGTGGCTCGAGGTCTGGGCCTTTCAACTTGTATGCTTCCTCGTCTTTTGGGAAAGGAACGTCTAAAATGAGTTCGGCGAGTTGGCGACTTAAGAGAGCATCATCTCTGTGTTCTCGGATTTTCTCTGCCCATTTTTGATTTTCCATGCTATCGAGACTAGCGAGAAGTTTCTCGAGGGTTCCATATTCTTGAAGGAGGGAAGCTGCTGTTTTAGGACCAAACCCAGGAATCCCTGGGATGTTGTCTGAGGCGTCCCCCATAATAGCCAAATAGTCGACGATTTGTTCTGGTTTCACTCCGTAGATCTCTTCGACTTTTGCCCGATCAATGAGTAAATTGTCCTTATGAGTATGAATCATAAAGACCTGGTCAGAGACGAGCTGGGCTAAATCTTTGTCGCTCGAACAGATGAAAACTTTAGCATGGTTTTTCTCTGCCCACTTTGCAACTGCTCCTATCAAATCATCGGCTTCAACGCCTTCTTCAGAAAGGCAGGGAATCCCCGCCAATTTGCAGAATTCGAGAGCGAGTTCAAGCTGTGGTACGAGATCTTCAGGCATTCCTGTTCGATTGCTTTTGTAATGCTCGTACATTTGCGTGCGAGATTGCTTGTTGTTTGGTCCATCAAAAATGGCAACGAGATGCTCAGGGCCGAAATCTTTGATAATTTTTTGAACAGAACGAATGAAACCATACAAGGCACCGGTCGATTCTCCCCGCTTATTCGTCATGTTTCGGATGGCGTAATAAGAGCGGAAAAGAAACGAAACGGCATCGAGCAGGTAGATGTTTTTCATCTTCACTAATTGGTTGTCAAAGCCGGGGAGTAAAGATACAAGGGACGATTCATCCATTCTGATTTTAAAGCTGGGGTGAGTTGAATTTCGTGCTTAATTTTTCCTGAAAAGAGAGGTGATTGACCTTCAATAAGATCCGATAATATCGGATGAGGAACTTTAAGTTCAACGACTTGATAGGCGGTGTCAATTTTTGCTTGGGTCACGAGTTCTGAAAGGGCAGAGCTATAAGAGGAGTCGCCGTCGTCAATATATCCAAGTTCTTGAGCCTTAGGTGGGTCAAACACTTGCGCGCCATACTCATTGATCAATTTTTGTTTATTGATTCTAGGGCGGTTTTTGGAAACAATGTCGGTAAAGCGCTCGTAATCGTATGCTAAAATAGCTTTAAGTGAATCATCTTCACCGGGTTTCCATGGGCGGTAAGGAGAGAGCATATCTTTATCTTTCCCTTGGGTGAGGGTCACCTGAGAAACGCCATATTTTTCCATGAGTCCTGAAACATTGAAGTTTGGTCCCATGATCACCCCAACGGAACCCACGATTCCTGTAGGGTTAGAAAGAATTTTGTCGGCGCTACAAGCGATATACATCGCACCTGATGCACACATTCCATCGACATAAGCATAAATGGGGACTTTATACTTTTCTTTGTATGCAACTAAGGACATGTACATGTTGTTAGCATCGTCGACTGTTCCACCAGGACTATTGATGTGCAAAAGAATTCCTTTAACACGGTTGTGTTTCAATGCTCCTTCACGAGAGTCCAGGAGTTGTGTCTGAAGAAGTTTGGCGTTTAGATCCCGTGTTCCAATTTCTCCGTGAATGTTGATGCGTAAAATTGCAGGAGAGGAGTCTGGTAGGAGTGAGCGATTTCCATCAGCATCTGCGGCAATGATCATTGTTGTTTTGTCAGAAACCATTGCGGGTTTAGAAGCAAATATAAAGAGAACTCCGATAATGATGAGACCGACTAAAATGCCAAACATTCCTGCAAGGGAGTTGCAAAATGTTCGGAAAGCAGAAATAAAAATCGATTCACGTGTAATGTTCATAAAATAGGATGTCCTCTTATAGTCATTGAATATCTATTGATGTTAACCGAAAGAGAATTGTTTTGTAAACTTTCTCCTTTAGGTTTGAGATTTTTTACAAATATGTGGCAATGCGATTCAGCCAGCCAGGAAGCCAACGGGCTTCATTTCTCTCCGGAGGGGCGTTTTGCACACGGGTCATTAACACTTTTTTTGCGCTAGCGATAAAATCTTGGATTGGAGACTCTGAAACAGCTGGCATGAACTGGAGAACCTGGAAAAGTCCCCATCCTTCTCCTTCGTACTTCTCATCAGGCGAAGTTCCAGCTCCCTTAAAATTCAGATAATCGATCATGGCATACAATCCTTTACCACTTTTAGAAAGTGCTTCAAATGTTTTTGCAATGTGTTCTCTGGAGTTTTCGGGACTGAGTTTTAGGATTTCCTCAATTGCAGGTTCTAGTCTTTGAGCAATGAAAATTGCTTGTAGCGCGCGCGTTTCATAAAGGAATGCGCGCAGCTCTTTCATTTCCTGACATTGGATGTTAGCGTAAAAGGTTTCACGTGAGTCCCAGGGACATGATGCAGTTGCCTCAAGCCAGAGGGGAAGCATTGCTCCATGGGCTTTTAAAAAGTTGATCAAATTTGGAAATGTTTCTTGGAATTTTTTGGGTTCATTTTTTGGATACCAAATGAAATGACCGATGCCAAGAGAAGCAAAATTTTCTCCAACATTCCAATGAGTCAATTTTTCCTTTGAGCTGCTGCATTCATTTTTCCAAATCTTCTCGCCAATAAGATAAGCATCCTCATGGGAAATAGAAAGAGTAAATACTTGGTGCATATAAAGGATGAGAGTAAGAAAGAATCGTTTCATAGGATGATACTAGTACAATTTAACAAAAGTTTCTAACATTAATTGCTCCCAGATTTGCAGCGGATTTTTGTCTTTCAAAATCGACCACATTGTCAATTAATACAAGTTGAGACGCTATCTAACCTGAACTCTGGGTTGCTTTCACTCGTTCTCAGGGATTTTTCTCGTTCTTCTCAGCCTTTTTGCCTCGAAAAGGACCGTTTGGCTCTTCCCAAGCTAAAAATACCGAGAATCAAAGAGAGCTCTCTCACCTAAGACTAAGCAAAATAAACCCAGAGTTCAGGTTATCTATACCTAAACCACTTCTCAGAAATTTAAGTTGTGTGTAAAATCTTTCTGCTATTCGTGGATTTTGGAGAATCATTGCTATGATGTCTATTGCATGTAAAAATGATGAGGTTGCGATATCTCATCAATGTGCACCTTTTCCTTCAATTGATGAGCTATCTTATTGTTTCGACTTTTTGACTCCCTTTGCACTTTCCGCTGCTTCATGCGTGTGCCATACATGGAACATGATGAGCCAACAAGTTCTAGGAAAGATGAAGGAATTAGTCTTAGGGAAGACCAAGTGGATTAGATATGGGAACATTGGAGATGAACCTTGTATTTCAGCAAAAGGGTTATTGAATCTTTTTAGTCAGGCTGTAAACGCTGAAGCTTTTTTGATTCCAGCATATCTTGATAATGTTGCAATGAAAAACGTAATAATCGAGAAAGATATCGTAAAGAGTTCTAGGATCGAGTTAGAGATGCTTTTGAATATTGATCAAACTTATTGGATGATTATCGGAGAGTCTACAAAGGATCCTTGTCATAGCGATGTTAAACTGTATGCCCCAACTGTTATCGAAGCGATTATCATTTTAACTTTCAGCCGTTATTTCCAACAAAGGCCTTCTACAGAGATTGTATGTCAAGAAAAGACCAGAATTGGTCCGCATACGGTCTATATTGCATGTAAGAAGGTCTATAATAAAGTTCATATTTTTGGGAATTTTACTAGAACTCCTCGTCATAATATGGTTCAAATTTTTGGTAGGAATTAAATCTAGATAGAGATGACGCTGTCTAAGCTCTAACAGGATGATGTTCCTTCCCCAAAGATCTTTCTTTGAGCTCTTGATCTACGACAACTGTGACGCAGCTGTCGGACCAGACATTGAGAGCTGTTTCAACCATGTCGAATAGGGAATAGAGGGGAAGAATGATTCCCATCATTTCAATCGGGACACCCATGCCAATTAAGAAAGCCGTTGTGAGGAAATAGCATCCCATGGGAACACCTGCATTCCCAATTGCTGCGAGAGTAGCAAGAAAGACCCAGCCAATGAGCTCAAAAGGGGAAAATGTGATTCCGTGCCCTGTGCAGACGAACAAGATGGTAATTAAAATGAAGGCAGCGCATCCATTCATATTGATAATCGAGCAAAGGGGGAAGCTAAATTGCGCTGTTTTGTCCGAAAGCTTCAGGCGATTTTTTGCACACTCCAAAGCTAGGGGAAGCGATGCGTTTGACGACTTTGTAAAAAAGGCAGTTGTAAGAGCTGGCATCATTCCTCGAGCGATCCGGATCGGAGAGATCTTTTTCCATCTTAAAAGAAGGGGTAGAACAATAAACCCCTGAACTAAGTTGGCTGCTACGACAACTAGACCGTACAAGAGTAACTTTTTGAGGTCTTCTTGATGGGAGCGGATGTTTTCAGTGAACTGAACGGTGAAGGCGAAGATCCCAATTGGCATGATGGTGATTAGCCAACTTGTGGCTTTGAGCAAGGCATGAAAGAGCCCTTGAAAAAAGTCCTTCACTGTTTGGGTTGTTTTCTCAGGAAGTTTTAAAATGGAGATGCTAAAGACCATCGCAATGAAGGCCATTCCCAAGACATTATTTTCGATAAACGGTTCAATCAAACTAGAAGGAATGATCTTTGAGAGAAAGCTCAAATAACTTCCTTGAGGTTGAAGAGAGGTTGTAGCAGCTTCTGATGCGAGGGGATTAGGGCGCACGAGGAGAAAGAGCAAAAGGCCAATTGTAGCCGCTACGAGAGTGGTAGCAATGGTGTACTTTAAGATTTTTCGTAGCATGAATCTTGCTTCTGACAAGCTTTTCATTTGGGTCATTGTAGAAACGATGGCCAAGAAAATCATTGGCAAACTGATGAATTTTAACATCTTGAGGAAGATTTCAGAAATGGAGAGGCTCAGTTCATGGATGTAGGTGTTTGAAAAGGATCCAGCTAAAATTCCAAGCAAAAGGGCAATAAGTGTCGCGAGATTAAAATAAGTTGTTTTTTTCATAAGAAAATTTTTGTTTGTAAGGAGATAATTTTATCAGAATGTGAAACTGATATCAAGCTTCGGTTGGCATGTTGAGAACTTTCTCTAAAATCTCACCTGAAAACTTAAGTCCTTCCTTAGAGCTTCTTTTGAAAAGCTCCTCTGCGATGTGCACTTTGGCTCGAGTGGAGGTTAGAGGATCTACAATTGCCATTAATGATTGCTGAGCCTCCTCAAAGAGTCCTTTTTTTGCATAATACCGACATAAGAGTAAAAGGGCTTGCCTTTTGAGAAAAAGAAGGTGTTTTAGAATGTCTTTCGCGTTGTCTAGTTGATCCAGATCAAGGTAGATTTCAAATTGTCCCAATTGGACAGCCTCTTTATTTGAGTAAGAGAGATTGTGTTTCTGAAGCACGTCAAGAAGGAGGTCTGGTTTTTTCTGCTCTTTGCAAAGCTGGATGTAGAATTCATAGACATTATCTACAAAATAGACCTCTTTAACTCCGTCAAGGATGAGTCTGAGGCGGTCGAGATCTTTTTCTTCAAATACAAGATCTGCAATGAGTTTTTTACAATAGTTGTGCGTAGGGTCTGTTTCCTTGAAAGAGAGAAAAAGCTCTGTAACAATATTCAATGCTTTTCCATGCTCTCCTAGAGCTCTTAATACCTGTGCGTAGCGGACTACGAAAGGGGGGTATTTCTCTTCGATTTTAAAATTTTCTATCAATGCACGTGCGCTTTCACTCTGCCCGGTATTTGCGCAGAGCAAAGCTTTTTCAAGGTCAGGGAAAAAATACCCAGGAGTGTTTTCTGCAATTAAAAGGGCCAGTGCATATTGTTTCATTTCTTTAAAGTAGTCTATCAATTGTTTTCGTTGATCGACCTTGTACTGATCTAAGAAAACGTCTGCTTTTGCGTTATTTCCTGTAGACAGATGATGAGCTACAAGGAGGAATTGAGCCTCAGAACCTTCGGTTGGATATTTAAGAGCGAGCTCATGAGCAAGGTCGATGTGTCCACCACGAATTAGCTGCTGAATAATTTGTGGGAGAAGAGCTTTCATGGTTTCGGCGGTTTTGATGCCAGATGTGAGGTTTTGAGCGGATGCTTTGGCTTCCTTCGTGTTTCCTTCCAAAACGTAGATTTCGAGTTCTTTTAAACCCAATGTTGGGGCTTGAGAGTAGATTTCATAGCCAGCCGTTTTCACAACATGGTGAGCCGCTCCAAAGTCTTTGAGATTCAAGAAAAAATCGATGAGCGGAAGGAGACATGAAATCTGAATTTTTTCTTGAGAGTTTAATGAGCCGAATATTTTTTCTTCAGAAGAATGATGTGCAGGAGGTGTAGGATGAGGAGGGGAAGGCGGTGAAGGTTTCTTTTCAGGGAGGGTGTATCGGTGGTAGATTTTGGGAAGGATAACAAGGGCAAAAATTGCAGGCTTTGTTTGATAGCAAATGAAAGCAAAAAGTGCTGTTGTTATCACGCGTAGGACTTTTTGCAGTGTGGTTGTTTCTACTTCTCTCAAGGTCAAATCAGTCGAATATTCAAAGGAAGGATTTCCGAAGGGCAATGAGATGATCCATTCGCTGAAATTGATGCAAGAAGATCGAATGATCCCTTTAAAAGTCGGTTCGATAGGAATTAAAAGAGAACTTAGTCCGGGAATTGGATCCATAAATCACAAATTTTCAAATAACCTGAGTTCTGAGTATATACTCGTTCCGAATGAAAATATTGAGGAGCCTCTTTGTCAAATTCTCTAAGTTTCAATTGTCACGAGTATATTTTACATCTTTTCAAGAGAGGGTTCTCTTAAATTCTCAGCATTTTTGGCGAAGCTAAGGGCCAAGCGATCCTTTTCAAGACAAAAAGACTAAGAAAAATCCCTGAGAATGAGTGAAACAACTCTAAATCTCAGGTAATTTGAAAAAAAATATAGTGAATTTTTGAATTATCGTACAGTGCGACGTGAAAATTGGATGAGCTCAATGAATGCAAGGAATCCAAATAAGATGAAGAACAAGTAGAGAAAGTCTGGAATGGGGAATTTTAAGACAATCGCGATCAAGATGCAAAACTGGGAGGCTGTTGTAACTTTCCCCCAGCGAATAGAGCGGAGTTGGAAGGTTTTCCAATTTCCAGAAATTCCCAGGTAAAGCATAAAAATAAACAGGAAACAGTCGCGTGTAAGCATTGTTCCTGCTTGCCAAAGCTCCATCTGGCTTTCAAAAACCAGGACAGACAGGGCGACGTAGACAAAAAATTTGTCCATGATGGGGTCTAAAACAGCACCAAAGCGCGATGTGTAGCGGTACCGCCGTGCTAAATAGCCATCAATACAGTCCGTGAGCATTGCAAGTAGAATGATTGCTACACGCATCATTGTGTTATCAATGATGAAAAGAAGCGCTAATGGAGCGCGCAGAAATGAAAGACTATTTGGTGGGTTCAGCATAAACCTTTAAAAGAGACCTCTTTTGGGATCCTCACAATGCCTGTTTCTTCTTTCGTTTTTTATACCAAACTAGAGCAATTACCGTCACACTGAAAGCTAAAAATATGATAATATTTATAATTTTGACCCGTTCGATCAGGATGTGGTAGTTGAGTCCTAGGTTGTAAAAAGCTGCATAGCACGTAGTTGCCCATACAAAGCAGGCAACCATATCACGCATGGCGAACTTCCCAAAATGGGAGTGACTCATTCCTGCAGTCATAAAAATGCAATTGCGAACCCCAAAAGGGATGAAGCGGCCTAAAAGCAAAGTTAAAAATCCATGTTTATCATAAAAGGCGCCCACTTTTGTCAGGCGTTCTTCGTGCAAAATTTTAGAGAACCACCGAAGTTTCAGAAGCTTTCTGCCAATAGTTCTCCCTACTCCGTAAGCAATCCAAGCTGAAAAGTAAGCTCCAACTAGAATGCTGAAGTAAAGAGAGTATGTATGCTCTGGAATCGTTGTTGCGGCTAAGACAGCGCTAACGATCATGATAACATCAATACTTAGGGGAATGTTAAATCCCGCTAGGATGATCATTCCAAATGCCATCCAGGGAGCGTAGTTACTGTGATCTGCGATAAATTCAATAATATTTTGCATAGGAGTCATTATGGCATAACTTAGAAAAAAAAAGCATCATTATCGACTCCCTCTACACTTTATACTCAAACAACTTTTAAAGGTGAATTTTGGGTAGAGCAAAGCATCTTTTGAAACCCCAGAGTTTGAGTATAGAAGTCGTTTGAGTATAATTTTTAATCGTACTATTCTGTTTGGAATGATTTTTTCTGGAGGTTTTTATGAAAAAGTTTTTATGGATCTTACTACTTCCTTTTTCTCTTTTTGCTGCCGGTCCGATGACCCACCTCTATTTTGCTGAGAAATGGGCCGAGCAAAACCCCATTGCAACACAGGAAGCTCTTAGAGATTTTGTTTTAGGAAATCTCTTTCCCGATATCCGTTACGTTGCCAATATCCCCAGGGAATGGACTCATGCTGAGGTCTATTCTATTGAGGAAGTGGGAGCAAGTCGTACTCCTTTTGAAGGGGGAATGAAACTTCATGCCTTTGTCGATATTGTAAGAGAAAAATTTGTAGAAAAAACAGGCATTTATGCTTACGTAATCCCGTACGCAGAGGGGCATCCAGCCACACTTCTTAAATTTATTGAAGAAGAAATTTTGGCAGATCTATTCGATGGGCGAAAGTATAGTTATTGCTTAGATTGGATCATTCAAGAAGAACTTCAATTCGCTCTCACAGAAGATCTGGTCGATCATTGGCACTCCCGTTTACGTTATTGCATGAATACAAGGCCGAGTTGGCTCCTTTGGTTTGCATCAGGGCAAAGCCGCTTTGGCGTACCTGGTAATGTGATTTACAATTGGAGCTATTTGCTTCCTAAGCTTGCTCAAGAACCTGTCTTTCGAAACCACGTAGAACAGATGCTACGCCATGTTGAATCTGCCATTCGAGGCGGATATGGCATACCCGTATTTACGAACTTAAACGGATTCAAGTAAGGGCTTTTTTTCGGAGGGCTGTGCCTCCTCGTTAATCTCGAGTTTTTCATGATGCGTCGTAAGGAGATTAAATTGTCTCCCGAGTGAACGAGCTGCACCAATCCAACCGAAAACAACGGCGAGTAAGATCAAGCCGACGTAAGGTGCGCTGAGAGAAACGGAGCCGAAGAGCATCAGTAGTCCACCATGAACAATCGACCCTCCGGACTTTCCAACGCGAGAGCCTACTCCATCAATTGCAGCTTTTCCTTTTAGCTTGGACTCAGGGCTAAGGGGGATAAACGCTATTTCTTTTGTAGAGTCAAATAAGGTGTATTTACATGCTCGAGACATCACATTTTGGATTGTCCCAAAGAGAACCCCTAGTGCAAGAGGTGTAAATCCTATGGCGGCTGTCCAACCCACTAATGTAGGGTTGTTTTTAAAGAGAATGAATCCGAAAAAGAAAACACCTGTTACGAGGAGAGCAACAGGAGTGATTAAGGCGCTGACAGTCCATCCTAAGCGCCTGATTAAATTACTACTGAGAAATAGTCCGACAAATGTTGCAACCCAACCAATTGCACTCATGACCTTCCCCATATAAACAATAAAATCGTTGGGATTGGGATACAGTTCTTTGATTTGATCTTTCCAGATAATTTCGACCATGTTGATTCCAACATTGAATGCAACAACCAGAACTGCAATGCAAATTAAATACTTTGATTTTGCAAGGTAAGCAAAATTCTTACGCATTCCCATTTTCATGGTCTTCTTCGTTTCTGTGTGGTCTTGTTTCATTTTTAATAGTACTGCATCACGATTAATGACTCGCTTGTTGTACCATCTGAAAAGGGCCATAATAAGGAGACCTGCTGCAACAACAACACATGTCACAAGACCTAATGATTGTCCCCAGCGGTCAGGTCCAAAAATGAATGACATGTCAATCACTTGCAAAGAGAGAAAGGTGGTGATGTACCCTGAAAAAATAGTTGCAATATTGGCCCCTACACTGAGAATTCCATAATACCTTTTGGCCTCACCTACAGAAATAATTTCATTTGTGAATCCCCAAAAGAGGACAGACATAATAGCGGTTCCCCATAGCTCAGACATCACATAAAAGAGGGTATAGGACCAGTTACGGAAAATGGCTATGAGCCCTTGGAATCCCTGTGGAAGCATGGCTTGTAATTTATCAGCTGTGTCATGAGGATGAAGAAAATCTCGCAAGGGGTAGAGGACAAATGCAAATAGAGCGAAAAACGAAATGAAGCTCCCGATCATGATGTAAAACACTTGTTCTTGGCTAAATCGATTGAAGAGGCGAGTAAAGAGATAAGTTACGAGGAGTGCCATGGGGAGAATGACCCAGACCTTGATAAACGGGATTGCTTCTGCGCCTGATCCAGGGGCTGTAATGACAAGTGTGTCTTTTGCGACTTTTAAGACGCTATAGTTAAGACAAATGAGAGCGTAAATCAGGAGAAGAGGAAGAAATTTTTTAATTTCTCTTCCTTGAATTGGCCACAAAAATGAGCGCCATTTACTGAAACTCACATCAGTCTGTGTTGACATAGATCCCCGTAGGTTCGTTTGAATTAAATCTGATTGGGTTTTGACTGTATGCGGGCGAGTATAATGATAAAATGGAGGAGAGACTTCTAACTTGGCGAGAGGTTAGTTGCTCGGATTGCACAACGGCCCTCGTCTAAGAAATTTTTGAGTCATTTGTGAGGCTTGCCTCGCGAAAAACGCCTTGTATCATTTGCCTCTCATTATAGCAGGTGTGGCATATTATACAACAACTAACGATCGGTTAGAGCATCTAATCCAGGAAGATGGCCAAATTCAATGAACTCTAGAGCGGCTCCTCCTCCGGAAGAGACGTGTGTAAAACTTTTTTGAAGCCCCATCGCATTAATTGCAGCCACTGAATCACCCCCTCCGACGACTACAGTAGAGCCGATATCGGCAAGCATGACTGCAAGGGAGTGAGTTCCTTCTGCAAAGTGGGAAAATTCAAAGACTCCCATGGGGCCATTCCAAAAAATTGTTGAACCTTGTTTTAGCACTTTTTTCCAATGTTCGATGGTATCGGGGCCAATATCCATTCCGCGCCAAGTAGCGGGGATACCTTCTTTTGCACTGGCGATTTGCCTTTTGGCATCATTAGAAAACTCTGCAGCAATGATGTAATCGGTTGGAAAATAAACTTGAATTGCTTTTTCTGCGCATGTTTTGAGAAAGTTTTGGGCTGTTTCAAGATGTTCATCTTCGCAAAGTGAATCGCCGATAGAAAGTCCTTGCGATTTCATAAATGTAAACGCCATCCCTCCTCCGATAAAAATTGCATCGATTGTATCGGTCAAGGCTTGAAGAACTCCGATTTTTGTTCCCACTTTTGCTCCCCCAATGATGGCATAGAAAGGCCTCTTAGGATTGCGTATCAGTTTTGAAAAAAATGACACTTCTTTTTCCATCAAAAAGCCAAGTGCATTTTTTTCAGGAAAATGATGAGCTAAAAGAGCTGTTGATGTGTGTTTTCGATGAGCTGCTCCAAATGCATCGTTTACGTAAACATTGCCAAGTTTTGCTAAGTTTTTTTCAAACTCAGGATCTTTTTCAGGGTGTTCTTCTCCCATATAAAAACGTACATTTTCGAGAAGGAGAACGTCTCCATTTTGCATTTGATCGACCATCTTTTCGACTTCTGGCCCTGTGCAATCTGGCGCTAAGGGAACAGGTTTCCCAAGAAGTTTGGAGAGATAATCTGCAATGGGTTTTAGGGAAAGTTTGGGATCTTTTTTCCCATTTGGGCGTTTGAAATGGCTGATGAGAATGAGTCGGCCTCCCTGATTGATCACATATTCGATGGAAGGGAGTGCAAGTTGGATGCGGGTATCATCTCTCACTGAGCCATCTTCATCAATGGGGACATTAAAGTCGACTCGCATGAGAATTTTTTGTCCTTTGAGCTTCAAATCTTGTAGAGAATACTTCATAAACTGCTAAAGGGGTTGCTTGCTTGACCAAAAGATTTCCCCGTTTTTCTTTTTTTCAATTCGGTGCGCACAGAAAAGAGTAAGTCTTGATCGAAGTTTTGCTTTGCTGCCCATTGGAGGTATTCAGATGGGATTTCTTTGAAAGAGCGCCCTTTGTGTTTTCCAAGAGGCATTGCTTTAAGCTGAATCGGTCGTTCAAGTCGTTTTAGAATTTCTTCGGTTGTCTTAAATTTGCTACAAAGATGTTTGAAGACTTCGATGTTAACATGGACATCGTTCATTGCTCGATGCGCTCCATGAGGTTTAATATTGAAATGGGACCGAAGCATTTCAAGTGAATTGGTTGGGCTTTCACCATACAGTCTTGCCAGGCGGAGGGTATCGATAAAAGGGAGTTTCGACAATTTAGAAGGAATGCGAAACTTTTGCGCTGCAGCTTCGACAATGGCGATATCAAACGGGATGCCATGTCCAATGATCACGTGCCCGGAGAAAAATTCAAGGTATTCTGCTAAGACATCTTGAATCTTGGGTTTTCCTTGCACCATTTCGTCTGTAATATGATGGATTTCGATCGTGTGTTGTGGAATGGGACATGCAGGATCAATCAAGTCTTCACGAGACTCAATAATCTGATTAAATGTGAACTTTGCTGCGGCAATTTCAATGATCTCATCTATTCTTGGATCAAGACCTGTTGCTTCGCAGTCAAAGCAGACAAATGTATCTTCTTGTATTAGCCCCATAGTTCTTTATTGATCACTTCAATTAATTGGTGCTTGCATTTACCTTCTTTAACAGAATAGTGGACATAAGGCAATCCACTCAAGCTTTTCTCGCGTCTTAACGTCATTATGATAGCTTCAGTTTGCTTGATTTTTTCGTTTTCTTTGAGTTTATCAGTTTTTGTGAGTACTAAAATCACTGAGAGCCCTTGAAAGTACGCCCATTCGAGAAAGGCTAAATCATCTTCATTGGGAGTTCGTCTAATGTCGAGCAAAAATAAGAGAAGTTTGAGAGAGCCCCGTTGATTGAGGTAGTTTTCTAAATGAATGGCCCAGTTTTGCTTAGTTGTTTTGTCTACTTTTGCATAGCCGTAACCAGGGAGGTCAACTAGTAAAAGAGTTTCATCGATGAGAAAATAGTTGATCCGTTGTGTTTTTCCAGGTTTTGATGAGACTTTGGCAAGCGATTTGCTTTGCATCAGATGGTTGAGCAGTGAAGACTTTCCAACGTTTGATCGTCCAACTATAGCCATTTCGGGGAGGGGATTTCCTTGGGCATTTTGCAAGCTCGGACACTCGGCTTCTTTCAGTGCCGAGGTAAGAAAGCGGGCCTGTTTAAACATGATTTTTTTCATAAAAAGTGAAAATCCGATTGTTTTCATCCTGATGCTTGATCTCAATACGGTGTGCATGCTCAGGTAAAATGGGGTCGATTCTCTCGGCCCACTCAATCAGACAAATGCCTCCTGCATCAAAAAATTCATCAAAGCCTCTTTCTAGAAAATCAGTTGCATTTTCAAGTCGATAGAGATCGAAGTGATAAACTAGGCCTGTCCCTTTGTAGATGTGAAGGTAAGTGAAAGTAGGGCTGCTCACTTCATGTGGGTCAATTCCCGTTAACTCTGCTGCAAGTGATTTGATAAGGGTGGTTTTACCGGCTCCAAGATCTCCAAAAAAAGCAACAATCGCTCCTGGTGCTAAGTCTTTGGCAATGCTGCGTCCTATCTCTGCCGTTTCTTCTAGAGAAGAGCTAAATTTACTTATTTTCTTCGACCCAGCGCTCAACATGTGTTGAAAACTCATCATGTTCACTCATCGCTTCTACGAAAGCTGTAATCTTAGATTCATCGAGTTGCTCTTCGATGAAGCTCAAGAAATGGGTTTCGATTTGGAAGCGGTTTTGACTGGGGACGTCAAGTAAGGGCATAGGTTTGAGTTGATTTGTTTCAAAGTCCTCAATCACAGCCTTTTTGCTGTTAAACAGCTTCCCTGTCAAACCTGAAGAAAAGACGATTTTCGTAATCGGTTCTTTCCGTTTTTGTATGTAGTTTTTGATCACTTCTGGGTCTTCAGAGACAAAAAAACGTTTTACGCGCATCCCTTCGATGCGTTCTGTATTTTCAGGACACTTAGAAACCCAGTCATAGATGGCATCTTGTGGATTGGGATGAGTGTTATCTCCAAATACCTTTCCAGTGAAAGGACAGATGTAAATTTTCTTGGTTCCTTCATTGACGGCAGGCGTTCCAACTTGAATTTTAATCTCAGTCTCACGCCAGAGCTTGCCTTCTTCTTCGGCTTTTTTTAAAATTTCTTCTTTACTTTGATAAATTGTCTTTTCACGAAGAAATAAAACAGGCTGAATATTATATTTCTTTTCTAAGAAAAAGAAATAAGTTGTTAATAAATCGGCCTTTTTATTGTTCTTTAAAAAGTCAGCCAATAAGTCTTTTAAACTTTTCGTAATGACAGAGCTTGCCATCTGCAAATCCTACTATTTTTGGAGAGATGAGCTTATCTGATTCATCTATTATATCGCAACACAAAGATATTCTTTGAGATTTAGTTTTTTTGCTTTTTCTTGGTATGCTTTTGGGCAAATTTTAGCTGGAGACAGATGTATGGGGATTCTGGAAGAGGTGCTCGAGGTACCGGGCTATGAAAAAGTTGTCAAGGTTGAGGATTCTTCCTCGGGATTGCAGGCAATCATTGCAATTCACAACACCACACTCGGACCAGCGCTTGGTGGAACACGTATCTATCCCTATCAAAAATTTGATGAGGCTTTGACGGATGTTCTTCGCCTTTCTAAAGGAATGACTTATAAATCGGCGATTGCTCAAACCGGGCTTGGCGGAGGGAAAAGCGTCATCATTGCAGATTCCAAGACTCAAAAGACTCCAAAGCTACTTCAATCATTTGGCCGGGCGGTTGACCGTTTGAAAGGGCAGTATGTTTGTGCAGAAGATATTGGGTGTGGTCTTGAAGATTGCATGTTGATCCGTCAGACAACACCCTATGTTTGTGGTCTTAAGCACGAAATGGGAAGTGGCAACCCCGCTCCCTATACAGCTTGGGGAGTGTTTCGAGGAATCCAAGCAACCGCGAATCGGCTTTTTGGAACAGATTCTCTTGAGGGGAAGACTGTGGCGATTCAAGGAGTTGGAAGTGTCGGAACTTATCTCATGGAATATCTTTTTTGGGCTGGAGCGCATTTGATCGTCACCGATATCGATTTGGAAAAAGCAAAGCAAGTTGCCCGTCAATACCGTGCAAAAATTGTCGAACCTCATGAGATTCTCGAAATTCCTTGTGACATCTTAGCACCTTGCGCAATGGGAGGGATCATCAATGAGAAGACGATTCCAAAACTTCAATGTCGTGCTGTTGTAGGCGCTAGTAATAACCAGCTCCTAAAAGAATCAGATGCAAGATTACTCGCAGCCCGTGGAATTCTTTACGCTCCTGATTTTGTCGTTAATGCAGGAGGGCTTGTTAATGTCCTTTGTGAACTCTCTCCTAAAGGGTATGATGCTGTCCGTTCACGTGATAAGGTCAATCAGATTTACCGTCAACTCCTCACCATCTACGAAATTGCCGATCAAAACAATTTCTCTACGCATGAAGCAGCAGTGGCTTTAGCAGACTACCGCTTAAAATATGGGATCGGCAAACGAGAGCAAGACCTTTACTTTCATGAATAATCACTGGCGAAAAAATCGTTGCTGTTATTAGGATGGCTCTTAAAAAAAATCGGGTGAGCCGATGAGAACATTCAAGATTTTCTTGATGATATGCATGCTGCTCATTGCAAGTAGTTGTGAACGCGGACAGAACGGGGAGCACCCGACCCTCTATAATGACTCAGCTCAAAATACCCTCCATCGAGAGCTTTTACTGAACATCGTTAGATTGCGTTACAGCGAACCTCCTTTTTTTGTGGTGCATAACACCGTTGTAGATCATCGGAGCGCTCTCAGCAAATTTTCTCATTTCGTCAAGTCAGCCGTTAATGGTGCAACGAAAATTCCAACGGGAGTCGAGACTTATCCCGAATTGAGTCGTTTCAACTTTTCTCAGCAATTCATGGCCCCTATTGAAGTAGAAGTGATTGAGAAGCTTATCAACCATGGGTGGGGTGTTGGACAGGTTTTCCGCATTCTCGTCAAACGGCTTGGAAGTCATATCAATGTGGAAAGTCGATCAGGGCCTATCCCTCGTTTTGCCCCCAAGTTTAAGGATTTTCTCACTCTTGCGGGGTTACTTCAAGAAGCTCATATTCAAAGACAGGTTGAAGTCAAAGCCTTACTCAAGGAAAAGGAAACAGCTGAAGGAGAGTCGAAATCCACAGCTATTTATGAAAAAGTTTTGCAGTTAACACTGCCCCCAAGCACAGAAGAAACCGATCGGCTCGCCGATTTTCTTAAGATCACAAAAAAGAAACGGACGCCCTATCAGTTTACCCTTGTCCATAATGTAGAATCGGGAATTTATACCCGTTCTCTCCTCGAATGCTTGCAATATTTGAGCTTAGGAGTTCAAATTCCACCTAAGGATCTCGAGTTACAAGCACTCATCGTCACAGCTGATGAAGAAGGGGTCCCTTTTGATTGGACGCAAGTGGTAGGAGACTTGATCACGATTCGATGGAGCAAAAGCTATCCTGAAAATGCCTTTGTTGCAGTGAGTCATCACGGGTATTGGTTTTACCTCGATGAAGCAGATCTTGAATCCAAGAGAACCTTTTCACTGCTCCAGTATATCTTCCTCCACCAAGTTTCGTAGCATTCTTGACAATTTAGAGCTGCCCCAAGCAGAATAGCTTATACTATTTATCAAAAATAACTTAGTGAATATAGCTTGATTTTTTTGAGGTATCATTTCCCTCGAAAACCTCAGCACTGATTCTGTAATTTATTTTTGATAAATGGTATTACGATTAAGTAAGAATAGAGGGTCATGGAAAATCTTTCAACAGAGCTCCAAAATCAAGCAACTAAAATTCTCAAGCAGTGCTTCCCTGATGAAGACATTTCGTCATGTCTTCCGGCAGACATAACACCTAGCACGCAGGACAAGTTTGGTCACTATCAATGCAATTCGGCAATGAAGCTGGGTAAAATTCTCAAAACAAATCCACGCAATGTCGCATTGCAAATTCTTGAGAAATGGGAAGGGCTAAAAGATGGAATGATCGACTCTTTTGAAATAGCGGGTCCTGGATTTATCAACATCACTTTGACAGACACCTTTTTGTCGAAAGAACTTACAGCTGTGATTGCTGATGAGCGATTAGGTGTGCCACCGCTTAAAGAAAAGAAGAAAATCATTGTCGAATTCTCTTCGCCAAATGTAGCAAAAGAACTTCATGTGGGTCACCTTAGATCTACTGTCATTGGTGATGCCTTAGCCCGCCTATTTGAGTTTTTAGGTCATGATGTGCTCAGACTCAATCATATTGGAGATTGGGGAACACAATTTGGGATGCTCATTACCTATTTGAAAGAGCAGCATGCAGGAGTGTTATCTAATGACGAAAAAGCTGACCTTCCGTCGCTTATGAACTGGTACCGTGAGTCGAAGAAATGCTTTGATGCGGATCCTGAATTTAAAAAACGGGCACAACTTCAAGTCGTTGAATTGCAAAGTGGAGAGCCAGCCGCTCTTGCAGCTTGGGAAAAGATTTGTGAAATTTCTAGGCTTGGGTTTCAAGAAATTTACGACTTTTTAGATGTTAAACTCGTCGAGCGGGGCGAGTCTTTTTACAACCCCAAACTGTCTCAAGTGATTAAAGATTATGAAGCCAAAGGACTCATTGAAGTTTCAGATGGAGCGAAGTGCGTTTTCCTTGAGGGATTTACTGCAAAAGATGATAAGCCTCTCCCCATGATTTTGCAAAAGTCGGACGGGGGATACAATTATGCGACAACTGATGCTGCAGCGGTGCATCATCGTGTGACCGAAGAAAAAGCTGATCGGATCATCTATGTTGTTGACGCAGGACAGCAACTCCATTTTCAAATGGTTTTTCAAGGCGCTGCAAAAGCGGGATATTACGATCCGGCAAAAGTGCAGCTCGAGCATGTGGCTTTTGGAGTGGTTCTCGGCCCCGATGGAAAAAAATTCAAAACCCGTTCAGGTGAAACTGAAAAGCTCATCGATTTACTCCAAAAAGCTGTTGATTATGCGAAAAAGATTTTGCAAGAGCGATTGGAGGATGCGACCCCAAAAGAAATAGAGGAGCTTGCACATACTCTGGGAGTCGATGCGGTGAAATATGCTGATCTTTCTTGTCACCGTGTGAAGGATTACGTGTTTAGTTATGACAGAATGCTGAAGTTTGAAGGGAATACAGCAGCATTTCTCCTCTATGCATATGTGCGCATTCAGGGAATTAAACGGAAAGTTAGCAAAGATGTTGAAGCCGTTGTTCTCACTGCTCCTATTGTTTTGAAGCATCCGACTGAAGTTGCTTTAGGACTCCATTTGCGCCGCTTTGGGGAAACCCTTGAGTTAATGGATCGGGACCTTCTACCGAATCGGTTATCCGATTATCTCTACGAGCTGGCAGAAAAATTTCACGCTTTCTTTCGTGACTGTCGCGTTGAGGGAGTTCCCGAAGAAAACAGTCGCTTAGTTCTCTGTGAGCTCACTGCTCGCATTCTGAAAACGGGGTTGAACATTCTTGGGCTGAAGACAATGCCTCGTATGTAAGAGGAGTTTTGCTCTTTTGGTGGGGGACTTCTTGCACATATGTCGGAATAGCGTACCCAGGAAGCTCTTTGCGAAGCGCTTCAATCAATTGGAGCCCTTTTTCTCTTGAAACCTCAAAGTGGGCTGCGCCTTGAACGCGGTCGAGTTGATGCAAGTAATAGGGAACAATTCCACTTGCTGCAAGCTTTAAAAAGAGTTCTTTTAGGGTGGCAGTGTTGTCATTCACTTCTCGAATTAGCACCGTTTGAGTGAGGACCGGGATACCAAGTCTTTGAATCTTTTTCATTGCTTGAAGAACATCAGGATCAAGTTCACGAGGGTGGTTAGTATGAAGGAGGAAAAAGGTTTGTAGCCGGGTTTTTTCTAAGATGTCGAGAAAGGAGGAGGTGATCCGTTCAGGAATTCCTATGGGGAATCGGGTATGAAAGCGCAGTAGTTTGAGATGGGGAATTGTGGCTAATTTCTCTATGAGTGTTGCGAGTCTTTGATCGCTAAGTGAAAGGGGGTCCCCTCCACTAAGAATCACTTCGTGGATGGATGGATCGTTTTGAATGGCTTTAATTTCTCTTGAAAAATCAAGAGGGGGCTGATTGTAAGGGTAATTTTGTCGAAAGCAAAAGCGGCAGTGCATTGCGCAGGCACTGGTAGCAATGAGGAGGACTCGCCCCTCATATTTTTTCAGCAGACGCGGTGTTTTTTGGAAAGAGGTATCTTCGACAGGATCTGAGAGAAAGCCGGGAGAGGCGACGTTTTCCTTTTGGTGAGGAAAAAACTGAAGAAGAATGGGGTCGTTTAAGGTCTTTTTCTCAATTTTTTCCGCAAGACGTCTAGGCAAATTTAAGGGGAAATAGGGGTGCGAAAAAAAAGACTTGTCAAGATCAAGTTTTAAGAATTCTGCTAAAGATTTCCAATGTCTAAAATTGTTTTTTTGAATTTGACGCCACTGTTCCAAAAAAGTATCTCTTTTCGTTGTTAAAATGGGAGATAATCTTAGCCTAAGCCACCTACGACAGTCAATAACTTGATTTCAATGGAATTTTTCTTTAAACTTTCATCTTTCAAATTTGGGTAAAATAAAATGGGGACCGTTCAAACAAATTATTTTGTTACCAACGAATATTTGCTAAATGAAAAGTCGTATTTTCGTGAAGCCCTTGACTTGGTAACGTTGCCTGTGCGAGCGTTCTTGAACGGTCATGTGGTAGATCTCAGAGGAACTTCTGTAGCTCTAAAACGGAACGTTTTTGATTTCTCAAAGACGATTGCAAATCCCAATTTAGCACTCTTAGTGTCACGTGTGCTTCGGTTTGCGGTATTTGTACTATTTGCTTATTTTTACCGTTTTTCTCTTGTTTCTTCTGGTTTGCTCTGTCTTAAGCATTTGATCGAATCAAGCTCGATTGAAAATCAAATCCGCTCTATGGAACAAAAAAGCGAAGGCCCTGAATTTTCTAAAGAAGTCCGCTCAATCACCTTAGATACAACAGGACTTGAAAAACCCGAAAAGCTCCATTCTCATAAGAGTGCGATTTATGACAAAATGAAAGGGGGAAAAAGTTGGATTGAAGATACCAATATTCGTTTAACAATTTATCCTTTCAAAAGAGATGGTGTGAAGCAGTTGCTAATTTTCTCGAATAAGTGTGGAGAAATTAAAGTACATGAAGGGTTTTTCTCTTATCCTAATGCGAAAGAATTGCAAGAAGAGTGGACTGCGAATTTTTCCACGCCACAGCTTTTTTCAAAGTGTTTAGATGGGGATTTGACCCAAGATGAATTGCAAGTGATGGAGCATCCTGGCCTTTACCACATCAAACGAAAGATAGATGAAAAGCCAGAAATAGGCACTCTAAAAGAAGATGAAATTGCTCTCATCACAGGAGCAAAACGACGTGGGGCTTTTCTTGCGAATTACTGCTATGGGAAACGGTTTGCATCAAGATCTACAGATGATGTCCAAGGGTATGCATTTAAACTAGACGAAGCAGAAAGTCGCATTTTTTGCATGTCTGCTCCTAAAGTTTTACCAGAGCAAGTTGGGAAACCTTATAAAAAGGAAGACCTTGAAGCCCTTTTCTACAGATCTTATCATGCATTTTCAAAGATTAAAGCATTGGCAAAGCCTCAAAGAATCCGGATTCATACAGGGAATTGGGGTTGTGGATCATCTGGGCACAATCCGCGTGTTGTTGCTTTGATGCAAGTGGCCGCAGCTCATTTAGCAGGGGTAGATGTCCTTGAATATTATCCTTTAGAGGCAAAAAAGGATTGGCAGATAGCCATTTACTACTATGAGTCGCTGAAACCAGGCTTTTCAAGCTGGACAGTGGATGAATTTTTAACGGATATGGCGATGCGTGCACAGGACCGAGGATTTGTTTACAAGTCACACAGAGATTAAAGCTTCTTCTGTTGCAGGAATCCCCACACGCTCGATGTTTGCGCCAAGCGATTGCAATTTTGTTTCGAGGTTTTCATACCCTCGATCGAGATACCTTAGTCCTGTAAGAGTGCTGGGCTCTGGTGCTAAAAGTGCTGCCATAACATAGGCAAATCCAGCGCGCAAATCGGGAACTTCGATTTCTTTGCCAACAAAAGGTGTAGGACCTTTGACAATCAGGCTATGTTCATAGTTTTGTGCGCCAAAACGGCACGGGCGGCCTCCTAAGCATTGCGTGAAGAGTTCCACGTCGGCTCCCATTTCTTTCAGCGTTTTGATGTAGCCAAATCGATTTTCGTAAACTGTTTCATGGACAACAGAGCTTCCAGAAGCTTGGGTTAAGAGAATCACAAAAGGCTGTTGCCAATCGGTGAGAAATCCTGGATGGACGTCTGTTTCTAAGTGAAGACCTCCTTTAAGAGGTCCTTGGTGGTAAAACTCGATTCCGTCGCTTTTAACTGAAAAGCCACCATTAATTCTCCGAAGCTTATTGAGAAAAGTGATCATGTGTTCTTGCTTTGCCCCTTTGACGAATACGCGTCCTTTTGTGCTGATGGCAGCCATCCCAAAAGAAGCTGCTTCGATACGGTCGGTAATCACAGAATGTTCCACTTCATAAAAGTGTTTCGCTTCTTCGATATAAATTTTGCGGTTCACATCAACATGAATCACTGCTCCAAGCTTTTGAAGAAAAAGAATCAAGTCGATCACTTCAGGTTCCATCGCTCCATTCTCGATCACGGTTTTACCTTTGGCGCGGCAAGCTGCCAAAATGGCATTTTCTGTTGCCATGACAGACGGATAAGGAAGTTTGATTCGGGTTCCCTTAAGACCATCAGGGGCATGAGCAAAATACGCTCTGTCTTTTTTAATCATACGGTCTTCGACAGTTGCCCCGAGCGCTTCTAAAGCCATGATATGAAAATCGACAGGACGCTTTCCAATTTTACATCCTCCAACGGTGGGAACGATGATATTTTCGCGAGTTCTACCGAGAAGAGCCCCCATTGTCAGAATAGGAATCCGATTGGCGCCTGAAAAATGCATGGGGATGTAGGATGACTTGATTTCCTTTGTGACTACTTCTATAGTGCCGGCTTCCCGATCCCATGCAACTTCCATCCCAATTTCTTTGCATAGATTCACTGTTGTTTCCACTTCGGAAATATCGGGGACATTAGAAAAAATACACCGCTTGTCGGAAAGAAGAGAAGCCACAAGCATTTTCGTGATGGCATTTTTTGCCCCTGCTGCTTTCACTTCACCTTTGAGTGGCTGACCGCCGATAATCTTAAACGCTTCCATATTCATTTAATATATCAGCTTTGAGTTGTTTTCGAAAGGAGATCTTTTCATCGCCTTCGAGAAAAAGTTCGTGAGGTAGAAGTCCTGGTCCTGCTTCGGAGACATAACTAAGTGAAAGAAAGGGAGCCTTTTTTTTCTCACGCATGATAAGAGTGAGCCATCCCATGGTTTTACGGACATTGAATTCAACAATGGGATGAAGCAATTCATCCATTTCAGTTGGGTGGCGGTAGACCATTGCATCAATTCCAAGAGGGCCGAAGTAACCTTCTTTCGCAAGATGTGCAAGAGGCATTTTGACCATTTCAAGGTGGTCTTTCAAGAAGCGGTAATACATTCCAAAAAGCGCTTCTTCTTCTCCTGCAATTGTCCGTTCATACTGTCCATTTGCCTTGTTTTCCATAATGGTAGCGCCGAGATAGGAGGCTTTGCCTTCTTTTGAAATCATCCATTGTGTGCTAAAGTCCAAGAGCCGTTGAACCCAAGGTTCACCAATCAATGCGTGTCCTTTTTCAAAGGTTTTAATCACGTTTTTACGCGCCCTTTCAAAGTCTTCAGAAGTTGCCAAAAGAAAACGTCCCCTGCCTGCTAATCCATAGCACGTTTTAAGAACTTTGGGGTAAGTTCCTCCTTTCAACCATTTCTCAACTTCTGTAAGTGTGTGGAAGAGTTTTGCTCCTGGTAGATTGGGACTATGTGTGAAGGAAAAGACTTTAGACGCTACATCTCTCACAATAGGAAAAGGAGGTGGCTCATAAATCGCACCCACCTTTTCAGCCCAAGTTTTTGCCGTTTGGGACCATCCCCATGTTTCAAGTTTGTCATTAGCAAAGTCGGTTTCAGCAATAAGTTTGAGGTTGGGAGTGGGTTTTTGGGGGAGGTGGGTGACGAGGATATCGTCGGTTGCATCTGCATAGAGAAGAGGGAGAAATTGGAGCTGCAAGAAGTTAGGGTGAACCAAAAAAGCCTGCTTAAAAGGGAGGGTTGAGCGAGTTTTGAGTTCCCACTCGAAATTGACATTTCCAATGTGCAACTTTTTCATATGATCACTAGGACTCGACTTTGTATTTTTTCGTTTATATACTCGTTCTAATTGAAAATTGGAGATTTGACGGCGTCAGCTTTAACTCACAATTTTCATTCTCACTCGCGCCAAGGCCTCTTCGGCAATGGTTGCTTATTCCGAATGAAAATATTGAGGAGCATCCTTGTCAAATTCTCTAAGTTTCAAGTGTCACGAGTATATATAGCGCCTCTACCTATGAATTTCACGAAAAAATGTAAAGTTTGTAAGAGGACTTTCCTAATCCTTCTATCTAGAGTCCAATCGAAAACCTTGCTTTTTTAGAATCGATTAAATCTACTCGCTAAAAATTGTGCAAAGTCGAGTATAATTGATCACATGAAATTTCGAGCAGGAATAGGACAAGATAGTCACCGATTTCTCCCTGATGGAGCAAATAAAAAATGCATCATTGCAGGTCTTGTTTTTGAAGATGCTCCGGGGATGGATGCTGATTCTGATGGGGATGTGGTGTTTCATGCTATTTGCAACGCCATCACGTCGCTCACACATGTGCCCATCTTAGGCAGGATAGCAATTGATCTTTGCCACAAACAAGGCATCACAGATAGCCGTGTTTATTTAGAAAAAGCCCTTGCAACGCTCGATGGGCAAAAGATCGAACATATTGCTTTAACAATTGAAGGGAAACGGCCTAAATTTCAAAAACGGAGCGAAGAAATACGTCAAAATGTTGCTGAAGTCGTAAAGCTGGAGCTTGATCAAGTGGGTATCACGTTTACTTCAGGCGATGGACTCACCTCATTTGGAAAAGGTGAGGGGCTCATGTGCTATGCAGTGGTTACAACGTTTCAGTAGACGTCGAGAAGTAACCGTTTTTCTTGGCGCATCTTTCGAATAAAATCCTTAGCTTCCTCATCAGAAAGCTTTCCTTTTTCTGCCACAATGTCATGCAGAGTTGCTGTGACATCTTTCGCCATGTGGCGTGCGTCACCACAAATGTAGATATGAGAGCCATCTTGGATCCATGCCCAGATATCGGTCGCGTGTTTTTGGATGAGATGTTGAACGTAGACTTTTTCTTGCTGGTCACGTGAAAATGCGCAATCAAGACGTAAGAAGCCTGCTTCTTCAAGTTCGGTGAAGAAGTCTTCGTAGTAAAAGTCATAAGCACGCATTCTCTCTCCAAAAAAGAGCCAATTTTTTCCAGAAGCTTTTTGTCTTAGCCGCTCTTGCAAAAAGGCGCGGTAGGGAGCAACTCCCGTTCCAGGACCTATCATGATCAGCGAAGTATTTTTGTCTTTTGGAACTTTAAATGTTGTATTTGGGTGGTGGTACGAAGGAATGACAGTTTCTCCAATTTGTGCTTGATCACAGAGAAAGTGACTACCTAGACCCCAACGCATTTTGCCTCCTTGCTTATATTGAAAGGTGACAACTAAAAGATCAACCGAGTCTGGAGTTTCTCTCTGAGAGGAAGCAATTGAATAAAAGCGAGGAAGCATGGGAGAAATATAGGAGACAAGTTCTTGCAACGAAATATTTGGGGTTGGCTGCTGAGTCAACAGATCCTCAAGATCATGATGCTCAAGGAACTCTTTGCGGGCTTCCTTATCTTCTGTTAGTTCATGCAAAGCAGGAAACTGTTTCAACATCGGCAACGTGATTCGAATCAGATTCGACTTCGCACATAAAAAGTGTTTAAGAGAAAAAGTTGCTTGGCTGCGCGGATCGACGACCTCTTCCTTCCCCGTTTTTTTTAGCGCTTCTAAAATCGAATCGACAATTGCAGGAGGGTTTTCAGGGAAAATACCAATGGCATCGCCAGGCTCGTAACATATTTGGGAAAGAGAAAGGTCGAGTTTCAAATGGTAGGTTTGTTTGCTAGAACCCTCTCGGTTTAAAAGGGTGCGTTCCAGCAATTTTGCAGGAAAAGGATTATTTTTATTGTACTCTGTCATTGACAAGGGCTCCTGACATTTTTTAAAAGAACTATAACAAAGGATAAAATCATGCGACTGCTATTGTTTTTACTACCGCTTATCATCTTATCCGGTTGTGGATCCAACGGCTACGACCGGCACTACATTGTTTCAGAAGCAATTGAAGAAATCCTTCCAGTTCCTGAAGAAGATTAATCTTGGCTCAGCCAAGATCTGCAATCTTTTGTTTCCCATTGATTCGTTAAAGTAGCCATCTTTTTATTGGAAATACCTCCCAAACACTCAATGGCATTTAAAATGCGTGCCCTTGTCCGGTCTTTGCCTAGAATATCGACCGAGTCAAAAAGAGGGGGGCCTTGATGACGCCCCGTGATGGTTGCAAACAAGAGGCGCATGATCACTTTTTTATGATTGACTCCAAAGGCTTCAGCAACTTCTCGTGAGGCCTTTTCAAATCCATCGCGTCCCCAATTTTCTCCGGCATCCATACTCCAAATCATGCATTGTAGCATCATGGCGCTCACTTCGGGAGAGACATTTTTCGGACAAAGAAGCTCATGCGTATGGGGAATGTGGTTCACAAAAAGAAAATCGCATAGTTCAATAAACTCTCCAAACGTCTTGATTCGAGTATGAATCAGAGGCATGAGTCGTTTCATCTTTTCATCCGAAAAGCCCCACTCCTGGATCTTGTTCCATAGCTGATTTTCTGGAATGGAGTTGATCAAATACTGCTGATTGATCCAGTCGAGCTTTTTCACATCAAAAAATGCTCCTGAAACGCCGATCCGATCTGACGAAAAATTCTTGATAATCTCTTCGAGCGAATAAATTTCTTGATCATCGGACATGCTATAACCCATAAGCGTCAAGAAATTGACAAAGGCTTCTGGCAAATATCCACTTTCCTTGTAGTAAAAAACTGAAGTTGGGTTTTTCCGCTTAGAGAGTTTTTTCCCATCTGCGCCTAATAGAAGGGGCATGTGCATGATCTTAGGACGCTCCCAGCCAAAGACATCATAAAGAAGCACATGTTTGGGAGTGGAGCTGATCCATTCGTCTCCACGAATAATATGAGTGATCTCCATTAAATGGTCATCGACAACGTTGGCTAAGTGATAAGTTGGAAATCCGTCAGATTTCAGTAGAATTTGGTCGTCGACATCGGCCCAGGGACAGGTGATTCGCCCTTTGATGAGATCATCATATTCACATTCCCCAGTTAGAGGAACTTTCAATCGAATCGTATAAGATTGCCCTTCACTTTCTCTCTTTTCGATCTCTTGAGGACTCAAATTGCGGTACCGCCTGTCATAGCCAGACCTTTGGCCTGTCTTGGCTGCTATTTCCCGCATTTCCTTGAGCTCTGCAGCGGTAGCAAAACACTTGTAAGCTTTACCCTCATCGAGCAGCTTTTGAACGTGCTTCTTGTAGATTTCTGTTCTTTCTGATTGACGATAAGGACCATAAGGGCCACCGATATCTGGTCCTTCATCCCATTGGATGCCAAGCCATTGAAGAGACTTAAAAATACTTTCTTCATATTCTATACGGCTACGAGTCCGGTCGGTATCTTCGATACGTAAAATGAATTTTCCCCCGTGATGGCGGGCGAAAATGAGGTTAAACAGAGCCATGTAGGGGGTTCCTACATGGGGGTCTCCTGTTGGAGAAGGAGCAATGCGTGTGCGAACTACCATAAAGCAATTTTTTTGATTCTAGAAATAGAAAATAATTGTCTCGGTTCAATCGATAGATTTCAAGTGAAAAAACAAGTTCCAAACTTGACGGATTGTGAAAGTTCCTTTTACAATGATTCCCTTAAAATCTCAGATGCGCGTGCATAGGTGTCATTTGGGTCTAAATCAATCGGAGGTTCGAAATGAAATATGTTTGGAGTTGCATTAGTAAAAATTGGGGAAATTTTCGAGGGCGCGCCCGTCGGAAAGAGTATTGGCTTTTTTTCTTAGCAATGATCATTGGTTCAATTGTCATTAACTTTTTAAGGATCTCGCCATTCACTCAAATGCTCTGCTCATTGCTCTATTTTTTTGTATTTATGATTCCCGGTTTAGCTGTGACAGTTCGAAGGCTTCATGATATTGGCAAAAGTGGTTGGAATATTTTATTTGCCTTAATCCCTCTAATTGGTCCTATTGTGCTTCTCGTTTTTTACTGTCGAAAAGGTCAAGAAGGTGAAAATCGTTATGGCCCAAGTCCGCTGTTAAGCTCTCAAATATAGTCATGGACAAGACACTAGCGTGCTTAATTGATGAAATCATTCAAGCACATCATGAATATCTGCGTCAGGAACTCCCTTCGATTTTAGAGCTATTAAACAAGATGGTGAAGTTAGAAGGGGAAAGACAACCAAAATGGAATGCTTTAAAAGCCGTTTTTATTCAGTTTTTTATCGAAACCAATACCCATCTGACTCAAGAGGAAAATTTACTGTTTCCGATGATTCGTAAAATAGAAGAGCCCATCTCAATTGTCGATTTGGGACAGGTTCAAGCGCTCGTTGCAATCTTAGAAAAAGAGCATGAAACATTAGATGCTTTAATGATAGAGATGGCCACTCTTACGAAAGAAATACGGGTTAACCAAACAGGTTCTTCTAATGCACAAATCATCTTTGACAAACTCCATCAATTGGAAATCGATATGGAGATTCATGCGCACAAGGAAGACCATGTGTTATTTCCACAAGCGCTATCGCGCAGCCGAAAATCTAACTTTTGAAGTCGTTTGAGTATAAATAAAGCCAGGCTGTCTTACCTGGCTTAAAATATCCTGTAATACAGACGTTTCTATTGCAACTTACAGGAATGCGCAAGGTAAACTTAATTTAGTATTTCCTTGTTGTTGTCTGGTGATGATCTCTTTCAGGCTGGTTTTAAGATCAACAAATACTTTTTGACTAGGCTCTGAACTATCAATCCTTGTCCAGCTGCCATCAGAGTTTTTTCTAAGAGCGCTAGCATGAATCGGCTGATATGTGCCAAGCATTGCGCGTGACTTTGTTGCAAGAAATTCATCATCTAATATGTGTCTTGTTCCAGCCACATGATTCACAAATTCAAGGCCTCTTTCTTCTGAATAAGAGAGATCTCCAACTTGGATAGCCGCAACACTTATTCGTAAAACTCCTTCAGATTCAAGTTCGCGTAGGTAATCAACAACCATCCCTAAATCAATTCCATATTCAATATCTAGGACTCCATCTAGGAGCTTTTTTGTAGACGCACGCGCTGATTCGCCATCAGCAGGGTCTTCTAAATGTGAATGGCAAAATTTAGCAGCTCTCTTTGCGATATATTCTGCAAGATCGTTTGGCTTAATAGCGCCATATCCCAGAAAGGCATTTGCAGCATGCATTTGGCAAAAAGAGTTTTTTTGCGCTTCGCAATAGTACTTCTCACCAGGGGGTTTAGGAGAGAGACTTTCTTCTGCAACACGAAGATCAACTTTGTTTCGGTCCAACGAGATTTTAGCTTCATCTCTGTTAAATTGGGCCACAAGAAAGTGAGCTTTGATCAAGCCAGGGTAGTCGGCTGAAGTTCCAGCGTCACCAAATGCTGGTGGCCTTCCAAAAAATGGTTCAACATCATCGATTTGTACCCACTGCTTGGCACTTACATCTAAGACTTCGATTGCTGTCACATCATCGCTAAGAGTATTGGGATTTTTCATAAAATAAAATGCATGTGTCTCTGGATCGGCAAAAAATAAATAAGGGCGCTGTACCATAAAGTACTTGAGCTCGACTCCATCTGTGTAATTTGCTGCTGCTGCTTCTTTTACCGTTCCACCTCCAGGGTAGCGACGACTATACGTCGGATCGTAATATTGTGAGATTTGAACAACAGATCGGCTGTCTAGCTTTCCAGCTTGCTCTAAGGCTCTATATCGAATTAAGACCCCCTTCTCGTCGTTGGAAAGCGATTCAAACGACTCTGTTTCCACAAAAGAGTTCAGAGAATCTATATTATTTTCTTTAAAACTTATACTAGTCATAAAAACACCTGTTCATCATATTATATCAGAACTTTTGTTTTATATAAAATTGCTACAATTAGACTGTTTGAGTTATTTTGATCAAATTAATAATCTAAATAAAACATTTTTTGAAATAAAAAAGCCAGATGACCTTATCTGGCTTTGATTATTTCGCGAATAAAATCGCTTCTATTCCGACTTACATAAAAGCGCAAGGCAGAGTTAATTTAGAGTTTCCGTTCTGCTGCTGAAGAACAGTTTTAATTAATTTAGTTCTGAGGTCTTTAGAGACTGCTTGCCCTGGGCTGAAGCTATCAACCTCAGTCCAGCTGTTATCTGTGTTTTTTCTGAGAGCTCTGGCATGTACAGGTATAAATGTGCCAAGGATTGAGCGTGATCTTGCCGCAAGAAATTCTTCATCTACTTGATGTCTTGTTTGTGTTTCATGATTTACAAACTCAAGACCATTTTCTTCTGTGTAAGCAAGCTCTCCAACTTCAATATTAGTAACACTGACTCCTTTTTTTAATTCGTCCTCCGATTCAAGATGACGCATGAAATCTACAACCATCCCTAGATCAACCCCATTCTCAATATCTAATAGGCCTTCAGCAGATTTAGTGTCTTGAGGTCCATAACCCATAGCGAGTCCTTCCACTTGATCATGACCAAATCCAGTCGCTCTCATCTTAACGTACTCTGCAATAGCGCTTGGTCTAATAGCTCCATACCCTAAAAAGGCATTTGCAGCATGGATTTGGCAATAGGAGTTCTTTTGCTCTTCGCAATAATATTTCTCTCCAGAATTTTTAGGCGTTAAACTTTCCTCTGCAACTTTATGCTCAATTTTGTCCTGTTCATATGCTACTTTGCCTGGGTCTTGGTTAAATTGAGTCACGAGGAAGTGAGCCTTGATTAAACCAGGGTAGTTAACAGAAGCATTAGGGTTTGATTCATCATCCGAAGTGTGTCCAAAAAGCTGCTTAAGATCATCGATGCGTACCCACTGTTTCGCGCTTACATCTAATACTTCTAATGCAGGAACTGAGGTAGAAAAAGTGTCTGGGTTTTTCATGAAGTAAAACTGGTGCGTATTTGGATCGGTGAAGAACAAATATGGGCGTCCTCCCACAAACATTGGGAGCTCAACCCCATCTGTGTAAAGGGTTTTTACTACACCTCCTACTGTTCCTCCACCCGAGTAATAACGATTTACTATTGATGGATCATCCACTCGTGAAATTTGCACAACAGTCCGTTCGTCTAAGGTCCCGCTTTCTTCTAACCCTGCATAGCGTGTTAAGATCTCTTTTTCCTCTGTGCTAAGAGATTTAAACTCTTCTGTTTGCATAAAAGAGTTTAAGCCTAAAAGATTATTTTGTGTGTAATTGATAGCGCTCATATTATTCCTTCTTTTTTTTGATTTCCCGTATAAAATTATATAAAATTGTTTAATTAAAATAAATTAATTAAATTAAATTTTTTAATTTTAATTTATTTCTTCCTGTTAATAATTAATGATTTAATGAAGTTTGAAGGGAGGGAAGGGGGCTAGTCTAAATAGAAGGGTTTTGGTATAATGTCTCATTAATGAGATTTTTGAAGGGTAATATATGGTTCTCTCTCTAGCTGAAAGCTCAAGTAGCACTCTTCCCTTAACTCGCTTAACCTCTGGTGATTGGGTAGTAAAAAATGCAAAAGTCACCGATGATGAGCTTGAGACTCTTGCTGGTAGATCTGACTTGATCATTAGAGCAGTAGATGCTCCTTTATCAAACATTTCAGCTACTGTATTGCAGCTTTTCCTAAGAACTCATGGATCTAATCTAGAAAGGTTTAACCTTCAAAACAACAAAAATATTGATTCTGAGACCTTTGCAAACCTTGCTCAAATGATGCCCCAACTTAAAACCCTATCTTTTCAATACCTTCATCAAGTGACAGATAAAGATCTTTTACGAGTTGTCGAATCTTGCAAAGAGCTAGAAGTTTTAAGAATTAGCGGAAATAACCAAATTTCAAAAAAAGCATTTCATGAGATCCTAGGTCTTGATAGGCACTTTTTAGAACTCTCTCTTGATCTAGCTGGTGGGTCAAAAAGTCTTCAAGATGTAGGTCATTTGGAAGTAAAGGCTCAAGTCGAAAAACTGCGATTATCAGGACTGTCTTTTGTGAGCAGTGATATGCCCTATATTCCTAAAATCAAAGAATTAAAAAATATGGAGCTCGTCTTGACGAGCGTCGATGCTGATGCTGTTGCAAGTCTCTCAGGCGGGCAATTTGCTATTACGGTCCAAGAGATGTCATCTAAAAAATTAGCTTCTTTTGAAGACTGTTTTCGAGCTAGAGACATTTCATTTGCTAGAGATGGGAAAAAAATCACGATTTATCAAGAGGCTTCTGGGGGCTCTTAAAACAGTGATTGCAGTTTCTTGCAAAACTTTATTTATCCTAGCTGAAAAAGGACCTAAGCAGCTGGAGCACTCTCAATTTTAGGGGCTTCTATCTTTTTATCTTGTTCTGAGAGTAAGACGAGATCTTTCATGATGTTCATTGTTTCTTCAAGTTGCAGATCATTTTGACCGTACTTTTCAACGGACTCTGCATCAAATTCTTCTTTTTTAATCTCTTTGAGAAAGTTTTGGTAGTTCTTGTTATTTTGAACCCGAATTTGAGAGTTAGATTTTAGGGTAGCCATGTAGGGTTCGTAGATTGTCATCCGCTCTTGTAGATCTTTTTTATAGTAGCGCATCATTTTTCCTCGATGGAAAGGGTGGATGTCTGAGAGACTGTCTTGGAAATTAGGTGAAATCTCATCATTTTCTAGAGGGAATTTTGCTTGAGCCTCTCCAATTTCAGCTTCAGTGAGGCCTCCAGGAACTTCAATATCAACTTTGGTTCCAGTCAGTTGAGGACTCTTCCCCGAGACAGTGTAGTAGAGGCCGCGAGTTACCTTGTACTCGCCTTGAGGATTCACTTTATTTGCATTCGACGAATCGAGTGTGAAAGTTTGATAGCTTCCTTTTCCCCAAGTAGATGGATCTCCTACGAGCACAGCTCTACCATAATCTTGGAGCGTTTGTGCAACGATTTCAGCTGCTGAAGCACTTCCCTTATTGGTGAGAACAAGAAGAGGGCCATCCCAAGTAAGGTCGGATTCAAAATTACGCAAGTGCTGGATGTTCCCATTGCTATCTTTGATTGAAACGACGATTCCCTTTTTAATGAAAAGACCTGTAACAGCAACAGCCTGGGGCAAGATTCCGCCTGCATTGTTGCGGAGGTCTAGGACAACTCCTTTTAAATTATATTTCTCTTTCATTTCCTCCATTGCCTTTTTTAAGTCGGCTGCTGAAGAATAATTGGGATCTTGATAGAACGAAAAGAGGCGAATGTGTCCGATCACTCCGTCTCCATAGGGCACGGTTTCAGACTCAAAACGGGTCTCCTTAAGGACGATTTCATCTCGAATGATTTCAATGTCGAGTTTTTCAGTTTTTTTCGGGGTTTCTTCCCCGAATTCGCGTAAAATGGTCAAAGTGACAGCGGTTCCCTTAGGACCACGAATCAATTCAACAGCTTCAACGATATCCATCCCCACCACAGGTTCGTGGTTAACGGCGATCACCCTGTCGTTTACTTTGAGTTTGCCTTCTCTTGTAGCAGGGCCTCCTTCAATCAATCGAACCAGGGTGAATCCATTCAAGTCGTCGCGTAGTTGAGCACCAATCCCAAAGAGGCGTTGTTGGACCTGGATCATGAACTGATTGGCTTCCGTCGGAGTGAAATAAACTGTGTGATTATCGAGAGCAGAAGTGAAGGCCTTGAGAAAACAGGCGAGTTGCTGTTTATGACGATCTTGGAGGTTATCTTGTAGCACTTCCTGCTCTCTAGAAATGCGCCTCTTATTGACCCGCTGAATAAATTGGTCTTTTGTCTCAAAGTCCAGCTTTTCTGCGGTCTCAAGCTGGAGCGCTCTGAGCTTCAGTAGACGCTCTTTGAGTTCGGCTTCAGTTGAGGCCCACTTGAGATCTTTAAACTCATTAACGCTTGTTTGTGGGAGCTGCTGATCGGCAATTTCAGCCTCTAAGCGATTTCGTCTCTCGATCGCTTTCACCATGGTTTCGTAAATTTCATCGAATATAACGAAATCTTCTTTGCGGTAATTGCTAACTAACTGATTCAAAAGCTCTTCCGATGGGTTATTCCATTTAACCACCTCAGATTCAAGCAGATAGGTTTTTGTGGCGTCTAGTTCTTCCAAATAATTCTGCAAAATCCTTTGCGCAAGCTCAGGACTTAGTTTTTTGTAGGTGACGTGGGCCTTGAAGATTTCTTCAGATTTTTTTCTAGTCAGATGAGGGGTCAATTCGGGCGGCTTTGCTTCAACAAAGCAGATAAAAAATAATAGTAAGATGCTAAATATTAAAGGCTTAATTTTCATGTGCGGCAACCTCGTCCTACCTTGTGTATCTTATAGCATATCAAGGGTTTATCTTCACCATAATCAAAATTTTAATCGTCAAAACATATAGATATTACTTTATAACCCCATGTAAATCAAAAATTTTCGGAAAAGTAAAGGAAATAGATTGATTTCAATTCAATTTTTTGTAATAATTAGATGTCTATAAGGCTTAAAATATAAACAAAAACATAAAAAAGTGACGATTCCAACGCGTAATCCCCTGTTAATAGCACTATAATGCGTGTCACTTTTGTACAGGTTTTTTTGGATTGAGGAGGATATAATCCGATGGATATGGACAATAGACAGGACTCTCATGCCTACGCGCAAGAGACTCCAAAAAAAGTTGTTTCTATTACAGAAGCAGCACGCATAAATGGCGTCACACGACAAGCAATCTATGTTGCGATTAAGCAAAAAAAGCTGAGAGCACAAAAAGATGCCACTCGTTGGACGATCAAATTAGATGATCTAGAAGAATACAGACGCAATAAGTATTCGCGAGCGAAGTCGACTTTTGACGGAGAGCTACTTTTTGATAACAATAAGGGCTACTACTCAGTCAATCAAGTTGCAAAGATTCTAGGCGTACCAGCGCAAAAGATCTACTACGCAACGCGAATTGGCATGCTGAAAGCCTCGAGAAAGGGCGCAGCGTGGGTCATTCACTCTGAAGATGTGAAAGAATATCGAGAAAAGTACCTGAGCAAGCGAAGCTCTAGTACAGAAGCGATGTAAGACCCGTCTATTCAGCCAGATTTTGAGAGAGAGGTGAACCTATAAAGGGTCGTTTTTGCATTTTTATTTAAAATTATTTCTTGTTATTTTGACTAATGTTTCCAAATGAGTTGTTTGAGGAAATAGGTCAAAACCTAATATTTTTTCTCGTTTATAACCGATCAAATCATTCAAATCCCGTTTAAGAGTCGTAGGCATACAGGAAATGTAGAGGATTTCCGTAGGTTGCAGGCGCAACAGGCCGTCCCTTACTGACTTTGAAAGTCCGGTCTTAGGAGGATTCACAATGACCAAATCAACAGGCCTTGCTGTTTTTAAAATTTCTTCGACTCGTCCAAGTTTAAATTGGACTCCTAGAATTCCACTTTGATTTTGATTTTCTTGAGCGCATCTAATCGCAGCAGCGCTTTCTTCTACTCCGATTACAGAGCCGCCCGCTCGAGAAAGGAGAAGAGATGTGATCCCTACTCCTGAATAGAGGTCTAAGATAGATTTTCCTTCTGGCCTTGCCCAGTCGACAAGTGTTTCATATAGGCGGGGAGTCAAAAAAGGGTTGTTTTGCATGAATCCGTATGGAGAAAATGACACAGGAAGGCCGCAGATAATATTGGAAATTGTTGTCTTGCCAAAGTGTTCTTCTCCAGACGGGCTTTTCATTGAAATACCTTGAAGAGGAAGGGCTTCCATCAGAGTTTTCACAAAATGTCGTCTTGCTTTAGGCAGCCTTTTTGGAAAGGAAAAGGCCAATACAAAATGAGAGGGGGTTGCTTTGAAAACCCGAAATGACCCACTTTCACTTAGGTTTTGGAGGTGTTGACGTAAGATGCGAAAAAAATCATGCTCAATCGGGAGGAAAAGAGAGCAAGAGTCAATCTCGATAAGACCATTGTTTTTAAAGCCGAAAGACCCATTCTCTAAATTGAGGCGGATATGAGAGCGGTAGTGCCAAACTTCAGGTGAAGGAACGAGTGGTGGAACAGGCCCAAAAGCATCTTCTAAAAAGGTCCGTTTTGCTTCGAGTTGTCCTTCGGGAGTCAGATGTTGCAATTGGCAGCCACCACATTGAGAGTAGTAAGGGCAACGAGGAGAAGTCCGCTGAGGGCCACTTTGAATCAGTCGATGAAGCTTGGCAAACTTGTAGTTTTTTTTCTCTTGAGTGATGGTGACTTCAACGAGATCGCCCGGAGCTGTATAGGGAACAAAGATGATAAAGCCTTGATCCCTAGAAAGACCTGCTCCGCCGAAAACAAGTTTTTCAATCTTTGATTTTAAAATCTTTGATGAGGAGTTGGATGCTTGATTTGTTGAGGAAGACATTGACATGTGGGGTGAAAGCAATTTGAAGTTTGAGATTTTTTTTACAGAGTCTGGAACGAGCTTCGCTGAGGCCAAAACCGATTCCTTCTAAGATCCGCTCGTTTTGCTCGAGATAGAGCTTGAGGTGAGTTTTCCCGACAATTTTGGGAGGCCAAGCTTGAGTAACGTCAGAATAGAGTATGGGAGGAGGATTAGCTGTTCCATAGGGTTCCAATAATTGGAGTGAATCGAGAAAATCGAAGGTTAAGTCTTCAAACTGCACCCGCGCATCGAGATGTAATTTTGGGATAATGTCTTCTTGGTTCAGGGCTTGATTAGCCATTTCGATGAAGACATTTTTAAATTTAACAATGTTTTCTTCTAGGATAATGAGCCCTGCTGCATAATCATGCCCTCCAAAATTGACCAGCAAGTTTCGGTGTTTTCGTAAGGAGGAAAGAAGGGGGAATTCAGGGATTGTTCGAATAGACCCTTTTCCGATGCCTTGGTCAACTGCAATGATAAGGGTAGGACGATTGTATTGCTTGGAGACTCGAGCTGCAATAATAGGAATGATGCCTGGATGCCATTTGTCTGAATGGAGAACAATTGCATTATTTTTTAACGCTTGTGGATGGTCGAGGAGATAGTGTTCAATGTCATCAGAATCGCGCCGTTCAATCCGTTGTCTTTCTGTGTTATTGTCATCAAGTTCTTTTGCCAAAGTAGTTGCGGTTTCCGAGTCGTGCATCAAGAGGAGCTCGACCCCTTTTTGTGGATCGGCAATTCGCCCTAAACTATTTAAGCGCGGAGCAATTTTTGAAGCGATGTCTGCTGTTGTGATGGTACTGGCCTTGACTTCACAGATTTCCATCAATTTGAGAAGACCGATGCGTTTCGTTTGGGCAAATTGTCGTAGTCCATAGCGGACAAGAATCCGATTTTCTCCAATGAGCGCCCCCATATCTGCAATAGTACCAAGAGCTACTAAGTCGAGAAAACGTTTTAAGTCAATTTTATTGGGACTGATTTTTCCTGTAGAAACTAGGTGGTTTGTCAAAGCATGAGCAAGCTTGAATGCAACTCCAACACCTGTAAGATCTCTGTTTGGATAAGTACTGTTAATCAGTTTGGGATTGAGTGTCGCGATGCAATTGGGAATTTTAGCTGTTGGTTCATGATGATCTGAAATGATGACATCGATGTGGTTACGAAAGTACTCGTCGATTTCATCTGCAGCCGTAATCCCACAGTCAACTGTGATGAAAAGTTTGCATTTGCTTTCAAGAGCGAACTGCAGCGCATCGGTGATCATTGTGGGGCTAGAAGTCGTTCGATTGGGAACATAATAAAGAGTGTGGCCTCCGATCTTACGCAGGAATTCGACAAGAAGCGTAGTTCCTGTAATTCCATCCACATCATTATCACCATAAACGATGATTGTTTCTTTTTTCGTAACCGCTTGAACGATCCGTTCGACTGCAATATTCATGTCTTGAAACTGATCAGGAGCGATTAAATTGGGAAGTTTGGCGTAGAGATAGTTATAAATTTCCTCGAAAGTCGAAAAGCCTCTGGAAACAAGAACCTGAGCAGTCACTGGATGGATGTTGAATTCTTTGACGATCGAATCACACCATTCAGGTGAGTAATCAGGATAGACCCAAAGAGGTTGTTCTTCTTCTTTCAAAAGTGGTTCCCGGATTATGACCTATTTTTAGAGTATTTAACATTGTTTTAAGCTGCATCTATTTTTCGTTCAATGCTAACTTTTCGCTTTTTTTCTGTTCCATTCTGTGAAAAAAAAGTAGGAGTGGTGCCGCAATATAGAGGGAAGAAAGAGTTCCAAAAACGACCCCAATGACCATCACAAGTGAAAGTCCAAAAATAGTGCTTCCACCTAAGAAAAGGAGGGCTAATAAGACCACCAATGTGGTTCCTGAAGTCATGATTGTACGACTTAAGGTGACATTGAGGGCATGATTGATGACATCTTTGAAAGAATGCTTGCGCATCACTTTAAGGTCTTCTCGGATACGGTCAAAAATAATGATCGTGTCATTTAAAGAGTATCCGATGATGGTCATCAATGCGGCGATGGTGTTTAAATCGATTTGAACGGGAACGCCAATTGTATGCAAGATTGTAAGAAGAGCAAGAGTGATCACAACATCAATAGCAAGTCCTAGAGTCGCACTGATTGCATATTTAAACTCAAAGCGGAATGTGATGTATAAAAGGATGCAAACGAGGGCTAGTGTAAGACCGATAAGGGCGTTATTGCGCATTGCATTTGACATTTGACCGCTGATGCTAGTCCAGCTGCTGTCGAGTTGCTTGAGAGACACAGGGGTCACTTCAAGCCCACCTTTTATCAATGCTCCCACAACCCACACGAGACGCGGGTTATTCTCATATGCGTAAGCAACATCTTTTTGATCGGTTTCAAAAGGAAGGTACTCGAAAGGCTTACCACTTTGATCAAGGCTATTGCTAAGCAAAATTTTAAGGTGATTTGAAGGAGAGAGCTCGCGTACTTGGAAGTCTCTTGGAGAAAGACCTGCTTTTACAAGTGCAGCTTCTACATCGAAGCGGTAATTTGTATCAGCTTTAGGCTCGACTTCAAGAGAAAGGGCATATCCCCCAGTGAAGTCCATTCCAAGCATTGTGTTTTTCTGTGAAACAAATAAGTAAGCTCCAACGAGGGCAATAATCAATGAAAAACTAAAGCCCCACTTTCCATACTTTAGAAAATTGACAGAGGTTTTCTTAATCAAACTTGCCATTTTTAAAGCTTGATTTTTCGGATTTTTAACCCATCCTGCAAAGAAGTATCGTGTCATGAAAAGTGCAGAAAACATCGACGAAACAATTCCGATAATCAAGGTGATCGCAAAACCTTTGATGGGTCCTGAATCAAAATGGAGTAAAATGAGGGCTGCAATGATAGTTGTGACGTTCGAATCTAAGATGGCTGAAAAAGCTTTTCTATATCCTGTGTGAACAGCTGATGCAATGCGGTTAGATGCAGCAAACTCTTCGCGGATTCTTTCGAATACGAGGACGTTGGCATCAACAGCCATACCAACTGTCAAAATAATTCCAGCAATTCCGGCAAGGGTGACAGTTGCTTGAATGTTTTGAAGAGTGGCCCACATGATGAGGAGGTTAAACAAGACAGCAACTGAGGCCACAACCCCGGCAAATCTGTAGTAGCCAACCATCATTAAGATCACAAGGACTAAAGCGACAATCGTTGCGATGATTCCCATCGCACGGTCTTTTAATCCAAGTTCAGGACTGACGTTCTTTTCCGAAAGAATGTGGGGTGCAAAGCTTAAGGAACCAGCTTTTAAGTCGGCTTCCAAGCGATTTGCTTCGCGCTGTGTAAAGCTTCCTGTAATAGAAACGTGATCGCGAAGTCCAGACTCAATTGCAGGTGCACTGATCACCGATCCATTGAGAATAACCGCCATGCGCCATCCCCGTCCGTTTGAGATATTTCCAAGAGCTGTCCCTGAAATTTTTTCTTTCGAAAAAGCTGATGTCCAATTGTATAAGTCATTACGTGGGTTAGTCTTTTGTCCATCTACGAGAGTTTGCGATGACTTCACATTAAATGTTAGGAAGTTTCCTTGTGAGGGGTCATAGGCAGCGCGGACGTCGATAAGGTTAGAGCCTTCTAGAGCGTAGTTATTCATCACAATCAAGAGGGGATGAGTTTGTCCATGCCATTCAGAGAAACTGTCTCCACGATAGATAGCAATTTTACAAAGAGAGTCATTGAACCCACTCGATTGTTTAGTGTCTCCAGGATATCCTAGGCGTAAGCCTTGATCGTAGAGTGTTTTTGCCGACTCGTTCACAGGTTGAACTGACTCGGTATCCATGGTGTCGCCGAAAAGGTGTTTCCAGGCAATCATGTTGATACTGTCAATATCTTTGCGATTTGTCACAACTGCTTCGTTCCACACGTCTTGAAGGAATTGGTTCACAGATGTACGGAGCTCTCGATTTTCTGTTGAGAACTTTTCATTTACAACGTGAAAGAACATCGAAGAGGCTTTGACTAAGTCTGCAGCTGAGAGTCCTTGCGCACTTGGGAAGTCAAGGGTGATATGATTTCCTTCTTGACGGATAGAAACTTCGGACACACCCATTTTATTGACGCGGTTGTAAAGTTCGTTAATGCCTTGCTTGATGTCATCTTCATTTGTAACGACACGGTTATTTGCATCGCGGAGTTCAATTTGAACGGTCTTTCCACCTGATAGGTCGAGTCCCCAATGAAGAATTTTTCGTTCATCTCCGCGGAAATACTTGCGGAAGCTGAGCGCGAGATTGCTGAAAAGAGGATTCTTTGTTGGAGCAGGAACATCGTATTTTGCTTCAAGTTGGGATTTAACTTGGGCTGCTTGGTACTCATCTCTCCACTTTAGAAGATCTTCATGCATTTGGGTTTCGATCCGATTCAAAGCATAAATGCGTTGTTCAACATTGGTGAATTCCAATGTTGCGAACCGTCTTGTTCCATGCACGTTGAAGTCTTCTCTCGTTGCCATCAAGATGGTTTGATAGAAGTCTTCAGCTTCGAAGATGAAATCTTTTGCAAATGACGCACTTAAAGGATAAGTTGTGCCTGGGTATCCATAAAAGCCGCTTTGATGGAGTAGGATGCGAAGTTTTTCGAAATCTTCCATGAAAGCTTTTGCTTGAGGCGAATTCGGATTTGTTTGCAGTTTAGTAATGATATCTTGCACTCCTTTCGCAATGACATACACAGAGTTTGTGCGGAAGCCAGTCTGTGGAGCATTTTGATCTGCTGCAGGAGCGTAAATGACGAGGCCTAATTTCTTTTGGTGTGTCGGAAGTTTTTCATATGTTGCAAAATCCCAAATGGGGAAAACTTCGCTTCGAAGGTCGGGATAGGTGGGGTGCCATTGGGACGAAATTAAGTTTTTCATCTGCTTTGCTTGGGTTTCAGCAAGTGAGCCGATATCCATCACAAGAAAGCTTTGGCTGTTTGTTAAGGTGTTGAGATCAATTTGGAAAGCATTGCGGTAAGGTGATAGTTGTTCTCCGGATTCACGGCTAATGCGTGCGACTTCATTGTAAATCAGTTGGTCGAGTTGGTCGCGGGCATGAGATTTTCCTTTTTCTCGCTCGAGTTGCTTGCGAAGTGCTTGAATGTCTCCATGGAGATCGAGGAGAATTTTTTCACTGTTCCAATCAATTGTAAGATTTTTAATGAGCGGGTTATGGTCTCCAACATGGATCGTTTGGACTGGATGTTCGGAGCTCACGCCTGCATAGGTTGATCCAATGAGCTTAATGAGAGATGGGTAAGACCAAGGGGCAGCTCCTTGACTAAATGCCCCGCTTTGACGGCGCAGAATCTGGGTTGCTGCGAAAAACTGGTCTTCTTTTGAGCGTAGGTAGTCGAGTTTTTGTTGTTCAGTTGTTTCTAGAAAGCCTCCTTTATCACGCAGGCTCTTTTCTTTGTCTTGAAGACTGATCCGCTCAAGTTTAATCTTGTCTAGTTCGCTTTCAAAAGCTTTTGTTAGTGTGGCAATTGTATCAGAACGGTTAGACACTTTGCCTTGGGTAAATGTCGCAAAATACCGTTTTGCAATGGGGGAATTTTCACCAAAAATTTTTGAATAGGTGAGAATGTTTTGCGATAAAATTTGAAGAAACTCTTCAGAGCGAGGGTTCCCCATGTGGTGCAAGATGGTTTCCACATAAGCAGCATTTTCGGTTGTTCCTCCAATTGATAAACCTAATTGCAGTAGGCGATCGTCAATCAATTCGTGGTATGCTGGGGTGATTTCTCCTTTTTCATCTTTCTTTTCAACAAATTTGAAATCAGCTTTTAAGTTATTAATATCAAATTGAATGGGGATATTGCGCTTCAGAGTCACTTCTGTTGCTAATGCTTCTTGGCTTCCTTCTGTTAAAGCCAGTTGAGCAGGAACAAAAGGAATCAAGGATCCAGCACGCGGAAGATGATTTTTAAAGGTGGTCGCATCTTTTTCAGAATCAAACTCTAGATGAATAAGTTCGGGATTTTTCTCGTCAATCTTGATTGACTTGGCTTTCGTTTTCAAGAGCTTGTTGTAAGATTTTAACCAGCTGATCGCTTCAGGCTCAAGTTGGTTAACACGAGAAGCAGCTTGATAAGCGACTTCGTAAGCTTTTTTTTCTCCAATCGGCTCGTTGAGTGGTTTAGAGTAAAAGAGGACTGTTGGGAGAATGTTATAGATTGTCAAAAAAATGACAACCGTGATCAAAATAAATTGCCAGCGCTTGCGTTTTTCCATTTTTATCTATCCTTAATTTAAAAAAAGAGCATACGCGCTCTGAATGATTCTGTCCAGCAGAATTCATCTCTTTAGCCTGTCATCAATTACACTGCGACATCTTAGGCTTTCCCATGAAAAATTTTGTCTTTGTTCTACTTCGATACCTCATAGCCTGTATCGGAAGCCAAAGACTCTTCTCATTAGAAGGTCTTCTTCAGCTTGTTTTAATTGATGACACGCCTTAGATAGTATATAATCTTTTTTATAACTTCACCTGTGCTCTGTATATAAGTGCTTTTCAAAAAAATTGTTTTAAATTAGCATGCTACTTTTTTTTCGCGTGGGGTAAAAGCACATGCTAAAAAAGATTCTCGTTTTCTTACTTCCGCTAGCTGCACTTTTTCCTGATGCTGATATGATGTCAGACTTTGCCGGTGACCCATTGGCAATTGTTGAAAGCTCTGTCAATGTTATTACTGGAGACTTTGTTGTTCGTCGCGATGACCTTATTGTTAAAGGCCATGAACCCATTTGCATTCCACTAAATTACTCTCCAAAGAATGTGAAGCATACGATAGGAAGATATGGCGGATGGGATTTTGCAGAAAACTATTTAACTATTCACCTCGACTATACGGATACGTTTAGAGTTTATGAAAAATCAGGTCTTTGTCTCGAATATTTTTACAATTTAGATTGCGTCAATAGAAATTCTGCTAAACCTTTCACCTTAAATCAAGACTTTGCGGGATGGGCAAACACTTTTTTAAAAGATATTAGTGCTAGGAATAACCCTATGAATAACGTGGTTTATTCTAAACCACAAAAACCACAGAGAATTATTATTGAATGTCCTGATGGATCAAAGCGATACTATTGGACAGATACATCTCATCAGACTCTTAAAAAATGTGGAATTAATAGATCTGCTCCAATTGAATTTAGACTTCAAAAGGAAAAACTTCCTAACGGCAATAAGATTTTCTATCACTGGAAAAAATTAGGTGGAGAACGGTGGCGGGTCAAGAGAATTGAATCACAATCTCTAGATGGGAGTGTTTATGCTTGGGTAAGTATTAGATATGAGCCGGAACATGACAAACATCGGAAAGGAATAGAGTTTGTCACAAGTGATGGTCGGTCTATAAAATATCAGTTTGATTCTGACTATAACTTGCGCGGAAAGCGTATTTCTCTTTTAAAAAATGTAAATTATAGCTTCAAGCCTTCTATTAAATATCACTATTACCAAAGTAAAAAAAGCGAAATCTATCCCGAGTGGATCGAGAGTCCCGATATGAGGCGAATGCATATCCGCTACTATGAAAAAGGTTATAATGGTGACTCCGGTGTTGCTCTTGAACATAAAGATCCAGTAAAGGATGCGCGTTATGCTCGAGTAGAAGCTCTCTATCAACCCTTGTTTCAGACGGAGAAGGTCTATCGTTCCCATCTATTTCGTTATTCCCCTGGAAAATATGGAAAAGGTGAAGGAAGTACCGATGTGTTTGATGCGCAGATGAATTTAACCCGATACGATTATAACCATAATTTTTTAATGAAGTTCATTCTAAGGTACTTTGATGAAAATAAGTTATTTTCCAAAGAGGTGTTTAATTGGACAGAAAATAATTGGCTTCAAACAAGGGCCCTTGTGGGAGAAGATAACATTCCTCTATATGCTGTCAAGTATGGTTATGATCAGTATGGCAATATTCAACGTGAATGTCACTATGGGAACTTGACAGGTACAAAAGATCCTCATTGCCTCATCCTAGAGGGAACAAAGATTGAGTGTTATACAGGTGATGAGTTTATCATCTCCCGTTCCTATAACGATCAACACTTGTTAATCCAAGAGACATTTCCAAATGGAAAAGTCATTAACTATCGGTATCTCAAAGATACCAACCTTCTTTGTGCAAAAATTGAAAAAGACACCAAACACAATCATCAGAGACGGACATTTTATTTTTACAATAACTCGATACTAACAGGAGAAGTTGTTGATAATGGTCATGAAGAATGCTGGGATCAACTTGGGGATGTTACAGAGCGTCTGATCAAGTCTATTCAGCCTAATCTCCATAAGTTCATGTACGGCATGCCGTATGTCATTGAAGAAAAATACAAAGACAAACAGTCTGGTGAAGAGGTTTTGCTCAGTAAGCAAGTCATTCACTACGATACTGATCAGTACGGCAACGCCTCGCGAATAGATCATTATGATGCCCATGGTGAGTTTCTTTACACCTTGAATTTTACTTATGATGGCAGAGATCGATTGGCCTCTCAAACTGATCCGGTCGGACGGAAGCGCACCTTCGAATATGATGCAAATCATAACCCCACTTTAGGTCATGACCCCAATGAAAATTTCACTCTGACTCAAAAATATGATTACATGAACCGTCCCATCCTAACTGAACAAAAAACTCCAGAAGGGGCAACGCGGCATGTCATCAATCGGTACAATGCATTAGGACATAAAGTTGAAGAAGAAGATTTCAGAGGGATTATCATAAAGCAAGACTATAACCCTTTTGGATATCCCATTCAGACGATCTTTCCTGATATGATGACAGATCAGGGTAAAAAGTCACCTGTGATCAGGCGCACATTCAATGCTATGGGTAAACCGCTAACAGAGACTGATCCTGAAGGTCATACAACGCAAACATGGTATACTGCTCGAGGCAAACCCTACCGCATTTTGCACCCAGATGGATCGGAGGAATTTTTTACCTACGACGCTTCAGGTTACAACATTACCAGCCATACCTCTGCTGAGAGAGTGTGTACTACTTGGGACTATGATGCATTTGATCGAATGACGGAAAAAAAGATCTTTTCCCTTGAGGGGAACCTACTCATGCAAGAGGCTTTTACCTATGATGCATTCAATCTGCTATCGAAAACAGATCCTGATGGAGTCGTAACGATCTATGAGTATGATGGTGCAGGGCGTAAGATACGAGAAGAAACTTTGGGAAGGGTAACGGCTTATGAGTATGATTCTCGAGGGCACTTGCATCGTGTGATCCGAAATGAAGAGCAGGTACTCGTGAAGGAATACGATCTTTTAGACCGTGTTACAGAAGAGCGACACGAAGACAAAGATGGTCTCATCTACAGCGTTACAACCTATACATATGACGACTTTAGCAATACAATTGCCCTGACAAAGGAAGTGCAAGTTGGGGAAAGCATTGAGCGTCTTTTTTATGACCCTTTTAGACGACTCATCAAGGGTATTGATCCCATGGGCCATACTACCACAATCGATTATGACGACTATTATAAAAATGAACTGGGTCAAAAAGTTCTTCGCAAAATCACAACTGATCCCATGGGAAGAAAAACCCTTGAGACATTTGATGTCTTTGGGAATCTTGTCTCTTTAGAAAAACAAAATGCCTCAGGCAAAACACTTGTTCATGAAGCTTTTTTTTATAACCTCAATCAAAAAAAGACCAAGCAGGTCAGCACTCTTTTTGATCCTGATAAAACAATTATTAAAACATGGGATTACGACTCTCGCTCGCGCCTTATTGAGTTACGCGAAGCCGTCGGCGAACCCATCGAAAAAGTGACCCATTATACATACACCTTAGACGGGCATCTTGAGACTATCACCAAGCCCGATGGTAAAACGATCACCTATACTTACGATGGATTGGGTCGACAAACCTCCATTCATACATCAGATGGCAGCTGTCATTACACTCTAAAATACGATCAAATGGGGTATGTGCTTGAGTCTCATGATCTCATCCATGGCAAAGTGACCAAGCGCACATACAGCCATTTTGGAGAACTTCTCTCTGAAACCCAAGCCAACCATCAAAGTCTTGAAAATACCTATGACTCTCTTGGGCGTAGAACTGCTATGAGTTTTGCCAATGGCTCTAAAGTTCTCTATGATTACACCCCTTATCACATGGAAAAAGTGGAGCGCATTTCCAGCAGTGGAACCTCTCTTTATACCCACTATTACACAGAATATGACCGGAGCTTCAACCTAACTGAAGAAAGGCTCCTTTCTAAGGAACCTCTCTACCATACAGTCGACCTTCTCAGCCGCCGCATTGAGTCCGATTCTCCCTATTCAAATGAGCGGATTACCTATATCGATTCCTGTGGCAATGTCCGAGGTTACAAACGAACGCTAGATAAAGCGATTGAAACATCCACATTTGAGTACGATGACCTGAATCAACTCGTTCAAGAATATGGGCTTTACAACCACAACTATGCCTGTGATGCGCATCACAATCGTTTACAAAAAGACGACTCCACCTACAGTGTGAACCCCCTGCACGAACTTGAGGCCACATCTGAAGGAACTTATGAGCACGATCTCAATGGAAACCGTATTTCTTCCTCAAAAAATCAGTCCCAATACGCTTATGATGGCCTCGACCGTCTCGTGCAAATGCGAAGTGGAGACTTAGCGATTCGTTTTTCATATGACTCGGACTGTGTTGAAAAAATCAGAAGAGAAGTCTTGATAAAAATTTCTTAAAAAAGAGAAGCTCCTTATGGTTTAAGTCACTAAACATAAAGGAGCTTCAGATGCGTAAACGCAATTGGCACAAGTATAATCGAGACTTAGTAAAAAGAGGAAGTATAACTTTTTTCATCGATCCAAATGCGTTAACTGAAAAGCCAGAGGAAAACAAACGAGGTCGACCTCGTTTGTTTTCCCTTCCACTCATCTATCTCCTTCTTGTCTTAAAGATACAATATCGCCTTACCTATAGAACTCTCGAGGGTTTTGCCAAATCGATCCTTCCACATATAGAACCTGATATTTTTCTTCCGACCTACTCTCTGATCTGCAAAAGAGCTTCCCACATGGAAGCTCTTTTGCCCAAGCTCTCTTCTAGAAGACCTAAAGTGGTGCTGTTAGATACTACAGGGATCAAAGTCTATGGGGAGGGAGAATGGAAAGTGAAAATGCATGGAGCCTCAAAGAGGAGAAAATGGGTTAAATTGCACATCGCTATTGATGAAAACACTCAAGAAATTATCCACTTTGAAATCACAAAAGGGCATGAAGCTGACTGCAAAATAGGCCCGAAAATCATAGAGAAGCTCCCTAAACCCGTTGAGACCGTCATAGCAGATGGAGGATACGACACAAAAAGATGCAGGGAGGCCATCAATCAAATAGGAGCGAAAGACCTTATTCCGCCTAGAAAAAACAGCCTATTATCTCCTTTTATGACAAGAAGGAACAACGCCTTACGCGAAATAAAAGGACTGGGAGGAGATCAGCTAGCGCGAGAAATCTGGGGAAAACTGACAAGATACTCAAGAAGGGCATTAGCAGAGACAAGCTTCTCAAGATTAAAGCGACTGTATGGGGAAAGGTTTTTCTCAAAGAAAATAGAAACTCAAAAAATCGAAGGTCATATTAAATGCAAAATGCTGAATCAAATGCTTCTGATAACTTAATACGATTGATGATGAGGGGGGGGGGAGTCTACGAAAATTGATTTTTTCAACACAGTCTATGACTCGTGGAACCGGTGCCAAACAGCTCATCACCTTCAGCTCAATGAGGGCGTCTGGCAACTCATATATACCCAAGACTTTCTCTATGATGATCAAAATGAGCTGGGAGTCTATCCCCACCAGCTCCGCATTCTTGGCCAAGGCAAAGGAGCTGAAATTGGAGCCGCCATAGCCATCGAGCAAAACCACAAAATTTATCTCCCCATTCACGATCTCTTCGGTAACATCATTGCTCTTCTCGATCCTAAAACCAATGAAGCCAAAGAATATTATCGCTACACCGTTTTCGGCGAAGAGCAAATCTTCATGCCGACAGGCACTCAAGTCACAGACTCGCTCCTTCATAATCCCTGGCGCTACCAATCCAAGCGAAAAGTAGGGCAACTTGTGGCCTTTGGTCGTCGTTTCTACGACCCTGAGACAGGTCGCTGGATTTCTCCCGACCCCAAAGGGTTTGACGAAGGACCGAACCTCTATCAATTTCTGCTGAACTGTCCGATGTTACATTTCGACCTCTATGGAGCTTCAGTTCAAAAGCTAGAGTCACTTGAACAGATGGAAAGAGCTGTTAGGTTTGATGATGATTTTGAAAGACGTTACGGTGGACCACAATCTGTAAGATGGGATTATTTTCCTGATCGTGACTACTCTCAGATAGCTAATCATCCCCTAGTGACAGGAGAAAAAAGGATTCTGTGCATTGGAGGAATCAATACTTCTTTTGAAGAGCACAAAAATAACGTGAGGTATCTGTCCAAGTTAGCGGGGGATATGCCTATTTATTCCGTCTATAATGCTTCGAGAGGAATAAAAAGAGATCTCGAAGAATGTAAGATGGGGTTGAATTTAATCGGAACGACACCGGCAAGGCTTCATTATGAGAGTAAAATGGATTTCTTTTCTTCCTCGGACAAATCACTTTTGTCAGTTGATTTTAGCCAAGGAGCAATTCTAGGAAATATTTCCCAGCTCATGTTGCCTGAGCAATACCGAAAAAGAACGATTCTCATAGCAATTGCTCCTGGGGTGTTCAGTCCTCGGGAGTTATGGAAGGAATCTTTTTATATCTGTACAAAAAATGATCTTGTCCCAAAACTTCAAAAAGTATTTGGGAAAATTCCGCCTGCAAGGGATAATATTACATATGTTGACACCGGAAAAGTTTTCGATAGTGGGCATAAACTTACCCATGAAGTTTATGCTGAATATTTTGAAAGGTATTTTAAAGATTATATTAAGGGCGCCTATGATTAAATTTTTTCGTTTGTATTGTGTCTTTATTTTTTTTCTCATTAGCAATTTCGTATGGGGAGGAAATAAGTTAATTTATTCCGACCAAGAAATAATATCGAATAGATTGATTGCTCAAGTGGCAAAGGATTTATCGAAACGGTACAAAATAAAACCTGTTGGATTTGGTGGAGCGATCCATGAAGAAGTCGAAAAGTTATCTTTGAGCTTTGAGTGTTGCCGTACATTGACTATTGATGAATATAGAGATTTACTAGTTCATTGCACCGAAGACTTCTTAGATCAGATTAACTCTAATAAAGAAATTAGACATTATTTACAAAATTATCCTTTTAATTCAAATAATATTGATCTTTGTATTTATGTTCATTCTGAAAATAAAAAAAGATTTGATGTTGGTCAGTTATCTTCTCTTGCGGTTCAAAAAGGGAAAATTGTCTATTATTATCGAGACTCTGAGTATACGGTGGAGTTATTGAAAACAGAAGACTACGAAGAAGCAAAGAAGATTGTTTTTTCTGAAGATAAAGATAATAATGAGAAAATTTCACTTTGACTTTTTGAGGGATGACTGAGGAAAGGGCTTACGTTAAATTTAGGGATGACGAGTAAAATGGGTATCTTTCGACTGTTTTGTGTTTCTATTTTTTTTCTCTTTGGTAGCCCTTTATGGGGAGGAAATAAGTTGATTTATTCTAACCACGAGATAATAGCGAATAAATTAATTGCTCAAGTGGCAAAGGATTTGTCGAAACGGTACAAAATAAGAGCTGTGGGATTTGGTGGGGCGATTCATGAACAAGTCGAAGAATTATCTTTGAGCTTTGAGTGTTGCCGTACAATGAGTATCGATGAATATAGAGATTTGCTAGTTCATTGCGCTGAAGACTTCTTAGATCAGGTTAACTCTAATGAAGAAATTAGACCTTATTTACAAAATTATCCATTCAGTTCGAAAAATATTGACTTAACTATTTATGTTCATTCTGAAAATAAAAAACGATTTGATGTTGGTCAGTTATCTTGCCTTGCCATTCAAAAAGAGAAAATTGTCTACTATTATCGAGACTCTGAATATACGATCGAGTTATTGAAAGCAGAAGCCTACGAAGAAGCGAAGAAAATTGTTTTTTCTGAAGATAAAGATAATAATGAGAAAATCTCACTTTGACTTTTTGAGGGATGACTGAGGAAAGGGCTTACGTTAAATTTAGGGATGACGAGTAAAATGGGTATCTTTCGACTGTTTTGTGTTTCTATTTTTTTTCTCTTTGGTAGCCCTTTATGGGGAGGAAATAAGTTGATTTATTCTAACCACGAGATAATAGCGAATAAATTAATTGCTCAAGTGGCAAAGGATTTGTCGAAACGGTACAAAATAAAACCTGTTGGATTTGGTGGAGCAATTCATGAAAAAGTTGAGGAATTAGCCTTGAGCTTTGATTATTGCCGTACATTGACTATTGATGAATATAGAGATTTATTAGTTCATTGCGCTGAATACTTCTTAGATCAGATTAACTCTAATGAAGAAGTTAGACCTTATTTGCAAAACTATCCATTCAATTCACAAAATATCTATTTATGTATTTATGTCCTTTCTGAAAATAAAAAAAGATTTGATGTTGGTCAGCTATCTTCTCTAAAAGTTATAAAAGGAAAAATTATCTATCATTATCGAGACTCAGAATATACTGTAGACTCATCGAAAAGAGAAGACTACGAAGAAGCAAAGAAAATTGTTTTTTCTAAAGATAACAATGAAAAAATCTCACTTTGACTTTTTGAGGGATAGCTAATGCAATGGCTTTGTGTTAGAGCTTATGAAGTGTCACATTTAAAGGGAATACTATGCCTACGCTTGCGGTTGTTGGTCTTCAATGGGGAGATGAAGGAAAAGGGAAAATCGTTGATTTGCTCTCTTCTGAGGCAGAAATTGTTGTTCGAGGGCAAGGGGGGAATAATGCAGGCCATTCTGTCATTGCTGATGGGAAAGAGTACCATTTCCATTTGATTCCGTCTGGGATTTTGTCTTCTGCTGTGATCTGTATGATTGGAGGAGGGGTGGTGATCGACCCTGCATCGCTTCTAAAGGAAATGAAAGAGTTAGAAGATCAAAATATTTCTTTTGATGGAAGGTTATGGATTTCTCCCTATGCGCACATCATTCTCCCTTATCATCGACTCCTGGATGCGCAAAGTGAGCGAGAAAAAGGAGGAGCGGCAATTGGAACAACGGGGAGAGGCATTGGCCCTTGCTATAGTGATGGTGTTGCTCGCTTGGGAATTCGAATATGCGATTTTATCTCGCCTGAAATCTTTAAAAGTAAACTCCGCTCGATTTTACCGATAAAAAACCGTTTTCTAGAAAAACCTATAGAGATAGATGAGATTATTGATGAATATACTATTTACGCAGAGAAGCTCAAGCCGTTTGTGAAACCCCTTGAGGTTGAGCTTGCAAGTGAAATCAAAAGAGGAAGGAAAATTCTTTTTGAAGGGGCTCAAGGAGCTTTGCTTGATATTTCGTATGGGACATATCCTTTTGTGACATCTTCTCACACGACGAGCGGAGGGCTGGCTCTTGGTGCTGGAGTTGGGCCTCAGTCAATCGAAAGAACTTTAGGTGTCATAAAAGCGTATACAACGCGGGTCGGAAATGGGCCTTTTCCCACTGAATTTCATGAGGGGGAAACCTCATTAGATCCGAAAACAGCGAGAGAGTTTGGAACTACGACGGGGCGCCAAAGGCGAATGGGGTGGTTTGATACAGTGCTTGTTTCCCATGCAATCCGGCTAAGTGGAGTCTCTTCTCTAGCTTTAACTAAGCTCGATGTTTTAGATCAGCTGCCTACAATTAAAATATGTACTGGATATCAATTGGATGGGCAAAAGTGGACATTTCCTCCTCCATGCATTGAAGATTTAGAGAGAGTTACTCCCATCTATGAACAAGTTGAAGGCTGGCAAACCAATACAAGCGAAATTAAAAAGTTAGAAGAATTCCCAAAAAATGTTAGACTCTTTCTGAATAAGCTCGAATCTCTTTTGGAAATTCCAATTGATGTTGTATCTTTTGGCCCAGAAAGAGAAAAGACATGGAAACGAAAACCTTTCTTTTAGATGACCTATCCGAATTATACAGAAACGGAAAAACCGATTTTTTCTAGAGAAGAGCTTTCACTGCTCGACCCCAAAAAGATACCAGAACACGTTGCGATCATTATGGATGGTAATCGTAGATGGGCTAAAAAATGGAATAAGCCTGTTGAAGTGGGGCATTGGCAAGGTGCCCAAACACTTGATCAAATCGTACGTGCAGCTATTGGTCTTGGAATTAAAGTTTTAACTGTCTATAGCTTTTCAACTGAAAATTGGAATAGATCTTCAGAAGAAGTGGATGGTCTGATGCATTTGTTGAAAACTTACTTGAAGACTCAACGAGAAATTATGGTTAAAGAAGGAGTCCGTTTAAAATCGATTGGCGATCTTTCGAAGCTTCCAGAAGATGTTCGGCAAGTGTTACGGGAGACCAAAGAGGCGACGAAAGGAGGCAGTCAAATCGATCTAGTTTTAGCCCTTAATTACGGGGGACGTGATGACATCCGCCGCGCGACTCTTCGTCTTTTAGATGAAGTGGAAGCTGGGCGACTTAGAAGAGAAGAGATCACAGAAAAGACGATTAGTGAGTTCCTCGATACGTCACAGTGGCCTGATCCTGATCTTCTGATTCGACCAAGCGGGGATCTTCGTATTAGTAATTTTTTAATTTGGCAAATATCATACAGCGAAATCTATTATACAGATGTGCTTTGGCCTGATTTTTCTAAAAGCCATTTACTGAGCGCTGTGGTAGACTTTCAAAAAAGGAATAGACGATTCGGTTTATGATTTTTCACGATTTATCAAAACGGGCCATTTATACAATTATCAGCTTGCTTATCATCGCAACTCTCCTGATCTTTGCCTATGTTCCTCTAGTCTCATGGATTATCACACTTCTCACAGCCACATTGGGCGGGATTGCGATGTGGGAATTTGTGAAACTCACAAATTTGAGTCATAAAAAGCGCTATCGAAAACTTCTGATTGCCTCGACTGTGATTGTGATCTTAGGTTTTTACTGCTCAACTTTAAAAAGCACATTTTCGCTGCTTCCTTTGGGTTTGTTATTTTTGGGAATTATTGCTGTCTTTATCTATCACTTTAATAAGATACAGGGATGTACCCAATCGATTGCTCAAGGATTTTTTGGCCTTTTTTACGTCGCTGTTCCCTTGGGTCTCATTCTAAAAATTCTCTACCTTTATAGTGCATGTAAAATTGGGCATGAAGGACGAATGTGGCTTATCTATCTTCTCGTTGTCACAAAAATCACAGATGTCGGTGCTTATTTTGGCGGCAGACTCTTTGGAAATAAAAAGCTCGCAGCGAGCATTAGTCCAGGTAAAACCATTGCAGGAGCTTTATCAGGCTTTGTTGTAGCAATTGTTTTTAGCTTCATTTTCTATGCTTTGGCCCACTTGCTCCCGAACTTTTTCTTAACGTTTTACGAAAGTCTATGGCTGGGAGCTCTCATTGGGATTTTCGGACAAGTTGGGGACTTGGCTGAGTCGCTTCTCAAAAGAGATGCTGATGTGAAAGATAGCAACTGCCTTCCTGGCTTAGGTGGGATTTTGGACATGGTTGACTCTCTTCTTTTCACAGCCCCTTTAATCTACTTTTTCCTCTATTTCTGTTAGGTGTAGCTCATGATTGTGACAATTGATGGCCCGTCAGGAACTGGGAAGTCGACAGTTGCAGAGCGGTTGGCTGAAAAACTGGGATATACTTATTTCGACACAGGAGCTCTTTACCGCGCCATTGCATGGAAAATTTTGCATGATAACATTGACCTTTCAGATCTCGAGGGAATAAAAAAGATGCTTCAAGCATTTTCATTTCATGTTGAGACGCAAAACGGGAAAAAAAACTATAAGGTCGACGCTCATGACGTGACAAAAGCGATCCGTTCTCAAGAGGTCACGGCAATTGTTTCAGAGGTTTCTGCGATGAAATGTGTCCGAGATGCTATGCGCCCCCTGCAGGAACTTTTTTCTTATGAAGGGCCAACTGTATTTGAGGGTAGAGACTTAGGAACGGTTGTTTTTCCTCATGCAGAGGTAAAATTTTTTCTCACAGCAAGTCCCTCAGTGCGTGCTGAAAGACGTCTTAAAGACCTGCAGCAGAAATTCCCCGATCGAGCAGGTGAGTTTTCATATGAAGACATTTTGCAAAAAATTCAGGACAGAGATGCTTATGATTCTAGTCGTGAACTTGCACCTCTTAAGCAAGCCGCAGATGCGATTTTAGTCGACACTTCCCAAATGACCATTGATGAAGTGGTCGTAACTCTTGAAAACTACGTCAAAGAAAAATCAAAATGAAAGTATTTTATTTTTTTGTCATTACTCTGACTCGTTTGATCTTTAAGGTATTTTACGGAATGCGTGTTTATGGACATGAGCACTACTTCAAAGGAGGGGCAATTCTCGCTCCAAACCATGTATCTTACTTCGATCCTCCTATTGTTGCTGCAGCAAGTCCAGAAAACATTCATTTTCTCGCCCGTGAAACTCTTTTCCGTTCTTGGTTTGGAAAAATGATTGCTGCGCTTAATGCCCATCCAGTTCAAGGTCAAGTGAATAATCTCAAAGCGATTAAAACCATTTGTGGATTGCTTAAAAAAGGGTATAAAGTGATCTTATTCCCCGAAGGGACGCGCTCTAAAGATAACACTTTAGGGGAAATTAAACCGGGAATTGGAATGCTTGTTTCTCGGAGTGAAACAGCAATCATTCCTGTTTACATTCATGGAACTTTTAAAATTTGGCCCCGTTCCCGCAAGTTCCCTCGCTTTTTCGGGCGTACAGCTGTGGTATTTGGTTCTCCTATTCATTGGGATGATTATACAGATATGGATAAGAAAGAAGCGCAAGAGCATATTGCGCATCGCTTGGCTTCAGCCCTTGAAGAACTTCGTAAATGGTATGAGTCCGGTGCTGATGGAAATCCTCCATAAACTGAGAATGGATGAAATAAAAACAGAAGTTGCGACACTTTCCAGCACTTAGGAGTGTTAAAATCCTCCTTTCTTATGAATGCTGAAGAGAAGGTCGCCAGCTTTTAAGGTGACTAAAACAGATGTTCCTACAGCCTCATTTGAAATCCCGACAAAGCTCTTGTCTAGGATGTCATCTTTGAGTTCCCATTTTAAGCCGTCAGTTGTGATTCCCAGAGCGGGACCATTCATTGGGATAAGAGAAACTGTTTGTCCTGCATGGGTTGCCAATTCGAGCCTTTCGTCAATGACACCGAGGATTTCTATTTCGGTTTCAAGAAAAACTTTTCCTGGATATCGAGACAATAAGACGAGATTCGAAAGCGAATGATCTACGCGGTCACCAAATCCGGCAAAGATCGTGATGGACTTGGGATTTTTTTTGATTAAAAACTCTAAGGCAAGCTCTAAATCGGTTGCGTCTTTATCTCGCTTAAACTTGAGTTCTTTTACGTTAGGAAATTTAGCTTTCATGTCGGGCTCGACAGAATCCATATCCCCAATGAGAAAGAGTGGGGTGACTCCTAGTGCCGCACAGTGGTGCAATCCTCCATCGACGGCGATGTACTGATCATAACCTTTTAAGGCTGGGAGAAGAGCATCGTAATCTGCAACGGCGCCGTTAGCGATCACGGCAATTTTTTCAACGCTAATAATATCTTCCATGACCTCACCCTAGCAAAAAATCACAAAGATCTCTACACTAAAGCAAACAAATTATGATATTTCGGAGGCACAATGTCTGAGGAGCAAATGTTAATACTTGATGATGAAAATTTTTATAATAAGACTAGATCAGGTCTGATCTTAGTAGACTTCTATGCAGATTGGTGTGGGCCATGCAAAATGTTGGCTCCTGTATTAGAAGCAGCTGCGGCTCGTTTAGGCTCCAAAGCAACAATCGCCAAGCTAGATATCGATGCGAGTCACAAGATAGCTGGAAGTTTTCAGGTTACTTCAGTTCCTACAATGATTCTTTTCAAGGACGGAAAAGAAGTGAATCGACTTGTAGGTTTACGCGATGAAGAGGCGATCGTCAACTTCGTGCTAGCGGCACAATAATATGGGTCGCCTGATCATTCTTGTGGGACTTTGTTTAATTATTTTGGGAGTGCTTATCACTCTCAAAGTTCCCCTCAATTGGATCGGGCACCTTCCCGGAGATTGTTCTTTTCAATGGGGAAGTACGAAGATCTACATCCCCATTACAACTTCAATTCTATTCAGTTTGATTCTATCTATTTTTTTATTCTTATTTTCTCGTCGTTGAAATTTGTCTAAGACCTTCATAGACGCCAATTCCGACGGATGTGGCGAGGTTTAAGCAGCGGCTGCCATCAATCATGGGAAGAGTCACGAACTTTTCAGGCCATCTTTCGTGATATTTTTGGGGAAGTCCAGCGGATTCAGATCCAAAGATCAATATGGTATCTTGATCGTAGGTCACATCTGTGTAGAGCTTTTTGGCATGGCTCGAAAAAAAGTAGAAAAGAGTCTCAAGGTTTTCTAGATAGATCATCAGATCGTCAATTTCAGTCACATCAACTCCTTCCCAATAATCAAGGCCTGCACGCTTGAGGCTACGATCATCTGTTTTAAACCCAAGAGGGCGGACGAGAATGAGCTCTGAACCGGTGACTTTGCAGGTACGAACGATGTTACCAGTGTTTTGAGGAATTTGAGGGCGATAAAGAACAATCTTCATAAAAACCTGAGTTCTGGGTTTATTTCACATATTTTCAGGGATTTTTCTCTTTTTTCCTAGTGCTCTGTCTCAAAAAGGACCGCTTGGTTTTCTCTTCGCCAAAAAATGATGAGAATTTAAGAGAACTCTCTTCTGGGAATAAGCAAAATAAACTCAGAATTCTGATTAAAAGGGAGGGGTTTCCCGAAGGAAACCCCGAAAAGAAGGGGGAGATTAAAGGTTAACGAAGCCCTTTTTCTTTCATTGGGCCTGGATCTGCAATTTCTTGTGCATCCACTTCAGAAGAATGAATCGATGTGAGCGATTCTTCTTGATCTGGTGTTGCGTTTGCTTTTACAACTTCGATGTCAAAGACAAGCAGGGAGTTAGGTGGCAAGTACCCTGTCATCCCGTAGCCGAGCTCAGGATGGATGAAGATGGTCCGTTTTTCACCTTCTTTCATGCCAATAATCCCTTTACTAAATCCAGGAATCGTTTCGTCAAGAGAGATAAGTTCATCCTCTTGAGAGGCTCCAAAGACTTTTCCATCGAGAAATTTCCCAGTATAGCGAATCATTGGAGTGTGGTGTTCTTCGACAACAGCTCCATTTCCCGATTTTTCGACTCGGTAGTGAAGTTTATTTTTCTCAAGCTCTATGACGCCTTGATTTTTAACATTTTTTGAAAGGAATTCATTGGCTTGAGAAAGGTTTTTACTTGCGAGTTTTTGGAAGGCTTCTTCTTGAACAATTGAGATAGCTTGGACACACTCGGCTTCATCCATTGGGGAGCTTTTTCCTGCTAGTGAGTCTTGCAATCCTTTAATAACTTCTTGCATGTCAAACTCAAATCCCAGGGTCTCAAGGTTTTTGCCTATTAAATGGCCAAATGCTTGTGAGACTTTATTAACATCAATTTCTTGCTCTTTCTTAGGTTCTTGAGCAGCGGGTGTTTCTTTTTTAACTGCTGCATAACAAAACGTAAAAGAAGTGATAAATAAAATTAGAAAGAGACTTTTGAGTTTTTTAAACATCTTGATTTCTCCTAATCGAGTCCTCTTGAAAAGCTCAACTTTATTATCTGGTGGATTTATATCCAAGTGATTTCTTTTGGTTCAGTTTCTATTTCGAGTTCATGGAGTTGCCCAGGGCTAACAGAGGCAGGGCAACGCATCATCAAGTCACTGGCTTTTTGCGTTTTTGGGAAAGCGATGACTTCGCGGATATTTTCTGTTTTTGTCAGAATCATAATTAAACGATCGACGCCGAGCGCAATCCCAAGATGTGGGGGTGTTCCGTATTGCAACGCTTCGATGAAAAAACCAAATTTTCCTTTCAAGTCTTCTTCACTGATTTTGAGAGCTTTGAAGATTTTTTCTTGCATTTGAAAGTCATGGATACGTTGCGATCCACCGCCTACTTCAAATCCATTAATAATAATGTCGTAGGCAAGAGCTCGGACGTTAAGAGGATTAGAATCAAGGTTTTTGATGTCCTCTAAATGGGGTGCGGTGAACGGATGGTGGACACTCGATAGGCGATTTTCGTCTTTATCCCATTCATATAGAGGAAAGTCGACGACCCAAAGGAATTCATAACGGTTGGGGTCGATGAGGTTGCGCTCTCTTGCTACGAGACGGCGCAGGTGATCCATCGCTTGGTTCACAGTTGATTCATCTGCTGCTGCGAAAAGGAGGAGGTCTCCTTCTTCGACTTTTGTTTGAGCTTCGATCTCTTTTAAGAGGGGCTCAGAGAAAAACTTGACGATACTCGATTGGAGCCCTTCGGCTTGCCGCTTCATCCACGCTAACCCTTTTAGGCCAAATTTGCCGACGAATTCTGTATAGCGATCAATATCTTTACGAGAAATTTCAGCCCCTCCTTTAATGCACATACATTTGACAATGCCGCCCCCTTCAATCTGATCGCGGAAGACAGAAAACTCGCATTCTTTTGCTATGGCATCCAGGCGCACAAGGGGCATGTCAAAACGGAGATCGGGGCGGTCTGTTCCATAATGTTCCATACAATCGGCGTAATTCATTTCCCGAATAGTATCGGGAACTGTGAAACCGAGGCACTCTTTAAAGAGGACCTTGAGGTAGTCATGGATGAGTTTTTTTATTTCGCTTGGGGTAGAGAAACTCATTTCGATGTCAAGCTGCGTAAACTCGGGTTGTCGGTCTGAGCGGAGGTCTTCATCGCGGAAACAAGGGGCAATTTGAAAGTACCTGTCCATTCCTCCGATCATAAGCAACTGCTTGAAGAGTTGGGGAGATTGAGGAAGGGCGTAAAAGTTACCAGGATAAATGCGTGAGGGGACGAGATAATCGCGAGCGCCTTCAGGTGTAGAGCGGCCTAAGATAGGTGTGGCAATTTCCAGAAAACCTTGGTTACTAAAGAAATTACGCGTTGTTAACAGGGCTTTGTGGCGCATCACAAGCTTTTGTGCAATGTCACCCCGACGAATATCTAGGTAGCGGTACTTGAGTCGAATCTCTTCGTTTGTTTCGGTCAGTTCGTCGCAAACAGAAAAAGGTGGTGTTTTTGCTTTTGACAAAACGGCAAATTCTGTCACTTCGATTTCGATTTCTCCAGTTGCTAACTTGGGATTTTCTAGACCTTCTCCTCTAGGGCGAACCTTTCCTTTAGCAGAAATGACCCATTCTAAGCGGAGTTTTGACGCTTCTTCGTGCGACTCTTTAGAAATATCTGGGTCGAAGATGAGTTGGGTGAGTCCGTAACGGTCGCGAAGGTCAATGAAAATGAGCCCACCATGGTCGCGTCGGCGATGGACCCAGCCTGAGAGAGTAACGATCTCTTCGACATTGGATTTTGTGAGGTCGTTGCAACGGTGCGTCCGTCTATAGTCAAACGTCATGAGTTGTTCCTATGATTTAAAAGGAAAGAGATGAGCTCTTCCCAACGAATTTGTGTTGAATCGCGACTTGTCATATTTTTCACTTGAACGAGTCCTTTTTCTAATTCATCGTCACCGAGAATGATCGAAAACTGCGCTCCTAAATCGCTTGCAGTTTGCAAAGCTTTTTGAATTTTCTTTGTTGTTATGAGCTCGGCTGCGACTTTTTCGTGTCTGAGCGCATAGAGAGTTTGGATACAAGCTGTTTTTGCTTCATCGCTAAGTGGAATGAGGCAGATGTAAGGAGCAGGGGGAGGGGGAAAGGGTGCGCTTTGTCCATCCATGGTTTGTAAAATCCGTTCCATCCCTGTTGAAAAACCAATTGAAGGGAGGTCGGGGCCTCCAAGAAGAGCTGAAAGTCCATCGTAGCGTCCACCAGCACCAATCGTGTTTTGAGCTCCAAGAACATCGGAGGTGATTTCAAAAACGGTGCGGTTGTAATAGTCGAGGCCTCGCACGAGTTTTGGCTCGATTTCGAACGGAATCTCTTGCATCTTAAGCAAATCGCAAAGCTCTTCAAAATGAGTGCGACTTTCTGGGTCGAGTTCATCTAAAATGGTTGGGGCGCCCTCAAGAAGAGCTTGTTCTTTTTGATCTTTGGAGTCGAGGATGCGCAAAGGGTTCTTTTCAAATCGGATTTGGCTTTCTGGAGAAAGAGAGGTAAAGTGGGGGCGCAAAAAGTCGAGCAGTTTTTCTTTGTAAATTTGCCTTGTTCCAGGGCCACCTAGAGAGTTGAGCATCACTTTGAGATTCTTCAATCCTAGGCGACGGTAAAGTTCAAAGAGCATGTCGATGACTTCAAGGTCTTGCTCAGGAGAACCTTGTCCAATTGCTTCGACACCGAATTGATGAAACTGTCTATATCGGCCAGCTTGAGGACGATCGTAGCGAAAGAAGGGGCCGATGTAGAAAAACTTTTGATTAGAGCCAAACTGCTGCAGCCCATTTTCAACAAACGAGCGAATGACTGATGCCGTCCCTTCAGGGCGGAGCGACATGGAGCGGTCTCCTTTGTCTTTAAAGGTGTACATCTCTTTTGAGACGATGTCAGACGTTTCACCAACTCCTCGAATGAAAAGATCAGTTTGTTCAAAAATTGGTGTTCGAATTTCTCGAAATCCATAGTCAAGGGCGAGCTGCCTCATGGTCTCTTCGAGATAGTGCCAGCGGCTCGATTCCTTCCATTTATTTTGCTCTTTGGCTTCAGTGGGAAGGATGTCAAACGTTCCTTTTGGAATTTGGTATTTCATGAATACTGTCTGTGGTCAAAAATGAAAACAATTATAGAGAATTTAGGGGAAGTGGTCAACCTTCAACGCTTTCTTTGAGTAGGTCGGTCCATTTTTCAAGGATGCTTGAATTTTTATTCACTTTATAATCGTCGTGGAGTTTTCTCAAGATTTCTATAAATGGCATGGGGAGCCAGCTTTCCCCAGCAAACTCAGCCAGGTAAAAGCCCAGTTTTCGCTCCTCGTTTGGAGGGTACCGGTCGATATCAGATAAAACAATTTTGACTTTTGAGATCTCAACTTCCGTTTTCATTTTGGCTTTTGAGGCAAGTTGAACATGTTGCAGAAGTTCATGCCAAAGATTAGACAGTTCTTGAGCAAAGTGAGCATTTTCGCTCTGATCAAGCTCCTTGAGTCGATCTAAAAGCCCTGTTAAAGAGTGAATGTCGGCAGCAAGAGCATCTTCGGAAAATTCTTCCCTTTTTTGTCGGGTGAAAAGGCTCGTAAATTTTTTGAGGAGAACGATCATCGAAGCATAGAAATTCCCCTTTTTCCCTCCAGGAAGCTCCCAAATGGGTTCTTCTCCCCCTTTTTTATCCGCTTCAATCGGATTGACGATGATTTCTTCATCTTCTTTACGCCCTTCTGAAGGCCTCAAGGGCTCAGGAAAAAAAGTCATTTCACTTACCTTGGTTGATTAATTTTACATATACGATAAAGACTTCTTACTTGGCAAATTACAAAAAATGTCAGATGTGCAGTCTTTGCCGTAATGCAGCCCAATAGGCAGTCAAGGTAAAAAGATAACCAGCAACCATGGCCCCACCCCATTTTAATTCACGAAGAGAATCGCTTTGGAGGATTTCGGAAGCAGATGCGTGATGCGGCGGCTCGTGGAAGGTAGTGGCTGAAAAGTCTGGGGCATCTTTAGGGAAGCATGGCATCTCAATTGAGAAAGGAGTGTCTAGCGGTGCTTCTGTGATGATAGGGTTTTTGGGGATGCAGAAACCTGGCTGTTTTTGCGTGAATATTTCGTGTAATGAAGGTGGAACTTTACAGACTTTAGATAGAGTCTGTGAATTATTAACTGGAATATAGTTAGGGTTAGGACAAAAACCGAATGCAGTAGATGACATGATTTGGCAGGCAGTACCAATGCAACCACTCATGGATGGGTTATGAATGAAGTCTGTGGGAAGGGTATTGGTAGCATTGGGCTGTAAGATGATTGAATGGTTCCACTCAGAGTTAATAGACGAGTTGTATGTATAGGATTCTGCAAGATCAAAAAAATAGGTGCTTGCTGCCGAAGAAACTCGATTAATGATGTACCATGCTGCCATGTTGAGAAGAAAGAATCCCACATATTTTACGTGTTTTTTTTGGATCAAAGATTTTGTTGGAAGATTAATTGGGTCGATATGGAGAATCGATAGGGCTTTATTTAATGCCAACTGATAAGTGCGAGATTTCTCGTTCCATGCTTCATGATGGGTCTCAAAATGGTTTTTTAGTTCTTTGAGGTAGTCTTTTTTTAGATGTGATAGCTCCTCAATGCGAGGTTCCTTTAATGGAAACTGTTCTAATCGATAATTATCAAAAGACTCTCTGTAGAGAATCTGGTGCTGAAGCGTTAGGTTTTTCCATTCATCGGGATGTTTTTGGAAAAAACCATGATGATAGAGAGCTTTTGCTTTGGAAGTGACTTGATTAGAACCTACAAAAGGGACTTCAGCAACAAAATTGGGGTGCTGTGGAGGCGGAAGATCCAATGTATAAAATCTTCGAGCGAAAGCTTCGACTTGAGTTTGAGGAATAGTGACAGAGGGGTGCTGCTCGATCCATTTATAATGCCACATGACTTGTTCGTTAGATAAGCTGCGAACTTTAACCTTTTTTGGGTCGATATTGGGTAAACTAACCACTTGGTATATTCTATCTTGTGGGGCGATGTGAAAATTGTAGAGGAGTGTTGCTTGCGTTTGATTGAGGATATGATCTTCAAAAAGCACTTTAAAAGTTTCGAGCTCAATTTTAGTAAGAGATGCTGAGAGATCAATCGACGTTATTTTTAATGGCTCGAGGTCATACTCAAGTAGGACACGGTTATAGCGAAGCTGCTTTGTGAAAGGTTCTTTTTCCCAAGCCTTAGGGTGCTCATTAAAGTGCTGGTAGAAAACTGCAATATCATGAGGTGACATTTCTTCAATGTCTTGAAAGATTGGAAAGTTCTGTTTCTTATAATAGCTTTCTGAAATATCACATGCGTTAGAGATAAAGAATTTTGCAGCTAAATGATAAAGGGCAACTTTCATGACGGGCCCAAGGGTGATCAATGTAGCTCTTCCTTTTAAAAGTTTAAGGGTGATGTAAGGGAAGGTGATCACACCAAGTCCGATTCCGAGAATTGTTAGTGCGACTTTATGGTACGATGAAGATGCTTCATCGCCATTTCCTAAACGATAGGTTAGTGTGCTTGCAAGACCATTTACGACTCCTGCTAAGGCCATTTCTGTATGTGATAGAGGAACTGAGATCCACTCAAGTGCTCGCATTTTCGCGAGTCCAATGGATCCTGTTAGGGCAAATCCAATAGAATCAATCCAGGGGGTATGCCTTTTATAAAATGATTCTCCGATGAGTGCAGCAGTCATTGAAAGTCAACCCCGTTTTAAAAAATTTCTAGCAGCAGGATATTATATAACTTAATCAAGTCTTTATAAAATGGGGTGGAATAAATTTATACCTAAAAAAATAGTTTACCTAAATATGATTGGTTGAGATCGTTTTGTTGTTTAAACTGTACGAAACTAAAAGAAGCATTAACATGTTATACTCAAACTACTTCAAAAGTTGGTTTTGAGCAACGCGAAGGCTTTTGGAGTTCGTCGATCAGGAATATGAGGCCACTTAAGATCGACAAATTACGGTGCTTTGATGCAGCCGAAAATCCAACTTTTGAAGTAGTTTGAGTATAGTAGAAATTTTACATTGATTGGAAGGCTGGGACGGTAGTTATCCGCACATAAAATTCAAATGGAGGGGTGGATTTCCCTATATCAAGGTTCCTCGGATCAGGAGGGTACAATTTAATATTTTTCCCCTTAAAATTTCTCTCTACAATAATTGGCGTTTGAACGACAATGGAGCCATAGTGATTTCGTACTGAGCGTTGCTTGGGGGAATCACTAGCAACAATTTAATGAATAGGCACACGATGTCTTACATGGATAACAACGAAAAAAATAAGAAAAAATCCCCATCAAACCAAAAACCTCAAGGTAATTCTTCTTGGTCTAATCCAAATGCGGGTAAGTCTTCTCAAGTTAGAACTCAGCAGAAGCCTCGAGATCAACAATCTAAAAAGAAATAAATGTTCTTTTAGCGGGGGAGAGGCGTTTACGCCTCCCCTTGACGCATTCTATAATCATCCCCTTTATTCTTTTAAATTCCAGATACTACTTAAGTTTTTTTTTGGGTAGACTGACGAATGAGTCTAGGGTTTAAATTTATTTCATCAGGTGCTATCCTGCGGGAAGTTCAACCAAAGATAAAGGATATCCAGTGAGTGTTATCGACTTCTTCAAACCCGATCCTCCTCAAACTCCCTTAACAGATCAAGAAGAGATTAAAAAGAGTTATCGCTATTGGCGTCTTCGTGTCTTTTACAGCATGTATATTGGGTATGCTTTATTCTACTTTACGAGAAAGAGTTTTGTTTTTGCGATGCCTGCCCTCATTGCTGACTTGGGATTTGACAAAGGACAACTAGGGATCTTATGTAGTCTTTTATCGATTTCTTATGGGGTCAGTAAGTTTTTAAGCGGTGTGATTTCCGATAAAGCTAACCTTCGCTATTTCATGGGCTTTGGGCTCATCATGACCGGAGTTTTTAATCTCTTTGTGGGATTTTCATCTTCTTTGATTTTGTTTGGCCTTTTCTTGGTACTGAATGGGCTTTTCCAAGGATGGGGATCTCCACCCTGTGCTCGTTTATTAACTTATTGGTATTCTCAAAAAGAACGGGGCCGTTGGTGGGGAGTATGGAACACCTCGCATAATATTGGTGGAGCGCTCATTCCTCTTATTTGCGCGATAGCCATTCAACTCTACGGGTGGCGCTATGCAATGTATTTGCCTGGGGCAGTGGCTATTATCGTTGGCTTTTTCTTAGTGAATCGCATCCGAGATAATCCGAAAGCTCTTGGGCTTCCAACAATTGAAAAATTTCGCAATGACTACGCTACTGAATCTGATGTTGCATTGGATGAAGATGAAGAGGAATCAAAAGAAAAGCGTTCTCAAGGGTCGAGAGAAATTTTAACAGAATACGTTCTCAAAAATAAGTTCATTTGGATCCTGGCGATTTCTTTTTTCTTCGTTTATGTGATTCGTACAGCTGTAAATGACTGGGTACAACTTTATCTGATGGAGTCGAAAGGTTTTTCTCTGATGGTTGCCGGATCGTGCGTTTTTTGGTTCGAGATCGGTGGGATTTTTGGCAGTTTAGCCGCAGGATGGCTTTCTGATACGATTTTCAAAGGAAAACGGGGACCTGTCAATGTTCTCTTTAGTTTAGGGATTATTTGTACCGTGTTCACCTTATGGGCAGTTCCATCATCAAGCGTTGCTTTGATTTCGGTCATCATGTTTGCGATTGGCTTCTTGATTTTTGGGCCTCAAATGCTCATTGGGATGGCTGCTGCTGAGATGGCAGGAAAAAAAGCTGCAGGTTCTGCAACCGGTTTTGCAGGATTATTTGCCTACACAGGGGCTGCTTCTGCAGGATATCCTTTTGGCCACGTGATTCAAAGTTATGGTTGGACAGGGTTCTTTGTCCTTCTTGCAATTTGTGGAGTTGTAGCTGTTTCGATGCTCCTTCCTCTTTGGAATCGGAAACCTCGGACAGAACTTGTGGCGGGATAAGACGAGATGGGATGGATTCCACTTCATGTGCACTCCCAGTATTCCATTCTTGATTCGACAGCGTCTGTCCAAGACTTAGCCAAAAAAGCCAAAAGCTATGATCTTAAATCTCTTGCTTTAACCGATTTTGGCAATATGTTTGGAGCAGTCGACTTTTTCAAAAGTTGCACTGTAGAAGGAATCAAACCGATTATGGGAATAGAGGTTGCTGTTGCCCCGTTTTCCCGTCTGGACAAAAAGCGCATTTCCGGTCACTCGGTCGGGTATCCAATTATTCTTCTTGCGAGGGGACGTAAGGGGTACCAAAATCTCTGTAAGATTTCTTCAATTGCTTCGCTTGAAGGTTTTTACTACACCCCAAGGGTAGATAAAGAGGTCCTTGAAACATATTGCGAGGATTTAATTTGTCTGTCAGGTCCGATTCAAAGCCGCTTATCTCAAATGATCGTCCAAGATCGTGAAGAAGAGTTGCAAGAAGAGCTAGAGTGGACCTTATCTGTCTATAAGGATCGCTTCTATTTTGAAATGCAACGGCATCAAATGACAGAAGCGTCCATTAGTAAGGATGGGATCGATCATGAGTCTTGGCTATACCAAAGCTATGTAGAGCGCATCAAAAGCCAAGATAAAGTCATTGCCCGCTTTTTAGAGCTTTCACATGAAAAAGGGATTCCCTACGTTGCAACAAACGATATCCACTACTTAGAACCAGATGATTGGAAAGCTCATGAAATTTTGATGAATGTTCAATCTGGGGAAACTTGTGAAATTGTTGAGCGTGACAGTTATGGTAATGTGAAAGGACGAATGCCTAATCCCAAACGAAATGTGATCCCCACACATGAGCTTTATTTTAAGTCGCCTGCTCAAATGGAAGCTCTATTTGCTGATTTACCCGAGGCAATTGCGAATACTAAAAGGATTGCTGACCAATGCGAGCTTACTCTTGACTTTAACACCAAGTATTATCCAGTTTTTACCCCTCCTCATCTTCAAGGAAAAGAGGTCTCTGAAGAAGAGCGTGTTCGAGAAGCTGAGAAATTTTTGCGAGATCTTTGTGAGCAAAGAATTCCGAAAAGATACACTGCAGAAAGACTTGTAAAGGTTGAAGAGCAGTACCCTGGACAAAGCCCTCTTGATGTTGTGCGTAGTCGCCTCGATCAAGAGCTTGAAATCATCACATCAAAGGGAATGTGTGACTACCTTCTTATCGTTTATGACTTTATTGCTTGGGCAAAAGAACAAGGTATTCCTGTAGGACCTGGTCGAGGGTCAGGGGCGGGATCCATTATCCTCTACCTGATTGGAATCACCGATATTGAACCTCTTCGATTCAATCTCTTCTTCGAACGATTCATCAACCCAGAACGGATGTCTTACCCTGATATCGATGTCGACATCTGCATGGATCGTCGCGCGGAGGTGATCGAGTACACACTCAAAAAATATGGGAAAGAAAAAGTTGCCCAAATCATCACGTTTGGAACAATGAAAGCAAAGATGGCAATCAAAGATGTTGGACGTGTGCTCAACGTTCCGCTATCCAAGGTGAATGACATTGCTAAACTTGTTCCCGAAGATCCTACAATGACTCTCGAAAAAGCCTTTGAGATTGATCCCGAGTTGAAGGCGATGGGGGCAAATGATGAAGAAGCGGGACGCATCTTAGAGTTTGCTCAAAAGTTAGAGGGATCGATTCGGAACACGGGGATTCATGCTGCAGGATTGATCATTTGTGGAGATCCGTTGACCGATCATATTCCTGTCTGTTCGGCTAAAGATTCTGAAATTGCCGTGACGCAGTATTCGATGAAGCCTGTCGAGGCAGTTGGAATGCTTAAGATTGACTTCCTAGGGCTCAAAACATTGACTTCGATTCAAAAAACTGTCGATTCGATCGAAGCCGATACTGGAAAAAAAATTGATTGGGTCGATCTTCCTCTCGATGATGAAAAGACGTTTGAACTATTAAATCACGGAAAGACACAAGGAGTCTTTCAACTTGAATCTTCAGGAATGCAAGAACTTGCGAAGCAACTGCATATCGATAAATTTGAAGAGATCATTGCGGTTGGGGCGCTTTACCGGCCAGGCCCGATGGAGATGATCCCTTCATTTATTAACCGGAAACATGGTCGAGAAGCAATTGAAGTGGACCATCCCATGATGGGAGACATCATTAAAGAAACCTATGGAATCATGGTTTACCAAGAGCAAGTCATGCAGATAGCGCAGAAACTTGCCGGTTATTCACTTGGGGAAGGTGATGTTTTACGTCGTGCCATGGGGAAAAAAGATCGTGACGAGATGGCCCGTCAGCGGGAAACGTTTCAGAAAGGGGCTCTAGAACATGGGATCGATCAAGATAAAGCGATCGAGATCTTTGATAAAATCGAAAAATTTGCATCTTATGGGTTCAATAAATCGCATGCTGCGGCGTACGGTTACTTGAGTTATGTCACGGCATTTTTAAAAGCGAACTATCCGAAAGAATGGCTGGCAGCGCTCATGACATGTGATAGTGATGATTTAACGAAGGTCGCGAAGCACATTCGTGAAGCAGAAGGAATGGAAATTGAAATCCTCTCTCCTGATGTCAATGAAGCTGACCTGGAGTTCCGTGCAAGAAAAGAAGGAATCCGCTTTGCCATGTCGGGAATTAAGGGAGTTGGAAAAGGAGTTGTTGAAGCGATTTTGACAGAGCGTAAACAAAACGGTCCGTTCAAATCACTTTACGACTTTTTCAGGCGAGTCGACACCTCGATGGTCGGAAAAAAAGTGGTTGAAAACTTGATCGAGGCTGGAAGTTTCGATTTTACGACATGGACGAGACAACAGTTACTCGCGAGTGTTGAGCCCATGTTTGAGCAAGCATCTCGCAAACAAAAAGAAGATGCAAGGGGGATTCTCGATTTGTTTTCTGCATTGGGGGATGAAGACAAAGCTTTTGAAGAGCCCCCAAAAATTGACTCGCCGATGTCAAAAGAAGAGATTTTAGCAAAAGAAAAAGAACTTTTGGGTTTTTATTTAACTGGGCATCCCATGGATGCCTACAAAGAGCTTATCGAGCAATTAGGGTCTCAGCCGTTTCATGAAATCGATGAACTTCCCCATGGAAGCGTTTGCCGTTCGGCATTTATCATCGAAAGTTTAAAAGTCAAAATTTCTGCAAAGACGCAACGTAAGTTTGCAATTCTCATAATCAGTGATGGAATGGAGCGGTTTGAACTTCCAATTTGGCCCGATCTCTATGAAGAAAAGGCTCCACTCTTTCATGAAAACCGCCTCTTGTTTGCCATTCTACAAGTCGAGAGGGAAAATGACTCGCTCAGGTTAAGGTGTCGAGCTGTCGAAGACTTGAGTGAACTCAGCGAAGATCAGGTCAAAACGTTAAATACTATTTTTGATCAGGTCAAAGGAATGGCGAAAACTGAAGCAAAAAGAAAGAAAAAACAAACGAATCAGGTCGATATGCAGGAAAAAGAGCAAAAACTTCACCTTGTCTTGGATGCGGATCAAACCCGATTTAGCCAGATTGTCAAACTCAAAAAACTTTTTCACCGCTTCCCCGGAAGCGCTTCTGTTGCAATTGCATTTCATGCGTCACAGCAAAGAGTTGGGACTCTCGAGATCGAATCTAAGTGGGGAGTTGGCATCAATGAGGGGCTAAAAAACGAGCTTCAAAATCTTTCATTCATTCAATCCTTTTCTTTTGAAGAGTGAATGTTTATAATCATGCGTTACAATGCAACTTTAGAGTTTGGAATGAAGCAGCTCAAAAAAATTTTTGTTTTTTTCATCTTGACGTGCGGAGTGGGAGCAACTCTCCATGCAAATCCTTTAGATCCTACATCTAAATCGGAGATTTCGGTTCACGACCACTACAATTTGATCATCGATTTTTTTCAAAACAAAGAATGGGAAAAACTCATTTGGCAATCGCGCATGCTCATGCAAGATTTTCCCGATGCCCCCTTTGCTAAAGAAGTCTATTACTACATGGGTGTCGCTTACTATGAAATTACCGACTACGAAATGGCAAATGAATCTTTTTCAGCCTATTTGAAAGAAGAAATGACGCCAAAGTTCTTTGATCAAGTCATTCGATACAAGTTTGAAATTGCTTGTCACTTTCAAGAAGGTGTGCGCCGTCACCTCTTTCATGTTCGTGGTTTGCCAAAATGGATCCATGGCTACGAAGAGGCGATTGAAATTTTTGACGAAGTTATCACGACCCTTCCACGCGACGAAATGGCTGCTGAATCTCTCTATCGGAAAGCGACGCTTCTTCTCGCTTTAGAAGAATACAAAGAAAGTGTCGAAGCTTATCAAACATTGATACGTCGTTTCCCTAAACATCCTTTAGCTCCTGATAGCTATTTGGGTGTAGCAGAAGTTTACCTCACCTGGTGTCAAAAGGAATTTCCTGATGGAGATCGACTCGAACTTGCTGAAATTAACCTGCGCAAGTTTCGGTTCCACTTTCCGAGAGAACCCCGTTTAGAAGAAGCTGAAAAGAAGCTTTTGCATTTGAAAGATGTCATGGCAGATGATCTCTTGGAAATGGGTGAATTTTATCATCGCACCAAACGGCCTAAAGCTGCTGCAATTTATTATCAAACGATTTTAAAAAAATATCCTGATACAAAAGCAGCAAAGGTTTCGAGAAAAAAACTCGAAAAGTTAGGGTTGCCTGAAACATTTTCTGAAATGGAAAACGCTTCCGATAAGGTGCCAAAGAAAGCGGATGAGGCGATCATTGTGGAAAGCGATGAAGAAGTATCTGCTGCTCCTTAGTTTGCCTTTTTTTCTCACGAGTTGTGGGTATCACTGGGAAGATTCTGACCAGCTTTCCTCTCACTACAAAACAGTTTCGATTCCTTATTTCAAAGGAGATGAAGAAGGGCTTTTGACTGACGAACTTGTCAAGGCGATAGGACTTTCAAGTCAGTTTACTTATGCCAAAGAGGGAGAACTTATTTTAGAGGGGAAGATCGTTTCCGATCAAAATTCGAACATCGGTTGGGAGTATGACAGTGATCCAACAACAGGTGCACGCATCAATCGACTTGTGCCAAATGAAGGGAGACGTGAATTGACTGTCCGCTTTTCCCTTGTTGCAGCAAGAACTGGAAAAGTTGTTTATGGTCCCATTGATGTATCAGCGCACGTAGACTACGACTTTGTCAATTCCGATTCTCTTCTCGATACCTCTTTTCTGACTCCAACTGGGGGGCGTCAATCTGTTCTCTTCTTTTCACTTGGGCAATTGGACTCAATGCAAGGAGCTCAAAGTTCAGCGCGCGAGCCGCTCTATCAAAAAATCGCCACAAAAATCGTTCGTGGCATTGAAAATGTGAACCTATCCCAATAATTTTTATACTCAAACTTTTGAAGTCGTTTGAGTATAGCTTCTTGAGTTTTTGTTCAGCCTTCTTGCCTCGAAAAGGAATGTTTGGTTCTTCCCATCTACAAATATTCCGAGATTTTAAGAGAACTCTCTTTCCTGAGACTAAGCAAAATAAACCCAGAGTTCAGGTTAGATAGTGTCGTCATGAGATGATCAATACAGGTTCTTGAAGTTAGAAGAAAAATCACTCTTTTCGATATGATCAAAACTTTGTTGAATTAAGTGACTTAGTATGACTGAGCCAATTCAGAGTGCGAACTCGACTTTTTCTGCCAATATTTCTTCCTTACGTCCCATGCTTGCATGGATTATAAGTCAGATTGAAGAAAGTCCTTTTGATCAAGCTGAGCTGCGGCGTATTGAAGTAGCCTTAGAAGAAGCTCTTGTCAATATCATTCACTACGCCTACCTTGATCAAGAAGGAGAGATTGAAATCACTTGCAACTACTTTCCAGAAGATCAGATTGAGATTATCATTAAAGATTACGGAATTCCATTTAATCCGCTTGAAAATGGTCAGAAGATCGACCGGATGGCTCCCATTGAAGAACGGACTGTTGGAGGGTTAGGAATTTCATTTATGAAGGAACTCATGGATAAAATGGAGTACAGCCGTGAAGGTGATGCAAATATTCTCACGCTTAAAAAATATTGTTAGTCTCTGTTTACTTTGCGTGCTTTCGACAGCTTATGCAGAAATAGAAGAACTTCCTTATATCAAGAACTTGCTGCCGAAAAATTCAACTGAAATTGAAAAGTTCTGGAAGAACTATGAAAGAAACATCAGTTTAAACTTGCGTTCGTTCCACCGTAAACTAGAGGAAAAAGAAGGGGCTCAAGCTTTGAGGGTTTGGGGCGGGATCATCAAGCAAACATTAGTGAGCCGAACGGATCTCGGATATCTCATTCCTTATGAACTTTATAAAGAGACGGAACTTGCAAAAACCTCCTTGCGCTACTATGAACAAATCAACAACCTATATTCCAAAGTGGTTAAAGATGAAGGTTTTCAAAACGCGATTGCAAATTATGTTTTGGAAGTCAAAAACCTTCTTCCCGATGAAGCGCAGTTTTTTTATAACTTTTTAAACCGATTTCAAAGCGGAGTGAACGCTGATTTAGTAAGTAAGGCATTAGAAAGCTTAGCATCAACTCCAAAGACTCCTTACTGCTATCTAGAAGGGACGGGAATGAAGAAAGTAGGGGCAGCTGAGATCTCCATTCTCAATGCGAATGTTCTTTTCATGCCTCACAATCTCACGTACTATTTTGGGGGGATTGCCCCCTGGGAAACCCGTATTCAGCAGATTGCGAAAGCGCTTAAAAAGAAAAATTGCGATATCGTTTGTCTCCAAGAAATTCACGATGAAGAAAGTGCGTTTGTTCTTTTTCGAACCCTTAAGAGGCAATATCCCTACTTTTACCTGAATATTGGAGCAGACAATGCCGTGGTAGATCCAGATGAGATTTCCATGGATAGCGGCCTTTTTGTAGCAAGTAAGTATCCGATTTTAGAACCAAGGTTTGTCCGATTTGAATCTGACGGAAGACAAAAAGGGATTCACAAAGGTTTTTTTTATGGAACGCTTGTTTTAAATGAAAAACCCTTTTGCTATCTCATTTCAACACATCTTAATCCCCATGATAATGAAACAGCTATAAGAGTCCGGGAAGAAGAAGCTCAGATGATTGTTCAGACAATAGAAACCTTGCAAAAAGATCTGCCTCTTCCTGCAATTGTCGTTGGAGATCTCAATGTGGTTTATGGATCTCAGGAATGGAAAAACTCGATTTTAAGTCGGGCATTTATTGATGGCTACTCGAGTCAATATCCCACGTGTACCGACTATTTTAACGATCTTGTTTGGACGCCCAACAGGGAGCGATCTAAAGTAAAAAATAAAGACTATATTTATGACTATGCTTTGATGTACCACGCTTTTCCTCTAGTGATTGAAAGCGAGGTTGTTCCTCTATACAAGCTCGATGAGCCTACTGAAGCCCTTTCCGATCATCAAGGAATTTTCAGTGTGATAAAAGTTGGTCAATAATTATGCATGTCTTAAACTTCTCTCATGCGCAATTTACAGTTTTTATTTTTAATGATCTTTTCAGTATTAAGAGCGAGCGGTCAAACCCTACTCGTAGATGAGTTTCTCTTTTCGAATGCTCCATTTGAGTCTTGCCATGCTTCAACTTTGACTGAAACGGAGGAAGGACTGATCGTTGCCTACTTTGCAGGTTCGAAAGAAGGAAACTCTGATGTTTCTATCTATCTTTCTCGACAATGTGATAATAAGTGGCAAGCTCCTGTAAAAGTTATAGAAGATTGGGGAGCCCCAACGTGGAATCCTGTTCTTTTTACGATGCCCTCAGGGAAGATATTGCTTTTTTACAAAGCAGGATACGATCCCACAAGATGGTCAGGTTTTTTGACATCCTCTATTGATGCAGGGCAGACATGGTCACGGCCATTCCTTCTTCCTGGTGGAATTCTTGGGCCAGTTAAAAATAAACCTCTACTGCTTCAAGATGGAAGGCTTCTTTGTGGTAGCTCGATTCAAAGTTACCTCAATTGGGCATGTTCTTTTGAATGGACACGTGATGAAGGATTAACTTGGGAAAGGAGCAATCCTATTCCCTATTTTGAAGAGCGTCGAGCTCCTTTTTTCCCAGATAAGAAATCAGCCTCAAAAGATCGTCCTATCGGCGTGATTCAGCCAACTTTTTGGACAGAAGATGGTCAACATATCACAATGCTTTGCCGCTCCAGAAGGATTGGATGGATCTGCAAAGCGACATCTTCTGATGGTGGGCGAACGTGGACGAGAGCCTATCCAACAGAGCTGCCTAATCCCGACTCAGGATTTGATGCTGTACGTATGTTTGATGGTCGAATTGCTCTTGTGTATAATCATTCAAAGACAAAAAGAACCCCTCTAAATTTGGCACTTTCTATTGATGGAGGAGAAACTTGGAAAGATGTTCTTGTTTTAGAAGATGGTCCGGGAAGTTTTGCTTATCCTGCAATTATTCAAACTCAAGACGGATTGCTTCACATCACGTATACATGGAATCGAAAACATATTAAGCACATTGCCCTTGATCCAACGTCCCTTTAAGATGGGCCTGTTACAATTGATAGATTCATCCCTCATTTTGATTGAGGAGATGACTTCTTCTGTGTCGATCACATCTGATAAATAATATTTTTTAAGTCTTAAGACAAACTTTGGGGTGTTATAAACCCCTTGTGTTGAGAACACGATTACAAGATGAGGATTTTTTCGCTCATGACGGCAATGAGAACAATTATCTTAGGAGTTTCATCAACTATTTTAATGACCTCGTTTGGACACCAATCAACTTCAGAACTATTTCCGAAAGTTTTCGCGTTGCCTAAAACCAATTTTTGGAGTTGTTTGAATATAAAGTAGAGAATCAAGGCTACATTTCGACTATGCTTTAGCCTATCGCTCGCGCGCCCCGTCGATTAAAATGAGGTATTTCCTCTCTATCAGCTCGACGAACCAATAGAGGCTCTTTCAGCTGATCAAGCCATTTTCAGTCAGATCAAATAGCTGGATTTCTTACAAAGCTCTCTCTACTTCGACTCATGTGTCATTAAACATAAGCGTCTAATTATAAATTATATAAGACAATATTCTTTGCATCTATATAAATACTGTTATTTTTTAATAATTATATAATTAATTTTTAAAAATTTTTGTAATAATTAATTATAATTTTTTGTATAATAATTGCAATTGCGGGAAGTAAAAGAGGGCTAGGAAGTATGTTTTGTATGAGAGGGTTGATTCGAGCGCCAGGAGTAAGATACTATTATTCGCAACCATTTGATCAACAATCGCTTAAATCTTATGAGAATTCTTCTCATCAAAGTCGAGAAGATCAAAAATTTCGCCAACAGCTCAAAGAAGTCGTCGTCATTCCAGCGGCAAATAGCAGCATTTCTCAAGTCATCATTCCAAAGGCTCTGGAGAAAGGAATGGAAGTGGTTGCTTTGACAGGTAACGTTGAGAATACAAAAAAAGTCTATCAACAGCATTTTAACAACCCACAGCTACAATTTGTGCCAATCAGGCATCAAGATTATGCAGATGCTAATGAGGTGGCTCGAATTGTAAGAGAAGCTACTCATGGGAAAACTTATGATCGTGTCAGAGTGATTTCAACGCTTGGCGGAACGACATCTGCTTGTGGGTCTCCAGACACTGAAAAACAACTTAAAGAGAAGAATATTGCTCAACCCATTGGGTTCCTGAATGGTGTTATTGATGGGGTTAGAAATCTTGCAGGAGGGATAGGTGTTGCACATCTTTCTTCGATAGCAGCTTCGATATCAAATCCAAAACGTTGTACTTATGCAAAAGTCCGTAGAGAAGCTGAAGATGCGATAGCCCTCACTCTTGATAGCGGTAAGATCGAAACTATGACACAACTGCGCGTGGGCCTCGTACAACCAAAGATATTCCAAGATCATGTCAGTGGGCAATACGTCTTAAACAGTGGTCATAACCATTCTGCGGAGAACTGGAGAGACTATCCCGTTGTCATGGTAGGCGGAAGTGATGAGTTGCCCCTACAACAGCCCGTCTGTACGGAGTGTGTGGCCAAGGGAGCTCTCAATGCCACAGCGCGTGATTTCGGACCTGATTACTGGGTTGTGAATGGTGTCAGTCGACAAAAAATGACGCAGCGTGAATATCTTACTTATTTTACAAAAGACATGAAAGTTGCATGTATTCACGTGCCTCTTGAAGTTCTTCACGCCATGACACGCTTGGCAAGTGATGGGCGGTTACAACCTTATGCAATTGCTATTCTTGAGGCTTTAGAACAAAACCCTCAACTTTTAGATGGGGAAGATTTTGAGCGTCTACTTGGATCAGATGCAGAAACTCTTGATGATATCTACTCCCCTTTCCATGAACAGACATTTACACATGAAGGGCCTCGCTTGGGCCGTTATATTTTTCAATTTTTGAAATCGAGTTTTAAGAATCCTAGCGATGCTTTGGAGTTTACAAAAACGGTGATGTTTTCAAGTGGTTGGAAACTGTCTGTTGTGGATAGGACATAAGTTAGTTCATAAAGAAAGCAGGAACAAGTTCCTGCTTTTACTTAGAACTTGCTTGCACTTCCATTGCTTCGTCAATTTTTCTTCGCGTTGCCGCAGCTTCTGCACGCGCATACATTTCTGCAGCTTTGGGATTTATGACTCCTTTTGGTCCCGCCCAAGGCTTGTAAGAGACGACTTCCAAGTTAAGCCTTTTTTGCAAAAAGCCTATACCCAGGTTTGAAACTCGATTCCACAAAGGAAGATTTTCATTTGGTGCTCGAGAGGAAAAATAACGAGCTCCTGAAAAAAGAACATGTCTTTCAATATTTGAAGCTAGGGGTCTAAAAGCCAACATTTTTCAACTCCTTTCTTGAAGGATTTCTTAATTTTATCAGGAAGTATAGTTCAACATCAAATAAATAGCGACGACGAAGAGTTCTTGTCGTTGACAATAGATTTGGAGTTATACTCAAACAACTTCAAAAATTGGATTTTCGGCTGCGCCAAAGCACCGTAATTAGCCGATTTTAAGTGACCTCATATTCCTAATATTAGGCCACTTAAAATCGACGAATTCCGAAAGCTTTCGCGTTGCCCAAAACCAATTTTTAAAGTTGTTTGAGTATAATAGAATACAAAAAACTAAAAGTTTATTTTGAACCATTAATTTTCAATTGAAGAGATGGCTTCCTCTGTATCGATGACTTCTGACAAATAATATTTTAAGAGCCGCAAGACAAATTTGGGGGTGTTATAAACCCCTTGAGTAGAGAAAACAATTTCAAGATGGGGATGCTTTTCGTTCATGAGGGCAATGAGAACAATTGTCGTAGGTGTTTCATCGACAATTTTTGGAACGATCCAGATGACGAATTGATGATTGAACAGAGTGACGCGGTCTGCTGTTTCAATCACGTGAAAGTAATGAGGAAGCTGCTCAGTTTTTTGCTCTTCCTCAAAGGATTCGTGATTTAGAAGACCTGTTTCTTCTAAAAGTTCGATATCCACTTCAATAATCCCTTCCGGAATCCAACTCGCGAGATTTGAAATGAATTCGTTGTATGCTTGATCTAATTGGATCGGATTCATGAACTGCCTTGTTAATTCCATTACATTTTTTTCTTCATAGCGGCGAGGAGTATTTTTTTAAAGCTTGTTTGATAAGTTTTATTTTCGATTTTGATCAAATGGTTAAAAATGAATTCAATATGTTTTGAATTTTTATGAATTTCTGCTATAAGAAGGACTATGTTTTACGTGCGTTTTTGGATCCTATTTCTCGTTTGTCTTTGCCAATACACTTGGGCTGAACCACTAAAAGTGAAAGTGACAGCTAAATCTGCCATCTTAATCAATGCAAAGACAGGAGCTATTTTATATGAAAAAGCTCCTCATGATCCCCATTATCCAGGAAGTATCACGAAAGTTGCTACCTTGACCTATGCACTTTCTCAATATAACGAGAGTTATGATGAAGTCGTGACATGTCCTTACCATTGTTTAAAGAAGATCAATGGAAGTATGAAAGAGGCACACCTTTATAGAGATCCCGCATACTGGCTCGAACCCGATGGGACCCATTTTTGGATCAAACGAGGAGAAAGGCTTTCTATGAGAGATCTTCTCTATGGAATGATGCTTGTTTCGGGAAACGATGCGTCTAATTTCATTGCCCACCATGTTGGAGGAACGATTCCAAAGTTCATGCGTGGATTGAATGATTACATCAAAAAACTAGGATGCAAAAACACTTATTTTGCTAATCCTCATGGATTGCATCATCCTAAACATGTTACATCTGCATATGACATGGCGCTTATCATGCAAGACGCCATAAAAAACAAAATAGCTTTAGAAATCCTTGCGACTAAAGAGTATGAGCGTTCAGCTACAAACATGCAGAGTGCAAGGATCATTCAAAATACCGGGCTCTTGCTGCAGCCGGGAAAGTTTTTTTATCCCAAAGTCATTGGAATGAAAAATGGTTACCACTCTCACGCAAAACATACCTTTGTAGGAGCTGCCCAGCAAGGCGACCGCATTCTCATTGCTGTACTCCTTGAATGCGAAGATCCCAAGCAAAAATACCGTGATGCCATTCGCCTCTTCGAAGCGGCTTTTTCTCAGGAGGAAGAGACGCGGCTCCTTTTTAACAAAGATGAAAACTATTTCACCCGTGAAATAAAAAAAGGAAAGACTCCTTTGAGAGCCTCTTTAATGGAAAATGTTCTCATCAACTACTTTCCTTCTGAAGAGCCTGAAATCAGTATTGAACTGAATTGGGAACAACTCGAACTTCCCATCGCTGCTGGTGAATGGGTTGGGGAGATGCATATCCTCGATCAAAACCATAAGATTTTAGAAAAAGCGCCCCTGTACGCAACAAGGGATGTTAAAAAGAAAAGTTTTATTGCCTTTGTTGATGGACTGAAAACTGGTAGTTTAGACTTCACGCCGCTGCGTAATGTTCTCATTGTTTTCCTTCTCTTAGCAGTTGGTTCGACTCTTTATTTTGTATTTAAATCAAATAGGTCTGTTAAATAATTATTTAACAGGTTTTCGTAGATTAATATAATTATTCAGGTTAAAATATAACCCTCAAGTGAAGAATCTATACAAAATAGATTCAAAACCTTTGAAGGAGGCAAGTAATGGGTATAGAACACACTCATTCAACGCAGATGTTGTCGACACTTTTGCTCGGTGCACATCTTTTGACCCGATACGCAGGGTCCTACCTCCCTTCATTTCTTACGGGAAATGTTGCAGGCACGGCAAGCGCGGTTTTCGATGAGATGCCAACCGAGCCGACTCAGACATTTACAGGCCAAGCATCAAACGTTGAGCAAATGGACACCGGTTTCTCTGAAGAAGCTACAGTAGGTGAAACCTTTACACAAACTGCTCAAACAGTTGCAACAGTTGCAACTGTTGCTTGGAATTACCTTCCTTACGTTGCAACTGCAGCTGCAGTGGCTTGCCTAGGCTATAAAGTTTATCGTAGCTTAAGCCGTCCAACTGTTGAAGTTGTCAATAACAACAATATCACGATTAACATCAAAAACGAATTGCCAGAGACAATTGAGATCCATCCAATTGTCAAAGAAGTGAAGACAGAAAAAGGCAAAGAAGTGCAGATTGATTTAAGCGTGACTCCTCTGACCAAGAAAGTTGCGCTCATTAATCAAGCTGCACCTGCTGCATAAATATTTAGGGGCACACTCCCATTGAGCAATACAGTTGGTTTGTGCCCTCAATCACATCCGTTTAGTAAGTTTTGTGCATACATAGAGATCACAGTAATAATAAACTCATTCGTACCCACATCAAAATGAGTTTTTCCGTCTTTCACATCTTGAATCATGTTGGAAATTGAGCCTGGTAATCCTAACGGAGGACAGGGAGTATCTGTCGCTGATCTTGCAACGAGAGGAATTAAAACACTTTGGATGGTATTTCCAGTGTCAAAAGTATCCCAGTTTTTTGAAACATAGTTGGCAATATCTTTCACATAGCTTTCAGAAACCACAGGTTCTTGGTCTGTAGCTTTTCCAAGGAAGTTATCTAGCAGATTTGCTGAAGTTGGCATGAAGACGCAACCGATAATGCGATCCCAATTGAGGCCCCACCAAGTTTCTGCTGTGATTTTGTTTTGCCACACCATTGAGGCTACAAGATGTCCTGTTTGCACGTACTCGGGACAAACAGCATTGTAGGGAGTGGACTCCGAATCGACTTGCCAATATGAGTGATATGCTGTTGATTCTAGAGCCCAACGGTTTCGTGCAATTTGAATCAAACTTTGATCTGCGAGGGTATGCTCAAGCCATGCGACAACGCTCATGCTGCCTAAAAGGGCTTCAGACTCACTTTCTGTATTTTGGCCATCGAAGCTGTTTCCCAATCCTGAAAGCCAAGAATGGCCTTCATAAAAATCAAGATTCCGATGGAGAACAAAATTGTCTCCTCCAGACTGGCCAATATCTGCAACGAGTATATTTGCTAAGTCTCGATGGGTGTAGGGGGAGATGGCTGAGGGCTGGTCCAAATACTTAGATGCAATCCCAACTTTTGTTTCATATTGATCTAACAAGACCATGGGATAAATTAAATAGCCGTATTGAACAATATGGTCGTTTAAAGAGATGGAAGACCCATAAGAATCAGGAAAGAACACAGCTGTTCCCCAATTTGGGTCTAATCTCAGTCCCGAGGGAACCTGAACGATTTGCCCATTGAGTTTTTCGGGAAAAGTAGATGAGGCTTTCCATAGATTATTGAGTCCTTGGATGAGGCTTTGGTGCAAAGCTTCAAGTTGGGTTTCCCAACGATTTTCTAATTCCGAGACTTCAATCACTTGTAGCGCATAAGCGAGTGTTAAGGCTTTTTGAAAGAGGAATTTATTGTATGGAATCGCGAGGGTAGGGGCTGGAACTTGTGTGGCAGCAGCAAGGCCTCTATCTAAAACTTGATTGTTGATTAAGGCAAGTGCCTGCTCTTTTGTAATGCCGTTACTCGGAAGGGCATCAACACTTAATTCCTGATATGCTGCAGGAAATTTAAACTCAAAGCTGCTGCCTGCATAAGCCTGTAGTTTTCCTTTTAAACAAACCAAAGATAAATCTGTTGGAACTTGCCCAGAGACAAGAGTTGCTTTATTGACTTGATGGTCCATGAGTAAAATTAAAGGTTCTGGTGGTGTATCTGCTCCAAGAAGGTCTTGACATGTGTAAGAGAAACTATAGTCAAAAGAAGAGCTCTGCTCAGCCGAAAAGGTTCCTTCTGCTTTAACAACAATTGCTCTAGCATGGTTATCTAAAAGAGAGCTCACTTCTTCTAAGTCTTCATTCGGAATGCAGACGATATTTAAGTAACCGGTGTAAGGTTCGTCAGATACGAATACCTGGTTGCTCCAGGATAATTTCAAAGATTGTGGGGTGTAGATAAGATAAACATATCCATTTCGATCGGAGATTTGATGTCTTGTCATTCCGCCAACAGTCGAAAGAGTTGGCTTTTCTCCTGTGGGAATTTGAATATTCACTATGCAATTTTGATACTGGGCACCTTGAAACACTCCGCCTTGAACTAAATACAGGATCAGCTGGTCGTTCTGATAGTGAATGGCACGAACCATATTTCCTGTTTCTGAGTTTTCCCAATGAATTTGAGGATACTGATGCGTCACAGGTGGAATGATTGCAAAGCGACCAGGCTGTACGTTATTATCCATTGCAAAGTGCCCTGATGCAGGCACGCCTGAGAGTGAATAATAAGCAAATGCCTTTGGACATAAAAAGGTCAGTCCATTTTCAGCCGTCCCGTTCCAAAAGAGATTGTAGTGACCTGTTGTACTCATAATAGCTTGATCGGGCCAACAAGCGAGGTTTTGAAACCAGTCATTTGTTGGGATGAAAGTGATTCCTGGCCCTTCTGTTGAAAGATGGGGAACCCAAATATGATTTGTTGTTGGGGTATAGTAGCCTTTGTAGACAATCCAATCCCCTGTAGGATTTTGAGGGTTAGGAGTGTAATACGTAGGAGGAGGAGAAAAATGTTCTAAAGAGGGGATGGGGATGTCATCCTCAAACAAGTCGTAAAATTTCATGCTCAAAAAAGAAGAAAATAACACAAAACAACTGGTGAAAAAAAAGCATTTATACACGCGTCCAAATTTCATAAGTACATCCTTTAAAATCAATTTTTCAGCTAAGGATCGCTTTTTTCAAAATATTTTTCAAAATAAAGAGTTAATTTTTGAAAAATTTTTGAAATTGTTTTGGAACGTTGGGACAATTTTGCTTTGGGTGCTTCAGGAGTTTTCTTCGCAATTTTGCAACCCCTCTATAAAGTCCATCGATGAATTTGATTGGGAAGCATTGGAGAAATCTACTTAGAGCTTTCCATGGGTTCCCAAGTCGGTTGAAGATATAGATGACAGCGCTTCCTTTAAACAAAACCTGTTTGGTTTCTGGAACAAAAACAATGAGGCTATCAGGAGGATTCGAGATTGTTAAGCTTTGAAAAGTTGAACCATTAAGTGGCGCAAAGTAAAAAGGGGATTTTCCCATTCTTTTGAGAACGAAGCGGACGATGAAATGGCATAAGCCGCAAGTTCCGTCGTAAAAGATAAGAGGTTCATTCATTGAGCAAGTAAATTGTAAAGTTTTTGGAATTCTTCTAGCGAGAGTTCTTGAGGACGTGTAGTTACTGAAAGCCCCATCTCTTTGAGTGCTGATTCCACTTGCGTTGCCGTATAGAGCGATTTAAGAGAAGCTCGAAGCATCTTCCTTCTTTGTTGAAACGCTATCCGAATCAGCTGGAGGGGTGAGGGGGCATTTTCATTCACCTCTTTTAAGGTCAACTGGACAACAGCTGAAGTCACCTTGGGCCTCGGATAAAAACAGGTGGGTTCGACTGAAAAAAGAAGCTGAGGTGTTGAGTAATAAAAGGCAAAAAGAGTGAATGAGCTGTAACTATTTGTTCCTTTCTTCGCTACGAGCCGCTCAGCCACCTCTTTTTGTACCATTAATGTGAGTGATGCAATTTGTTTCCCCATGGGAAGAAGTTTTTGCAGTAAAATTCCCGTAATGCTGTACGGGATATTGGCTACAACTTTTGTTTTTTCCTTGAGAACTGAAAGAAGGTCAACTTTGAGAAAATCATCGTGGACAATGGTCAGCTTGGGGTGGTTCCAATCTTCAAGAGCAGTGGCAAAGCGGTCATCTTTCTCGATGGCAGTGACGTAGGCACCTTTTCCCAGTAGGGCTTCTGTTAAAACGCCGGGGCCAGGACCAACTTCTAACACGTGATCACCATCAGTAACTCTTGAAGATTCAATGATCTTCCGGACGATATTCCCATCGATCAAAAAGTTTTGAGAAAGAGATTTCTTAGGATGTGTTTTAAGATCCTCCAGAAGCTTTTTCAAAGCCTTAGGCTGATAAAGCCCCATTGAGCGCCGTCCCTTAGTAAACCGTAAACGGTTGATAGTCGCTTGAGAGAGGCATACGAGGGCTCACTTTATCAAATCCGTATCGCTTCTTTAGGCTATTAAAGTACTGTTCTTTTTCTTTGTCAGCCGTTTCATGCAGAAGCTTGTTCTTAAGGGGTTCGTGCATCGTGTCAAAATCACTCGGGAGTTTTTCGACTAAATTATCGAGATAAAACACGCGCGAAACTGTGCTTTTATCAAAGCGGCTTACTTGAGATACCGGCTCACTAAAAGAGTGAGTGCTCAGATTTTTTATTACATCGTAATGTTGTTTAGAAATATTTGGAGTGTCTCCAGATAGCTCATCACTGACTGTGATGGTGATTTCTTGATGTTGTTCTTTAAGCTCAGCTGCAACCTCTTCCAAAGTCTTTTCCTTTGTTGAAAGAAGAGCATAGGCTTGCTTTGCTAAAGTTTCACAAGCTTCCTGATCTTTTCCACGGATGGAAAAAACGCGATAGGTCCAGTTTTCAACAGGTGGGTTTTTCTCTAAATAAGCTTGGTAGGCGGCTTTGATCACCTGAGGAGTTGTTGTTTGCAGCGCTTTAGAGTGGACCTTGAACCACATCATTTGCCGAATTGTAATATCATTGCGAATCCATTCTCTTGCTTGATCGTATGTTAACCCAATTTTTTCTAGGTTTGACATGATATTGGGACCAAATCGATCTTCGAGTTCCTCACGTACCTCTCCGTCACTTACTTTGATTTCTTTTTGCTGCGCATCGAGTAAAACCAATTCGTTGCAAATCATTTCCTCAAGGGTTTCGCTCCAACGTCCCATGTAGAATTGAACTTTTTCAGCTGCAGAGAGCTTGAGGTTGGGGTCATATTCGTAGAGGAATAGATCCATTTTCTTCACTACATCAATGAGTGAAATGATCTTTCCGTTAATTTTTGCCAGAGGGCAATTATTAATGATAATTTGGGGTTCTCGTTGATTTGATGCCCCTGTGAAAGAAGAGGTGACGGGAGCATATTCGTCGGCTATCAAACTCACACAAAAAGGTAAAAAAAGTAGGTAAAGTAACGTTTTCTTCATATTTAATAACTCAATACTGCTGAGAAAAAACCATCCATATTTCCCTTTTCGGGGAGAGATAGAAAAGGAGGTTTGACGAGTTTTAGGTTGTATTCCTTAATAAAACCTGAAACCTGCCTCTCATTTTCCTCGGGAAAAACACTACACGTAGCATAGACGATTCGACCATTAGGATGCAAAAATTTTAATGTTTCTGCAAAAATTTTGCGTTGTTCTGCCGCTAAACGCTCGATCATTTCTCGATCTATTTTCCATTTCATATCTGGGTTGCGACGCAAGGTTCCACTTCCCGAACAAGGAACGTCGAGGAGTAACCAATCGATCTTCCTTAAAAGAGTTTTCCGTTTCAGATGTTGCTCAGTTAAAGGGTGTCCATTCTGGATCCCTGCCCGCTTAAGCCGTTTTTTTGCTTCAAGAAGCATGTGAGGGCGAATGTCGTAAAGATGGATCTGTCCCTGCCCTTTCATTTTATGTGCAAATGCAAGCGTTTTCCCACCTGAACCCGCGCAGTAGTCTAAAACATGGTCACCAGGTTTAGGGTCTACTTCATTTGCGACGAGTTGGCTTCCTTCATCTTGAATTTCAAACAGACCAGCTTTGAATTCGGGAAGGGCAAAAAAGTTGATCTTCTTATGAAAAACAATGCCCAACGAAGATTTGCCGCAAGGCGAAACGTCATAGATTTCTTTCCAGTGCTTAAGGAGGTCATCCCGCTCAATTTTTGCTGGGTTGACACGCACGGTTGTTGGCGCAGTTTCATTAGAATTTAAACAGAGTTCAATCGCTTTTTTTTCACCATAAGCTTCTTTCAATGTATCAAAAATAAACTTTGGAAAACTCAAGCGCACATGTATAGGGATCGCATTTTCATTTAGAAAATCATTGGGATTGATTTGCTGGTAAATATCTAATCGTTTTTTCCAATTTATTGGGCGGTCACAAAGATGGTCGAGCAACCCTCGCCAGCGCACCATTCCATAAAGCGTTTCACAAACTTCTTGCCGATCTTTAGACCCAATTGCTTTATTTTTGCGAAAATAATCTCTTAAAAAAGCATCAAGGGGAAGTCTCGATTTTTCGCTCTGATCAAAAATTTCTAAAAGATGGTGTTTACGAAAATTTTTCATGTGAATAAAAAAATATTTTCACTCTATTTTACCTGGGAAAGGGGTATCTTAGCAATTGCCTTTCACATTTCCTACATGGTAAACTGCGATTCATGTCGAAAATGAGAAAAATTATTTTTTTTATCGGGCGTCTTTGCCTTGGGTTGATCTTTTTGATTGCTGGAATCAAAAAGGTTCTTTACTGGCATGACACGAGAGAAGGCATTTTGATGAAGTTTAGTACACTTCGCATGTATTTTCCCGATGCGAGCATTTTCGATCACTTCATCCGTTTTGTCCCAGTGATGCTAGGCTTTGCGACATTTTTTGAATTGGCAGGTTCGATCCTTCTTATTTCGGGATTTTTCATGCGACTTGGAGCTTTTCTTCTCCTCATTTTTCTCATTCCCACCACTCTTGTTTATCATGATTTCTGGTTTCAAGTTGGAGATGCCAGAGCTTTGGAACTTACAATGTTTATGAAAAATCTCGCGCTTATAGGAAGTTTTATTCTCCTTTCAATTAGCCCTCGGTTTAAAAAATCATGCTAAAGAAGAATTTCTTTTTCCTTCTCAGCTTTATCATTGTTGCTTGGGGACAGCCCGATGTAAGCCCCATCCTTTCCCTCTTAGCGAGCAGCTGCGGCTTTGCCTTTTTTTGGTTGATTTTACTCACCTTCCCAAGTAAGAAGCATCGATTTATCCTCAGTACTCTTTGGTTTACTGCCGTGCAAGCCGTGCAGCTTTCGTGGCTTGCCACCCCTCAATTTCAGGGAACGTATATCTTTTTTGTGTATGGTGGGCTGATTTTACTCTTAGGCATGCAGTTTGGTCTGTTTTCTCTCTTTTTCCCAAAAACGACCCCTTTGAAAGCAAAACAGCTTCTAGCTCTTGCAGCCATTTGGACTTTAATTGAGTGGGGGCGCCTCTTTATCTTATGTGGATTTGCATGGAACCCCATTGGCCTTTCCATGACAGCCTTTCCAGTCTCGTCTCAACTTGCCTCTGTTTGGGGAATTTTTGGCCTTTCTTTTTGGACAGCTCTTGTCAATCTTCTGGTGTTGCAAGCTATGATAAGTTGGAATGTGAAGCGAGGCGCCATTGCTGCAGGGTGTTTCCTATTTCCATTCTTATTTGGTTTTTTGCATATGCTGTACCATGACTCAAAAGAGTGGAATGAAAAAACTCATGTAGCCTTGATTCAGACATCTTTGCTTCCAAATGAGAAATCTTTTTTTTACCATCAAGGTCATGTTTATGTCCCTCCATATCAACAATGGGAAGCCATCCTAAGTTATTTGGAGGAAAAAGGAGCGCTTGAGGTCGATCTCATTGCAATGCCTGAATATACTGTGCCCTTTTCTGCAAATAGAAAAGTTTATGACTATGAAGATGTCAGATACGTTCTGGAAAGCGCCTGGGGGCCGCATGATTGGTCCTATCTTCTGAACTCCCGTCTAGCAGAAAAACACGAAGGAAATGGAAAAGTCCGTTGGTATGTGAGCAATCTTTTTTGGGCACAAGCTCTCGCAGACCACTATGAAGCAGAGGTCGTGATTGGTCTCGATGACTCCGATGAAGAAAAAGGAGAGAGTTATAACGCAGCTTTCCACTTATTACCTCATAAAACCACAATCAATAGATATGAAAAACGGGTTCTTCTCCCTCTTGCAGAGTATTTGCCATTTTCATTTTTAAAACCTCTTGTTGCTCGCTATGGCATTACCGATTTTTTTACTCATGGAAAGGAATCAAAAGTCTTTGAAGGAGCCTACCCTCTCAATATTTCGATTTGTTATGAAGAGTGTTTTAGTCACCTCATTCGTCAAGGAAAATTAGGAGGGGCTAAGCTTTTTATTAATGTCACCAATGACGCATGGTACCCTTCATCCCGACTGCATTTGAGTCACTTCAGCCACGGAAAATTGCGGGCAATTGAAAATGGGGTACCCTTGGTGCGAGCATGTAATACCGGAGTCACAGCAGCAGTGGATAGCTTAGGACGGACAGTCGGACAATTGGGGACGGAGAACCTCGAAGTACAAAGAGGAGCTTTGATTACGGAACTCCATCTCTATACCTATCCGACCCTCTACACCTATTTTGGAGACTATCTTATTGTCGCTCTTTCTTTCATCCTTATCTTATGGGCGTATATCGATCATCGAAAATCGACTTGATGAAAAACGTCTGTCCCTATAATCTTGGGAGAAGTAAACAGTCCAACTTCAATAACATCTGATTATTTGACCGAGGCCCTATGTCACTTCCTGATGAAATGTCTTCTTCTCGTAAGCATCAACGTTCGCTGAAAAAACCTGTTTCCATGGGTGGAATCGGTCTTTTTACAGGGGCGAAGACAGAGCTTACTTTACGTCCTGCTCCAGAAGGGACGGGGATATTATTCCAAAGAATGGATCTTCCAAATAAACCCATCCTTGCAGCTAACGTTGAGAATGTCTTAGAGACACCTCGCTGCACGATTTTAGGAAACAGCGAATTTCAAATTCAAACAGTCGAGCATATTCTCTCTACCTTGAAAGCTTTTGACCTAGATAATGTTATCATTGAGATCGATGGTCCAGAAGTTCCTAGCTGTGATGGAAGCGCCTTGGCTTTTGTTGACATGGTTCAAAAAGCTGGAGTTCTTTCACAAACTGCAACCAAAAAGGTATACCATTTACATGCACCTGTTTTCTGGTCCAAAGGAGATGTGCATCTAGTTGCACTCCCTGCAGATGAATTTCGCATTAGCTATACGCTCAACTACCCAAATAGCGAGCTGCTCAAATCTCAGTTTTACACTGTGCACGTGAACGAAGAAACGTATAAGCAAGAAATTGCACCAGCTCGAACATTTTCATTGTACGAAGAAGTCGTTCCACTCATAGAAAAGGGGAACATTAAAGGGGGACGCCTTGATAATGCCGTTATTATTAAAGGTGATTCAATCTTAAACCCTGAAGGTGTGCGGTATCGTGATGAAATGGTCCGGCATAAAATACTCGATTTAATCGGAGATTTATCTCTCGTCGGAGATTCCTTTCTTGCGCATATTATTGCTATCCGCTCAGGACATTTTTCAAACACTTCATTTGCCAAAGAATTGGTAAATAACTTTAAGATGGAGAATCGTTAGATGGTTGCTCAGTCCTCTGAACATCCAACCGTGTTTAATATCAAAGAAATTTCCAAGATATTACCGCATCGGTACCCATTCTTGCTTGTAGATCGCGTTATCCAACTTGATCTCGAGAATAATTACATCATTGGTTTGAAGTGTCTAACGATTAATGAGCAATTTTTCCAAGGGCACTTTCCAAATGCACCGATTATGCCAGGAGTTTTGATTTTAGAAGCTCTTGCACAAGTTGGTGGAATTTTAATTCATGAAAAAGGTTATAAAGATAAGACAGCTGTTTTACTCAATGTCAATCAAGCCAAGTTTCGCCGTCCTGTTCTTCCCGGAGATGTCCTTTATTTGCATGCACAAGGGATCCACTTTGGGTCGAGAGGTGGTAAAGTTCAAGCACGTGCGTTCGTGAATGATCAACTTGCAGCAGAAGCAGAAATTGGATTTGCACTTCGCGAAAAAGATCAGATTTAAACACATGACCAAAAAAGGCATAAATAGTACATTGAAATTAACATTAACCATGGAAATGCATGTCTAACATTCACCCTACAGCGATCATTGAACCCGGCGCAATCATTGGAAATAATGTCACAATCGAACCTTACGCGATTGTCAAAGGGAATGTGACAATTGGCAATAATGTAGTCATCAAATCGCATGCTTATATCGATGGGTTTACGACAATTGGCGACGGGACAGTCATTTACCCCAGCGCCAGTATCGGTACAAAAACGCAGGATCTCAAATTTCAGGGTGAAAAGACCTTTGTAACTATCGGAAAAAACTGTGAAATCCGTGAGTTCGTTACAATCAACTCTTCATGTCAAGAAGGAACTACCGTTTCAGTTGGCGATAACTGTCTGATCATGGCTTACTGCCATATCGCACATAACTGCGAAATTGGAAACCACGTTATCATGGCGAATGGCGCCATGCTTGCTGGACATGTGATAGTCGAAGACTTTGCCATTATTGGAGGTATGACCCCCATTCATCAATTTGTCCGCGTGGGAAGTTATGCTATGGTTGGAGGCTTAAGTCGCATTACAAACGACATTCCCCCCTTTACATTAGGGGCAGGAGTTCCCTACCGACTTGGTGGACTCAACCTTATTGGTCTCAAGCGTCACAACTTTCGGTATGAGATGAGAAAAGATCTCTCGCAAGCATTTAGACTGACGTATCGCTCCGGGTATCATCTAGATGAAGCCCTAGAGCAGATAGAGAAAAGCATCAATAAAAGTAAGCCAATTGAACATTGGCTTAATTTTTGTCGCACATCAAAACGAGGTCTCATTGGATTGCAAGGTGTCACTCACTCGAATGATGAAGAGATCGGTGAGTACCAAGATCTCTTAGAAGAATGAAAGTTGTCTTTTTTGGAACCCCTCCCTTTGCAGCAAACGTCTTAACGTATCTCATTGATCACAGCATTGAGGTGACAGCCATTGTTACCAAGCCCGATAAACCTCAAGGCCGCTCGGGCAAACCAGCGTTCTCAGCCGTTAAAGAAGTTGCTCTTAAAAAATATCCTTCGATCCCACTGTATCAACCTGAAGAAGCCTCTGATCCGGCCTTCGCTAAGCGGTTACGCTCCTACAATGCCGATCTCTTCATTGTTGTTGCCTACGGCGAAATCATGAAAGAAAATCTCCTTCGCATGCCACGTCTGCGCTGCATCAACGTCCATTCTTCTCTTCTCCCCAAGTACCGTGGCGCAGCCCCCATGCAATTTGCCCTCCTCAATGGGGATACGGAATCAGGGGTGACGATTATGGAGATGGCTCTTAAAATGGATGCGGGTGATATCATCTCGCAAAAAATTGTTCCCATTCCCGCTGACATGAACCTTGAGCAGCTCGAGTCAGCCCTTTGCCAAGCTGGCTGCGAAGCTCTTCTTGAAGTGATCGATGCTTTTGAAAAAGGAACGATTGTTAAGACTCCCCAAGATCACGGCCAAGCAACTTACGTCAAAAAGATTGATCCCTCTATGGCAGAAATGAACTGGACAGAAGCTGCAACTGTGTTGCACAATCGGATTCGTGCATTTAGTCCCAAGCCAGGAGCTTGGTGTATTGTTGAAATCAATGGGCAACCTAAAAGGCTCAAAATCCTCCGTAGCCGCGTCTCAAAAAATCACCAAGGTTTCCCAGGTGAAACCGTCCAATACGATAAAACAAATTGGGTCCTTGCCTGTGGATCTGATGCCTTAGAACTGCTTGAAGTTCAACTCGAAGGTAAGAAGCGGATGGCAATAGAAGATTTTTTACGTGGTTACCCTAATCCCCCTCAAATTCGAAAATAATTTTCATTCGTCTCTTTGTTAGCCATGGGTTATAATCCATGAATAAAATTTTATAAGGGCATTTCTATGGCCACTGAACTTCCCAAGGTCAAAGATTATTTACCAACAGAAATATACGAAAGCTTAGAGAAGCTTTATCTTTATCCAGATAATTTTGCTCCTAGAAATCTCCCTCAATTAAACGCACCTTATGGATTGTTGAAAAGCAATGGACAAGATTGGTCAGTTCGCTATTTTGGGGGGAATGAAACTTCTTTGAAAGCACATTTGCTCTTTCTTGTCGTTTACTCAAAAGATCACTTGATTGTCGAGGTCTATAATCCGCAAAAGGAAAGTTTGAGCTCCTATAGTACTACGCATCTTACGATGAAAGAATTTTTCAAAAAGGATGATTTAGGATTGCGCGAATTTAAAGATGTAGAGTTTCCAAAAGAACTTTGGAATCAGTTTGTGGCTGAGAGCACTCTGGAGTCTAAGTTGAAAAATATTTATTGCGAACCTAATGTTTGAGGCGAAGTAACTCCTTTAGGAACTAAGCCTACTTCTGCAAAAGTCAGTGATCCTAGAGTTCTTTTCATCCAAGTTGTTTTTCTCTTAGGAGCTGTTTTTCTAGTTTATAAGATATCCAGCTATATCTATGGATATTTTTAAAAGCCAAAGTTGGCATAAATTGAATTTAAAATTTATTTTTGATGTTTTTCTTTAGAGAGTAATGCCTTATTACTTTCTTTACATTAATAAGGGTGCAGCCTATAATTCTGCCGTTTTGTGCATAATTGTAGTGGGGTATCAAAATGGCAGATAAAGTGACGCCTGTACCGCTTTTCACCTATCAGGCTTGTGAAAACTTTTTTAAAAATCGAAAAGATGATGATTTCGAACGGATTCCTTTGCTTGCCTTGGGATGCATCTTTCTCCTTGCCAGTAAGTTGGAAAGCTTTAGTGGATTTGAATGGGGAAGCGTTGTCGACTTTGGAAAGCTTGGTGGCAAAATGTCCAATTTAACTGATTACTGGGAAATTGTTGACACAGTCAAGAGTGCTGGAAAGGCAACGGCTGCTCTCTGGCCTGTCTTTTCAAAGTTGGATTTAACAACGAATGAAGGACGCTTACAGGCATTTGAAGCAGCGAAAGACATTTCTCTTTTTGCGGCGAAAACAATCTCAAATTTTGTCAATTTCGTTGAAATGATGGTTGACATTGGAGGACTCAAAGGCCTGAATATTCATAAATGGAAGTTCTTCGGGTCTGGTCTTGGAGCGCTTGCTTACGGAAAACTTCTGTATACTAATCTCTCGACAGAGTTGAAAGATCCTGAAGATCTTAAAGACGTCAAAAAAGCAGCACAAGACATGTATAAAGCGCAACATGCGTGGAAAGAGTTTTATGGCACGATGATTACAGCGTCTATTTTAGCAATGAAAGTCATCGGGTTCTGCGCTGCGGCTCATGCACTTTATGGGACAGCAAATGTGGTCAAATTTATTGCTGATCGTAAAGGAGATCTTCTCTTAACGTCGTTTGCGACATTTATAGGTGGTGTTCTTGGAACCCATTTTTATGGAGAGCAAATGCGAGCATTCAAAGTTGAAAACAAAGCAACATAAAGGGAAGAGTGAAAAATGACAAAAGTAGAAAAAAGTTTTTATGATTTCTTCTCCGACCAAGTTATCGGTGGACGTTCTGCGATCCGCTTACTTAACTCAGCTTGTGGGTGGGCTAACGAGATTACAGGTAAAACCCATTTTGCATTTCTAGGTTGTGAACTTGATACAGCTGCGATTAGTAAGAATTGGCTTAAACCTCTCGATAACCAGATTTATATTGTTAAGGGAATAGCAGCAGCGTTTGCACTTCCAGATAAATGTTGGACACGTTTGGATAGAAATGATGTCGGTTCTGTTTTAAAAGCCACCCAACATCTTCTTAAAACGATTGGGGATTCATCTGCAGGGCTTCGTTGCTTAGCAGCATTTGGTTTTGTGTTTCTTAGCCCTTACATGAAGTTTCTTAGCTTAATGAAAAATGGCTTTGCCGTGGGAGCAGGTGTACTTGAAATTGCATGTCGTATTCACGATATCTATAAGCTATCGAGTAAACCTTGCGCAACAAATGCTGAAGAGCGTGACAAAGCGTTGCAGTGGCTAGCAAGTGTTGCCATGATTGTAACTCAAATTTTCTCAATTCAGCTTAATTTCTTTGGTGGATGTGCTGTTGCGTTCAATGATGTTATTGATGCTGATAATCAGATACCAGAAGCAGTCTTCAATTTCTGGGGTACATGTGCTTCACTCTCAGCACTTGGATATTCTGCGATCGAATATATTCGTACACCTTCATAATGTTAGTTACCCCTCTCTCATTAAGAGAGGGGTTTATCTATTTTACATTAATTAAATATGCCGTTATAATCTTTTTCCCATTAAAGCGGGAGATAAAGAGGTTTCTATGATAGACGGCGTCTCTCCAATTTCAGTCATTGATGCCCTGGTTAAAGGGTCAGATAAAGCGAAAATAATAGCTGGAAATTATAAAGACTTAGACGGGGACTACGAGCGTTTGCCCCTGCTCATTCTAGGATGTTTTTGTCTCCTTGCGGGAAAGTTTCAAAATGGAATCCATCTTGGGGAACGCATTATTAATTTTTGGCAACTTGGAGATACCATCTCATCACTTTGCGACTACTGGGATATCGTAGAACTTGCTCAAAGTAGCAGTCGCATGGTCTCTTGTGGATGGCCACTCTTTACAGTGCTCGATCTCACTTCAAAGGGTGGGCAATCTGAGGCCTTTAATATTGCCAAAAAGACTGCTCCTTACGCCTGTAAGACCTTCTCAAGTCTGGTCAATCTTTTTGAAACTCTTGTAGACTTTGGAGCTTTAAAAGGAATGAACATCCACAAATGGAAGATTGCGGGATCCTTAGCAGGAGGCATTGGGTTTTCTCACACACTGTATACCGAGTGGAATGAAGATAGGAGTGGAGTTGGTTTGGAAATCGAAGAATCTAAAAGAGAATCCTACCGCGAGCAGTATGCCAAGCAAAAAATGTGTGATCATACAATCACTATCTGCATCTTAGTCGCAAAAATCATAGGATTTTTTTCTGCTATTTATGCTTTAAACGGAGCGGGGCGCATAATGCAATTTATTGCTGCTCATAAAAAAGATTTACTTTTCGGAGCGTATGTGACTTTTACAGCTGCAGCCATTGCTTCGACTTATTATGGTTTGCAATTGGATCAATTAAAGGAGGAAGCATGACAAATCTCTTAGCAATCGACATCAAAGGACCCGTCAATTTTGCGTGCTCTGTCGCAATAGGAAGTCGTCAAGTTTTGCGTTTACTAAACGGCGCATGTCTTTGGTTTCAAGAAATTGCGCAAAAAACCTCCTTTACTGCTTTGGGATATGAGCTCGATGTTAAGGCATTAAGCACAAATCTACTGAAGCCTCTCGATAATCAAATTTACATCATTAAAGCTCTTGGTGAAGTTCTCGATTTTCCAGAAAAATGTCTGGCTCGGGTCTTCACGATTGAAGGGATAAGGCATGCCATAAAAACAGCCTCGGACTCATTTGCTAGCATGCGTTGTCTTGCAATGTTTGGGGTCATTGTATTAACTCCTTATATTCGAGGATTGGGGTTAGCAAAAAACTTCTTAGGGGCAACAGCCGCCCTGCTTGATATCATCATACGTGTCAGGGACCTTGTGAAGCTTGTCTACCGTCCAATTAAATCTGAGGATGAATTGAAAAAAGCCCGTTTCGAATGGCTAGGACATATGCTCATGCTTGTTGCTTATGTTTGTACCATTCAACTTAACTTTTTTGGGGGGTGCAAAACCCTCTTTAAAGATGTGATTGAACCAAAAAAACACATGCCTGGGCTGCTGTTTAACATCTGGGGAACAGGGGCTTCTGCATGCATTCTTGGAAACATAGCTGTCGAATACTTCTCACCTAAGTAGAGCTCAATATGTCGTTGCCCGCTGTAAACTATCCTTCATTTTCAGTCCAGTTTTGGTGGGAAGGCACGTTGAGATACATTGATCCACGAGAAAAAGACTATCAACGCTGTTTTCTTCTTTATCTCTCCTGCATCAGCTCATTAAGTCATGAATTTGAACGCAAATTTTCCTATGAATGGTCTTCTTATGTCCACTTCAATACATTAAGTAAAGCTCTGATCTCTGCGAGTAACTACTGGCGGGTTTATGATTGTGTAAGTGCGGTTAAAATTGCCGTTGAAAAGTTGATGGAAACGAAGTTTCAAGAAAGCTTGTTTAAGTGGATGGGGGCTTTTTCTTCAGTAACTCTGTTGCTAACTGAACTCTATAACCGAAAGGCTATTCAGTTTGAGTCTATTGACTCCCTCAAGTTTACCGGAGGAGTTTTAGGGGGAACGGTCTATTTTAGAAAAAGTGTCATGAATTGGATCGATTTAGGAAAACCGACTGAAAACCGTGAAAAAGTAAACATTGAAGCTCGGCAGTACTTATTCTCAGTCGAAAAATTCCGAGACATCATGGATATGATGACCTACATTTCTATTTTTGCCATAAAAATCATTGGTCTTACCATTTTGCTCTCAAAAAATTCTCAGCTCAGTGGAATACGCTATATCATAGAAAACCAATCGTGGTGTTTGTTAGGATGCTTTGCTTTTGCAACAGGGTGTTCTCTCGTTTCACATTTTTCCGAGGAATATCTTAACCGTTATATTGAACTAAACAAAAGGCTGCTCACGTGATGATCAATCATTTTTTGGGGAGCCGAGATGCTGTTCGTCTTGCAGAAACAAGCGTTGGTTGGTTGCGCGAATTTTTTGGCCAAAAGACGATCACGATCGTTCATGCGACACTTAAGCTTGAACAATTTGAAGTTTTTTTTGCAGATGTTGATCGTGCCATAAGCCTAGCTCTACCACTATCCCGTCTGGGATGGATACAAAAAAGATGCTCTCAACTCATCGAGGATGAGTCAGCCTATCGGATCACCACTCTCGTCATCGAAATTTTGCATTTTTTCAGTGAAACAGCTGCTGCTCTTGAATGCTTGGGGTGGATTGGTGTTGTCGTTTTATCTCCTTGTGTTGAAGGGCTTGCCTTTACAGCCTCAACATTTGCATGTCTTGCAAACCTCATAGATTTTTCGCAAAAGGTTTACGACAATTATTTAATTTATCATGCTCCTACCGAATATAAAGCTCTCCATTGGCACGAAGGTTTGGGTGAGCCCAGCCTCAAAGTTGAGTGGAGTAAAAATTTATGTGAGATGATTGCAGATCTTGCGCAGTTTTCGACAGATTTTTTTAAAGGACTAGCTTATTTCTATGGTCTAAGAAGTATGACTCCTACCCTACATCGATTCTGGAGAACGTCTGCAGCTGTTTCACATAGTATACGATCCTATTTAGATAGCAAAGGGTAAGGAGATGTATCTTCCTTTAGACTGTCCTCCTCTTCATACTGGAGTACTACTTCCTGAATTTTTTGATAAGACTTTCTTACCCGTTCACGTGATGCCCTCGCAAGATGAAGGTCCGGTCCCTCTATCGTACATTTTTGACCGATTAGCGGGAGCAATCAAACTTCCATTTCTTGTTTTGGAAGCAGAGCGCATCCAAGAAATGGTGCAAAGAAAAAATTTAAATCAGGAAGACTCTCCTTGGTTTTCGACCGTTTCAATTTGTAGCAATACCGTTGAATTTGTTTGTTGGTTGAGCGAGAGAGGCTACCTTGAAATTCCCTTACCCACGTTGTCTCGGTTAAGAAAAATTTATTATGTTGCCAAGATCATTCTTTACAATTATGCGGTCCTCATTGACAGTGAGCTCCTGTATCGGGCTCGAGGAGAAGAGAAAAAAGAAGAAAGGGCCTATATGAAGCTCCTGCTTATCTCACATATGCTTTATTTATCTTGTATGGTCTTGGGGATGGGAAGTTTGACCTTTGGAGCAAGCTGCTCGCGCAGTTTACTCCGCAAACTTCATTTTTCAAGCCTTCTCTTTGATATCGCTTCCAAATCGTATGAGTGGCGTTGGGGAGATACCAAACAAGAGCGCATTAAATCTTTAACATTACACAAGTCGAAGTCAAATCATACTTATGGATAATGTCGAAAAACTGACAGATCGCGAATGGATATTAATCGCTATTTTCATCGCCATTTTAGTCTCGTTTGTAAGTATTGCCTATCTTTCAGATAGGAAAGTGGACAAGGAAATCGAGCAATATCTTGACTCATCATCCAGTAAGCAAACATTTTAAGTGAGTAATTTAACACTGGAAAACTCGCCTGAATAAATTTTGATTGTACAAAATAGAGCGATTTGATAGCCTGTTCGCTTTAGCCAAAATAGGCGAGTCATTTAATCGAAACTCGAGATTTCGGTAAGGGCTCTTTTTCGCTCCAAATAAAATGGGCGAGTCAGATATGATCTAACACGATTTTCAAAATGCATCGATAGATCGATTGAACTGTATAAGGATTGGAAACTATGTCACTGAACTTACTCGGTAAGAAAAAAGGAATGACCCGGGTTTTTGATGAAAACGGAAATCTGATTGTGTGCACCGTCATTGAGGCGGAACCAAACGTTGTCGTCCAACTCAAGAATCAAGAAAAAGACGGTTACCAAGCAATTCAACTTGGTGGCATCAAAGTTCCCGATTCGAAAAAGAAAAACATTACAAAACCTCTCGTTGGCCATTTTGCAAAAGCAAAAGTCGAGCCAAGACGTCATCTTCTTGAATCTCACGTTGAAAACCTTGAAGAATTCGAAGTTGGGAAAGAGATTGGACTTGAGTACTTTTCAGACACAGAGTTTGTTGATGTTATCGGCACCTCTAAAGGAAAAGGATTTCAAGGGGTTATAAAAAGGCATGGTTTTGCCGGTGGACCCGCCGCTCACGGATCTGGTTTTCATAGAACTGCAGGTTCAACAGGGATGCGGAGTACACCAGGTCGTTGCCTGCCAGGAAGACGTATGGCAGGTCACATGGGATCTAAGCGTGTAGCATCAATGAATCTAAAGATTGTAAAAATCGATGCTGAAAAACACGTGCTACTCGTTAAAGGGGCTGTTCCAGGATCGCGGAATAGCCTTGTTTATATTAGGAAGTCAATCAAGAAAAAACATAAATGATAGGTAACAGGCAGTGGCGAAGCTAAAGACATATGACATGAAAGGAAAAGAAGTTGGAGCCGTCGATATAGACGATAAACTTCTAGACGTTTCAGCGAATTCGCAAATGATTAAAGATTACCTTGTAGCGCTAAGACACAATCGCCGTCAATGGAGCGCCAACACAAAAGGAAGATCTGAAATCAACCACTCGAATGCAAAACCTCACCCACAAAAAGGAACTGGCCGAGCCCGCCAAGGAACTATTAAAGCAGCGCAATACAGAGGCGGTGCAACTGTGTTTGGACCAAAGCCTAAGTTCGATCAACATGTTCGCATAAACCGCAAAGAGCGACGTTTAGCTATCCAATTCCTTCTTGCTGAAAAGATCAAAGAAGGTAATGTGCGTGTACTTAAACTTGAATTGCTTAAAGAAGCAAAAACGAAACAAGTTGCAGAGCTTTTAAAAGGGATTGGCATCGACGGTAAAAAGATTCTCTTCTTAAGCGGAGCTTCTGACAAAGAGAAAGAAAGTCGTGCACAACTTTACCTCAGCACACGTAACATTCCTAAAACAAGCTTTATGCCTGTTGAAGGGATTAGTGGATATGATGTGATTAACACTCAAGAATTGGTCGTCGTAGAATCCGCATTAGATCAATTGATGCAAGCATTAGGGAGTAGTAAATAATGAACAAACGAGGCCCCTACCGAGTTATCCGAAGTCGATATGTAACAGAGAAAACAACTGTTCTTGAACAGCTACAACATACTGCAAGTAACCGTAGCATCGCGCGCTGTGAAAGCCCAAAATTTGTTTTCATTGTCGACAAAGATGCAACCAAAGCAGAAATCGCTCACGCTGTTGAAACGATCTACGCTGAGAAAAAAATCAAAGTGAAGAAAGTGAATACGATTAACGTCAAACCCAAAAAACGTCGTGTAAGAGGGCGTTTAGGGTACCGTTCAGGTGTCAAAAAAGCCATCGTGACACTTGACAAAGGTGATACAATCGATGAAGGCGCGTAAGCTTAGGAGTTAAACTGGAATGGTAAAGAAATTTCGCCCCATAACACCCGGACAAAGAAAGACAGTACTGCCCAGCAATGGTGAACTCACTCGAATTGGAAAGACACACCAAACAGTGAAACCGACAAAGCAATTGCTTGTTGCGAAGAAGCGTACAAATGGTCGGAACCATCATGGACGGATCACATGCCGTCACCGTGGCGGAGGTCATAAGCGCTTTTACCGTCTTATCGATTTTAAAAGAGATAAAGATGGTATCGAAGCTAGAGTAGCGTCTGTTGAATATGATCCTAACAGAAGCGCTCACATCGCACTTCTCAACTATAGAGATGGTGAAAAACGGTACATTATTGCTCCAGAAGGGCTCAAGCAGGGAGATCTAGTTTTATCTGGTGAAAAAGCACCATTTAAAACAGGATGCTCAATGCCTCTTAAGAACATGCCTCTTGGATCCGTTGTTCACAATATTGAAATGTATCCTGGCAGAGGAGCGAAATTTGTCCGGTCGGCAGGTTTATCAGCTCAGTTGATGGCGCGAAGTGGTGGATATGCCACTCTTAAAATGCCTTCGGGTGAAGTCCGTATGGTGAAAGAAACATGCAGAGCGACATTCGGAGCTGTTTCGAACTCAGAGTGGACACTACGTGTAGAAGGTAAAGCAGGAAGAAACCGTTGGCGAGGATTTCGCCCAACAGTTCGTGGAACTGCAATGAATCCAGTTGATCACCCACATGGTGGTGGCGAAGGAAAACATAACGGATATATTCCACAAACTCCATGGGGAATGCAGACAAAAGGGTTTCGTACACGTTCTAAGAGAAAATCGAAGAAGTTAATCGTTAAAGATCGTCGGAAGAAATAGAGGAATTTATGGCAAGATCGCTAAGAAAAGGACCTTTTGTTGATCACCATCTATTGATGAAAGTGAAAAAGCAGAACGATGAAGGGTCAAAAAAAGCAATTAAAACTTGGTCGAGACGTTCGATGATCATACCTGATATGATTGGCCATACTTTCGAAGTCCACAACGGACGAAAGTTTATATCCGTCTTCGTATCAGAGAATATGGTTGGACACCGATTGGGGGAATTTTCACCCACTCGATTGTTCAAAGGACACCCAGTTAAGAAATAAGGTAGGCACTAGTCATGATGGAAGCACGCGCAAAAACGAAATACGTCAGAATTAGCCCAAGAAAGGCTAGACTAGCTGCAGACTTAATTCGTGGAATGAAAGTCGAAGAGGCCTTCACACAATTGATGTTTTCCAATTTAAAAGGAGGACGTCTCTTGCAAAAGACTTTAAATAGCGCTGTTGCAAATGCAGAAACACAATTTAGTGTGCAGCGTAGAGACTTAAGAATTAAAGAAATTAGAGTTGATGAAGGTCCTACAATGAAGCGGGCCAAATCGAAAAGTCGCGGTGGACGAGTGCCAATTATGAAGCGCATGAGTCATTTTACCGTTGTTGTAGGAACTTAAGCATAAATAGAGGCAATGAAGAATGGGACAAAAGACATCCCCAACTGGATTTAGACTTGTACTAAAGAAAAACTGGAAGTCCGTCTGGTTTGCAAACAAGCAAGAGTTTGGCTCTCTTCTCCAAGAAGATTTGGTGATTCGCAACTTCCTCATCAAGAAGCCATGTTGTGTTGGAACATCACAAATAAAAATTAAACGCATGAGTGAAAAGATTGAAGTGACTCTCCATACTGCAAGACCTGGTCTTGTGATTGGGAAAAAGGGAGCTGAAATCGAAGTCATGAAACAAGAGCTTAAAAAGCTCACCGGAAAAGACATTTGGATCGAAGTTGCTGAGATCAAGAGACCAGATTTAGATGCAAAGCTCGTTGCAGACGCGATTGCAAAACAACTTGAAAGACGCGTTGCTTTCCGTCGAGTCATGAAAAAAGCGATACAAGCATCTATGGATGCAGGAGCTGCTGGAATTAAAGTCGCAGTTTCTGGCCGTATTGGAGGAGCAGAAATTGCTCGCACAGAGTGGTACAAAGAAGGAAGAATTCCTCTCCATACTCTCCGTGCAAATATTGAATATGCAACTGGAAGAGCCGAGACTACATATGGGTCAATTGGCGTCAAAGTTTGGATTAATAAAGGCGATCAAAACAACTAAGAAGTGAGAAAGGAGTCGTAAGCACAATGGCACTTATTCCATCGAAGCCAAAGTTTCGCAAGCAGCAAAAAGGGACCATGAGAGGCAAAGCCAAAGCAGGTCAATTTGTGCAGTTTGGTGACTACGGTATGCAGATTCTCGAGCGAGGACGGATTACTAATCAACAGATCGAAGCCTGTCGTGTTGCGATTAACCGTTACTTTAGCCGTAAAGGAAAGGTTTGGATTCGCATTTTTCCAGACAAACCGATCACAAAAAAACCAGCGGAAACACGAATGGGTAAAGGAAAAGGTGGAACTGACCATTGGGTTGCTGTTGCACTTCCAGGAAGAATTCTCTTCGAAGTTGCAAACGTAACGAGAGAAGAAGCCCAAACAGCCTTATTAAAAGCAGCTGCAAAGCTTCCTTTTCGTACTCGTTTTGTTGAACGCATGGAACAAGTTTAGGTGAAGAAAGTATGTTAAAAGCAAAAGACTTGATCAATCAATCTGTAGAAGAACTTGAAGCTCAATACGAAGACCTATCCCGTGAAATCTTCGAACTCTTGAACGAACTCAAACTTGCAAGAAAACTGGATAAGCCACATCTGCTAAAAGAAAAAAAGAGGGATAGAGCACGAATTTTGACGGTTTTACGGCAGAAACAAGTTAAGGGAGCTTAAAAAATTATGGAAAAAGAAACGCAAAGAAAGACTCGAGAAGGTGTTGTTGTCTCTAACAAGATGAACAAAACCGTGACAGTCATGGTAGAACGTACCTATCCTCATCCACGATACCAAAAAGTCATTCATAGAGGAAGAAAGTACTACGCTCATCATGAGAAAGGAGACCTAGAAGTAGGAAAACGCGTTCGCATTCAGGAAACACGCCCGCTGTCGAAGTTAAAGCGTTGGATTGTCGTGGATGTCCTGTCGTAACCGTTAATGAACGTAAGCCAAGTGAGTAATAAAAGATGATTCAACAAGAAACCCAGCTAGAAGTTGCCGACAACAGCGGAGCTAAACGCGTTAAATGCTTTAAAGTGCTTAGAGGAACTCGTAGACGATACGCTACTGTTGGTGATGTCATTGTATGTTCTGTAAAAGAAGCCGATCCTAAAGGAAGTGTTAAAAAAGGTGATGTTATCAAAGCCGTCATCGTTCGGTCCAAGAGTTATATCCGAAGAAAAGATGGTTCGATGATTCGATTTTACGATAACAGCTGTGTGATCATCGATGATAAACAAAATCCAAAGGGAACACGTATTTTTGGACCAGTAGCGAGAGAAGTGCGTGATCGTGGGTTTTTAAAAATTAGCTCATTAGCACCAGAAGTCATTTAAGTAGAGGAAGCGATGAAGAATAAATGGATCAAAAAAGGCGATAAAGTTCTGGTCATTGCAGGAAATGACAATGGAAAAGTTGGTGAAGTCATTGCACGTCGAGAAGATCGCATCATCGTTCAAGGTGTGAACGTCAGAAAGCGCCACACAAAGAGCCGCGATCAAAACCGCAAATCAGAAATCGTTAGCATGGAAATGCCTATCCATATTTCAAATGTAGCTCTTTGCAGTGCAGAGGGTAAAAAGCTGAAGCTCAAAGTGAAAATGGACAAAGAAGGCAACAAAGAACTTGTGAGTGTTGAAGACGGAAAAGAAACCTCGCATAGAACATTAAAAAAATCGGTTAAAAGTTAAGCGTCATGTCAAGGTTAAAGAAGAAATACGTAGAAGAAATTAGAGAAGCTTTAAAGGAAAAGTTTTCTCTAAGCAATAACATGTGTATTCCAATGCTGAAGAAGATTGTCATCAGCATGGGAGTTGCAGAAGCACTTAAAGACAAAAATGCCATGCAAGACAGCATGAAAGAGTTGTCACTTATTTCAGGCCAAAAGCCCATCATGACAAAAGCTAAAAAATCCATCTCAAACTTTAAACTTCGAGAGGGACAAACAATTGGACTAAAGGTGACCCTTCGAGGAATTCGCATGTATGAATTCTTCGATCGTTTCGCAAACATTGTCTGTCCTCGCATTCGTGACTTTAGAGGGTTTGAGAAAAAAGGAGATGGAAGAGGAAGCTATTCGCTCGGAATTTCAGATCAGCAGATTTTTCCAGAGCTCAATTTAGATGAAGTCAAGCGTGAACAGGGAATGAATATCACATTTGTAACCTCTGCTGGAAACGAAGAACAGTGCCTAGAGCTCCTCACGCAGCTTGGCCTTCCATTTAAGCGTAAACAATAGGAGAATATCAATGGCGCTGAGCGATACAGTAGCAGATCTCTTAACTCGCATTCGCAACGCAAAAGATGCTAAGCACAAATATGTCGATGTGAGATTTAGCAAAATGAATCAAGCAATTGTCGATGTTCTGAAAGATAAAGGGTTTGTCATTAGTTCAATTGCTAATGAAAAGAAACATGCCATTCGTGTTTTCTTAAGATACGAAAAGAAAACACGAGAGTCTGTCATTCACGGATTGAAGCGTGTTTCACGACCCGGAATTAGACGTTACGTTGGTTATAATGACATCCCCAAAGTTTTAAGTGGTTTGGGAACAGCAATTCTCTCGACACCGACAGGAATTGTCGATGGGGAAAAGGCCCGAGAAATGAAGGTCGGAGGAGAACTCCTCTGCCTGGTATGGTAAAATTAGAACAATCGGAGAATTGAATGTCACGACTAGGAAAGACTCCCATCGCTCTCCCCAAAGGAGTAGAAATTACTGTTTCAAAGGGAGAGGTACAGGTAAAAGGCCCCAAAGGGATACAGACTGTTCAAATTCCTCATGGCATCGATGTCAAAGTCGAAGAAGGGAATGCAACAGTTCTTTATGACGAGAAGTCAGGGCTTCCAAAACCACGTCATGGATTATTTCGCTCATTGATCAATAATGCTGTCATCGGGGTTTCGAACGGATTTGAAAAGCAACTCAGTTTAATTGGGGTGGGATATCGAGCGGCGGTTAAAGGCGATGTTTTAGATCTCTCACTTGGTTATTCGCATCCTTACCAACTCAAAATCCCATCGGATGTGACAGTTGCTATTGAAAAAAGTGTTCTCATTACGATTTCTGGAATGGATAAGCAGAGTGTAGGTCAGTTTGCAGCAAATGTCAGAGCAGTGCGTCCGCCTGAGCCATATAAAGGTAAAGGTGTTCGATACGTTGGCGAGTATGTTCGTAAGAAAGCGGGTAAAACAGCTAAAGGAAAATAAGCAATGATGAATCAAATCAGAAAGAGAACTATCATACGTAAGAAGCGGATGCAACGCATACGAAAGAAGCTGCGCGGTTCACCAGATAGACCACGCCTTTGTATCTTCAAGTCGCATAAGCATATTGGTGGTCAAATTATCGATGATGAAGCAGGTATCACGCTCGTTGGATTTAGTACACTATCGAAAGGTGCCAAAGGACAGAAAAAGTCCAAAGAAGGTGCGCGCTTTGTTGGAGCAAAACTCGCGGAGCTAGCAAAAGAAAAAAATATTGAGCACGTTGTGTTTGACCGTGGACGTTTTAAGTTCCATGGGATCATCGCTGAGCTTGCCGATGCAGCGCGCGAAAATGGGTTAAAATTTTAAGGAACATCCATGGCTAAGAATAAGACAAAACGACAAGAGGATTTCGAAACCGAATTTGAAGAAAAAGTGCTCTTCATTAACCGCTGTTCGAAAGTGGTGAAGGGTGGACGTAAGTTTAGTTTTTCTGCACTCGTCATCGTTGGCGATGGAAACGGTCGAGTTGGCGTTGGTTTTGCCAAGGCTAACGAAGTTGCTGATGCCATTCGCAAAGCAGGTGAGACATCTCGTAAGAACATCTTAGATTTTGAGATCGATGAAACCACAATTCCACATGAAATCATTTCTGAATGGGACGGTGCACGCGTTTTACTCAAGCCCGCAAAGCAAGGTACAGGAGTCATTGCAGGATCTCAAGTCCGTGCTGTCCTTGAAATCGGTGGTGTTAAAGATGTTGTTGCAAAGAGTCTTGGATGTAACAATCCCATTAACCAAGTTTATGCAACGTTTAAAGCTCTTAGCGAATTGAAAAATCGCAAAGAAACGTTAGCTGCAAGAGGAATTGAAGCATGAAGTTATCTGAACTAAAAAACACTCATCGCAAAAAGCAAGGGACCAAACGCGTTGGTCGTGGTCCTGGATCAAACAAAGGTAAAACCTCTTGCCGCGGACACAAAGGGGATAAGTCCCGTTCAGGTTATAAAACTCGAGCAGGAAAAGAGGGTGGACAGTTGCCACTTTTCAAGAAGCTTCCAGGAAGAGGGTTTCCAAATACTCGCTTTCAAAAGCCGGTTTTTGCTATCAACCTAAACCGGATCAATGAACATTTTGAGGAAGGGGAAACAGTCAACCGCGAAACGCTTCTGAAGAAAGGTTTCCCTGTGCGACGTGCAACAGGCGGAATAAAAATTTTGGCAAATGGCGAGCTCGAAAAGAAACTCGTTATCGAAGTTGATGCTTTTTCTAAAGCTGCGGTTCGCAAATTAGAAGAAAAAGGGATAGAATTCAAACGAGTCAAGTAGAATGAATCCTTCGATGAACGCCGAAGCTGGAGCCCTTTCATGATAGCAGCTCTCAAAAGAGTTTTTGCATTACCCGAACTCAAACAGAAGATCGTCTTTACACTCGCAATGCTTCTGGTTTGCCGTATTGGAGCTTACATTCCAGTCCCTGGAATCAATGGAGATGAAGTTGTTCAGATCTTTCGTCAAATGACTGGCGGAGGGCAAAACCTGCTACAACTCGTTGACGTTTTTTCTGGTGGAGCCTTTGCGAAGATGACCATCATCGCCTTAGGGGTGATGCCCTACATCTCTGCCTCTATTATCATGCAAGTTCTTGTTGCTGTTGTTCCTTCTATGCAACGTGAAATTCGAGAAAATGGCGAAGCGGGAAAGCGCAAAATGGGAAAAATGATTCGAATTGCGACAGTATTTCTTGCTCTTTTCCAATCTGCACTCTTGGCAAAATACGCACTCAGTCTTAACGTTGCCCACCCGGGTGTAATTGTTGATCAGCTCATCAATGTACAGATTGGGGGATTCCCATGGCTTTTTTACTTAGTTATTATGTTTGCCATGTCTGCTGGAACACTCTTTCTCATGTGGGTTGGAGAGCAAATCACTGAGCGAGGCATTGGAAATGGAATTAGTTTAATTATCACGATTGGTATCTTGGCCTCTCTCCCGATGACATTAGGATCGATTGTCAGCCAACTTAACTTAGACTCGCAAGAGCCTGGTCAACTCACTTTTTCATCGATTGTGATCTTATCAATTGTTTTCGTCTTGATCATTATTGGAACCATCTTAGTGATTCAAGGAACGAGAAAAATTCCTTTGCAGTATGCAAGACGAGTTGTTGGGCGGCATGAGACCCAAGGTGGAAGTTCTCACATCCCACTTAAAGTCAATTATGCCGGTGTGATTCCAGTTATTTTTGCTTCCTCTCTCCTTATGTTTCCTGCGACAATTGCACAGTTTATCGGCAGAGGAAATTGGCTTTCGAATGTTGTCATGTGGCTCTCTCCAGGAAGCTGGGTTTACACTACATTGTTTGTGCTCCTCATCATGTTTTTTACCTATTTTTGGACAGCTACTCAGTTTCACCCAGAACRAATCGCTTCAGATATGAAGAAAAATGGAGCCTTTATTCCAGGCATTCGCCAAGGGAAGCCGACTCAAGAGTTTTTAGAATCCACCATGAATAGGATCACTCTTGCTGGGTCAGTATTTTTAGCTTTTATTGCAATTCTTCCTACCTTAGTAGGAAAAATTTTAGGTGTCGATGCTTCTATCAGTCATTTTTTTGGTGGAACATCGCTACTAATCCTCGTCGGAGTGGTTCTCGACACGACAAAACAGATCGAGTCTCATCTCTTGATGAAGCGATATGATGGATTTATGAAGAAAGGACGAATTACAGGTAGAGTCTAAACTCTGAGTTTTAAACTACCTAAGTTCTAAGAGAATAACTTAGGTTGAAAAGATTCTCATAGTTTGGTAACATTTTATCTACTCGTTTAAAAAAGGTTTTAACTTATGCCCCGTGTAATAGGAAACGACATCCCAGGAAACAAGCGACTCGCCATCAGCTTAACTTATATTTATGGTATCGGAAGAGCTCTTGCTCAAGAAGTGATCGAGAAGCTCGGATTGGATCCCAACATGCGCGCACACAATCTGACTGAAGCTGAGATTTCAAAGCTCAATGCAATCCTTCAGACTGAGTACGTGGTTGAAGGGGATTTAAGACGACAAGTTCAAAATAACATCAAGCGACTCATTAGCATTAACTGCTACAGAGGCACAAGACATCGCTCAGGTCTTCCACTTAGAGGACAGCGCACAAGGTGCAACGCGAGAACGCGTAAAGGAAAGAAGAAAACAGTAGCTGGAAAGAAAAAAGCACCACAAGGTTAAGAACCAAGCTTTAGGTTAATAAGGAGTATACGTTTTGGCAAAAGATTCAAAAGCGGCAAAGAAACCTTCAATGGTCAAAAAAGCGCCGACCAAGTCGAAAAAGAAAATCACACGCACAGTGCCAAGTGGAGTAGCGCATGTAAAAGCCACTTTCAACAATACGATTGTTTCGATTACAGACCCTTCAGGAAACGTCATTGGTTGGGGTTCTGCTGGAAAAGTGAACTTTACAGGTTCGCGCAAATCTTCTGCATTTGCTGGAACTGTTGCTGCACAAGATGCAGCGAAGGCTGCCATGAATTATGGCCTAAAAGAAGTAGAAGTTTATCTCAAAGGACCTGGAGCTGGGCGTGAGTCAGCAGTTAGGGGATTGCAAAGTGCTGGATTGATTATCACGATGATTAAGGACCGCACCCCTGTTCAACACAATGGTTGCCGTCCAAGAAAGAGACGTCGAGTATAACATTTGATCTGATAGGAGAAAAAATATGACCGTTAAGTATGGCAAGTTTGAGTTGCCAACGAAGATTAAAATAGACGAAGCGAACAAGTCGGAAACATTTGCCCGTTTCATTGCCGAGCCTTTCGAAAGAGGATTTGGTCATACTGTGGGTAACGCGCTACGCCGGATCATGTTGACCGCACTCGAAGCTCCTTCTATTATCTCTATCAAGATCGAAGGCGTTCCTCATGAATATACTGCAATTGAAGGTGTTATTGAGGACATGACGCATATCATTCTCAACTTGAAAGGAACACTTCTTCGCAAGATTCCTCTCGTTGAAAATAAAGATACGCGTGCGCCAACAATTATTTCACAAGATTTAGATGTCACTCAAGACATGCTAGATACAGGTGGTGGACAATTTGTTGTCAAATTTAAACATATCATGGGTGAATCGAATTTTGAAATGATCAATCCTGATCATCATATCTTTACGATCACTAAACCTATGAGAAAACGTATCGATCTAAAAATTGCTATTGGACGTGGATATGTTCCTTCTGAACGGCACGAACTCCCAGACAAAGTTGTTGACGAGATTGTTATTGACTCTGCGTTTTCTCCTGTGCGCTTAGTGAACTACTTTGTAGAAAACACACGCGTTGGCCAAGATACTGACTTTGACCGCCTCATTCTTGAAGTGACAACAGATGGTCGTGTTTCCCCACAAGAAGCTCTGACGTTTGCAACGCAAATTGGAATTCTACATCTCAAGATTTTTGATGAGTTAAAATTCCAAGAAATTTCCTTTGATAAGGAAGAAATCGAGTACGATACTGATCGTGATCAGATCTTGTCTAAACTTGGTCTTCGTATCAATGAAATTGAACTTTCTGTACGTTCGACAAATTGCTTGGCACAAGCGAACATTAATACCATTGCTGAACTCGTTGTCATGCCTGAATCTGAGATGCTCAAGTTCCGTAACTTTGGTAAAAAATCACTCAATGAAATCAAAGCCAAACTTGAAGAAATGCACCTTCACCTTGGCATGGATCTTTCTCGTTTCGGAATTAACCGTGATAACGTGAGAGAAATCGTAGACGAATATCTTAAGGAAAAGGCAGGGAAAGAATCATGAGACACCGGAAGCAAACTCTAAAACTGGGCCGCACCTCTTCCCACCGACGTTGTTTGATAGCAAACATGCTTAAATCACTTATTGAGCATGGACGTATTGAAACAACTGTGACGAAGGCAAAAGAGCTTAGACGTCATGCTGATCGATTAGTGACTCTTGCAAAGCGAGGAACTCTTGCAAGCCGCAGAGCCGCGATTGCTAAAATGATGATCAACTTCAATCCTCTAACTCCTAAGGAAGCAAGACAAGTAAAGCAAGGCGATCTCTCTCATTACAACACTGACCGTAAGGTCGTGAATAAGCTTTTCGACGAACTTGCTGGACGTTTTGCTGATCGCGATGGAGGATACACTCGCATCGTCCGCATGGGCAATCGTAATGGCGATACTGCACCACTTTGCATTATCGAATACATCAGATAAGTCTTCATGCACTGGAGTAAATGCTCCAGTGCACTTATTTTAATCCCACATATCAATCTCTATTCAACCTGAGTTTTAGCCTTCTTTCACTCATTCTGTAGTTTTTTCTCATTCTACTGAGTACCTCTAGGTTACTCATTGGGAGCCAAAATCCCTCTTTACATTCCTCTTCAAGTCTCGTAACATAAAAAAATCTTAAATAGAATTTTCTAAGAGGACGATTATGGCCATACGTATTGGGATTAACGGTTTTGGAAGAATTGGACGGTCTGTTTTTCGCTTAGCTCATGAAAAATTCAATAACATTGAAATCGTCGGAATCAATGATCTCGTTCCGGCTCCGAACTTAGCTTATCTTGTAAAATACGACTCTATTCATGGACGCTTTTCGAAAGATATTCAAAGTAAAGAGGGAGAATTTTCTGTTGAGGGGAAAAAAACTCACGTGCTTGCAGAAAGAGACCCGAGTAAATTGCCTTGGAAAGACCTTGGCGCAGATTATGTGATTGAGTCAACCGGTCTCTTTACTGAATTAGATGACGCAAAAAAACACTTAGCTGGTGGTGCAAAGCGGGTTGTTATTTCAGCGCCCGCCAAAGGAGATGTTCCAACATATGTCATGGGTGTCAATCATGAAAAGTACAACCCAGGCACTGATCAAGTCGTTTCAAACGCCTCCTGCACAACCAACTGCCTAGCTCCTGTCACTAAGGTGCTTCTCGACCATTTCGGGATCGAAGAAGGTCTAATGACAACTGTTCATGCTCTTACAGCTACTCAACCTGTCCATGATGGTCCTTCAAAAAAGGACTTAAGAGGTGGGCGGTCTGGCTGCATGAACATCATCCCTGCCTCTACTGGGGCAGCCAAAGCCGTGGCGCTTTGCCTTCCTGAAGTCAAAGGAAAATTGACAGGAATGGCATTTCGTGTTCCCGTAGCCGATGTTTCTGTAGTCGATTTAACAGTTAGGCTGACTAAATCGACCAAATATGATACTATTTGTGACATGATGAAGAAGGAAGCGAATTCAACCCTGAAAGGAATTCTAGGATATACTGAGGAAGATGTGGTTTCATCTGATTTCATCGGAGACTCTCACTCCTCAATTTTCGATCGACATGCAGGAATCGCGCTCTCTGACAATTTCTTCAAACTTGTCTCATGGTATGACAATGAAATTGGCTACTCTCACCGCCTCCTTGACTTGATCACGTACATGGCATCAAAAGAGTGAGCTTTACGCTCCTCTTTTAGATTGCAAAATTAACTTTTAAAACATGGAAAGGTACCAGTGAACTTTACACGCGAGCCAATTATTGAAACGATTATTACCCCAAAAGAAGGGTTTAAACTTATTATCCGTAACAGTAACGGAAATTCTCAAGAAGAGCATGAAGTCAGTAGTGTGGAAGTGGTTTCATTTGGAAAATCATTTTTCTTTCGCTCGTTAGAAAAACCCAAGCCATTTTTGTTGCCTGTTTCTGATTATGAGGTTCTTGAAGCACGCGAAACGCGTAGTGTTCTTAAGAAACCTAAGATTGAGAAGTCAATTAAAATTGGTGGAGGAAAAGCGCCTCCTAAGGGGAGAGAAAAAGATATTCCTATTGAAGACATGGAAGAAGAAGTTGTTTCCCAGGAACATAAAAAGAAATCAAAAGGCAAAGCATCACGACGTCGCCGCTCTGCTCATAAAGACGAAAATGTGAATGTTACAACAGAAAGAGTTGCTCCAAAAACAGTTGATGCAGATGCTCCTCTTCCTACTCGTCGCACGCTTCTTCCTCCTCCAACAAGCTTAATCTCTGAACAAATCAATCGTTACAAAGATTTCTTAGCAGCCGAAGGAGCTCTCCTCCCTGAAGAGCTTAAAGAAGGTGGCAAAGTCGAAGAGCTTCCTAGAGAATCTTCAGATGATCTTTCTTTTTTGCCGAAAGAAAAAGTCATATCTCAAGTTCCTCCAATGTTCGATGAAACTTCACATGAAGAAGAAAAAATTGTTGAGCTTGAAGAAGAAGCTCCTGCTTCTCCAGAAGCTGAAGATTAATTGAGATCTTGAATGATAACCCCTCGGAAGAGTACACTAGTTTGTACTCTTCCCATCTGCGCTCGGGTGGTGGAATGGTAGACACAAGGGACTTAAAATCCCTTGGAGGCAACTCCGTGAAGGTTCGAGTCCTTTCCCGAGCACATTTTGATTTCTTATCTTTTTTCCTATTGCACATCATCGAGAAGCTGTCATCGTTTGACAAGGTGACCTGTACCTTGTCTGTACTCTTCCAATTTCCATCTAATGCCGAAGCGGTTATTCTTTAATTTTAAATGGATTTTTTTCGCTCAAGGTAGAAAGTGAGAAGAGCCATACCTACATGACCGCACCAATAGATCCAGACAAAATTAGCAAAGAATCCATGGAGATTTAAGAGCCAATAGAAGTTGGTGCTTAAATGGTCTGTGTGGATAAGGTAATTTCCAAAAAGAAAAGGGCCGCTCAGGCTCATGATGGTGATGGCTATGAGCCCAAAACCTTCGACCATGCCGGGCAGGCCACCGGGCCGGCCGCGGATAGGGATTTTAAACTTGAGGAGGTTTTTCAAATCTTCCTCAATCGTTTTTCTGAGCTCTTTAGTATAGGGAAATTGATGGTGAAGCATGGCTTTATTTTGGTAACAAAAGCTCCAGATCCAATGAATAAGGACGGTGAGTGCTAGAAGGCTTCCAGAAATTCCATGAGGGAGAACCCACAATGCAGTTGGAAGAAAGAGACCTGTTAACATGTTAATCGTTGTGAAGAGAGCAATGCAAAAATGAAGAATCCCTGTGAAGGGATGCCAGTGTTTGAGTTTGACTGGGTTCATTAATAACCTCCGTAAATCCTGCTAAAGTCGACGATTTCTTTTTTAGGAAAATAGGGACGAGTGTACCCCTCGTATTGGACGACTGTAAACATTCCTGCCCAAAGGTGGTAGGAGATGTGGCAGTGAAGTGCCCAAATGCCTGGATTATTGGCCTCAAATTGCACTTTAACTGTTTGTTTGGGCATCACGAGAATGGTGTCGCGTATGGCGCCTGAAAACTGGTCGCCATCGATTTCAAGTACTTGGAAAACATGGCCGTGAAAATGCATGGGATGAGCCATCGAGGATTCATTGATGAAAACAAGCTCCACTCGTTCTCCTTCTTTCACAAATAACGGTTGATCATTGGGCCACACATGGTCATTGATAGCCCATACGTAGTATTTCATGTTTCCTTGCAATTTGATATTGAGGCTGCGATCGGGTTTTTTTGGAGGAAGAGGGTTTTTCGCATGAAGCTCTTTTTCAAAGGAATTGGAAATGGAGCCAACAGTTGTTTTAGTTGTAGTAGAGAGTTTAGGAGCTTCTGCATTCGGTGTTTTTAGAATAGCTCCTGTCACCATGTTTGTTCCCTGGCCTTGAGCTAGAATGGGAAACGCTCCTTCTATTTCAGGGATGGTGACGAGGACGTCAACTCTTTGCGCAGTCGCGAGAGGAAAATGGTTATGATGAATGGGCTCGATGTCACTTCCATCAACAGCAATGACTTCGCTTTTGAGATCTCCAAGTGAGATATGGAATCCATTTCCAACTGAGCCGTTGATCAGTCTTAAGCGAACAGTTTCTCCTGGATTGACTATATAAATTGGGGGATTATCTAAGGTTTTTCTATTGGTGAGAAAAGCATCAAAGTCTACATCATTCAGGTCTTCAGCTCCAAATGGACTCATCTTTTCATTGAGTGAGGGAGCCCAGTTGGCCCCTTTTATTGCAGCCATCTCTACAAACTCTTTTCGCAAGTCCTGCCAAATGGTATCGATACTTTTGAAAGAGAACGCTTCAAAAAAGAGGATAATGTTTTTGTAACGCTCTTTTTCATTAGAGAGAAGAATGAGAGGGGCAGCCATGAGCTTTTGCTCTTGGAGTCCATAGTGCGAATGGGTCCAGAAGGTTCCTGCTTGAACGACTTCAAAGTTGTAAGGTTGCGACTTTCCAGGAGGGATCGGAGGTTGCGTGACATAGGCAACACCATCTTCTTTTACAGGGACGATGAGGCCGTGCCAATGAAGAGTGGTGGGAACAGAGGTTTGGTTTTCAACGACGGTATTGAAACATCCTCCTTCTGTTTTATAGATAACGTTAGGTTCAATTCCGAAAACTTTTGAGGTCTGTCCATTTACGGTGATTTGTTCTTCAATGACTTTTATTGGGGTGGCATCTGATCCCGCTTTTTTACAAGGGCCGTAAGTTCCGGTGGGCTCAGAACAAAAGGTGGAGATGCAAAAAAGTAATGGCAAGAGTTTTCTAATCAACATGGCAGCAGCTTTTTGATTTCTGTTTATAATTTGGATCCTAAAGGATTTGCCTTTATGAGAGGACAAAAATTCAAGGCAGTTTCCCAATCCTAAGATTATAACTTGTTTTTTATCATTTGCCTTCATAAGATGCCCCTTTTTTGTGTTTATACTCAAACTACTTCAAAAGTTGGTTTTGAAGTAGTTTGAGTATAAATCTCATTTCAGATTCTGAAGAGGAGGATTGAATGTTGGATTATGAAGAAAAGTTAAAACAGTACATGAATGAGCATCAGGTAAAAGGAAGTCATCTTTCATTTGAAGTTTCTTGTCATTCAATTGCACAGGCGGCGGAAGCTGTTAATGGTAACTCAAGTGATTTTGTAAAAAATGTTTGTATGATGACTTCAGATGATCAATTGATTGTGGCAATTGTTGGGGGAGAAGGTAATGCGAGTAGTAAGAAGGTGGGAAAAGTTTTAGGTATTGATCGACCACGCCTTGCAACTCCTGAAGAGATTTTGAAGAAAACGGGCTATCCTTGCGGAGGAACACCTTCTTTTGGCTTTTCGGCAATTTTTTTAATTGATCCGAAAGTTTTAGAAAAGGATGTGATTTATACAGGTGGAGGATCAGAGAAGTCTCTAGTAAAAATTTGTCCTTCCTTCCTTCAAGCAATCAATCAGGGAAGAATCGTTAATATCAGGCGATAAGAGAAAAGCGATGGGAAGAGATTTTGATCCTCAAATTGTGTTAGATCAGCCTTTGATGATTCATCTGGCTTCGTTTAGTAATGAAGGCCCGAGGAGTTCTCCACTTTGGTTTCTATATGAAGAAGAGAGAGTTTGGTTATTTGGGTTAACTGGGGATAGTTTTGTTCAGCGGCTAAAAAAAGAGCCGAGATGCGCCTTATCTGTTGTGGATTTTGGCCTAGATATGGGAAAATTGTTGCATGTTGGTGTGAGAGGGAAAGCGATTTTGTATCAAGTTTGTCCCAAGAGGCTTGAGCGCTTTGTTGGGAAATATTTGGGGAAGGATAAAGCTATGTGGAATGAATGGTTTGTGAAACAGGTAGTGAGGCCGTTGGATGTCATGATAGAAGTTCAAATCGATTCAATTGTGGCTAAAAATGTCTCGTTTTTTAAAACGGGTCCGAATTTATCAGACGGTTAAGGAAGGATATGGAACTGAGTGCTGAAATGATACAAATGATTGATCGATTACGTCCGGGAGATCAGATGGAACGGTCCGATCAAGTTTTTACTTTGCAATGGTTGAAGTCTGGAGTGGAAATTTTTAGACGCGAAAAACCTGCAACTCCTCCTGTCCATCTTGTTTCTTACTTTGTGCCGGTAGACTTAGACCTAGGGAAAATTCTCCTTGTACATCATAAAAAGGCAAACTTATGGCTCCCTCCAGGTGGACATGTCGAATGGAATGAACATCCTCGAGAAACGGTGGAGAGGGAAATGTTGGAAGAGTTGTCTGTTGAAGCTCAATTGCTTCAAGAAGATCCTTTTTTTCTAACCGTTGCTCAAACAGTGAATGAGAGTAGCCCTCATACGGATGTTTCCATGTGGTATCTTGTGCAGGGCAATGCGCAGCATGAGTATGCATTTGATCGAGATGAATTTCATGAGATTAAATGGTTTTCTTACGACAGGATTCCGCAAAGCCACATGGACCCTCATCTCAGTCGATTTATGACGAAGTTTTCTCAAGAATTTGAAGGAAGGGCTAGATGAGAATTGCAGTTTCAGGAACACATCATTCGGGGAAGTCAACTTTGGTGGAAGCTTTAGAGAAAGAGTTGAAGGGGTATGTTGCGATGGACGAACCTTATTTCTTGCTTGAGCAAGAAGGGTATATTTTTTCAGATCCACCAGTGGTTGCAGATTTTGAAGAGCAATTTTGGTACTGTCTTGATTTGATTGAAGAAAGTGGGCCGAATGTTCTTTTGGACCGGTGCCCGTTAGATTTTTTGGCTTATGCTATGGTGATCTCTAAAAAAGTGGATGTGGTGTCTTGGATTGAAGAAATGGAAGAGGCTCTAGCTTTTTTAGATTTGATTGTTTTTCTACCGATAGAATCTCCCGATAGAATTTCTGTTCCTTCCTCTGAAAATGAGAAGTTTAGAAAAAAAGCTAATGAAAAAATGGAAGAGCTTATTTTAGATGATTCATTGGGTATTTTGGGAAAAATCAAGGTTTTGGAAGTCGAAGGAGATTTAGAGAGTCGGGTGAGATTGGTTCGTTTAGGAATGGAGTCTTAACTTCCGTAGGCTTTTTTGAGTTGCGCGACATACTCTTCTGTGGTCTTAAATGAGCCCAGAATTTTTTCTATATCAATACGAGAAATTTGGAGTTGTGGGTACATGAATGTTCCTGAGGTTTGCCGGAAGGAACAAGGGACTTTTTTAGGAGTGTCTTTTGAAATCGATTGGACTCCAGAATTTCCTCCATTAGAAAGAATACCGAATTCATTTGTTAGCATGTGATGAAGCTTTGTGAGAAATGGGGATTCTTTGCCTTCTTCTTTCACACCGAGGTCGATGATTTTGATGGTTTGCCAAGGATCATTTGGGATGTTTGAGTGGAATGACCCAATGGCTTTGAGTTGAGAAGAATATTTTGTATTGAAAGTGTCTAAGAATTTGTTGATTTCATCTAATTTTGACCCAAGGGTTGCAATTGTTGGAAGAGTTTCCTTTGTCAGTAGATTTTTAAACAAAAAGTCAAAGAGTTCTGGTAGTGAAGGCTCGATTTCTGGTGGGAGTGAGGAGTGAATAGGAGGCTCAGTTTTTTTGAGAGGGATGCTTGTTGAAGGAGAATTGATGACTGTTGAGTAATGGTATAATTTTCCTGTGAGTAATACTCCTAAAGCAAAGAGCGTAAGCTTTGTTTGGATAGCTAGCAGTAGACCAAGTGTGGTCCAGTTAAACAGTTGTGTGATAGAATACTTGCTCCAAAATATAGGTTCTGCCTGTGACTTTAGCTTTAGGCCATGTGTCATACTTACCGACCAGGTAAGCTCAGCATGGTTAAAAAAAAGAGTTTTCAATGATTCGCAAGGGTGATTTAAAGGGTCGCTTGGGAGAGGACGGTAGAGGCTTGTAAGAAAGGAGACTTCAATCATATTTCTGCCATTTTTTCGAAGAATTATGCCCGAAGTTTCATAATAAAACTAGGTGGATTTTCATCAATTTAAATAAAAAGTTGCATGAAAATGAAGCCGTTGAGGGTCAGAGTGAAAATGATACGCAAGTTTAGCATTTTTTTAATCGGTAAAGGACGTGGGGGCGCATGGGGTGCCCTTCGGGAAGTTTTGAGTTTTCGAAATCGTCTTTTGGGTCGTATGTCATGCCAAGCTTTTCCATAAGCTTACGAGAAGGGGTGTTGGAAGGGAGGGTGAAGGCGACGATTTCTTCAAGCTTTAAGGTTTCAAAGGCATAGGAAAGAACTTTTGTGGCAGCTTCGTAGGCGTATCCTTTTCTCCAATAAGGATGAGCGAGTCTCCATCCGATTTCGATGCAGGGGGTGAAGTGTGCCTCAAAATTTTGGATGTGGAGACCAACAAAGCCGATAAAAGGTATTTTGTTTTTGACTTCCACTGCCCATAGTCCGAATTCTTTTTCTTCGAGCTCTTGTTCTATCCTTTTGGCAAGTTGGTCACTTTCTTCAGAGTTGAGCTTTTGGGGAAAGTATTCCATGACTTGAGAATCAGAGTTCATTTTGGCAAAGAGTGGAAGATCTTCACTTTTCCAGTGGCGGAGAAGTAAACGTTTGGTTTCAAGGGTGGGCGCTGTCATCTCTTACACTCCTTTAAAAGGGTGGGTTGTTTCGATGCGTTTGAGTTCCTCAATGATGGTGGGGAAGTAAGATTGATCGAGTTGGCAGCTGAAACGGTGCTCTTCTTCCATATTGTAAGATATCATAGAGATAACAACTATGCATTGCCCTAAATAGCTCATGTCAAATTCAAAACTAAGGTGGGGCTCCATGAATTCGACCTGCAATGTTCCTGACAAGTTCGCGCTTAGTTTCTGAAAGCTATCTTTAAGATTGGCTAGATCTGAAAGATGGATAAAGGGACCTGAGATTTTGACAGATGATGAAGCCGTTATATAGTGGGCTGTTGCTGCTAGCCAATTTCCATCCCAATAATCATCTGAATCTAGGAATTCACGTTCATGAATCCAAAGCTTCAGGCATCCTATAGATAAGTCTGGTTTGCGCTGGATTTCTATCATGGGTCAAAGTTTAAAGTGGGGGGAGATTTTGTGTCTAATAGGACTTGCTTTGAAATTTTTTTTATGGCATTGCTTCAGTTATGGGTAAATTGTCTCTTGCTATAGGCCTATTTCTGTTAGGGGGAGTAAGTCTTTTTGCAGGTCCAAAAAATGGAACACCGGTTCACGGGCATGCAACGTTTCAGTCCAACGCGAATGAAATGGAAATTTATTCACGAAACAAGACAATTATTCATTGGGACAGCTTTTCGATCGATGCGGGGGAGATTGTCCGGTTTTGTCAAAATTCAAGCGCTTCAGCTGTTCTGAATCGGGTGATCGGTTCGGAAAAAAGTCTGATCAATGGATTACTCACATCAAATGGGTATGTTTTTCTTCTCAACCAAAACGGCATTCTCATTGGGAAAGAAGGTGTGATTGATACCGCAGGTTTTGTGGCATCTTCTCTTGATCTTTCAAACGATCAGTTTTTAAAAGGAGGCGACTTTCTCTTTAAGGGGGATGGCAAAGGAAGTGTTATCAATCTTGGAACGATTCATGCGAAAGGTGGAGATGTTTTTCTGATTGGTTATCACGTTTCGAATGAAGGAACGATTCATGCGGACGGGGGCGTTGCTGGTTTGGGTGGAGGTGCGGAAGTTTTTCTTGCGATGGAAGGAGAGGAGCGTCTTTTTATTCGAAAGGAAATTGATTCTTCTGAGGTTGGGGCTTCAAATGATGGAGTGATTCGGGCTGCAGAAGTAGAAATTAAAGCAAGGGGTAATCCGTTTGCTTTAGCGATTCGACATGGAGGAGAGATCGAAGCGACAGGTATCGCGCACCGCAGTGGGCGGGTTCTTCTAGTTGCAGACTCGGGTAAAACAGAAGTTGCAGGGATGATTCAAGCTGAATCTGGGGTGGTTCACGCTTTAGGGACCGAGGTTCATCTTACGGAAGGGGCAGCTATAGATGTATCAGGTCGTATTGGGGGAGAGGTCTTAATTGGGGGAGATTATAGGGGGGATAATCCAGAAATATCTAATGCACGAGCGACCTATATAGATAAAGGTGCAAAGATTCGAGCGGATGGACATCATGGGGATGGTGGAAAGGTCATCGTGTGGGGGGATGAAGCGGCTCATTATTATGGAGACATTTCTGCTGCAGCTTTGGGCGAAGTGGGCGATGGGGGGCTTGTTGAAGTTTCAGCAAAAAGTAACGATTATATCTTTAAGGGTCCTGTCAATGCCTCTTCTTTAAATGGTGCAAATGGGAAGCTCCTTCTTGATCCTCCCAGAATTCGGGTGCGATTTGTCGCATCAAACCCACCGTTTCCTCAGGGTGGTCCTAATACCTATAAGCCAACGGCTCCTCCTAGCACTGCAAACTTAAATCCCAATGATTTTACAGGGATACTTGCTGGAGGGACGAATGTCTTGATTGATTCGACAGGTGCTGGAGGGACGAATGGTAATATTGATTTTGAAGCGAGCTTTAGCTGGAATGGGACAGGAATTCTTTCTGCAACAGCCTATCGGAAAATCACCGTCACAGGTGGGACGACGCTTCAGGCTAATAATGGAGGAGGCTTCAATTTTGTAGCACAGGGAAATGGAACCGGAAATAATGTGGGGATTGACATTAGCGGGAGCCTCATTACAACGAGTGGCCCCATTACTTTGAATGGAACTTCGACTTTATCTGCTGGTTCTAACCTTAATGGAATTAATGTGGCTGGAACCCTCATGAGTAGCTCTGGGCCGATCTTGCTGACCGGTCTATCACGTGGAGGAGGGACAGGATGTCATGGAATTGATGTAGGGGGAACAATTTCTGCAACGGGTGCGGGTACGATCACGTTTAATGGGACAGGTTCGACATCTGCGACGGGAAATTCTGCTGGAGTTAACTTACATGGCCCTACGACCAGCTCAGCTGGTGGCTTGATTACAGTCACTGGAGTTGGGGGAACGGGGGGAACAAACAATCATGGTGTTGCTTTAAGCCCAACAGGAAACGTGACATCCTCTGGAGGCGTGACGTTAATCGGGACAAGTTCAAATGGAAATAATTCGACTGGGGTATTAGTTCCTGCTGGATCAGCGGCTTTGTCATCAGGGACAGGGGCAATTTCCATCACTGGAAATGCTACTGGGGCAGGGACGTCAACACATGGTGTACACATTATTGGAAGTGTCACCAATACGGGAACCGGCAGTGTTTCAATCACTGGGAACACAGCAGGGAATGCAAGTCATGGAATTTATTTTCAAGGAAATGTCTCTTCTGTAGGTGGAATTAATTGTGTTGCTGGAACGACTGGAGCTGGAATTTCTGACGCGATTGTGGTGGAAGGATCGGTTAGCACAACAAGTATGGGACCTCTTAGTATGACTGGAACTGTTTCAGGTGCTGCGGGAACAAGTGATGGAATTGATATCCGATTGGGAGGAAGAGTGACGTCTGTTGACGGGGTGATTAACTTAAGCGGGACCTCGAACGGAACGGGAAATGAATGTACAGGGATTGAGCTTCAACTCAATGGAGGAGTTCAATCAACAGGTGTAGGAGCTGTGACATTAACCGGCATGGGAAGCGGGGTTGGAACCAGTGAAGCTCGTGGTGTAAAAGTCACTTCTTCAGGTGGGGGAGGCCCCTCTTTCGTTTCAGTGAACAATGGAAATTTAGTGATTAATGGAACAGGTAAAGGAACGACGATTAATAATGAGGGCTTCTTATTAGGAACAGCTGGTGACTTGGGCTCTTATGTTCGGTCAACTGGAACAGGTAATATTACCATTAATGGAACAGGTTCAAGTACTGGAACGACCGTGAATTCTGGCATCCATCTCACTCAGGGGCTTGCTGTCACGTCTTCTGGAAGTGGAAGTATCACCTTTATGGGGCAAGGTGGAGCAGGTAATGATGGTTATGGAGTCTTTATCCATAATGGGGCTGATGTTATAGCATCAGGATCGGGTCTTATTTCTCTTACAGGAACGGCGGGAACAGGAAGTGGAAACACTTATGGCGTCTACCTTACTGGTGCGGGCAGTTCAGTGACTTCGGCAAGTGGAGCTGCTTCTTTAATCGGAACCGGGGGCTCAGGTGCGGGAGGGGCGCATAATGTTGGGGTATTTATTGAAAGTGGGGGAACTCTAGCTTCGACAAGCGGCATTGTGACGGTTAAAGGAACGGGAGGAAATGGAACATCTCTGAACCATGGTGTGGAACTTGTCACAACTGGGGCTGTGACTTCTCCAGCTGGATTGGTCTTAAACGGAACAAGTTCAGCTGGCAATAGTTCTGTGGGAGTTTTGATTTCCAATGGGGTAACGGCGCTAACAAGTGGGGTGGGGGCGATTTCAATTACGGGGAATTCAACAGGGACAGGAACTGGTTCTCACGCTGTGCAAGTTGCAGGCGCAGTCAATTCTTCAGGAACTGGCAGTGTAACAATAGTAGGAACGACAACGGGGACAAGCAGTCGCGGTGTGTTAGTAGATGGTGCAGCAACTGGCACGATCGCTGCGACGAGTGGAGCGGTCAGTATTACGGGAACAAATAATAGTGTAGGAGGTTCTAGTAATGCGGGAATCGATCTGACATCTGGCGCTATGTTGACAACGACTGGAGGAAATGTCACTTTTAGTGGGAATGGGGGCACAGGAAATAATGGTTATGGGGTGATTGTCCAAAGTGGATCTCAGGTTAATCTAGGAGGCTCTGGGATTGCTTCGATTACGGGAACATCTGGATCAGGAAGTGGAAATAATTATGGGGTCTATTTAACAGGTGCAAACTCCAAAGTGATGACAAACAGTGGGAGCTTGACTGTTAGTGGGACGAGCAATAGTGGGGCTGGAGGGGCTCATAATGTTGGGGCTTTTATTGAAAATGGGGGAACTCTAGCTTCGACAAGTGGTGTTGTTTCGATCATCGGAGTCGGAGGAAATGGAACAACCCTTAACCATGGTGTAGAACTTATCACAACTGGAACTGTCACTTCTCCGGGTGGATTGGTCCTAAATGGAACGAGCTCTCAAGGAACCAACTCTCGCGGTGTGTTACTAGCTGCGGGAATCACCGCTCAAGTTGCAGGATCTGGAAACATCTCAATTACGGGAGTGAGTTCTGCTACAGCAGGGAGTCCTGGAGTTGAGATCGGGGGGACGGTCACAACTCCTGGATCAGGGACCATTATGATCCAGGGAACAAACAATGGCTCTGCGGCAACGTCACCTGGTGTACTTGTCACTTCGGGAACGGTGAGCTCTACTTCGGGTAATATCACATTGACTGGAACGGGAAATACTGGGGCAGCTTTAAGCCAGGGGATTTCTTTAAATGGGGCATCGATCAGCGCAACAGGGGGAAATATTCAACTGACAGGAACTGGGCAAGATACCTCGGGATCTCCTGCCGGGATAGCCGTAGCAGGCGGATCTTCTCTTGCAACAACGGGATTGGGGACAATGACGTTAACGACGCTTGCGGGGAATTTCACTGATTCAGGAGTTGCAGCCAATACCTATAATACGCAGCAAGGGACTTTCTCACTGACAAGTGCTGGGGCAGTTCTTTTTAGCTCAGGTTTGACGAGCTCGATCACAACAACATTAGGTTCTGCAAGCTTGACGGCAAACGGTGGAAATATTCTATTAGCCGATTCGGGCACTGTGACAACAGGTGGAGGAACGGCCAATTTGACGGCTACAGATCACGTTCGTTTAGGAGTTGTCAATGTCACCAACACAGGAGATATTTTCATCAGTGCAGGAGGACAGGTCAGTGATAACTCTGTGGCTTTAGTCGACTTGATTGGAAACCGTGCATATATTACTTCTGGTGAGACGGGGAATCTCCCTACGACTTTGAATCAATTTCAAGGTGTCACATCAACTTCTGTTTTAGGCAATGAATCTATTACAATTACTAACTCTCAAGCTCTCAATCTCATCGCTTGGAATATTCCAGGAAATGCCGTTCAGACAGCAAGTAATGGATCGATTGCGATTGCAACAACTCTAGGAGGCATCATTGTTTCGAATGATGTGGTTGCAGGTGGATCGGGAATGGTGAATTTGAATGCTCCTGGTGCGATCACTGTTCTTGAAGATGTCAGTTCCACCTCAGGGAACCTCGTCATTTTAGGAAGTAGTGTTACCCATGTTGGAAGTGGACATTTAACAACAGGAGGTACAGGGGTCATTAATGTTACAGCAACTGCTGGCAATATCACAATGAACTCAGGGATTAGTTTTACAACAGCAGGGGGGAACGCAACCCTTCTTGCTTCCAATTCTGCTCTGCTGACTCAGATAAATGTGGGAGCTGGAAATATCAGTGTTACGGCCACTACAGGAACCATTTCAAATAATTCAGGAGCTAATTCCCCAGCGATCTTAATCGGAAATCAAGGAACGCTCACCTCGGCTTTAGGAGCGGGCTCGGGAACTTCGACGAGTTCTACAGCAATTGGAACAGATCTCACAACGTTAATTGGCACGGTGACAGGGGGATCAGGTGGCCTTATCATTTATGAACAAAGTGGTCTCAATTTAGGAAATATCAGCGCTCCGAATGGAACTGTTGATATCAATGCGAATGGTCTCATTCAGCAAGTGGCAGGGAATCCCACGTTAGCTGCGACTGACGCCCTTTTTACAACTAGAGCTCTCAATATAGGGACTGCTGACGTAAAAAATAGCGTTAACTTGTTACTCAATGCCTCACTTGTTGCAGGAAGTCTCTTCGTTGATGTTGGGGCAAATACTTTCGGACTCAACGGAAATACCGATGTTGGAATCAATTACACTGTCACAGCTGGAACCTATAATCTAAGCGGATTTACAGTCAATGTAGGAGGAACGTCAACGACTCCCCCAACAGCAGGAGTCAATGTTGTCACTGCAAGTGGCGTGTTAGATGACTTTGATTTAAGCTCAGTCACACTAGCACCTACAGGGAACATCATTGTCAATTTGCGAGGAGGTTTTTATTCTGCAACTAATCCTCAACCTGCCAATGCAATTCTCATCAATAGTACAAATAACTCGATTTCCAACAGCTTAACTCTTACAACAGTTAACCCGAACCTTTCATTCTCTGCAAAAGATTACAACTTAAAGAACACTCTACCGATTTCTTTGGGGGCGATGCAGAATTTTATTGTGAATGCGGCAAAAGGAGCGAACTTTACCCCTGGGGTTGTCAATCCTAAAAGTAGCCCTTATGACAATTCGAGCCTCAACCTTGGAAATGGGTCAATTGTTAACATCGTCAATCATGCTCCTGCCAACACGTTTCAGGGGTGGGTTTCTATTCGGGATTCCTATACGACGACATTTGAAGCGGGCCCCAACCTGTTAACAGAATATGTTAACACATATGGCGATACAACGATCAAGACGAGCTCTGGTGCGATCATGACCGGTGCAACAGGAGAAACAATGCGCTCAGCGGGATCGAAGCTGAGCCTCGAAAGCAATGGGAATCTCACCATCGGTGGAACTGTCAGTAACTTGACTATTCCTGGAGCTTTGAATGGAATCTTAAGTTACACCTCAACGGCAGGATCCATTACAGGCCCCGCATTAGGTCGAGCCTCTCAAGTTAAGATCTCTTCTGTTGCTGGAGGAATTGGGACTGGAGGACAGGACCTCACATTCGATACGGGACAGCTGGTTTTTACGGCAGCAAACGATGTCTTTCTTAACTTAAATGGTGCAGTAACTATGGCGGGAGATAGTACTACCGGAGCGATAGATATTGAGACATCTAGTGGTGGAAATCTGACCGTTGGAAATCTCACGATTGATGGGTTGTCTCGAATGGGTCTGACATCAGCTGGTGCGAGCGGAACTCAAGTCGTCACAATTGCTGGTGACATATTGGTGAATCAAGCTGTGACAGGCAATAATGGCCCTATCCAGCTGACAGCAAGTGGAGGAGTGACTCATGGAGCGAATGGAGATCTTACAACTATTGGGGTGAATGCAATCGTTGTCAATGCAACGAGCGGAGCTATTAACATGGATCCTAATACAATATATACAACAGGTAATGGGAACGCATCGCTGAACGCTCATGTCAATATCGAAGTCTCACAAATCAATGTTGGGACTGGAGACATCTTTCTTAATTCGACAACAGGAAGCATTGTTAGAATTACCGGTCCCCCGACTAACTTGATAGGGGGAAGAGGATATGCTCTAGCCTCGTCAGGGATCGGAGCAAGTGGCAATATCTTACAAAGCACCCTTAATCAATTCCAAGGAAGAGTTGCATTACCTGGAGATATCTACCTTTCCGATACAGCAGGTGGATTGCAGCTCACAAATTGGAATGGGGGCATCAATAGTGCTGAAACAAATAGCGGTAACATTGATATCCAAACTGCAGCTGGTGCCTTAACCGTGACAAATCCTGTTGTAGCTGGGAATGCGGGGACCATCAATTTAGATGCAAATACAGGGGCTGTGGCACTTAACCAGACTGTGACATCAAGCACAGGTAGCATCACCATTACTGGAAATACAAATGTGACACATGGAGCAAGTGGAATTGTCACTGTTTCAAGTGGAATAGGAGGGACAGTCACTGAAACAGCGACAACTGGCGATATCACAATGAATGGAGCGTCGATGGTTGTGACGCAGGGGGGAGCGGCCAATTTAACAGCAGGAACAAATGTTATTGTTTCGAATGTAAATGTGTTAGCAGGGGATCTCAAGATCGAAGCAACTGGAGGGACCATTACACGCGTTGGCGCTGGAGTCAATTTAATTGGGGGAAGAGGATATTGCGCTTCTGCAACAGGAATAGGGATCTCTGCGACACCCATCCGCAGTACACTGACAGATTTCCAAGCAAATGTCACTGGGGTAGGCCCCATAACCTTACAAGAAACTAATGGGATCAACTTGACCGATTGGAATATCCCTGGCAATAGTGTTCAAACAACGAATGGTCTGATCCAGGTCGAAGTACAAACAGGAAACTTAATTATTACAAATCCTGTCGTTGCAGGAGGAGTGGGAACACTCAACTTGACAGCAACAACAGGCGCCATCGTGAATAATTCGGGAGCAAATACTCCTCCGATTCTTACTGGAGATCAGGCAACTTTGACAGCCCAAACAGGGGTTGGATCGGGACTTTCAGTTGATCCTACGGCGATTGGGACGAATATTGGAACGCTCATCGCAACTGTTGGGGGAGCTGGTGGTGTTGTGATTTTTGAACAATCGGCGCTTAATTTGGGAGCTATCTCACTTAATAATGGAACTCTCGACATCAACGCGAATGACGTCATCCAGCAAATTGCAGGGAACCCACTCTTACAAGTCAGCAATGCAAAATTTACAACGCGCAGTGGAACGATTGGAAAAGCAGATGTTCGAAATGGAGGAAATCTCACATTAAATGGCTCGATTGTTGCAGGTAATCTAGACATCAACATTGGAGGCAATACCCTCACATTAGGTGGTAATTCTAAAGTTGGGATTGACTACACCGTAGTTGCAGGTGCTTATGATCTCAATGGGTTTGAAGTGAAAGTTGGGGGAACAGAAACGACACCACCTCCTGTTGGTGGATATAACCTTGTCAATGCAAGCGGGGGAGGGCCTAACTTTGACCTGAGCACAGTTTCTTTAGCGACAACAGGCGACATCACTGTTAACTTGCGTGGTGGAAATTATTCAGCAAACAATCCTCAAGCTGCAGATGCCATTATTATTAATGGGACGAATAATAGCATTATAAACACTCTCACTCTCAATACTGTCGACCCAGATTTGCAATTCAATTCTCAAGACTACAACTTGATAAATACTGCAGCAATTGCTTTGCAGCCTGCGCAAAAGCTGACCATTAATGCCGCAAAAGGAACGAATTTTACTCCTGGAATTGTCAATCCGAATAGTAGTCCTTTTGATAGCTCAGCATTGAATGGAGGAAATGGATCAAACGTTACACTCACCAATATAGGTCCAAATAATCAGTTTCTAGATTGGGTTTCGATTCGTGATCCTTATAACGCGACACTTGAAACCGGACCTGATCTCACCCTTCAATATGTAAATACCTATGGGGATCTTCAAATCACTTCTCAAGCAGGTGGGGTGTCAAACGGGGCTGATAGTCAGACCGTTCGAGCAGCAGGAACCAACTTAAGACTCAATGCCCAAGGGAATATTACTGTAAGTCAAGCTATCAGTAACTTAACTGTTCTTGGAGCTCTCAATGGAAATGTAAGCTACACTTCGACAAGTGGAACGGTTCAAGGAAGTGCTCTGACTCAAGCGACAAACATCAAGGTGAGCGCTGTTGGTGGAGGGATAGGAACAGGAGCTCAAGATCTTCAGCTGAACGCAGGAACAAATGTTGCATTTACCGCACAATCAAATGTCTTTTTAGAATTGGGTGGAGGAGCAACATCTATTGGAGGGGATAGCACAGCAGGTGCGATCGATATCGCAAATTCTGTCGTGGGAAACATTATCATTGACAGTGTTGTTGTTGACGGTTTAGTGCGATCAGGTTTGGCTTCTTCAGGAGTGAATGGGATTAAAGTAGCAACACCGTTTGGAGGAACACTCTTAGTCCATCAAGGTGTAACAGCAACAAACGGTCCGATTCAACTTGCGGCAACTGGAGCTATTATTCATTCGGCAGATGGAGATCTCACAACAACTGGAACGGGGACCATTAGTGTGAATGCCAGTGCAGGTAATCTGACCATGGTAAACGGAACCGTTTATACAACAGCTGGTGGAATCGCAACATTATCTTCCTCAAATAGTGTTCAGCTTGCGCAAGTCACGACAAGTGGAGGAAACATTTTTGTCACTGCCACTACAGGTAATATTGCGAGAGTAGTAGGCCCAACATCTAATCTCATTGGAGGAAATGGATATTGCTCTGCTGCAATTGGAATTGGGACTCTTGGAACACCTATTTTAAGTACTCTCAGTCAGTTCCAAGGAAGGGTGACTGGAACAGGAGACATTTATCTTTCCGATACAGCTGGTGGACTTCAGCTGACACAATGGAATCTAGTGGGAAATAGCGCAGAGACAAATAGCGGGCTTATTGACATCCAAACCATTACAGGAAATCTCACAGCATTAGCCCCTGTTGTAGCAGGAGGAACTGGAACCATCAATTTAGATGCGAATGCAAGCAGTGTGATTTTAGGTGCTACAGTGACCACCAACACCGGTAGTATCACGATTATGGGAAATGCAAATGTGACACATCAAGTGGGGGGAAATGTCACTGTAACAAGTGGTGTTGGCGGAACAGTAACAGAGACAGCGACGACTGGCAATGTCACAATGGATGGGGCATCCACAATTACCACGCAAGGTGGAAGTGCAACACTGACTGCTGGAGACAGCATAGCTGTTTCTGCTGTGAATGCAGCAGCAGGAAACATTTTCCTCACTGCTACCGGAGGAAACATTTCACGTGTGGCAGGACCTGTCGTCAATCTGATTGGAGAAAAAGGGTATGCAATTGCGCAAACAGGAATCGGAGCGAGTGGGAACATCTTACAGAGTACTCTTAGTGAATTCCAAGCAGATGTGACCGGAACAGGAGATGTTTATCTCTTTGACACAGCCGGTGGATTACAACTCACAGATTGGAACATTGTGGGAAATAGCGTCCAAACAAATGACGGCGTGATTGACATCCAAAATGGTGCTGGGACCTTGACAGTGGTAGATCCCGTTATTGCAGGAGGAACCGGAACCATCAATTTGAACGCAAATGGTGCTGATGTGGTGCTTAGCCAGTCTGTGAGCACGAACACAGGCGGTATTACAATTACCGGAAGCACGAACATTACACACCAAGCTGCTGGGAACGTCTCTGTGACGAGTGGGGCAGGTGGAACAGTGACAGAGACAGCGACGACTGGCAATGTCACAATGGATGGAGCCTCTTTGATTTCGACACAAGGGGGGGCTGCAACTCTTAGCGCAGGCAATAGCATTGCAGTGTCGCAGGTCAATGCATCAACAGGCGATATTTTCCTCAATGCAACAAGTGGAAATATTTCACGAGTAGCCGGCCCGGTGGTCAACCTAATTGGAAGTAAAGGGTATGCTCTAGCCTCATCAGGAATCGGAGCAAGTGGCAATATCTTACAAAGCACCGTTAGTCAATTCCAGGGAAGAGTGACTGGAACAGGTGATATTTATCTTTCTGATACAGCAGGTGGATTGCAGCTCACAAATTGGAATGGGGGCGCTAATAGTGCTCAAACAAATAGCGGTAACATCGATATCCAAACTGCTAATGGAAATCTAACCGTGACAAGTCCTGTTGTAGCTGGGAATGCCGGAACCATCAATTTAGATGCAAATACAGGGGCTGTGGCACTTAACCAGACTGTGACATCAAATACAGGTAGCATTTCTGTGATGGGGAATACCGGAATCACTCATGGGGTGAATGGAACGGTTACAGTTTCGAGCGGGGTGGCTGGAACAGTCTCGGAAACAGCGACCAGTGGCAACATCTCAATGAATGGCGCTGCAAAAATCATCACCCAAGGTGGAAATATCACTTTATTTGCAGACAATGATTTGAATGTTGCAGAAGTGAACACAGGGACATCAGGAATGATTACAGCCACTGCAACAAACGGAAAAATTGCCGATACAACGACAACTCTTTTCTTACCGAATTTTGTGTCGAATGAGGTTATTTTACAGGCAAATACAGGTATAGGTTCAGGGGTTCCTAGCCCAGGTAGTAGCACAGACATTGCGACAGTGACGAACTTTTTAACCGCTTCTACTGTAACAGGAGATATTGTGATTTCTGAAGCATCAGGGATCACCCTTCGCAATATTTCGACGCAAAATGGTGGCCATTTTTACCTCGAAGCAGGTGGTCTTGTTAACCAAGATGGTGCGAGCAGCTTGCAAATTGATGGGAATTTAAATGTAGTAACTTCTCGAGCCACAACTTTGGGAACAGTTCATCTTGTGAATAGTGTGAATACAGACTTAGGTGCATCTGAAATTGCTGGAAATTACACAGTCGATGTCACAGGGACTCTCTCTTTATCGGGAGATCAGTACGTAGGGCTAGATTGCGACTTCAATACAACCAACCCACCAGTTATTGATAATGGGAATACTGTCTTTCATGGAGGGTATTACTACATCAATGGAGTTGATCCAGACTTGCAAGGTCCTATGATCAACGCAACAGGCCCAACGCCAAACTTCGATCTCGATTTGGCTATGCCCTTTTCTGGAGACCCCACAATCACTGTCAACTTACGTGGAGATGTAGATGTTTTTAATATTACACCCATTCCCGATGCGATCATCTTAACCCAAGCGGCAAATCAAATTCATGGAACCATTGATATCGAAACTGTTGATCCTATGTATCAAGGAACGGCAACCAATGACTACAACTTAGTCCAAACGAGTATCCCTTTTACTCTCAACCCTGGGCAGACCTTGATTATCAATGCGGCGCGAGGTACGTCGAATCCAGGAGTCAGCGGGGCTAATAACAGTCCCTATTCTGGTTCAACATTAAATGGGGGGCTAGGCTCAAACATTACTCTTCCATTAGCAAACACAGCAAATGGAACAATCAGTATCCGAGATCCAAATCTCTGTATCTTAAACGCGAACGGAAACCCAGCCTTTGCTCACGTGAATACCTATAATAATCTCACGATCACAGCTCCTACAGGTTCGATCACGGCAGGTGTCGGAGGAAACATTGTGAGAAGTAGCGGGAGTCTTCTCTCATTTGCAGCAGATCAAAGTATTGCCTTAAATGGGAATGTGAGTGCACTGACAACAGGAGGGGTTTCTAATGGAGAAATTGTCTATAACGCTGCGAATGGATCAATTACTGGAACAGGCGTCAGTCAAGGTGTTGGAGTCTCTTTTATTGCTCCTCTTGGAGGGGTGACAGCCCAAACACAAGCCACCAATTGTATTTTTACTGCAATGACAGGGACCGACATCACCAATAACCTCGTTGGAGGAAATTTTGGTGGAACCGTGACAGGTCCATTGACAATCACACAGGCAGGAAGTGGAAACTTAATGGTCAACTCTGTCACAGTTAATGGAGTGACCCGCATAGGATTAACAGCAGTGAATCAAACCGTCAACTTGACAAATGGTGCCGGTGCCATAACACAGGTTGCTGGAAACGTCGATGCTGGAACAACAGGGACCGTCAACTTCATTGCCATGACAGGAATCAATGGAATTGGGCCAAATGCAACATTCCAAACACTTTCAAGAGATGTTTTAGCAACGAACTTAACATCAGGAGACATCCGGATCGAAAACCGCTTGAATGGAAGTAATGCCCTTTCTTCAGCAGTGACACTTCATAATGGTCCGGGAAATGTTGTGAATAACCGCAACCTCTACTTTAGTCAGGTGGGTGGTTCGAGTGTTGACTTTCAAACAGTCAATGCAAATGGAACAGGGACACTCCTTGCAATTTCAGGGAGTGCAAACATGAATTTCTTTGGAAATGTGAACATGGGCGATAGCGTGATTGCCGTTGCCAATCATAATATGGAGGTCGGGGCTATTCTCTTTAATCTTAATACCCCCAATGCAGTGGCAACTCTGATCCTTGATCAAGAAAGTCCGACTCTTCCAGGAAGCGGGACGTTTACCAATGGAGGAAACTTTAATATTTCGTCGAATAAATTAGCCATTTATGCAGCTTCAGGTCCACAAGAACCTCCCTCTGCTATTTTTATTCCACCGAATCAAGTTTCTCTTGGATCTCTTGCACCGCTTGCTACCTGGGATATTGGTGAGCCAAACGGTCTTGATACCAAGTATGCAACCTCTTATTCGAGTGGAGGACCCTACCATGGACCCGGATTTGGAACGAACTACACCCCCGGTAATGGAGTTTTTGGAAGTCAAGTGATTTGGTACAAGTTTGATGTCGATTATCCTCCTCCTTCTCCAGGAGGAGGTGGAGCAGCGGGTCCTGTTCCATTTGATCCACGACTAGGAATCAATGCATGGGAAGTTGAGTATTTCCTCGAATACTGGAATCAGAACCTCAATAGATTAGGCTACGAGGATGCTCCTTTGATGCTCGTTGAAACGAGTTTTGAAACGGAACCCCTAATCTATCGTCCCTATCGATCAGCGATAGATAAATTAAGAAATGAAGTCTCTTCAGAATAGTTGTTTTTTTCCCCATGTTTTTGTATTCCTTGAATTAATTATGAGATTTCGTTTTGTCTTTATTTTTTTTCTAGTAGTGATTTCTACTTTAACGGCGACTGAAGAAGAGTCCCAAAGTTTTGGGAAAATGCACTCCATTGTTTTTGTCGATGATGAAGGAAAAATCGTCAAAGACGGCAAAGAAACAGGAATTCAATTTGTCGGACTCGAACTTCCAGGAACCCGTTGGGCACGAAGTGGATTGGAAGAGGACTTGCAAAGCAGATTTCTAGCGCGTGAGCTCACCCTTGAAGATTTAGAAGATCTCAAATACCGTGTTATTCTCTACTATAAAGAAAAAGGAAGCTCTCTTGTTCGCGTGATGGTCCCCGAGCAAGATGTGACAGACGGCATTCTTCATATCATCGTCAAAGAAACGCGCGTCGGGGAAGTCAAGACAAAAGGAAACGTTTGGTCGAGCGCTCGCTTTACGCGCAATACCGTAGGGCTCAAACCAGGTGACAAAATCGATGTCAATGAAATCAACACTGATCTTGCCTTTTTGAACCGCAATCCCTTTAAGAACACCGACGTGATTTTTACTCCAGGCCAAGCTGCCAACACCACAGATATTGAACTCGTTACAATTGAAGAAAAACCAGCACGTGTCTATGGAGGTGTCGATAATCGAGGTAACAAAGCCATTGGAAATTACCGCCAATTTGAAGGGTTTTATTGTGGTGATTTTCTCGGACTTGATCACGTCTTTTCTTACCAGTTTACAACATCACTTCCTCTGAAGAGAATGCACGCACATGCCGCCTATTATGAAATCCCTCTCCCTTATCGTATGTCACTCGTCGGGTTTGGAGGGTATTCCTCGCTGCATACAAAAGACTTTTCAACCTTTATGGACAATACCGGGATCAACGTCCAAGTCAGTGGCCGGTTTCACTTTCCTATGTTTCCATGGGGAAAAGCCGTGAACGATTTTTCATTCGGATTCGATTATAAGCGGACAAACAATAACGTCTTATTTTCTGAAATACCGATCATTGCAAAAACAGCGACCCTTTCTCAATTTGTCTTAGGCTATCAATTCCAAGACACCAGACGCGATGGATGGGGACTCTTTAATTTTGAGCTTTTCATTTCTCCAGCAAAGTGGTTCACGAACCAAAACAAACAAGACTATCAGCTTCTTAGTCCAGGTGCCCTTCCCCGTTACTTTTACTTCCTCACTTCGTGGAAAAAAGAGTTTCAGCTTCCTCATTGCATGCGCATTGGCCTTCGCCTCAAAGGGCAATACGCCAATCAAAACCTCCTTCCAAGTGAGCAGTTTGGACTAGGTGGTTTTGATACCGTTCGTGGCTATCGAGAACGAGAAATCAATGGAGATAATGGATTTCTTGGAAACTTAGAATTTAAAGCCCCCTTAATTTCTCTCTTCAAAGGAAAGATACTTTGCAGCGAAAATGTCAATTTCAACACCGTTAATGCAAAAGATGCACTTCTCCTCCTAGCCTTTGTCGATTATGGATTTGTCAATCGTCATAAAAAAGTTGAAGATGCAGACAATACCCAATATATTGTCAGCATTGGGCCAGGACTAGAATACTCAATCTCTCCCTATTTTCAAGCAGCCGTTTACTGGGGGATCCGACTAAAATCGACTCAATTTTCTTCAGCTCCCGGCGGCCGCATAAACTTTAGCGTTGTCGCTAGCTTCTAACAGCCTGATTTCTATCAACCTGAACTCTGGGTTTCTTTCACTTATTCTCAGGGATTTTTCTCTTTCTCTCAGCCTTTTTGACTCGAAAAGGACCGTTTGGCCCTTCCCATCGGCAAAAATACCGAGCATTTAAGAGAACTTTCTCTCCTGAGACTAAGCAAAATAAACCCAGAGTTCAGGTTATCAGTATCCTCCAACAGAGGTTACTTACTATTTGGAATGATGTTTACGACATGACATCTTCCAATTTTGTGTTAGAGACATCCATATCGAAGTCCGATGACTAAGAGCTATCTCTCGTATGATATTCTTCAAGACTTCTCAGGATTTTTTCTTTCTCATTAGCCGAAAACTCTTGCCCATAATAGATGAGAAACAATTCTTTCATGAGATCGGCTTTAGAGATATTGGGATTTTTTGCACGAATCGAGTGGGTGACTAAATATCTAGCTGAGTCGCCCATTGAGCATGCCATGAGTAGGCGCTCTTGAGGAGTTTTAGAAGCTAGAAGCTCGCGGAATTTTTGCTCCATTTCAAGAGAGGTATCCTTCATAATTTTTTTGCCATATTGTAGAGTTTTTCTAAGTCGAGTTTTTTGATCCACTCATGCATATATTTCTCATCGAGTTTCTGACAATTGAGCAGGTTTTGAACATCTTTAAGTTGCATTTCTGAGAGCGAATCTTTTGCCCAGTGAAGTTTAGAAATAATCAAATCTTCTGTAGAAACGATCCATATGAGAGTTTTTTGTATTTCTATTTGACGTCTTCTCTGGAATTCAATTTTTCGATACGAAGCATTTTTTCGAATCATAAAATCGATTTTATAAGAGGCTGGCTGGTAAATTACATTAAAAGAGCGTTCGTACTTTATTGCTTCGAGGATCGCGTCTTCTGAAACATAACAATCGTGTTGGAAAACTTGGGTTAAAGAGGGGACGCTAGAGGGATTAAGCTCGATAACAATGTCAATATCTCGAGTCATACGTGGAGCAAGATAAAGGCTAGATGCAAGTGATCCGGTCAGCATATAGGGGATTCCTGCCAGCTCAAGCCTTTGGCAAATGACTATTAGAACATCAACTTCCGTCAAAGTATCCATGAGGTTCGTTTTATATACTCAAACTACTTCAAAAGTTGGTTTTGGGCAACGCGAAAACTTTCGGAATTCGTCGATCTTAAGTGATCCAATATTAGGAATATGAGGTCACTTAAGATCGGCAAATTACGGCGCTTTGGCGCAGCCGAAAATCCAACTTTTGAAGTAGTTTGAGTATAACCCAAGTTGCCACTTATTTTAACCTCTGCTTTGTGATAAATGCATCTGAAAAAAGCCTTTCTCCTCATATATAGCGTCTTTGGCTATTAGGTCGTTGAAAAACTTTTTTACAGCCACTTTGATCTACTATACTCAAACAACTTCAAAAATTGGATTTTCGGCTGCGCCAAAGCGCCGTAATTTGCCGACACCATCTAGTTTTTTTAGAATAGAGGAAAAAAAGATTAAAGATGTTAAAATCCTTGATGAAAAAAATTTTAATATGAGGAAGGCAGATGTCCATCATCCATTTAGTTGGGGATTCAACTCTAGATAACCTCATTTGGGTTTCAAAGCCTGCAGATTCTGTCGAAGGAAAGTTGAAAGCTTTAGGAGGGACTCAAGTGATCAACCATGCCTATGATGGGTTTACAACTGAGGATGTTTTAGAGGGCGGCTCTGTTGGTGCTGTTTTAACTGGAATTAAGGGCTTGGAAGCTTACATGTCTGAAAGGGGAGCAACCTTAGGAGATCAAGTCTATCCGTTGCAAACTTTAGAGGAAAAAATCACTGCGAGTCCCGATGAGACCCATTATGTGGTCCTAAGTGTAGGGGGAAATGATTTTCGTGTGCGGCTTGGCAATCCGTTTGCACTCCTAAAGGAAATCCCTAAAGTTCAAGAGCGCTATTTAGAGATCTTGGATAAAATCCAAGCCATCAAGGGGAAGAACATACGGCCGGTTCTGATGCTGCAATATCGGACCGATGCAAATGAGGATCATTACCTTGTTTATACCGTGATGAAAGTCCTTGGGGTTTTAACAATCGCAACTCATGTTGCTGCACTGACAGCGCTCAGTATGCCCCTTTGGCTTTTAGCAGGAAAAGTGACAACATTTGTAGCAGCAGCTTGTTTTTTTGCAGGGGCAATTGCTCTTTATTTCATTCAAAAGGTCATTCCTCTATCCATGACCAAAGATATCGTGATGGGGAAGAAAATAGGAATGGTTGTATTTGATCAGCTCTTGTCTGTTTTCTATCAACCGATGCTAGAGCGAGCAAAAGAAAAGAATCTTCCTGTACTCGATCTTTCGAATACATTTGATCCTAATAAAAAGCTTTATACCTCGGGAATTGAACCAAATGCTAAGGGGGGCGAGCTGATTGCAGAAGGAATTCATCACATTGTGAAACAGCATGATTTCAAAGGTGAAAGTATGATATACTCTAAGCCCGATGGAAAAAATGCGTATCAAGGTGAAAAAAATGAAAAACCTGAAGATTGGAAGGTGGCTTACCCAGCTGATGAAACCTAAAAGTCTTTTGTTTTTATTTCTTCTTCCATTTTCTTGGATATGGGGAGAAATAGAGAAAACGACACATTGGGAACCGATTCGTGAAGCAATCGAACATGCTCCTGCTAATACTTGGGTCATCTTTGATGTTGACGATGTCTTGCTCATTCCTGAAGATGCTATTTTTCATCCTGCTCACCAGGATACCTTCGTCATGCACGCAGATCGACTCCATGAAAAAATGGAACATGAAGAGCTCATGCATCTATGGGGGATCTTATTTTCTACAAGAAAGGCCAAACTTGTCGATATAGAAGTCCTTCAAGTTTTGGAGCTAATCCAAAATCGTTTGATGCGAGCATTTGCCTTAACCCATTGTGGAACAGGAAAGGTGGGGGGTATTGAGAAACTAGAAGACTGGCGTATAGCAGAACTTAATAGCCTTGGGATCTGCTTTGATGCTTTAAGTCAGTGTGACATTGAGTCGGAGTTTGACCAATATCGGGGCAAATATGGAGTGGCAATTTTAAAAAGCGGAGTCATTTTTGCAGCAGATTTTGACAAAGGCGCTATTTTGATGCATGCCTTTGATGTCATAGGTGAAATGCCCAAGCAGCTTATTTTTATCGATGATAAACGACATAACTTAACAGCAGTTGAATCAGCATGCCTTGCTAGAGGGATCGCATTTCAGGGATTTGAATATGTGGCAGTCGCTGAAAACGATCCCTTCCCAATTAATCTCGAAAAGGTAGACATCCAATTTCGAGTCCTAGAAAATGAAAAAAAATGGCTTTCTGACCAAGAACTAGAGGAGTATCCATGAGCGAATTAGTTCAAGCACAAACAGAAATTTTTGCACTATTGAAGCAAAAAGAAGAGCAGCTCTCAAAGATTCGAGCATCAGCAGAACCCCTCATTGAAAAATGGCAAAAGTTTCTCGGTGTGATTTTACCGATCCAAATCATGATCATTCGCAAGTACGGTTATGCAGGCAATCAAAAGGGACTTGCTGAATTCAATGAAAAACTTGTGAAAGAAGCGCAGACAAATCCAGAACTCAAAAAACTAAATGAAGACAAATGGCTCTATCTTTTCAAAACAACTTTCGGACTCAAGGAAGTGAAATCCATTTCACTTGAAGAAGCGCAGAAAATGACAAGCGAGATCGCCGATGCCATGACGTCAGAAGAGTTTCTGCAAAAAATCGATGAAGTGATGTCAAACATACAAGAAGGATCGATGCTTGAGCGTCGTCAACGTTTGCTTGATGTCCTTTTACCTGTTCAAATGGAAGTCATGGAAAGGTATGGGTTTCCTGGAGAAGAAGGATATGTTCAAGCGCAACGGGCAATGATGGACTTTTTTTTCGATCCTGTCGTGATTGAAGCGGCTCAAAGAGCTCAAGATACTATCTTTAAGCGTGCCAAGCTGATGGGATAACTGAAATAAAGATGGTTTCTTTATGATAAGGGTATTATTTCTTTTTAAATTGTTTGTAGTAAGAGGGATAGTGCTGATTTTTGCGTTCACAACGACTGTGTTGAAAAAATCAGAAGAGAAGTCTTGATAAAAATTTCTTAAAAAAGAGAAGCTCCTTATGGTTTAAGTCACTAAACATAAAGGAGCTTCAGATGCGTAAACGCAATTGGCACAAGTATAATCGAGACTTAGTAAAAAGAGGAAGTATAACTTTTTTCATCGATCCAAATGCGTTAACTGAAAAGCCAGAGGAAAACAAACGAGGTCGACCTCGTTTGTTTTCCCTTCCACTCATCTATCTCCTTCTTGTCTTAAAGATACAATATCGCCTTACCTATAGAACTCTCGAGGGTTTTGCCAAATCGATCCTTCCACATATAGAACCTGATATTTTTCTTCCGACCTACTCTCTGATCTGCAAAAGAGCTTCCCACATGGAAGCTCTTTTGCCCAAGCTCTCTTCTAGAAGACCTAAAGTGGTGCTGTTAGATACTACAGGGATCAAAGTCTATGGGGAGGGAGAATGGAAAGTGAAAATGCATGGAGCCTCAAAGAGGAGAAAATGGGTTAAATTGCACATCGCTATTGATGAAAACACTCAAGAAATTATCCACTTTGAAATCACAAAAGGGCATGAAGCTGACTGCAAAATAGGCCCGAAAATCATAGAGAAGCTCCCTAAACCCGTTGAGACCGTCATAGCAGATGGAGGATACGACACAAAAAGATGCAGGGAGGCCATCAATCAAATAGGAGCGAAAGACCTTATTCCGCCTAGAAAAAACAGCCTATTATCTCCTTTTATGACAAGAAGGAACAACGCCTTACGCGAAATAAAAGGACTGGGAGGAGATCAGCTAGCGCGAGAAATCTGGGGAAAACTGACAAGATACTCAAGAAGGGCATTAGCAGAGACAAGCTTCTCAAGATTAAAGCGACTGTATGGGGAAAGGTTTTTCTCAAAGAAAATAGAAACTCAAAAAATCGAAGGTCATATTAAATGCAAAATGCTGAATCAAATGCTTCTGATAACTTAATACGATTGATGATGAGGGGGGGGGAGTCTACGAAAATTGATTTTTTCAACACAGTCGTTCACAACGCTCTTTTCTAATTTTTAATTAAAATAATATTCATATAAATTACTGAAGACCAATTAATTAAAAATAAATATTAGATTGTTAACAAATTATTTAAATTAATATATAATTAAGTTTGAGGGTGAGGGATGAAGTCATGAACGTGAGGTGTATTATGACGGATCCTATTTCTGGCAGTCAGTCAAATCCAGCCTATTCTCAACAGGCTTCTATGGACTCAAGTGGAGCATCTGGGGATCAAGCGCAGTATCTAGCGCAGTACCTGACGATGCAACAGGAGATTCAACAATATATAGACGCATCAAATGCTCAGCAATCTGATGACCTTCAGGCAGTTGGGATGCAAGATCCAGCTCAGCTTGGGCAACAGCATTACGCGGCATTTGAATCAGCTGTAAACGCATTACCACAGTACCAAGGCTAAGAACCTAAATTCAAGCTAGAAGGGTAGAGCCCAGAGATAGAGGGAGCGTAATTTGCGTTTCCTCTTTCTCCTTATTGTAAAAAACGAAGGCCTTCTTGTATTCTCATCGAGATTTAAAAAAAGGAGGTCTCAAATGGCAGCAATTCATGGTGCCCAGAATTTAACAATCTATTTTTGTGGTGAGTTTAGCCAGAGCTTTTCGTATGAAGGGGGATGGCTGCAAGGACTTAGTAAGGCTTTTTTTGGAGCCCGTATCATGCGACAAGAGTTAGGTCCGTTCGATTTATTGCCTGAGGAGAAAAGGAAGAAAAAAGCAGCTATTTTTTTGGCTTCGACTATTCGAAGTCATTATGACATCTTTCAGAAAGTCAGCGAAAAAAGATGTCAACATCGCTTTGTTTTGTTTGCGCATGGACAAGGGGCTCGGATCGTCAAACTTGCCTTAAAATCGCTTTTAGATATCAAAGCAAACATCAACGTTTATGTTTTTGATGGGCCTGTGCAAATTCGAACAAAGTTAGCGCACAAAGTTCGCCATTACGATCAGAATGTTGATTGGGAAAAGAAGATTTCAGAAATTGCAAAGAAAGAGTGTTTCCCACAAACTCAGTTGCCAGCTATTCGATGTGCTCAGAATTTAACGATTTTTTTTTGTGGAGAACGTGGACATGGGCACGAATATACTGAGTGCTGGGTTCAGGAGATCTCAAAGGCTTTTTTGGGATCTTCCGTTACGAGCAAAGGGTTTGAAGAGGTTGATCGATTACCGAAGGGGGAAAGGACCAAAAATGCAGCTGAGTTGCTGTCTAAAGACATTCAAGAGGTCTACCGAAAGTTCCAGCAAAATGATGAGAAAGTGTGTCATTATCGCTTTATTTTGTTTGCCCATGGAGAAGGAGAGAAGATCGTAAGGCTTGCGTTGAAAAAGCTTTTAGACATGAAAGTAGACATCAATGTTTACGTTTTTGATGGAGTTGGAAAAATGGGGAAAAAACTACCAAGCAAAGTTCGCTATTACGATCAAAAAGTTGATTGGGAAAAGCAGCTTCAGAAAATTGCAGCTAAGGAAATATAAAACAGAAACTCAGCCTTTACCCCCATTAGCGACTAAGGCTTAGCCAGTGATTTAAGAAGCCCCTTCTGACTTGAGGAAGATTGCGGCAGTGTAGCTTGGTCTTCTAGAAAGCTTAACCAACCTGAACTCTGAGTTTATTTCACTCATTCTCGGAGACTAAGCAAAATATACCCAGAGTTCAGATTACGAGGACTAAGCTCAAGTGCTAAACTTTGCGTAAACATATTCAATGCAGCCTTTAACTTCATCGTAGGTTCAGACGCAATCGAGTCGTTTTTTCATTCTCCGAATGGCATGCCACGTGCAAGCAACGATAAAGCCCCAAAGCATGACTTGGCAGAGCCAATAGGGGAGGTAGCCTGCTTGTCCAAGAGCCGCAGCGCGCATCCCTTCCATCACGTAGACCATTGGGTTAATCAAACTAACCGCACCGATAGCAGGACTCAGAGTGTAGGCAGCTTCCCAAGAGTAGAAATAAGCTCCAAACATCCATATCGGATTGATGTAACGTAGCCAAAGACTAGTGAGACCACTGACATCTTTGATGACACTTGTAAGCCATAAGGCGAAGTAACCAAAAAAGAGGTTGATTGTTACAAACATGAAAATCAGCCGAGGATAGGAAATGAGCGACAAGTTAAACCCTTTGAAGAGAAGCAACTTTCCTAAAGGAAAGAGGAAAATTGATAAAAGGGCTGAAGTGATTGCCCACTGTAGTCCAATATAGATAAAGACCATCTCGGAACGGATCGGCATGACAAGGGTATGTGAAATTGCGCAGTCTCCTTGAAGATCGGCCATAAGTGCGCCGACTTTTCCAACAATTTCGACAAAGCCAAAGCTAGCAATTGCTCCAATCAAAAAGAAAGAAGCGTATCCTTCATGCACCCCTTCTTGAGGCATAAAGTAACAAAATACGATCACGATCGTGAAGAAAAGACAAAATGTGTCAAATAGCTTAGTCGGATACTCACGCTTGAAGGCGAGCATATCTTTTTTTAACAGCTGTTTGAAAACATGATACGAAGCTTGGATCATGAATCCTCTCCTGAATTAAAAATTTCTGCATCTGGATCGTCGACAAATTTTAAGAAAACTTCTTCCAAATTGGTTTTTTGGTGGAGCTTTTTCAGGTTGTCAGGGGTGTCAACGGTGCGAATGGCTCCTTCGTGAATGAGGCAGATTCTATCTGAGAGCTTCTCTGCTTCATCTAAGTAGTGCGTTGTCAAAAGCACAGCGATACCTTCTTTTTTCAAAAGGCGGATCACTTCCCAAAGCTCGCGTCTGATGTGAGAGTCGAGACCGACCGTTGGCTCATCTAAGATGACCAATTTAGGGCGATGCATGAGCGCGCGTGCGATCAAAAACCGTTGCCGGTAGCCACCAGAAACTTGATCGACCGACGCTTTGGCATACTCTTCTAACTTGAATTGTTCGAGCAATTTTTGTTTTCGCTCTTCAGCCTCATTTTTCGAGAGGCCGTAACATCTTCCAGAGAAGAGGAGCATCTCGCCAAGCGAGAGATTGGCTTCGAGATTAGGGTGTTGAGGACAGAGCCCAATGTTTTTTCGGTACTCTAAAAGATTTGTGTAAACAGAGACGCCGTTCCACTCGACATCGCCACTTGTTGGAGGGTGCAAGGTGGATAAGATAGAAACAAGCGTTGTTTTTCCTGCGCCGTTCACTCCAAGGAGTCCTAAAACTTCTCCTTCGTGAATGTCGAGCGTAACAGATTTCAGCGCATCTTTGAAGACCCGCTTTTTATCATAATAGGTCTTGCAGACCTTGTGAGCACGAATAAAGGTCATAATCTCAACTAAAAAATTTTGGGAAATAGTAGTTATTTTATGGATCTTGCTAAAGGTTTGTCAAGCGAATTCCAGCAAGTTTTTCAATTTCAGAAATGGGGGTGATGTAATCACTTAAACTTCCCTTGGCAGGTCCATTTGGAATGACATAGGCCCAACTCCTATCGGGAGTGTTAATCACTTTGAAAAAATGAGTCGGAACAGCTACATCATTTTTTCCAATCACTTGATAAGTTACCAGCCGTCTTCCATCAGCTTCGTCATGAGCGAGAAAGAGGGGGCCAGTTGTGACTTCCACCCAATCTGCCTCTTTGGCTAGAATACGGATGATTTTCTCCAGCTTAGCCCAGAGTCCTCTATTAAATTGGGCATCTTGAGGACTGATGTTGGTTAAAAGAAAAGTTTCTCGAAGTTCTTCTTCTGACAAACGGTGGTTGGCTGCGGGCGCATGGTGGCCCCTATCGAAGCCCGACTGGTAATAGTCGCATAATTGACTTCGATGTAGAGGATAAATCTCTTCATCTTCTTTAAAATCCATTCCAGAGCGTTCGGTATGCACTTCCAATGAATCTTTTGTTAGGCGTTCGTGAGTCCAAAAAGGGATTTTTGCGCGTGTATCGTAAGACATGGTGTATCCCATCCTTTCTAAGACGGGAAAACCTGAAGGGTGGCCGCGGTGTTGCATTTGATCGTAGACAAATACACTCGAGCTGCCAATTGCTAAACCGAGAAAAAATCCGAGCGTTTTTTTAGCCATACCGATACGAGCAACGATTTTAAACTATTCTTTTTTGGGATGCTTGTGTTTAAGAAGGTCTTCAGCAAGTTCGATTTGAATTTGTTGCAGATCAAGCATCGTTTCCCAATGTCGCTTCATGAAGAGGTCTAATTTGGAATGGAGCTGCTGAATTTCGAGTTCTGCTTTTAAATTGGTCACATAGTCTTCATTGGCTCGCATGCGCTCTTTCTCGGCTTGCCGATTTTGACTCATCATGATGACAGGAGCTTGAATGGCTGCCAAGCAAGATAAGACTAAGTTGAGCAAAATGAAAGGATAGGGGTCAAACCCTTCTTTGGTAAAGAAAAAGGTATTGATGATCATCCAAGCTACAATTACAGCTAGAAAGATGAGGATAAATTTCCAACTTCCTCCGAATTTTGCGATCAGGTCTGCGAGGCGTTCACCGATTGATAACCGTTTTTCAAACTTCTTGTTGACGTTTTCAACAATGAGGTCTTGATTTTTGAAACTTTCAAGAACTTCTTCTTCAAATTGCGAGATGGCTCCTTTATCTTTTTCTAAGATTGAAGCGATGTGCTTGGTGCGCAAAATCCGAAGATCTTCTTGGCAAACGTAACCGTTAAGATTCATTTCGGGCAGGTTCTGGAGAGCAGTGTCCAAAACAGTTGGTCGCATTAAGCGAATCGGGAAAAGTTTGCGGTATGGAAACTCTTTTTGACAAACTTCACATTTTCCCTTTTTGTGATTGTGATTGACGCTCATCTTCAAACTCCTTAATCTTTTCTATAAGTCAATGACGAAAGAATTGCAAATGATAGGAGTCATTTATGCTGCAAGCTCCCTTGTTTACGATTCATGAGACACCCGTGACAGTGATGAATCTTGTAACGTTTTTCATTGTTCTTTTTGTCGTGTGGATTATTGCAAAAATTATCAAGAGTTTAGTGATGCGAATGAAAATTTTAAAGCATCATGTGAACGTAGCGACCCTTTATGGTTTTGGACGACTCAGTTATTACCTTGTGCTCCTTGTAGGAGTTTACATCGCATTAATGACAATTGGCATTGATCTTACAGGAATTGCCGTTGTTGCAGGTGCACTAAGTGTTGGGATTGGTTTTGGGTTGCAATCAATTTTTAACAATTTTGCAGCGGGAATCATTCTCTTTTCAGAAAAAAAGGTGCGAGTTGGAGATCTTATTCAATTCGAAAATGGAGAACTTGCCACGGTCAAAGAAATTAACATGCGTAGCACCCTTGTGCAAACTCTAGATAACCGAAAAATTGTGATTCCAAACTCTGAAATTGTGTCTAAAAAGATGACGAACTGGACACTTGATCCCGAAGGCTATCATCGATTTCGTGTTCCGTTTACCGTAAGTCGGAAGGAAAAGAAAGAGATCATTCAATCTCTTGCTTTGGAAGTTGCAAAGAAATTGGGTGCAACCTCTCGTGCAGCTGAGGTTTGGTTAACCAGGGTAACAGAAACCGTGCAAGAGTTTGAACTTGTAGTTTGGATCAAAGTTGAGGCTTTTGAGAATAGTTCAAAATCTTTGACAGCCGAATGTTTGTGGAATTTAGATGATGTTTTTGCTCAAAAAGGGATTGAGCTCCTGCAAGCGACCAAATCTTTGGCACACGGAGCGCCTATTCAGGAGATTTAGGAGGAGGGGTCTCTGTAATACGGACATCGCGGACAGGGAAAGGAATTGAGATATTGTACCTTCGTAGTGCAGACTCAATTTCCCAAGTATACATCGCTTTTGTGGCAATAGGAGGAAGTCCTTGTTGATGTTCGTTCACCCAAACAACAAGTTCGAAATCTAAGCTGCTTTCCCCAATCCCGACATGCCAAACCTGAGGCTGGCGGTCTTTAATAGTTGTAGGAACTTTCATCGCTGCATCGATTGCAGCTTCTTTGACTTTGTCCTTATCACTCCCAAATGCGACGCTAAAAGGAATGCGCAGCCGTCTGATTTTATCTGATAAGGTCCAATTGATAAATTTTTTCGAAACGAGATCGGCATTGGGGACAAGAACCTCCACATTATCAAAGGTTTTAATCAGCGTTGTGCGCACATTGATTTCCATCACAACACCAATTTCTCCCGACTCCAGCTGAACATAGTCTCGAACGCGGAGTTTCTTTTCGAGCAGAAGAATAATACCCGAAATAAAGTTGTTGACAATCGATTGCAATCCAAACCCAATTCCAACGGACAAGGCACCCACAATGACAGCAAAAGTCGTGAAGTCAATTCCAATGCTTGAAATGGCGATGATGATCCCTAAAATCATGATACAGTAATAAAGAAGACGGCCAAGTGTATAAAATCCAGCTTGATTGATTTTCTTTTGTCGTTTCCCAACAAAGTTGATCCATATTTGGATGAACTTTGCCAAAAAGTAAGCGATGACAATGGTACAAATCAGCTTAAGGATTCCATAAAAAGTGATTGGGGCCTGCCCGATTTTGAATAGACTCACATGAGACCAACGGCTATAGCGCCTAAAATCTGATTTTATTTTCTCCCAATAGCTATGAATGCGATCTCCTAAAGAGATGTAACGAATCTGAATGAATTGATCTGCTTGAGTGAGTAAAAACTCGTTAAAAAATATCTCATCGTGAAGAACTTGCAACGTCTGAAGTGAAGCATGAGCCTTGCCGTTATCGTCGATTTCAATCGATAACTCAAGTAAATGGTTTGCTGCTTTTTCCCAGTGTTCCAATTCTCGGATGATTTGAGTTTGCTTTTCGCTCAGTTCATTCAGTTGAGAATAAAGATCTTTGACTGTTTTCTTCTCTGGGTGGAGCAAGATTTGAGCCAAAATGTAAGTCAGCTGAGCCCTAATCAAATTCACTTCAGCCCTTGAACGCATGAGGGTTTGATTGAGGATCTCACTATTTGCTTCTGTAGATTCTTGGGTTGCAAGTTGTGTTTGCTTTTCTAATAGAGAGACTTGAGCTTGTCGCAACTGAATTTTAGCACGTGTCACCTCTTGCTCAAAAAGTGGGAGGGCGATTTGAGATGTGTCGATATGCCCACGCGCAAAGGCAACTTCTTTCTGAATCTCATGTAAGAGAAGTTTTTCGCGATCTGCTTGAATTTTAAGACCATCGAGTCTTTTTTTATCGGTCTCAAGAGAAATTTTTGTTCCGATGATTGTTAACCCTTTGATCAATCTTGATGGATCAGCCTTTGAAAGGCTTAGGTAGCTTACTGTCAGGCTGTCTAAATAGGATTGATCTGAACGAAGGTTTGCCTTTTCCATCACGATTTTCAATTCTTGCCGATCACAAACCTCGTGAACATCTCTTAAATGATACCCAAGCTGAAGAAATTCTTGAAAAGTATACTTTTCCTTGACTGTCACTTCAGGGGGTGGTTGAGACCATTTTTGCTTAGAAATGTCAGAGTATGTTTGGAGGCCGACTTGAATTTGTTGAATGAGAGGAGCTGCTTCACTTTGCTGCGTTGGAGTGAGATCTTCTTGCATTCTGTGTAAAAAGGTCTTCATTTTTTCAATTTGAGCAGGAAGCTTTTCAGGATCGACTGCAAAGAAATCCCACCATGCAGGCTTAAGGAGTTGAGGATTTGGTGGAAGCTCCTGTTCCTTAGAAGTTTCTTTACCGTTAGGAAGCAGATCTTGTTGAGCGACAAGAGGAGAGAAAAAACAAAAAAAGAGTAAGAAAAGTTGACGCACCGCTTCACCCCGAATAGGCTTTCCTTAAGCTTTCTTGTACCGAGAAGAGGAGTAGCTGTCAAGAAGAGCTACTATTGGGGAACGCGCATGCAGCTGTTGTTGAGCGTAAGCATGAAGCTGATCTTGAAAAAGCGAGTAAATCATGAAATGAATTTATGGAATTAAACGCTAGATTTTGCCCAGGCAGTTAGGGTGTTTTGAAGGGCGACATCCATTGTTATATCTAGAGGCTTCACTCGAGACTTTTCAATCATTATGGTGTATCCCCCGATTTGATAGCTCATAGGCAAGTAGACAGCGATTTTTTCATTGCCTAGTTCGGGTATGTCAGAAAAGTTACTACGTGTCACAAAGCCAATAAGTTCGCAATCGCCAAAAGTCACGCTAACAACCTGTTGCTTTTTCTCCTCAGGAGATGTGTTTAAAAGATCCATCACATTTTTGATCATGTTGTAGAGCGACTTAAAGAGGGGGATCTTTTCAACAAGACGTTCGAAAAAATGGGTGACTTTTTGGATGATCCAGGTATTGAGGATAGCTCCAATGATAAAGATGAGGATAATGGCTAAGACGATCCCCATCCCTGGATAATAGTATTTTGGACCAATGATTTCCCGAACAAGGGGGCCAACTGCTCCTTCGAGAAAGGAGAAGAGCCAGTAAATGATCGCAATGGAAATAGTTAGAGGGGCTATTGCGATGAGGCCCCTTTTAATGATTGTCTTCATAAATCACACATGATCTTCATTACTTGAGTATACATGCGCTCGAAAAAAACACTACTTTAGTTTTTCGGAAAGAAAATACCGATTACCATCACTATCTTTAAAAATTGCAAGCTTGATTTCACCCGGAACTTCTAAAACGCCATTTAAAAACTCAACGCCGTTTTCTTCTAAATATTTTTTAGCTTCTTCAACATTGGCAACTTCAATAGAAACAACTGCATTTGTTCCAGCTTGCATGTATTCAGAACTATGCTCTTCATGATATTCACCAATACCAAGGCGTGCTTCTTGATCTTCACTACCAAGCTCAAGCCATTTAAATTCTTCTGAATGTTCTTTCACATCTAACCCAAGCAAATCAACGAAAAGATGCTTAGCTTTTTTCAGGTCTGAGACCGTTACACAGGCAAGCGAAATGCCTTTTGCAATTTTTGGTTTCGTTGTCATTATAAAATCCTTAATATTGTTAGGTAAATACTTCATGCTACCAAAGTAGGAGTTTTAGGTGAAGAATGAAACGGTGTTTGAAGAGGAAACATTTTCAGGAAAAATTTACGAAAAAGTCGATTTTTCCAAACAGATGTTTCAGCACTGCCTTTTTGAAAATTGCCGTTTTATCGAAAGTCGTTTCTGCAATAGTCAGTTTGGCTTTTCTGTTTTCAAAAATTGTGAGTTGCAATGTGTCAATTTTGAAAAGTGTCGAATGCAAGAAGTGACGTTTGAAGAGTGTAAAATTGTCGGAGCAGAATTTTACAAATGCGATTCCGCTTTTTTATCTCCAACGTTTCAAAAGTCGATTTTGTTAACCTGCAACTTTTCAGGACTCAAACTCAAAAATTGCATCTTTCGAGAATCGACACTTAAAGGATGTCACTTTGTAGAAACAGCGCTTGTTGGAGCTGACTTCAAAAATGTGCAATTTGAAGATACCCTTTTTCATCATGCAGATTTGACAGGGGCTGATTTTCGAGAAGCGGAAAATTATGCGATCGACCCAAGGTCGAGTAAACTAAAGAAGGCCAGGTTTAGCTTACCTGGAGCTGTTTCACTTCTAAAGGCTCTCGAGATTATCATTGATTGAAAAACTTGCCATGAAGGCCTTGAGGAATTCCATGGGGAGCGTGGGCACGAGCGATTTCTTTGAGAGTGACAGCATCTAAGACAAGAAGAAACGAATCGGTATGATCATGGCGGGTGAGGATCGAGAGAAGGACCCCCTCGTCTTCGCGTTTGCCTTCTGGATGGGGGATGAAGACGGGCTCTGAAGCAAAGTAGCCCCTTTGGGCCCAAGTTTGAAAGGTTCCTTTCAAGACATCTACCTTATATATAGGAGGGGCCTCTGAGGGATGGATGTTTTTACGGAAACAGGTCGCGTAAAAGAATTGGTAAGGCTTTCCGTTGTACAATTCATAATGGATACGGGGGAGTTCGGCTTCAATTTCTATAACATGAGAGCAAGAAACAGCATGATCGATCACAAGGCGCCTATAGCCAAGATCGGTGTCTCCTTTCCCAAAGATCACCTGGGCGTCTGAGTACCCAATGAGATCGACAATGATTTTTTCGCCCTCTTCGAAAGCATTAATATGGTGAAATGAGAAGAAAGGGGGCCCTTTAATGGTTTTGAGGCATGCGCCAGTGTGCCGATTGATCACATAAAAGCGACTTTCTCCCTCTTCATTCCACTCAAAGCTTTGGATGAACCCCTCACCACTTAGTAGGCGCTCGAAATTTAAGCGAAGGGGATAGTCAATAAAGAGAAGATAGTTGTCAGTGAGTGAAAAACTATGGACGTAACTGGGATCTGCAATAGGGATGGAGCAAAGCTCATGGCGGCTATTTTTTTCCTGAGAGTAGAAAATATAGCGGCTTGTCGGCCCAATTTCTACGAGGTAGCCATAGATTTTGCCCTCTCGTTCATGCAGATGGGCAGTTGAATAGCACCGATCTTTTGGCAGCTTGTCTTCATAGTTAAAGACCCCTATAGTTTTTAGTGATTCGAGATCAAATGTCACAGGTGTTGGGATTTCTGTGAGGGCGACAGCTGCCTGATCGAACTTTGCGACGTTGACGACAGCATTGGGGCGCTTGGGATAGAACTCACCTTCCAAGGGATCTATAGATAGAGAAGGCGTTTTACTAAATCCAGTAGGCGGAAGAAGCCCTTCCTTCATGTATTGATAGGCATTGGTTTCTAAAAAGCGGTTAGAATAGATGCATTGCCCACCTTCAAGATGAAAGGCATGGAGCATAGAAAGGCCATCAAACCAATGGGAGAGAGCTTGATCTCTTGCAAAAAACTTCGAAGGGCCGTTTCGGACATAAGTTCCTTCGATCCAGCTAGGGATTTCTCCTTCAACCTTCAAAAGAACCTCTATTGTCTCTTTTTCTAAGGAATGGAAATCGGCTGCGCGGTCAAAAGCATAGAGAGAGGAAACAGTTAATAAAAGAAGAAACCATTTTTTCATGGAAGACATTTTAAGACGAAAGAGACTACAAGTCAATGACAGCAAAGAATTTAATTGACGCAAAGAAAGGCCTCTTCGTATGGTAACTCCTTTTTATCAGCAACCGGAGAGAGAGCTATGAAACGCTTCATTTTTATTTTTTCTATGTTATTTGCAGCGGCATCTTTTGCAAACGAGAGCAAGCCTGTTCGGGTCTATGTGGATGTCGTCGGAGATCTATTTCATGCAGGGCATGTTCAGTTTTTCCAAAAAGCCAGGCAGTATGGAGATTACTTAATTGTTGGAATTCATGGAGATGAGGATGTCACAGATTACAAGCGGCAACCAATCCTTACTCTTGAAGAGAGAAAAACTGTCATCGAAGCTTGTCGCTATGTCGATGAAGTGATCCTTAATAGCCCGATTGGAATTTCAAGGACGTGGATTGAAGAGCATGAGATTGATGTTGTGATCCATGGCGATGACTACGATATGGATCGAATTATGGAACAATACAGCCCTGCTGTTGAAATGGGGATTTTCAGGACAGTTCCCTATACAGAAGGCATATCTACAACAGATATTATTAAGAGAATAAAAGAACGATACTAGAAAATTTTTTATTTTTTTATTTGTTTTAATTTCCCTTAATTAATATAGCAGGGTTTAGGTGAAAGAAATATAAGGACCGCTATATGGCGTTCAAAGTGAGTGTGGGTATGAAAGCTACTTTTAGATGGCTGAGCTGTCTGGCTTTTGTGATGCTTGGTAGTCAATTGCTGGCGCATAGCATGGAAGACCGGATTACAGAGCTCGAAAAAGAAATGCAGGAAGTGGGGGTGACTAACCCTCAAGGCACATTTGGTGCAGGTTTTACATTTGCGGGTACAGAAGGTGCCAATGGATGGTACATCTGGATTGATCCGTTATATTGGCATGCAAAAGCTGGTGCCACTGAATATGCATATTCAGACAAAACAGTTAGCGTGTTTGTCGACCAGAACGACTATTTTCTTAGACCTCCTATTGAAGGACGGGTAAAAGATGATGCATTTGGTTGGGACTGGGGACTTCGCGTGGGTCTCGGCAGCTATTTTTTCCATGATAATTGGGATGTGAATATCAACTATACATGGTTCGAATCGAATGATTCGTCTGGAACGACAAAGATCGAGCCAAGTGCTACTATTTCACTTAAACTCCCTGATTCAGTTCCATGGCGCCATGCAAGATCGCATCATGATTTGAACTACAATAATGTGAACCTTGAAATTGGACGTGAGTACTTTCTCAGTCGTACAATTTCGGCTCGCCCAGAAATTGGACTCAAGTCAAGTTGGCTTTATGATAGACAAAACGTGCGCTACTCTGAAATATTTTTTCCAAATCTTCCACAGTTTTCGAACATTAATGGAAAAATGAAAGATAAATCAGTCATGTGGGGTCTAGGACCACGTATGGGTGTGACTGTCAATGGGTATATTGGAGATGGATTTAGCCTTGTTGGAAGAATCACTGGAGCTCTCCTCTACTCCTATACACGTTCAAGTATGAGTGCGGGAATCGATGTCAATATTCCTAACGTAAACCTTCCAGCTCCAATTAGGATGCACTTGCGTAGTACCGAACATCATTTTGTGCCAACTGCGCAAATGATGCTTGGTTTAATTTGGGAAACATATATCAATGACAAACGTCAGCACATCACTTTAGGTGCAGGTTATGAAGTAGAGTATTTCTGGAGAGCAAACCAAACATTGCTTGCAGGGGATACGACAACTTCTTTGGACTTCTCTCTCCCTAGAAGGCTATCTGTATCAAAGGCATCAGAAGATATCATGTTCTACGGGCTGACTCTTAAAGCTCGATTAGACTTTTAAGTTCAGACTGATAGGATCTGAATCAAGGCTGACCCTGCTGAGGGTCAGCCTTTTTTTTATCTCGGCTCAGGCTTACCAGGATTCAGCTCAAATTTCGCTGGCCCAGGCATTTCATTTGGCAGGTAATTGATTTTGACATGAAGTTGCTGATCTTCCGTCAAGACGAGGTAACCCCCATCAACCTTGCGAATGGCAAGAATATCTTGGCCATTAAGAAGATTTTTGATTTCTTCACTTTCTCGAATCGCCTTCTTTTCCCGTTTAGTTTGAAATTTGGGAGGGAGGAGGCGTAAACCCCCAAAATTCTCAGAAAGGGCTCGGCGCCTAGTGGCTCCACATCCCATCTTCATGTCTGTCGGAACTGTGTTAAAAGAAAGACTTGTCTTTGCTTCTTGAGCCTTTTCTTCTAATTCACTAAAAATTCCTTCATGAAGAGGGATTGTATCAATATTATCAATGGGTTCCATAATAATAAAACAAAAGTTTGGTTTTGGATGATTTAATTATATTAAATGTTGTTGTTTTTGTATATTAGTTGTCATTTTTTTAAATTTGACTAAAATTGTTTCTGTCTCTATAATTTTTTTGATAAATAAATAAGGTGAACTAAAGATGTCAGTAATTGAAGATGCTGTTGCCTTTGTGGGGATAACCAGCTTTGCTTTCGCTTCGATTAATATCTTAGCGAACTGGGGAACAAAATTGGTTCATTGGGTTCCTTCACATAGTGTCATAGCAAGTGGGATTGCTGGCGGTCTTGCTGGAATAGGAAGTGGGCTAACTCTTGCAGGGATTGGTTTTTTCCCAGATCAGGTTGAACAATTTTGGAAAGCTCAAGAGATTGATTCAGCTCGCACCCGTTATATGATGAAGCGTGTATTGATCTTTTCTTTCCCATTTTTTATGACCATGCTATTCACCAAGCCAATCGCAGCGTTAGTTGGACGAAACATCTCACTGAGTCATTTGGCTGCTTATGCAGCATTTGATGCCTTTCTTAGCTTGTCTGGCTACAATCTATTGAGAAGTTAAAAAGAGGAAGATTCAGTATTATGACACAGGCAGCAATGGAATGTGCATTTAAATATAGTACGTTAGGAATACTCGTTAACTCAGCGGCATGGATGGTAACTAACCAATCATTTTTTGTGACGTATAAGTCATCTTTTGCATACCGTTTCATTCTACTTGCTGGGGGAATTGCTGGAGGATGCTTTGGGGCGATTCTACCACATGCGCATCTTGTGAGGAAACCCTTGCAATCTATGCACGTGAATCGGGATATACAAGACCTGATTCATCTCATCACTCAATTAGTTTTTCCAATTATTTTATCTATGACGATCTCCGTTGTGGTTGGGAAAATAGGAAGCGCTGCAAGTACAATCTATGCAAGACCAGAAGAAATAGGAGTTGATAAAGTATCACCTAGAAAACTTGTTCCATATTTGCTCTTTGATATTGCGTTATTTTCTTTTGATCTCTTATCAACACATCGGTGGAAGGACATTAAGAACATTGTTTTAAAAAATACTAAACCTGAGTAGAATAAATCAGTTGATTAATTCAAAGAACTGATTTTGCTCATGTCATATCTACACATTACACAAGCAAGCCTTGGAAATTCATTTGGATCAATTGCCGTGAATACAGTCATTGCGGCGACTTTAAAGGCTGTCCATTTTGTTGGAAAAAGTTATGTCCAAATTCCTGCTCCGACTTTAACAGAAGCAGTTTTATCCGGGTTAACCGCGGGAAGTGGGGTTGTTTGCTTAGCATTTGCAACCCAATCTAGTCTTTATGGACAATTGAATGACAAGCTTCACCTCAATGATAACATGGTGAGAAAGGTCCGTAGTATTGTCGTGTTTGCTCTTCCCTTTTTCTTAACACTGTTTGGGGTTCCTTGGCTTGCGACTCAAATGGGGCAAGAGACATCTTATCCTGCATGTGGGGTATTTGCAGCAATTGATCTTACTTTATTCGCCACCCATGTGAAATGGCAGTTTTAACCATGAGAACGATTGATCTCTTGCCTTATGACCCGAGTTGGAAGGATCAGGCAGAAAAAGAAATAGAAAGAATCCATTTGGCTTTTGAAGCATTTCCACTGATGTTGCATCACATTGGAAGTACCTCTATTCCCTCATCTTGGGCAAAACCTATCTTAGATCTGCTGGGAATTGTTTCAGATGTAACACTGCTAGATTCTTATCATGGTGCCCTAGAGCAATTAGGATACAAGTCGTATGGAGAGTTTGGAATGCGGCGCCGCAGTTATTTCATAAAGGAATCGGTTCCTGCGGTACATCTCCATATCTTTGAAGATACCGATCCTGAAGTTGATCGGCATCTCCGCTTCCGGGATTATCTTCGCAATCATCCTGAAGAAATCAAGGCTTACAGCGATTTAAAAAAAGAGTTACTTACGCGCAGCTCAAATGACCGGCAGCGTTACACTTTGGAAAAGACCCCATTTATCAAAAGAATAGACCGTCTTGCTGCCCTTGAAGGGAGCCCCTCCATGCGGAAATGGGGAAGTAAACGGAATGCGTGGACGGGCAGTCAAATTCAAGATGCAATGGAAGCCAACATGCTTCTCCCAATGACCCTTTTTGCAAAATATGTGACGACTCAAGAAATTGTATTTGAACCTGACGTCACTGTAGTGCGGGCAGAAATGGAAGATGATACATACAATTACGTTGTCGATGCAAAATTTGAATCAAAGTCAGCTCCAGAAAGAATTCAGGCAGTTCTTGGCCATTATAAAGAGAAAAACTTGCCCTTTTCCTGGTGGGTAGGTGAAAACAATACACCCAAAGATTTGGCGCAGCTTCTAAAAGCTGCGGGGTTAAAAGAAAAAGAGGAAGACATTGGGATGTTCATGCCGCTCACAGAAACAGTCCCAATTCAAAACTCTCTTGACATCCACCGGATTGAAGAGCGTCAAAAACTCAAAGACTTTGCCGCTATTTTTATTGCTCTTAGTCGATATGAAGCGATTTATGAGGAGTATTATCAACTCATTCCTCCCATCTTGTATCAAAGGCAAACCCCCATAAGATTTTACGTTGGCTACGAAGGAAATACACCGGTGACAACAGGTCTTTTAGTCTTGCATGCCAATGTTGCTGGAGTCTATTACATCATGACTCATCCCTCCTATCGTCGAAAAGGGTATGGCAGTGCAATGATGCATCATTTGCTCAAATGTGCAAAACAAGAGGGGTTCCACCTCGCGACGCTCCAAGCTTCAGAAGAAGGGAAAAGTCTCTATGAACGGATGGGGTTTCGCCGAAGCTGCCTGTTTGTCGAATATAGTTTTTAATGACATCTCTAGACATCTATTTATCAATGCATATAGCCTAAATTTGCAGAATACCATATACTATTTGCGCACGCACACATTAGGTGACAGATGTCTGTTCCGGTAATTGATTTGCATTGCGACCTACTTGCTTATTTGCGAGTAGATCCGAAAAAAAACTCTCCATTGGATCCCATATCCAACTGCTCGATTCCTCTTCTTGAAAAAGGAAACGTACGTCTTCAAACCTTAGCTCTCTGGTCAGAAACTACTAAAGGCTCTTATAAACGTTACACAGAAGAACTCTATGCTTACTACAAGATGCTACGGGATTTTAAAGAGCGAGTTGCATCTATTACCAATTACACCCCTGAAAAAAAGCGAGTCCACTTTGCCTTAGCAATCGAGAACCTATCGTGTCTTTTGGAAGAAAAGGAACCATTTGAATATTTAATTGAGCGGTTAAAGTCTTTAGAAGACCCTTTAGTGTATGCCAGTTTGACTTGGAATGAGGAAAACCGATTTGGTGGAGGAAACCTCACGCAAGTCGGGTTAAAACGAGAAGGGGAAATTGCTCTTGAAATCTTAGCGGAAGAGGGGATTGCTGTTGATTTAAGCCATACATCAGACCCTTTAGCCGATGACATTCTCAATTATATTCATAAAAAAAGCCTCAAACTTCGACCGATTGCCAGTCATTCCAATTTTCGCTCCATCTTGAACTGTCCTAGGAACCTTCCTGATGCTGTTGCAAAAGAGATTGCAAACTTTGGAGGTGTCATTGGTATCAATTTTATCCGTGTTTTTATTGGAGAGCAAAACGAAGACTTTTTAAAACATATTCAATACGGAATCGAACTCGTCGGATCCGATGCCATTGCTTTAGGAGGAGATCTATTCGGAGGAATTGAAACCCCAACCCTTCAAGATTTAAAGCCGTACTATTTACAATTCGATAGTTCAGCCTGTTATCCAGAGTTTTTTCAATTTTTGGAAAAAGAGCTATCTCATAACCAAATAAAAAAAATTGCCCACCTCAATGCGGAACAATTCCTCATGAAGCAAGGGCTTATTCACAAAGAAGAGGTTAACAATGGAACCTGTACTCCTTAAATCTAAGGAAGGAAAAGAATACGACATTGGAACGATGGTTTATCGCATAAAACTTCGCGGAACCGATACTGGTGGTCTCTTCTCTCTTTTAGATTTTAACATCTATCCAGGAGCAATTGGACCTGGAGACCATTACAATGAAAACTGTTCGAAAACGATTTTTATTCTTTCAGGGAAATTAAAAATCAAAGTCGCAGATGAAGAAAAAGAACTTGCGCCAGGTGAACTCGTTTACATTCCAAAAAAAGCAGTGCATGATTTTGCAAACCCCTATGACAACCCTTGTCGGTTTTTGCTCTACATTTCTCCAGCGGGATTAGAAAACTTTTTCGAAGAAGCCGCCGACTCGAATCCTGACGAGTTTATCGACTTACTTAAACAGTATCAAATCGTCATGGTCCGAGATCAATGATCGAAGAACTTGAATGCGCTCTTGGCGCTTTAGATGCCTACTGGTGGCTGACATTAGAAGAAGGGGAGATTAAACCAGCTTCCTATCCGCAAACTTTTGCAAACTACGTCTTTTCATTTTTCACAGATGCGCATCAAAGGGCTTTGAAAGAGCGATTTGTTGATGTCCTCCGTGAAGTTGATCACACCACTGCAAAAGCACAGATTATGTTAGAAAAAATGAAGAAGCTACAAGGACGTAGTTTTTGGGAAACTCCTACTGAGCTTCCCGATCTTCCCCTTCTTGTACTCGTTAAAGAAGAGGTTCAGCCCTTCCCTCATCAAATCGAACCTTACTTCGAAAATGGGCGTTTTCATAATTATCCAGGGGAGCCAATTTGGACCCAATTTATTGAAACGTTGCGCCTCTTGTTTGTGGGGGCGGCAGATGCCGTGACACACCTTGAAGACCTGAGTGAAACATATCGGATATCTGCTCCTGTCACACCTCGCAATTTCACAAATGATCCTCTTATTACTTGGATTGGGCATGCGTGCGTTCTTATCCAAGTTGCAGGAATGAACCTTTTATTTGATCCCTCATTTGGATTTGTCTCTCCTTGTTTTATTCGACATGTTGAGCCAGGTATTCCCCGTGAAGAATTGCCATTAATTGATGTTCTCTTTCTTTCTCATAACCATGCAGACCATGCCAATCAAGTCGAAACATTTGCACCGTATGCACCCGTTGTGTTTGCAGGCAAGGGATCTGAAGGATGGTTACATGGGAACGGTTTTGAGCGAGTAGAAACATGTGGGTGGTGGCAGTCTGTGAAATTAACAAGAGATGGACAAGAGATACGCATCACAGTCGTTCCAGCGCAGCACGGATCCCAAACAGGCCTTTTAGATATGAACAAGATGCTTTGGTGTGGGTATGTCATCGAAGTCGGAGGGGTTACCCTTTACTTTTCAGGGGATACTGCGTTGGGGCATGAGCTCGTAGATAAAGATCTCCAACCCCAAAAACTTTTCGAACAAGTTCGCAACCAATTTGGCTTAATTGATATTGCTTTTTTGCCCATTGCACCTCAAAACGAACTCACAGTTCATATAGATGAAGAGCAGGCTTTAGAGGCAATGCGCGAATTAGATGCCAAGATGCTTATCCCGATTCATTGGGGAGCCTATCGAACAGGAAAAGAGCAAATTGAAGGTCCGATAAAAGCTCTCATAGAAAAAGCAGGAGATCTAGAGGATCGCATCCAGGTTCTCAAGATGGGTGAACCTTTTACGTATGCTGTAAATGCTGATGAAAAAATGGCATAAAAAAAGGCAGTTGACCATAGAAGAGGGGCTGGGAACAATCAACTGCCAGGGGTAAGTAATGATCATGTGCAACCTTCTTCAGTCAATGAAGAAAGTGCCACAACGTCACTACTTAAAGAAAAACTGTTTTATCAAAGTGGGTAATTTGGAGCAGCGAGCGCTCCTTGGCGGAAAATGATATGATTTTCCTTTTTTTTTGAGATCGTTTTGCCGGTCTCTAAGTAGGATCTTGACCCTACTTAATCCTCCCTATTTCTAACATAATATTAACAAACAGTTAATTTATTTAAAACATTTTCTTTAAATAAATTTATAAATTATTGAAAATAAGGCCTCTGAAGATCTCTAGAGGCCTGAAATTTTAGGCTTAGGCCATATGGCTAGAATGGAAGGCGTCCCAAATCGTATTGGTGGCCACATTTTGGCCTAGGCCATCCTGATTGGTGTAGTCACGATCAAGATCCCAGGTCATGACCCCTCCAAGTCCTTGGTCTTTAGCATATTCTGCTACGGCTTCAATATCTTCCTTAGATGTATACGTTCCCATATCGTCATAGCCAGGCATGAGGCCGACCTTGATCATCTGAGGAGGAACCCCCCAATTGATCAGGGTTTGGGCATCTTGCTTATAATCATAGCCTGGGCCGTAGTCATACGCCATAATATTGATCCCATCTAACTCATTATAAGCCCCTTTAATCACATCAGCATAGGGCTGAGTTGTGGAAGCGGGCGCCTTAGCTGTATAGGAAATGAGCTTATCTGGGCCGAGCTGAGCTCTAAGATCTTTAATCAGATCAATTTGGAGATCCGCAGCCGGATAATCCTCGATATCGAGGTCGACCCCATCGAGCCCATATTGGTTGATAAAATCTGAAATTGCTGAGGCCATCCCTTGGGCATCCTCCGGCGTTTTAAGCATCCCAGACAGGCCATATGTGGCACCACCAATGGCAATCTTCACTTGAATTCCCTTTTCATGAGCCTTTTCGATGAAATATTTTAACTGTTCAGGAGTTGCCTCGACGCCATTAATAGTGAAAGTATGGTCTCCAGAAGGAGAAAAGGTTGCAAATGAGACATTGATCACATTCACATGCATCGAGTCAAGCATTGCATCGATGGTGTTTTGATCAAAGTTTGCCCACGAATCTTTATAAGATTCAATTGAAGGGTTGACAGCTTGTGTCATAATTATCTCCAAAAAATTATTAATTATATTAGCAAATACTCCCCTGTTTATTTATTATATCAATAAGCTATAATTTATAAAATAAGGCTAAAATTTTTATACTCAAACAAATTCAAAAATTGGTTTTGAAGTTGTTTGAGTATAGTTGGTATGACCTGATACTTTTGATTTCTTAAATGGGTTCATTGACCTTTCCGTTACGTGAAACTTTATTCTCATTGTCATTCAAACAAAGGAGACGTTTGTGAGTTATACGGTCAAAAAATTAGCAGAGCTTTCTGGAGTCACCGAGCGTGCTCTTCGTTGGTACGATGAGATTGGTCTGCTAAAGCCCGCCTATTATGGTAACAACGGGTATCGGTACTACGAAGAGGAACAACTACTCTTGCTTCAGCAGATCCTTTTTTATCGTGAACTCGGCATTCCTTTGGATGAAATCCGAAAAGCTACTTTGGGAAATGACTTTGATAAACTCAAAGCCCTTTCCTCACATCAAGCAGCGCTTCGGAAACGTCTTGAGCGAACAGAAGAGCTGCTCAAGACAATCGACAAAACAGTTTTACACCTAAGAGGTCAAATCATGATAAAAGAAGATGAAATATATCGCGGGTTTCGCGAGTGGTCTAAAGGAAAAGGACCAGAGTCGTATTATGTGGGAGTGTTCATTGATCCCGAAGCATGCGATAGCGAAGCTGAAAAAATCGTGTTGCAAAACCTCAAGCAAACAAAGCCGCAAGATCAAGCCTATTACGAAAAGCTTGAGCGAGACTACACCGAGATCTATCAAGCCATTGCAGGGTGCTTAAAAGAAGCCCTAGCGCCAGATTCGGATGAAGTGCAAAAGGCAATTGATCGGCATTACCATTTTGCCGAGCAGTTTCACAATTGCTCAAGCGCCGTTTACCTAGCTTTAGCGAAGCTTTATGTTGAAAAAGAAGCGTTTCGTATACAACTCGAACATTTTCACCACGAGCTTCCTGAATACATGGCAGCAGCCATGAGAATTTTTGCAGACGAAAAACTTTCGTAAGTCAATAAGAGAGGGCAAGCCCCTCTCTTTAATTACTTCTAAAACCATTTAATTAGAGATTGACTTTCTGAAGATAAACCAGGAAGCGCTTGAAATCCTTGAAGATGCACAAGAGTATAGCCACTCAAACTTCTTGCTTTAGCAATATCTACAGACGATTCAATAGAGGCTGCATCAAAATCTATAAGCCTCAATCCATCTGCTTTCTGTGGGTTAGGAAGGATATTCCCGACATGAGTATCTGCAAAAGAGACTTTTGCTTCTGCAAGAGCTTTGATACGAGAGAAGAGTTGGAAATAAAAAGTCTCGACTTTTCCTTCATAGATAGCAGTCAAGGTGTCTTCAATAGAGGCTTTGGGAGGCTTCTTAATGACAGTTACTTTAAACGGATCGTTTGCTTGCATTTGCCTTATCATTTCTCTAAATTGAGGGGGAAGATGGTCCAAAGAATCTGTATCTGCGTCAGGCTCTGGTTCTGCAGTTTTAGATCCAACATCTTCCATGTGCGTTCCTAAGGATTTACCGCCATGATCCATTTCGATGACAACAAATTGTTTTTCTCCAGCGTCAAGTGAAAAGGCTTGATGGAATTGAGGAGCAACTCGAAGCCTGCTGGCAATCTCTGAAATTCGAATTTCATCTCCATTTTTGAAATTTTCTAAAGGGATGATTTTATAAATTCTCTTTCCATCAGAGCCAAGAACTTCGTGAATTTGCCCATTGTCTCCATGAGTGATTTTTGGTCCTAATGATTTCTGGAACTCCTCATAAGTAACAGTTGGGAGTTCAATAGGATTTTGACATCCAGCTTGGATTAGACCTCCAGCTGTAGGATGAGTTATTGCTGACATATTTACCCTTCTTATTGAAGAAATTTAAAAATATTATAACACAAAACTCAATAAATGAAAACAATAAAAAATTATATAATATTAATTATTAAGAAATTTTTGAATCACTTCAAAGACCTTGTCACGTTGTTCTACATGTGCCATGTGCCCAACGTGCTCAAAGACTTTGAGCGTGCAGACTGGAAGGTGATCAGCTAAGTATTGAGAGCAATAAAGGGGGGTGGAGAGATCTTCACTGCCGGCGATGAGTAGCATTTCCGCTTGAATATCTCCAACGTGCTCTCGCGAATCAAATGTCTTAAGGGCTGTGAGTTGTCCTAGATAACCTTCTGGTGTTTGTGGGTAGGGGTTTTCAAGCATTTCTTGGCTTTTGTTTTTGGCTCTGTCCCCATCGTTGAGAAAGGCATTGCTGTAAAGCCAAGGAATGACACTTTCGATCACAAGATTAAGAGGGACGCCAGCTTCTAAAAGTTTTCCAATGGTTTCTGATTTCATGACAGCAGTGAGGGGGAGTTTGGCAAAAGGTGAAATCAGGATTCCTCGTTTCACTTTATTTGGATAGCGGAGCGCAAGTGTTTGAATGATCGCTGTTCCCATTGAAGAACCAATCATGGTGGCTTCCTTGATTCCCACATGATCCATCAGTGCAGCAGTGTCTTCTGCCATCATTTCAATTGTATAGGGAGGGGGTGGTGCGTCCGACTCTCCTGCTCCTCGATTATCTAAGATGAGTGTCTGGTAGCTAGAAGACAGGCGGTCTGAATAGTTACGCCACGTTTCTCGATTGGTCGAAAAGCCTGAAAGGAAAACGATCGGCTCGCCTTCACCTTTGACTTCATAATACATGTTGATGTTGTTTATTTTTGCAAAAGCCATGTTGTAATCAAATTTAAGACTTCATGTTTTCGTTCTATATGCCCCATATGCCCAACCTGGGAAAGAATTTCAAGTGTGGCGTTTTGTAAAAGCTCATGGAGCCTTTGCGCTGTGTAAAGGGGAGTATAGAGATCTTCTTCACCGGCAATTAAAAGTATGGGATGAGCGATTTCGTGAAGTTTATCTGTTTTGTCAAACGAGCGAAGGGCATCTAACTGCTTATCGTATCCTTCGTTTGATTGTGGGTAAGGAGTGTTTTCAAGCTCTTCGATCGTTTGTTTAACGCGGACAGGATCTTGTAGGAATGAGCTGGAATAGATCCAAGGCAAAACTTTTTCAATGAGCAGGTGGGGGGAGAGCCCATAGTCGCGTAAGTGAGCATAATTGAGCGCTTGCAAATACGCACTTGTAGGAAAGCGATTAAAAGGGGAAATCATCACAGCCTTGTTCAAACGATCAGGGTAACGAAGAGCTAACGATTGAATGATGACAGACCCCATGGAGAAACCAACCATATCTGCTTGTTTCAGTGAAAGTGTATTGAGAAGAGCGATGATGTCGTCAGCAATGTGATCAATGGTAATAGAGGTTGATGGGGTTTCAGAGCGGCCAGCACCGCGTGCGTCAAATTGGAGAACTTGGAATTGATGTTGTAAACTGGCTACAAAATTATCCCACATTCCAAGATGGTTTGTGAAACCATTGATAAGAACAAGGGGGGGGCCTTGCCCTTTGACTTCGTAATAAATGTTGCAGTTTTCGGTTTTGAGCGTTGGCATTTTTTTTAGCTAAGTTTTTCTGCTTTACTATAGAGAAAAAACTTGTTCTTTTCAAGTTTTGAAAAAAAATGCGTAGACAAAAAGATGAAGGCATGTTAAACGAATAGGTAAGTGAAGATAAAAAGCGATTTTAGAATCTTCACAAACAAACTTCCCCCTTCTTTTTCCAGACTGAAATGTCTGGTCCCCGGCCGTTGTGTGAAGACATGACGGCCTTTTTATTATCTCCGATTACGCCCAATTTTTTTCGAAAATTTCTAACCTGAACTCTGGGTTTCTTTCACTCATTCTCAGGGATTTTTCTCTTTCTTCTCAGCCTTTTTGCTTCGAAAAAGACCGTTTAGCCCTTTCCATCGGCAAAAATACCGAGAATTTAAGAGAACTTTCTCTCCTGAGACTAAGCAAAATAAACCCAGAGTTCAGGTTTCTACTCTAATTCTGATATTTATTTTTCAGAAATGGCATTCATCGACACAGCTTGTCACTGTATGCCTATGAAGTCATGGTATTCAACGAAGATTGGCGCATCGAATCGGTATCGATTAATTTGATTTAACGAATCTTTGGGCAACTGTACGCAAAGTTTCTAAAAAAAAACCTTCAATTTATCTAAAAACGATTTTCGTTGTGGTGAGTTGTCAGGGTTTTCTGTTTTTTGAAACTCTTCGAGCAGGTTTTTTTGCTTGTTAGAGAGGTTGACAGGCGTTTCCACCTGAATATGGATGAGAAGGTCTCCTTTTCCGCGTCCGTGGACGTTAGAAAGGCCTTCATTTTTTACCCGCAAAACTTTTCCACTTTGTGTTCCTTCAGGAACTGTCAGGCGGACAGGTTTTTTGGAAAGAAGGCGTGGGATTTCTTTTTTGCATCCCAAAGTCGCTTCAGTAATCGTGACAGGAAGCGAGAGAATGAGATCATCACCATCACGGGTGAAGATATCGTGCGGTTTCACACGGATGTAAACGTAGAGGTCCCCTGGAGGTCCGCCCGCTTCACCGGCATCGCCGTGTCCTGTCATTTTGAGGCGCATCCCATCGTCAATTCCAGCAGGAATGGGCACTTTAATTCGATCTTTCTTTTTCACTTTTCCAATGCCTTGGCAATCATTGCAGGGAACAGAAATCATTTTTCCTGAACCATGACAATGAGGGCATGTGCTCGACATGCTAAAAAAGCCCCGTGTTTGATGCATGTAACCACTTCCGTGGCAGCTGGAGCAAGTCTTAATGTCTTGCGGAGTCCGTGCTCCCGAGCCATTACATTGACCACATTGGACGTACTTTGTGACGACAATTTCTTTTTCGACGCCGCTTGCAGCTTCTTCGAATGAAACTGTAAGCTGAGCTTTTTTGCTCACGCCTTGACGTGCCATTTCTGTGCCACCGCCAAATTCTTGACCAAAAAACGAATCAAAGACCGAGTCTCCGCCGCCGCCACCACCAAATGCACCCATAAATGTGCGTAAAGCTTCTTCCATCGAAGCGAAGCCATGGCCACCTCTGCCCATTCCAGCAGCGCCGCTTAGAGCATCTGATCCATACTGATCATACATTCGCCGCTTGTTGTCATCGCTGAGAACTTCATAAGCTTCAGAAACTTCTTTGAATTTCTTTTCAGCAGAGGAATCACCAGGATTTTTATCTGGGTGGTACTTCACCGCCAGTTTGCGGTAAGCTTTTTTGATTTCGTCAGCAGTGGCTTCTCGAGGAACGCCAAGCACTTGGTAATAATCCGTCATGTTTTATAGCTGTTGGCCTGTTTTATTCATGCTTATCGTAACAAATGGAGTGGTTTTAGATCAAATTTTTTAGCAGTTAAGGATTTTAACTGCTAAAAAATTGAGTTTTTAACGGCCTTTTTTTATGCGGTATTTGAGAGCCGCTTTAGATTTAGCACGTTTTTTTACAGAAGGTTTGTCATAGAAACGGTGAGCTTTCGCTGCTTTCATGATTCCTTCCTTATCAAGTTTTTTCTTGAGAGCTCGAAGGGCTTTATCAATCGACTCACCTGTACGAACCTTAACGTTTGGCATAGTAAGATCACATCCTAAAAGTTTTTTGCCATTTATGAATCTTGTACGTTCAAAAATTTGACGTCATCCTATTTTAAAGGATAAAGGGCATATTATTCAATCTATTATTGATATACAAGGTAAGAAACCTTCACTGTGTCATGAAAAGAGACCTCTCCAGCTGCAAAGGCTTGCTCTAAGTGATTTAGAAGAAAGGGGAGGTTGAGGTCAGCTTTTTTAGTCTCAACATGCATTAGAGTAGGATGAGGGGAATAGAGTGGGATGTTTGTTGGGATTTCTGTAGAGTCCTTTTTTTGCAATTGGACCTTTTCTCCATCATATACATAGTAGCCATGGGACTTTGCATCGACAAGAAGAAAAAAAGGGACCTTTTCGAGGGGCATGAATGCTAGAAAGCTACAAAAGGGGATCAAGGGGAGCTTCTTGGCAAAGCTTAAGGTCTTTGCTGTGAGCACTCCAATCCGCGTTCCAGTAAAAGATCCAGGCCCGTTGCCAACAGCAATAAAGTCTAAATCACTTAATTCGAGCTCAGAGTTTTCAAGTAAACGGTCAATGGCAGGCAAAAGATGATCCCGTTGCTCACGGGTAGGAAGAGCCTCTTGCGTCAGCTTGTTTCCGTTTGAAAGGAGGACGAAATTTTTATCGCCGCTTGTTTCAATCACTAGAAATTTCATAGTGAAGAAGATAGCATAAGGGGGAATAAATCTCAGTTGTAATTATTTTCTGACCATCATAATAAAAAGTTAGATAGAGGTTTGCCTATTATAGATTTTGTTGCTACACTAATGGGCTTTTGACGTTGCCCTCATAAAACATTAAAACTGAAGGGGTCTTCCTTTGACAACACATGATGATGATGATGACTTTCCAGAAGACGATTTCTCGATGGAAGATCAGCCGACTGATCCCTCGATTAATTTGACTGATTCGCTCCTCGACTCAGATTTTGAAAAACTCGTTGGAGATAAAAAGAAATCAGAAGCCACTCCGGAACTTCCAGAGGAACTTTTTATCCTCCCCTTGACCCGTCGCCCCTTTTTCCCTGGAATGGCTGCGCCACTTGTGATTGAACCTGGACCTTTTTATGAAGTGCTAAAAATTGTTGCAAAATCGTCACATAAAATGCTTGGCTTGTTTCTGACCAAAGAAGAAGAAGCCAATATTTATGACCTTTCATACGATGGCCTCAACCAAGTTGGGGTTATGGCTAACATTTTGCGTATTGTTCCCTTAGAACAAGGGGGCGCGCAAGTTGTTTTGAATATGGAGCAGCGGATCAAGCTTGTAAAGCCGGTTGAAAAGTCGAAATATTTGCGAGCAAAGGTTTCCTATCATCAAGATAAAATCACTCAGCAGCAATCGAAGATCATTAAAGCTTACTCAATTAGCATTATCACCACAATTAAAGAACTGCTCAAACTCAATCCCCTCTTTAAAGAGGAGCTGCAAATCTTTTTAGGGCACTCAGACTTCACAGAACCTGGAAAACTGGCCGATTTTGCCGTTGCTCTCACAACAGCCGGACGGCAAGAGTTGCAAGATATTTTGGAAGCTTTTGATGTACAAAGTCGTATTGATAAAACTCTCGTTCTCCTGAAAAAAGAACTCGATCTCAGTAAACTCCAAAGCAGTATCAATCAAAAGATTGAAGCGACCATTTCAAAGACGCAACGAGAGTTTTTCTTAAGGGAGCAGCTGAAGACAATCAAGAAAGAACTTGGACTAGAGAAAGATGACAAGACCTCTGATACCGAAAAGTTCAAAGAGCGCCTCAAAAATAAAGTTGTTCCCGCAGATGTTCAAAAAGTGATCGATGAAGAGCTAGAAAAGCTCAACGTCCTTGAAGTCCAATCAGCTGAATACTCTGTTTCTCGGAACTATCTCGACTGGCTCACTATTGTTCCATGGGGAGCTTTCAGTGATGAAAATCATGACCTCGAAAAAGCTGAAAAAGTTTTAGATGAAGACCATTATGGGTTGCAAGATATCAAAGAGCGCATCTTAGAGTTCATTGGGGTCGGTAAGCTGACAAAGGGACTCAAAGGAAGCATCATCTGCTTTGTCGGACCTCCTGGCGTTGGGAAAACGAGTATTGGAAAAAGTATTGCTCGGGCCCTAAACCGTAAGTTCTTCCGCTTTTCAGTTGGGGGAATGCGAGATGAGGCTGAAATCAAAGGGCACCGACGGACTTATGTTGGGGCAATGCCTGGAAAAATGATCCAAGCCCTTAAGTTTTCTCAAACAATGAACCCTGTCATCATGATTGACGAAGTCGATAAAATGGGCAGCAGCTATCAAGGGGACCCTGCTTCGGCTCTTCTCGAGGTCCTAGATCCTGAGCAAAACAAAGACTTTCTCGATCACTATCTCGATGTCCATTGTGACTTGTCGAATGTTCTTTTCATCGTGACAGCTAACGTTTTAGATACCATTCCAGGTCCCTTGCGTGACCGGATGGATATCTTGCGCCTATCAGGTTACATCAAAGAAGAAAAGGTTCAAATTGCGAAGAAGTACCTCATTCCGAAAAATCGTAAGTCACACGGGCTTAAGGCAAATCAAATCAAATTCAATACCGGTGCTATTCAACAAATTATCGAAGGATATGCACGTGAGTCTGGAGTCCGGAACCTCGAGAATAATTTGAAAAAGATCATCCGAAAAGTCGCCGTTGAGATTGTGAAAGGTGAACAGAAAAAGGGACGGAAAAAAGTTAAAAGTGTCACGATCACTGAAAATAATCTCGAAAAATATCTTGGAAAGCCGATTTTCACTTCGGACCGTTTCTTCGAAAAGACTCCGATTGGAGTTTGCACAGGACTTGCTTGGACAGCCATGGGAGGAGCGACTCTCTACATCGAAGCTATAGAAAATCCGGCCGAGAGATCCCAAATGAAGCTAACGGGGCAAGCTGGCGATGTGATGAAAGAATCGGCTCAAATTGCTTGGAGCTATGCTGCAAGCGAAGCCAAGCGGTATGCTCCTAAAAAAACCTTTTTTGAAGGAAAAGAGGTCCATGTCCATATTCCAGAAGGAGCAACCCCTAAAGATGGCCCTTCTGCAGGGATCACCATGGTAACAGCGCTCTTATCTCTTCTCATGAAAACTCCTGTGGCTAAGGATTTAGGGATGACGGGTGAGCTCACCCTAACTGGCAAAGTCCTCCCGATTGGAGGGCTGAAAGAAAAGCTCATTGCTGCTAAGCGCTCCAAGCTCAAAACCCTGATTTTTCCTAAGGAAAACCGGCGCGATTACGATGAATTACCCACCTACCTGAAAAAAGGGTTGAAAGTCCACTTTGTCGACACGTATGATGAGGTATATCGTCTAGCGTTCCCTAGGAGAAAATGATGAATGCAAAGCAAGTCCCACCCGAAAAGCTCGCTGAGACAGTTGCAGCCATTCGGAAAAGCGGTCGCACCATCGCTACTCTCAATGGGTCGTTTGACTTGCTGCACGCAGGACATTTGAAAATCATTCATGAGGCCAAAAAGCAAGCTGACTGCCTCATCATGGCACTCAATACTGACCGTTCCATCAAAGAATACAAAAGCCCTGATCGCCCCCTAATTACCCTCAAGCATCGTCTTGAAATGGTTGCAGCTCTTGAAGCTGTGGATTATGTGACTTGGTTTGATGAAACAGATCCTTGTAAACTCCTCAGCGTGATCCAGCCAGATGTTCACGTCAATGGTTCCGAGTATGGGAAAGATTGTATTGAAGCCGATACCGTTCGCAAGTATGGTGGAAAAATTCATATTGTTTCTCTTGTTCCAGGTCTTTCAACCTCACAGATTATCGATAAAATTAAATCTTTGACCTAGTAACTCAAGTAACAACCTATGAACCTCCATCTGAAATTTTTCTTTTCCTCAGATGCACAAAGTCGCACTTTTCCTTCTTTTTCATCAAGTATGTGAAAAGTTTGGCTTTGTGAATCTGAAAAAAAAACGAAAATCCATATGAGCATTTCTAGGCAATCATTTGGGTTACGAGGTGTCTTATGCGTCTTTTAGGTCGGGTCAAAGGTGAAAAAGAGGCGTTCACTTTTCATGCCTTTTTACAAAAAGAAGGGATTGGTGGATCATTTGAACCTGCCGAGGCAGAAGATACCTTTAACATCTGGATTATGAATGAAGATGAAGTTGAGCAGGCGCGGCATTGGTTCGAAGAGTTCAAAAAGAATCCAGAAGATTCTCGGTTTGATGTGAAAGTGCACCCAATCGATCGAGAGGGGATTGCAAAAGGCTCCGACACCAAGCCAAAGGGGATAGCTGTCCCCCGTCTTCAGCGTCCTCGTCCAGCGCACGCGCCCATGACCCGGATTATTATTCTCATCTGCGCTCTTCTCTACTTTTGGAATGGATATCAACTTGCAGGTCTAGCCAAGGAAAAATCTGGAGCACGTTTTTTTAATCTGACTCCACTTTTCATCAATCTCTGTTACGATGTTCCCGCAACATTTCCGCTGCTTGTGAAATATTTTCAGGAGCATCCGCTCGAAAATCCTAAAGGTCTCGAGAATTTAGAGAAAAACGATCCTGAATACAAAATGATTGAAGAAACACCAAACTGGGGTAGGATTTTACAACATCATTTTAGAGTGGCCTAAAAAGAGTAAAGATATCGATGCCCCTATGTTTATCAAATTGCGTCAAGGAGAAGTCTGGCGACTCATCACTCCCTGCCTCTTACACGGTGGGTTTTTACACATCTTATTCAATATGCTTTGGCTTTGGCTTCTTGGACGTCAAATTGAAGAACGGATCAAACTTTGGCAGTACCTTTTGATCACCCTCATCATCGGGATTGTTTCGAATGCTGCTCAATATCTCATGAGCGGCCCTCTCTTCATTGGATATTCTGGAATCATCACAGGTCTCGCAGGATTCATTTGGATGAGGCAGCGACAGGCCCCCTGGGAAGGCTATCCACTCAATCGAGGAACTTTAATCTTCCTGATGGTCTTCATTTTTGGTATGCTTGCTTTGCAAGTGATTTCATTTATCTTAATGCGAACAGGAGCCGTCGAGTTTCCCATGAATATTGCCAATACAGCCCACATTACTGGAGCGATTGTAGGAGCGCTACTTGGTCGCATTCCGTTTTTCGCTCGAGGTAAGCTATGAGCGTCCGCGACCTCACTATTTTAGGGTGTTCTTCACAGCAACCTACGAGGTTACGTAACCATGGAGCTTACCTCCTTCGCTGGAATCAGCAAGGATTTTTATTTGATCCAGGTGAAGGGACTCAACGGCAGTTCATCTTTGCCGATATCTCTCCCACCTGTGTCAATCGGATCTTTGTTAGCCATTTTCATGGAGATCACTGCTTAGGTTTGGGCTCCATGCTCATGCGTCTGAACCTCGATAAAGTTGAGCACCCCATTCATTGTTACTATCCTGCAAGCGGCAAAGTCTACTTTGACCGTCTTCGGTATGGTACCATCTATCATGACCATATCCGAGTTATCGAACATCCAATCAAAGAGAATGGGATTATTCATGAAGATGAAGGCTTTACAATTGAAGCTGCCTTTTTGGATCATGGAGTCGACAATGTTGGTTACCGAATCAAAGAAGCAGATTCGATCAAGTTTGAAAAAGAGAAGCTCAAACAGCTAGGAATCCGCGGGCCCATTGTGAAAGAGCTTGAGACAAAAGGAGAAGTGATAATTGATGGAAAGACCACTCGGCTTGAAGATGTCAGTTGGGTACGACAAGGAGATATCTTTACAATTGTCATTGATACCAAACCCTGCGCAAACGCAATTAAGTTGGCTCAAGGAGCAAAACTTTTTCTCTGTGAAAGTACTTACTTAGAAGAACATCGAGATTTGGCGATGAGTCATGACCATATGACAGCCAAACAAGCTGCAGAAATAGCTAAAGAAGCTGGCGCACAGCAGCTCGTCTTGACCCACTTTTCAGCGCGCTACCGCGACTTAGCTCCCTTTGTCGAGGAAGCTAAAGGAGTTTTTGCAAACGTCGATGTCGCTGACGACTTCAAACGTTTTCTATTTCCTAAATAACAGCAAATCATTGTGACCATCGAGAGAAAAGAGAATCTTTAGATTACCTAAACTTTCCTCTGAAAGTATTTTGGTTATGAATAAGGAAATCAAAGCCGCAGGTTATGCTTTAGAGTATCTCTCTCCTSTTTCCCAGTCTTAAATCCTATTGAACATAAGTGGGCTCAGACAAGACCTCGGTGAAGAAAATATCAATTTAGAATAGACGAACTTTTCGAAGATTATTGCCATAACTAAGTTATAAAAACTTAGCTATATAATAACTAAAATAGCTGAAGCAAACTCCATTTTAGCTCGGATTTTCCACATTTTTCTTTGCTGATTTTTTGAAACAGCTCCTGGTATCTTCGCTCGAGGTTGATAGTTTCTTGACTATCTGGATCAACCATAAAGCCAGGAGGACGCAACCATGGGTTATTTGCGTCGAACAATATTTCGATTCTTTCTAATTCAAGAAAAGGTTTTAACTTCTTTACTTTAGGTTCATTAGAGCTTTCATAGGATATTAAGTATGGTGGAAGCATGAAGGTATAAGGTTCTTCTTTTTTTTTGAAAGCTAAAGCGTTGTCCTTTCCAAATCCGTATAAAAGACCTATCAGAAAATGATTCCCTTTCAAGATTTTTACGAAATCACTTGGGAAACGGACCAGTTTATCCATAAACTGGTCGATGTCAAAAGAAACTCCTAAGGCACAAGAAAACGCTTGATAATTTTCTAAAATAACCTTTTTAGCCTCATCGATATTAAGGATTAAAATAGTTTCATAAGGCAAAACATTTGAAGGTTTGCTATTAACAATTACAATCTTCTTAGATGGAAATAACCACGAATACTTCTCCCATATACGTAATCCTTTTCGAAAGCGACTACAAATTGGGTGGAGGTAAAACATAGTGTCATAATGTTTAGACAATAAGTCTGTATCGACATAGCTCGTAATTGAGTCAATATTCGGAACATCTTCAAAGGTTAGTACCGGTTTTATCCCTTTTGCAACCCAAGGAAAACCTCGCACATTTAATAGATGAAAAAAATAAGATAAATGTTCTCTATCATTTTTGGGAATTGTGAGAATAACCGTATTAACATAAATTTGTTTCCAATGAGAGCGGAATATTAGTAGAGAAAATGAAAAGATTACGCAGACGATAAGTGTTTTCTGAATAAGTGACATTTACTGCACTACAGCTGTTTCCTATTATTATGGCCTTCTTCCACAATTTCCACATTTTTTTTGAAACATGGTATTGATATAACCACAATGAGGACATTTCCAATCCATAACAGGCCCTCTTTCCTCAAGATGATCCAAAGCTTTTATCTCCACTTCATATCCGCGATGTGTTCTATGAAGCGATACAACTTCCATCCAGTCACCGTTGAAAAACGTATAAAGACCTTCTGATGAAAGATCTAAATCGCCAGGGCTGATCTCAATATACCTTGTTTGTATTGTTTCGTAGTTAGAGTTTTCTATCTGCTTGATGTTAATCTCAGCAAACATACAATTAGTAATTAATATTCCGAACAATAAAAGCCATTTTCTCATACCTGATTCTCCACTAAATCCTTTAACAAATGGAAAAATTTAGACGATATCACTCGTGTTGTAAATATATCAAGTTTTGGTTTGAAAAAGGGTCAGAGTGAACTTCGGAAGCACAGATCTCAACGCAATCTAGATCATGTCAAATAATTTAGCCAGTGACACTTAGAAGGACTTGAAAGAAGCCCAAGAAAAAGTAACTGAAATTTTGCTAGAGAGTCCTCTTCTGGCGGATGTAAGGATTAGGAATTAATCTTTAAAAAACTGCTGGTTTAGTACATACGATGATATTTTGGGCGTTTGTTGGAATCCATGGAATATATTTACCTCAATGCCTGGATTTACCAATTATGTTCACGAGAATAGGCTGAAAGCGAATTTTATTTTGGTGAATGGTAGTAAGCTCAAAGCACTGGTTATACAACCTCTTTCAATGCAGTATTTAAATCTTCAGATAAGAGTTCGAGTTCTCGAATGAAGCTTTGTGTGGATTCGGGGTAAGAGACGTATTCGTGTAAAATAGCCGATAGATCGGAGTCTTTCACTTGTTGCTCGGAAAAGGTTTCCAAAGCATTCAAAATTGTCAGTGGCTTTTTTGTTTTATTGGAGAGAGGCTGCAAAAAGATGTTTTTGACTAGCTCTCCAACTTCTTTGACATCTTCGTCTGGACAATCGATCACTTGAACCGAAGAATTGTAAAGTTTGTGAATGGTGTCAGCCATGTTCAGAACAAATTCCTCTTGGCTGGATAGAGATCCGTTTTCCGACAGCGAATAAACAGAGTCAGTGAACTTATCAAGTTCTTGTTTGAAATTCAGACAGATTGTCTTAGTTTCTTTCTTCATACCTAAAATCCTTGGTCAATCCGCTTCAATTTTTATCTATTCTTCTTTTGAAATCAATACGTGAAGAAGAATTTTTTTCCTACCCTTCCTTTTAATCGATAAGTTTCTTATACTTACTTATACTTTTTACTGGAGGAGTAAAAAAAGGAAAAAAGGAGTCATTTCTTAAGGTTCAAATTTTTTATTGATGATTAACTTTCCTCTGTTTGCCTCGGTTGTGGGTGAGCGTTTATCTTAAGCGCAGCTCTGCCTTTTGATATTTTGCAATCCAAAAAGAAACTGGAGGGTTTGCGAAGACTTGCCCACGTTGAGGCTGTTGTTGGGAACCGTTGCCTGCGAGAAATCGCAGGCAACTTTGTTTCAGAATATCTCATCATTTCACTTTTCATTTAAGCCTTGTTTTGAGCTTTTGTTGTTTGAGTATACATAGGGTCTTATATTGCGAATAAAGATCTTGAGACCTTAAGATGTTTATTCTTTTTTTAACTCAGGAGGTTTCGATGAAACGCTTACTACTCACCCTAGCTGTATCACTCACTGCTTTGCTGCCATTTTCTTTGAAGGCAGAGGAGACAGAGCCGACGTGTGTTTACGGTTCTTTTCAAGTTTCTGATTTTTCAGCAGCACTTGGCAATAAAGTGTTTGTTGACTACATGTATCAGTTTTTCAATCGGTTTGCAGATTTATTAGCTGATATGGATGAAAAAGCGACCCAGCTTATCGCACTTTTTCCAGGAGAACCCATTAGTTTAAGTTGGGAAAAAGATATGGAATGTCTTCGTGACATCCTTGGAGATCGGGACACAAACATTAAGATGCTCTCTTTTGTAGGAGCAGGAATTTATCCTGATCACAGCTATGCAGATGACACAACCCGTGAAGACTTTCATTCTCTTCAGAACCTCATTTTTACAGGCCTAATAAAGGATATGATGATTATCGATGCTTATGAAGAAGAAAAAATTAGCGAAGAAACATATGAAAAAAGCTTAGCGGCAATTGAAGCTGAAATCATGGAGAAGACCAAGGCTCTTTGTTTAGAGTCTAAAGATAACTTTTTCAATGATGAGGTTTTTGAATTTTTAGGCAATGCTTCGTCAAGACTAGAAGCGCTTAGTCGGTTTCTTCCAGTCGATGATGAAGATGAATACGATGGGGAATCCAAAGCTGAATTAGCGTTTGAAGAGTTAGAAGACGCCCTAGTCGATCAACTTGATGAGCTGGTTCATGAGATGTTTTCGATTAAGGCAATCGAAGAGCTTTGCTATCAGATGCTAAATGGTGTGGAAGAGTCCATTGCTTGCGAATCTCTCCCGCCAGAATCGCAAACGCACAGCTAACATTGAGGGAGTTTTTACTCCCAAGAAGGGGGATCTGAAGTATGATATCGGCCTCTTTAACCGTTTCGGAATTCAGACCGTATTCTTCATTTCCTAAAAGAAGAGAAAACGTCTTGGGAAATTCAAAGTCATAGTAAGAAGGGGCATTTTCAACAGTTTCAAGGGCGATGAGTGGACGGGGAAGATCTTCCAGGCTTGAGTTTGCTTTGTGAGGGACGAAGGAGGCAACACCCATTGCGGCATCCGCCACTTTTTTGTTGTCAATTCCTGGAGTCATAGGAGAGAAATGGACAGTGCCTAGGCGAAAGGCTTCGACTGTGCGCAAGATGCTGCCGACGTTGTGTCCAGAGCGGAGATTTTCAAGGTAAATGGCTATAGGAAGGTAATCGATGTCTGAGAGAGTGTCGAACCGACGAATGAGAAGGTTATGCTCTTTGAGAGAAACAGAAGCTTCTTTGAGGTGAAGGTGGTAACGGTCTGCAATCGAAGAAAAAGAAATCTCAAGAGGAGAGAGGTTGAGCCAGGACTCAAGCTCGCGGTACCTTGAAAGGTGAATGGGATCGCTATTTTCGTGGAAAGTGCGAAGAATCTCTGCAGCTTTTTTATGCTGTTGCCGATAAGAAAGAGAAAGAAACTTCCGCTTACTAAACACGGGCCGCTAAGTACTCATCAAGTGTGCCATCGAAGGTGACTATGCCCCGTTTTTCGATAGCGATGATTTTATTGGCCACTTCATTAATCAGGTCGCGGTCGTGAGAGGCCATGATCACTGTCCCTTTGAACTCATCGAGTCCCCATGCCAGTGCTGACACCGATTCGAGGTCAAGATGGTTGTTCGGTTCATCGAGGATTAAAGTGTTGTAATCGTTCAGCATGAGGGCAGAGAAAATCAGGCGAGCGGTTTCTCCACCAGAGAGTTTGGAAATTTCTTTGAAGGCATCATCTCCCCCAAAGAGCATTTTTCCAAGGGCTCCCCGAATATCTTGATCGTAAGCTTTGGCTTTATGCTTTTTCAGCCAATCGAACGACGTGATTTTTTCTGATTTGTCAATTGCCTCAGAGTGGTTTTGGGGAAAATAACCAAGCTCAACTTGATGGCCTCGTTCAATTTTTCCTGCCTCAGGGTCTAAAACTCCTGCCAGCATTTTCAGCAGAGTTGTTTTTCCCATCCCGTTATTTCCAATAACGGCAATTTTGTCCCCACGCATGATTTCAATAGAAAAGTCATTGATGACTACATTGTCATCATAGGCCTTACTAATTCCATCGACTTTTAAGACGATTTTTCCAGAAGGTTTTTCTGGGGGAGTGAAGCGGATATAGGGGCGTTGGATGTTTGACTTTTTGAGCTCTTGTGGTTGAAGTCGGTTGATTTCTTTGACTCGAGAACGCACTTGAGATGCACGGGTTCCGGCGCCAAATTTAGAGACAAACTCTTTGAGTTGAGCGATCTTTTTTTCTTTTGATTTGTTTTCTTGTTCGGCTCGATCACGGACTGAAGTTTTAGCAACTAGCATGTCATCATAGTTACCGGGATACGTGATGATCGTATCGTAGTCAATGTCAGCGATGTCTGTTGTCACGGCATTGAGGAAGTGGCGATCGTGACTGACAACGATGAGTGTTCCATTGTAGTTTAGGAGGAAGCTTTCAAGCCATCCGATCGACTCGAGATCCATGTGGTTAGTCGGTTCATCGAGGAGGAGGGCTTCAGGTTCTCCAAAAAGGGCTTGGCATAAGAGAACGCGGAATTGAAGATCGGTCGGAATTTCATGCATTATTTTTTCATGCATTTCTACGGGAATTCCCATCCCACAAAGAAGCATTTCAGCATTCGAGTCGGCGCTGTACCCATCTTCGTCGGCAATGATTTCTTCGAGCTCTCCAAGGCGCATGCCGATTTCGTCGGTCATTTCTTTTTCGTAAAGCATGTCACGCTCGACCATTGCTTTCCAGAGGCGCTCGTTTCCAATGATGACAACATCTAAAACCTTGTTGTCTTTAAACTCTTCGATATTTTGACGTAAGAAACCAACTTTTTTCGGAAGGGTAACCGTTCCAGAAGTAGAGTCTTCAACTTTCATCATGATTTTGAGAAGAGTCGATTTTCCCGCTCCGTTCGGACCGGTTAAACCATAACGGTGACCAGGGTTGAAGGCTGCACAAACATCATCAAATAAAACGCGTGTGCCGATCTTTTTTGAAATTTTATCGAGTACAATCATAATATCTTATAATAGAGAAATAAGGAGTAAAAATCAATGACGCTTTCTCAAGAGATGGATCGATTCTTAAGACACTTAGAAGTTGTGAAAAACGCATCTCAGCATACCCTTCGTAATTACCGGTTAGACCTCATAGCGTTTCAAAGTTTTCTTGAAAAAGGGGTGGAAGTTTCCCAGATAGAAAAGCGGGACATTCGGAGCTATCTCACCCATCTCAATTATAAAGGAGTGGCGAAGCGTACCGCTTTTCGCCATTTATCAGCCCTTCGTTCTTTTTTTAAATATTTGATGCGAGAAAAAATCATTGAGCACAATCCCCTTGATGAGATTTCAAGCCCAAAGCTGGATAAACCTGTCCCAAAATCCCTCTCATTTGAAGAGGTGGAGCGGCTTTTTGCTCAGCCTGATGTTGCGACCTACTTGGGATTTCGGGATCGGTGTATGATGGAGTTATTTTATAGCTCTGGCTTGCGGATTAGTGAGTTGACTTTTTTAAACCGGTTGGATGTCGATTTGAGAAACCGCTCCATTCGGGTCATGGGGAAAGGGAAAAAAGAACGGGTGATTCCGATCACAAAAAATGCTGCAAAGTGGATGCGAGAGTACTTAAGCTATCCTGCGCGGTTTGAAGAGGGGAAGCCTTATGCTGAAAAAGATCGTGAAGCTATCTTCTTGAATAAATGGGGAAGGCGCCTCACGACGCGGTCGATTGATCGGATGTTTAAACGGTACCTGCTGATGAGCGGGCTTGCAGCAACCATCACACCTCATACGATTCGTCACACAATTGCAACACATTGGCTTGAGCGGGGCATGGATCTCAAAACAATTCAAGTGCTTCTTGGTCATAGCTCGCTAGCCACAACGACAATCTATACAAGGGTTTCAAGTCGACTGAAGAGAGAAGTGTATGAAAAAGCCCATCCTTCTTCGAAAAGAAAGCTGTCGGAAAAGGGGTAAGCCGGATTCTGTGCGAGGCAATCATTCATCTAGGGACTTTGTCACCAAAATCCTCGAGCGACTCTAAGAGTTCCTGAGCGAAAAACTGAAACGAACTCTTTCTTGCTTCAGGTGGGGTTTGCAGCGTCCTTGTGTTTCCACAAAGAGGTCGAGCCATAAGCTCGACATTTTCATCCTGTCTAATCTTACCTAGGTAGAATTAGCGGTTTGTTTTCTGTTACACTTTCCGTAGCCTTACGGCCCCCAGTTTTTCACTGGCACCTTTTTCTGCGAAGTCCAGACTTTCCTCTCCCAATAAATGGCAGCGATTGCGTCCTTTTCCGAAACAGGCAAATTAGGCTTTAACTGTGCGGCGACGACGACGACGTGTGGCAACTGTAGTGCCTTCGATCGATTCGCTTTCTTGCCAAAAGTGGATACGAGAGCAATGCTCACAAAAAACAAGTGCTTCACCTTTACGCACGAGGTTTTCGTGCTGAAGCGTGAGGGCGATGTGGCAGCCACTGCAAGTGCGGTTTTCAATCGGAACGATCACGCGGTCTTTTTTATTGCGAAGTAGCCGCTCATAGATTTTTAGTATTTCTGGGTCGGCATTCTTAGCAGCTTCTAGTCGTTGCTCTTTAAGTTGTTGTCCTTCTTCGTTGATCTTGTCAATGCCAAGCTTGATTTCGTTTTCGAGTTCTTGACTGTTCACTGCAGAAGCTTCCAGGCTGCTCTTGATTTTATCGTAGATCTCTTCTTCAGTAACTTTCTTGTCGAGAATGTTGGATGTCTGCATTTCCAAAGTCCCTTTTTCTCGCTCAACAGCTGTCATTTCTTGTGTTAAGGCGTTGAATTCTTCAACTTTCTTAATAGATGATTGTTGTGATTCAAGTTTCTTGTACTTTTCTGAAAGCTTTTCAATCTTTTCTTCTAAATTGTTGATTTGCTTATCGAGATCGGCAATTTCTTCTTGCTTTAACTTGAGTTGCTCTTCAAGTTCAATCCGCAGATCTTCAATCTGTTGAAGCTCACCTTGGCGTTGCTTTTTCACACGCATGAGCCGGATCATTTTAATGTCTAATTCTTGGATGTCGAGTAAAAGCTTCAACGCTTGATGCATGTCAAGATCTTCCTATAATTCTTCAAGTGTGCCCCATACACTACAGGTTTTCTTGAAATTTCTCAAGTCCAAAAATCACAAATGAATTTGAACCACATGAAAGAGAGGATGATCGTTTTGATAAGTGATCACAAAAGCTTGGTTAGGAGTAGCTTCTGATGAAATTTTTTTTTGAAAATCCCCATTATGCCGCATTTTTGGTTCTAAGTTGATCAAGAGCGAAGGAACATCTTGACTTTTGGTGCAGATGACGACAGTCTTTCCACTATGTTCCTGAGACTCATAGAGGGTTTCTTTTAGTTGGCCCAGTTTGTTCGGAATGAATTGCTCAGCACTTTCTGGGATGTTAGTGAAAACAGAGATAGGTGCTTTTTTGTAAAAAATGACATTTGCAAGGGGAGCAATCGTTTGAATGCATGAAAGGGTAGAGGGAGAGCCCACATAGGAAATAGGGTGGGATGGCTCTCCCCTTTTGCTGACCATGTCTTCAAAAAGGGGAGGCGTTTTTGGGGGAACGCCAAGGAAAAATTCCACAAGTCCTGCCGCTCTTTTCAGACCTTCACTCGTTAACCCATTTGTTGAAGAAATCTCTCCAGGGGTCACTACGATGATACGATGAGGTTTTGCTTCAACTTGTGAGAAAGCGAAGACGAGCATCAAGAAAAGGGTCTTAAGGATTGTTGAAACCATCAGCTGGTACCTGTGTGAAAGTTAAGCCGGTAGGTTCATCTCCTTCGAAGCGAATGACCCAGACCTTATCGTAAATATCTTTTCCCATTTCAGGGAAAGAAGTTTTGAGCTTTGCAAATTGCCCTGTTAGGAGTTTGGGAATTTCAGTATGTTCCCAACAAATTACAACTGTTTGCCTCTCGAAGGGTTGCTTCATGAGGTGAGCTAGGACTTCATTGGCTTGATCGAATGAAAACTGATTATGGATCGCGACGTTTTTATGCACTCTTTCCTTAAGGTATGCATTGGCTGCCTGAAAGAGGGGAATGATTGTTTGGGTGCAGCGAACATAATTGTAGGTGCCGCGTAAATCCTTGACGAATGAGCGTGGAACATAGAAGGCCCCAATCGGGTGCTCTTTTTGGTCGATGATTTGATTTTGCAGTAAAAAATTCACGAGATATGCTGCACGCTGTTGCCCCTGAGCATTTAGGAGGGCATCCATGTCCTTGATAAATCCTTCGGCAGCCATTTTCTCTCCATGACGAAAGATCACGATTTGGTAGGGCTGCGCAAAAACATAGTTAGCGAAAATAAGAAATAACAAGAGAAGCTTTTTCATTAGAAAAATTGCGTAAGTTCTTAACGAATTTTTTGTTTTCCAAATGTTTCTTTAGTAAAGGATAAAAATAATAGACCTAGTAACGTAAACAAAGGAAAGATGATTAGAAGTATCTTTAATTCGCTGACTGTAAGTCCTAAAAGTCCTCTGTTTTCAGCATTCATCAAATTTACAAAAATCTTAATAATCCATCCTGTAATTAAGTGAAAAAAAGCCATGCTAATAATGAGTAGACCTGTAACTGTTGCTGTGACTTGAGGAATATTTTTCTCATGAATCATGACAAAGGCAAGGAAAACAGCTCCTGAAAAAAACGCGCTAATCATGTAAAGACCTTGCACAATGACTAAGGGTAAGGGCGAAAAGTAAAATGCAAGAAGAAACGTTATTGCTGCAATAATGGTTCCTGTTAACATCAAGGTTTTTCGTCGTTTATAGTACATTGAAATCCAGCAAAAGAATAATATTCCGATTACAAAGGCTGCTAAGTTATAGGTGTTAAACTTAAGTCCGTTTTCAAACTGAATGTGATATACTGCGTTTAGAATAGGGATATTTAGCCCTAAAAACGGAATGCGATGTCCTTGAACTAAGCCAAAAAAAAGAGCGATAAACCAATTTTCTTTGCTTTTTAAAGCTAATTTGACCCCTTCTTTAAAAGGAGCTTTTTGATGATCGTCATAAATGTCATATTTGATCCCAGATGTGGAATGACCTAAGATTATAAAAAAGAATAAAGAATATATAATTCCAATTAGACCATAATTAATGGAAATAGTTGTCCATTTAAAATGAGAAAGCAAAAATTGATTTAAAAATTGAGCAAGAGAACTGCTTAAAAAGGCGATACAACTTGTCCATCCTACCATTAATGCGAAATGCTTAAAGTGAAACCAGTTAGAAATCATTTTAAGGGTGCTTGCAAATGTTACAGTCCATCCTGTTCCAATGATGAAAAGAGAAATCCAGGTTACTTGTGTAGAGTTGCTTAATCCAAGTAAAATCATTCCTAAAGCACTTACCAGCATGACAAGACTGATTGTTCTACGAAGTCCATATTCATCGATAAAACAAGCGACAGGTAGCTGTAGGAATATCACAGTCAAAAGAAATGGATCGAAAATGGTTTCGTAGTTAAAACCCTGTTTGAGGGTCTTATCAGCTAAAGGTGAATGAAAGAACCAAATGCTTGATTCAACTAAGAGCATAAAAAAAATAAAAAGAACAGAAACAAACCAAACAAACAAAGCAAAACGTTGCTTTGGATGAGGATAAAAAGTTTTGTCTTCTAAACTCATTTGATTCTCCTAAGACAGTAGTTTATTCTTGGCAGGTGTGTTGCATAATCCCGGTTTTGAAAAATTGAGTGTCTGAATATCAATAAGTTAGGATCTCCGAATTTTGGGCTTAAAAATAGGTGCTTCATTGAGAGTTATGCAACACACCTATTCTTGGGTTGTTCTATACTCAAATACATCTCTTTGGGTATATCTATACTTGTGTATTTTAATTAGTGGTTATTGTCTAGATTTTTGTGATTGGTAAGGCTGTATACGGTGTTGTTGAATAAATCGACTTAAGTCACTGATAATCTGTGAAAGCGTTTACAGAACGTCAATGACTTAGGTGTATTTTTTCAACACAACCCGATTGCGACGCAAGCAAGGAGTATGATAAAAAAGGTCGCCGGAGAAAATCCAGCGACCAGGAGGGGGAGAGAAGGTTTTTTAAAAGTAGTTTTTAGTTTGGTGAAAATGCGAACACTTCGCATTTTTGCTATAAGTTACCTTAGTTTTATCAACCTCCGTTATATTTGTTAGCCATCAGTAATTGTTCGATGTATTGAGCGATTGTAGGAATCAGTCCAAAGATATTAGTTGCTTGGTTTTGCATCAGTGATTGATTCGAATTGAATGAAGAAATGAGGTTTTGGGCAATTGTTGCTTGCGCTTCATCATCTTTTGCAATGGCTTTGTGGTTTGCTGCAGCAAGTGAGAAACTTCCTGTCGTCATATCTTTGAGTGCTGGAGTGATTAAATATATTTTTTCTCCGACGCTTTTGATTTCATTGGCTCTTTGATCTATTTGTTTTTTCGCTTGCGCTTGAACAGCTTCTACATCCTTACTATCGGCGAATTTCAAGATCGTTTCGTCAGTAACGGTTTGACCATTTTCAAGAGTGGTAGTAACCTTATCTGGTGTTTTTGTAAGATCGAGATTTGTTTTCATTTGCTGGATGCGTGTTTTGACTGCTGGGTCGTTTACAATATCATCTTGTTGTATTTTTGCAGTAGATAGGAAGTTTTCGTTACCTGACTGATCTATAGGTTTGAGGTAACCTTCTCCTGGTGAGATGCTTTGACTTGCTTTACTTGCATAAATTGTACTTCCAACGGCGCTTGCAAGGCTTAGTGCGCCTCCGCTTATTTCGCCGACCCCGGATAGGACTTGATCGATTTTTTGCTGTTTACCTTGATTTTGTTGCAGCGTGCTGACAGCATTAGCTTCTTCTGAGCTAAACCGGTTGTTGAGGGCTGCAAGCTCGTTATCAAGTTGTCCAATTTCTAAATCAATTTCGTTCATTTTCAGTAAAATAGAAATAACTGATCCAGCAGGTCCCATTTGGAAATTTGCGAAATCGTAGGGATTCGAAGAAGGTGTTTTTGAATCATCTGATGTTGTTATTGGGTTTGATTTTGACATAATAATCTCCTTTTATTAAATACCTTGTGCAACGACATTGGCTCCAGCTTGCATTGGAGCAATATAATTTCCTACATTTTGAATAAGGTTCGCGAAAGACTGTAGGATTTCTTTTGTTTCATCTTGTACTTGTTTGATGCTTGCTTGATTCAATTCAGTTTCGTTTTTCAACTGATTGATGTTAGCATTCAATTGACTGAGGATTTCTTCCATTTTCCCTAGTTGAATGTCGATAGAACCCATCCAAATTTCAGGAATAGCGGGAAGCCCTTGAGCTAGTAAAGATGCTGAAGTCACCAATGCTTGGAGTTTTGCAGCGCTGAGTCCTGATAATTTAGTACCAATAGCTGTTCCAGCATCTTGAATCATGGTCATCAAAGTGGACAATTTTTCACTTGAGTTGGCTAATTTTGTTCCAAGTGTTTTAGCTAAATTTACAAGAGAACTCTCTGAATCTTCCGCGGCTGATCCGGAGCCCCCTGCGACCATCCCAATGATCGCTACGATAATCTGGACGATTTCTCCCAAGATTTCCATGGCTTCTTTAACTTTTGGATTTGAAGAATTCACTGCCATAGCTTCAAAAATGTCTACAATTGCATTTGTCCCAATCGTTGCTTGGGTTCCGTTCATGATGGCTATTTTGGATGCATTTTTAAATCCACTCTTTGCACCATCTATGAGTTGTGACGTCATTGATGTTCCTTCTTCTGAAGCATCTTCAAGAAAAGAGCTTGCAGTGGAAATAGCAGCTCCTCCAATTGCGCCAGCTCCAAGGGTGGCAACAACTGTTGCAACAATCACAACCGCAGCAGCTAGAACATTGGCGACTTTTTGCGCAACATCAGAATTAACTCCCGCAGCTTCCAAACCACTAGCGATTCCTTTTGCAATGTCACTTGTGAGTTTGCTCATGCCACCAGTAGAGGAAAAAATGGTCATAGCAATCAAAGCAATTGCGACTTCAGGGTTTCCAGTAAGAATAGCTATTGCTGAAAAAATCACTGTACCAATAATCTCAAGGGCTTTAAAAACTTTTTGCAATTTTTCATGGCGTTCGTTTTTATCAATCTGTTTTGTTGTTTCATTCAGCTTTTGTAAATTTTCTTCCTCTGAGGCTGTAGCCATAGTTTGCCCCATTTGCAGCTGACCATTTTGTAATTGCTCTTGGATTTCTGTGAAATGGCCCATGAGTTCTGATAAGATTGCTTGCATTTCTGCCATAGCCTTTTGCAAGCTTTCATGAGAGTCATTGTCGGTCTTTGGTGTGGCCTGATGAAGAGCTGTTTTCAATGTTGTTGCCAAAGAAGCTAAATGAATTTGCTTTTTTTTACTTTGTTCATCTTGTGAGATGAATTGATTGTTTAAAGCTTCATTTTCTAATCTTTGAATAGTGTAAGTCGTCATATTACTTCTCCTTTTATTACATAGGGGATTCAAGTAAACTAGATGTATAGCCCATGGCTTGTATCATGGAGGATCCAGTAGAAAGTAAATTCGCTCCTGCTTGAGCCGTACTCTGTACTCCGCTTTGTAAATCTTGGAGAGATGTTTGGTCCCCTTGCTCTAGATTTGAAAAACTAGTTTGTTCTGTTGTATATTCAGACTGTGCTAAACCCAAATAGCTTTGAAAATTTGACACAAAATCATTTCCTGTTACATCAAATGATTGAGAGCCAATGGTGAAATGAATAGTCCAGTCATCTGTATCATGAACATCACTATCTCCTATACCACTTTCATTCCATGCACCGGCAGAGGTCTGATCCCCATTCACGTTGTTATTTGTAATGGTCACCCCCGAACCTTTGTACCCGTTTGGGCTGTTAACACCTCCGAGGAAATTTACCATCCAGATGTAGGCTCCTTTGACCTCATCACTCCCATCTGGTAGAGATCCCCATCCGTTACCGTATTGCTTGTAATAATTTTCAAAGAAATCTCCGAGGTCAGAACTACTTAAGTCATTGTATAAAATGTTAAGTCCTTGCATCATATTCATGATATTATTTAACTCTGTTTGAGCTTGCTGATAGACCACATTTAAGGCCTCGGCCATCAACTCTGTTGAATTGGCTTGAGAAATTTGGAGGCCAGTGATTGTGCTGGATTGGTTGTTTATCGCAATTAACATATTTTCTTGATAATTCATAAAAAATCCCTTCTTAGTTAAATTTGTTGATATTACTGCGTTACAGTTTTATTGTTTGCATAGGAGATAAAGCTTGTAATCATCGATAAGATGTTTTTCATTGTTCCTTCATATGAGTTAAAATTTTGTTGATCAGAAGATAAGTTTGTCGAAGCCATCGAGTTAATCTGGTTTTGTTGTGTTTCGGCATTCGAGACTACATCATCAACTTGTTTCATCGATGTTGAGCCACTAGAGCTGCCGGTTGAGCTGCTGTAAGCATTGTTGAAAAATGTTGTCAGTGAAGAGTCGATATTTGACCAATTTGTATTTGGATTGGCAAAAGCAGCGAATAAGCTCTCTGTAGTGCTGCCATCGGTCACTTGAAATGTGTTAAAGTCACCATCGATCGCATTTACGAAGTTTTCATTTTTAAATGGGGCCTGAGCTTGTATAATGACTTCATTATTGCCTCCTTCTTTGTAGCTTCCTCCTGTGTTGAAATAGAAGTTTAGATCTGTATAGTACTGGCCAGTATCCTTTACGAAATCTTGGATGTCTGTTGTTTCTTGATCTGTGTTTTTATTTTCAATGTCTTGAAAAATGTTGTTAATATCTCCGTTTATCTTGGATAAGTCTGTGTTTAGAACAGAAACGGTATTCATTAATCCAGACTCAACGTTCATTTCAGCTCCTTGATAATCGAGCATTGTATTGCTGAGAACCAAAGCGAAGAACATCAAAGCAGCTCCAGCACTTCCATTAGCGATATGTTCGAATTCTTTCATTTCTTTTTCATAAAGTTTTCTTACATCTGTCAGTTGATCCAAAGCTTGAAGTGGATCTTCACCTGGAGCAATTGTTGGAAAGTATGACATAATTTAATCTCTCTTTTATTTTCTGAACTATTGGGTGATAGAGAAGGTGCTTTTTAACTTCTCAACTCTTTTTTTCCATAAGCTACACCCTGCCTTGTTCTAATCTTAATGAAAATTGGTTTCATTTTTATAATTAGCAAAGTTGTTTCAAATGCAACTTTGAGTTTTTCAAAATCTTTTGGCACAAACCAGTCTTGTTGCAATCATCACTGTCGATTACAAGTTTCCCTAGGTGTCTTATCAAGTTGCCATATGATTGGAAAATGCATTTCCAATTTTGTCAAAACTTGGCTAAGAGAGTTTGGTTTGTGTCATTTCAAACTCTAGCCCGTAATCTTCTTGGACCCAAAGGGGGTATAGGGGGCTCGGAGGGGCAAGCTAGACTTGCTGTTTCGGGGGTGCTTTATTGATACCCGAGAAGAAAGTCGTCAGCCTTTTCCAAGTCCAGGAAGGGTCTATCATTTAGACTCTACCTCAAATTATATGGACCCAAAATGAGGGGCTTTCCTTACCGAGGGCTCGAAGGGGCCTGCGGAGCTTCTCTTCGTCGAAGGCACTTTATGTGCATTCGAGAAGAAAGTCGTCAGCCTTTTCCAAGTCCAAGGAAGACTCAACTGTTAGGACATAAATTGGTGTCAAAAACTCCTTTTTCATATTTATTCGATGCAAAACTGTCCATTTGCAAAAATGCAAAATCAAAAAATCTGAAAAAAATTGGATATAAGCATCCACAAAAAAATAGGCGTAAATACTTAAATTAGATAGGGTTGAGCTTTATTCTCTGTTTTTTGAGGTTATTATAAAGTTCAAAAACAGAAAGGGCTTTTTCCCTAGTGTGATATTGACATGTATAAGCGGTTTATTATGTAAACGTCGTGAATTATCATTCACGTTAACTTCATTATAACAGATTGTTTATTTATGTTAATAAAATTTTAATATTATTTAAGTTGTTGTAAATAAGTTATTTAAAAATATTTATTTTTATTAAGTTATTTTCTAACAGCAACTTATAAAGTTAATTTTTGTTTTCCGTGAGTGTCTTTTACTCGAGAGAGAAGCAGCAACCCTATGAGAGCGGATAAGGGGAAGACAAGAAATGTGATTTTAAGTTCAGTAGGGCTATAAGATGATAGACTTAGATCTGAACTGATAAAATCGAGAATGCCGGAAACTATCCAGTTTGTCAGTAATCGAAAGAATGCCAATGAAATCACAAGCATACCTATTACAGTTGCAGTGATTTGGGGAACATTTTTCTCATGGATTAGACTTGCTGAGAGAAAAAACGATCCAGCGCAAAAAGAGCTGATACTGAACAAAATAACGACTATGACATCTGAAAGACCAGGAATATAAACAGGGATAAAATTAGCAATTGCAGCAAGAATTGCACCAATGATAATGAGTTTCTTACGTATTTTTTTTCGCATTGCAATCCAACCAAAGAACAAGGCTCCAAAGGCATAGGCTAAAATACATGGGGTATTGAAATAAGCCCCTTCATCCGGGGAGATTTTGTAGAAGGCTTCCAGGAAGGTGATGTGCCAAAAACCCACAAAAGTGATTCTGTGCCCCTCAAGAAGTCCAAAAGCAAGGGCAATAAGCCAGTTTTCGCGGTTTTTGAGGGCTGAGACGATCGCGGTTTTTGCAGAGGGAAGTTGCTGGTTTGCGTAGACATTATACTGAGCACCTGGGCTTGAGCTACGAAGGACTGCAAAAAAGAATAAGGCATAGATGATCCCTACGATGCCGTAATTGATAAAGGTCGTTGTCCATTGAAAATGAGAAAGAAAGTAATTTGTTAAGGGTTGACCAAAGGGTGCACCTAGATGTGCGATACAAACTGTTCCCCCAACGATTAAAGGAAATTTTCTTGGAGAGAACCAGTTGGAGATAAATTTAAAAGCGTTTGCATAAGAGACTGTGGCTCCAATTCCTGTAATAAAAAGAGCGATCCAGAAAATTGCATTCGAATCGCTCAGCCCTAATATCAAAATCCCAATAGTGCTGATTAGCATCACGCACCCAACAACTTTTGTTGGGCCCCATTCATCAATCATGAAAGAGACGGGAATCTGGAAGAGAATTGTAGCAATTAAATATGGAGTTAAAATGTCTTGAAGGGAATGCGGTGAATTCAATTTTTCCCCCATAAGAGGAGAATGAGCATCCCAGACACTAAATTCGATGAGATATAGAATAACCATGAACAATGTAGCTGCAAGCCAAACACCCCAAGCAAAGTAAGGACGTGGGTGGGGATAAAAAGTTTCTATTGATTGCTTTTTTATCGTCATCTTTTTAGAGCCTCAAGCTTTGACTATGTATATGATTCTCTAGATAGGTGAGTTTCTTATTTTTTTCAGCCTTTTTATTCTTTCTCAAGTTTTTTACGAAAATTTAGAGGTTCAGATTGCTTGAAAAAACGAAGCTCTTTTATTTGAAGAGAAAGGAAAAATTACAAAAGGTGAAGTGATGGGTATTGATCCGAAGCTAGTCAAGTTAAGAAAGCAACTTGATCACATTGATGAACAAATCATCAAACTGTTTGGCGAAAGGCGCAAAGTCATTCAAACTGTTGCACAGTTCAAGAGAGAAACAGGTGGTGAAGTGTACGATCCCAAAAGAGAGGAGCAGATTTTTGAACGAGTACGATTGATTGCGAAAGACCAAAAACTTGATCCTTCTGCGATAGAACAAATTTTTCGTTCTCTTATCACTTACTTTCGAGAAGAAGAAGGTCGTGATTTTGGGACTTAAGCGAGTAGATTTTTTTTGAGAGGGGAAAATTATTCGACGAGATAAGAGGGTTTGTGACATAATTACTCATTTATAGGAAGAATAGTGGGCTGGTGGATGTCATATTTAAATCAATACTTTGAAAAAACTCCGGAAAGCAAACGCAGCAGTGCGACAATTGCTTATCTTGCCGGACTTGATCATTTGCGAAAAGATAACCCTGAAATTGTTCAGGCGATTATTAAAGAGCTGCACGATCAACGTAGTTACTTGAAAATGATCGCTTCGGAAAACTATTGCTCCCTTGCAACCCAACTTGCAATGGGAAATCTCCTCACGGATAAGTACAGTGAGGGGTATCCAGGGCACCGATTTTATGCAGGGTGCGATAACATTGACACGATCGAATCTTTAGCAATACAAGAACTTAAGAAGTTGTATGGATGTGACCATGCTTATGTCCAACCTCATTCAGGAGCCGATGCGAATTTGGTGGCCTTTTGGGGAATTCTCGTTCACCGCATCCAAAATAAGGAAGTCGAAGCCCTAGGAAAAAAGTCATTAGATGAGCTTTCCCCTGAAGAATACGAAAAAGTGCGCCAACTCATGCTGAATCAAAAGGTCATGGGGCTTTCGCTAAGTTCGGGAGGGCATCTTACTCATGGTTATAGGCATAACGTTTCTGCCAAGATGTTCCGAGCAGTATCCTACGATGTGAATGCTGAAACTGAGTTGATTGATTTCAAACAGCTGGAAGAGCAAGTTAAACGGGAAAAGCCCGCCATCTTGATTGGGGGATATTCTGCATACCCACGCCTCATTAATTTTGCAAAAATGCGCGAAATTGCCGAATCAGTTGGGGCTGTTTTCATGGTTGATATGGCCCATTTCTCTGGCCTTGTTGCTGGTAAGGTAATGCAAGGGGATTATGATCCTGTTCTTCATGCTCACATTGTGACATCGACGACACATAAAACCTTACGCGGCCCTCGTGGGGGAATGGTTCTTTGCAAAGAAGAGTATCGTGAAGTGATTGATAAAGGGTGCCCTCTTGTGTTAGGTGGCCCGCTTCCTCACGTTATGGCGGCTAAAGCTGTTGCTTTTCGTGAAGCTCAGACCCCTGAGTACAGAAATTATGCAGAGCAAATTGTGAAAAACTCTCGAGCTTTAGCTGAAAGGTTGCTCGATCGAGACGTGAAACTCTTTACAGGGGGAACAGACAATCACCTCATCGTTTTCGATGTGATGACGAGCTTTGGTTTGACAGGACGTCAAGCTGAAACAGCGATGCGAGAAGCTCTCATGACGGTCAATCGCAATGCGATTCCATTTGATGTGAATGGTCCTTGGTATACTTCAGGGGTTCGTATTGGAACAGCTGCCTTGACCACCCTTGGCATGAAAGAAGGTGAAATGCATCAGATTGCCGATTTAATTGCCGATCTGTTAAAAGCATCAAAAGCCCACATTGTCGATAAGACAGGAAAACCGAGTAAGGCGAAGGTGGACATTGATTCCATAGTCTTGAAACGGGTACAAGAGGAAGTGACAACGCTATTGGGCAAGTTTCTCTTGTATCCTGAATTGACAGACTTAGCCTTAGCAGAGCAAGTGTTAACTTAACGTGAGTTCGCGTTAACTAAAATAAGGATAAATATGCCGCTTACAAGAGATGATAAAACGATCAGATTAGATGACGAGGATGAGGATGAAGGAACAAAATCCAAATCATTCAACCAAAAGCTGGAAAATCTTCTCCTAAAGAAACGACGTGTTTTTCTCTCCAGCCCAGTGACAGATCAAAGCGCGAAAGATATCATCAGTAAACTTTGGTATCTCGAGTTTCTCGAACCCGGAAAACCTATTCTTTTGGTGATTAACTCTCCAGGAGGCTCTGTCGATTCTGGCTTTGCAATTTGGGATCAGATTCAGATGATCTCATCACCAGTCACAACCCTTGTGACGGGTCTAGCGGCATCAATGGGATCGGTTCTCAGTTTGGCTGCCGCACCAAAGAAACGTTTTGCGACGCCATCGGCTCGGATCATGATTCACCAACCACTCATTTCAGGCGTCATTCAAGGACAGGCAACTGATTTAGAGATTCAAGCGAAGGAAATCATCAAGACACGTACTCAAATCGTTGAGCTCTATGCGAAAGCTACAGGAAAAGAGCCCAAGGCGATCGAAAAGACAATTGACCGCGATACGTGGATGACTGCAGAAGAGGCGATCGACTTTGGTCTTCTCGATGGAGTCGTGAGTTCTTATAAGGAACTTGGCTTTGAATAGTAGCAGGCATGCGTTTCTATAAGTATCAGGGAACCGGAAATGACTTCATTTTGATAGAGAGCGAGACGGTTCATCTCCCTACTCATCAAATTAAACAGCTTTGTGATCGTCGCTATGGCATTGGAGCTGACGGGCTTATTTTTGTACGTCGCCCCAGCAATGCAGATGCAGAGATGGAAATCTACAATGCCGATGGGATGCGCGCTGAAATGTGTGGGAATGGTCTCCGCTCTTTAGTTCAGTTCCTGATCGATCGAGGAAATCGTCAAAAGTCATTTACAGTTGTTGCGAGTGGAAAACTCTACAAAGCAGATATTGAAGAAGGGAAAATCATTGTTGATATGGGAGTTCCGAAAATTCTTGAGGAAGGGATCATTGATGGACTCTCCTTTTTTCATATTGATTCGGGAGTGCCTCACTTTGTTCACTTCTGTGATGACATGCACCAAGCAGATTTTTTTCAAGTTGCACGGGGATTACGATACCACCCACATTTTTCTCCTTCAGGGGTAAATGTGAATTTTGCTAAACTCCTTCCCTCATGTCTTCTGCAAGTTCGTACATATGAACGAGGAGTAGAAGGTGAAACGCATTCTTGCGGAACAGGTGGCGCTGCTGCCTGTGTGGCCGCTTGGAAAAAATATGGCATCAAGGGGCTTCTAGAGGTGGAATTTCCTTCACAAGAGAGACTTCAATTTGATTTATTAGCTCATGATGACCTATTAAGAGGATTGAGTATGCGAGGACATGCAGCATATGTTTTCGAGGGAGAAATTGGGTTATGAAGATCGGAATTCCAAAAGAAATAAAAAATCACGAATACCGGGTTGGTGCGACGCCGTCCCTTGTTCAGTCGCTCATTAAAGCAGGACATGAAGTGTCTATCCAGCAAGGAGCTGGAGAAGCGATTGGGTTTACAGATGGCGACTTTAAGTCAGTGGGAGCCTTAATTGTTCCTACTGCTGAAGAAGTCTACCGAGCGGAAATGATTATTAAAGTCAAAGAACCCCAACCTTCAGAGTATCCTCTTCTTAAAGAAGGGCAAATTCTATTTTGCTTCTTGCACCTTGCTCCTGACCCAGAGCAGACAGCAGCGCTTCTCAAGCAAAAAGTGGTGGGTATTGCCTTTGAAACTGTGGTCGACCATAAAGGGCGTCTCCCTCTCCTCATGCCGATGAGTGAGGTTGCGGGGCGGATCGCGATCCAAGCTGGTGCAAATGCGCTGCACATGGTACATGGAGGACGAGGAGTCCTTCTTGGTGGTGTTCCTGGAGTTACACCAGGCAAGGTCGTCATCATTGGAGGGGGTGTTGTGGGAACACAGGCTGCTAAAATGGCTGTTGGTCTCAAAGCAGATGTGACGATTCTTGATAACAATGTCCAGCGATTACGCGACCTTGACGATCTCTTTCGAGGTAAATTGAAAACTCTCTATTCCACTCCAGTGACATTAGAAGAAGAGGTTGTTTTAGCGGATCTCGTTGTAGGCGCGGTTCTCATTCCAGGAAAATGTGCTCCAAAGCTGGTGACTAAGGAAATGGTCAAGAAAATGAAAAAAGGAGCTGTGATCGTCGATGTTGCGATTGACCAAGGTGGATGCGTTCAAACGTCGCGGCCAACAACACATTCTGATCCCATTTATATTCAAGATGGTGTAGTTCACTATTGTGTGGCAAATATGCCGGGTGCTTGTGCGAGAACAGCAACGATTGCACTGACAAATAGCATCCTACCATATGCATTGCAAATTGCTAAAAAGGGATACAAGCAAGCATTGCTTGAGGATCCGTATCTTCTTCCAGGGCTTAATGTAGCCTTTGGAAAAGTGACAAATGAAAATGTCGCTGGTGATTTAGGGTATGAATACTACTCTCCTGAGGATGTCCTCAAGAGTCTCTAAATCCGCGTTTAGGTTTTGAGTTATGACATTTCCCTTTAAGAATGAACATGAGCAGGAAGGGGATCTCCTTATTCAATCTGGAGATGTGAAAAGCATTGTATTTTCAGAGGGGACTTACCAAGTTGAAGTCTTTGATCAGAAATTAGGTGAAACCTTTTGGCCTTTTTTACAGATCGATGACGAGGGGGCGCTCAAAGATTCATTTTGTACCTGTGAGACAGCTGAAGCTGAAAAATCATGCGCTCATTTAGCAGCAGCATTTTTGCAGGTGAGTGGGGTCGAGCCCCTTCATATTCAATTTCACTCTTCTTTTTGGAATCACCTTTGTTTTATGGCGTTCACGCGTCATGGAGCCGACACAGGTGTGTTAGAAAAAAAAGGAGAGAAAGAATTTATCTGCCCTTCTCCGAAAGGAGAAATGCTTTTTTCATTGAAAATCAAAACCCAAAAAGGGCAAGAGCTGCTCGATGAGTATGTTTTCAATCGTGTGGCTGAAACGGAAGAAACTTCTCTCAAGTTTTCTAACCTCTCGTCTGAAGAGCTCGCTTTGTGGAAGAGAGGCACACCGACTCAAAAGTTACAATATGAGCTCTCGTTTTGGTCAGATCTTGCCAAATGGATGATGACGAAGCAACTCTTTCGTGAAAAGTACTCAATTGATTTTCAAAATGCAGATGCTGTTCTTCCCAAAAAGGTGGTTTGCCATTTTCCCGATCTAGATTTGGAGTTCTACATTGCTGAAGTGAATTGGGAAACTCTCATACCCTCTCTTAAAGATGTCGATTCACCTCTGAGTGTGCATGAATTTCAAGATATTCATCTTCAGAAAATGACTTACCATCCCGAGACAAAAGAAATTCGCATTCATGCAGAGCCAATTGCAGAAGAGAAAATCAAAGAACGTACCCGGATTAAAATCGGGGAGTGGGAATTTCAAAAAGGGGAAGGTTTTTTCCCAATCAATATGAATCCACTGCTCAAAAAGAAGGTGATCTCTCAAAAGCAAATCGGAGAGTTCTTATCTCATAACATCAAAATACTCGAAAAATATCTTGTGGGAACGAAAATCTCGCGTGAAAAAATTAAACCTTCTTATGAACTCAAGTTTGATGCGCAAAAGAAATTACACATTTCGTGTTACGCTTTTCAAGCTGGCGATCTGCAAACGGCGGAAGTCACGTTTTTCAAACCCTGGGTTTATCTGAAAGAAGAAGGGTTTCATCCGCTAGATGAAATGCTTTTTGATGGATTTGAAAAGGTGATTCCTCCTGAAGGAATCGGGGACTTTATTAATGAGCATAAACTGTGGCTCAATCAACATGAAGGGTTCCAAATCCACTTGTCAAATGTTGAATTCCATTTGATTTATCGTTTTGAGGATTTAAAGAGGCTCCGTTTCGAAAACGAGTCGAAAGCGTTTGAAGGCTCAGACGAGATTCTCGATTTTGGAGACTGGCTTTATATCAAAGGCAAAGGATTTTACAAAAAGCTGCGCGCGCGTGGCCTTTTAAAAATCACGCCCGAAACCGAAGTTCTCCACTCCGAAATACCTCAATTTATTCATGAAAATCGAGAAGAGCTCGAGCAGATCAAATCCTTTTTTAATCCCCGTCAGCCTGTTGAAAGCGCAGGCTTAAATATCTCACTGGATTCAACTGGAAAAATTCATATCGAACCCGAGTTTCTCTTTCTTGCAGACTATGTTGGGAAACAGGTCCATTTTTTGGGGGATTTTACCTATGTTGAAGGAGAGGGGTTTGCAGAAATCCCTCAAGCGGCAAGACTTCCTGAAAAATACCGTAACTCCAGAACCATATTAGAATCGCAAGAGCCCTATTTTGTGACTGTTGAGCTCACGAAGCTCAAACCATTCATTCAGAAAATAGATAAGCGACTGAAGCGACCGCACAATCTCAACTTAAAAGTGAACTATCTCCAACAAGACCCAAGCACGCCCGGAAAGAAGTGGATCATTGATCTCGTTTATGAAAGTGAATTTGGAGAAGAATCGATTGGAGTGATTAAAGAAGGGCTTGACCACCACCGCTCATACGCGATTACAGAAGCTGGCCTCATTTTTTTCAAAGACCCCCGTTTCAATTGGCTCAGAGAACTTTCTGAAAATCAAATTGGCTCCAATGGGCAAAGTGTCGAACTCACGACACTTGAATGGATTCGGCTTAGAACCTATGAGGATGTCACAAGGCCCACTGGAAACTCTGAGAAAGAAAAGAGAACGCGTGAATTACTTGAGCAAATGGACAGCTTTGAGTCGGCAGAGCTGCTGAATCTCGATGCTTTAGAAAGTACCCTTCGTCCTTACCAAGAAGTAGGAGTCAAATGGCTTTGGTTTCTCTACTCCTATGGACTTTCGGGACTTCTCTGTGATGACATGGGGCTTGGGAAAACCCACCAGGCGATGGCTCTTTTAGCTGCTGCATCTCATGCAAAAGAGAAGGCAAAGTTCTTTGTCGTCTGCCCCACCTCTGTGATTTACCACTGGGAGGAATTGCTCAGTCGCTTTTTACCAAGCTTGAAAGTCGTTGTTTTCTATGGAACTCAGCGGTCGCTGAAAGCATTTAATATCAAAGCCGATCTTTTGCTCACTTCCTACGGAACTCTAAGGAGCGAAAAAGACGCCATCTCGAAAATTCCCTTTGATGTTGCCATCTTTGACGAGACGCAAATTGCAAAAAACATGCAATCTCAGACCCATCAAGCGCTCGCAGCAGTCAAAGCTGGAACAAAAATTGGACTGACAGGAACGCCGATCGAAAATCGGTTGCTTGAACTCAAGGCTCTCTTTGATGTGGTTTTGCCAGGGTACCTCCCCTCGCAAGCCCAGTATCGTGAACATTTCATCAACCCAATTGAAAAATACCAAGATAAAGAAAAAAAACAGCTTCTTGCTAAATTGATTCATCCGTTTGTGCTCCGACGCAAAAAAAGTGAAGTTTTAGATGATCTTCCCGAAAAAATCGAAGAGATTGCCCGTTGCGAACTTTCTGAAGAGCAACTTAAGCTTTACAAAGAAGCTTATGTCAAATCGCGAGATAAACTTCTCAAGGAAATGAAAGACAAGCAAAGTGAAATTCCCTACCTTCATGTCTTTGCACTTCTCAATACACTTAAACAGATTTGCAATCATCCCAGTTTGATTCTCAAAGATATCGCAAACTATAAAGAGCACCAAAGTGGAAAGTGGGATTTATTTGTCGAGCTCCTAAGCGAAACCCGCGCGAGTGGGCAAAAACTTGTGGTGTTCACCCAATATCTCGACATGATGAAAATCATCGAGAGTCATTTGAAAGAGCACGGAATTGGCTTTGCCGCCATTCGTGGGTCGACCCAAGATCGGAAAAAGCAACTCGAAACTTTCCGTGACGATCCCGAATGTGAAGTGTTTGTTGCATCACTAAAAGCGGCTGGCACAGGAATTGATCTTACGGCAGCCTCTGTTGTGATTCACTACGACCGGTGGTGGAATCCCGCAAAAGAGAATCAGGCGACGGATCGTGTCCATCGTATTGGGCAAAATCGAGGAGTCCAAGTCTTTAAGATGGTCACGAAACGAACTGTTGAAGAGCATATTCACCGCCTCATCGTGAAGAAAGAAGGACTTTTAGAAAGTGTTGTTGGGTACGACGACCAAGATCAGATTAAACACTTCAACCGAGAAGATATCCTCGAGCTCATCAGTCAAATTAACAAAGACGTTGTAGACTAAAGAAACTTTTTCCATAGAGTTTTCATTAGGCAAGCATCTGTTTTTTCAGCTACTCGCATGTGAAATATTCCTCAAAAATTTTATTTGAAAAAAAAATTTATGTATAATGCGTTTATTTCTAACTAGGAGATGAAGATGAGAAGCTTGTTATTGATTCTTTTCACTTGGATGACTGCAATAGTTTATGGGTTGTGTTGAAAAAATACACCTAAGTCATTGACGTTCTGTAAACGCTTTCACAGATTATCAGTGACTTAAGTCGATTTATTCAACAACACCTAGTTTATGCGAAAGATGGAATATTTGTCCAAATGCCATATAATAGTCTTGCTTTCGATTTAGAAAACAAGAATCAAATTGCAAATCTTCAAGGTACATATAAAGCTGTTACTGTCGATGTAGAAAATGCTCTTGCATATTTAGTTGTTTCTTATGGCGTAGATAGTGCAGGGCATTTGGAAATATTTGATATCAATGCAAAACAGATGGTAGGGACCATCGACTTAATTATCGAAGAAGCATCTTCCAACCCATATTCTATAGTTTTGAGCTCCAAAAGAGGATATGCGTATATTCTAGACACAGGAGGTAATAAAATAGTGGTGATTGATTTAACAAATAAAGTCCAATCGGGCAGTATACCTTTGAACGAAGCTCCAAAATCTCTAGCAATAAGCCCAGATCAGAATAATCTTGTGATTGCGAGCGCTGATTCGAAATCTTTGTTTGTTTTAAGTTTAGATACTCATAGGATTTATATGACAATTCCTACAGATGCTGAACCCAATAATGTTATTTTTTCTCCGAATAATAGAAGGGTATTTTTTTCTCAGGCAAATGATACAGTTGGGGTTTTTGATTTGATTGCAAGAAGAACTATTGCAACGATTCCTGTTAGGCACAATCCACAAGGCTTAGTGATGAATCCCGATGGGTCTAGAGTTTATGTTGCTTGTAATTCAAACATTGATGGAGGTGTTTCAATTATTGATGCTAAAAAGAATACCGGAATGGGATCTTCACAGTGTCAATTGATTATGGCAGGTTTTCCTAGAGATTGTGCTGTCAATCCAGAATCGACACAGGTATTTTGTATTACTTCTTTGGAAGATAATTTTATTCTTCTTCTGGGTAATGATGGAATAGCAGATTGCGATGACTGCATAAATATTGAAGGTCCTTTTACAAATCGACCTTACTACAGCATTCACTACATCAAGCTGAAAGATTAAAAAAGATATTAACACGAAATCTGAAGTTGTTTGAGTATATTTCTCTTGTTTCTCAGCATTCTTTGCTGGGAGTAAGCAAAATAAACTTAAAAATACAGGCTAAAAATTTCCTTCGCGCTCTCGAAAGTAATCAATTATCAGAACATCGCATTATTTGAGCTATGAATGACTCTAGTGTAAACTACCGATTCCAAGGCATCTTTGAAAGGAATATGTCTGTGTAGCAAACACCTCTAATCGCTGCATAAAGCATCCCTGCGCCCACAAAAAATGGGAAAAGAAGAAACCACTTATTCCATGCAAAAGCGAGAATGAATCCTAAAATAATCAAGGACCCTGCAATAAGATAGACTTGCCGTTGAATTGAAAATGGCATTTTTGATCCTTTGATAACAGGCAGTCCGGCGTTTTCCCAGTCTTTAGAGTGACCTTGTACATGGACGAGTTTACTCGGATCGATTCCTTCTTCTTCAAGCAGTTCACAGGCTTGCTTACAACGGACACCAGCTGTGCAGTAAAAGTAGATTTTATCGAGCTTATTAAGATGATCTTTGTGAGAGCGAACATCTTTAAAAGGGAGGTTTTCAGCTCCTTCGATATGAGCTGCTTGGAACTCACCCGGTCCTCTAACGTCGATAATTTTTTGATTCTTAGGGAGTTCTTTTTTTAGAATCTCTTTAAACTCTTTGAATGAAATTTCGTCCATAGTGCCGTCCTCTTTCTTTCCTAATAGCGCAGAGTGACATTTTTCTACCACGGTGATCTTATGAACTCTGAGTTTCTTCCCTTTTTCTCAGGTTTTTTTTCTCATTCTTCCTTGCTTTTTTGCCTCGAAAACAGCTCTTCCCGAGCCAAAAATACCGAAAATTTAAGAGAACTCTCTCTCCTGAGGCTAAGCAAAAAAACCAGAGTTTAGGCTTATACTCAAACAATTTCAAAAATTGGATTTTCGGCTGTGCCAAAGCACCGTAATTTACCGATTTTAAGTGAACTCATATTCCTAATATTAGACCACTTAAAATCGACGAATTCCGAAAGCTTTCGCGTTGCCCAAACCCAATTTTTGAAGTTGTTTGAGTATATACCATTTCTGCTAGGGGAGAGCCCTTTTCTTCGAGAAACTCGGGGCGATACCATCTAGAGTAAATTTTTTTTTGAGAGACCGTCTCTTTATTAATTTGGAGCAATAAGGTATGCTATATTCATGAAAACAAAAATTGCTTTGATTGGACGACCCAATGTGGGGAAGTCTGCTTTATTTAATAGGATCATCGGGAAACGGATCTCTATTGTAGATGAAATGGAAGGGGTAACCCGAGACCGTCTCTACGGAGAAGGGGACTTTTTTGGCCGCCCATTTGAAATCATTGATACAGGAGGAATGGATCCAACAGGTGAAGTCGCCTTTGCCGAAGAGGTGAGACGGCAAGCCGAAATTGCTATTGAAGAAGCCGACTCCCTCATTTTAGTTGTCGATGCAATCATTGGAGTCACAACCCTTGATGAAGAGGTGGCACGAGTTCTCAAGCGAACAACCAAACCCCTTTGCCTTGCAGTGAATAAAATTGATGGAGAACATCAAGAACCTCTCCTCGCTCCTTTTTATGGATTGGGAATTCAAGAGGTGATCCCTGTTTCTGCAGTGCAAGGAAGAAACGTGGTTGAATTACTCGAAAAAGCCCTTGCACCTTGTCCAGAACTCGAGGAAGAAGAAGATTCTGCCGCAGGAATCAAAGTCGCCTTGATTGGACGACCCAATGTGGGCAAGTCGACGATGATCAATAAGTTGCTGAATGAATCAAGGTGTGTTGTCAGCCCGATTCCAGGAACCACCCGTGACAATATCGATGTCGAAGTGACCTTTGAGGGAGAGACCTTCACGTTTATCGATACAGCAGGAATCCGTCGCAAAAAGTCAGAACACGATGTAGTCGATAAGTTTGCAGCAATCCGAACTGAGCGAGCCATTGAACGTGCCGATGTTTGTCTTCTCATGCTTGATGCACAAGAAGGACTTTCTCACCAAGATAAGCGGATCATGAACCAAATTGAAAATGCAGGTAAAGGATGTCTTCTTTTTTTCAATAAGTGGGACCTGATCAAAGGGGTACGGATGGAGCATTGCTACAAGAGCCTTGAAATTGAAGCCTCTTTCATTCAGTATTGCCCAATGATCTTTGGATCGGCAAAAACAGGGCGCCATCTCGATCAAATTTTTTCTGAGCTGCGCAATGTCTATCACGACATGCATCAACGTATCTCCACAGGAAAACTCAACCAATTTTTAGAAAAAGCCATGCAAAGGCGCCACCCTCCAATGATCCAAGGAAAACGGCTTCGTGTCTATTATATGGCGCAGGTGACCACAGCGCCTCCTCGATTTATCTTCTTTGTGAATGATCCAAAGAGGATGAACGACGCCTATAAAAAATACTTGATCAATCAGTTCCGAGATGCCTATCGGTTTTCAGGAACGCCTCTCTTTTTTAGCCTACGTGGTAAAAAACCACGTGATGAGAAAAAATCTGAAAAAAGAATTATCGAAGAAACCAATCTCGTTTTTGATAATTAATCGTCATAAAAATTGTTTTTATTGCGCACTTAAGTAATTTTCTTTTTTTTCTTTTTTTTTCTTTAAAAAATAGATTGTGAATAATTTTCAATTTTGGCATCATTTTGCCCTGAATTAAATAAAATTTGTCTGAAAGGCATACATTTAGGGTAAAAAGATGGCGATTCGTTCGATTCTAGATCCGTTTATTTCTCATAAAGCGGTTTGTGACCTAGGCGCATTAAAGAAGCAAGCAACTGATGGCGATTGGAGTCAGATGCTTCGCCTTAAGTGGGTGGTAGTTGTGGATGTGATTCCTGGGCTTGCTGCCAAGTCAGTCGGGTATCTAACGGATCTCTTTTTTCATATCGTGACGTTCAATCTGTCACTTATTTTTGCTGATATTAGATTAGCCCTTAATGCAGGAATGCAAGCGGTAGGTTTTACAGTGACCCTTCTTCCAAGTGGAGTTGGAAAGATGGGGTATGGTCTAGTTGAATCGTTTAGAAAGTCAGAGTTTACCTTCTTGATTTCTAGAGATATCCAATACATTGCGAGCCGAGTGAGGTCTTCTTATCATGATGGCCCTGAAAAAGAAAAAGCTTATGATGCCTTGCAAAAGCTTCGAGATGAAATGAATACTTTGGGGTATTTAACCTTTGCATCTTTGGATGAATTAGCTACAGCTTGTGAACCTTTTCGGTATTCAGGGAGTATCAGAGAGACGCTCCATTCTCTTCGCTACCTTGCTGTTAAACTTTCCCCAGATGTGGAAAGTAAAGGAACCGATGTTCAAGCCATCGAACAAAAGGAAAAAACATTACTTTCAGATAAAAAGAGCGGAGCAGCGGCTGCTGTAGATCTACCTCCAGATTTGACAAGTCTTTTTTCGGTTGTTCATGGAGGTTTTACAGGAGATGTATTTTATCCAGCGAATGCAGAGCAACTGGCGGGATATCTGCTTGAGCTCATCAAGAGAATTCGATCAAATGAGCGAAAGGAAATGCATGCAGCTCTAAGTGATCACTCTGATCGCATTGACCTTCTCGAAAAAAGGTTAAAGATCATACGGGAATTTGAAGGGCTAAAGAAAACATATGGGAACGATCATAAAAAGTTTGCCCAGAAGGTTCTAGAAAAACTTGCGACTGAAAAAACGATTAGCATTCCTTCAGGAATCCTCATGGGGCCTGTTGCTCAACGCGCTTACATCACTTTTAAACTTGAAGAGCGGGATGGGAAACAGTGGATTTCCGGTCAGGTGATCAATCTAGGTCAAGGTGCTGAAGGAGCGATCTTTGATGATGAATTTGGTCGTCTACGCATCCACCCAGAATTGGTTTTGCGTCCAGCGCCTCTAGAAGAGGTTCAAAAGAGTTTTTTTTGGCGCACATTTCTCAACCTTGGTCATTCCACACAAGCAGATGGGAATCCTACCCAATTGACAATGGATGACTTTACAGAAAAACTTCTCGGTGAATGGCCGACAAAGACAGGTGGTTACCAGAAGCGGGGGAAAAAGTTACAAATTGCCCCTAATAGTGAGTTCACAGCTTTAAAAGAAATCATCCAAGACGTGTTAGGACCCAAGTGCAGTGAAGTATTTATGCTTGGTTTTTGCGATGCTGTGCTAGAAGACTATGTGGGAGAAAAAGAGATCACAGAAGAGAATTTATATGCGCTGAAAGAAACCTCGTCTCATTTAGCACGTAAAGCTAGACGGTCTTTTGCAGAAATGGAAGAGCTATCGACGGCCATTCAGAAGAGATTAGCTGTTCTTGATCGAGGCATTCAAACATTTGAAGAGGGGAGAAAGGTTTTATATGAACAAGGGCGCATTCCTTGCGAGGTGCCGTTTCAAGAAATCCTCCCAATGCCAGTAAGAGTTTTAACTCACCAGCCACCCGTGACTCGGAAAGTCGTATTGAATCCCCCTGATGGGAATCTTCAAGCTAAGCTCAGCTATTATTTAAATGAGGGTGGTCATCATCGTTACTCTGATCGGGACCGCCTTTGTATCCTCCGCCGAGGAGTCGAAACCATTCCGAGTGTGAGCGACCCAATTTGGGAGACCGATGAGGGAATAAGATTGATCGAAACGGCGAAAGATTTAAAAAATTCATGGTTTCGTCAGTTGAGTGGAGATCGGTATCATGGTAGATTACTTCACATGGGATCTGATGATGCTGCTCTTATGTTAAAAGTCATCACCGTTGAATTTAAAGTGTATTCTCAGATGGTGGGAGCAAAAGGGGTTAGAGATTTTTTCTTGTCCCGAATGAAAACTGTTTTAGAGTCCGATGGACTGTTTCTTCTTAGGCCCACACATCCAGATAGGATGCAAGAATTCCGTGAATCGGTTGACTACATCCTTAAAGAAAGCTCTGAGTTAAAAGCTGCAGACAACATTGCTTTGATGGATGTGAAAGTCTCAAGTCTTGATGGACTGAAACGGTATCCTCATTTGTATTATCTTTATGAGCATTTACAAGCCCACCCAACTCTTAAGCAAGAGCTGAAAGATCAAATTGAGCAGGCTCGTTTACAACGGATTCCTCCGGATCATAAGCCTGCGACTGATTTAGATTGTGTGCGGGAACTTTATTCAGGATGGAGACTTCTTAGCCATCCCGAAGAGCCAGTAGAGTGGAAAAAATTGTTCCATTGCTGGGGAGAATTCTTCGGTTATTTTGGCGTAAGAGCTTCAAGCCAAAGTTATCATAAATTTTCGCATTATGCATACGATTATTCCGGCACTCACGAATTTGTAGAAGATTTTTCAGGAGTTTATAATTCTAAGAATGGTTATTCTGATCGTTTCCCCGGAACAGAGGATAAAGAAGCATGCCAAACAAACCTTTTCCTCGAAACCTATCCAAATATCGAAGGGAGAGAGGCTGAAAAACTTTTGCCGATTCTTAAAAGAGAGCTCCGTTATGACAACATAGATAAAATTCATGAGAATCAGCATTTGCTTCTGAATGAGGGAATTGAAATTGAAGAAGAAGGGATACCCTTTTATGAACTTCAAAGCCTTTTAGGGATCACCACCTATAAAGACCTTACAATAGATCTTGCGGTGAAACATTTTGACCGCTTTTTCCCACGGATGCGTAAGCAGATTTTCTGCACCTTTTTCCAAGCATTTTTGACGCAAGTTTTTATTGAAGAAGGAAACACCCATAGTTTGCTTGAACGTGCTTCTAAGTCGTATCCAGAGCAAGTCTTCCAGTTGTTAGATTTCTTGCAGAAAAGACGGATTAGTTCCAAGCGTTACAATTGGGATCAAACGACTAGCTTTCTCTTCTGGATGGAAGGGGTGGCACTATCCTATTTGATCCGGTACCAAAAAGATGATCCTCAAGTCGAGACGGCGTATCAAAACTTTTTAATGCAAACCCGCTACCTCATTGCAGGAGAAAATGAACCTGAGCTTCAACTTGACCTTTCAGGGCGTCTTGTCTCTCTTGGGCCTTATTTTGAAAACACGGCGAAAAAAGATTCGTTCAGGGATTTGATCAATCGAGTTGTTGGGGGCGTTTCCGATGTACCTGACAGGTCCCGCGAAGAAACAAGAAGATTGGATCATGGTTTTGTCACACATGTTGGTGACATTGAACGTACAACACTAGAAAATCGTACACGTGTGATCAATACAGAATCGTTTCAAGGAGTTTACAGGCGCGTTCCATATGCGCAGCTTGGTGGTCTCTGTGTTCGTGCTCGGTGCTATCCTTTTTCAACTAACTTTGAGTCAGATGGATTAGAAGTTTACAGGCAAGATGGGCGAGACTTGGTTTTTAAACAAGGTGAGATTCTTCCTTCTTATTGTATTGAAAATGGACGGATCGAGCTACTTGAAAAAGGAAATCGGACAGGGCTTTACCTTGCAACGTCTTCTTATGATGCGCCAATGGGCCAATTTTTAGACCGGATTGCTCCTCCCAAAGATCTCTACATCTGGAAAAATAGCCAAAACAAAGTCATTCGAGTCGATTACAAAAAGTTAGGGCTGACTCTCAATTATGAAAGCGATCCTGAAAATCCAACACTAGGACACTGGATGAGCTCAACGCATCCAGGATATCATTTAGATCCTAGTTTTCGATCAAGTGAGTTTGAACCTTCATCCCATTACCTCGTCTTGCGCAACAGCAAGGGTCAACGAGTTGTGTATGTTCTTGAGGCTCCATTTACAGCATCTGGACAGCGAGAGAATCTTACTGAGAATGCCCTCTTTGCAATTACAAAGGAAAGTGCTAAATCTCTTCTTGTCTACCATTTAGACGAAGAAAAAGAAATCGATTTTTCAAAAATGGGACATGAAGAGCTGCTCTATGGAATGTACCTTACATTACAGGAACGTAATTATGACAAAGCTGCTCTTTGGTTGAAAGAGTGGGAAAAACAAACCCCTCTCCATACCGAGCGTACAATTGGTATTTTGAATTATTTTATCTCGATGATAGGAGAAGGTGGTTTTGATACAAATCCTCGCTCTCTTGCTATTCGTTTGAAATTGGAGCTCAGTGTACTCAATGACCCGCTCTATAAACTCTCAGAAGAGGAAGAAAAAAAGCTGAAAGAGGCTTTACTCCAAGATGGAGTGAAATACCGTCATGAGCAAAACAATGTGTTTCCTTTTAAACTTTCAGAAGACCAATTCGCGCAACTGAATACGCTCATTCCATCGAACTTCGTCTACTACTTAATGACGCAAGTTCAAATGTTTCTTACGAAGTTAGGTACGTTTGCCAATGGGGCTGATCTCTATCGTATTCCATTTGATCAAATCCCTTTTTCAAAAGATGCGCTAAAAGAGCTCAAAGGAATTGATAATGTCTTGCGCCCTCATGACGTATTTATTCAAAACTTTTTGGCTTATTATCATTTGGCAAAAACTGCTGCCCCTTCAGATCCTCGGATCGAAGAGCTGCGCTATTTACTGAGATCTTGCTCATTAGATAAATCTGATACAGTTAAGGCGATCAGAGAAATTCTTCTGGGGGTTTTAGACAATCCTTTTGCATTCCCAAAAACAGAAGAACTTCTTGTCTTACAAGAGACTTTTTCAAAAGAGCAAGTGATCACTCAACTTTATAATGATGCTAAGCAAATAAATTTAATGTCTTTCATCAATGAAGGACTCTCAATCATTTATTCAATGACAAAGACTTTTGTGCTACAAACTTACGAAACTCATAAAGCCAAAATAGTTTTATGGACCATTCAAATGCTCCTTGTGATCATGATTTTGCGTATCCCAAGTCGCTTTTTAGGTCCTTTTGCAGAGCTATGTGAAGAACGCTACTTTGGTCTCTTTTTCCGCTCTCTTCTCTCAGCACTTTTAAGGCCTGCAATTGAGTGGAGCTCAAAAGAGTTAGAAAGACTTCAAAAACCGATCATGAGTCGGATTTGGTCAAGCGAACCGAAACCGCTTCCTTATCTTAAGCCGACTATGCCCGCAGAGATTTTTACGCCAACACTGACGTTTAATTCCCAATTAGATGCTCCGATTAAAACGTGTCTACGCTTTCAAAGTTCAGACGATCCTTATCTCATTCCTGAAAGGTGTGATAAGAGCCAAGATCTCAAGACATTAGAAGAGATGCGCCGTAAATTCACCGCTGCAAAAGAAGACTCTCGAGAACCTTGCGTTCAAAGAGAGCGTGCTAAATTCCTGAAAGGGCTAGACGAGAAAAAAGCAGAGCTCGAAAGAATCAACGGCACAGTGGAATACAAGATCAATCAAAATCGTATTGGAGCTCTTCGCGCTATTGTTCGAAAAGAAAAGGAGAAGTTTGAGCAGATAGCTAGAGAAAAAAGTAGTCTCGTTTTACGTATTGCACATCACTACCCTCCGCAGCTTCATTTAGAAGTGAAAGGTGGATTGCTTCAAGCCCTGTCATTAGAAGAACTGATCGTTGCTTTTGGACGAAAAGATCATGAGAAAATCTTGCGCAGTAACCCTTCGCTTTCACGAGAAGAATTGGCCCGTCTTGAGCAACTCATTGGAGAGTATCTCGTCGCAAAAACAGCTGAAGATCGATTAGCCGTTGCATGTCAAAAGCTCTCCCAAGCAGAAATGTTGCATACCCGTTTAACAGAGACACAAGCTCGCAATAGAATTGCAAATGCTTTTTATAGCTGGCGAGGGCAATACCATGATCCTGCAAAAGATCAGCGAGAAGTCGACGCGCTCCTTACTGATAGCTTGCAAATTCTTCAAACGAAACGGTGTTTTGCTGGTGCGCAGAATCCTCACTTGCTCGTCTTTGAATATTTCATGAAACTCACCTTGAGACAAAATCAGGTGACATTCTTAGACCGTTTAACAGGGGCAATGGGAGATCCCAAAACTTTGGAGCGCATTATAGAAGAAGCGCACACAGGATTTGGAAAATCAAAAGTAGCGATTCCCCTTTGGCTTTACTTGACAAGTCAGTCTGGCCGTATTGCCATGATTACAGTTCCCGAAATGCTTCTCGAAGAAATGCGAATTCACTTAAAACAGGTTCTAGGAAAAGTCTATGACCAAGGCATTTCTCCCATTTACTTTGATCGCACACGTGCAAATGATCTCAATTACTTGAAATACATCAATCAAGTTTTTGAAGATGCAGAAGCGACTGGAAAGTGTGTTGTCATTTCGATCAACTCGCTCCACGGAATTGCTGTTTTAAAACACAAAGAGAATTATTTCAGGCGTGCACAAGAAGGTCTTCCTGCAGAGTACATCGAAGAACTCGATAAAACGCGCTGCATTTTAGCTGAAAAAGTTTCGAACTTTATCGATGAAGCGACAGACGCACTTTACATCCGTTATTCTTACGATTATTCAGTAGGGCGAAAAAAACCACTCGGAGTTTCCTACATTGAAACGACAAGAGAATTGTACGACCTTCTTGTGGAAAATACCGAGCTCTTAAAAAGAATCGACTTTGATTTCATGCAGCAAGCGGAAGGTAGCGAGACTCAAAAGTATGTCGATGAAGAGACCTATGAAAAGGTGGTTCTACCTGCTCTTATTGAAAGCGTGATCAAGAAATTTGCGATCCCAACTCAGCACCAGGCTGCTGCTCGCACGAGTTTAGCTGGTGGGTATGATGCTGGATGCGAAACGTTTTTTAGTTCGCTCAATCAGAAAGAGTCGAGTCAGTTTGCTCAGATTCGTAGAGAACTTGTGACATATTTCAGACAGAGTTTCAGTTGCCGTTGGAACGAACGGTATAAACTTGGAGAAGATCGAATTGCCTATCCCGCTCGAAATGGGAAGCTTATTCCTCGCTCGCAGTTTTCTGCACTTGACCTCATTTTGAATTTCACTATGCAAGCGAATATTAGAGTGCCATTTGAAATGAAGCATATTGAAGATTTCATTGAAGGGCTCATCAATGATTCCCTCTCCAAATCTCAACAAGAATTTGAGGGAAGTGTTGGATTCCGAGTTTACCAAAGGTTTAGCAACATGCTTGGTGGATTACCGCAGTTTGCCGAATTGAAAAAAGGACATAAACAGGCGCTCCTTGAAGCCATCAATAGCACCCCTCAAAACCGTCTCCTCTTTACAGAAGGGTATGTTCTTCCAAAACTGGAGTACTTCCCTCGTAAGATTGTCAGTTATCCACAATTGATCTTCAATCGGGTTCACAACCAAGGGGCGACTGGAACGCTTAGTGAGAACGTGCCAAGCGGATTCAAGCTCAATTTTGACCCTAAAACGATTTTCCGTAACTTAATCGTGCTTTGGCAAAAATCGAAAGATCAACTTTTCTCCATCCCGAAGTTGGAAGGAAGAGAACTGATCAATCATCTGTTCCACAATTTCAATGGAAACTTTAATGTAATTATTGACATTGCAGGATACATTAGAGGGTTTTCATCAAGTGAAGAGCTTGCTCGTGCGATTCTCGAAGTCACAGCCCATAGAGCTTCTCCTATTGATGCAGTTGGGTTCATTGACTCAGAAGGAAGAAACCTCATTCTAAAACGAGGTGCTTCTGCTCCTGTGCTCCGTGCCAACGCCTCAATTGATGTTGACCGAATCTTCCAGGTCTACAGACAAGAAGACGTCATCGGATTTGACATCAATCTTGACCGTGAAGCAAAAGCCATTATCACATGTGGACGTTTCACTCGAAGAGACTTTTTCATGCAAGGCGCTGGACGTCTGCGTGGTCTTAATAGCGGAATGGTTGCCTCTTTCGTGACGATTGAAGAAGAAATGGAATACATCCGTGAAGCGCTTGAGATTCCTAAAGAGCAGCAGATGCTCTTCGAAGACTTGTTCTTGTATGTCTTCAACTTAGAAGGAGAAAAACAAGGAGATGAAGCTTTTGATGTCATGTATCATGAATGGCTTGCAAAAATTGAGAACCTCTTCTGGAACAAAGATCTCGATTTACCCATGTCTGAGCGAACAAAACTGTTCAATCAACTGGGCAACTTCTACTGCCAAAAAGTCTTTCAAGATCCCATTGGGTCTCTCCGCTTAACTCGCGAAGAGCTCTCAATGGACGAGGTGACTGAAGGAACTCAAAGAGAACTTCTTTCAACATTTGAAAAAATCGTTGCGGAGCATCCTAATCTTGCAGAAGACTATGCAAGAGACAAATTAAAACCTCTCATCGAAGGTCAATTTGAAAAAAATCGTTTAAGAGAAAAAGCAACGCAGCTCCGAGGTGGAAGTGAGCTTCAACTTTCGTTTTCAGAAGTTGAACAAGAAGATGATAAAGATCTTGAACTCGAGATGATTCAAGTCAAAGATCTTGCGCGCAGTTCAGCGCTCTTCTTCGAGCCTGAAGAGCCTCAGCCACTTGAGCGTCCTTATGACGATCTTGGACAGTATCCCAAAGTTCAACGGTTCCATCCTAAGAGTGAGAGGTACGTGAATCCCGATATTCTTTGCTGCGATAACTTCTTTAGAATTTCAGAGTACATGCCTGAGCTCTATCGCGTGACAATGAAGCCTGCACGTTACTCGCTCATTGTTCAAAACCGGAAAGAGAAGACTTATCAAGTCGTTCTGCTTGATCTGCATACAGCAAATGAGATTTATGCAGCAATGAAACAAGATAAAGAAGATGGGCGCGTGCGTCATGATGACTTTGATTACTACCTCATTGGAAATGATACGATGAATCTTCTTGCAGCGAATGGCAAAGAGAAGTGGACGCAAGAGACAGCAAACGAGACCAACTTAAGAGCTCTCATGCTGGAAGCGCGGCCCTATACAGGAAAGCTCGATTTTGACCATGAAGATCAAACAAAGCTTCAAGAAAGTGAAATCGCAATTCCATTCTTCAAAACGATTGAAGACCGGTTTGTGAAGCCATGGCCTTATTATCAAAGATCTCTTGATAACTACTCAGCCCTCGTGATGTAAAGAAGGCTTATACTCCAGGTTTATAACCAAGTGAGATATGAAAATCAAATAGAGGAGGAGGCAAACCGTACTTTGCCCGAAGATTTCCTAGAAAAGGAGCCTCTATTGTGATGAGAAAGATTTCGGAAATATCTTCTCGCGCAGGGTGGACAACTTCGCATTCCTTGAGAGAAAAAGATACTTCCGTCCCACACTCTTCAATTTTTTGAAAGGTGGTCCACTCTTCTGGCATGATGACTGTGATGTGAGCACCTATGAGACCTGGTCCAAAATAAGGAGGCTTAGAAAACCCTTCGCACGGCAAGTGTTGAATCAACTCATGGATATAACGGTCATCAAGATCAACATAGGTGAACCCATCAGGTTCTTGTTTGAGAGTGCCTGAAAGGGGAAAGTGACACTTGATTTCTTCAAGAAACTCGGGGCAAAAGACAATCTCACGGGAATTGATTTTGGAATTTATCATAAGAAAGCTCCCCAATAAAATTGCTAGTAAGTAGGATCCCATTTAAATGTTTCTCCATCGATTGTGATTGTGCGGTAGACCCATTCTTCTTTGTTTTCGCGCAAGAGGCGATCGCACCCCATCACAAACCCTTTGATAAAGCCGTGACGTCGCATGGCGAGGAGCATATAACGGGAACTTGTTGGCCGAAAGTGGCTACGCGGTCCATCAACAGGAGACAGTACATTTTGGTGAAAGAGAATCACTTGCTCAGCTAGTTTAGTCCAGATTCCTTTTGTAGTTGGGACTGAAGGAATCCGACTCTGTCGAGGCACCAGTTCGGCATCTTTTCCCCAGGGTTCTTGATAGCCGATCTCGGCTGATAACGTTGCCGTAGCAACACAAAAGAAAACGATAAGAAATTGTATTTTAAAACCCATATTGCAACATGAGGACAGGAAAAAGTCCGTTCCGGTTGAGTGCTGGATACGCCAAATCCTCGTATACCCGTTCATTATAGAGTTTGGCCGACTCTCCTGCACCATAAATTCCCCCAAAGTACCACCCCGCCTCAAAGCTTGTGGTGATGACACCTGCTGCAATTTCCCCCTTACAAAAAAAGTGGACAGCAGCTGCGATGAAGAGACCATTGAGCAAAAAAGCAGTGACTGCAGATTGCTTTTGTCCAACATAGAGGTAGCCTGCTCCTGGCAGAATCATGTTGAATGTTTGAGCCTTTTTAACAGATTTTTTTTTTGCGTCATATTCAGTAAGAATTTCTGAGAGGTAAGTTTGAGATGGACTTTGTTGAGACTCTTTCTCAAGGGCAATGAGATCCCCTTCAATTAAAATCGTTGCAAGTTCTAATTTTTTTGCTGTCTCGGGATAGTAGCTACGGATTGTCCGTAGTGTATGCTCGGCTTTGAGCTGATCACCTGTTTCGATGTAACATTCGTAGAGGATGACTAGCATGTCGTGGTAAGCAGGAAATGCAATCGTAGTAGTGTAGAGCTTCGAGTGATTGTAAGTTTGAATGGCATCTTGATACCGTTTGCCCAAGTAATAGCACAGAAGCATTTGGTACTGAATTTCAAGTAGACGCTCAGTGTCTTCCTCAGGGAGAAGATATTCCGACCGCTTAAATGTCGTAATAGCGCGATAGAAGTCGAGATCTTGAGCAAATCTTTGCCCTAGAATGTATTCCTTGCCCCAGGCTTCTTTTTTTTCCTCATAGCTGAGCTCAGGAAATGCAGGGGGAAGCTGTTTCAAGTACCGATCTTGCACAGCATAGTTCACCTGAGGCTCAAGCTTATCGGAGACCTTATAGCAAGAGGACACAAAAACCACCAATAAGAGCAAAAGGAGTTTCGATTTCATAAATTCCACAGCAGTAAAAGGGGTGAGAATACTGAAAAATGGAATATGAATCCAGGCCTTTCAATAGGAACGGAGAATGAAAAAGGTTACCTTTGCAATTGCCTAGCTGAAGACGAAGATTTTAATGATATTATTTTTATAATTAAGAGAGTATCAAAATGAGCTTAAGAGATGAATACCACTCAAAAAGCTCAAATGAGCAACTGGCTGTAGATACTACGTTCATCTTCTACTAAGAAGGTGGATGATGCTTCTTTAGATCTATAGGAACTACGTTGTGACGGAGGCGGCGGCAATTGATTAGGTGGACTAGGAGGCAAATTCTCGGGGCCGATTCGTTGTCTTTAATTGAGTTCATTTTCCCATTGCTCCTTATTATCTAACGCAGACGCTGTTGCGTCAATCACGCAGCCAGCACCAGCACCTATTAGCGCAACTCCAGCTACAGGACTAATAGGCATAAGTAAGCATCCTCCTGTGATTTGAGCTACTCCAATCCAAAATTTAAACTTCACTCCACGGGGCTGTGTCCCTCCGCATAGAGTGATTGTCTGATTATCATTTTCATAAGAGAATAAAATACTGTCCTTTTCCAGATGAGTGTATAATTCATTAATCATGTTTAGTAGATTTAGAGGAAATCCTTCATTATATACTCAAACAACTTCAAAAATTGGTTTTGAAGAGCGCGAAAGCATTCAAAATTCTTGAAGAAGCTTTCTTTGGCAATCCTGAATGGGGTTGTTGAAAGGGATCACGGAGTCAGGCAGAAAAAGAGAAAGAATTCTCTTTCCCTACTCTCTAGTAATCATCTGGTGTTTTTACGAGTTCTAGGCCTGCATCGAAGGCTTCGACATTGTCGGTTTGAGCACGATGGAGTTCTTCTTGGTTAGCGGTGATTTCTTTGTAGACATCATAAGATTTAATGATGTGGGGACGGACAAAGATAATGATCGAGTTTTTGTTAGTAAGCGAGTCACTTTGTGAGAAGGCTGCGCCAATGAGGGGAAGTCCTCCTAAGCAAGGGATACTTGTGCGTGTTTGAGAGAGGGTATTGTCAATCTGTCCGCTGATGATTAGGAAGGCTTTGTCAGGAACAGTGACGGAGGTTTGGGTTGTTGTTTTGCTTGTGGCGATACCATTAAGTGTAATGGGGCTAGAGGAGCTGTTATTCGAAATATTTTCAGTAATTTCTTGGTTGATATTGAGAGTAACAGTGTCGTTATCGCCGATTTGTGGAGTAATACTGAGGCTCACTCCCACATCACGGTATTCGAGGTTAGAGTTTGTAACGGTGGTGTTAGTGCCGACATTTTGAACGACCGAGCCTGTATAAGGGAGGTTTTGACCGACAAAAATGCTTGCGTTTTTATTGTCTTGCGTGATGATTTTTTGGTTCAAAGCGATCGTGGAGTCGTTATCTGCTTTGAGGGCATCAACGACAGAACCCAAGGAGAAGTAGGTTTGTCCTTTGTGGAGAATGATATCTCCAATGACTCCAAGATCGAATCCATTGACAAATGGAATCATTTGCCCTGTTGGAGTAGTTGTGGCAGTGATGCTTTGTAACCCGGCGTTAAAGTTTGCTAAAGGATCAGGAGCATTTTGTCCAGGAGGTTGAGGGAATGAACCTGTTCCATAAGCAAATTTGTTGCGATAGACACCTTGAGATCCCCAGCGGAGTCCGAAATTGAGTGTGTTTGCAATGTCGGTTTCAATGACGAGGATCTCGACAAAGACTTGACGTAAGGGGATATCAATGCTCTTGATAAGTTCTTTGAGTTTCGCAAGAGAGTCGCTTTCACCTGTCGAGATGAGAGAGTTTGTCACTTCAATCCACTGGACTGCCTTAATCGCATCGACAAGTCCTTGGTTGACCTTATCACTTTTAATTTTGGATAGGTCGTCACCAATTTTTTGTAAGGCTGATTGAATTTCTCCACCAGAGTGATATTGCAACTTGTAAATGAGGAAGCTCATGTCGGAAATGTTTTCTATCCCTGAGTCTTCTCCCGGAATGCCTGGCGCAGGTGTATCAAAACGCTCGAGGAGTGCGTAAACTTTTTGTGTGTCCTGGTCACTTCCAGTGATGACGATAGAAGAAACTTGTTGCATCCACTTTAAGTTATTGATGGTGTCGAAAAGGAGTGAGTCGTTGACTCCAGATGTGAGAAGGTTTTGCTCAAAGTCACGCAAAATGAGAATGAGTTGCTGCCCAGAAAGGTTCTTGGGCTTATAGATCAAATAACCTGAGGGAGCGCGAACAGGTTGTTCTCCTGCAAGTTCCGAAATATCAAATTTAGCTGCCAACGCTGTTGCTTCTTTGAGATCTTTAGGAGTCCCTGTGAAGATAATGGAGTTCGTTTCTTTGACAAAGCGCATGTTTTGAAGCGTTTGTATGAGTCCAGTATCTGATGATTGAGCGCGTTGAAAGTCGTTTGCTAAGTCGCGCAAGTAACCCATAAGGGCAGGGCCTGAGACATATTTAATCTTGTAGACCGTAAAGGTGGTTTTGCCAACGGTTTTAACATCTTCTTCTTTTTCTTGATCAATAGTGGGAAGAAGGGTTTTTACACCGTTGATCGAAGCTTCGGTTCCTGTAAAGAGAACCGATTTTCCATTAGAGACAAGCTTCGTATTGTTGAGAGTTTTGAGAAGTGCTGGGTCGGCTAAATCTGCTGCTTCCATGTTTTCAGCAAATAATCTGACGTGACGGCGGAGTTCATCAGCTGACATGCTTTTAGGAGTGTAAATAAAGAACTCAGTCGCTTTTTCAGGAGCTTGTTGATGTAGGTCGTATTTTTCAGCAAGTTCTTTGATGGATGCGATCGATTCAGGAGTTCCAGTAAATAAAACGGCTTTGCCACCAGAGGTGATTTGAGAGGTTTTAAGGGTGCGAATTAAGTTAGGATCCGCAAGCCCAGATTCTTTAAGAGTGCTACCAGCATCGGTCATGCGCTGCTGGAATTCCTCAGCCGACAGGTTTTTAGGTTGATAAACGTAGTATTGCGTGGCTTTTTCAGCTTGGATTCCCGAATCGTATGTAGGGATCATGTTTTCTAATCGATCAATGGCGCTTGGAGTTCCGACGTAAGTTACAGAATCACCTGCAGGAGAGAGTTTCGCACTTTCTAAGGCTTCAAGAAGCTGGGGATCATTTAGACCGGCTTCTTGCAATTTACCTGCCACTTGAATCGAGCGTTTTTGAAGATCAACTGCAGAGATCGATTTTGGCTTGTAAACGAAAAAGCTTGTTGTTGCTGGTTTTTCATTATCAAAGGCGGGAACCAATTCCTTTAATCTTGCAACAGCTTCGGGAGTTCCTGTAAATAGAATTGATTTTTCATGCCCAACAATTTTGCCTGATCTTAAAGCAGTGATAAGAGAAGTATTAGGGTTGATAGTGCTTTGCATTTCAGATGCTGCTTGAATTGCCGCTTTTCTGATGTCTTCTGGCGAGCGATTAATTGGTGTGTAGAGATAAATTTTGTTTGCTTGCTCAGCCTCATTTTCTTCATCAATTGTCGGAACCATTGTTTGGAGTTTTGCAATGGCATCAGGTGTTCCTGTAAAAATCACTGTGTTTCCATCAGATGAAACGCGAGCAGAATTGAAGGAGTTGATCAGAGGGGCGTCATGGAGTCCGGACTTTTTCAAGTCAGCCCCGGTTTGAATCATGTTTTTCTGAAACTGCTGCGGATCCATTGAGATTGGTTTGTAAACGAAGAGTTGTGTGGCTTTTGCTCTTGTTGAAGTATCAAAAGTGGGAGCCACTTCTCTCATCTTTTCAATTGCGGTTGGGGTGCCGGTAAACATGACAGCAGTTTTATCGGGGACAAGTCGAGCATTTTGCAGCGAATTGATCAGTGTTTCGTCAACTAGACCACTTGCTTGCATTTCATTTGCGACTTCCTTGATATGTGTTAGGTAATCTGCGGCAGACATGGTCGAAGGGCGGTAAACATAAAATTGAGAGGGTTCTTGAGCAGTTGGAATATCATACTTAGCAATCATTCCTTTGAGCTTAGTCAGAACTGGATCCGTACCGGTTAAGATAAGTGAGTTCGTCTGCTTATTCCAAGTGATGTTGTGGATGGCTTCTATAAGTTGTTTTTCATCAAGGTTACTTCCTTTAAGAGACTTAGCAGTCTGATCGAGCTCTTGCATCACAAAAGAACCAGGCGCTTGTTGCAAGCGGTACACAAAGTACTGCACTTTGTGAGAAGCTTCTACTTCTGCATTTTGCTGTGTATCAATTGCTCCAATAATATCTTTGATGTGATTGATTGTAGTAGGAGTCCCTTGGAAGACAAACGAGTTGGTGTCAGGAATGTACTTAGAGTTATCAATGGCGACAGCAACAGTGCTTCCTTTAGGTAGGGATTTAGCAGTTTTTTGAAGTCCTTGTTCTAAAAATCCTGGCTGGACGTAGGTTACTTTATAGATGTAGAAAGTAGATCCTTGTTCAGCAGGTCCTTTTTGTTGGTCGATTGTATTGAGAAGAGCGTGAACACGATCAAGAGATTGAGGGTCACCTGTAAAGACGAGTGATTGAGTGGAAGGAACCCATTCAGCAGTACTGAGCGCGTGCAAGAAAGCAGGATCAGCAAGGTTCCCAGTTTTTAAACTCTTATCAATATCCTTAATCTGTTTGAGTAGAGCTTCTCCTGAGAGATTTTTGGGAGTGTAAACGTAAAAGTCATTGCTAAGCGGGAGTTGTCCAGATGTTTTTCCTTGATGAATTGGAGTGTCAAAAGTAGGGAGAATTTCTTTAAGACGGCTGATCGAATGGTCATCTCCATAAAATAGGAGAGAGTTATTTTCTTTAATCCACTGCATCGACTCGATCGTTTCAATCAAGTGTGTTGGCGGATGATCGGATTTTTTGATGGTCTGTACAAATTTATCGAGGGAACGGGAGATTTGTTTTTCATCGCCATTTTTAATGGTGTAGAGGTAGAAGCTACTTTTTAGGTATTCAAGCTCTGTGGGTGTATAGGGCACATCGAGTTTCGTAAGAAGGTTTTGAACTTCACTAAGCGTTGCAGGAGTTCCAATGAAAGCAAGCGAGTGGCTTTCACGAATGTAGCGCATGGTGCTTAAGGTTTGGACGAGAGATTGCGATGGAGGACCGAGTTTAGCTAGTCCTGCTTGGACACCTTGAACAGCCTGTTGCAAAACATCGGCAGGCTTGTTTTCAATATGATAGATGAGGATATTGCTTCCAGTGATTGGTCCAGAAAATCTTTGTGTGAGTGAAGGAGGATTATCCAAATCCTCGAAAATCATGATCGATTTTTCAATCAAATAGGGAGTTGAAACGATGAAAATGGTGTTAGTTTGATCTTGAGGGACATAGATGATGGGGTTCCCTTCAGAAATGGGGATGATAATCTGATTTGCTAAGTCGATGAGCGTTTCGGGAGAGTTATTACGTGTGGTGTAAGAGTCGATGTTCAGGGGACTTTTTGCTGCGTCTAGGGTAAGTAAAAGTTTTTGGATCTCTTCGATATTTTGAGTGATGTCGGTAATGATGACATGTCTTGTTTGCGCTGAGACTTCTAAGACAGCATCTTTTGAAAGAAGCGGTGAGATGAGTTGTCCAACAATGGAAGGATTGGTGTTTTTGATTTTAAACACGCGAGTCATGATAGGGGGAATGTGTCCTTCTGCTAACGGAGACTCTTGAGAAACGACAGTTGCAATTTGGCTGACTGTTCCCGACCGAGTGATGAGAAGATTATTCCCCTGTTCAACGACACCAAATCCATTCACTTTAAGAACTTGGATAAGGGCTGACATGACATTGACAAGTGAAGTCGCTTCTTCTGACACGATTGTCACGTTGAATTGCAAATCTTTTTCATCGTAAATGAAGTTGAGATTAGCGATTTTGCTAATGAATTTGATGTACTCAATGATCGAAACATTGTTGAAATTGATGGTGTACCCAGGACCTGTCTCAGGAGGGATAACAGAGCGTTCGGGCTCTGTTGCTTCAGTCATTTCAGGGTCGTTTTTTGGGACAGAATGTAGAGATGAACAGCATACAAAAGAAGTGAGAGTCAGGAGGCGCAGAACTTTACTTTTCATCATGTATTTATGCATTAATCGAAAATTCTTATTTCATATCAAAGATGGGTATTAGTGCGCACCTTTTTTTTCGCAACAAAAAAAGAGATTTGAAAGCTGCAAATTTTTTCCCATCAAAAAAGCGCATGCATGTTAAAAAACCATTAAAACAGTATTGAGATTTTTAGGGTAGTATAAAAGGAGTTAACATGTACAAAGGTGAAATTGTCGATGCTCATATGCATTTGTGGGATCTCGATCACGGGGATTATCCCTGGATAAAAGAGCGTAACCCTTTAATAGAGGTGTTGGTTGGAGATTACAAGAAAATACGAAAGAACTTTCTGATCGACGACTACCTAAAAATGGTGAAACCGCACCATATCACAAAAAGTATCCATCTTGAAGCAAATGCCAATCCCAAAAAAGCACTTCATGAAACGATGTGGCTACAAAAACAAGCCGATACCTATGGTTTCCCACATGGGATTGTGATTCAAACCGATCTTGCATCCAATGATTTAGAAGAAGAATTGAAAGATCATCTTCAATATCCGAATGTGCGAGGTGCGAGGCAAATTTTGTTTCGTGAAGAAGATTCGGATAAGCCCAATCTTCTTCAAGAGTATGGATGGCAAAAAGGGTTAAAGCTTTTAGCTAAGTATGAACTTTCATTTGAACTTGCCCTTTTTGCTCACCAACTTGCCGATGCAACAAAAATCGTGCGTGAGTACTCTGATGTCCGCTTTGTTCTCGAACATCTTGGTTGGCCTCTTGATCTTTCAAAAGAGGGATTTGAGCTGTGGAAAAATCGCCTTGCTCTATTAGCTTCAGAAACCAATGTTCATTTTAAAATCAGTGGGATAAGTTCAGTCTTGAAAACGTCAGATCAAAAAACCATCGAACCGTATCTCTTAACAGCAATAGAACTCTTTGGTGTGGATCGGTGTTTTTTTGGCAGTAACTTCCCACCAGATAGTCTCCATTGTACCTTTGCAGGGTTGTTAGATAGTCTTAAAAGAATTTTTAGCCAGTTTGATGAAAAGACGCAGACGAAACTTTTCTATCAAAATGCCAAAGACTTCTACCAAATTTGACCTTTTGTCATAAGTTGTGGTAAAATTTTTCCTCCACATCAAATGTAGGACTCCTATGAAATGGCTTTTAGCGGGTTTTCTAGCTTTTGGGGCAATTGCCTTAAATGCAGACAGAGGAAAATGAAGAAATTCACCACGTCAAAATTGAGCTCGATCTCTATTGCCCATATAGCAATGAGTTAGAAGCTTTCATTGAGACGATTAAGTCAAGAGAAGATGAGTTCACACTCGATTATCGCGAGTGGGTTTGTAATCTCCGCTATGGGATTGAAAAACTCAATCTCCTCCTTGATTCTGAGCAGATCTATAGAGGAGAAATTCACATAAACCACGATAAAACGGATACTCTTCCCGAATGAAAAAAATCGCTCTATTTTTTCTAACACTTCCATTTTCCCTTTTTGGATGGACTCATTTAGAGCTCGGGGCGGGGAATTATGGGGAGGATGGTCATACCCAAACTTCTCAACAAAAAACAGTGCTGATGGCCCTTTCTTTTGTTTCTGAAAAAGAAAACTATATTGACCTTTTAGAGGAATCGGGAACTGAATATGACCCTCAAGATCAATATGCCGTTCTCTTTTGGACACTAGACAAACTCGTCGAACGTTATGGGGATGAGGGAACTTTCTATGTGAATGATCTTTATCCCGATTATGCCGATTATGCAGCCATGCAACTTGCACTTTATGCGCAACAGCAGGGATATCACCAGATCAACGTGGAAACGCTCTCTGGAGATTATCAAACATTAGAAGGAAGAACTTTTGATTCGGTGCATTTAAAAAATCCTGAAATTTCCCTTTTTTATGAGGGGATCGATGGAGATGAATTTCTCACGTCTCATAAGAAAATTCAAAAAACACGAGAGCTTTTATCCAAGCTTGCAATTCTTTCTGATGAGGGACTTTACCTTTTCATCATCGATTCGTTTCTTCCTGATGAAGAAAAAGTGTTCGGGGAGTTTTACTGGAAGACTGAGGAGTGGGAACCTGTTCCTTATGTCTACCCTGAAGGGATTCGGGTTGATCCCGTTTTTTGCAGTGTCTACTTGATTAAGTGATCCGCTGAATAGTGAGGACCGAGTGAGGGACTTCCTGATTCTGTTTTGCCGTTGCTTTGGTCAGCTCGCTTGAAAGACCTTCAGCTTGCGTTTGCGCAGAAAGCTGCATAAATGAGGGGAGCGCCGTCCGGATTGTCTCTTCGAGTTTTTGGCTTTCTTTTGCTTCGGACAAATCTGTTTGGAAGGAATGGACAATGAGGATATCTCCTTCATTCCAATTCTCTGTTGTTTCGTAAAATCCATGGTGAGGATCTGTACCAAGCAAAGGGTTTTGGTTGGCTAAAAAGCGAGGGGTTTCACTTCCTACTGGGAGGTGAATTAGCGGTTGAAATCCGCAAGAGATGAATGAGAATTGATTGTCTTGGGGCATGAGATGGAGAAGATGGAAGGCAAAGGAAGATTTGTACTCTTGTGCGCAGAACATCGTGTTTAAGCTTGTCATGAAGCTAATCGGTTCAAAGCTCTGATCCTGGGAAGTTTTTGCATCGTGGGTCAAACTGAGAATCATTCCTTTTAAGAGACCAATTTCTCCAAGGGATTCCAGGCGGCTTTCATTGAGTTCGGCAATGAGAATCATATAGGACTTATCGGCAAAGCGGTAAAAATCGTAATAGGTGCCGAGGTCAGCTGCCGGATCATAGTGGGCAAAGCCAATATCAAATGCATTCCACTTAGGGACAGCTTTAGGGAGAAGTTTACGGTGTCCTTGCTCGAGTTGTTCCCAAATTTCTTTAACATCTTGCACCTGATGAGAGTCTCTTTTTATTGCGAGTGTTTTCAGATAGCTTGAAATATCTGTGATGAAGTCGACAATGTCTTGGTACCGCTCTATGGCGGCAGGTTGCAATGCTTTTTCAACAATTTTACGTAGGTTGGTTGGGAGAAGTGAAAGTTGGATCTTTCCGTAGCTGAGCTTGCCGACAATGAGTTCAAAGGTGATGACACCAAGGGAATAGATATCGGTTGCGACAGTGACTTTGAGCGGATCTTTTTTTTGCTCAGGACTCATGTAACTAGGCGTTCCCAAAAACTGACTTTTATAAGAAGGAAGGGGAGGTTTCCGATCATGGGTTAGTTGAGCGATCCCAAAGTCAATGACTTTGACTTGTCCTCCTTCGGTGATCAAAATGTTTTCAGGTTTGAGGTCACGATGAATGACGCCGTGTGTGTGCAGGTGAAGGAGGGCATACGAAACTTGAAGAATAATGTCGAGAGAGCTTTTGATTGAGAGGTTTTGCTGCATGATGAATTGTTTAAGAGAGATTCCTTGAACAAACTCCATTGCGATGTAGAGGCCGCCTTCCCATTTTCCTTGGCCATAGAGCTTTATGATGTTGGGATGATCTGTAAGGCCAATGATTTCAGACTCCTTAAGGAATTGCTGTACCATTTCAGAATGGGTCATGAATTTAGGAGAAAGAACTTTGACAACAAGCGGAAATCCATCAGGATGCATCCCAAGGTAGAGGTAGCTCATTCCCCCTTTACTCAAAAGCGTGTCGATTTTATAGGGACCGATTTTTCCAGATGAAATCGTTGGCTCTCCGTTTCCTTTGGTGAGGTTCGGGAGCGTGCTTTGTTTATAGAATTCTGCATTGTCCATGAGATGGCCTATTGACCAATTTTTGTGATTTTTACGCCAATCACATCTCCAATTTGAACGAGATTTCCTTTAGCCATGCACTTTCCATTGGCAACGAGGCTGACGCCTTGCTCTGGTTTAACATTGAGTTCTAATGTATTGCCAGGCTTAAGTTTGAGAAGTTTATCGAGGTTCATTTTGAGGTGAGCCACTTCAACAGATAAGTGGATGGGAACTTTTTTTGGGGAAATCATTTCTTCAGAGTGAGTTTGCCCCATGTGTTTTGCTGCCATTTCTTCTTCAGGATGTGAAGGGTCTCCTGGCATGCGATGAGCTTCTTCGTACATATGTTCATCATGTTCATCGGTCATCTTGCTTTCCTCATAGTAAAGTGCATAATCGAGGATTTTAACATTCTCATCTTTGAGTTTCACCTGAAAGAGGGGAAGGTGATCAAACATGAGCTGAAAGGTTCCTCTTCCCAAGCTAGGCGAATAGGAACAGTAATCTAGAAAAAGCAAATCGCCTTCATAGAGGTTTTTCCAGTCATCTTGCGAAAGGGTTGTTCGTCCTGCAGACATAGAGAGATCGAGATCGATTTGTTCGTATTTTTCTGAAGGAATCGAAAGGCGCCACTCACCCGTGTAATGCTCGCGAAAAGCTTCGTGGAAAAGGGGAGGACAAACGAGGCGTCCCCATACTGTTTCACTATCTTTTTCAAGTGCGATATCGACACAGTAGGCATCTTCTTTACTCAGAGGCATCTCGACGATTTTTGGAGTGAGGCCTCTAAAAATCTGCAACTGATCGACAAGGTGCAAAGCTTCTAATGTGATGTAGCGAAAGAATCCTTTTTGCAGAAATGGATCGGAAAAGCCTTCTTCTCCTGCTTTGGGATCAATGGCCCAAGAAGAGAGTTTGGTAAAGTCTTCTGTAGGGACAATGAGTGAAAAGCTGCCTTGCAAGGGAGTGAGCTCCATACTAAGCTGCAAGGGAGAACGTCCCATTCCTGTTAAGATAGAAGATCCAGATTTCCATTCAGAAGTGCCAACTGTCATTTTGAACTCTTTTAAATTGAAGTTTTGAGCAAAGACATTGGCAAATTCTTTCCAGGGAAATCCAGGAAATGCTCCCCACATGGGGATTTCTTTAGTCTGTAAAATTGATGTTTCAATTTGTTTGATCCAGCCTTCTGGCGCAACGCTCATGGACCTGTCCTGATAGTTCTTTCCTTTGCAAAATACGTTATTTCAATCAATTTAGGAAGGGATTTCTTTCAATTTTTTCCGTTTTTTGTTCCCCTTTCTTTTCTCCTCTCTCTGTTTGATTGATTTTTCTCAAAGATTCAGGCTTTTCATATTTCGTAAAAGCCGGTGGTAGAAGATTGACTTGAAAATGCTCAAGTTTGGTTTGGAGCGCTTTCAAAAGAGTTGGAAGATGAGCCGTGAGATCATCAACAGCTGTGGTATCCGGACTCATGAGCAAAACATTGAAGCTATGCGGATGGGTGTCATAATGGTCAATTTGAATGACTGTTCCGTGAAATTGTCCATAGGGGTCTGGAAGTTCCAAGATAAGTTCAGTTGTCGAAACCCCATTTTGGCTTTCAATGGAAAGATAATTCTCCATGTGATTGAGCAGCTCTTCCATGGCAGGAGAGAGCTCAGAAATTGCTGAAATTTCTTGTGATTCCTGGCTGACAGATCGGATGTCGGAGCGATTTTCTGCACGTCCTTGCACGTGTTCTGATGATGTTTTGTCTTTTGGGCGTTCTCTACGGAAGTTAGATGTTTGTTTATGTTGGGGAAAATCAAATACAGACCACCTGGGCGCTTGAGGCTTTGCTTCACTCCGATTCATCGCCTCTTTGAACGAACGTTTGGGCTTTTTTTGATTTTCTTGCACTTTTTGGTGCAATGTATTTCCGTCTTTTGAAACTGGAAGAACCATGAATACCTCTCAAATCCATATCAATCTGAGTTCTAGGTTTATTTCACTCATCCTCAGGGATTTTTCTCATCTTTCTCACCCGAAAATAAGCAAAATAAATCCAGAACTCAGGTTACCAATCGAGATCTATGTTGGCATAACTCCTAAGCAAATTGCAAGGGGATTATTTCTTGTTTTTGTCGCCGCCACCGCCTGCAGCACCTTTGCGACGGATGAGAGGTTTTTTTCCTTCAAGGACAGGTTTAAGCAAGTTCACTTCAAATGCATGCTGACTTTGCTTAAACGCTGCAACTAAGTCAGCCATGTTAGCATTGAACACATCAACTGCTTGGGGAGTTCCAACAAGTTGCAAGTTGAAAGCTTGAGGAGCAGTGCTATAGCGTTCTAGGATCACTTGCGCTCCATTGAAAATAGAATTGGGCATATTCAACGTCACTGTTGTGGAAGTGATACCTGAATGTGTTTGCACAAGAATGGTTCCCACCATCTTTTCATAGAGCTCATAAGTTTGGGGTGAGAGTTGGGAGTAATGAGGTGCATCGGTTGGGGGAACAATAGCAGCGAAAGGCTGCTCAAGTGGAGGAAGATTTGCAGTCAGCTCATCAGCATTGATAAAGGGGAAATCGTCTTTCTTTTTATGATCTCCCATCATTCCCATTTCTTCTTCGGGAAGGGAAGGGGTGGCAAAGCCTTCATCTGAAAGGGCTCCAGCTGGTAGAGGAGAGGGTTTACCCATCTTTTGATTTCGAATTTGCTCAGGTGTGTACCGCTCGAATGTGACAGCTGTTTGAGGTCTTGTTCGTGGAGGGGCTTGAGCTGGAATTTCAGTTGAACCCACTACTTCTTTTTTCTGGATTCCTTCTAGAGAGACTCCCCCAGTTTCTTCTTCAGTTGGAGTGGGGACGGTAGTTTTTTCAAGAGGGGGCTTAGCTTCACCTTCCATCGGTGCTTCTAATGGCTGTTCAGCGAGTTTTTCTCCTTTCTCTGCTCCTGTTGGTGCTGGAGCTCCCATAAAAGTTGGCATGACTGATTCTTCTCCAGCTTGAGGAAAAGGCTGCTGAGTCTCTTCACCTTTAGCGACAGGTTGCTTTGGAGCAGCTTCTTCTTTTGTCGAGGTCGGTTGTTTTTCTTCAGGTGTGATCGTTTCAATACGAGGAGCGGGCTTTGCTGGGACTTTCTTTTTAGATTTGAGAGCATCTTTGGTGGGTTGTGAAGCTAAAAGAGAGGTATCTTCTTCTTTCTTTTTTGGGGAACCTTCTTCTTTCCCTTCTTGGCTTGCTTCAGTCGTTGGTTGTGTTTGCGCTTGTTCGGTTGTATAAGCCGTTTGATTGGCGTTTTGTTGCTCACCTAGTTGGTATTGAGGAGTTGCATAATCGGGAAACCCTTCTTCTCCTTGCCCAAATGATGAAGGTTGCTCGGAGGGTTGCGCAGAGGGGGGAGGTTGCTCAGTCGGAGGTTGCTGTTGAGAGGTAGTTTGAGGTTGATAGGGTGAAGGGGCTACTTGCGCTTGAGGTTGTGCAGAGGGCTGCTCTTCTCCGACTTCGACTCCTTCAGTTGAAATCGAGCCAGGCTTTGGTGCGGCTTCTGATGTTTGAGGGGCTGCCCGTTTACGGACTCCACCTCCTTCTGAGTCGAAGAGGCCATCGAGCTCACTTTTGTCTTCCATGAACTCGGCAAAAGAACTGGAGGGGGGAGGAGGAGCTTTTGCTTGGACATCCTCATCTTCATCGCCTTCTTCTTCCCCTTTTTTTAAGCGCCGTTGTTGTCGCTTTTCTGAAGGGTCGACTTCTTCAACTTTGAGAACTTTCTTAAACTTTTCAGGATCAATTTGTTGTTCTTTTTCTGGTTCGGGCCCCATAGAACGCCCAGTCTCACCCCGTTGTTGTGTTGGATCAACCATTTCTATTCACCCTTAAGTTTTCGAATGTTATGCATGGCGCTTCCGATCTCATCAGTTTCGATTGCCATCTGGTGCTCCTCAAGGGCCTTCATTTCTTTGTCCCATTCTTTGCGGTGCATATTGAGTTTTTCGATGTCTTGTTGTTTTTTCACGAGATCTTTGCGAGCCTCTTCTACTTTTTGACGCGCTTCTTCGACCTTTTTAATTTGGTCTTGCACTTTTTTTTCTTTTTGCTTGAGCTCTTCATCGACAACTTTGATGTATTCACGAGCAATTTTAATTTTATCTGAGGTAGTACCTCTGTCCATTTCATCTCGGAGCTGTGTCATTTTATCTTGTTTGTGACGAAACGTTTCGTTTCGCGCTTCTTCAAGCTCTTCTTGTTTTTTCTTTTCTTGCTCAAGCTCTTCTTTTTTTTGCTTTAAAACTTTTTCGGCCTCTTCAAGTCGCCTTTTCTTGATGCGGACGAGTTGTTCAAGAGGATACTGCGGTTGAGCCATGACGTTTACCTAAATAAGGCTTGGAGTTGCTCGAGAGTTTCTTGAAAGGTACACTTTTCATCGACTTTTTGTTTGAGGAAGCGGTTTACCTTATCCACATACTTGATGGCAAAATCGGCTTGCTTATCTGAGCCGGGCTTGTATTCTCCAATCCGAATAAGAAGCTCGTTCTTCTTGTAGTTCGCAAGAACTTCTCGGATCTGACCAATAAGCTTGCGGTGTTCTTCACTCGTAACATTCGGAAGAATCCGGCTCGCAGAACTGAGAATATCGATCGCGGGGTAGTGGTATTGACGAGCAAGTTCGCTTGACAAGATAATATGTCCATCCAAGATCGAGCGGACTTCATCGGCAACCGGCTCGTTCATGTCATCTCCAGCAACGAGAATCGTGTAGAAAGCTGTGATCGAACCTTTGTCTGAGTTGCCTGAGCGCTCGAGAAGCTTTGGTAGTGTCGCGAAAACTGAAGGAGTGTAACCAGCGCGCGCAGGAGGTTCTCCTGCAGCAAGACCAATTTCCCGCAGAGCTCGTGCAAAACGGGTCACAGAGTCCATCATCAGGATGACAGTTTTTCCTTGGTCGCGGAAGTATTCGGCAATAGCTGTTCCCACATAGGCAGCGTTCAAACGAAGTTGCGCTGCTTGATCTGACGTTGAGACGATAATCACAGAACGGGCAACCCCTTCGGGACCGAGGTCATGTTCAATAAATTCTCGCACCTCACGTCCCCGCTCTCCAATCAAGGTGATAACGTTGACATCTGCTTGAGCATAGCGAGCAATCATCCCGAGAGTTGTCGACTTACCGCCTCCAGCAGCCGCAAAAATCCCGATCCTTTGTCCTCGACCAGCTGTCAAAACTCCATCAATCGCACGAATTCCAGTTGAAATCGGCTTATCGATCATTTCTCGTTTTAGTGGATCAGGGGGAGCGTTGAGGACTGAGTAAGTCTCCTCAAGTTCGAGAGGTCCTTTTTCTGCTGTATCGAGAGGGTGACCGAGTCCATCCAAGACCCGTCCTAAAAGATTGGGACCAACTTTGATATGAAGAGGAAGGCGCATAGGGATCACTTCAGATGATGGACCGACGCCTGTCATTTCTCCTAGAGGGGAAAGGTAGACTTCTTCTTTTGTAAACCCAACAACTTCAGCAATGAGGGGATCACCGTCGCGCTTGATGAGGCAAACCTCACCCATTTTGACGTTGGGGACAACGGCTTTGATGAGCATTCCGACAATTTCGGTGATGCGTCCATGAACTGTAGTCAGTTCAATGTCTTCTAGTTGTCCGATAAGCTTATCGAAATCAGGGCCTTCAGCCATAGACAATACTCCTCTCTAACCTCATTGTATCGTATGAGAGAATAAACCCCAAGCTAAAGGGCGAGTGAAGCTAGGCTAAAAGATTCCAAGCCATTTTTTCCGTGTTGGCTTTGCCTTCAAAGGGAGTTCTGTTTGATAATTACTTTTGAAAGCGACGTTAAATGCGACCTGTTGTTCATAGCTGAGCTGTTCCCATAAGTCACCGTTCTCTTCAAATATGCTATGGTATACGCGAATGTTCTCGGTTGGAGTTTTTTCAAGACTATTTGGATCAAAAGCGTAAGGAATCATAGCCAGAGAATTTTCTGAGAAAGCCTTCTTGTTTAGTTTCCATTGCAAGAGAAGAGGTAGTTTTTTCCATGCTGCTTGATCTTTTTGCAGTTGTTGACGCAGTTGTTGTCCTATTTCTTTATAGATGATCGTGTCACAGAGTTCTTGAAAAGTTGGAATTGTGAAATGAATTTCATACGCGGTGGATGTATTGAAGCATTTCTTGCAGATGAGTGCTTGCATTGGAAAAGAAAGACTTTTCCAATCTTCGCTTTTTAAAGCGATAGGAAAGAGCCATAGGAGTTGATTTTCTTTTAAAGCAAACAAATCTATTTTGTTAGTGGGAAGCGGAACTTCTAACATCGAGTAAGCATTAAGTTGTTTTGTCGTCCAAGCTTCATAGGATTTTGTACCAGGAGGCATTAAGTCGAGTTCAAAAAATCTAGCAATAAATGCCTTGTGGACCTTTTGATCTAAACGTGAAGAGTCATAGTGTTTGTGATAATGATGTATCCAAGTTTCGTCAAAATCTGCGACTTCTTTAGGAGTTTGAGGGTGTGTGGGAAATGTATGGTCGAGTTTAAGCTCTTTAAAGCGGAGCTTAAGGGCCTCCTGATTTTTAAAGGAGAACGAAAGCCACCTTTCAATTTTAAGAGCAGACCTGTAAATGTTTCGTATTAGGTGATGATTGGCTTGAGGGATGTCATTTGAGTCCCAATAACATGTTGATAAGATATCACTATTCACCATTTCCCAGCTAAGATTCACATCTAATTTTTTTTCGACATTCGGATTTTTTTCGAAGAAAACTTTTAGCCATTTTTGTTGTTTCGTCGATAATTTTTTTACTTCTGAGGGGGTAGAAGGGATAGGTAGGGGAACATCTTTCATAAATAGATCGAAAGAAGAGTTGTATGTAAGTCCAAGCTGATAAAAGCGGAGCAGGAGCTGCTTTGCAGCAGGGCAATCCTCCGTAAAGATAAAGCCATCGCAATAGTAGAGCTTTTTGACTTCTTCGTCAGTTAACCCAGAGATTTCTTCTTCAGTCGGTGGAGCAGGAAGGATTGTAAGGGTTTTACCCACTAATACAACTTGGTTGTACAAAAGAAGTTGCATCAAAGGCGATAACTTTTGGTAGGATTCATGATCGTTTTCGTATTTTTCATGGAGGGACAAGAGTTGATCGTCTGAGAGCTTTAGAAAAGTTTTCACAGAATTGAAAGGGTTAAAAAGGACTGTTTTCAGTAAGACAGCCATAACCGCTTGCCCAAGAAAACTACTTCCTAGAACGATCGAGATTGTTTCGCTGGTAAGGATTTCTGCAAAGTAGGTATTGAGAAATAATGCTGCAGTGAAAAAAGACGCTGCGATCGAGCAAACAGTTACGATTCCTCTTCTGGTTTTAGTCGATTCATCATCGATGAAACTGCGTCCAGCAGCTGATGTGCCTGCTGTGATCAAACTCACAGTGGCAATTGCTTTAGAAGGAAGTGTCAAATAGCGTGCAGCAATGAGCCCTGCGCCAAGAGAAGCTGCCGTATAGTAAAGATTTTCTTTAGAAATAATGCTTTGCAATTTTCCCATAATAACCTCGTTAAGATTGGAAAGATTATGAGAAAAAAGAAATTTAATTGCAAAGCATAAATGCTTATAACTGAATATTAAACATTGTTTTAATGTCGTCTACAGCTTTACTAAGCAAGACAGAAGAGTATTCAAGCTCTTGTTGGGCTTTCGCCAGCTTCACCTGAATTGTCAGGAGGGCTGCAGGGCTTAGAGATCCCCCATCGGTCTTCATATTTTGGATCATTTCTTGGGTTTTATTGAGCTGGTCTTGTCCATCTGTGATCAATCCAAGAAATTTTGTGACAGGGCTTTGACGCGCGCTTGTTGGTGGAGGATCCCCCACATCAACTCCAGCCTTATCTGCTGCCGAGCGAATGTCTTGGTTTGCGCTTGTCAGTTTGTTGCGCAGCAGATATTTTTGCGACTGCTTGAGATTGAGATTTTTTGTGTGCAATTGATTTTGCAAATCGCCAAGAACAGACGATGTGCTATTCATTTGTCCAACAAGTGTGTCCATTGAAGGGGCTGCAGATGCAGCCATACTTCCCTGGCCGGCTAAATCAAAGGGGGTGATCCCTCCTGACTTACCTGGAGCCTGGCCAGCTTGTTCTCCACCTTCCATATAAGACTTAAAAGACTCGCCTGGTTGTGGCTGTTGCTCTTCACCAGGCTGGATCGATTTCGTGGCTTCGATGTTTGAAGTGATGCGTTCTGGAGCTTGTTCGGCCATAAGTCTACTTTCGTTTTACATCTGCAGGTCCAGGTGTCTTTTTCACAAACTGCTCGACAAAGTCAAGGGTTGTATTCGCCACCTTCTTTACTTGAGAGTCCGAAGAATCTCTTGCTGATTTTTCCAGCAACTGTTCACCTTTTGAGACTTTGTCTGGAGTCAGAGAAAGCGCGATTCCTAGAAATGTCGTAGCCATTTCATTACCTGGATCAATGCGCAGGACCTCTTCAAAGTACTCACAGGCTTGTTTGAGTTCGAGTTTATGCAGGTGCAAATATCCAAACCCAATTTTGATGAGGGGATTTTCTGGCTGCATCAGCTCGCAAGTTTTTAAGAGCTTGACAGCAGAATCTTCATCCGCTTGGTTAATGGCAATGAAACCCGCTTCTAAAAACAAGAAGAAGTCTTCTTCGTATTTTTTTAGATCTTCCATGATTTTTCATTCCTTTTTGCTAAATCTTTCTTTCTTGCCTTATGCCAAACGGAGGCATAAAGCAAAAGCGAAAATACAAGCTTATTAACTTGTTTTCTGGTTTCGTACCGAGTTGTTGATCATTGTGTTGACCTGCGAAATCAGGTTTGAAATCGAATCACCAACCTGTGTCACTTGCGACATTGAGAACTGCAAGAGCAGGAATTTACCGGGTGTTGCAGCGCTAATCGAACTTGCAACGTTACGGACCTGACAGACAACAGCGGCTTGCAGCGCCGAATACTTCTTAATTAAGGTTATAAATGTTAACCTTGTCCCCAATGCTTCCTTGGTCCAGGGATAGTCACCACTCATTAGTCTTTACCTCTCTACTTTCATGAAAAATTTTAAGTCGAAGCTTTCTTTACTACTTTTTCTAATGCGGCATAACCTTGCATGATGATTCCGCATTGGTCAAAATTTTCTGATGCTTTTCCTTCCCTTAGTGCTTCTTTCAACTGCTTTGTTCGTTCTTCACAAATTGTGAGAACTTCTTTTTTTCTTTTGCTGCTTTTGAGTTCTTTTTCAAGATCAAATTCAAAAGGCTTGTTCTTTTTCTTTTCTAATCCAAACATTGGACAAATAACCTCTTGAGTTAGTAGTTACCTTTATTGCTGATTGTAGTTAATCTGATATTTAATGCCATCTTTTTCGAGAAAAATTGAATTTTCTTCGATACTTGTAATTTTCATACCATCTAAAGAGTCACCAGAAGAAAGAATTTTTCCATTGATGACAACATATTGACTCACGTTTCCAAGCTTTGAACTTCCCGTGACTTTATAATTTGATGTAATGTTAATCACATCACTTGTTGGTGAAGTGATGATGACAAAGTTTTTTACCATGCGCACCCCTTTCACCTTTTTAAGCATCTTTATGGCCTCGCTAAAATCAGTTTCGCGATTTGAACCGACGCGGCCAGCTAAAATCAATTCTCCATTTGAAAATTGAAATGTCACATTTAAAAGATTTTTTTCGAGAAGGAGGCTTTGGATTTGTGCTTCCAGTGTATTTTCGACAACGACTTGGTTGTCGAGCTTATCTAAATAAGGAAAGTTCAAATTAATGTATTCTGAGAGTTTCGAAGCTTCTTCAAGGGTTTGTACATAGCCACGCAATACAAAGTGTCCCGGAACAATCGAGGTGAGGTTCACTCCACGCCAGGTAGGGTTTTTTGAAATGAGAGCATTTGTTCCTTCCCAAACAAGCTCGTCGATGATCACATTGTCGTCAATCGAATGAATAAAGTGAAGGGAACGGAGCATGTACATCATTTCTTGATGGTCCACTTCGGTCATGACATGGCCGAGTAAAAAAAGCTTTCCTGAAGAAGGATTAAAAGAGAACTCAACTTCGGGAAAATTTTTGAGCGCTTTACTCACTTCTTGGGATTCGTCGGCAATAGAAATTGTGACAGATTCACTTTTAAATAAGCTAAACACACCGCCTAAAGCAATGATGAGAAGAACTGCGAAGATTCCAGCGAGAATGAGGTGGCGCGTTGGAATCATCATTTTCTTCCAGTCTTTTTTAACCTCGGCTTCTGCGGTTTTAACGACTGCGTCTTCCTTCTCCTCTCTTGAAGGGGGGAGATATTCAAATCCAGCGGATGGAGAAACAATGGTTTCGCGTGTTTGTTCTCGATCGATCACCAAAAACGAAGTGGTTCCAAGTGCGATTAAGTCTTGGGTGCTTAGCTCAGTGGGCTGTTGAATTTCGAGACCGTTAACAAGGACCTTGTTCCGACTTCCCAAATCTCGGATCGTGACTTTGGCTTCAGCAGTCACTGAAATTTCGGCGTGCTGTCTCGAGACACTTAGATCTTGAAAAATGATATCACACGTGTTCGGATCTTTCCCAATCACATACGTAGTGTCTTCATGTAACCCAAACTCGGCGCCAGCGTTTGGTCCTGAAATAATTTTAATGATCCAACGTGCATCAGCGCCTCCAGTAAAAGCGAGAGCATCTAAATCGTCCGATTCTTCATAAATTGTTGGAGTTTCATCTTGCACAGATTCGACTTGCTGCTCAGAAGGAGCTGCAGCAGGATCTTTTTCAGTATAACGAAAAAAGACGCTCCCAATTTGAACAGTGTCACCTTCTTGAAGGAGGGTAGGGGTATCAATTGCTTTTCCGTTTACAGTTGCGGGATTAACAGCACTTAAGTTTTCAATTTGATAACCTTCATCGCTCAAATGAAAAATGACGTGCTTTCGAGAGACCATAGGGTCTTCGATCACTTGAAAACAGACATCGGGATCACGCCCAATGATCCATTCTTCGCCTTCTTCCATTCGGACGACAAGGCCTGCCAAAGGGCCTTCTTCGGCGATAAGAAAACCTGCCATACAACTGTTCCATACCTAAATGTTCCTATCTTTTTGGAAGATACACAGATGTTTGTTTTTTTTCTAGGAAATCATCAATTGCTTAGAGATAAAAACCGAGTTGATGCCGAGCTGAATCTCCATGATAAAGTGGGCTTAAACAAAGTTAGAAAATCTGCAAAAAAAAAGTCTGACATGAAAAATAGAAAGGTGATCGAAATGGATTTGCCTAAAGCAAAGTTTGGTTGAAGCGGACGATCTCTTCTTGCCAATATGTAATATAGTTTAGGAAATCTTCGAGAGATTCTTTGAAAACTTGGTAGTTCATTTCAAAGGGGAGTGATTGTGAAAAAGTGAAAAACTTTTCGGTGGGATCGATTCCGATCGCTCCACCGCCCGTTCCTTGTCCCATAAGATTGGCCTTCATAAGATAGATGAACAAAGATTCTTTGCTTCCTTCTTTTGGGATAGGGAGAATAAGGGAGGAAAAAAAGACTCCAGGATTGAGCTCTAATACACCGACTTGAAAGTTTGGCGGAAGTTTCAATCTATAGATGCCATCCTTATCCTTTTGGGGAATGGCTTCTAAATGGAGATTTTCAGCTAAAATTTCTAAAAGACGCTCGGCTTGCATGCTATCTGCTCACATTTCTATCACTCATCCTATTGATTTAAAGTTTTCTCGGATTTTATTCAAAAAGAATCGTTTTTTCTTTTGACCGAGGAATTTCTTCGGCTATAATAAGGCTAGTGGGCGTCACCTTTATAATGGGGTGCCCTCTCGCAGACAGTTGAGGAGTTTTAGATATGGCTGGCGAATATGAACGCATCATGGAGTTTTTCAACCTGAGCCCAGAAGAAAAAGAGGAGCGGCTACAGGAAGTGTTTGAAGATTCGGTCGAATATTTTGAGCGGTTTAAACACATTATGATCAATGGAACACCCGAAGAGAAGAAGCAAGCCGTTGAGCGCGTGATGAGTATGAAAAAGCGCATCGAAGAAGAGACGAAGAAAATCTGCGAAAAAACCGGAATGACGGAGCAACAACTCGCTCAGTTCTCTAATGATCCAAAAAATTTCTCCCCCGGTCAGTGGGAAGCCATTGAAAGTGCGAAGAAAAAGCTCGATAAAGGGGTAGGAGATATTAAAAAAGCCGCATCAGCTGGAGCTGGCAAAAGCGCTCCTGTAGAGGAAGAATCTCAGAATGCCTCTGAAGAGGAGCAAGAAGGGAAGCTCAAAAAAAAGAGGAAAAAACCCAAGAATTGGATACAATCTTAAGTTGCTTATAATCAACTAATTATCTAAAAGCGCACCCTCATAAATACTTATAAATCAGTTGTTTAACTTTTTTATTTATTAAAAAATAATATATATATTATAATTATAGTTATGAAGAGGGCGATCTGTGTTAATTTTTACGTTTTTCGACAGTTTGCCTACAGCCTTTTAATAGGCTAGGGAAGGGGCCGGAAAGACCCACCAATATTTACTCAAATGGACGGGAATACATTTGAGCATACATTTAAAAGTTACTAAGCAATGATTTAAGGTTTGTTTGTTGAAAAAACAAGCTGGTATCTGATCTATAATGATCGGAATCCATTTTGATTTTTCAACCGGGCTTTTAGTGCCCAACCGAAGGATTGTTAGCATAAGATTGGACTCAGATTTTGGGGTCAATTTGCTCTCCTCAAATCGCCCACATTATCTATGAGATATGGGGGTTTGCAGAAAGCAAGAAGTGGCTTAAAAAATGGGTCAAGATGAACTAAGAATTTTATGGTTGAGCACGAAGTGCCGGTACCATGATGGATAGGCGCAGATTGGCCATCGCCAACCCTGTGTTTAAGAAAGCGGAAAGTCAGAGCTTATAGCTCTTTAAATATTTCACCTTCAACGGCCAGCATTCTGGCGTCATTTTCTATTCACATACAAAGAATTGAATTAGGTAGCATTTTTAAATGATGCTAAAAGGTCTCCCCTTCTTTTTCCTGAGCTAATGCTCAGGTTGGCCGTCATACACTGTATGACGGTCTTTTTTTTTAAGTCGGAGCGGGAGAATTTTTGAGCGCTGGAATAGCCTTAGGCTATTCCCGATTTAAGAATCCCTCAAAAAAACTCCTATTCTTAATAATTATGGAGCTCTTTTTTTGTTTTCATAAAAAATTTAAAATAATTGTTTAATTATTGTTAAAATATGATATTATTAAGTTACAGGATCGAAGAGATCATAATGTAATAGCTAAAGCGGGTAAGCTGGAAAAAACGGGGTCTTCAGGGGAGTACCATCATAATAATTACCTTTGGTCATTCCACCAAAAGCTTCCGAACTTAAAACAGCAATTGCCCTAGATCCTAGGCGAAAGTGATACTCACTTTGCCGGAGGCTAATCTAGCGTTATCTACACTAATTAAGTCATTAAGACGCTGATTACCTTAGAAATAGAAAGTGCACCCGATGTATTTAGCATCTGCTTGTGCTTTATTTTTAGGTAGTTAGGCGTTGTCGCATCTTTTTCATTACCAGTATATTGCGTCAACTCACTTATAAGAGTTATTTGCTTTTTCTCTGAGTTTCATTGAAACTTGGATCGGGCCGAATGGTCCATTATAAAGTGTTAATGTCTAGGAATTTAAATTCCAGGCGAAAAAAATCATTTCCTTATTCTATTCCTTTTCTTTCCGTACTCCCTGCCCCTGTCCCGTCTCCCCGGGACAGGGGCTTTTTTTTGAGACTAAACAAAATACACCCAGAGCTCAGGTGAGTAACCTGAACTCTGGGTGTATTTCACTCATTCTCAGGGATTTTTCTCTTTCTTCTCAGCCTTTTTGCCTCGAAAAGGACCGTTTGGCCCTTCCCATCGTCAAAAATACCGAGAATTTAAGAGAACTTTCTCTCCTTAGATTAAGCAAAATAAACCGAGAGTTCAGGTTAGTAATCTTTCCCCTTTTTCCCAGAAAATAGACTTAAAACAACTTCAAAAATGGGGGAAATAACTCATTATCAGTTTTAATCTTAAGTTGCTTAATATAAATAACATAGAAAATTAATATTAATTTTTTTTAAAAAATTGTTTAAATTAAATAAAAATATGTTATTATTTGTTTACAGGATCGAAGAGATTTATAATAAATAATCATTAATCCGGGTAGCTGCGCCAGAGAGCTAGAGAAAGGAAATGCCTTACATAATAAATACCTGAGGCAGATCCATAGAAGGCTCTAAGGAGCGGCAGATAAAATACCCTAAGATCCAGGCGAGGTGTTTCACACTGAGCCGAAGGCAATCTAGCGTTATCTACACTAATTAAGTCATTAAGACGCTGATTATCTTAAAGATAGAACATGCACTTGTATGCTTTGCATACCCGTGTGTTTTTGATTTAAAGGTAGTTAAGCGTTGTCGCATTTTTTTCATTAACAGTATCTTGCGTCAATTCGCTTTAAAGTTACTTCAAAGGTTGTATTTTCAACCATTGAGTGTTTTTCTCTGAGGCCTCATTTGAGACTTAGAATTGGGCGGAGGGCCTAATAATATATAAGCTTGTGAAGAGCTTACGGGGGAATTATGACGAACACAGTATTTTATTCTCAAAGTGCCTGGCAGGCTCAAGAGAATAATAATTTTGACACTGTAATGGACAAAATGGATACATATAACACGGCTGGACAACAGCTTATGTTCCTGCAGGTGGTTTTTTCATTTATGTCCAATTATTATGGTGGTGAGACAGAGTGGCAATCTTACGGGATGAATGACCTTTCAAATGTGGAACTCTATGATATGCAATGGATTGAGAATTCATATCAACAGGTCACTTCTGACGGGATCAATGGCGCTCCTACAAATAATGACTATCTGATAACACAGCAAGCCTATGGAGCAGCAAACAATATGCTCCAGGACCTTTATACTAATCCTATGTTTGAGGGGACACAGTTGCCTGAGGAAAGTTTAAATAACCTGGTAACGATTTTTGGGCTTCAATCATCAGATGTCAGCTACCACTTAGTAACGGTCACTATAGATGGAAATCCAACAACTGTGCAAAACGTGCCTTATTTCGACACCTCATACAATGCGCAAGATCCTCAAAATGATACATCTGCGCTAGTCGTCAAAACGACAAATTTTTGGGGCGAAGCAAGCACTTTTGCACCTGGGGATCAAGGCTATACGAAATATGTTGATCAAATGCAAGTCGTTCAGCAGACGATCCAACAAACGACGTCGCTATACACCGATAAAAGCTCGACATTGCAATCGACTGAAAAGTATGTTTATGGTGCTCAAAAGATGATTTTAGGCATCTGGGAAAACCTAAATAAGAATACAACGTCTATGCAGCAAACGGTGATTCAAGCCGAAACAAGAAGTTAGGAGGGTTAGATGACAGAACTCGTTTATAATACCCAACAAAATTGGGAAGCTCAAGAGAACCAAACATTTGAGTCTATGCTGCATAAGCTTGGCTCTTTTAGTTCTGCTGGGCAAGCTCTGATGTATGTCGGAGAGATTCTATATTTTATGATCGGATACTACCAAGGGGAAGGTGAGTGGAATTCTTCTGCACAGTCAGATTTAGCAAATACAGATCTTTATGATATGCAATGGATTGAAAATGGTTTTGCGCAGACTGCGGGCCAAGCAATCATGGGAAATGACTCGGTTAATCAAACGCCTGTGGTCAATGCCTATGCTGCGGCAAACAACATGTTAATGGATCTCTACACGAATCCGATTTTCGATGGGACAAAGATTCCACAAGAAGCGCTTAATAACCTTTGCACAATCTTCGGAACGAAGGATTATTCTACCCAATCTGTTCAGGTTGAGATAGATGGTCAGCAGGTGACAAAACAGGTTCCTCAATTTAACACTGCATCCAGCCCACAAGGAACTACAGAGTGGACGACAACGATTTGGGATGGAGCACCAGCTAGTAATAATTATCAACCTTTTCAGTCAGGTGATGCAAGCTATCAAGGGTGGGTGGATCAAATGCAACAGATGGAACAATCAATCCAAGAGACGAATACCCTTTTCACAAATATGAATGCTTCTGAGCAGTCTGAAGCGAAATTTTATGCGGGTGAAGACAAACAGTTTGAAGGAATCACAGAACAGCTCCTGAAAAACATAACGTCTTTGCAACAAACCGAATTGAAAAATCAGCTTAATTAATTTTAGGAGGGAGAGATGAGTAGTACTCCAATATACAAACCAAATGATACGCAGTTTCATTTTACTCAAAACGCCACACTGGCAACGTTAACATCTGCAAATGCGATGGCTAACGCGATATCGGCAACAATGATACAAATGGTGAACATTTATTTGGTCGATTCAAATGCAAATACGGCATTTGCAACTCAAGAACAGCAAACAGTGACGAACCTCATGCAAGGAGGAGTTTCAGATAACTTTGATGGAAATAACTCGAAAAATGACCCTGCAATTTGGAAACAGGGTAGCAGTCCAAATACAAACAGTAGTGATATGAACATGGTCCAAGCAGATGTGCAAAATTGTGAATCTTGGTTCAAATCGGTGATTGGAATTGTTCAGGCGATGCTATCGTCTGGAACTTCTGGGCTTCAAACAATGCAACAAAACGAGACTCAAGAATTTACCTATATGAATACAGCAAATCAATTGCAAGACTTTTTAGCGTCCTTATTGAGTTCTCCATTAGTTTAATAAAAAAGAAGGTTTAAATATATGTCAACAATTCAACAAATTAATGCTTCTAAAGAGCAATTCGTGACGGCAAATCAAAACAGCTCTTCTGATGCAGCAAATTCAGTTCTCCTCTTATTGCAGGAGACAATCGATTCTTATAAGTCGACTCAAGATGATGAGGCTTTAACTGGTGCGCAAACATCGGTCGAAGAGGGGTTAAATCAAATTGGACAAAACATGAAAGCGCTCTTTGAAACTAACCATTCCCTTCCATCTGAGAGTCTCTTTGTCGTTTTCTATTTTCTCGGACAATTAAACGGTTTAGAAACGACAAATGCCGATCTTCAAGCATTTTTAGGACAAGCAAACAATGCGTTCGGAGTTGCTGAAAGTTCGGATGCTCAGAAAAATTTTGTTAAAGCAGCAAAAGATTACTACAAATCAACTCATCAACCTTGGTGGGATAAAATTTTAAAGATTGTGGTTCCCGTCATTCTTGTACTTGTGAGTGTGGTTTCAATGGATCCTGGAATGCTCATTGCAGCTGTTGCTACAGCAGCACTCACTGGTCCTGCTGGTAAAGCCATGAGTAAGGGTATCACAGAAGGGCTGGAAAAGTTTTTACCCAAAGATGTGGCAGAATTTGTCGGCGGCCTTTTAACTGTTGCCGCTATTACGGTGGGAAGCCTTGGTGTTGGAGCTGCAGCCTCTCTCGAGAGCGTCGGATCCGAACTAGGTGAGTTAGGATCTGATCTTAGCAAGTTAAAAGACACCCTTAGTAAAGTTACTGTTAACGTGCCACGGATGTCTTCAGTGGCAATGATGGGAGGGTTCAGTGCTCTCGCAAAAGAAGGGCCTCAGATTGTAGCAGGTTTTGTTGACGCACTACCTGTGAGTGATGAGGTGAAAAAGGCTTTAACGATCACTTTTGATGCGATCTTGGAAGTTGTCGCAATTGCTGGAGCAATGGTTGGCGGCTATGGGGCGCTCAAGTCAAATGATACAGATGTTAACCTCTTAAGTAATGGATTAAAAAAAGCTGCAGACAAAGCAGGCGGATTTATCACTGAAAAACTTCCAAAGGTTGTGGATGCTTTAACCTCTGCTGTGAATCGGATTGTTTCCGTTTCAGAATATATTAAGAACTTTGCTTTGATCTCTGCTGGTACTGCGGAATGCGCAGTTGCTGGTTATGACGGTGTGCAAGCTTCTGCAATGACGAAACTAGGAACAATAGATGCTTCATTGAAAACGCTTTCTTCATCAGAAAAAGCGACTCAAGTCCAAACGTCTAATATTGTTCAAGATGCTATCCAAATGATGCAGGAATTCGGCGTCATGATCAACCGAGTTGGTAATTTACTTAATCAGAATCAAAACATTGTAGCCGACATGTTGGCTCAGTAATAAATAAGGGGGAAATAATATGGCTTTAAATTTACCACAATCAAATTCAGTGAATGTCGGAAACCAGGCTGTTGCTCAGGCTGCAATTGATGGGTTGATTTCTTCAAGTGTCGAGCTGTCAGTGATTATGATTAATTTGTCTCTTATAGAGAACATTTTCAACTTTGAAGCAACTAAAAATATTGCAGAAGATACTAGAGAATCTTTTGATAAACAAGCGATGCAAACAGCACTTCGTGGGCTTGGCGGTTTACTCAATGGTGGAATGACTTTAGGGGGTGCTGCCTTTGCTACAGTTAAACAATGGCAAGCAGAAAGCGCTCTAAAAGGGGATCGTGCTGAAATTGAAACGATGAATAAATATCTCGAAGAAGCGAAACAAGTTAAAGGACCTGATTCAAGAGTTCTTTCGAATAGAGAGCGTATTGGACCAATGACTGAAGAAGAAGCTAGAGGAGAGGCTATTCAAAACCGAATGGAAGAGTTAACGAAGACAAATGATTATAAAAAACTTGATCTAGATGAATCAATTGAGATTTATGGTCCTGATAAGACAGATAGGCTTGTGATTCAAAAATCAAGTAAGGAACAAGCGAATAATCTTGTCACTCACCTCGAAAAGACAATCGAGAAGAAGCAAGGATACGTTACTGATCAGCTAAGAGCTGCTAGTCAAAAAGGTGAAACTGCGAATCTTATTGGCCGCTCTCTTGGAATGATCGCAAATGGTGTGACCGATGGCGTTGGCGCTCAATACCAACAAGAAGTTGGAAAATACGAAGCGAGCAAAGCAATTGGACAATCAACTCAAGCGATGGCTCAAGCTGGCCAAAACGACTTGACTTCTCAGGCGAATGAAGCGCTTCGAACAGCAATTCAGACTGCGCAAGTTCTGGTGAATATTGCTCAAGGAGATGTTCTCACTGGAAGTTAAAAATTAAAGAGTTTCTTTTCTTTCCGTACTCCCTGCCTCCGCGCTCAGTCTCCCCGGGCCGGAGGCTTTTTTTGAATCGAGGTTGGTGAATTTTTGAGGGTTTCTTCATTTGGCTTCTGGTAATCTTCCCCCTTTTTTTCGCTCGGAAATAGCGCATGGCTATTCCACTGCGCTCAAAATTGGGAAATCTTACTCAGAATCCAGCGAATCAACTACCCAAATATCCCCCACTCTCAAATCTGGAAACAAATTTGCCATTTTCAGGGTTGTAAATTTTTTTTCACATGCATAAGATGACTGCAAATTGATTTTTTTCGTTAAAGGTAGAACATGAAGCTAGCTATTTGGGGAATCTCCATTCTATTTACCGCTCAAGCAGTTGGAGTTGAATATGGATCACTCATGACAACTGATGAAGAGGCAGAAAAATTATGTAATTATACGCAAGTTAAAGAAGAGGTTATTCAATCGAGCCAAGACTATGAAAAGGCTCTTTCTCTTTATCGCCAAGGAACGCTCCCTTATGAATCTCTTCAAGATCAATATGCTTCAACGTTTTCCGCACTCTTAAGTAAAGTCAAATCTCTCATTGAAGATGACACTACGGGGACGATTTCTCCGATCCAAAATGACTATGATAGCGACCACGCTTCAGACTATGACAACCATTTACAGCAGCTTATTGGAATCATACAAAATGCACTTGCTATTCCCGCATATCAATGCCTTCTTCCCCCTATTGACTCCTATAAAAATCTGATCTCTAATGGAGATTTTAGTGAGGGAACAACTGGATGGCAAATTACGGGCGGTTCAGGAACTCTCGTTGTGAATTCTCCAGATCCGTATGATAAGACAAGTCCTATTGAAAATAAAAATAGTCTCTCTTTTTCGGACATCCCATCTAAACCAGGTTACATCAGCGTTAGCCAAGAGGTCACAACCATTTCCGGTCATCTTTATTTGGTGGGAGGGTATGTTTTGGGAACACCCCCAAGCAGTAATGATGGAGCTTATTCGGGAGGAATAGATGTTGCAGGTGCTGTTTCTCTCACAAGCTCGATCTCTGGAAAAACGACCGATTATCCTCAAACTTCTAATGAAATCGATCAAGAAGGATTTCATCGCCGGTTTTTTTGGTTTACAGCTTCAGGAAATTCGATGAAGGTAAGCTTAAGTGGAGGAAAAAATACTGTCTTTAAAAACATTGTCGTGGTTGATGTCACGACTACTTCTAAGCTGATGGAATACGCTGCTTCTCTCTTTCCGCTAGTGACCACTTTAGGAGATCCAGATGTAGGACATTTTCCTCAAATCGAATCAAAATTAAATGTGGGGGATAATCTTTTAGATGGCTCGATTTCCATTCAGAAAAATATTGATCAATCGCCGCTTAAGAATGCAGGACATCCTTATTGGTATATTGATGGAAGCATTCCTGCGAATCACGAAATTAAATTGACAAATGGACTCAACGGGGCGCATGCTTTATACATGCCTAAAAATGGTTCGGTCACTTCCAATGGCCCTGTTCCCTGTCCTATTGGAGACTATACTCTTCATGCAAAAATTTTCATTCCAGAAGGAGAAAGTGGAAGTGTGAATCTTCAATTTAAGGGGATTGCCCTCGTTGATAACACCACTCTCCCCCAAATCTCTCAAACCTTTACTTCTCTTACCCCAGGTCAAGTGACACCTATTCAGATTGAAATTTCGGCAGATGAGTTTGAAAGCATGCAAGCTGGGACTTTTTTTAGACCTGTGGTCATATTGACAAATCTTGAAGACGCTGCCTTTTTCTTTGATGTGAGTTTAATTTCTGATAATCCGACAGTTTATGATCAAATCAATGCGATTAACCCTTATAACCCAGACCGAAGTTGGTATCAAAAAACGGGATGTACACAAAGTTACGACTTCACAAGTGGGATGATTAGCTCAGATTGGGGTGTTGCTCTGACAGGGAATACCATGTTTGGGCCTGGATTTCCACCAAGTGATTTTACAAAAGTCACATGCCATGGCATTCAGTTAATCAGTACCCGTGACAATACATCTTCCCCTCCTTATGCCAATGGGGGCATTCAATCGACACAATTTATCCCAAGTGGACGGGATTTCACAATTGAAATGACCTTTGTTGCCACAAATGATGGATCTGATTACGAACCGACTGTTGCTTTATGGACATATGGTGAATCGCAGCGCGGTCCCAATAACCCAATTTATCATACCCATGCACCAGGCGCCGATCCGATTACAGAGTTTGATTGCGAAATGGGTTCAGATATTTCTCCTAACACTCCACCTCCCCAAAATTCCGTTTGCATCCGCGATGGAAGTTACATCGGTCATGCTGTTGGAGGGCATGGCGAATACATGGATACCCATCCAGACGGAACTCCCCTTTGGAAAGTTGTGCCGAACTTTTGGGATGGTAAAGTCCACATACTCAAGATGGAAGGGAAATATGATCAAAATAACCGTCTCATTCTTACACGGATACTCGATGGAGAAACTCCTTTTAGCACGCAAGATCTTGGAACTGGGCCCTTTAGCCCAATGTACATCAAAATTGCATTTGAAAATCCGACTTGGAATAGCCGGGGATTTAGCAACGGAAAAGCGCAACTTGAAATCCAAAAAATCGACATCACCATTTCTCCGCCTCTTGAACAAGTCCCAACCATCGCTCCCGAGCAAATCGATTTTGCTTGGTTCACTCCAGGAGGGGGAGGAGGATGCTCTTATACCCCTTTCCCGAGTAGGGATGACAGAGAGTCTGAGGGTTTATTATTCGGTAAATCAAAGCGACGTATCTAGAGTTGGTTTGGTTGTAACTTGTTGAATGAAAGTTATTTGCGAGATGATTATCTCTCAAGTCTTTGTTATTGAATGGTTTATGATAAAATTTAAAATAATTGTTTAAAATAAATTAAGATATGCTATTATTAAGATAGATTTTGGGTAATTTAGAACCTAGTAAAGTATAATCTAATTTAATAAATCATTTATTAGTGTTGCATACAATCTTAAATAGAATATGAGATTGTGAGGTTCTGGACTCTATCACCCAAGAATGTGTCCATTGAACCAAACAGTCTTTTTGTATCTTTTAAGTCTCAGTATGCATCGATGATAAGATGATTAGATCTTGGCAGATCTTTTCTGGTTTGCTGAGGGGGTACTTGGCGTAACTATAATACGTCGTTTCAAACGCTTCTTACCTCACTCAGATAAAGGCCGCTTTAGATAGGCACTTCGTTTGTCTATGGTCGGTTTTGTTTGTGTGAAGGTGATGAAGCTTCTTTATTTGCTTCATTATGTAACAGTTATTTAGCTTCGTGCGATTGAGTGCATACGCGTTTTATGTGTTTGCATGAATCCACTCAGCACCAGGGAAGTCTGCGTCCCTGGAGAGCTTGTCAAATCTAGATGGGTTTGAAGAGTCGTCTCCAGGCATTAAAGGAAAGCAGGGATCAGCTTGAGGAAAAGACAAAGCTATTCGCTGCCTGCCAGGGAAAGTAGGAAAGAAAGGATTAGGATATGAGTACAATTCCAGCAGTCCCGACAAGTTATACGACGGGAGATCAATATAAATCTGATGCAAACAAGGCATGGGAAAGTGAGCTCAATACGCTCGATACCTTGCCAAATGCCTTTGCTCAGCTTATCTACATCATGTTTGTGATGATGCCCACAAAGGAGAAGTCTATTGGGGGAGAGATGGAGTATCAGGATTACCTGATGGATCAAGTCTCAGACCAATTGATCCCTCGTTTGGATAGTATTAAGGAGGATTTTAATAGTTGCACTGGGCTTAAACCAGAGGATGTCGTGAACTCTCTAAAAGGGTTTACTTTTGGAAAAGACCCAGGGAGTTGTCCTGGATCGGATGCAGTTTCTGAAGCGAACTCGATCTTACAACTAGTGTATTTGAATCCTAACTTAGCATCTAACTCTCAACTTCAAGCGAATGTAACGAGCGCGATCTCAGACTTAATGACGACCGGATTAATGTATAACGGGCTTGATAATAATTACGTTAAAATCGTCATGACTTCTGTCCCCATGAACGTCACAGTGAACGGTACCGAGGAAACGGTAGATGTTCCACAGATCCAAGGGGAATATTGTGCCAATTCTGCTTCTGGTCAGCCTACTGATGACTGGCAGGTTATGAGTGTTGATGGCACAGGATGGGCACTCGAAGCGATGTGGAGTGGAACTTTTGAGTATACACATGTGGCTTCTGGTAGCCAGCAAGGAAAAGGGGAGGGACTGAGCTCGTATGAAAACATGATTCAGGAAAAGACGGCAGATATGAATGAGCTTTCGACAACTTTTACTGATTTTTCAAAAACTGCAACTTCAGTTTTCCAGTTTTTTATGGGAGAAGAAAAGCAAATGCTTTCGATCTTAGACAATTGTCTACAAGACATTTCTAAAGGAGAGCAGCAAGCAATTAATAACGAAATTACATCATAAAAAGGAGGTAAAAATGAGCGGATTTCAGGCCATGGGCAATGTGATATTAGCAACCATGGAAGCTTCAGTCCAGCTTGCAAATGTGGAGCAAAATGACTTGCTCTATACAGCAAACATTGCGATTAGCCTTTCAACAGGCTTAACTAAGCTGATGAAGAAGCAACAAGATGTAGAGAATGATATTATGAAGGGTGGTTATTCGGGTATTTTCGATGACTATAATAGCGCCAATGACCCGGGATTTCAAAGCTCGAACGATAATGCTGTGCCTATGACGCAAGCTTGTTTAAGCGCAGCTCAATCTGGATTTCAGGGTTGGATCTCGTCTTTAACAAGTGTCATGTCGGCAATGACTCAACAGATTCAAAGCGCTCAGCAAACAATTACACAGACGTTTCAGTTCCCACAACAGGCCTTGGAACTGCAATCATTTACCAGTCAGCTCACAAGTAACCCAATGACGGCTTAATAAAAGGAAGGATAAAAAATTATGTCAAATGTTCAAGAAACCACAAATCAGATTCACTTTAATTTAGTTCCAGAAGGAGAAAAAGGAAGTCACCGTACAGCAGATGCGAGCTCAGCCATCTCGATTTTAAACAACTTACTCCAAAAACTCGCGCATTCAGGTGCATCTCAAGATGGGCAATCTCCTCAACATGAAGAGCTAAGTCAGCACCTTGGGAAATTAGTGAATTCAGTTGAAGATATATTCGAGCAAACCGATGCACCTCCAGAGCTAGGAAAACAATTACTTTTAGAGCTGCTATTAGCTGTGCAACAGGTTCAAGAGGTGCAATCAGAAACAACGATGGTGAATTCAGAAATTGAATCAAAAGGTTCTGAAGCAGCGACTCAAAATGCTGCAGAGCAGTATCAACAAGTTCTCGAAGATGTCCACGAGCAAGAAGACCAACCTTGGTGGAAAAAAGCTTTAGATATCGTTGTGAAGGTAATTGTTCCAGTCGTCATGATCGCGGTAGGAGTCTTAACAGCTCAACCTGAACTAGTTCTTGCTGGAGCACTTGTTGCAGTAATGGCAGATACCCCTCTCATGCAAGATTTGACGAATGGATTTGAGGATCTCTTAACTGATATGGGAGTGCCAAAAAGTGATGCCGAGTGGATTGCAGGAGTCTTGACTGTAGCAACTGTTGCGCTTGTAACAGCAGGTGTTGGAGCCGCTGGTGCGCTTGAAGTCGGAGCAGATGAAGCAGTTGATGCTGTTGCAGATGTTGGCGAAAAAGCACTAACTGGTGCTACTGAGGATGCGACAACTGACCTAACCGAAACCATTGACGATGCAACAGAGTCTCTAGGAGGTCATGAAGCGAAAAACGGAACAAAAATCACTCTTAATGGAAAGAAAGTCCTGAAAGCTGGTCTCATGGGAGGCTCTATGGCGATGAGTCACGAAGCTTCCACGATTTCAGAAGGAATTTTTGAAAGTCTTCCTATTTCTAACCCTGAAGTGAAAAAAATTCTTCAAGCTTTGACAACTGTATTGCTTGAGCTTACTGCAGTTGTAGGACTTGTAGCATCAGGTGGCATGTCTGCGACGAGTGAAGCGGGATCTTCTTCTGCTATTTCGAAAGGAATTGAAAAGCTCACAAAAGGTGTAAGCGAACTCATCTCGAAAAATATGCCTGAATTAATTGATTTTGTTTCAGAAACTGCTGCAAATCTTGTTGAAAAAGTTCCAGAAGAACTTGTCAAAGTGATGGAAAAACTAGCAGATAAGTTTCCAACTGCAGAAAAACTAGCTCGGTTGACAAAGATAGGAGCTGTTGGAGTTGATGGGACTGCTAGTATTGTCAATGGTGGTTATGATCTTGAGCAAGCAAAAGTGATTGACAATATGGGAGAAAGTGCCGCCGAACTCTCACTAGATATGGCAGCTGATAGAATTGGTGAGAGCACCATGAAATCGAGTTTAGAATTTAATAAGAGCATGACGAAGTCTCTGACACAGATGATGAATGAAGTTTCTCATTTTGGCTATGTTGAGAGTGCTGCGGCACAAACAGTTGCAAGTAATATTTAAGGAGGAAAAGATGACAAGTTCAGTTTCAATGACAAATTTAGTTTTTAGTGGAACAGCAGCAGCGGCTCAAAATGCAATTTATAAAATCATGTCGCTGTACTCAACCATGTCGTCGCAATACGACAAATTGATGATACTTGACACCGTAAGCTCATTTAAAAGCGCAGAGTCTACAGCTGAAAATACGAAAAATGCGTCTCATGAACAAGCATCGCAAACGCGCGATCAGGCCTATGGTGAATTTGCTTGTGGAGTGGTGAGTCTTGGTGGAATGGGAGTCGGATTCGCATATTCGACCTTAGCAGAGAAAGGGTTAGACCCTCGAGAAGAAGAGCTCCAGACAGTGAAAGATTATCAAACTGAAACAGAAAACGCTTTAAAGCAAAATGTAGGAAAGAACTTATCTAATTCAGAAAAAGGCGAAGATTTAGAAACAAAGCGAATTAAAAACACTTTAGGTGAGTTAAGTCGTACATCAGACTTCTCAAAACGGATCCCTGAGAAAGAGAAACAAGCTCTAAAACTATCCGAAGAGCCACAACTCAAAGTTGCTAAGGCAGATAAAGATGCACTCTATTTAGGAGATGAAGACCAACTTAAGGAGATTTCAAAGCATCTCAATAAGAGAGGCCAAAGCCTTGAAGAAGAGATCAATGGGAGTAAATCACGTATTAGTAAGAATGCCGATCACATTATGCAGGCCTCAAATGCTGTGGGCCAAATTGGACGGGCTTCAGCGCAAATGGAAGCGGCAAATCATCAGGAAGATGCAGGTAAATTTGAGTCCGAGAAGGTCATGTCTGAAACAGGTGGCAAGCTTATGGATCAGCTCTATCAGCAATCTGCGCAAAATGCATCTAAGTATCTAGACCTAAGTCTGCAGCTACCAGAGATTTTAACTGGGCTACAGCAAGCTGACTCTAGTCAGACATAATCCTTTAAAATTTGGGCTGTTATGCACTCCCTATCTCCCCCACTTGAATTGCATAACGGCCCTTTTTCATGAGTTAACTTATATTTCATTCATTCTCAGGGGTTTTTCTCATTCTTCCCACCCTTTTTGCCTCTTCCCTTTGCCAAAAAATGCTGAGAATTTAAGAGGACTTTCTCTCTGGATAATAAGCAAAATAAACCAAGATCTCATGTTAATTATTGATATTAAGTAGTTTATATCATCGTCCTCACATTAACGAAGGCAGAAATCGCTAAGCTCATGGTGCTTCTCTCTCAATCTAAGTCCAACATAGGTCTTTTTTAGAGGACCAAGCCATTTGTAATCAATGATCTAAAAATTTTTTTAAACGTAAGTATTTTACATTTAATAAATTACGATAACAATGTTAAATATATGTTTAAAAAAAATAAGTTTGTGTTAATATTAATATAGATTTGGGTAACGAATAGAACCTAATAAAATATAATCTAATATAATAAACTGTTTATTAGGGTGCATAATTCTCTTAGTAAATTTTAATAAGAGACCATAGGTTCTAAACAAGTCATCCAAGACAACTTGTAGAATCCTACCATTCTTTTAAAATTTCCAAAGTAGAATCATGCATTCGTGAGGCTAAGGTCTGAGCAAATCTTTGGATTTGCTGGGGTTAGCTGAAGCGTTATATAATAACGTGTCGTCTAGAGCGCTTCGCACCTTGAGAAAAATATCGCATCTGTCACATGCCCATGTACGGAAGGGGGTGTGCCAAAGAGTGCTATATTTTGAGGTTGCGTGGTCGCGTCTACTTAAGGTTATTCGCGTCTTAAACCATTCTCTTTACAGCAAATATCATCATAAGATCTTGTTCATAGGACCTTTGCCTCTGCAGAGATAAACAGAGGGAGAAGGATATGACATTTCCTACGACATATAATTCACAAAGCGCTTGGATGGAGCAGCAAAACCAAGAGTGGTCTAATGATATGGACACACTCGATACACTTCAGACTCCAACAGCACAGCTGTTGTATATTGTTGAAGTGCTTGCTCCGTTCCTAGGGGAGACTGCCTCTGATTGTCTCGCATGGCGAGCTAATGATATGAATATTGTATCGGAAGTCTTTGACCCCGATATCAGTACCATGAGCAATTGTTATAATGATGTTCTAAAAAATGGAGAAGGTGGCGGTTCAGTATATACACAAGATCTTCAAGATGTAGATACTGCAATGAATGCTGCCAACCAAACTCTTTGGTATGCCTTCACTTGCCCAGCATTTAGCGATAATACAGATCTACAAGATCAACTTGTGAATAACATGTCTGATTTCTTTGAATGTGACCCGACTTACAGTACATACACGATTACAGTAGATGGACAGGCGCAATCTGTCTCGGTTCCTCAGTTTGATCCTAATGGCACTTCCTACGGAATGCAAAACGATCAATGGACACTAGAAAACTGGGACGGAGGATCTTGGGATGTTTCTTCAGGAGGCCCATCTTCAAAGAACTATCAGAATTATTTGGAAGAGCAGTCTGGTTGGAACCAAGACCTGACAATGATGTCAGACTCATGCGATACCGTTAGCGCTCAGATGCAAGCGATGATGCAACAAAACGTCACGATGCAACAAGAAATAGATGGAGCATGGAATAACATGATTCAAGAAAAGGCGAAAGGCCTTGCCTATCAAATCAGCAAAGAAAATTCGGGGAGTTAACAGATGGCGGATAATACCCTTTATTATACGACCCAACAAGGTTGGGAAACCCAACAGGATGAGCAATGGGATAAAATGATGACAAAAATGGATTCATTGCCCCCTCAAGCCGCTCTAGAGTACTTTTTTGTCACGATGGTTCAGTTTTTATTTAGCCATTTTGATGGATTAGAGGCTTGGGCTGGATATGACATGAATGCTTCATCAGGTCTTGAAACAATTTTGAGTAACATTACCCATGATGTCAATATGTGTGAAAGTGGGAATGGTTCAACTGAAACAGTTGATGATGCAGTGAGCAATATGAATGCATTTCTAGTTCAAGAATATACAGATCCTGCGCTGACAAACGATCAGCTGATCACACAATCACAGAATTCAGGGGAAGATCTATTAGGCAGTAGTGATAATTACACTGTTACAAAGGTGACATATGATGTCTATTATGACGGATCGGACTCACCCACAGAGGTGGCTGTTCCTCAAATCACGTCTTATAATGCGAATGCTATTTTAGCAGATTGGGATGGGCAAAGCTATTCGGTTCCGGGAACTTCGGAAGTTCCTGAAGGCAACGGCAGTCCTGAGATCAATCCTACAGACCAGGGATATCAAGCTTATTTAACAGAGCAAAGTCAATGGACGAATGATTTAACCACAGTTGACGATAGCTGTGGAGAGATAGATCAAATGGCGCAAGCAGAATATAGCCAAGTTCAAAGTGAAGATAAAACATTGATGGGAACAGATGAAGATGGATTTAATAACTTCGTGAAGAACCAATCTTACTGGAACCAACAAATAGGAAATAGTTAAGGAGGAGAAGATGGCAGAGTCGCCAGATGGAGTTTTTACAATACCTGAGAATGCTCAGCTTTATGTCATGGAAGCCTCGGACAATAAGATTACAGCAGACTCGATTCTGAATAATTCTGTGATTCAACTTGCGATCACACTTTCAAACGAGCTGGAAGATATTTCGACATGTGAAATGAACGATGTCTACGACATGACTCAAGGAACTTATACTGGTTGGATGGCAACCGGGGGGTGTCCGGGTCTTTATACCGGTGATTCGGATGATATCAGTATAACTACCACATTAATTAATGAAGCTCAATCGGTTTATGGAGCGCAAACTTCGACAGCTCAATCGAGTGAAAGTAACTTGACGGGACACGTAAAAATGATACAGCAACGGATTCAAGCAGTCGAACAGTTTATGTCTCAGGTTGTCGGAGAAATGGATTACCTTGCAAGCCTACTCGCACAACCACTTTAATAACAAAAAAACGAAAAAAAAGGTTAAAAATGTCAACAATTAGTAAAGAACAAGCGAATTACAACTTAGTTAATACTCAAAATGTCACAGCGGCAACAGATGCAATCAATGAGCAAGTCGTAGATCAAGCAATCGCAGCGATGATCGATGCGATGAATGAAGTTCTTTCAGATAGCGATTTAACAGAACTTGCAGAATTTGCAAATGGCTCTCATTTTGAATTTAAGACTGAAGAAAAAAGATCTCCATCAGATGAGCAAATCGATAATTTGATTGATACGATGAACGAAATTCTGGACCAATCTGAGGAGCCAACTTACGAACTTTCTACTGGAAAAGATCTAATGCTTCAACTTATTGCAGCATTACAAGAGTCTCAATCAAAAGAGTCAGAAGCTTCAAATATTGTTGATCAGGCACATGTTGCTTCAACTCTTGCAAATGCAAAACAACAGGCAGAAGACTATAAAAACGACCTACAAGAAATGAACAAGAAGCATCACTGGTGGAACAAAGTCGCTAATATTGCAAAAAAGAGTGCTCCATACGCTATGGTGCTTGTGGGAGTTATCACTGAGAACCCAGCGCTTGTTGTTGGCGGTGCCATGATGTTATTGATGTCAAAAACACCGGCAGTATCTGGATTGACAAATGAAATTTCTAAGGGGCTACAACAAGTTATTCCAGCTCTTAAAGAGCATCCAGAAATCGCACATGTCATTGCTGCTGCTATAACTGTTGTAGTCATCACTGCTGTAACAGGTGGACTTTGTTGTGCAGGGGCTGGCATAGAGGTTGCTGCAGATGAAGCCGCAGAAGTTGGAACCGAACTTGCAGATGTTAGCTCAGAGAATCTTTCTGCATTGAAAGAAGAAGGATCTAAAAGCCTTAGTTTTAACACGGAAAAAGCAGGAAAAGCAGCCAAATCAGGAGCAAGACTTGGATTTGCCATGTCTCTTTCTTCAGAAAGCACAACAATTGCAAAGAGCGTAGCAAGCATAATTCCTGAGGATGACAAATGGGCAAGAAGAATTGTTTTTGCCACAACTGAATTGATCCTTATGGTGGTTTCACTCAGTGCTGGATATAGCGGACTAAAAGGAATGACAGTTGAATCGGAAGGAGTATCTGCTTTCTCAAACATATCAGAAAAAATCACAGAGACTTTTGGTGAAGATGCAGGTAGAATCATGGAAAAAGTTGGAAGTGTGGTCGACTTTGTTTCAAGAAACGCTACTACCATCACGTCAGCACTTATGGTTCTTACTGGCCTTGCTAATATCACACTTTCAGCTAGCCAAATGACCTATGCTAATGCAGTAGCAGAAATGGGCAAGGTTCAAGCTGATCTTGCGATCTTAAATTCTGCGGAAGAGATCAATCAAGCAGGTCTAGATCAAGAAGAGCAAGACATTAAAAATGTGATTTCAACATTCTTAGCTGAAGAGAAATTTGCGGATAGCATGGTAGATGCTCGTAATACTTTAGCTGCACTATTAGCTCAGTAAATCGAAGGGGAGAGAAATAATGTTAACAGTAAATAATACACAAAGTGAAAACAACATTGGAATCGTAGGTTCGACTTCTAGCTTGATTGCTCAGTTGATTGAAATTTATACGAAGCTTTCAGTTCTTAACTCGGCATTGAATGTCGTTGATACTAAAACAGAACGACTTTCAAGCAAAAACCAAGCAGAGAATATCAAAGATGGTGCTGAGCATAAAGCAAAATCGATGAGATGGCAGGCAGGCGCAGGTCTTGTAGCTGGGGCTTTCGAGATAGGCGGCGGTCTTTTTTCAATGGGAAAAAGCTATTTTGACAATCAAAGCCTTCAGAACGAACTCGATAACATTAACAAATACAAAGATGAAATCAACAAGTCTCTACAGGTTTCTCCAGATGCTGTTCTTTCGAATGGGGCTGAAGGAGAAGCAGCATCGCGGGCAAAGATCGCGAAGAAGCGCATGCAGGAGTTAACCCATCTTGATGACTTTAAAGACTTAGATGAAAATTCTACACAATTCAAAGCTGACTCAAAAATGTTTTATGAAGCTGAACCTGAAGATCGTAAAGCGCTGAATAAACACTTAGATGACCTCTCGGTAGAGAAGAAAAAAGAGATGATGTCAAGTAGAACCCATGAGCTTACTTCATTATATGCTCGAGGTCTTAGTGGAATTGCCAATGGAATTGGTGGCATGTTTGCTGCAAATCAAACAAATAAAGCAGGTATAAATGAAGCTGAAAGCTCTCTCGACCAGACTTCTGTGGGAATGATGCAATCAGCAGTGCAACAAGCTGCTAAAACAGCTGACAAGTACGCTGAAATGGCGAGTCAGATCATCGAGGTTTTAGTACAACTTAGTGAGGCTGATGTATTTAGAAGCTAATTTTGTAAATAAGAGAATTACTTCCTTTCTCTAGTTCTCTGGCCGCTATGCCAACCTTCCTTTCCCCCTCCCAAAATAAAGAAAGAGGGTGTAGCGGCCTTTTTATTAGAGCAAGTAAGTGCTCAGAAAAAACAAAAAGAATTACTTCCTTTCTCTAGTTCTCTGGCTGCTATACCTTACCTTCCTTTCCCCCAAGAAATATAGAAAGAGGGTGTAGCGGCCTTTTTATTAGAGCAAGTAAGTGCTCAAGAAAAACAAAAAGAATTACTTCCTTTCTCTAGTTCTCTGGCCGCTATACCTTACCTTCCTTTCCCCCAAGAAATATAGAAAGAAATTGCAACTGATTTTTTTATAGATATTGAATAAATTTATATTTTTTATCATTAATATGTAATAAAATTACATTTATATGTTATAATATCTGGTAGATAAGGAAAAAAGAAGGGAGATTATAATGAGCTCTATTTTACCACAGTCGTCAGACCAAAAAGTGAACGCAACTCAGTCATCGCAAGCCACTGAATCAAAAGCAGGGATTAATTGGAAAAGTGCTGCAAGTTCGGTGATCGAGTATTCAATCGATGTCTTTTACAAAATTGGTAATGTTGTATTTGGAAATCCCTGGATTGTTCCTGTTGAAGACCAAACAAGTGAAGCGAAACCTAGTGTCATCACGTCAAAAGAAAGTGTCCAAAGCAACATTGATAAGCAATCCGATGAGATGCGAACCAATCTGAAAAATGTCCTTCAAATTCTTATTCGCCTTAACATGAGTCCAGAAAGAGCAGTTATAAGAATGTCAGAAATAAAGATATTTTTTGATCAGGAAGCTAGTGAAGAGCAAATCGTAAGCGATTTAAAGTTTATGATCGATCACTTAGACGAATTGTATTTTGGTCCTGCTATTTGTTCACCACAAGAAAGTGTACAAGCAAGAATTGACACATTGCCCGAATTGGTGAGACCTAATTTGAAAGCGGTGCTACAAAGTTCAAAGGAAAAGGGAAGAAGCGGATTAGAAGTGGCATCACACCATCCAACTTTAAGAGGTCTATTATCGTATGATGAGAGAACAAGTTTTGAGCAAGTGAGTAGCGACTATGAGTATATGATGGATCATTTAGACGAATTGGATTTTGGTCCTGCTGTTCGTTCATCAAAAGAAAGTGTACAAGCAAGAATTAACACATTGCCTGAAATGCTGAAGCCTAATTTGAAAGCGGTGCTACAAAGTTCAAAGGAAAAGGGAAGAAGCGGATTAGAAGTGGCATCACACCATCCAACTTTAAGAGGTATGTTATTGTATGATGAGAGAATAAGTCATGAGCAAGTGAGCAATGACTATCAGTTTATGGTGGATCATCTAGACGAATTGAATTTTGGTCCTACTGGTCACTCTTCAATGGAAGGCATTCAAGTTAAGCTAAGTGTGTTAGATAATGGCGCAAGACCTGGGAATGTTATGAGGATTCAACGCATGTTTGATAGAATGACTCCTCAGGATCAAACAGAATTTTTTGCTATGATAAAAGAAATAGAAAAGCAGGGTGTAGATGCTTACGAATTTATTGTTTTATATAATAGCAAATTTTTGAGTACAGAATGCCAATTAAAAGAAATAATTTACGATGAATACCAAGCTGGAACATCTCTTGAACAGGTTCGTAGTGATTTATTGTTTATCTTAAAAAACTCTAAGAGTTTTAACTTTGAAAAAGGACGAATAGAAGTGAAAGAAACAGCCGCGGTAGCCCTGCAAGTAAAAAAAACTAAGAAGAAGAAAAACGTCCGCTTTAATGACCAAATAGTGGTTCGGCCCATTGAAAAGGCTAATCTAGGAATAAGATCGTCTCGTTGGGGATAACTATAGTCCAGCTAAAGCAATCAAAAATATGAGTTGAGCAAAAGCCAAGATTAAGTTCTTGGCTTTATTGCGTTTACCTTTTATTTTTTATCGTAAATCTTTCATAGTGAATGCTTAAACTAATTCAGCATCTGATGTAAGAAAAGGAGACTGGGGAATTTCTCTCGCATTTGAAGATGTTGTTATTCTACTGAAAACCAATATATTAGATGTGAAGTTGGTTTAATGTTTGGTTATTAATAGGTTATAGTTTTCTGTTTTTTTTGTCTTACATCAGAGGTTGGTACCTATATAATACAGGGAGAGGGAACGTGGAAATCATAAGTCATTTAGAGCGAGTGTAATGGAATTTTGAGACTTGGATACGGCGATTTTATCGATTTTAATCAATTGTATTTAAGTAACTTAAAAAATAATTAAATTTTTAGTTGATTATTTATTAGGATTTGGTAAAATAAAGATTGTAGGGAAGGTATATTTAATAAAAATTCTCTACAAGTATAGATAATAAGAATTGTTATAAGAGTAATAAGTAAACCATATCTGTTTTTATATCACCTTAGTGTGTGAATTCAGAGTATCTGTCAAAATATATAATGCTTTAAACAGCAGATACAGTTGATTCAGGCGCTATCATAAACCTAAGTTACAAATCAGTCTGTTATGGCTGAGCGGAACTTTAGCACTTTTTTATTTTTATTTGCTTACCCTTGAGAGGGTTGAGAAAGATTAAGTTTATCTGTGCGTGCTTAGTAGCACAGCAAAATGATAGGGAATTGTAGAAAAGGAATCATTAGATTCCAAGACAGTTTTGGCGCTTCCAGAAGCTGAGTAGGGGTACTAGGGCACTGGAGGTCAGGAGCAGATTTTAGGCTAGTAGAGGGGGCTTTGAGAAAAAGCAGGAAGAGCAGCCTAAAGTTCAGAGCCAAGTGGGGCTATAGAAGAGAGACATTCTAAGAGAGTCCCAGGTATTCTCGCTGAGGGGAATAGAGAAGTTGAAACAGCGAAGGTCGGCTCGCGCTCTATAGGAAAACTCATTACACCATCCATGGGAAGGATTTGTTCTCGATCTCAGCTAGGATCGAGGAGAAGTAGGGAGTTTTTGTGCCAAAACTGGGCAAATTTTTCGGGGATTGGGTCTGAAAAGTTTGGAAAATCTCAAATAAATAACCGGTTATTTGGGGGAAAATGTTGCCAGGGGTAGAGAAAGGAAGGATTGAGAGATCGATAAAAGTAGATCTAGACCTAGCTAGATTTTTTCCTAAAAGATAAATAGGTGGTAATAATTTATGGATTATCAAGAATTATTGAGAGTTCTACAAGCTTTAGAAAGTGGTCAAAAAGATGAGAGGCTAGGTCAATTATTTAAAGGGTTCAAAGAACTATTAGAACTCCAACTTGAGCATAACAATTTAATGAATCAGAATGAAAAACCGTCGATGGATAGTCTTAAGACTCTTGTTTCTAAAATGACGGCGAATTTAGACCAACTCCAGGCAAAGTATAGAGATTTTTGTGAGAAATCAGGAAAGTCTCCTGAGGAGATGAAAGAGTATTTTTCTAATCCCAAAAACTTTTCTACAGGAGCTTGGGAAGAATTACAGAATTTTAATAGAAAGTTCGGTGTCGATACTGCATCAAGACAAATCCCTAAGAAAAAGAAAAGAAGAAAGAAAGTATTTGTGAATATCTAATAATAATTAGTTGTGCCTGAGTAAATATTTAATATAATAAAGGAGTAGAATTTATGTCTGGGGATGTTTCACAAATTCAACATGACTACGAGCAGGTTGGAGCTGACGTGAATGCACGTGATAAGTTGTATCAACAATACAACATTGATTGGGGGCAATTTATGCAAATGTTTGCAGAAATGAAAGCTGGAAAAATGAATCCTGACATGTTGATCAACTATTTTTTCTATATTTTAATGCCAAAAATTCTCGGAAAAACTGAAGATACGCTAACAATCGTTGGTGACCAGCTAAACGTTCTTTCTGACTATAGAAGCTTAATTGCTCAAGCTCAGTCAGATTTCGACAAGTTTAGTTCAGGAAATGATACAGGATCTCAAGGAACTCAAGATTATAATGACTTGATTCAATCGTTGGAGAATATCCAAAACGCCCTGAAAATGGATACTGGTAATGATACAGTCTTAGATTCCTCAACTAGCTCTCAAATTGATGCAGCGGTTAGTGCTCTTATAGGAGATCCAAGTAAAGGAACAACAGGGGCTCTTAATGACTATTCACAATTTGGATTTAGCGATGGAGCTGATTTCCTAAATGCTCTTTGGACGCAATCAAAAGATCCAAACGATGGAACTAGTACGAATTCTGATCTTTTAGCTTTAGGTGGTAGTCAGTCAATTCCTGGAGCTGCGGAGATCATTAAAACGATTACAGAACAGTTTAATACCGTTAACACGGGAAGTAGTACGTTTAGCCAGGCTAAACAAACCGATGTCCAATATCAATCAAGTGCTTACCAACAGCAGCTTGGTTTGGACAACAACGTTTTACAAAACCGTGCGAAGTTCGATTCGTCAATAGTTCAGAACGAAAAAACAAGTTAATTAGAAGGATGAAATATGGGAATAATACGTGTTGTTGAAGCGATTGATAATAATAACATCTCTGGAGATAAAGCTCAAATAGCTGACATGATGTTAACCATTCCTATTGGTATGGCAATGATGAATTTGCAAAATGCGTTCACAAAGATTTTAGATAACGATGTATCTACAATTACTGATGATTCTACGAAATGGCCGGATGATCCATCCAGGCGTTCAGCTCAGCTTCAGAAAGATGAATTGAATTACCAACTCGATAGTACGAGAATGGATTCATCAACGTCTCAATTTCGAACTTTATTTGATACATCAAAGCAACAAGTGACCTCAGATGTTGAGTCACAGAAAAATATTGTTCAGTTAGATGACTCGGTCAACAGTGTTATGTCGACTTCAGCAAATTTGGTTCAAAGAGGATCAAGTTACGGGAAAGCTTAATAATAGATTAATAAAGGAAGTAATATGACAGGAAATACTAATCAAGATAGTACAGTGGAGCCACACAAGAATTACATGTGGGCTCTTTGCGATACGACAATGAAAGCTCAGCTCTCAACTGGGCAAGTTATGAATTCAAATGCTCTAATAGCTAACGCCTTGTCTGTGCTTATGGATGCACTTAGTCAGGCCTATGTTGGAGATCCTAACGCACCTTTCACACCGGATGAAGATCCCACACAAGGAAGTATTAGCGGTCATACTCTATCGTGGTATGTAGACGAAATGCAATATTTAGCTGGTAAAGCAGGAAAAGATACAGATCAAAAGCTCAGTTTTGAGATGTCTTTTGTTCAACAGACTTATTCTTTGACAAATACTTCTATGCAAGAAAATGTGAACGTTCTTAACAACAGTACTCAAGCCGAGTCGCAACAAACTCAACAAGATAACTCAGCATTACAAGGACTTATCACACTTGCATCAACAGGAAATGGTTCTGCAACTTACGCAGCGAACCTAATGCAACAAACAATGGCGTAATAAAATAATTAATAAAGGTTTTTAATTAATCGGAGTAATAAATATGTCAAGTTCAAACAATGTTTCTAACGGATCTGGAAACGGAACAATTAGTCAAAGTCAATACGAAAAAATGGTAGCAGAGATTGAAGCTTCAGAAAGAAACAATGAGAAATATCTTCAGCAAGAACAACAGTTACTTAAACAAATCGAGGATGTTGAGAAAGACGAATATAGTCAAGAACAATGGATTAAAGATCACGATCACTGGTATGACAAAGTAGCAAGTTGGTTTACAGATGCAATTGATGAACATAAATCGCAAGAAGCTGCAGATAAAGCAGAATTAAGTGTTCTTCAAGGACAGTTGGCGAGTCTTGAAAAGAAAATTAATGATGCTACGGAAGCTCAATTTGCAATGCCGATTGAAATGCTTAATTTGCAGGTTCAAAAGCTATTTAAAGAAGTTGCTAGTTCTGGTGGAATTACACAAAAGCTTCTCGAGGATGTGATGCAAGTCATGACTGAAGTTATGGCGCTCGTGCAGATGATTCTCGCTCAAACTGATAACAACAAAGGAAATCAGGAATCACGCATTAGTAAAGTGAATGTAATGCAGTACCAATTAGCTAACGATAATACAAGAACGCAGCTTAATGAATACATTTCAGCGCTTCACACAGCTTCAATTTTAAAGATTGTTAGTGATGTTGTGAAGGCAGTTGTTTGTGTTGCAGCGATTGTTATCGCAGCGGCTACTGGCGGAGCTTGTGCTGTTTTCGTTGCAGTGATTATCGCAGCTCTTGTGATGTCTGGAGCAACTGACAAGTTGACAGAAGCTATTGCGAACAAATTGAAAGAGGATGGCCTTTCTAGTGGACTAGCGAAAGTCTTATCAGACGTCATCGTGACAGCAATTATGGTTGTTGGCACACTTGGAGTAGGAGCACTTTCTGCAATTGCAGAGGGGGTAGCAACAGAGGTTATTTCAAGCGTACTAGAAAATGTTGTTTCAGCTGTTGCTGATGATGTTGCGACATCTGTAACTGAAGATGTTGTAGAAGATGTCATGGAAACTCTTGGAGAGAATGTTACGCAGAGCGTCGAAGAGGCGGCAACAAATGCTGCTAAAACAGTTGCTCGTGATGTTGGAACAGCTGCAGGAAAGGCCGCTCTAAGAAGTGCAATCCGCGACGTTCTGAGACAGGCTTTAGTATCTACAATTAAGCAAGTTGTAACTACAAGTGGAAGAGAAGCTCTAACTGAAACTGTTCAGTCAGCAGTAAAAGAAGCTGTTCAGTCTGCAGTCGCTGATGCAACAGAATCTATTACAGAAGCTGCAACACAAGCTGCGGTTAAAACAATTGCTGAAGAGCCAGCTTCTGCTATTTCGTCTGCGGTAGATAGCATTTCAGAGTCAGCTACTGCATCGGCAACAGATGAGTCTGACAGTGCGTTCAGCAGAGTTATGAGCAATGCAAAAGATTCTGTTAACTGGGGTAAAGCTGCGGTGAATGGAGTTGGAACAGGAATCATTGGAACGAACCTACTTTCTGACTCACTTGGAGCAATTCTCCAGGCTATCTATGGAAAAGACGTGAAGAAGAAAGAGTGGTACCAAATCGTTATGAGTATCGTTCAAGTCATTCAAGACATTCTTGCAGTTGCACTTATGGCTAAATTTGGTGGCGATTTCATGAACTCTTCTAGCGAAGATGGCATCTTAGCTAAACTTGGGAATATGGATAACCTCCAAAAAGGTGCTTCGGCAGCAGCTTCATTGGGAGAAGCCGCAATGGGTATTACACAAATGATTCAGGGTGGAATCACTAATAAGGAAGCGGACCTTACACGAAATCTCGGCCAGGATAAGGATGCGATCTTAATTATTAACCAGCTCATTGAAGATATGAATCAGCTTGTAAAAGATCAGCAGCAACATCAGTCAACTGAGCTTAATGACGAAATTAATAATACACTTAAAACTGATAACAGCTTAAACCAAGCTGCACAAAGTTATGCTAACGCACTAGCTTCTACAGCTGTATAAACAATAAGTTTAATAAGGAATATTAAGGATTAATTATGTCAAATTTACAAACTCAAGATACTAATTTCGCAGCTAAGTCAGCAGTTCTTACAACTGGAGCAGTTCCTGCATCATCAACGGATGCTAAGAACGCAGGGCAGGCAATTGGATATGGCTTTTTGGTTGCAGCAAAGTTAGCTCTTTACAAGCTAGAAGATAGTTATACAGAGCTTCAGCAGCTTGCAAGTGAAGTTACACAACAACAGTATACATTGACGCAAGAGATTTCACAATTCCTAGGGAAAATGACATTAAATTCAATGAATTCAGAAGCTACCCAATTACAGACTCAAGCGGTTGGACAGTTTATCATGGGTGGTGCTGCTCTTGGACTTGCTGGATTCCAAATGTATAAGAATTACAAGATGGATTCTCAAATGTCTAGTCTTTCTAAAGAGAATGAAAATCTTGAAGAGTATAAACAGCAATTTTCTGAAGATCGTGAAAAGGCTCCGACTCCATTGTCGAACAGACCGAGCATTGATGATACACAAGAAGACACAACAGTAAAAACACGTATTAAAGAGTTGAAACAAGGGAATTTTCAAGAGAAGTTCGATACTAAAGTTGACGCAGACGCAGCAAAATTGTCATCAGACGAAAATGCTAAGGTCATCCGTGATAATGCTCAAAGGAAAATTGATTTCAATAATCAAGAAAGAAACAGAATTTCAAACGACAAAAATACATTTAGTTCTTATATCCAAGCAGGGAATAATGTTACTAACGGATTTACCCAAGGTACTACGAACACGATTAATGCAGAGCAGAAGAAAGAGCAAGCTCAGTACGAAGCTGCATCTAAAGTTTCTCAATCGACACTTGGTATGGTCAATGCAAGCGAATCTTACAAGTCGATGGATGGCTTCCAGCAAGATGCACTTAATGTCTTGAAGACTATCGAAGCACTTGAGCAAGCAAATAGATATCAACCTGCATAGAAAAAATGGAGTGAATTAAGATAAATAACCTTTTTTCCATCTTTTTAGACTAAGTTGGTCTAGAGTGGCCGTTATGCTAACCCTCCCCCGGCATAACGGCTTTTTTTTACTAGTCCACTCCGAGTCTGACCTACTTCGCTGCATCAGCACATAGAATTCATATTGGAATAAGTCCCTAAGGCTCTTTAGTGTTTTCAAATCATAAAATAACATGATTCTATACGTATTGTAATAAGCTGAACTCTGGGTTTATTTTGCTTAGTCTCAGGAGAGAAAGTTCTCTTAAATTCTCGGTATTTTTGCCGATGGGAAGGGCCAAACGGTCCTTTTCGAGGCAAAAAGGCTGAGAAGGAAGAGAAAAATCCCTGAAAATGAGTGAAAGAAACCCAGAGTTCAGGTTAATACCAAAATCCCCATCATGAAAAAAGGGAAATGGTATGTGGAAATAGGGATTAACTAATATGAGAAAGAGCTTAAAAAGAGGGTTGTAAAGTATCAAAGGAGGTGGGCTCAAGTTTTTAGGTTTACATTGACAGAGCCAAAAACAGAAAGTTGTAACACCTTAGAAATCTTCTTCCTATTTCTCTTTAATCCATATTCGTTATGTTTGGAGAGACCCCATTTCTATTGTTCCTAAAGCCTCTGTTTTTAAACAACTGTCTATAAATTAATTGCATTTAAAATTAAAATAGAAAAAAAATCACAACAAATACTAAGTTGTTTAACCCTAATACTTACTGTAAAAACCTCATTTTCAGTAAGATAAAAAACTTGCAACTATCTCATTATCAAACTATTAATTATTATTTTTTTATCTCAAATCATTGTAATTAAATTATTTGTTTGTTATAATTAATTTAGGATTAAGACTAAGAAGGGAATAATTTCTATGTCATCTACTGCTACTAACTTAGAATCAAGGGTCAACACTCTTCTTTCCTCTGCAACATTTGAAGGCAAGGAAATCAAGAACATGACTGTTGTTGAGGTTGCAGCTCAACGAGTGGATCACATTTCGAAAGGTATTATCGGAAATAGTAGCACGCCTAGGTCTTTGGATGAAAGGGATTTAGAGCAATTAAGCGAAATAGACAGCAAAGAAGAACTCGATACCTTTGTCAAAGGAGTCCTTAGCGAGCTTTCAGACGATAATGCCGTTAGAACTCTAACGGGTAGATACTTAGAAAAGATAGAAGCGAGATTTACGGGCACTATCTCACATGCACCTGATCAACCTGACCATGTGAACGACCATGTCATGCCGAAAGCGGATGTTGTGGAAATCCCAGTCGGAAGTGAGCGTAAGACAGTACACATGCGTAAACAACTTGGTTTGACAGGTCCTTCTGACAAAGTCATAATAAAAGAAAAAGACCAACAGACACGCCTGGATGATAGCTTTAGAGACCTTGCTATGCTGATTCAAACAGATGATGGGATAGATGCTTACATTAGTGGTAAGATAAACACAATTGTCATTCATCGAAAAGACGAAGCATCAGGTCAGGATAGCAAAGTCTATTACGATTTAACTCATGATAGTGAAATTCAGCGCTTACTCAAGGAAAACTCAGGGGTTGTCATTCCAGATGAAGAAATCGCAGCTTTTCGAGAGAAACTTAATAAAATTGGAAAAGAGCTCGACGAAGTCATGCAAGAAATCTCTCCAAGAACAAGCGATACACCAATTGCAAGCTATTCAAGCAATTCGGTAAATAATTTAAACGGCGCAGATCCTTTTGCTCATGTGGGTTCACGTGTTGGAAAAACGTTTATGGATCGAAATTTCTTTGAAAAATCGATCCTTCCACTCTTCAATTCGCATGGATTAACTGAACAGGGAAAATTGAATAAACATGGAATTCGAGCCTACAAAGAAATTGCAGCAGCAATAACGCTTCGTAAACAGGAAGCAAACTTTGTTTCATTAAAGCTAGATGCAGCTCAAAAAAAACTTGATCAAAAAGAAAAAGACACGAGTCTGAATTTATTGGACGTAAACTCTCCTGAATACCAGGAAATAGAAGAGCTTAAAAAGCAAATAAAAGTCCTTTCACAGCGTCAAAGTGAGTTGAGTCAGACATCAGATTTTACTGTAGCATGGATGCTTGTTCAAGTGAATGCACCGGTGGAAGTAACACACACAGACGGTAGAAATGAAAAGATCTCTGTTCGAGAAGCACTCGAGATCCAGGATGACAAGTTTACAGTTAAAGGAACTGGTTTTAAGCCTGGTGGTGAAGAAGTTACTCGATTAACCTTCCGTCAAAAACTAGCAGCAGAAGCAACAAAAGGGTTCAATGCTACAGTGTTAAAGAATTCTCAAGGTACTTTTGAAACAGATCCGAATTCAACAGGTTTTATCTCAAAACGCTTCAGTCAAAAGCAGCTTACGACAAATGAAATGGTAGGTGGATTTGAGATGGGAACTATGTTTTTCTATCCTAGCGTGACAGATGCAGACCCAGATCCGACATTCCGCATTCAAAACCAACTTCGTCATGAGAGATTTGATGTTACGTATTCCCTTAACAAAGATATTCCTGGCGGTGAGTGGGTCAAGCTTGCGAAGCACGTTGTCGATTCAGAGTCTGCGGCAACTCTTGATAGTGCCTTAGAGGCTGGACGTAAGGCGCTAGAAAGTCATTTTGGGACTGAAGTTCTGACTAAAGAGCAACAGAATACTCTATTCGTACATGCAATCAATAGTGCTAAACTTTTCTCTAATCCAGAAGAGAAAACTCCTGAGAATGGGTTAAATATCTTGCGCGACAACTTCATGGTATCTGATAGTCGTTGGTTCGGCAAACGTTGGTGGGACCATGGACGCGGGAATTAACCGGTTTTTTCTTTAGAGTGTTTCATCGTAGGTGGCTTTTCATCATTCACACATCCTTCCTCAATGAGCACATATTTGATCGTTGGGTCAGAAGGAACTTCGTACATTAAATCCATCAATATATTTTCCACAATCATGCGCAAAGCGCGCGCTCCTGTATCTGATTTCTTGGCTTTTGCAGCAATGGCTCTGAGGGCGTCTTCTGTGAACGCGAGTTCCACACCATCTTCTGCAAAGAGGCTAATGTACTGTTGAATCACGGCGCCTTTGGGGCGGACAAGGATTTCAACAAGGTCTTCTAGCATGAGCTCGTTACAGTTGGCTATGCTGTTGAAACGGCCAACGAACTCAGGAATGAGCCCAAACTGAATCAGATCTTCTGTTTCGACTTTGGAGAGGAGGAAATTGGTTTCAGTTGCGTCAAAGGCTTGTTTGTGCGAAGTGTCAAAACCAATGACTCCTTTTCCTAAACGCTTAGCAATGATTTTGTCGAGGTTTACAAAAGCACCACCAACAATGAAGAGGATGTTTTCAGTGTTGACTTTGATATACTCTTGGTTGGGGTGTTTTCTTCCCCCTTTCGGAGGAACGTTTGCAACGGTTCCTTCTACAATTTTTAGCAGGGCTTGTTGCACGCCTTCTCCAGAAACATCTCGTGTGATCGAAACGTTTCCAGTTGTTTTGCGAATTTTATCAATCTCATCGACATAGATGATTCCTTGCTCGGCGCGGGAAATGTCGTAATCGGCATTTTGAACGAGACGGAGTATGATATTTTCAACGTCTTCACCAACATAGCCAGCTTCAGTGAGTGTTGTCGCATCGGCAATGGCAAAGGGGACGTCTAGAATGTCAGCGAGGGTACGAGCAATGAGGGTTTTCCCTGAACCTGTGGGACCAAGAAGAAGGACGTTAGATTTGCTGTATTCCATTTCGGTGCTTTCACGAGAAAGAGAACGAATCCGTTTGTAATGGTTGTAAACGGCAACTGAAATGGTTTTTTTTGCTTTGTCTTGACCGATGATATATTCGTCGAGACGTTCTTTAATCTCTTTTGGTTTGAGAAGTTTCAGTTCGTGTTTGACAGCTTTTTTTTCGACGATATCCATGCAAAGACGGACACACTTGTCGCAAATAAATGCGTTCGGCCCTGAAACGAGCTTTTCGACTGCGTCTTCTGTGCGGCCACAAAAAGAACAAGCCGCCATTTCACTTGAAGATTGTTTTGCCACGTTTACCTACTTTTCTTCCTTCTTTTTAGTTGGCTCAACGACTTTGTCGATCAGCCCATATTTTACTGCATCTTGGGGACCCATATAAAAATCCCGTTCTGAATCTTCGATGATTTTTTCCAAAGGCTGTCCTGTATGCTCGGCAATGATTTTTGCTAGCGCATTTTTCATGTAGAGGATTTCTTGCGCTTGGATGTGAATATCTGCGGAGCTTCCTGTGATACCTCCAATAGGCTGGTGGATCATCATGCGGCTATGAGTCAGGGCGTATCGTTTACCTTTTGTTCCAGCACAAAGGAGAAGGGCTCCAAGAGAAGCTGCTTGACCAATGCAGTAAGTGTTAATGTCAACACCGAGAAAGCGCATTGTGTCATAAATAGCAAGACCTGCTGAAATGATACCACCTGGCGAATTGATGTAGATGCTGATGTCTTTCTTAGGGTCTTCAGCACGAAGGAAAATTAGCTGCGCAACAACGGCATTTGCGACTTGGTCATTAATTTCAGTTCCGATGAAGACGATTCTGTCTTTTAACAGACGTGAATAAATATCCATCGAGCGTTCGCCACGCCCAGTATCTTCGATGACGTAGGGAATGAGAGCCATGATTTTCCTTTCGTTATTTTTCTAATTAATACCTCAAAGGCACTTTTCGCCCTTTTCCATTGAAATTAGGGGATCAGATGTTTTTTAAGGAAGAAAATCTTTAAGATTTATCCGTTTTTTTCTTAGGTGCTGCCTTTTTTTTCGAATCGGCTGTCTTTTTTGGAGCTGCCTTTGCTTCTTTTTTGGGAGCGGCAGTTTTTTTCTTAGGTGCCACCTTTTTTTCTTCCTCTTTCTCAGCCTTTGGTTGTTCTTCTTTTTTGGCTTTAGGGGCAGCTTTTTTCTTTGGCTTTGGCGCTCCGATTTTAGCTTGAGATATCAGGTAATCTTCTGCTTTAACGAGCACAAGTCGAGACATCGCGATGGCACGCTGCTCTTGTGATTGTTCGTGCGCAGTGTAGAGGTCCGATTGATCGCTAAACATCGCTTCGAGAGGTGTATTGACTCCTTTGTGCACTTCGGAAGGAGAAATTTGGATGTTTTGATCTTGGATAATTTTTCTTGCGATGTAGAAAAGGCGTACTGCGCGCTCTCCTTGTCTTTCAACATCTTGGATAGATTCTTTGCGTTCTTCTTCACTCATGCTCATGAGCTTACGTTGGAACTGTGGATCAGAAACAAGTTGCTTGATGCGGTACTGTGTCTCTTTTTGCAAGAGAGATTTTGGGAGATCAAACTTGCAATTTTCAATGAGGTATTCGTTGATTTGCTCGCGATAAGCTTTTTGTACGAGATCGTCTGCTTGTTTGTTAAGAAGTTTTTCTAAATTCTCTCGCATCTCTTTTGCGGTTGCAACACCCACTTTTTTGGCGAGCTCATCATCGATGTCAGGAAGAAGGGCTTTTTCAATGGTGCGTAGAGTAAGGCGTACTTTTTTCGGTGGATTTTCTTCTTTGTGTTCTTCAGGAGCATCTTCGTCTGGAATGCTGACACCTTCTTTAGAATCTCCAATTTTCATTCCTAAAGCGAGATCAAACATCCACTTTGCCATTTTTTCGCGATTCACTTGGAAGCGAGTATTGGTTAAAGCTTTGCGTGGAGGATCTTCTTCAATCACATCGACATCGACGACGACATAATCATCTTTCTTAACTTCACGATCGGAAATCTTTTCCCACTGTGCAAAATAGTGTCTGATTTGATCGATTGTTTCATCTACTTTTTTAGCGTCGATAGTTTCTCGCTCTTCTTTGGCAAGCTCAATTTTTTCGATGTCAATTTCAGGAACTTCGGGTTCTGTTTCAAATGAATAGGTGAGTTCAGCTCCTTCTTCAACAGATTGTTTGTCGACGTTGAATGTGATTTGAGCATCTTGGCTTAAGATGGGGATTTTTGCCGTTTCTTGACATTCACGGAATGTGGTGTCAGCAATCGACTTTTGCCATCTTTCTTTTAAAGCGTCAGGAAATTTTTTCACTATGAGAGCATCTGGAGCTTTCCCTTTGCGGAATCCAGGAAGGGAAACTTCTTTTGCAATGGAGCGGATGGCTTCACGTCGAGCTTTTTGAACGATTTCGGGACTCACTTTCACTTTATATTCTATGATACAGTCGGGCTTGCGCTCCATAGTGAAAGTAACGGTGTCTGATTTAAATTCTTTCTTTTCTTCCATTATCTATRCCTTGATCTCATAAACGGGGACTTATCTTCAAAAAAAGCGGGTGATGAGATTTGAACTCACGACCCTCACGTTGGCAACGTGATGCTCTACCACTGAGCTACACCCGCATAGTCGAAAGTGCTTCAGTATACTTAGTCAGAGTTTTTTTTCAAAGATTTATCACTCTCCTCGAACGTTCAAAAAAAATGTTGAACGTACGGAAAAAAAATCGTTGCAGAGGTTTTGAAAAAGATGTAAAAGGGGGAACACTTTTGTAATGGTCCACTATAAGATGAGGTGAATATAAGGGATGCTGAACTTAAGAAAGCTGAAGCAAGATTTTTCCGCCAACGTGTTGAAGGACGGGAAGCAACTCTACGATACAAATAAGGTTCTTTCTGCAAAAATCTTGCATCTTGATGCAACGACTCTTAGAATCAGTGCTCAAGTCATGGGCCAATACAAAAATGCTTATGAAAGTGAAATTGAGATCGATCGACAAGAGAGTGAAACGATCGATTCGAACTGTGATTGCCCTTACCATTACGACTGCCAACACCTCGCTGCAGTCCTTTATTACTTAGAAGCCTACCTCGATGAGATTCTCGTTAATTACTCGAAAGAAACAGACCTTGATGAATTGACAGAAGAAGGGTTTGATGATGAAGAGAAAGAAAAACTCATGGAGGCTGTTAAGGAGGCCGAGTCAAAAGAAGAGCAGCGGCGTGATGAAGAATATCAAAAAGAAGTTTTAACCGAATATGTCGATGCTGCAGCTGTCTTAGCGAAGTCACCATTTTTCCTTCCTGTTCAAGAAAGAATCATCGAAAAAGCAGAGCTCGCAGTTATTTACAGTGTTCCTAAAAAAGAGCGCGAAGGAGATGTGGAGTTTCAAATTGCTCTCAGACTTCCTGCTCGCTCCAAGCCGCTACATATTCCAAACATTGGCGAATTTTTTGAAGCCATGCGGTACCAAGAAGACATCTTTATTGGTGGAAAAGAATATTTGTTTGTCCTTGAGTCGTTTGCAAATGAGGAACAAGAAATAGCTCGCCTTGTGATGGACCATTTGAAACTTCCTGAAAAAACGGCAAGTGAGAGGGCACAGAAATCTGCATTTCTCAGCTCAAAAATGTTTGGAATGGTTTTGGCAAAAGCGCAAGAAATTGCTTCTGAAATGCTGAAACAAAGAGGGTGGACTTCTGGAGAAGAAGATTTGCCGACCCTTCCTTGTCTTTATGAAGAGAATTTAGAGTCGCCGATCCGATTTTCAAAAGTACCGGCGCACATTAAAATGACACTTGAGTTTATTCATCCTCCCACGACAAAGATCTTGCTGAATCCTACAATTCTTGTAGAAGGGGAGTCAATCATGCTCGAAGATGCGAAATTTTTCGAGTGTGCCAAGCCAGGAATCATTTACAATCACATTTATTACCGATTTGAAGACCAAATCACTCGGCAGCACTTGCGAAGTTTCTTGCCCATTCGAGATATGACAATTCCAGAGCCACTATTTGGAACGTTTGTGGAAAACGCGTTGCCCGAACTCTCCCGATTTGCTGAAGTAGATCATCAAGATGTGATAGAACATTTTACAACCCTTCCATTTGTAGGTAATCTTGAAGCGATTTGCGATATTTCTTTCCTCAATGGAGAGCTGGAAGCCTCTCTTTCCTTCCGCTACGAAGACACGATCGTTCCTGCGTCGTCCAAATCACTTAAGTTTGAGAACATTCATGAGTTTGTCACGCAAGAAGGGGTGATGGCGCGCAATCTTGTAGAAGAACAAAAAATTATCCAAGATCTTTTCCGCGACTTTATCTTTGATCAAGAGCATCAAACGTACATGGCTAAAACCGATAAAAAAATTATCGAGTTTATGACCGATACGATCCCAAGGAACCAACACCGAGTTAAGTTCAATTGCCCTCAAAACTTGCTCGACCAATTCATTTACGATCAAACGAAGTTTAAGTTGGATCTCTCAGATACTAATCGGATGGATACGTACGAAATCAAGCTTGAAGTTAAAGGGGCTCTCAAAGGAGTGAAGCTCGATCGGATTTGGGATTGTATTGTTTCTCGAAGAGCTTACTTAGAGCTTGATAATGGGAGAAAGCAGACTGGAAAAGACAAGTCGAACAAACTCCCTAAAATTCTCGTGCTGGATCTCGATGAAGTAGGGAATGTGGTCCAACTGTTTGATGAACTGGGAATTGAAAAACTCGACAATACGACGATCAAACGGCCTCTTTGGAGCTTAGCAAATATCGACGAGACCAACTTCGAAGGACTCCCCGTTTCTTTTCAAATGACTCCTCGTTTGAGAGAAATCCGCAAGCAGATGCTTGGAGAAAAACACCTAAAGTTTACACCTGTTCCTGCTGGCATCAAAGCCGAGCTTCGTAAATACCAAACAGAAGGGGTTCACTGGCTTGAACGACTCCGTCTCATGTACCTCAATGGAATCTTGGCTGATGATATGGGTCTTGGTAAAACCCTTCAAGCAATTGTCGCTTTGACACAACACCTTAAAGGGGACAAGTTACCTGCACTTGTCGTTTGCCCGACGTCTCTACTTTACAACTGGCAAGAAGAATGTCATAAGTTCAATCCAAAGCTGAAACCCTTGATTATTGACGGGATGCCCAATCAACGGAAAAAGTTGATTGCAACAATTGAAAATTACGATGTGATCATCACTTCTTATAGCCTTCTTCAAAAAGACATCGAGTCTTACAGTCCAATCACTTTCTCTTATATGATCCTCGATGAAGCCCAACATATCAAAAACCGTGGCACACGTAATGCCAAGTCGGTGAAATTGGTTAAGGCGGAGCACCGCTTAATCCTTTCGGGTACTCCAATTGAAAACTCGCTCGATGAGTTGTGGAGTCTATTTGACTTTCTCATGCCAGGGTTTTTGGGCAGTTACGATAGATTTCTTGAAAAATATGTTCGCATTTCTGGAGATGAGCAGGCTAAGAATTTGCAGTACCTTCGGAAAAAAGTATCTCCATTTATCTTACGCCGTATGAAAAGCGATGTTCTCGACGACTTACCACCTGTTTCGGAAAACGTGTATCACACGCAGCTTACCGAGATGCAGCGTGATCTCTACCGCTCTTACGCTGAATCTGCACGCGATGAACTCGTTAAACTTGTAGAACGGGATGGTTTTGACAAAGTCCAAATCCATGTCTTAGCAACTTTAACGCGGCTTAAGCAAATTTGCTGTCACCCTGCAATTTTTGCAAAGGAAAAGGCTGAAGCTGGGGATTCTGCTAAATACGACATGCTTCTTGAACTCTTGCAAACACTGATTGAAGGGAAGCACAAAACAGTTATTTTCTCTCAGTACACGCGCATGCTCCAAATCATGCGCAATGACTTCGAGCAACGGGGCATTCGGTTCCAGTACTTAGATGGATCGAGTAAAAATCGCCTCGAAATCGTCAAAGAATTTAATGAAGATCCCGACATCCCAGTGTTTCTCGTTTCGCTTAAAGCGGGTGGAACCGGTCTGAACCTGGTAGGCGCGGATACGGTCATTCATTACGATATGTGGTGGAACCCAGCGGTTGAGAATCAAGCGACAGACCGAGTCCATCGGATTGGCCAGAAGGAAAATGTGTCAGTTTATAAGCTCGTCACTTTGGGAACAATCGAAGAAAAGATTGTCGAAATGCAGAATCGCAAGAGAGGGATCGTGAAAAAGATCGTCAGTTGTGATGATGAGGCGATTACCAAGCTCACATGGGAAGATGTGCTTGAACTCCTGCAAACATGATAGATTTTTTATCCTCTGTCGGGTAATATGGTCCAATGAATAGGATTTAAGGTAGTTAACATGAAAGTGAGTGCAGCAGGCAAAGGAAGCCTCCTCAAAAAGTTTAAGCAAGGAATCATGGGGAAACTCGGCCGCTTAACCGGGATTTTCTCTAGCGATATCGGAATTGATTTAGGAACTGCGAATACACTCGTTTACGTTCGAGGGAAAGGGATTGTTCTTGCTGAGCCTTCAGTCGTTGCTGTTGATTCTGTCACCAATGAAGTGCTTGCAGTGGGACACAAAGCGAAGGCGATGCTTGGTAAAACACCTCGTAAGATTCACGCCGTGCGTCCGATGAAAGATGGGGTTATTGCTGACTTTGAAATTGCCGAAGGGATGCTCAAAGCGCTCATTTCTCGGGTCACTCCTTCTCGTAGCTTATTCCGTCCCAAAATTTTAATTGCTGTACCTTCAGGAATCACAGGTGTTGAAAAACGAGCTGTTGAAGACTCAGCTTTACGCGCTGGGGCTCAAGAAGTTATTTTGATTGAAGAGCCCATGGCTGCGGCAATTGGAGTTGATCTTCCTGTTCACGAGCCTTCTGCCAACATGATTATCGATGTGGGTGGGGGAACAACTGAAATTGCAATTATTTCCCTTGGCGGGATTGTCGAGTCGCGCTCACTTCGTATTGCTGGAGATGAGTTCGATGAATGCATCATGAATTACATGCGCCGCACGTATAACTTGATGATTGGTCCCCGAACAGCTGAGGAAATCAAGATGACCATCGGCTCTGCGTATCCTCTCGGAGATCATGAGCTCGAGATGGAAGTGCGGGGACGTGACCAAGTTGCCGGTCTTCCAGTCACCAAGCGGATCAACTCGGTTGAAATTCGTGAGTGTTTGGCCGAACCGATTCAACAAATTATTGAGAATACCAAAGGGACACTTGAAAAGTGCCCTCCTGAACTTGCTGCTGATCTCGTCGAGCGAGGTATGGTCCTCGCAGGTGGTGGCGCTTTGATCAAAGGATTGGATAAGGCCTTGATTAAAGAGACAGGGTTGCCTGTTGTTGTGGCGCCGAACCCACTTCTTGCTGTCTGCATGGGAACAGGCAAAGCTCTCGACTACCTTGAAAAGTTCAAAAAAGTAAAGATTTAGAGTGTCCACTACAAAGTGCTTTCACTCATTCTCAGGGATTTTTCTCATTCTTCTCACCCTTCTTGATTTGAAAAGGACCGTTTGATCCTTCCCGAGCCAAAATACCGAGAATTTAAGAGAATTCTCTCCTGATACTAAGCAAAATAAACCCAGAGTTTAGGTTCAGAGAATGCTTTGGAACGCAGCAAACTTACAAAGTTTGTGAAGGGCGTAAAGCGTCGCATATGGAAAAAGATAGCTCTCGTCAGCGGTGGAATGACTTTGTAAACATCCTCTGAGCCCTTTATTGATTTTGTATGTAAGAAAGATCTTTGCGTAAACGTGACGCTCCACAATACTGCTCTCTCAAAATATTCTTTTGAGAAGGATCTAAGAAGTTAATCTTACAGTTTTGTTTTTTGATCGTATCAAGAGAATTTCCCAATAGGCAAATGATGTATTTTGGTAGATTGTCACCTATCTCAACTTTCCAAGTTTGCCAAGCGATATTTGCATACTTTTTGTTTTCTTTTAACGATTGCAAATACCGTTCAAATATTTTTTCCGTTCCTGGAAAGATAGAGTAGACAAAGAACGCAACGTATTCATAATCTGTAAAATCAGTACCGCTTCCTTCTGGAAAGTGGGAGCACTCTTCAATATACCGCTCAAAGCTATATGAAATGGAATTCATTTTTCCATGTCTATTTTCCCGATTATCTAACTGTTTGCCTGTCATCGTATTTGTGAAAGAGTCTTTGATCTTGTTGAAGCGATCCATATCTTGGAGGCTTTGCAAGCCAACTAAATAGGCAAAAACCGGTTGATCTAAGTATTCGTAAGCATAAATCGGTGGGGCATTTTTCCCTTTTGTGAATTGGGAGTAAGCTGTGAGCCAGTCTTTTTTCAGTTCAATGTATTCGTTGACGCTCTCAGATTTAATCGTACATTTTCTTACCAGCAAATAGGAATATTCGTCTCCAGTTAAGGGACCGATTAGGAAGAGTGATAATCCTAGAAGTAACCATTTTCTCATATGAGTCTCTCCGAGATGTTTTTTCTAGAGATAGACAACTTCCTAATGAATTGCAAGAGTTGATTAATAAGGTTTTAAGGGTGTATCATTTATGATAGTTTAGTTTTTTTCCTCTTTAGAGGAATGAAGGGATTAGATATTGGTGAATCAAGGGAGGAATATCTCATGAACGTATCAGAGTGGACAAAGCACAAAGGTGTGCAAAAATGGGTCACGCAGATGATCCAGATGTGTGAGCCTGATGACATCCATTTTTGTGATGGAAGTCAAGAGGAATATGAAGCTGCATGTCAGACGCTTGTCGACAGTGGCACCTTTATTCGGCTCAACCTAGAAAAACGCCCCGGCTCATATTACTGCAGATCTGATCCATCAGATGTCGCTCGTGTTGAAGATCGTACGTTCATTTGCTCGAAAAAAGAAGAAGATGCGGGGCCCACGAATAATTGGGAAGAGCCTAAAAAGATGAAGGCGACCTTGAAGACTCTGTTTACAGGGTGCATGAAAGGACGCAAAATGTATGTGATTCCATTTAGCATGGGGCCGTTTGGATCATCTCTTGCAGAAATTGGGATCCAAGTCACCGACTCTCCTTATGTTGTGGTGAATATGTACATCATGACGCGGATGGGGAAAAAAGCACTTGAAGCATTAGGAGACTCAGGAGAGTTCATTCCTTGTCTACACTCTGTGGGAGTGCCTCTCGAAAAAGGGCAAAAAGATGTCCTTTGGCCATGCCGTGAAGATGCGAAGTACATCGTTCATTTTCCTGAGGAGCGGGCAATCTGGTCATTTGGAAGTGGTTACGGAGGAAATGCCCTTCTTGGGAAAAAGTGTTTTGCTTTGCGCATTGCCTCGGTAAAGGCTCGAGATGAGAACTGGATGTCTGAGCACATGCTCATTGTGGGGGTCACTAATCCTGAGGGGAAAAAACGGTATTTTGTTGCAGCGTTTCCGAGTGCGTGTGGAAAAACAAACTTGGCGATGCTTAAGTCAGAGCTTCCTGGGTGGAAGGTCGAATGTGTGGGAGACGACATTGCTTGGATGCGCCTAGGAAAAGATGGACGACTCTATGCTATCAACCCAGAATATGGGTTTTTTGGTGTGGCCCCTGGGACGTCGTTTCAGTCTAATCCAAACGCGATGGCCTCTATTGCAAAAAACACGATCTTTACGAATGTTGCTTTAACAGATGATGGGGATGTTTGGTGGGAAGGGATGACCGATGAGGCTCCTGCTCACTTGACTGATTGGAAAGGAAACTCCTGGACTCCCGATTCAAAAGTAAAAGCAGCGCATCCGAATTCTCGTTTTACAGCGCCAGCTCGACAATGCCCGGTGATGGACCCCGTTTTTGACGATCCCAAAGGGGTGCCTATTTCAGGAATCATTTTTGGAGGGCGCCGGGGTAGCGTAGTTCCTCTTGTAACTGAGAGTTTATCTTGGGACCACGGAACTTTTTTTGGGACGGCTCTTTCATCAGAGATGACAGCAGCAGCGGCAGGAACTGTTGGGAAGCTAAGACACGACCCGTTTGCGATGCTTCCTTTTTGTGGATACAACATGGGTGATTACTTTGGCCATTGGCTCGAGATGGGTCAATTGATCAAACCTGAATACCGTCCTAAAATTTTCCAAGTGAATTGGTTTTTAAAGTCTAAAGAAGGGAAGTTCCTTTGGCCTGGGTTTGGAGAAAACATGCGTGTTTTAAAATGGATGTTTGAGCGGTGTGAAGGGCTCGACAACGCTGAGAAAACACCTGTCGGCTACCTTCCTAAGAAAGGGGCGATTGACTTTTCAGGTTTAGATTTAGAAGATGAAGACAAGTTGTTTGAAATCGATCACGAGGCTTGGGAAAGCGAGGTCGAAGGATTGCGTGAATATTATACCATGTTTGGTTCTCGCTTGCCACGAGGAATCACTGACGAATTAAATGCCCTTGAAAAGCGATTAGGATAACTGTATCCTTTTGGCTCATGAGAGCACTCATTCAACGCGTTAAATCAGCATCTGTGACAGTTGACGGAAGCGTCATCGGTCAAATCGAGCAGGGCTTGCTCGTCTTATTTGGCATGCAGAAAGAAGATCATGCTGGACTGCTCCCATGGTTTGTAGAAAAGCTGGTCCACTTACGCATTTTTAAAGATGATGCGGGAAAAATGAACCGCTCTATTCAAGACGTTGATGGAGGAATTCTTGTTGTCTCGCAATTCACCCTTTATGGAGATTGCCGAACAGGCCGTCGGCCTTCTTTTATTCAGACACTTTCTCCTGATCAAGCTAAGCCCCTCTATGACCAGTTTGTGGTAGAGCTCCGGAAAAAAATGGGCGATGCAAAAGTGCAAACAGGGGAGTTTGGAGCTGAAATGCAAGTCGAGCTCATCAATGATGGCCCCGTTACATTTCTCCTTGAGCAGACGTAATTTGCCAACCTTAAGTGGCCTCATATTTCTAATATTGGGTTATTTAAGATAGACGAATTCCGAAAGCGTTTGCGTTGCTCAATACCAACTTTTAAAGTAGTTTGAGTATAACATATAAAATAAAAAATAAATTTATATAGATCTTTAAAAAAATTGACTTCTTTTTGATTTTTTATAAATTATAATCTATCCTCCTAGGCGTTGTTTATTTTGGAGGAAAAAATGACAGGGTTATCCATTACAGTTGCTAACATTCGAAGCCAAATTCCTGGTTTTGTTGACATTTTAGATTCAGATGGTGGCGTAGCAGACGTTACTTTAAAAGGATTAGAACCTCATCTAGAAAAAATGGTGAGCCCTGATGGAATGAATTGTGTCATCGATGGCCGTCCAACGAAGTACATATTGGATGGAATTACGATGATGCAAATCGAATCAATGGTTTGTTTGCTAGCATCTATCAAGATAATCCTAATGGAGTTTCTCTTCGAGCCTTCAAAATGGTTGCAAGAGATGAAGGTTGTGAAAAACTTTTTGTAACTCAGCAAGGGATTACCCATACCATTCAAAATAATGAAGACGAAGAAAGTAAAAAGCGTTTTAAAATATCTTTTTGGTCTGTGAATGATCTCTTTGATAAAGGGATCGTGACTCCTCATGAAGGAGAGGCGACTTTCAATACAAAGTGGATTGATCAAGAAAAAGTCAGGGATTTTTACAAAAAAAATCAGGAAATTTTAGATAGTGTCGTCAAAATAAACCTCCCCAAAGAGCAATACATCTAATTTGCACTGCAGCCATAAATGAGGCTGCATTTTTTGCATATCTTGTAGCAATTCCCCTCCAACGTTTTAGGTGTAGGAGTGTGTTTTCCACCAAGTGTCGAAGTTTATAGAGATCTTTGTCGAAGGGCCAAGGCTCTCGTCGGTTCGATTTTGGTGGAATCACAGGGTTTATACCCTGATGATTAAGTTGTAAAAGGATTGCATCGCTCTCGTATGCTTTATCTGCGAGAAGATGTTCTGCAGAAATACCTTCAATCAAGAAGCTAGCCTGTGTGCTATCATGTTTGGCACCTTCTGTAATAACAATTCTGACTGGCATACCATGCGCATCCACGGCCAAATGCAATTTTGTGTTGAGCCCCCTTTTGTCCGACTCATCTCCTGATTGCCTCCTCTTGCTCCTGCAGCGTGTGGGTGAACCTTAATATGACTCGCATCTATTATGAGCCATTCATAGTCGGGGTCGTCTATCAGACTTTCTAGCAATTTTTCCCAAACCCCTTGATTCCTCCACCGGCAGAATCTTCGATGTGTATTTTTCCAGTTACCATAGTCCGGAGGTAGATCTCTCCAGGGTGCCCCTGTACGCAATATCCAAAATACAGCATTAATGAACGTACGATTATCTTTCGCTGGTGCGCCTACAGATCCTCTTCTCCCAGGGAGTTTTTGTACAAGCTGTTCCCAGAGTGCATCTGATATGTCATGACGTCGATGTGTTTCCATTTTCTTCCTCTTGTTGGATGTTTTTTCCTACAAAAGTACCATATTAAAATAATTTGACGACACTATCTAGACAATTTACTCCAAAATTCATTCTCACCATCATCTTCTTCCGCCTCCTCTTCTAGCTCAAATGACTCAATATCTTCGACTAGGACAGATAGGGGAAAATACCTTTTTCTTGGTGGAGCGCTTCTTCTTGTATTGGCTATAGCTTTATAACCTGAACTCTGGGTTTCTTTCACTCATTCTCAGGGATTTTTCTCTTTCTTCTCAGCCTTTTTGCCTCGAAAAGGACCGTTTGGCCCTTTCCATCGGCAAAAATACCGAGAATTTAAGAGAACTTTCTCTCCTGAGACTAAGCAAAATAAACCCAGAGTTCAGGTTTATATGTAAAACAGCAAGGGCTTTTTTCTAACTTAGAGCAACCAATCGGTAAAATCGCCCCTTAAGCATCAGCAGCTGCCATGCAATGTGATGAGAACCAAATTTTGCCTTAGGGTAGTGGACAATCATTTCAGCATCGCTTGCTTTGAGTCCCACTATCAGGTCATGTTTACCTGGACCAACTAGCATTTTTCGAGGAATTTTCAGGAGATCTTTTTCATTTGTGACGAGAAGCTCGCCAACATCTGGGAAATCTACAAGAAAAGCTCTTGCTTTTCTGTATTTTCTTTAGCTACAAGATGCGAGAAGTCAAAGGAAAAACAAGGTCAGGAGCATTTTGGTCCCAACCCTGGAGATGGGACCGAACATAACCGTACTGCTAATGAATGATTAGCGGCTATAGAGTTCGCTCTCATTAAAGAAGAAAGCAATTTCTGTTTTGGCGGTGTCTGGACCATCTGAACCATGCACTGCGTTAGCATCAATGGACTCAGCAAAATCTGCACGAATTGTTCCTGGAGCAGCTTGTTTTGGGTTTGTTGCTCCCATCAAATCGCGATTTTTCATAATTGCGTCTTTACCTTCTAAAACTGAAATCAAGACAGGCCCTGATATCATGAAGCTAACGAGATCTTTGAAAAAGGGGCGCTCTTTATGAATTGCGTAAAAACCTTCTGCTTGTTTTTGAGAGAGGTGAAGCATTTTTGCTCCGATGATCTTGAGTCCTGCTTTTTCGAAGCGGGATAGAATTTCACCAATACAATTTTTTTCGACTGCATCAGGTTTAATAATTGATAAGGTTCTTTCTTTGGCCATTTTTCAAATCCTTGACATAAGTTTAGGCTAAAAATGATAGATGATTGCGTAATATTTTTCAAACATAAGTGAACCAATTCTTGAGATTTTTGGAATAATTCCTTACACTACTTGTCCATCAAATCAATCAACGTTGAGGCATAGTCCATGGCAACAATTGCAAACTTGCAAGACCCAATTTCACTTGAGAGAACTCGCAATCCGGTCATTTCAGAAAAGTGCTTCCATACATTTCAAAGAAGTGGGATCAGTGGAACCTTGTATACCGATCTTGAATCAAGGCTGGGCAATTGGGATCTCAGGGTTCCCCATGAGTATGAATGCGCTCTCTGTAAAGAAAAAACTCCGATCGAGCAAATTGTGACAAATGATGCATGGGTACGACTCAATACGTTGATCGACCGGTACATCAGAGAAAATAAGAAAAAAGATCAGAAAGCAGAGGATTTTGAGAGTGAAATTGAGGGAATGGAAATTGCGGAGCTCTATGCTTGGGAATTGGAAGAAAGTCTCAAGGAGATTCATGCTGTTTGGAAAAAAGAGCATACAGGAGGCAAATGGGGGGATCTTAAAGTTGTCGATTTTCTGAAATGGAAAGAAGATCCTTTAGTGAAAAAACTCTTTGATGCGTGGAAAGAAGAACATCCGACTAAATTCGCAGACCATCTTCACATAGATGATTTATTTCGCCATGGTGTAGAGACTAAGAAAAAGAAAAAAATTGATGTTTTAAAAGATATTCGTCCATCTCACTTACTCGGCTTTACTGCTGAAGACCGGGATGAAGAAAAAATTAAGGCTTCTCCTTCTAGGGCACCTTCGTTTTCTTCCGAATCTTGGTCGACTTATGAGTCGTTGAAATTTATTGTCAGCTCTATTTACAATTTCACTTTGGCATTACTCTTTGAGGTGGGCCTTTATCTTTTGTATTTTTGGGAATGTGGTTTTTTGACCAAAAAGCAATATACAGATTTAAGGGCGCAACATGTAATTCATCGGGTCATGCCTCTCTATTTACAATACATGGGGTTGCCCACTGAAAAACCAGTCGATTGATTTTTCTCAAATCCAGCGCGTTCTTGTAGCTAAGCTTCGCCATCATGGGGATGTACTCCTTTCTGCTCCCGTATTTTCGGTTTTGAAAAAGTATTATCCTCACCTTGAAGTCGATGCCTACATTTACAGCGAGACATTGCCTATGCTCGAGGGGCATCCTGCCATTTCGAAGTTTGTGCTGTACGATAAGAAATGGAAGAAGCTCGCCAAGCATCGTCGCTTTTTAGAAGAGTGGAAACTGCTAAAAGAGATTCGCCGTGGCAGTTACGATCTTGTGATCAACTTGACTGAAGGGGATCGGGGCGCAGTGGCTGCAAAAGTTTCTCGAGCTCCCTATGCCATTGGATTTGATCCTCAAGGCAGTGGGATGATGCAAAAGGAAAAGTGTTACACTCATCTGATCAAGCACACTCCTAAGCCCCGCCATACAGTTGAAAAACAGCTTGATGCTTTGCGTTGCCTGGGACTTCATCCAAAAGAAGAAGAACGGGACCTTTTTTTTCACATTCCAGAAGAGGCCCGTTTACGAGTTGAGACACTGCTTCATGAAAACGGCGTAGACGAGGGGCAATTTATTCAAGTTCATCCAGTTTCTCGTTGGATGTTTAAAACGCTTCCGGTCAAAACGATTGTCGAAGTCCTCCACTTTTTACACGATCAAGGAAAGCAAATTGTTTTGACGGCAAGTCCCGATCCACTTGAGCGAAAAATGAACAAAGAAATTGTCTCTCTAGCTCCTTTTGCGATCGATTTATCGGGCCAAATTTCATTAAAAGAGCTGGGTGCTATGATAAAGATGAGTCAGATGCTTCTTTCTGTAGATTCTGTCCCTATGCATTTAGCAAGTGCTTTAAAGAAACCAACGGTTGCCATCTTCGGGCCAACTTGTGAGCAGAATTGGGGGCCGTGGCGCAATCCAGGTGCGCGTGTTGTGACTCAAAAGCTTTCGTGTCGCCCTTGTTATCAGCCGGGGTGCGGCGGAAGTGGCAAAAGTGATTGCTTGACCACCCTTTCCAGCCAATCCATTATTCAAGCAGTTGAAGAAGTTTTAGAGTTTAAAGTCTTGTCCAAAGTAGGTTGCCTTAGCTCGCTCGTCAGCGAGGAGCTCTGACACTGTCCCTCCCATTGTCACACGCCCTTCTTGAATCAAATAACTATGATCGACGATCGAAGAGATTTCGCGTGCATTGTGGTCGGTGATCAGAACGCTAATCCCTTTTTGCTTCAGGTGGCGAATCATCTGTTTCACATCGTAGATTGTGATAGGGTCAATGTTAGCAAAAGGTTCGTCCAGTAGCAGGAGGCTCGGGTTGGTTACAAGGGCGCGGGTAATCTCTAAGCGCCTTCTTTCTCCTCCGGAAAGGGTTACAGCCCGTTTTTTTGCGAGATTTTCTAAGCGAAGCTCGTCAAGGAGGGCTTCTAATCGACGCTTTCGCTCTTCTTTGCTAATCGGCAGGGTCTCTAAGATGCAAAGAATGTTTTGCTCAACGGTAAGCTGACGAAAGATTGAAGGTTCTTGCGCTAAGTATCCCATTCCCATTTTAGCTCGTTTGTGAATGGGGAGGGGTGTTACATTCTGATCGAGGAAGAAAACTTCGCCGCTGTCGGGTTTGACTAAGCCAATAGTCATGTAGAAGGCTGTCGTTTTTCCGGCTCCATTGGGGCCAAGTAGTCCAACAATTTCCCCTTTTTTGACAGTGAAGGAAAGACCATTGACGACTTTTTTTCCTGAGTAAGTTTTCGTGAGATTGCGTGCTTGAAGAATCATGAACGGACCTCTCCTTGCGGGAAAAGTTTGTGAAAGGTTTCTTGTTGCTCTTCGTTAAACGAAAAGCGTACGTTTCCAATCCCTTTGATCACATCCTTGCCGGATACGGGATCGGGAATGACGACGATTTCTTGTGCACTAAGCCTTAAGTTTTGTTCTTCATGCCAAAAGAGAACTTGATGGCCTGCCTGTGCAAGAAGGCGCATTTCTTTTGTTTGAGGATTGAGAAGGACTTCATCTGCGACACCACAGCGAAAGGGTGTTTCGGGATTGTTAGATAAGAGACGGACACGTCCTTTCAAGTTGACTGATGTAGGTTTGAGTTCCATTTGACAAAGGCTGTATTCTAGTGAGGCTTCATCTGCTTGCAATGAAAGGTCGCCTTTGACAAAGATGAGTTGCTTGTCAAAAGGAATGGTTCCGTTTTGCTCAGGGCTTGTTGCTGTGACGAGGAGAAGATCTCGGTCAAGGGTCAGTGTTCCAAACGAGGTAAGAGCATGTTTTTCTTCAGCAGTCTCTGCCGATCTTAAGGTGGTGGGGCCTGTTGCAATGATCGCTTGCATGACGTATTTCCCAAACTGCTCTTTTTGAAAAAAACGAATGGTCTCTTCTCCTTCAATGGTGCCGAGAAATTCATCTTGAATGAGAATGTTTTGCTTGAGAGTCATCACATCTTTTTCATCATCCCAAAACAGAAAGCGGGCAGAAAAATTGCAAGGACGACTTTTGGATTCGGGAAAAAAGAAGGAAGAGACTTTTCCTCGAGGGGATTCCATTTCGAGGTTTCGACTTTCTAAATGGATCGTAATTTGTCTCGCTTCAACTTCATCTTGAAGATGGGTGAGGTGGCAGGGAGTATTGATTTGAGAAGTCGAAAGGGTTTCATTGTCAAAGTATGCTTGATCGGCATCGAGGTGGTACTTGTTGGCATAATCGATGTGCACATCCTCTTTTGCCATGAGAGAACTAATTTCTAAGATATGTTCATCTTGTTCTTCAAATTGAAAGTCGATTTGTCGGCTGACGAGATCAAGAGCTTCTTTTTTTCGACTGCGGTAAAGGACAAGTTTGTCTTGTGAAAGAACGGTTCCAAAACGCCCGATAAAGTCAAGTTGAGCTTCGTCACAAAAAAGCTCTGAATCATTTTGAAATGAAAAAGAGACATCTTCTTCTAGATGCATGTTTGAAAAAGGAAAGTCTTTTCCCCCTTTTTTCAAAAGGGCTTGATGGGCTTGCATGTGCCCTAAGTCGTGGTAAAGTTTCACTTCTCCAACAAGACGTAAAAAATCTCCATCATAGGAGGCATAATCAGAAGAGATGTCAGATGAGAGGTTCGGGGATTGTGTTACACCAAGTAAAAGAGTTGAAAGGAGAAGTGGGAGAAAATTAATCATGATGTTTTTGGGGGCGAATGTGGGCTTTAAATTTTTCGGCATGAAAATTTGGGGAGTTTTCAGAAAATGAGAGAGACACGTCTTCCGCGACCCCTTTTAAAAACGCGGAATTAAAATCGAGCTTTGTTTCAAGTTCTTTACTGGGGATGCGAAAAAGGGCTAAAAAGACTTGATGGGCGTCGAAATGCTGGTTCGAATATCGGTAGGTCCCCGATTCGGACTCGATGAAACGGATCTGTTGTATTCCTTCTTCAATATTTTCTTGGAGATAGCATTTCATCCCTTGCATCTCTTCAACGAGTTCAAAGTTTTCTCCTTTTGGATAGGCTGTCAAAATTGAGCGTGGGCTTATCATTCGATGATGGAGGCGTCCGTCGTCGTTTGACATCCATAAATCTTTTTGCACTCCACTCCGTGTCTGTCTAGTAGGATGGCAAGTGGCAACCTTAGGAGAGGACCATTCTTGAGGGATATTTTCGAGCGAACCGCGCATGAACACATAGGTTATAGCAATTCCGGTGAGCGCCACGAGTGTTGCCAAAGAGAAAAGAGTCATGCGTCTCAACATAAGACTTCTCTTCCGTTTAAAAGTTCATAGAGCGGTTTTGCGATCTGGAGGAACTTTTTGAGCTCTTCAAAGGGCATGACAGAGTGTTTGTCGCTTTTTGCTTCAGCGGGGCTCGGGTGAGACTCGATATAGAGGAGATCGGCACCTGCTGCCAAAGCAGCTTTTGCAAGAGGGATGATAAACTCTCGGTTTCCACCTGATTGAGCGCCCATTCCTCCTGGGAGTTGAACAGAATGGGAGGCATCATAGCATACGGGAAAGCCAAACTTTTTCATGATAGGAATCGCTCGCATGTCAGAGACTAAATTATTATAGCCAAATGAAGTTCCTCGGTCAGTGAGAAGAATCTGATCATTTCCAGTGGAGAGGATTTTTTTCACCGCATGTTCCATATCCCATGGGGCCATGAACTGTCCTTTTTTGATGTTGATCACAGCTCCAGAGTTTCCAGCAGCGACGAGCAAATCAGTTTGACGGCAGAGAAATGCAGGAATTTGAAGAACGTCGCACACTTCTGCTGCAGCTGTTGCTTCTTCAGGGTGGTGAATATCGGTAAAAACAGGGACATCAAAAGTTTCTTTCACTTTTTGCAAAATGCGCAATCCTTCTTCCAAACCAGGGCCACGATATGAGTCGATTGAAGAACGGTTGGCCTTGTCGTAGCTCGATTTATAGATGAGTTGGACTCCCACCTCGTCAAACATTTCTTTAAGCTGCCCTGCAGTTTCCAAAGCGTGCGCTTCATTTTCAATCACACATGGGCCCGAAATGACGACGAGAGGAGCGTCTAAAGAGAGGTTCACATTTCTAATTTTCAAGATTCATCTCCGTAAGTAGTCCATTTACATGTAAATATACTTGAAAATCATTTTTCCGATGCATAAAATCATGAAAAATTGACTGTGGATTGATAGCTCAGTTGGATAGAGCACCCGCCTTCTAAGCGGGCGGTCGCAGGTTCGAGTCCTGCTCAATCCGCCATTTAACAACATGACTTTCGGCACGAAACTGCATGGCTCTTCTCGGAGATTTTGAATTTCAATCGAAAACCTTTCCCGATCTGGAACAGGTGATCAACGGTTTTCATGAAAAGAGTTTTCTTGAATTGAACATTCATGAGAAAAGTGATGCCATAAGCCGCACTTTATACAATCTGATTCAAAAAGAAGAAGGTCCCACATTTCTTTTAGGGGCCGTTGTCGATTACATCAGCCGCATTAAACGAGAAGCGGTCATTGAAAGTTACAGCTTTTCTTCATTTGAGCTTTGGCTCAACCAGTTTTCTGGGCTCACTAAAGAAGAAAATTATCGCATTCGCGCAAAAATTGTAGGGAAATGGGTCCCTCGCGACACCTATCAAATTTACTTTCCTATTGGGATGGGAAAGACGTACCGCGGCACCCATTTTGTTACGGCGCACATGTCTCCCGACCTCGATACAACCGTTGCCTCTTTTTGGGGGTGGATCGATTCGTTTGCAGCACGTGTTTCTGAAGGACTCCATGTTTGGAATGTTCCGGGAGGACCTCCTTATACTCAAGTCGAAATCACCCTTTTATTCAAAGACCTTTTTGGGAGTGAGATCTTCAATTGCATCGCAAAAACCCGTTTGTCGCTCACTGTGACAAGTTTGGATTTAATGACCCAAACTGGAATGAGCAAGCGAGGCACAGAGCATTTAGCCCTGAGCTTTGACCATGAGCGAACACGAAATGCTGTTGTGGTGGTTGATGATCAAGGTTATTATCTTGGAGATTGGCGCTCAATCGATGTTGAAGGAGTTCGCCAAATCGTGATGTCTCTTAATAACTGCCTCATGTGGCTTGAATCAAACCTTCACATTCATCTCATTTCGTGTTTTGCAAAAACCGATTTATCAGTTAGCCACATTTCAAAAGTGATCCGCGATATTTTAAACGTGAAGATTGGAGAGTGCGAGCCTGCAAAAGAATTGCCGCAAAAACAACTTCAATTCGTTCACGATTACCTGTTCAAAGTTCTTCGCGTCGAGAAAGGAATCGAAGCCACTTTTGAAGATTTTGCTCTTTCGATGGAGAAGATGGGAATAGTCAATTTTACTCAAATCATCACGTGGCTCAAGTCCCTCATTGAGTCGGACCTTTTTGATGCCTCCGGAAAACTCACAGAAAATCGCCCGCGTATCTTCAACCAACTTGAAGTTCTTGTAAAAATGCTGGCAGAAGCCTTTCATAGTATTCGTCGGTTTGTTGACAGGTTAGAGATTGCTTTTAAAATTAAAACCGAAGTGTTTGGTTTTGTTCCTCAGTATCTATCACATCGCACTGATGTCGAAGAGATCCGCTCAAAAATTGGGAACTACACTTACCTTACAGTCAATCGTACCGATGTTGATGGGCGTCTTGTTCCCATTGGACTTGTCCAAGCTGCGGATCTTCAAAAAGAGCCTCTAGGAACAGTGACTTTACGCGACTTTTGTAACCGCGAAGAGATGAACATCCCGTCTTACCTTGAAGTCATTAGCGTGATTGACCATCACAAAAGCACATTGAATACCGATATGCCGCCACGCGCAATTATTAGTGATGCGCAATCTTCAAATGCGATCGTTGCACAAATGGCTTTTCAGGTTAATGACATGTACGGAACAGGGGGGATGACACTTGAGCAAGTCGAAGCTCAACTTAAAGAGCTAGAAAAAGACCTTTCGACTTCGGTAAGCATCCGAAAAATGCAACGCCTGCTCCAACGTAAAAAGGTGATCCAATCTGATTGTTATCATTATATTGATTCCAAGAGAGAATTTGCCGAATACCTCCATTTTGTCTATGCAATTTTAGATGATACCGATCTTCTCACCAAAGTCACACGGATCGATGTAGAGATCATGGCTTCGTTGCTCAATCGTTTAAAGTCACTCATTGAGCGAAAAGAGATGGAGATTGTCGACTTTGATGATATTACAGAAGATCATGACTTTACGAAAAAAGCTGCTTCACGTCTTTTGCAAAACAAAGACTTTTATTCCCTCTATAGCAAAGTTTACCTGCATAAAGAGCAAAGTGTTGGTGAAAATCTTGAAGATTGTGCCAAAGGACTCAAGTCGAACATTTTCAGCGATACCAAAATACTCAATATGGGTAATCGCGTCAGCCAAACCAAGATTTTTGCACGCAATTACACGACTTTTGAAACGTATGCAAATGAACTACGTCGTATTTGGTACCAAAATGCGCAAAATGCCTTTGAAAGTAATCACGAACAGCTCTTGCATCTCCATATGATTTCAACGGTAACAAGTGCTGATGACCTTTTCAAAGGGAAAGAGATTTCTTACTGGCACCAAGATGAGCTTTGGATTTGGATTCCTCCTGTTGATGGAGCTGCTGAAAAGCTGAAGCTCTTTTTGAGTTCATTTAAGAGTTCACCCAAAATACAAGCGATAGGAAATTGGAACATAGAATTTCTTGGTGAGAATGCTAAAGAGCTCTCTCAAATTTTCAAAGAAAGCTTTTTGAAAATACCACAGAAAATGCCCGATTCCAAGACTGCGAAAGGAGAGCTTCCGATTGCTGTCTTGCGTTATGACGCTGGCCGCCTCAACTCCCGTAAAGGAATGATTGCCCCCTTCCTTCCTAAACTTAGCCAATAGCACCTTATTTCACCTGAGTTCTGGGCATCTTTTACTCCTCCTCAGGGATTTTTCTCATTCTTCCCAGCCTTTTTGTCTCGAAAAGGACCATTTTGTCTTTCCTATTGGCGAAAATATCGAGAATTTAAGAAAACTCTTTCTCCTGAGACTAAGCAAAATAAACCCGGAGTTCAGGTTTACAGATTCAAGCTTTTTCTTTTTCAGTGTCGACTACGTTAAAAAATGCGCCTGATAGGGAATTTTTTTCGTGAAAAATGTCCCTATAAGGTAAAAATTTTATGAAAAATTTAACTTTTAAGTTCCAAAAATTATGGTATAATGGAAAGAAAAGGTAAAAAAGTTATGTACAATCGTCTCTTAGGTAAACATAAACAATTGAAAACCAGCTTCTTTCTTTTTGGCCCTCGCGGAACGGGTAAAACTCACTGGATTCGTCAAGCCTTTCCAAAAGCCCTTTATTTTGACCTTCTGGACTATGAAACTTTTAGAACCTTTCTTTCAAATCCCACTCTGATTCGGGAAAGGATTCCAGAGGATTTTGACGATTGGATTATTCTAGATGAGGTCCAACGCATTCCTGAGTTACTCAATGAAGTCCATCGCCTGATCGAAGAAAAAGGATACCGGTTTGGGATGACAGGCTCTAGTGCTCGAAAATTAAAACAAAAAGGAGTCAATCTTTTAGCTGGTCGTGCGCTCGTATACACGATGCACCCCCTGTTGATTCAGGAGGTAGGCAAGGACTTTTCTTTAGACCATGTCTTAAAATACGGTCTCCTTCCTACAATTTTTGCAAAAAATATTCCTCCCGCCGATTATCTTTCTTCTTATGTGACAACTTATTTGCGTGAGGAAGTCATGCAAGAGGGATTGACGCGACGTCTAGACAGCTTCAGTAAAGCTTTGGAAATCGCTAGTTTTTCTCAAGGAAGCGTACTCAATATTTCTGCTGTTGCGAGAGAATCTCAGATTTCTCGTAAGGTAATGGAAGGATATTTCTCTATTATGGAAGATTTACTTCTAGCAACAAAAGTTCCAGTTTTTTCAAAACGAGCAAAACGCAAGTTGATCGGTCATTCTAAGTTTTACTTTTTTGATGTGGGAATTTACCGTGCACTTCGCCCAATGGGACCTTTTGATAAACCTGAAGAAGCTGAAGGAGCTGCCTTAGAAACCTTAGTTTTTGAGCATTTAAGAGGAATAAATGATTACTTTGGGTTAGGTTATACGATTTACTTTTGGAGGACACAAACACAACATGAAGTCGACTTTGTTCTTTATGGAGAAAAAGGGATTTATGCCTTTGAAGTCAAGAGATCAAAAATGCTATCTTCTGCGGACTTGCAGTCTCTTAAACTCTTTAAAGAAGATTATCCAGAAGCGAAGTCATATATCTTATATGGAGGAAAGGAAACCCTTTATCTAGATAACATCACAGCGTTACCTTTTGAAAAAGCTCTTGAAAAATTGCCAGAAATCCTCTCCTAAAGATTTCATGGCTCATCAATTATAACGGCGTAAACGGATTTTGCTGCCGCCAAATGCGACACTCAGTTGCGCTTCTTATCAGGGGGGTATTTGACACTTAAGCCTTATGTCGGACTTCGCTCCTCGTTCATTTGACTCTTGTAAATGTCAACTCTGTTTCCGAACCAGTTAAATCGAGAAACTGTTCATATTCATGGGTGATTGGGCCACGTGGGAACAAGCCTGCTCTATACACAGTATAATTGCGTCAAACACTCTGAAAGTGCAATCACAAGTGGAGCTGCGAGGGTAAAGTATTCTGATCATGATGTGAACACTCTGAGACCGATGTTTGAAGCAAGCCTTGGTTTTGGATGGGGACATTACTTTGGGACCAATGCATACCATCTTAGCCTTGCGGCCACATATGACTTCAATTATCTATGGTCACAAAACATGATCCGTCAGCTCAACGACATGTTTATTACAGGAACTTCAGCAGGCTCTGGCGATCTCTTCTTGCATGGTTTGACGGTGACCGCACGCTTCGATTTTTAGCGGAGCCAACCAATCGCTTGTGCCAAGGGTTTGCWGTAGGGCTCTGATGCACACCAACTCAGGAAGGAATTGACAGGCAAGCAGAAGATATCTGTGGAGGGGTGCGAGACTCTATACCRGTAGGCWCAACCATCTAAGAGCTGAAACGCCAAGGCGACCTCSAGTATGATGAGGGATGCRATAAATGATGCCTTAATCCAGTAGGGTATTTCATGGATGCTTTGATCTACTTTTTGAAAAAACGTAAGCTTTGGTTCTTCTTTCTTGAGCGAAGGATCCCAAAACTGTCGAAGATCCTGAACAGATTGTCCTTTTCGGTCATCTACTCCAACGTAATGTTGTGTTGACATATTTCTCTCCAAAAAAAAATTCTCTGGAAAAAATTCTAACATAGAGAGTGAAAAAAGAAAAGGTGTGCTTTAGGCACACCTTTAAATGATTTTTTTAAGCTTCGACTGGAGCTCCACCTTCTTCTAGAATCTCGAGGTTGACTCGAATTCCATTACGGCTGGCAACAGACATGAGCAGTGTGCGAATTGCATTGATCGTCTTACCTTTTTTTCCAATGATCTTACCGATATCGGATTTTTCAACACTGAGTTCGATGATGAGAGTTTGGGACCCTCCAATTTCGTTGATTTTCACTTTGTCTGGGTTGTCGACGAGGTTTTTGACAATGTATTCCACAAATTCTTTCATGGTGCGATCCTTCGTTCAAAATTCAGAATAGAAGTTACAATAGGCTGCCTTCACGTTTCTATGATACTACAATCATACATATAAATCTAGAAAATTGGAGGATATTACGCGATATAAATTTCTTGAGAAAAGTTTTAAGGGGCTATTTTAGAAGAGGTTGAAGGAAAAAATCTTCTGATACCTTTTCCATATCTTCAGGTATAGGAGCTGATAAGTTTAAAATTTGATGTGTGACAGGGTGGGCAAGTTTGATCTTGGCAGCATGGAGCAGTTGACGGGGGATTTGGTATTTTTCATTGATTTTTTGAGATCCATAGACCGAATCTCCTAGGATGGGGGTATTGTTGTATTTCATGTGAACGCGGATTTGATGGGTACGGCCTGTGATGAGTCTGGCTGAAATGAGCGAAAAATGCTCTCCTCTAGCAAGAGGAGTGATGACTGTTGTCGCTTCTTTTCCTGTTTCTAAGATGGTCATTTCTTTGCGCCGCACAGGATGGCGTCCGATGGGGGCGTGGATGGTTGTGGCTTGAGGATGGCCAATAGTGATTGCGAGGTACTCTTTTTCAATTTCTCTCCCTTTGAACTGTTCGATAAGTTTTTGATGGGCTGCGACCGATTTGGCACCAATGAGAATACCAGAAGTTTCTTTATCAAGACGGTGGACGATGCCAGGGCGGTATTCTTTTCCGGGGAGAGGGGTTCCTTGGCAGTGGTGAAGTAGAGCGTGGACAAAGGTCCCTTTTGGATGGCCAGGTGCAGGGTGGACGACCATTCCCGGGGGCTTGTTGATGCAGATTAGGTGGTCATCTTCATAGAGGATATCGAGCGGAATCGGTTCAGGAGTGAGGTCGATCTCTTCTACAGGGAGAAAGGTGACTTCGATTTGATCGCCTGGACTCGGGCGGCACCGCTTTTTAATGACTTCCCCATTGAGAAGAACAGCTTCACAGTCGATGAGGTATTGAAAATAGGTGCGAGAGTAGGAGGAAAAACGCTTGGCCAAGAGTTTGTCCAAACGGTCGATTTCGTCTTCTTCAATGGTAAGTTTATTTTGTAAAAAGCCTTTCATGAGAGGAATCATACCCTAGAGATCAATAGATCTCAAGCAAGGTTAATCTTCCCCTTCTTCGGCTCTTTTGAGTTTTTGAGCTTGTTTTCGCTGCTCTTGCATTTCTTTTCCGATCTGCTGACTGATTTGTTGGCAGATGGTCATGAGAAACTGCTGAACGAACTTATTAAGTTGGTCTTCTGTCATTCCAGGATAGAAATGTTTAGCCCAGTTTCGGATGGCTGTGTCCCCTTTGATATCATAGGGTTTACTCATCCCCGTTTGAATTTGAGTGGGGAGAGGGTCTTGTTGAGAAGAAGATTGGGAAGATGAACCCGATGAAGGAGGCGGGACGCCGCTGCTATCTGACATGGGGTTACCTCAAGTTGACTTTTTGCATGGCGAGGGCTTGCGTGAGCTGCTGTTGCAAGAAATTGAGCGCATCATCTTGCTGCGCATCAAAATCGGCAGCATTTGTTGGAGCCGCTTCTTCTGCAGGAGCTGCAGGCTGATTTTGAATATTTTGGCTAGGATGTGTTCCACCTGAACCTGAAACACTTGAAACATCTACCATGGCAAACCTCTGAAACTCTCTTCTCAATAATTGTTACCTTATCATTGATGGTGCAAAAAAAAAAGCCCAAGATCTTCATCTTGGGCATAAGTCTTTATCAACTTGAATATTAAGGTGAGAATTTAGAATGATTTCACGTCGCTTTGAGCAGGTCCGCCCCAAATTTCTGAAATTTGGTCTTCATAGTACTGTTCATCTTGTGAACCTTGATTCACTTGATTCATAAAATCTGATGTACCTTTGTTGATTCCCTGTGTGTACTCAGAGTTGTAGAACCAGTCATAAGCATCGTAGCCGTTTGATTGAGACGAGTTTTCACCKACGGCTTCTACGGGTGTTACACCTGTATCACTCATTCAAATCCTCCCTTCTTGATTCTTCTTGAGCTCTATGTCCATTATAGCTATAAATAAATAATTTATCAAGTTTTGTTGAAATTATGATTAAGATAGAAAACGTTGAAAAACAGACGTTTGTGAATATAATCGTTGAAGGGGAAGTGTGGAAAAAGCTCGATAAGAAGCTCTATTCCAAACATTTGAGAAAAATTCGTACGTGCACCGATAAAAAAAGTCTAACTGACTTATTTTCAGTGCTAGAAGAACAAGTTGCTTTAGGATATGTCTATAAGCTACTGGCGATGAAGGGATATCTTGAAAACCAGTTACGTAAGAAGTTAAAAGAGAGACACTTTGAAGAAAAGGCGATAGAAGCTGTTTTAGGTGTCTGTCGTGAAAAAGGATATATCAACGACGTCAGGGAAGCTAAAGGGTTCGTCGAGCGCGAGAAGAGGCGAGGGCAAGGCCCTAAGGCTATTGTGCAGCGCCTGAAGGAAAAGGCCGGCGTATCTCTCGAGGTCTCCTTTTCTCAAGAGGAGGAGAGAGAGAAGCTTGAGCAGCTTCTTGAAAAACGTTTTCCAGACCTTTCAGAGATAAAGACAAAAGAGCGTGCTTACCGTTTTTTTCAAAGGAGAGGATTTAGTGAGCATCTGATTCGGGAGATCTTGTTTGCAGAAAGTGAGCCACATTATTGGTGATGATACCATCTAGTCCTTCCATCTCAAAGTGAGGGTCGTCAATTGTCCATGCCCAGACTTTGATCTTTTTTGCGTGAAGCGATGCAATGCGCTTGGGATCTAGAAGGGGATAGTGAAACGCTAACACTTGAGGGTTTAGTTTCAGAAATTCATCGAGTTGTTCTTCTAATTCAACAATGCCAATCAAGGGTAATTCAGGGTCTAACTGATGCAAATAAGTCGCAATGTCAATTTCAATCGATCCCAAGTAAAAATCAGGAGGAGACTTTTTCTTCTTGACCGTGTCATAAATGATTTCCACATCAGATAAAGGATCTATCTTTTTGATTTCGATCATGAGTCCTGTTTTATTAAATTTAAGGCTTAAGAGTTCTTCTAATGTGGGAATGTTTTCATTTTGACTTTTGACTTCGTTAAATGTGAGTTCAGAAATTAGGGTTTCGTTGATTTTGTCATCGTGAAATACAATGGGAACTTTGTCTTTTGTTAATCGGATGTCACATTCAATGTAATCAGAGCCAAGCTCAATCGCTCTTTTGAAAGCGGGAAGAGTATTTTCTGGAGCTTCCATTGAAGCGCCTCTATGGGCGATGATTTTCATATTTACATTCTGAGGTATGTTCACTATATATAATTTTTTTATACTATATGAAATTATGCAAGTCGGAATCATCGGAATCAATCACTTTTCTTCGTCTCTTTCCCAAAGGGAAAAAGTTGCCAAAGTGTGCCGCGAACTTTTTATTGCAAAGCAAGTGTCTTTTCCCATTCAATATGTACTACTTTCCACTTGCAATCGGACAGAACTTTACTTTTCAGCGCCCAACTTAGCAGATGCCCACAGCGAAATTTTAGGCCTTTTGCGTGAAGAAATCCAAGATCCATTTGATCAAAATCTCTACTCGTTTTTTGGCTCCGATTGTTTTCTTCATTTAGGACGGGTGATTTCCGGAATGGACAGTTTGATATTTGGAGAAAGTGATATTCAAAGGCAGGTTAAAGTTTCCTACGAATCGGCTCGAATAAAGCGCAGACTCACACCCTCACTTCATTACATGTTTCAAAAAGGACTAAAGATTGGGAAAGAGATCCGAACTGCAGTTCTTCCGACACAGGCGCGCTTGCCAGCAACCATTTACTCATTAGTTGATTGTTTGAAGATAGGCAAAAAAAAGATTCTCTTCATTGGAAACTCTGTGATCAATCGCGGTGTCATGTCCTATTTTTTGAGTAAAGGATGTGAAGATCTCACTCTTTGTACGCGAACAGATAAAACACCTTTTTCCTCTGTTAAGCTTGAAAAGTGGGATGTTACAAAGCAGTGGTTTAAGTACGATGCAGTGATTTCTGGGACGTATCACGGAGAGTATATCATTCAAGGGTCCTCTCCGAAGTGCGAGGTTGCTTTATTTGATCTGGGGGTTCCGCGCAACATTGATCCTACTCTTGCTGAGCATCCCCAGATCCGACTTTATAATATCGATGACCTGGGTCAAATGGCAAATCAATCTAAAAAGACCAGTGAAAAAGAAATCCAGCTATGCGAAACTATGCTCGAAAAAATTGTTCATAGACAAGTGGATCTGTTTCATCGTAAACAGCAATCCCGATGGAGATACGTATCCGCATGCGAAAAGCTTTCCATTTTGCCCTAATGCTTCTTTTCCTTCCCAGTTTTCTTTGTGCTTTTGTGGATTCCGATGAAGATGAAGCAAGTGTAGTCGTTCTTCCCAGTACAGCTGTGGTGAACCAAGATTTTTTTGCTTATGGGAAAACAGTCGAAGTGTCAGGGACAGTCAACGGGGATGTCTATGTTTTTGGAGGACAAGTGTTCATTGATGGAGTGGTCAATGGAGATGTTTTAGTTGCAGGAGGAAGTGTTGAAATTTCAGGAAAGGTCTCGAAAAATGTCAGACTCCTAAGTGGACAGGCCTCGATTTCGGGAACGGTTGGGCGCAATGTCACAGCATTGACAGCAACGATTGAATTCGCTCCTTCATCAAGAGTTGGCCGGAATATCGTGGTAGTCTCGGGGAATGTTGACATTGAATCTGTTGTTGCAAACAATGCTCGCATCTATGCTTCAAATTTGCGCGTTTCAGACGGAATTGGAGGAAGACTTTATGCATACGTTGCATCAATGCGCATCACGTCAAAAGCAAAAATTGACGGTGGTGTCGAGTATTGGAGCAATAAGAATGCTGTCATTGACCCTCATGCCAAAATAGGTGGTGATCTGATCCATCACCCTTCTTTTTTCTATAGCGTTTTTCACGGTAAAGTTTTTAAAAGTCTGAAGATCGGCTCAAAATTTGCCGCACTGGTGATGAACTTTTTCTATACCCTTGTGATTGCCCTTATTATGATGCGCTATTTTCCACAGCGGATTAGCGGGGCTGTTGACGCCCTCAATCACAAACTTTTTCCTTCTCTTCTAGCAGGAATTGTGATCGTCATTATTTTACCCCTTCTATTTTTAGCCCTTCTCATCACGATTGTTGGAGTTCCTTTTGCCTTGACCTTGCTTGCCATTAACGTGATCAGTTTTTACACGGCAAAGATCTTCTCAATCATCTGGCTTGCCAAACATATTTTCTGTCGGTTTGACTTTAACAAGCACCGAAGGCTTTACTTTGCTTTTGCTCTTATCGTTTACTACCTTCTGACACTCATTCCCTATCTGGGAACGGTTGTTTCTATTGCAGCTCTACTTCTTGGATTAGGAGGGCTTGTTTTAGGAAAGATGGATCAAGGCGAAAAGAAAAAAGTCCATATTTAACCTGAACTCTGGGTTTCTTTCACTCATTCTCAGGGATTTTTCTCTTTCTTCTCAGTCTTTTTACCTCGAAAAGGACTATTTGGCCCTTTCCATCGGCAAAAATACCGAGAATTTAAGAGAACTTTCTCTCCTGAGAGTGAGCAAAATAAACCCAGAGTTCAGGTTATTTAACCTGAATTCTGGGTTTATTTAGGGCGTGCCTTCGGTAAATTTTTTAAATTGGCTCTCATGAATTTTTAGAGGAAAATTACCCTGAGTGGTTTTTATGAAAAGTTTTCCGGGATTCATCTTATAAATTTTCTCAAACACAAGATAGATTTCTCTTTGCATTGCTTCGCTAGAGTCTTTTAGCTCTTTATCTGTTCGAGATGCAAGTCCTAGTAGGGGAGATCCTCCCGTGTTAACCTCTGCCACGAGGTTAAAAAGAGGACCAGGATAATCTGCGGCAAAAAGAATATTTTTTAAAGCATGCACGCCGCATTTCATTGCATTGTTTTGGCACCAGTTATTCCCAATGACCCTCACTGTTGAAGAAGGGAAATGATTTTGGAGAGCTTGCTGAATTCCCGTTGCAGCTTCATGCCAACCAAAAGTGGATGAGCTGCTCAAAGAGTCTAGTCCTGTGACATTGAAATTATTGCCTTCTGGTTCAATCACTAAGCATGCTGTATGGCCAATCCCTCCGATCCTTGCAGTTCCTCCAATAGGAAGGATGAGTTTTTTGGGTAAATGGTCATGATGATCTAGAAAGTTCTCTACTGCAGCTTGAGTCTTTGTCTGAACGTCCTGAAGAGTATTGTACCTGAGGCATTCCATGAGAAGGAAATTTTGTTCTTTTATAGGTTCTATTGGATTCTTAAGGAGAGTCCCGTCAAGGCGAACTAATTGTACATGGGAAAAATGAACATAGAAATAGGCATTTTCAGAATTTTTGTCCATTCCATTTGGAAATTCTGAAGAGAGAAACCAGGCAAAAAGACCGTCTAAAAGTAGTTGGGTGGTAGAAAAAATTGCGGGAGTTAGAAGTTCGAGAGTTTCTTCGTGGTACGCTTTTTCGATGTTGACTAGCCCGCTGGATGTCGAAGATCTTGCGGAAGTGGTGGAAGTTTGAGGAGTAGCCGGAAAAGACTGAGTTTGGAGGGATGTGAAAATAAAATGCTTCAACACGAAGTCGGTTAGTAAACTTAAACCTGCGCAAGTGAAAATAGTCGCTGATTTTATCTGAGCTGCAAGCTGCGCCGTCAAAAATGATGTAGCAGAAAAAGTCAAGCATTTGAGGATGATCTTAGACCAAGAGCTAAATGCAGAAGAGTTTCCTAAATAATCGGCCAATTTAAGTGAGCATCCATTGGCACTTCCTAATAGGAGTCCTGTTGCTTTCCAACGAAGATTGCTAGAGGCCTTTGCACAGATAAGGCCAAGAGCAAGATGGCACCCAGCTTCAACAAGAAAGCGGTTTTGAGAAATGTTTGTTAAATAACTCATAAATATCCCCCTAATTAATAAATAAAAATCGTTTTAAATTTTTTAATTCAAGGAGAATAGAGTTAAAACTTTTTCTCGAAGCGGCCACCTAAGAAATAGCTTTTATATTGACCACTGAGCTCAGCAAAGGCTTCAAGGGTAAATGCAAAACATTTTTTTGTGCTGAATTTAATCGCTGCTTTTGGAGCGATAAACTGCACAGCGGCATTTGTCGTATCGACTCTGAAACTTTTGTCTTGCCCCCGGAAGTGTGCGAGGATATCTCCATCACTAAGAGGGATTTTTACAATCCAGCTTAATCCTAGATAGGGCGTGACACAACGCGTTGTAAAGATAAAAACTTTTGCAAAGTATGCACCAAGCTCGGTTTGGAGCATGCTTGAAACCTGATCGTTGACGACGAGATTTAAACTATCGGCGCCACTTTCTTCAAATTGGTCTTGGTTGAGGTATGAATAGTCAACGCTTGCTAGAAGACCGACAGGTGCGGAAAATTGTTCAAAGTCGTAATTGAGCCCAAAGTGTGCTCCAAAAGTGAAGGCATTGTGATCGCTCTTCGCTGAGCGGGAAATTGTTCGACTGATGTTTCCATCCCCATAGTGGATTCTCCGGTCTAAGTCATAGAAGTTGCCGCCAAGAATGACTGCAGAATCAACCGAAAGATGAAAGGGGGCGAGGTAAGTGCCATAGAGGCCACCAAAAACGGCGTGGTAGTTTCCACCGCCAGAATCTTGATCATAATGGAGTTCGGTATAAGAATACCCACCAAGTACTCCAATGAAAAAATCTTGAATTTTTCGATCATATCCTAGAACAAAGCCAATTTCATCTGAATCAAAGCCGCGGATTTGGTTGAGTTTTCCGTATTCATTCCAGTAGCCGTAGGGTTCAACCCAAACATGATTCAAACTGTCTTTGCAGACTCCAGCAGGCGGGCAGTTGTAGTGTGTAAGATGGTTGGTCACCATTGAAAAGATTGCAGTCGTATGATCAAGGTTCATCCATTCTAAGCTGCCATAAAGGGCGGGGTTCAACTGGTCGAGAGCTTTGCTGAGATCTTCAGGAGAGAGGAAGGCAAGAGAGGTGACAACTAGAGATAAATCTGAATTGGGCGTTAACGGAAATAAGCTACAGATGTAATCGAGAGTCTTTTTTGGATTTCCAGATTTTACGGAATCTCGACTGATAAAATTGAAAGGCTGAGCAATTAAAACAAGTTGATTGTTTGAATAATAGGGTATGAAGAGGGGTGTTCCGTAAGGGGAAAACGGCATTTTGATTGAGCTAAATTCACCAACAAGCCCTTTATTTGCTAACAAGATTTGAAATTCGGTTCCTGCATCAAAAGGTATATCAGGTGCACTAATTTGAAGTATTCCGTCGAGGAAAGCCGTTCCATCTACATGGAGCATTGGTGTTATTTCATGGTTGAGTCTAACATCATACGTTCCATCTGAGCCTTGTGAATAATCGCCCGTGACGTGTACGTCGCCGTAGGCATTGGTTAAAACTCYTAAGTGGTTATTGACATCAGAGAGGACTTGAGCTTCGCCTCCAAATTTTCCTCCATGAAGAATCACAGGAGTTTCGATAGAACCATTGAGTTTAAGGATTCCTTTTTTAACTTCTGTCTTACCCGTATAAGTATTTTCTCCTGTGAGGATCAATGTTGCAGGTCCGTGTTTAATCACCCCTCCGCTCTTATTATTTCCTCGCTCGCTTTCGATAGGGGTGGGGATTGAGAGGTCTTTTTGGAGATCGAAAGTAATCTGTCCACCGGACTGCATGTAAATATCGGTTCCATGTGTTTCGCCTTTTTGAAAGCCTGCTCCCCCTTGAAGAGAACTATTTGTAAAGCTTGCTGTATCCTTAATGACAACTGACCCACCATTCTCTATAAAGATCGATGCTCCCATTGCAGCACCGCCGCCGCCAAGACCTCCATCATTCGAGCCACGGCCGCCAAAAAACCCTAGACCGCCCGTTCCACCATTTGGGCCACCAGCACCACCACCTCCTGCGAATCCTGCTGATCCACCAGTTCCACCTTTACTATTTTGGTAATCTCCGCCGCCAGCACCGCCGCCGCCGCCGAATCCACCGTCATTTCCATCGCCCCCTGGGAAATTTTTCATGTAACCGTGACCACCACCGCCACCGCCGCCACCGTAGCCTCCTTTACCGGCAACTCCAGCAAACGAGTCGCCACCGCCACCGCCACCGAATCCACCGTCTCCGCCAGATCCTCCGTGGGTATCAAGTCGTCCGCAGCCACCGCCACCCATTCCATAACCTCCATGGGTTCCGCACGTGTCCATTTCACCCCCCATGCCTAGATTGTTACTTGTGGAGCTGTGTCCCCCATTTCCACCTTTGACTTTAAAGCCACTTTTACCATCTTCAACAAGGCCGCCGCCGCCACCTCCAGAATAGGAACCTGCGTCGCCTCCATGTCCAAAAAGACCACCACCACCACCAGCACCGTAAGATGAAGAGTGACCTTTACCACCGTCACCACCAAGGCCACCGCCGCCACCACTTCCCATGGTATTTTCAGCAGTAGACGAGCCTCCAACAGCTTGACAATTGACAAAATGGACATTTTCTAAAATAGCATGAGCATCTTTTCCAACGAAAACTCCGCCGCCAAGACCACCACCACCACCACCGCCATCTTGTCCATTTCCTCCTTTTGCGACAGCCGAGTCAATTGTTAAATTACGGATGGTTGTTGTTTTCCCTTGTTCATGGCCAATGACAAAGAAACCTCGGGCCTTTTCAGAGGTTGYTTTAATAGTGTGATGATTCCCTTCGATGAGGAGAGGAGCTTGGTTAGGAGTGAGATCAGATTGAATATTCAAAGGGTGAAGAGATTCAGAGAATTGGATGTCCTCAATGATTTTCACGCTTGGAATTCTTCCATCGTTAACATCTTTAATCGCAGCATTGAGCTGGGCTTCATTGGAGACTGTTGCAAACCCTGAAATCGTGAGAGTAAGCAGAGCAGCTAAGTTTAAAACTGTTATTTTTTTCATTCGCATTTGTTCGTGATATCATTAGAAAGTCTATTAACCGGGAGGTTATGATTTTCTTTTATAGATGTTTGGAGTTTTTCTAGCAAGAAGTTAATGCAGTTGCCTGTAGCTTTCCTTAAAAATGATGAAGCCAGCTCTTTGGAGGCTTTCAATTGATGCAATTTATGCGCAAAACATTATCTTTTACTTGTTTTTGTTTTAACGTAAAATCCTATGAGATTCACTTAATAAAAATGAGGGAATGATGGTAGCAAGTTATGCTTCAATAAATGGCAATTCTACGATATCTCCATATGAGGATACGAAGATATACTTAGCTTCTTATATACAGTCGTCTTGGAGAAAGGTAGGGTTTCAAATATGAAAAATTTGATGATCAAAATCTTCTTCCTTACAGGTTTGCAAACTATTCTTTTCGGAGAATTGCCAAAAGAGCTTTCTTCATCTCAGGTGATGGCTTGGGAAAAAATGGAAGCGTTTGTTGAAGAGATAAGAGACGGCAGAGGTATGCCAGTAGATGAGGGAATAAAAAAAGCTATCATAGTTCTGAATCTTTTAGGTTATTCCACCGTTCAATCTTGCGAAGGGCATCTAGATCATGGCCTAGCATATCCATGGATAGCCTTTTTGCCTGAAAAAGATAAAATTGAATCGATATCAAAGCTTTACGAAGAAAAAGAGATCCTTTGCAATGAAGCCGATGTTATCGAAAATGAATTAATAGAATTCAATGGTAGCAAGTCTCTTTTTGTGATTGAAGAGATTCAGATGAAATTTGAAAAAAAGAGACAGGAAATTTGGAATGTTTGGGACCAAATAAATGAAGCGAAAGACAATTTATTTCTGCCTATTTGGAGTTTACTAGAAGAATTTTACAGAGAAGATTCTCAATTGAGATTAGTAACTTTAATTTTGTATGAAGATCGCCTAATTCCTATAGGGGGCTTGTGTCAGAAAAGATTTTCAAAGGAAAAACAAAAAGAGAACCTTCAAGCTTTTGGAAAAGAACTGGATCAATTTGCAGAATTTTTGATTCAAAAATTTCGTCAAAGTCAAAGCTAATCTTAGTTAGCGTAGCAAGACGTTAGTGCAATTTTTTCCCATTTGGGACGTCTGAATCAATTGTTGCTAAAGAGATAGCTCCTCCTTCATCTTCAAAACCAACAAGTAGAAACTCGGATGTGAACCCTCCGATATTTTTTGTCCCAAGATTGACACAACCAATCACTCTTTTACCAATTAGGTTTTCCAGAGTGTAGTTGATTGTGACTTGAGCAGAAGTTTGTTTCGTTCCAATTTCTGAGCCGAAGTCGACCCAAATTTTGTAAGCAGGCTTATGCGCTTTGGGAAATGGCTCTGCTTTAACGATTGTTCCTGAGCGAAGTTCGACTTTTGTAAATTCCTCAAAGGAAATTTCTGATTGTAGGGTCATTTTTTCTTTTCTAGCTTACCAGGTAAGTTTTTTTGCTCAACATTTGCTTGTTCAAGGAGGRAAAAACTATCYTCATCTACCTCGGAGATTGGTTTTAGCTTCGGTCCTTCGTTGACTTTATCCTTCGGATGGACAGGTCCATCGAATCCCTCTAAATTTGCAGCCTGAATCCACCAATTTCGATTATTGTTATTAATAGCTGACATACTTTCTCTATTTTGAGTGTTAAAATTCACATTGACCGGGAACACGGGGAAATGCGATGGCATCTCGGATATTCTCGATACCAGTGACAAATTGGACAAGTCGTTCAAAACCTAATCCAAAGCCACCATGAGGAACAGTTCCATATTTGCGGAGGTCGAGATACCAAGCATATGCGTGGGGGTCAAGACCAATCGCTTCGATTTTTTTTGTCAAAATGTCGTATCTTTCTTCTCTTTGACTTCCTCCAATGATTTCTCCAATCTTTGGGACGAGAACGTCGAGCGCAGCAACGGTTTTTCCATCTTCGTTATTGCGCATGTAAAAGGCTTTGATCTCTTTGGGATAGTTGGTGAGAATGACTGGTTTTTTGCAATACTCTTCGGCAATGTATCGCTCATGTTCTGACTGCAAATCAGATCCCCATTCAACGGGGTATTCGAAGGGCTTGTTTGACTTTTTCAAAATGTCGATGGCTTCGGTATAAGTCATACGAATAAATGGGGAGTCATGAACGTGTTGCAAACGTTCAATGATCCCTTTATCGATATGTTCATTGAAGAACTGCATGTCTTGATCGCAGCTTAGAGCTTCTTGGATCAAACATTTGAGATAATCTTCCGCGAGATTAGCAACGGTGTTTAAATTTGCAAAAGCCATTTCAGGTTCGATCATCCAAAACTCGGCCAAATGGCGTGAGGTGTTCGAGTTTTCTGCTCGGAATGTTGGGCCAAAAGTGTAAACATCTGAGAGAGCTGTTGCATAAGCTTCAGCATTGAGCTGACCTGAAACAGTGAGAAAAGCAGGTTTGGAAAAAAAGTCTTGTTTGTAGTCGATCTTACCTTTGTCACGAGGGGGATTATCTAAATTGAGTGTGGTGATTTGAAAGAGTTCTCCTGCTCCTTCGCAATCTGAAGCGGTGATGATCGGAGATTGGAGGTAAACAAAGCCGCGCTCTTGAAAAAAACGGTGTGTTGCGTAGGCGAGTCGACTGCGGACGCGGGCGACAGCTCCTTGCGTATTCGTTCTAGGGCGGAGATGGGCAATGCTGCGGAGGAAATCAAATGAATGCCGTTTTTTCTGAAGAGGGAAATCATTTGGGCAGGTGCCAAAGAGCTCAATTGAACTGACTTGAATTTCATACTTTTGCTTATTTCCGGGGCTTTTAACAACTTCTCCACTAATGGCAATAGCAGCCCCAGTTGAAAGCTCTGCGATTTTTGCTTCATAGCTGGGAAGCTTGGCATCCGCAACAGCTTGGATGGTTGAAAAACATGAGCCGTCACTGATTTCGATGAAGGCAAAAGACTTTTGATCGCGAACTGTCCGAATCCAGCCGCAGACTGTGACATTTTTTCCAAGAATTGCAGATTCTTCAGCTTCTAAAATCGCCTTGATTTTGGTTCTATCCTGCAAACTCTCTAAGCAGGGCGATTTCATCTTTCCACATTGTGTCTCCATGGGGCGTTTCCAAGTATTTAGGGATTTCACGTAATTTAGGATGTTGCATCATGGCCCGAAATCCTTCGGCGCCGATTTCACCTTTTCCAAGCGACTCATGCCGGTCCTTCCGCGATCCTAAAGGATGTTTAGAGTCGTTGACATGGAGGGCCTGCAAATAATCAAGACCCACCACTTGGTCAAATTCTGTTAAAGTCTTTTCCCAGGCTTCTTGATTGCGAATGTCATATCCTGCGCAGAAAATATGACAGGTATCAATACAGACTCCAATTGGGAGTTTGCCTTTGACTCCTTGAATGATATGCGCGAGGTGCTTAAACCGATGTCCGACAGAAGTGCCTTGTCCTGCGGTGGCTTCAATGAGCAAAGTGAGACCAGAGTTTTGCTCGAATAAAGGCTCCATCTTGAGCAAGCTTTCAACAATGCGATTGAGACAGTTTTCTTCAGTATCACCTGTTGCAGCACCAGGATGGAAATTGAGAAAGCTCAGTTTCAAATCTAAGCACCGTTTGATTTCTGCTTCAAAGGCGTTTAAGCTTTTGGCCAAGTTATCTTCTTTGGGTGTACCGAGGTTAATGAGGTAGCTGTCATGACTCATAACTTTTTTGATATTGAGAGAAGCAAGCGTTTCATGCCATAGAGCTATTTCTTCTTCTGGGATGGGACGCCCAACCCATTGTTTTTGGTTGGCGGTGAAAATTTGAATGGTTGTCGCTCCGATTTGCTTTCCTCTTAGGAGGGCTTGATGAACCCCTCCACTGATCGAAGTATGGGCGCCAATTAGCAATTGATCTGCAGGCATCATAAACTTAAGCTATTTTTTCGCATGAGGTTAACTCAAACGAGCTACAGAAAGCAAGTATGCTTTCTGTAGCTTTAGTAGATTAGTGAGTGTGGGCTAAGAATTCGCAAACAAGAGCGATGTTGATTGGCAATGGAAGCACAATCTGTTCGACTTGTGGAATTGAAAGAAGTTGCCCAGACATTTTTTTGTCATCTAATGAAAGATACTCAGGAACTTCGCGAGAAGTATTTGCCACAGCATCTTTGACAACTTTCATGTTATGTGATTTTTCTTTAATCGAAATCGTCATTCCTGGTTTCACTAAGAATGAGCGGACATCGACTTTCTTGCCGTCAACTAGAACATGTCCATGAGACACAAGCTGATGTGCTTGGAAGATTGTCGAAGCTAATTTTAGCTTATAAACGATGTTATCTAAACGGCACTCGAGGCGCTCGAGAAGAAGGTGGGCAGTGTTCCCTTGTTTCTGAACTGATTCGTGGTAGTAACGAAGGAGTTGTTTATCTGTTAGCATTCCGTAAACAGCTTTAAGCTTTTGCTTTTCTTCTAGCTGAACACCGTAGTCTGATTTTTTGCGTCGTTTTGCTCCGTGAACTCCAGGAGGATTGGGCTTGTGCAAGAGTGGATTGCGTAAGCGTCCAAAAATGTTTACTCCAAAGCGTCTTGCGATGCGGTTTTTGGGGCCAGTGTAGCGTGACATTCTTTCTCCTTATAACTCAGGCCAATTGTGAAACAATCCATCGTAATTCATCTAGGGAATTTTGGACAAGGGGAATTTCCAACAGGGGGAAAGAATAAAAAATATATAAGTTATTTATAATCAGATTGATATGGATTTGATTTTTTATTTGAAAATATGATATAATCAAATTGGGGAGCCAGACATCCAGTGAAGTGAGGATCAAATTGGCATGAGTAAAATATCTTGGGAAGCCTTAGCTTTTGAAACAAGGGTCATTGCCCGTGATTTGATGAGAAGAAATTTTCTTGATATGAAGCTATTTGCTGAGTATCAAGATATTGAAAATCAATTACTTAACAGGTTTCATCGACTTTCAAAGCAATCAAACCTAAGCGAAGAAGAAGTCAAAAAGCTCACTGCTAAGTGTAACGAATCGTTTCAAACTATACGGACTCGGCTTGAACATATGGACCCTGAGCGGCAACTCGATGTTCAAAACAAATTCTATGCAGCTCAAAAAGAGCATCTTAACCTCCGCCTTCAAGAGCTTGAGAAATATCTTGAGGAAGGACTCGGAGTCGATCCTAAGCATGACAATCTTTTGACGCCTCATAATAAGGTACGATTGCTTCAAGGCGAGATTGAAATGCTAAAAGGACGACTTGCAGATATCGATCGTAAGCAAGCAGCCCTTGCTTGATTTATTTTTCCAACTGAGATAATCTGCTTAGCATGGATTATCTTGTACTCGCATTTTATCTTATTAAACCTCTTGAAGACCCTAACGCTCTTGTGAAGGAGTTTAAGCAGTTTTTCGATACGCATGATGTGGTAGGTCGAATCTATATCAATGAGGAAGGAATCAATGCGCAAATGAGCGTAGCTGAGCCTCATGCTCATGCTTTTTTTGATTGGTTTCTAGAAGATGAACGGTTTAAAGGTACCGACATCAAAATCCACCACCATCATGAACATGTATTCCCCAAAAAGACTGTAAAGTACCGTCAGCAACTAGTCGCTCTCGATCAAAAGGTCGACTATGCTAAAGGGGGCAAGCATGCAACAGCTGCCGAGTGGAAGAAAATGCTCGATGAGAAGGACAAAAATACCATCGTTCTAGATGTCCGCAATGATTATGAATGGGAAGTTGGCCACTTTGAAGGAGCTGAAAAGCCTGATTTCAAGACGTTTCGTGAGTTTCCCGACTCAGTAAAACAGCTTAAAAAGAAGTACGATCCCGAAAAAACTCGGGTTCTCATGTACTGCACTGGAGGAATTCGGTGTGAGCTTTACTCTTGTTTGATGAAAGAGGAAGGGTTTGATGAGGTTTATCAGCTAGAAGGTGGAGTGATCAAATATGGTCAAGAGGTCGGGAATGACCATTGGAAGGGAAATCTTTTCGTATTTGATGATCGGTTAGTGGTTCCCATTGCAGATGAGCCAAATGAGACGATTGGTGAGTGTCGCCACTGCCATACCAAGACAGATTCTTGCTATAATTGTGCTAACATGGATTGTAACGCACTCTTTTTGTGTTGTATCGAATGCTGCAAAAAGTTCCTAGGGTGTTGCTCGTCAGAGTGCATAGATGCTCCTCGTCGTCGCGAAGCGACTCCGCAGGAGAAGCCTAAGCCCTTCCGCAAACTTCCCTTTGAAGAGAAGCAAAAATATCCCCACTAATCAGTGTGTTTTTTCTTATCGATCAATTCGATAGCAGCGGCCTTCAAGGTCTTAAGTCCTTCTTCGAAGCCTACTTCTACAAGCAGCTGATCGAGGTAATTCATTTCAGACTGAAGCTGATCGCATAAGGATTCGAGCKTCGCAATCTTCTTTAACAGTTTGTCTTGGTCCATTTCCCCCTCACATAACAATTGATGTAATGTTTTCATTTATTCATATGCGGAAAATGTGCCAAACTTCAAAAAAAAATGAGTTTTTTTTCATTTCAACTTGCCTGGAGAACAGGTGTTTTAAATGGAAGAAATACAGTAAGATAACACCAGTTTTGCATCTGCATTTATCTTGTATCTACGTTAATTTTTTATGCATATGACTAGGAAACCCTCTCTCTTAGAGAAAGTAGTATCATCTAAAATCACAACGGTGAGATATCCCCAGCGTTTGAGCTCGGCATTCATGAAAATGCAAGCAATTCTTTCGCATGCATCTTCAAATGGATGGATATTAACAACCTGAACTCTGAGTTTCTTTCACTCATTCTCAGGGATTTTTCTCTTTCTTCTCACCCTTTTTGCCTCAAAAAGGACCGTTTGGCCCTTTCCATCGGCAAAAATACCGAGAATTTAAGAGAACTTCCTCTCCTGAGACTAAGCAAAATAAACCCAGAGTTCAGGTTAACAAGTTCCATGTGTACCCAAGCTGCTTACTTAAAAGGATGCTCTGTGTTTTTTGAGTTTTTGCCTGTATTCCTGTGCGAATTTTTTCATTTTTCAGGAATTTCTTCAGGGCTAGTAGGAATTTTGTTTTCAAAAGCTAAGAGATTCATTTTTAGTTCCAAAGAGTAGCCAAAGCCACCTATCGATTGATTAGCGCTAATCACACGGTGACAGGGAATCACAAGGGGAAAGGGGTTCCGGTTACAGACATTTCCGATCGCACGGGCTGCTTTAGGATCTCCGACTTTACGTGCAACCTCTTGGTAGGAGGCAGTAGAGCCGAAGGGGATTTTTTGGATAGCTAGGAGTCCTTTTCGGGTAAAAGTCGAAAGATGGGATAGATCAAGAGGAAGAGGCGGGGGCTCTTGTTTCTTAAGGTAAGTTTGAATCCAATTGAGAATTTGAGTTTTTAGTGGTGATTTCCCGTAAATATTGCAGTAGAAAGAGGGCGAGTCAAAGAGGGTAATGCGTGAGATAGTGTTACCTTCGAGGTAAAAAGAAACCCCAAATGAAGGACTGGATGCCTCTAGCGAGGCATCCAATAGAAGATTAGTCGAGTCGTTTTGCTCGATCATTCATAATTGCAATGTTTTCTTCTTGCTCGATCAGTTCGCGATAGCGATCTTTAGAGACAAGAGCGTTGTTGTAGAAGTAACGTGTTTTCGACATCCCATCAAAGTAAACAATGGAGGTGCCGTGTTTGAATCCATCATACCACTGGGTTTCTTCGACGATGGTTTCTCCATCGACAAAGTGCCGTTCTGTGCCATGTTTCACCCCATTGCGGTAATTGATTTCAAGGTAACGGTATCCGTTTTGGTAGTAAGTTGCAGGGCCATGCAAGACGTTATGCCGATAATTTTCACAAGAGATCGGCTCACCTGATGGAGCGTAAACTTTTTTCTCGCCATGAATTTTTCCGCCAGAAAGTGAGACAATGGTATGGGGCACACCATGGGGGTGGAAAGTTTCACGAAGGATGGGGTATCCATTTTCAATAGTTTCTTTAGCAATGACCTTTTCGTGCTGATCGCGAGTCAGGCGTATTCCAGCTCCTTTTCTAACACGTTCGATGACTTCATTGTTTTTGTTGTAGTACTCTCCTTCAAGAAGCTCACTGTTGTGGTATTCTTCAACACTCAGAGGCGTCCCAGCAGTGTACCACTTCGTGATTTTATGGTGAGAAGGAGACATGAAAACTTCTTCCTTGAAGGGGATTCCTCTTAAAGTATAAGAGGTCTTTTTCACAAGATTACCACGCTCATAGATGTTGAGTGATTCGAGAGAGTTAGAATGAGGATAAGTGTATGTCGTTGGTCCATGAAGCATTCCATCTTCATATGAGGCAGTTACAGTGATCCCATTGCGCAAAGTTGTGATGACTTGCCCAGGGTAAGTTGCTGTTTCCCACTCTTCTTTTGAAACATCATAGCCGTATTTATGAATATAGCGCTTTGAGACGACCTGTTCATCCTTGTCGTGATTTGAGTTATGACATCCCACCGTGAAGAGAGCKAGCACTGGGAGGAAATATGGGATTAACCTTTTCATAGTTTGACCTCAGACCTCATTGAGTTATGATTCGATTTTTACATCTTAGCATTTCGGGAAATGAAGATAAACCGAAAAGTGAAATCTCTGAAATCTCAAAAAGTTAGGAGAGGTTTTTTAGAGTCTCTACTAAGCGCTCATGCTCCTTTTCGACTTGAGCTTGCTCGACAGTTTTTTCATCATCCCGATAAGTGAAGCGGAGGGTGATGTTTTTGAAATCAGCTCCAATTTTATCACTTTCATAGAGGTCTAGGAGGAAGAAGTCTTTCAGTAGCTTTGATTTAAACTCGCGCAAGTGCTTCATTACTTTCTCCATCGGAATCTCTTTTTTAAGGGTAAGAGTGAGGTCTCGATCTGAGTCAGGAAACTGTGGGAGAGGCGCCATTTGAGTGAAACCTCCTTGCAATTCAAAAAGATCGTGCAGATCGAGCTGTGCAAATAGAACTGGTTTATCAATGTCAAGTGTTTCTAACCGTTCGGGATGGATTTCGCCGCAGACTCCAATGCGAATGGAGCCTACATGAAGGGCTGCTTGCTTTCCAGGATGAAAACTCTTGAGATGTGAAGGTGAGAAGGTTGGCATGGGAATGCCAAACCCAACGATGACATTTTCTAAAATTCCTTTGAGGTCGAAAAAATCGACATGGGCCCCTTTCCCTTCGAAATAATGGGGATTGCGTTTTCCAGTCATCACAAGGGCAGCAGAAGTCCTCTCGTGAAAGTGTTCTTCAAGTTTGAAGTGAACCCGTCCGATTTCGAAAGCCGAGATGTCGTGTGTTTGCCGGTCAAAGTTGTGTTTGACTGCTTGCAATAGACCTGGTAAGAGGGAGGTCCGCAAAATGGACTGATCTACAGAGCTCGGATGTAAAACTTCTATGGCTTTAAGATCGGAAGAGCCTTTTTCCAAGCAGAGCTCGGAAAGTTTGGGACTGATCAGGTCGCAAGTTAAAAACTCTTGTAATCCTTCACGCAAGAGAAGTGTACGCATTTTTTGCTCAACGAGATACATCGGGGTATGAGGAATAGGGGAGTTGATAACCCGACCTTCTCCTTTATCGATATTATTGTAGCCGTAGATCCGAGCAATTTCTTCGATAAGATCGATTTCTTGATGGATGTCATTTCTATAGGAAGGGATGGTCACTTCGAAAATTTCTTCGTCGGTTGTGTCGACGTCCATTTCAAGTCGATGAAGGAAAGATTCGATTTCACTGTAACTTAGGGTGGTTCCTAAAATTTCATTGACACGGTGAATCCGGCATTTGATTTTTTTTTCTTTCCGTTGTTTGGGAATAACGTCGATCATTCCTTCAGCAATTTCTCCTCCAGCAACTTTTTGGATGAGATAGGCAGCTTGATCGAGAGCTTTGGTGACACCTTCATGATCGATTCCCCGTTCAAATCGGCTAGAAGATTCGCTTCGTAAATTCAGTCCTTTGCTTCCGCGACGCACAACAGATGAATTGAAATCGGCTGCTTCTAAAAGAATATGGCGGGTCTGATCTTGCACTTCTGATTCTGCTCCTCCCATGACTCCTGCTACGGCGATTGGTTTTGTCTGGTCGTAGATCATGAGGATTCCTTCAGGAATCTTCCGCTTTTCGCCGTCGAGGGTTTTTAATGTCGTCTCTTTTTCAGTAAGCTGCACCGAAATTTTTTGCCCGCCAATTTTTTCGTAGTCGAAGGCGTGCATGGGTTGACCACAGCTAAGCATGATGTAGTTGGTCACATCGACGATGTTATTAATGCTGCGGACACCAGCTGCTTCAAGGCGCTTCTTGAGCCAAAGAGGCGAAAGAGCGATTTTCACATTGCGAATGAGACGGCAGCTGTAGCGTGGGCAGGCTTCAGGAGCTTTAATTTCAACTGAGAGGGCATCTGAAGTTTTTTCATGAGAGTTTTCTTCAAGTTGGAATGAGGGACGATGAGCTTTGGAGTCGATCATGGCTGCTAAGTCGCGGGCAATGCCCAGCATACTCATACAGTGTCCTAAGTTGGGAGTCAGCGAAATTTCAAAAATGGTATCGCCAAAAATTTCCCTTAAATCGGTTCCTAGTGGTGCATCTTTTGGAAGTTGCATAATGGTTTCGTGGTGGTCAGATAGGCCAAGCTCTTTTTCTGTGCAGAGCATTCCAAATGATTCGACATCGCGTAGTTTTGCTTTTTTGATTTTAAAGGTTTTTCCCTCATCATCTGTTAGGTATGCGTCGAGCTTTGCAAAAGCTGTGCGCATGCCGGCTTGGCAGCTCGGATCGCCACATACGACTTGAAAAGTTTCGGCTCCATCAGAAACTTGAGCGACTTTGAGTTTATCGGCACTGGGATGGGGCTCTACTTTGAGGACTTCTCCGACGACAACGTTGCTAAATGAAAAGAGCGTTTGCTCAACTTTGTCAACTTCGAGCCCTGCTAAGGTGAGGATTTCCGCGAGCTCTTCGGGCGAGTGCGATAAGGGGATATAATCTTGTAACCAGGATAAGGGAACTAACATTGTTTCTCATTAAAGTTTTAACCCCAAGTGCTGACTTATGGGCGCTCATTTGGGTTTTGAGAGGGATTTTAGCAGATTTGCTAGCTATTGGAAACAGTTTTTGATATCCTGCTTATTTTTTGAAGGAATAAATTGATGCATGATGCCTTGTTTGAAGGGCACGTTTCCAAACGATCTCGTCCCCTTGTCCATGCGCTCATTATCAGCGTGGCTCTCAATCTTGGACTACTGGCAACTTTCATTACCTTCATCATTAAAGAAAAAAAAGTTGAAACACTACTTCAGGCCAAGACAGCTTCGAAAAGGGTTGGGAAACGTGCTTCCCTTTCCCAGTCGAATGGTGCCGTTTTAGAAGCGTTTGAAAAACTCTCTTTTGCCGAGCTGATTCAATTGCTAAGAAATGAAGAAGTTCTCGAGCAAGGGTATCGGAAAAGAGACCTTGCCCTCTCTTGTCTTGTGGCTTACCACCATTTCGATTTGCAACGAGCTCTTCCAGGAATGGAATTTCAAAAACGGGCCTTCTCTTATTCCAAGCCAGAAAAAAATATAGAACTTTTTCCTGGATTGGATGAGGAGCGGTTTCAGGTGATTCATTATTTTGCCCGCGCAGAAATGTGGCCATTAACTTCAGAAGGGCTTTATGAAGAGATGAAACATCGACGGGAAAACATTCCATCGTCACTTATGGAGGCGTTCTTCTTATCAAAAGAGTTTTTTGCCATTGAGCGGGCTTTTAGTCGCTTGCCTTTCGTGTTTAAGCGAGAAACATTGCTTTCCCTTCTTTTAGAAGGCAGCTGGAAACTCATTGAGAGAACTGTTACGGAAACAGTCTCACATCCCACAGGAGAAATCCAAAATATCGGTCAATTTCTATCAGGATTTGAAAATTCAAAACTTGCTGGATACTTGCTAGTTGCCCTTGATCCTGATCATCCTTATTTGCGCTTTAGTGATGAAAAACTCGAGAGTTTTATAGGGCTGTTAGATCAACAGACAGCAGAAGTTGAGCTTTTTTTGAATCGGATAGCAACTTCTGCTCGGAGTGATCACATAAGGGAACTCGCAAAAGCTCGTATTCAGTCTTGGGGAAAAGAAGTCAGAGTTTCTTCTCAAGAGTATGTTGTTCAAAAAGGGGATTCACTTTGGGGGGTATCTCGGCATTTCGATATTTCGATGGAGAAAATCCGCGAAGCTAATCAATTGCAGTCAGATGTTCTCACGCCTGGGCAGAGGCTCCAGATTCCCCATGCTCAGCATAATTAGGATGCTGCCGAATAAAATGCCAGAGGAGGAAAGCGCTGATGAGTTGTAACCCTCCCCCTAATGCGATCAGGCCATGAGTGCCGGTTAATTCAAGTAGGTTTGTTGAAAAACCTGCAAGTGCAAAGGATATGGCAACCACTGCTCCAAAAATTCCCATAATCCATCCTTGAGAGTTTTTGTCAGCTGCGTTTGAAAAAATGGTCATGATCATTGTGTACGCAACAATATCTGCCATGGCAACCACGAGAGCTAAGGCCCAAGTAAATGGCGCATTATAATTGGCCCCAGAAAGGAGTTCAAAGAGACCTGTTCCCGTTAGTGTGAGCACACCGACTGTTTCAACTTTCCACTTTTTGAGAGTGTAAGGAATGAGAAAGAGAAGCCCTATTGCAAATCCTAGACCAATCCAACCATTGAAGATCCCGAGAAGGAGGCGGCTATAGTGAAAGTCTTGATTAATTTGGATTAGGATGGTTTGAAAAAATATTCCGAAACCTACTTGGTTACAAGCGAAGAGTAAAATGAGATAGCGGACGGTTTTTTTTTCAAATCCTTCTTTAAAAATGAGCAGGGGGCGTAAGAGTTGGAGTTTCTTTTTTTCTTTCACGTTGAAGGTTTCTTTAAATCCAAAGAAAATCCAAAAAAAAGCAATCAAAGACAAGAGCGCAGCAGCAACAAACGGAGTCCAAAATCCAAACCCTTTGACGAGATAGGGATCAGAGAAAAATCCGCCCATCAATGGGCCAATGACAATCCCTACAGAAAGGGTGAATGTCATGATGCTCATGTTGAATGCTTTGGTTTTTGGGGTTGAAAGGTCTGCTATCGCTGCTTGCGCGATCGGTTGACTCCCTGCCATGAGACCTGTCAATCCACGGCCGATAAGAAAAAGAGATAGGCTTAAAATTGAAATTCCCAAGGCCATGATAAGAAAGCTCAAGACCATGCCAATCATGCATAGACCAATGACCTTTTTTCGTCCTAAGTTATCGGAAAGGTCTCCGAAAAAGGAAGCCCCAAATAGCATGCAAAAAGGAAAGAGCATGTAAGCTAACCCGAGATAAAAGGCATGGAGGTGCTCTGAAGTTGATCCCACCAATTGTGATCCAGTGGGGGAGTTAAAAATGGCAGTCAAGATGGGGTAAACGAGTCCAAATCCTAGCGAGTCGATAATGATCGGTAAAAGGCAAGGAGCAATGGAACTTAGATGTAAAAATCTCTTCATTTTCTTTCGAGTATCACAGAAGATATTTTAGGGAAAGTCGACGCCGCCTGAATGATAGGGGTGACATTTGCAAATCCGCTTAAGCGTCAGGAAAAGCCCTTTGAGAACACCGTGTTTTTTGAGGGCCAAAATACTATATTCCGAACAGGAAGGGTGAAAACGACAGCAGTTTCCCACGAAAGGGCTAATCATGAGTTGATAGAGGCGAACAAGACCGATGACGAGGAGTTTCACACTAAATTTCCTTGCTTCGTTAGTGGGATATTCGGTATTATACTTTCTTCTTCACTTTTGCGGAAGTGGTGGAATTGGCAGACACGCTACCTTGAGGTGGTAGTGCGAGAAATCGCTTGGGGGTTCAAGTCCCCCCTTTCGCAAGATTTTTTAACCCAAGCTATTTCAACTTGGGTTTTTTTTATTCATGAGGGGAAACGCGATCAAAAAATGGGTGGCTTAAGGCTTGAGCCGCTGAAGGGCGCTCTTCTCACTGAGAAGCATAAAGGAATGACTTTGTAGGCACTCTCTAATGCTGAATGCCAGCAATGACAAGTGATTTTGTTTCGCAGTAAGCGTTGAGGCTTTCCACTGCAGAGTTTTCTCGCCCAATTCCCGATTGCTTCCAGCCGCCAAAAGGTAAAAGTTCTGAAACAACATCATGGGTGTTTACACCAATAGATCCAGCTTCGAGGGCTTCGGCTACACGCCAGCTCCGCCCAATGTTTTCTGTATAAAGATAGGCTGCAAGTCCGTAGTGGGTGTCGTTTGCCATACGAATCACTTCGTCTTCGTCATTGAATTGGTAGCAACTTGCGACAGGCCCAAAGACCTCTTCACGGTACATACGCATTTTGGGATCGACATCGATTAGAAGTGTGGGCTCGTAAAAGAGGGGTCCATTAGATGCTCGGCAGCCACCACGGAGAGCTGTTGCCCCTTGACTGAGGGCGTCATCGACAAGCTCTTCGACTTTGGCAATTCCTTGCTCATTGATGAGAGGCCCAATGTTAGTCGTTTTATCCATCCCTGAGCCAAGTTTGAGAAAGTTGTCGATCATCTTTTGAAATTGTTTGACATACTGATCGTAAAGACGCTCATGTATGAAAATCCGATTGATGTTATTGCAACATTGACCAGCATTGTAAAACTTGAACCAAAAAGTAGAGAGGACCGCTTTTTCTAAATCGGCGTCCTCAAAAATGATCGCAGGGCAGTTGCCACCCAGCTCCATGCAAAGGTTTTTGATGGTGTTACCAGCTGCAGCTGCAAGTTTTTTTCCGACTTCGGTTGAACCGGTGAAGGTAAGCTTGCGAACAAGGGGATTTGAGGTCATTTCATTGCCGACTTCGGTCGGGTCTTTACAGGTGAGAACATTGAAAACTCCATGGGGAATGCCAGCTCGATGGGCGAGTTCTGCATGGACAAGCGCAGAGAGAGGGGTGTCTTCAGCGGGCTTGAGGACAACGGTGCAACCAGCAGCCAAAGCGGGGGCGCATTTTTGGATGACGAGAACAGAGGGGAAATTCCATGGGGAAATGATTCCGACAACTCCAATGGGTTGGCGCAAAATCATGAACCGTCGGTTCGGATCAGGTGATTGCAAAGTATAGCCATGGAGGCGATGGGCTTCTTGCGCATACCAGTTCAGAAATCCGGTACACCCCATGAGTTCGTGAGTTGATTGTTCAAAGGGTTTCCCTGCTTCATAGGTCAAGATAGTGCAGATATCATCCCAGTTTTCATAGATGAGTTCTTCCCATTTTTTCAGGTAGTCCCCTCGTTGTTTAGGAGTGAGTTTTTTCCACTCTTCAAAGGCTTTTTGAGCCGAATCGATGGCTTTTTTGGTTTCAGCCTGCCCAACTTCAGTCACTTCAGCCACAGTTTTGTCGTCGTAGGGATTTTTAACAGTAAATGAACTTTTTCCCCTGATCCACTTGCCATTGATGTAGCTGTCTGTGCGAAGAAGTGAAGGATCTTTGAGTTTAAGCATAGTATTTCCTCTGTTAACCCTACTAACCTGAACTCTGGGTTTCTTTCACTCATTCTTAGGGATTTTTCTCTTTCTTCTCAATCTTTTTGCCTCGAAAAGGACCGTTTGGCCCTTTCCATCGGCAAAAATACCGAGAATTTAAGAGAACTTTCTCTCCTGAGACTAAGCAAAATAAACCCAGAGTTCAGGTTACTAATAGTGAAGGTTAAAGTTTAATGAAAGAAGAGAAAATGTCGTGAATACTTTTTTTGAGTGATTCGGGAGGGGTGAAGGCGGTTAATGTGGAGAAGTCCCGTCCTTCAGCAAGAAGTAGAAAGTGGTTCCATTCTTCTTCAGTGAGTGTGTGAATCCCGAGGGCAGAATTGATCTGCGGTTTGGAAAATGAAATGAGCCCTTCGTGTTTCAGCAATTTGAGTTGGAAGCTAGCCCAAAGGTTTTCGGGGGATAGAGGAAGATTTTTGAGGTAAGCGGCAAGTAGATTGTAGAGCTGGGGGGCGGGTTTTTCTGGGAGTTGGGTGTCGTGAATCGCTTGGAGCATTTTCCCCCCTATTGTGAGCTGCTTAAGAGATTGGCGTAAGGGGAGGTGCAAATTTAAGATTGATCCATCAAGGAGCGTATAGAGGTCAGACTTGCCTTTGCGGTAAACATACTGCCCACGGCAAAGGGGGGTAGAGAGGTTAATCCGCTGAGGTTTTTTAGGGGAAAGATGTTTGACAATCAGGTGAATGATCCCCTGATCGTGAGTGAATAGGTGGAGAATGCGCTCAGTTTCCTTATAGGCAAAGGATTTTAAAACGATTCCTTCTGATTTGTTTTCTTTCATCTATTACCCGATTATGCTATTTTTTCACTCTTTGAGCACCGGTAGCTCAATTGGATAGAGTACCTGACTTCGGATCAGGTGGTTAGAGGTTCGAGTCCTCTCCGGTGCACATTTAAAACCTCAACTATAGTCTTATTGACCTCCATTTGAAATTTTTCTTGCGAACGTGGCAAAAATTGAAAACACATCTGTTCATCCTTAGGATTTTATTTCGGTTTTAGGTGTGCCCAGACTTCGTCTTGTCCAAGGAAAAACTGGTCTCCAAAAATTTCATCCACAGCTTTTTTCACCCCCGGAAGTCGCGGTCTTCCATAATTATGCCCTGAAAGAATGCCTCCAGGTCGAACTTTGTGGTTCCATAGGAGAATGTCTTGTTTCACAATGGGATAGGCGTGATTTGCATCAATAAAAACAAGATCCACTCTTTCAGGAACGTCATGAAATGCTTCATGAGAGCATTTTTTAAGTAGCGTCACTTGGGAGTCGCTGCCAAAACGTTTGTCAACACGGCGGAAAGCTTTTTCATAAATGGAGAGATCTTCGGAAACGGCGCTACCGCTTTGGAGGTATTCTCGAGTGGGTTGCCAAGGGTCGATAAGATAAAGATGGGCCTCTGGAAACATCTCTCGCAAGACCTCTGCGTTTTTCCCTCGGAACACTCCAATCTCAACGATAGATTTGATTTCAATCTGGTGAAAATACGAGAGAAGCTTCAAGTAACAGGCGCGGTGTTTTCTCTTGATGAGTCTGTGAACATCATTCCAATCCATGAGGATCATTTTAATGGATCTTCAGGTTTTGATGGTAGACCAAACATCGTCATCGCCGACTTCAAATCCAGCTGGGAAACATTCTTGGACTGCTTGAATTACCCCTGGAAAGTTCGGATGATAGTCGTGACCTGTCAGGAGTCCTCCTCTTCGGACTTTTCTTTTCCAATTTTGAATGTCGTCTTTCACAGCGCGATAGGAATGATCTCCATCAATAAAGACGAGATCTAAATGATCTGGGACATCGGTTAGGGCAGTAGTCGAGCTTTTTTTTAAAATAGTGACATTCGGGTCGTGGCGAAACAGCCATTTAGTGCATTCGTATGCTTGCTCGTAAAGATGGGCCTCAAAGTCGGGAGGTGCTCCGGCATCGAGATAATTAGGAGTGAGTTCCCAAGGGTCAATTAAATAGAGATGTGCATACGGGAAAAGTTGGCGTAGCTCTAGGGCATTGAGTCCTGTCCAAACGCCAATTTCAGCTAGAGACTTCACCTCGACTTGGTGGAGAAAGGTGAGAAGCTTGAGATAGTCTGCGCGCCTCATCCTGTTTCTACCTGAGTAAACCAAATGGTATCTTCACCTATTTGGAATTGATCCTTCAGATAACTGTGAACAGCACGAATCACTCCAGGAAAGTTGGGGTGATAGTTGTGGCCTGTCAGGAGTCCTCCTCGTCGGATTTTTCTTCTCCAGTTTTGGATGTCGTCTTTCACAGCCCGATATGAATGATTTCCATCAATAAAGACGAGATCCAAGTGATTGGGAACTTCAGTAAGGGCATCAGTCGAATTTTTTTTCAAAATGGTGACGTTTTGATCGTCACGAAAAAGGGATCTAGTGCATTCATAGGCTTGTTGAAACTGATAGGGGTCGATGGCGGGAGATAATCCGTCTTCGAGATAGTTGGGAGTGAGTTCCCAAGGATCGATTAAATAGAGGTGTGCTTCTGGGAAAAGCTGGCGTAGCTCAAAGGCATTGAACCCTGCCCAAACGCCAATTTCAGCTAGAGACTTTACTTCGACTTGGTGGAGAAGGGTGAGAAGTTTGAGGTAGTCTGCCCGCTTCATCCTGCTTCTACCAGGGTAAACCAAACATTATCCTCACCCACTTGAAACCGATCCTTCAAACAGTCTTGAACTGCCAAAACGACACCTGGGAAATCGGAGTGGTAGTCATGTCCTGCTAAAATTCCCCCAGGTCTAACCTTTTTTTTCCAATTCTGGATATCGTGTTTGACAGCTTCATAACTATGGTCTCCATCGATAAAGACAAGGTCCAAGTGATTGGGAACTAGGCTTAAAGCATCGTGTGAAGTTTTTTGTAAAATTGAAACTTGAGAGTTGTTTTGAAAAAGCCTGTGCACGTTTTGCCGAGCCCAATCATACTCTTGTTGAATATGGCTAGGACCTTGACCATTTTCGAGATATTGCTTGGAGGGTTTCCAAGGATCAATGAGATAAAGGTGAGCTTCAGGAAAAAATTGGGAGAAAAAATATGAAGTTTCGCCTAGCCAAACTCCAATTTCAGCAAGGTTTTTGACCTGAATGCCTCGAGCAAGTGTCAAGAGTTTCAAAGAGACAGACCGATGCATAAGTTATGACGGGTTCTTTTTTTTACGTTTATCAATACTCCATGCTCCTGCTCCAAAAATAAGAACGTAAAGACACATGAGAAAAATGATGATCGGTACAATAAGGGGAGGAGAAAATGGCTTTTCAGTCATCCCATCTGGAAGCTGGCTTGGGTCGAGATGCAGAATAGTTATTGTTGCGTAGAAGGCAATCGCCATAGTGATGCATCCGATGATTGCTATTAAACGAGTGTAGAGCCCGAGAATAAGCAAAGCGCCGACGACCACTTCTACAATTGGGACAAAAATGAGGTTAAAATCAGCGAGAGGGAGATTACTCGCTTGTAAAATATGCTTAAAGTTCTCAGGACTAACAAAATGAAGAATGCCGAAGAATAGAAAAACAAGCCCGGCAATTAATCGAATAATAAAAAGGTGTTTCATGAACCTATCTCACTTTTGAAAGGTGTTGATTCTCAATTGGTTTTTTTCAAATTTTCTTGCCAATTCGATAGACATACTTGAAGAAAGAAGGGCAAGAAGTGGCAAGGGCTTTTGAGGAAAAGCAGCGAAAAGGACGGTTTGTAAAGAGTGGGATGAGAGCAAGGGAGGCCTCCTCCAAACATATTTGCCTACTCTTTCTCATTAGCCCTCTTAGGTGAAAATGTCTAGATAAAAACCGAGGTAGCCTGAACTCTGGGTTTATTTCACTCATTCTCAGGTTTTTCTTTGTATACTCAAACTATTTCTAAAGTTGGTCTACACTTCGCTAGAAATGCGGAAGATTTAAGAGAAATCTGCTCTGAAAATAAGCAAAATCAACCCAGAACTCAGGGGACGTCACAACTTCTCTTTGCTCTAACGATTAGAGCTTCAACGAAAGAGAGATTGTCATTTGGGTTTAAAAAAAAATTCCCAACGAGTTAGACTATAAGGCAGTAGCAGAACTAGTATAAAGAGGTTCCACAATGGCCCAAACTCCTAAGACTTTCGATGAAGGCGAATACACCGTCTCTGTGATAGGAAAAAATATAGAAATCACTAAACCTATCCGAGACTATATTGAAGAAAAAATCTCGAAAATCGAGAAAATTACTAATCATATTATCGAAGTCGATGTTCGACTGGATGTCCAAAAGTTGAACCATACGGTTGATATCATCCTCAAATTTTCCCACTTTAGAGTGAAAGTTGGCGCCGTTACCGAAAACATGTATTCGGCGATCGATAAAGCTTTTGAACGCTTACAGACCAAGCTACTGAAGTGGAAAAGCCGTATTCAAGATCACCATGCTAGAGGTGTTTCAGTCACTGAAATGGAAATCAATGTTCTTGAGCATGGAAGAGATGAAGTCGAGCAGATCAATCAGGAAATTACCGATGCCAACAATCAAAAGTTGGAAGAGCAATATTCTTTGCCAACTGTGATTAAAAAGAAAAAGCGGCCTCTGAAGCACCTAACATTAGATGAAGCTGTGATGAAGATGGAGCTTTCTGACGACCATTTCATGGTTTATCGTTCTGAAGAAGAGCAGAACTTAAAGGTGATCTATCGCCGTCGCGATGGAAGTTATGGAATCATCGCCCCTGAGTAAAAGGCGAGAAATTTTCGACCCGATTCGTCAAAAGTGGCTTGTAGCTACGCCAGAAGAAATTGTCCGGCAAAAGTGCATTGCGTATTTGATCGAAAAGTGCCAATTTCCTCAAGAAGTGATTACCCTTGAAAAAAAACTTTCAGAGCTACCACACCTAGCAGAGAGAAAGCAAAAGTTACCTGAAAGAAGATTGGATCTTCTTTGTTTTGGTCCCCAGCTTGCTTTTCCTCTTCTTTTAATCGAATGCAAAGCGGTTCCTCTGCAGGAAAAAATGCTTTCTCAAGTTTGGGGATACAATAGTTTCGTTAACGCCCCATTTGTTGCTCTTGTCAATGACCGACAGCTCAGCTTTAGCTGGGAAGAAAATGGAGAAACTCGGTATCGTGATTTTATACCCCCTTATCAAGAACTCATTGCAGCGTGCAAAAAATGACAGAGTCCTATCAAAAAAACCTTCAACTTCTTGAAAAACAAAATCCGCTTCTTGCTCTCAAGCTCAGATTGCTCAAGCCTACTCAGGAGCCCTCTCAAAAAGCAACCTTTCAGCCAAACACCAAAACTGAAATCCTCTACGTTTATGGGGTGGGTTCTTGTTACGATAATCTGAAAAAATGGCTACGTGGAAACCCGGCTAGACGTTTGATTTTTATTGAGGATGAGCAGGAGCGGTTTGGATACTTTCTCAATCAAGTTGAGACAGAAAGGGTGCTGCTAGATCCTCAGGTTCAATTGATTGCTCTCATTGACTCAGATGGGCGATCCCTTGAAAAAGTGATTCAAAAGTATCTTTTTCGCCCTTATGAATGTTTGATCATGCCCTGGAAAAATGATCAGTTTCTCACCCATTTTTCCGACCTTTACTTGCAGTGCGAAATGATGATGTGTTTGTATCGGGACTATGGTGTGCCTCAAATGAAAAATATCTTTGCTAATCTCAAGAGAGAGGCCTATTTGGGCGAGACTTTTAGAGAAAAATTTGCAAACATTCCCGCGATCATTTGTGGAGCAGGCCCGTCACTTGAAAAGAATTGCGACGTATTAAAAACTTTAGGGGATTCCGCTTTGATTTTTGCTGGGGGGACAGCATTGGCACTCCTAGAAAAGCAAGGAGTTCCCATTCATTTTGGTGCCAGCATCGATCCAGATCCTCCGCTCGAGCGGTATGAAACGACCGACCTTCCATTTTTCTATCAAAATCAAGTTGCCCAGAATCTTTTGGAAATGGCCAAAGGCCCGCTAATATGTTTAGGAGGAAGTGGGGGTTTTCCGTTAGAACAATGGCTATCGCCTGATATCCTCTCTTTTGATGGAGGAACTCACGTCGGGACTTTTTTAGCCCATGTTGCAACGCTTCTTGGGTGTTCTCCAGTCATTTTTGTTGGGATGGACGGATGTCGTCGTGGTGAAACACTTTATTATGAGGGGGTGGTAGAACAGAGGCGCAGTGATCCATTAATTGTCGAAGATCGGTTTGGAGAAGTAGCACAGTCGCGTCGGGATTTCATTCTCGGTCGGCGGTGGTTAGAGAAATTTGCAACCGATCATCCCAAAACTCTTTTTCTCAATGCGACAGAAGGGGGGCTCTCGATGGCTGGGATAGAAGATCTTTCCTTGCAAGAAGTGAAAACCCATTATCTCACTAAGAAAGTCGATGCAAGAGCGCTTTGGCAAGAAGCTTCCCAATCGCACACCCCTGTTTCATTTGCCCCACAACTAGCTCAGCTTAAGAAGAGTGTGACCTACTGCTCTGAAATTTGTGATAACCTTCTTGCCACAATTCAGCGAAACATTACTGGTGAGCATGTTGAGTATTCAATGTTGGACCAAGAGCTTTCTGAAGAAGTCTTTTACGAACTTTTACTCCTTCCTTGCTGGAAAATGTGGCAACCCTTTTTACAAAACGATGAGGTTCTGTCCAAAATGCAAGAGATTGAGTTAGAAAAGAGAGTGCAACAAACCCTCTTTTACCGCGATTTGTGTGAGCAGTATGCAAGAATATTATGACGACGGCTCTCTTCTTTCTGATTGCAGTTATGAAGATGGAAAACTTCATGGACTTTCCCGTTTCTTTAGCTTAAAAGGATTGTGTCTTTCAGAAACACGGTTTTTGCATGGAAAGAGAGAAGGGGAAGCAAAAAAATGGGATCTTCAAGGAGATCTCGTCTCTATTGAGCGGTACAAAGGGGGAGTACTACATGGAAAACAAGAGTATTACTATCCAAATGGAACTCTTAAGAGTGAGCTCCATTATAAAAGAGGAAAGCTGCACGGCTCAGCTCGTCTCTTTTGGCCAGATGGGACTCAAAAGAGAGCATGTGAATTCATAGAGGGGAAAGAAACATGTCCCGTGGCTTAAGTCTTTTAGAGGAGCGGTTTCCGCAGCTCTGCTTTTTACTCAGCATTCTGCAAGGGGAGCCATGGATTTTTTGTGAAAGAGGCAAAAATGCGAAACGCAAGGGTTTGAATCTTTATCGTGCAGAAAGGCTCAAAGAAGAGATCTCTGAAAAACTCGGTAACCTCCGCTTAGATGAAATCGAAGTGCTCTATATTTATGGTATGGGGCTTGGGCATTATGCAACACCTCTATTTGATTGGCTTGCTCAAGATGTGAAACGAGATCTTGTTTTTCTCGAACATGATATTGAAGTCCTCCGCCTTTTCTTAGAAACAAAACAATCTGAGGCACTTATAAAACATCCTCAGATTCATTTTCGTTTTCTATTAGAACCTAAAAATTGGAAACCCTTTTTAGAAGAGCGTGCTAACGAATTTCCTTACGAAAAAGCCGAATTCATTGCGCTTGAATCCTATCAAAAGATGCACCCTCGTCGCATTGCTTCCATGCGTCTCCATTTGATGAGACGGACAACTGTTCACCACGCAATCCATATGGATGAGATGTTTTACCATGTCTTGTCCAAGAATGTACTCGCTAATTTCTCGAGGATTGACCAGGCCTTTTATGCCAATAAAATGGGCGGCGCCTTTAAAGGGATTCCTGCAATCATTTGTGGCGCAGGACCTTCATTGCAAGATGAACTCGAGCACCTGCGTAAACTAGAAGACCAAGCGCTGATTTTTGCGGGGGGATCAGCGATCACAGGTCTTTCGCAAGCAGGAATTCTCCCTCATTTTGGAGTGGCAATTGATCCGAACTTTGAAGAAGTGCACCGGTTTAGGAAAAGTCTAGCCTTTGAAGTTCCTCTTCTTTACACCAACCGACTTCACCCTGAAGTCTTTGACACCTTTAATGGTCCTCATGGTTACATCCACGCTATGACAGGAGGACCTCTTGAACTGTGGTGGGAAAAAGAGATTGGCATCGAGCCCTTGCCCTTGCAAGGTGGGTTTGACATTGAAGCCCTCTCTGTAACGACCACGTGTTTGGAGATTGCTACGACCATGGGGTGTGATCCGATCATTTTAGTAGGAGTTGATCTTGCTTTTACCGGTAACTCACTTTATGCAGCAGGAATTGTCAATGAGTCCAAAGTATCGCTCAAAGATCGAGATCAAGACATGCGGGCACCTGAAAGATTGCTAAAACGGAAAGACCGGCAGGGGAAACCTATTCATACCCTTGTTAAGTGGGTAATGGAATCTGAGGCCATTGGCAATTTTGCGAAAAAAAATCCCCAAACAAGTTATCTCAATTGTACTTCAGGTGGAATTGGATTTCCTGGCCTTCCATACCAACCACTTGCTCAGCAAAGTTTTTCTCAAAGTTACGATCTGCGAGGGAAAATCCATCAACTCATTGAAACAAGGCGCTTTTCGTTTACAAAACCCAATCCTTTAGAAAAAGTGAAAGACTCACTATTCGATGCACAAGATATTGTGGCAGAAGCGTTAGAAGAATTGAAACGGGTTCAAGGACGTGGCAAAGACCCCGAAACAGGAAGAATGATCTTTTATCAAATGGAACTTGAAGAGCAGCTTGCTTTTGCACTTTGCCTCCAGCAACCTGCGCTGACCTTTCAAAAAACCTACAACCGACTTCATCGGTTTTCAATCGGCGAAGCGACCCATGATCAAAAGTGGCATTGGCTCCATTCCAAATGGAAAAGTTTTAACGATCTTATTACCTATTACTTAGAATCATCCTTTACAAAATAAATAGGATGCGATTTATTGAAAGATATGAGGATAGAATATTGAGAGGGCACTTTTGTGGCTGAAAAAGCGGTCTGGTATTACAAGAAAGAAGATCAGAAGGAAGGCCCAGTTTCCCATGAAGAACTTCAAGGGAAGTTAGATAACGGTGAGATCGATTCGACGACGAAAGTTTGGACGGATACCTTAGAAGAATGGGTTGCGATCTCTGAAATCGAACACTTTAACCTTTCAGCACTTGATGAGACCCCTACAATAGAAGTGGGGAAGAAAAAAGTTGTCTATACCCGAGAAACCGATGAAGATTATGTCCGTCCCCGTCCCTGGATCCGGTTTTGGGCTCGGATAATTGATTATTCTCTTTTATATTTTGTGATCACCCTTCTCAGTGGAGCTCTAGGATTTTATTTGGCTCCTTTCTTTCCATTTTATGGAATGTTCATTCTGTTCCTTTGGGTCTTTGTCGAAACACTCCTGCTCATCAGTTGGGGAACAACTCCTGGAAAGTGGCTTTTGCGTGTTACTGTTCGAGATGAGCACCATCAAAAGCTGAGTTTTTCCGATGCGCTTAACCGGTCGTTTTCTGTTTGGTGGTTAGGGATGGGAGGAGGTCTTCCGGTTGTCTTCATCATTACGATGATTGTAGCGGCGGTCAAGCTTTCCAATACTGGGATGACTTCATGGGATCGACGCAGTCATTATCGGATTTTTCATGGAAAGGTAGGAGTCGGGCGCTGCTTAATTACGATTCTCTATTTTATTTGCTACCTATGGCTTTTTTCATGGGGTGAATTTGAAATCATGCAAGCATATGGATAATATCGAGAAGAAACAGATTGGTGAAGGAGGGCAATACCTCTATATTGTTCCTGCAATGAAAGATAATTATATTTATCTTCTTGCTTGGGACAAAAGTGCCCTTGTTGTCGACCCTGGCGATGGAAAAAAAGTCATGACGCTCATTGAAGAAGAGGGGCTTACACTGACCAATATTTTAATCACCCATTATCATGAAGATCATACGGGTGGAAACGAATATCTGAAAAAGAAGACAGAATGTGCAGTCATTGGTCCTGAAGATGACCGAGTTCCCTATTTAGAGCAGTCAGTTGCAGGAGGAGAAGAGCTGCTTTTTGGCCCATTCACAATTGAAGTGATTTCCACACCAGGACACACAATACCTCATGTTGTTTATTTTTTCCGAGACCTTAACCTTCTCTTTGGAGGTGATTTACTCTTTGGAGCAGGCTGTGGAAAAATCTTAGAAGGAACCCCTCAGGAAATGTGGTCATCGCTTATTGCTATTATGAAACTTCCTGAAGATACCGATATTTTCTTTGGTCATGAGTACACTCAAAAGAATCTCGAATTTGCTCACCACATTGAACCAAATAACGAAGAAGTGTCAAAGCGTCTTGAAGTAGTGAGAAAACTAAGGGCTGAGGGGAAGCCGACAGTTCCCACCACTTTAGCAGAAGAGATGAAAACCAATCCGTTTCTCCGTGCAGATACACCTGAAATGAAAGATGCCTTGGCAATGCCAAATGCATCAGGTCTCGAGGTCTTTACCCACTTACGCAAGCTGAAAGATAACTGGTAACCCACTCCCAGGAAAGTTGTTTAAGATCCATTTGGGAAATCTCTGCAATGAGTTTTTCATTCAGTATTTTTCCAGATAGAGGCTGAAATCCACCTCCTTCTTTTTCGAAATTAACGATGCTGTCATCTTTAAAAGAAGAAAAGCGATCCCGATTTTTGATGTACCATATTTTCGCTTTGCTATTGAGATGTTCGCCCTCAGAGGCAGAAGCATTAAACGCATTGATGAGGGCTTCTTTGATCTTATCAGCTGTCACAGATTCTGTAGAGATTCCAAAAGCATAATACCGTTTGTGTCCTGCATAAATCACGTTGAAAGAGGCATAGCTTCCGATTAAGTGTTTGTTGGGATACCTGTCGACATTTGTAAAAAAGACGCGCGCTCCAACAGGGATGTAATCGATCTCATTTCTCAAATCACGTTTACCCAACGTTGGATCGGTGATCATCAATCCTACTTTTTTACAGAGAGTGATTTGCGGATCATCTCCATCATGGCAAGGAAGGAGAAAGTGATGAAGAGGATGGTCTTTGCTCTCATAGTCACTAATGAGAAGTCGCCCTTCAAAGAGAAGATTGAATTTTTCATCTCCGATAGCTTCTCGGATAGCTTGATACTGCGCAATTTGGCACATATTACAGCAGTCGACAAGGGCGAGCTGATTCATGACTGCGTCCAAGGCGACAGATGGCAAAATACCTTTCTGAATTTTAAATTCCGTGATTTTTCCAGTCGGAGAGTTGAGATCGGAACGGTCTGTGTGAGAAAAGAACTGATGATGGAGATAACCATGAAAAAAATCGCCACGCTCATGCAAGTAGTTGCGTCGGCCGCTCGATGGGATTTTATAGTAGTATTCTTCTGGGTAAAAGAAACCATTATGATTCTCAGTTTTCTGAAGGATGTCCCTCATAATTGCTACGACTTGGTCGTTGATCAAAACCGTTTTTGAAAATGAACTGCTCATTGTTTTATGGGATGAGCTGGAGACATCTGAAATTGCCATAAATTTTTCCCTATCCATTGCGATGGAAGGCATTATAGCCTAAATGCCATGAAAAATGCACTGGCTTTCGGCTGTGCCTATCATAGAGGAGCTCTAAGGTGATGTAGGGGTAGGGGTGCTTGTTGTCTCCATTGCGTCTATCTGTTGCTAAGTGGCAGGTGACAATAATTTCTTTATTACTCCAAACGTTTCCATTTTTTTTAAGAGATTGAAAATCAGTGTCGTCACGGTAGAATTCTTCGAGAACTGCTACAACTGAGCGGGGATCGTATTCTAATCCTTTAACATAAAAATCCACTTCTGCTCCCATGAGATGCTTAGAAACGCGATTTTTTTGTGAAGGGTCGACGTATGAGTTATGGGTAGGGCAACGGTGACCGGAGGTGATCATGACCCGTTTGCCGGTTTTTTCTTGGATTGCGTTCAGCAAGTCGATAAGGATAGGATAGATGAACTCTTCTCCTTGCCGGACAGGCAAGCTATGGCGCTCCATTCCTCCGCAATCCATTTGATAGGTGACTTGGCTCGCCTCTGATTCGACCTTTATAATAGGATTGAGGGGATTTCCATTGCAGCGGAAAAACTCTTTTGTGATGCGGGGGAGTTGCCCGATGTATTTTTGTTGCCAAGGATAAATCTCTTTGTTTTTAACAGGTTGAGGATCTTGAATGACGAAAAATGCGTCGTTTTCTTTCCGCTGAATCGGCTCCACAACCAAATTAACCTGCCGTTGTTTTTGCGACTCTGATTTTTCCAGACCTGAGCATCCTCCTAAAAAAAGTGCAAGTAAGCTAATGATCAAGTAGTTGTAGAATCTCATTTGGTCTTAATTTTGAGCTGATGAAAACACCACTATAACCGACGTTGAAAAAAAATTTCGAGCGATATATCTCCTGGAATTATGAAGGGAGAAGCTTGCCCCTAGCTTCATCCGTAAAAATGTTAATAAAAAGATGAAGAAAGTCTTAATTATTGAAAAACAGACGCCTGCGCGTCAACTTTTAATGCAATTGCTTAAAAATAAGCCGATTCAACTCTTTTCGGTTGCAGATGGGTCAGGTGCGCTTGAGCTTTTAAAGAAGCGCTCATTTGATGTGATCTTTAGCGATGAGAAGGGAATTGAAACCCTTGCGCGAACAGGGCGCCGTCCGTTAGGCACACCTCTTATCTTTTTGAAAGAACTCCATGAAAAAATGCGCAGTGATGTCGATGCGACCTTAGAAAAACCGTTTGAAACGAGTCATTTGGAAAAAGTGATGGCAGAACTCAGCACTCAAAATAAGAGGATCTCTTCAGTTATTGCAGAAAGTCCAGCAATGAAGCAAATTCTCATGCGGGTCGAAAAAATTGCCAAAAGTCATTCGAACATCTTCATCTGTGGTGAGTCAGGTACGGGAAAAGAAGTTATTGCCAGTATGATTCATTCCTATTCGAAAAGAGCTGCCGCTCCTTTCATCCGGGTGAATTGCGCCGCTCTTCCCGAAACTCTCATTGAGTCTGAATTTTTTGGGCACGAAAAAGGAGCCTTCACAGGCGCTCATTCGAAGAGAATTGGCCGTTTTGAAATGGCCGATAAAGGAACGCTTCTTCTCGACGAGATCTCAGAAATACCTGCTTCTCTGCAAGCAAAGCTCTTGCGCGTTGTCCAAGAACAAGAGTTTGAGCGGGTCGGAGCAGCCGAACCCATCCCCATTGATGTACGGCTTATTTCGACTTCGAACCGAAATATGCAAGAGGCAATTAAAGCAGGTCATTTCCGTGAGGACCTTTATTACCGGCTGAACGTGATTCCTATTTTTCTTCCCCCGCTTCGCGAAAGGGTTGAAGACATTCTTCCCCTTGCTGAACATTTTCTAAAAGAGGTCTGTCAGAAAAACCAGCTGCCTATGAAAACCTTTTCGAAAAAAGCTCAGCAAAAGCTTCTTTCTTGCAAATGGCCAGGCAATATTCGTGAACTGCGCAATGCTGTCGAATATTCGGTCATCATGGATGAGGGCGAAGAAATCGAAGGCAATCATCTTTTCTTCGAGGAGCCGCAAAAGCTTCAAGAATGCGTTGAATCAACACTTGGCTTGCCTCTTAAAGAAGTCGAAAAAAGGCATATTTTAGCCACTCTTAAAGCTTGCCACGACAACCGCACCCATGCAGCTAACAAGCTGGGGATGAGTGTGCGCACTCTGCGCAACAAGCTCAAAGAATATCTCAACCTTGAAGCTTAATATTTATGGGCTTTGTAGGCGTTTCCTGATCGAGAGCATTCCCCAATTTTTCACTTAGGGCAATTGTCCGTTTTAAAAATGCTTTGAACTCTTCAGGATCTCTTTTTTCTTGAGCTTTCACATACGCATTTTCATCAAAGACAAAAATGGGAGAATATCCTCCGCGCCTCAGTTCTGCACTTGCAAGCGTTCGAGAAGTATGCCCATTAAGATCTATGAAAGGGTGAATTGCGATCAGTGTCATATGGACCCATGTCGCAAGATCTAATGGATCTATTTTCTCTTGGATTTTTTGCACATAGTCATTGCAAAACTTTTTCATTGCACTAGGGATCTCATTTGCATCCATGTAAAGGGTATCGTAGCCTAAGGCAAAGACTCTCGCTTCTTCTTTTGTGAATTGCCTTAAAGTTTTAGAGGGGTCTTTAGATTGTTTGAAACGCTGAAAGAGGCACCTGAAGAGTTTGTCGGACTTAGGCTCCTTTTTTTTGACATTTTCAGCAACCGCCTCCTCATTAACTCCAACATTATCTCTTGGGAGTAAAATGATCGAATCGCGGTACTTTCCAGGGGGAATGGGAATGCCAGAGCTATTGACGAGATCTTGTGCTAAAAGAGCATGCAGCTTGCAGATGAACTTTTCCATTTGATCTGCTGTTTGAACTTTTGGAGGATTGCAGAGCAGATTCTCTTCGACGAAAGTGAGCGCAGCTTGTCTATTTCTTACAAATTCTGAATCGATCCCTAAAGAGTAAACATTTGCACCATCACTGACCGCTAATCCACGCTCTTTTTGTTGATCGAAAATTTGACTAATGAGTCCTTGATATTGCACACTTTGTAGAACTTTATAAGCATTATCTTGACGTTGACTCACATTTTGAGTTTTTGTTGTCACAGCTAAGGCTGCTGTAACCTTTTTACCATTGTAGTGTAACCAAATATCGGTGAGCAAGGCGCAATCAAAAATGGTTTTTTCTTTGTACCAAGTCGGAAACGAAGTGTATGTGAAAACTTTCTGGGGTTGTGTGGAAGTGTATTGGAAGCTGAAGAATAAGACTCCAATTGTAACGATTGTAGCCACAGGATAAATCAACGGATTGAAATTGAAAACAGTCATGGCAACGACTGTGAAGACTGCGGCTCCTACAAATAGTTTTCCGCTCCGCTCTGGGTTTTCTCTGATATTTTGAAGAGCTATTTGGGCATTGTTTGTAAATAATTGAATATTCATAACTACCTATGATTTAATTTATTTCGCGAATATTATAGAGTTAGTTAATGATTATAAGAAATGTGAATTTAACATTTGATGAAACGAAGAGAAGTGAGGAAAGTCTTCATGAGAAACCTCTTCCATTTGAGGATGATCAGGAGAGCAGATCAAGATTGGATCGATCTTAGCTCCTTGAAGAGAGCGAATCCCACGGAGAGCGTCTTCAAACCCCACCATTTTACCCGAAGCTTTGAGAAGCTCAATCGCCTTAAGATACCCATCAGGTGCCGGTTTGGGGTTATCATAGTCTTCTCGCGTCACCCAAAGGGGAATCTGTTTGAGAATCGGGAGGTGCTCTTGGATGAGCTCGACTTGTTCTTTTGTCGAATTGGTCACTACGCAGTGGGGGATTTTGGATTCTTTGACCCGGTTTAAAATCTCTTCAGCGCCGGACATGAGTTCCAGGCATCCTTGTTTGAGCAACGCCTGATAACAAGCTTTCTTTTCATTGTAGAGTGTGTCCCACCCTTTCTGTTCAACGAGCTTGGGAGCATGTGCCGTGATCATTTTTCGTAGCCCTGTCGAACTTTTGTGAGCCACCGATGCAAAAGTAGGAAAGTCCCAAGGAAATGAGGCATCGTTTTGAAGCATCATTTGACGGTATGCTTCAAAATGGAGGTGTTCAGTGTTGACAAGCAACCCGTCAAAATCGAAAAAGATCGCGTCGCATTGTAAAAAGTTCATGAGCGCTACCAAGATTAATGCCGATGACTGGACTCGAACCAGCACCCTATTGCTAAGAGCAGATTTTGAATCTACCGTGTCTACCATTCCACCACATCGGCGTGGTCATAGAAAAGGTATTTTACGGTCTATTGTTTTTTTATGCAAAAGCCTTCTGCAGAGTTTGCATGTGGCGCGCAAATTTCATAGTGGCGGAGGGCATTTTTAAAGATTTCAGGTGGAGGGGGGAGATCGTAAAAAGAGAGCATTTTAAGTTTGCGATGGGTGTTGATAGCGTCGGCAAGCTCTAACCAATCGGTATCTTGAACAAGATAACGATGGTCACGCGCATAGTTGCGGAAGACGAGAAATTCAAGTCCTGGTGCATTTTTGAGAGCCTTGCCAAGAAATTGAAAAGCCTTTTTAGATCCCTCTTCGTCTAGATCGAGATGCAAATGATAAAGGGTTGGACAGTGGGCAAGACCTTCTAACAAAATTTTTAGCGCTTCGGGATTGTCTAAAGGACCATGAATGTGAAGCCATCGGATGGGCATTTCAGCAGCATGCTCTTCGATGCACTCGGTAAAAGCCTGAGCAAAAAGACCTGATAAAGGAAGACGTTCGAGAGGATTTTCGTAAGAATTTCCTCCTAAATGAAGCTGGAGCGGTTCTCCTGGATGTTTATCTTGAATCTTTTGGATGAGCGTCCATGTCGTATTTTTCAGTTCGTTTTGAATTTCTTTGAGGATCTCAGGATAGTTGTATAAATCCCGGCTTACTTTAACTTGACTGAGCCGTACGAGGCTGTTGAGTTCGGCGGGAGCTTGATCAGCGGCCATTTTGAGCTCTGCGAGAAAATGGTTTTTCAAGGTGAGCGCACCTTGAGACTTCATGTGATCGTCAAACCATTTAGGAATTTCAATTGAGGAATTGAAGAGAAAAGATCCTGAACTTTTAATGGGCGCTGTTGGTTGGAGTGAGCGCAATCCAAATCGCCAGATAAAAAGGGTGAGGTTTTTGATGAAAGGAATTTTTATAAAAAGGGTAAGCATCCCCTCCCAAAACGACTCGTAGAAATCCTGCTGTTTTTCGGCTTGGGTTCTGTATTCGGTCTCAGTTTTCTTGGTTTTTTTTGGCTCTTCCACTTTTTCTGGAGGAGTGATCATAGCTAATTGTTGAAGTCTTTGAAGACTTTCTGCAGGCCCTATATGTAAACCACTCATAATAACCTTTTGTTTTGAAATAACAATAATAATAAAGAGGGTAATTATTGTTAATAGTAATCATAAATTAAAATATTATTTATATTCTACAGACGTTAGAAACAAACCTTGTGGAGGGGCGGGAGGAGGCGCGAGGCGCCGATTTTTTGCTTCGATAAGATCTGAGAGTTCTTTGAGAGAAAGCTTGCCGCGAGCAACATAAACGAGCGTTCCTACGAGATTACGGACCATCTTGTAGAGAAATCCATTTCCGGTAAATTCAAGACGAAATTTACCATCTCCTTCGGGAACATAGTTTAGTGCATGGAGGGTTTTGATGGGGGAACAGGGGGTGCCCCGTTCATTTGCAAATGAGGAAAAGTCGTGAGTGCCAATAAAATATTTCAGAGCTTGTTGAAGATTTTCGAGGTCCATTTCATAGTAAAGATGGGTCCGGTAACGGCATTCAAAGGGGCTTAATACGGGTGCAGTCGAAATGTGATAGTGGTAGGTTTTTTGCACGGCGCTAAAGCGTGCATGAAAGTTTGCTTCGACTTTTTCTATAGATAACAGGCGGATTTCTGAGGGGAGTTTACTATTGGCGTCATCTAAAAATGTAGAAGGAAGCTCTTTTTCTGTTTCAAAATGTGCAACCTGTTTTTTAGCATGAACTCCCGCATCGGTTCGTCCCGATCCGATCACGGTGATGGGCTCTCCAATCAAGAGTTCGAAAACTTGTTGTAAGTGTCCTTGGATGGAAGAAGTATTAGGTTGGATTTGCCATCCCCCGAATGGATAACCGTCATAACTTAAAGTGATTTTATATTTAGACATAGACGAGTTGCTTGGCGACTTCAAAATCTTCTGGAGTGGTGATTTTTAGGTTTTCGTCCGATCCATAGACGATCTTTACGGGATGGTGGATCAGTTCGGCAAGGGAGACATCGTCAGTTAAAGTGAGCCCTTGTTTCTGCGCTTTTTTTAACCCTTTTGATAAGATATCGCGTCTGAGAAGTTGGGGGGTTTGGATATTATACAGGCGGCTCCGATCAAGGGTTTTTTTGACAATACCGTTTTCATCGACTTCTTTGACAGTGTATTTCATGGGCACTCCCAATGTGGCAGCTCCGATTAAGAGTCCTTCTTCAATGAGTTTTCGAACTTCCTCTTCTTGGATAAGAGGGCGAGCACTATCGTGAATCAGGACATATTCGCAAGAAGGAGAAACATGAGCAAAACCGCTCGCGACAGAATCTTGACGCTCTTTTCCAGGGAGAGCAAATTGGATGGGTTTTAGCGGACTTTTTTCAAAAAATGTTTGGAATTGGGGTTTGCAAACAACGATGATTTCGGAAATTTCGGGGAGAGAGAGGAAGAGATCAAAGCTGTATTGGACAATAGGTTGTCCTTTCAAGGGGAGGAATTGCTTGGGAATAGGTCCTCCCATTCGGGACCCCGTCCCTCCCGCAAGTAAGATCGCAGCAATTGTTGGCATTGTTTGAGTCATAAGAGACTATGGTAAAGAATCTGGAGTATATACTCAAACAACTTCAAAAGCTGGTTTTGGCTAATACGAAAGCTTGTCAAAGGAATTTTCTTAAGTAACTTAATATGAGAAATATGAGGCAATTTAAAGTCAGCGAACTACTATATTTTGAGAGAAATGAAAACCTAACTTTTTAAGTTGCTTGAGCAAAAATGTAAAGAATGTGCCGCCTATCAAAAAGCGGCACTGAAAGGGGAGGATATTAAGAAAGATGCTTGTTAACTTTCTTAGTCATATCGAACATGTTAATCGCTTTTTTGCTTCCAAATACTTTTGCAAGTTTTTCATCTGGAATGATGTTGCGCTTGTTGTCTGGGTCTTGTCTTTTGTTCTTTTTGATGTAAGCCCAAAGCTTTTTTGTCACTTCAGTTCTTGGCATCGGTCCTTTCCCAACGACTTCAGCTAGCTCAGTGCTGATGTTCATTGGTTGCATGAATTTTGATGGTGCTTTTTTGGCCATGTGTTTTCTCCTTAAAAAAAAACGGTTGTCAGAAGAAAGGGTTAAATGGTCATAACTTGTTCCCTTTGAGACAACTTGTAGCTTTCTTGGGGATTATTAGTCAAAAAAAAAAGCATTTAGCGGAATTTTTTTTCTACATGAGAATCTCGAGAAAGCCCATAGGAGTTGCTCTTTTCATGCTCTAGTGGCAGACTGTTTTTTCCATTTTGGACAACTAAAGGGGTATTATGATAATCTTCGGCAAGATACTCGTGAGCTATAGAGGCGTGATATTGAAAACGAAAAGTCTACTGGTGACACTACTTGCACTCTCTTCGACTCTGCAAGCAGCTGAAAGTGATACCACTGTTCACTATGAAATTTCTCGCTTAACTCATCTCCTTTCAGATTTAACCAGTGTTTCTAGTTACGCCGAGAAAATCGCCCTTTTAGACGAGCTTAGTGAAGTGCATACTTACTTTGCAGAAGCTTCCCCTTTGCGCACATTTCTAGCAGGACTTTCACAAGACTGTGAGTACACAATCAAAGCAACGTTTGCAATCAATCAAGGTCCACGTCTTTTTGATGTTCCGGCAAATGTTGTCGATCCAGTTCCTTACTTTCGCCGGTTACTTGATGAGCTTCTTGTAATTGATGAGTTTTTCAAAGACATTGGGGGAATTGTTGGATACCAATGTTTAGTTTTATCGATTTTAGCAAAAACAGATGAGCCACACGAAGAAGTCACATTTAAACCTCCTCCAGGAATTGATCTTTCAAAAGAAGATACGCTTGAAGTACGTCACGCCATTTTAGAAGGAATCCGCAGCCAAAAACATATGGCCGAGTTTTATCCTGTTGGCGGTGCTGCAGATCGTCTGCAATTGAAAGATGGTCAAACAGGAAAGGGACTTCCTGCAGCTTGTTTGATTTTTCAAGGAAAACAGCTCCTAGAGGGAATGGTGCATGACCTGCAAGCACGAGAATATCTCTATTACAAGCTATTTGATGAGCAGGTTCTCACTCCTTTGGCACTGATGACTTCCAAAGTGAATCGGAATGATGATCACATTCAAGAAATTTGCGTGAAAAACCAGTGGTTTGGGCGTCCTCGTGATAGCTTCAAATTTTTCACTCAACCCTCCGTTCCTGTTTTTACTGAAGCGGGAAATTGGTGTTTGAAAAAGCCCCTGAAACTCCAGCTTCGTCCAGGAGGGCATGGTGTCATTTGGAAACTTGCTGAGGAAAAAGGCATTTTCGATTGGTTACACTCACTTGGGAAAAAGAAAGCACTTGTGAGGCAAATTAATAATCCCATGGCAGCTGTTGATTATGGCCTTATGGCATTTTTAGGTGTGGGACATGAAAAAAACAGAGCGTTTGGATTTGCTTCTTGTGAAAGACGGGTCAATGCTCATGAAGGAATGGTCGTTTTGAAAGAAAAAAAGACGGCAGAGGGAAAAGTGATGGCGGTGACAAATGTCGAATACTGTGACTTCGAAAAGAATGGGATTAAAGACAAGCCCAGAGATGAAACAAGTGCATTTTCTAACTTTCCTTCTAATACCAACATTCTCTTTGTTGATTTAGAAGCTGTTCAAGAAGCCGTTCAAATGCTTCCTTTCCCAGGGCTTTTAGTGAATTTTCGTATGGGGACTCATTATCTTCCAACTGAAGGGATAAAAAAAGAGCCGATTGCTCGGCTAGAAACGACAATGCAAAATATTGCCGATGCTTTTGCGATACCAATGCAAGAAGGGACTCCTGAGGATCTACCGACCTACGTGACGTTTAATGAGCGGCGCAAGACCATTTCGACAACTAAACGGAAAACCGTTTCTGACGGGGAACTTCTCGAAACTCCTGAGGGTTGCTTTTACGATTTTATGCAAAATGCTCAAGAACTTCTCAGTGAAGATTGTGGGATGAAGCTACTCGAGGTTGGTGATGAGTCGGCATTTTTGCGGAAAGGTCCCTCTTTTCTCATGAGTTATCATCCAGCCCTTGGTCCTTTTTACTCGATCATTCGGCAAAAGATTCAAGGAGGGGAAATTCGGTATGGCTCAGAGCTCCAATTAGAAATTGCCGATTTAGAAATGAAAAGCCTTTTTTTAGATGGTAGTTTGCTCATTTTCGCCGATAATCTCATGGGGCACAAAGACTCTCATGGACAACTTGTCTACTCTAACCGTACAGGGCAATGCTCACTGAAAAATGTTCGCATTGAAAACGGAGGAATCGATTGGAATGCTGAGGACCACCTTTTTTGGAAACACGAAATCAAGCGTCGAGCTAGTCTGACAATCCACCTGCAAGGACATAGCCGATTTGAAGCTGAAAATGTGACTTTTCAAGGGGATCAGATGATCGAGGTCCCAGATGGTGTTCATCTCATTGTTACAGAGCAAAATGGGAAGCTCCACTATGAGAGACGCTTGCTAAGTGAAGATGAGTCATTTTGGACCTATCAAATCGCGCCAGACGAATCAATACAACTTCTTAGATAATGCGACACTGAAATCTCAAAGAGATTTATGTCGATATTTCATTGTATATTAGCGGTTTAACACGTTTTTTTCAAACACTCTAGTAACTAGTTTCTTCCCTTCTCATTTTATCATAAGTTTCTAAATATCAATCATTAAATATATTTAATATATTATATAATTTTATTTTGATTATTAATTAAATAAAATTATATAATTTAATTAAGGATAATGTTTTTTGTTAGGGAGATTTTAAATTAACATATAACCTTAGTGGAATAGAGGTATCTAAAAGACGCATTATAATATCGTCATCTAATAAGACGCTTTCAATACCTCAATAAATGAACTGATTTAGTGAAGTAGCTCTTTTTGAGTTGCTTAATTTCTGTTTGTTTATTGGAAAGCGGATTATTTCTTTTGAGTATTTCTCAAATTGCTTACTTCCAATTACTTAATTAGTCTGCTTTCAACATTCATGAATATTTATTTAATAAGAATTTAAGGAAAGGTGGGAAGATGGCAGCATGCACTTCAGTTAAACAAGCAATTTCAATTTTAAATCATTACTATATGGCACATGACTCTGAGCCTGAAGTGCTTGTGAAGGATGCGGTTCGGTTTATATCAAAAGTGCTAAAAGAAAGTAGTTTAAGTCAATCTTACTCAGACCCTGAAATTAGTGAAAAAATTCAGCATAAAGACGTTAAAGTACTAGATCGAAGTCCTAGCACTACCCTTTCTCGCGGAGACCTTCAAAAGCTTCAAGTTATTGTCCACGGTATTCCTCATTTCAAAAACAAGGATAAAACACGTTTACAGGCCCTTGCGCAAAGCGCTTTTGTTTCTTCTGAGGCCCGAGCTTACAAACTCGTTCAAAGGCTTATTCGTGAGCCGGATGAGGGACGACGGGAGCAAGAGTTAAAGCAATATCTTATGCATTTTGCATTTATTGGAAGCAAGGGAATCTCTTCAGATATTCGAAGGGAAAAAACAACTCTTTTACAGCAAGTTCGAAGTTATTTCTGTGAAGTTGACAATCCCGCTGAAATTGAAGCACTTGAACACCTCGAAAGATGCCTAAATCCTGCTAATCATAATTTCCCTAGTGCAGCAGAAGTTCGCTCAGGTGTTGTTACATCTGACCCTGAAATTTCGATAGGCCAAACAGTGACGGGTCATATGGATTCTCTTGAAAGGCAAGTTTCCCTTAGTCGATCACCCGAAGCCCTTTGCGAGCATAGGCAACCTGCAGTTCGACTACACGCCATGCGCCAGGAACGGCTCTGGAGACTTAACCACTTAGAAGATGTTTATCAAGCTAGTATTCAAGATCCAGATCAACGAGTTCGTTCGAAGACTATGGGACCTACAACAGCATGGTATGTTGGAAGCTGTATCAAATCAGGAGAGGCTCCATTTGAAAGAGAAATGGAAAAATTTGGTAATCAACATGGGATTTCAGTTGTTACGGATTCAAGAGAAGTACTTGAACATAGTCTAGTTTTTGATGACGATTTAGACGCAGCTTACCCACAAGATTTTATCGAATTTACTCCCAATGAAATCCGTATTCCCTATATGCCTGCGGCTGTTTATCAGGACCAAACGAAAAAAATAATGGATGCAAACATCTATGAATCTATCCAACTAAAAAGTTAAATGCTATATTCTTTTAAAAAAATTTAGGAGATGACATGGCAGGATTTAAGTGTTTATCAGATGAACAATGGCAACTCATTGAAGGTCTTATGGACCATACTTTTCCTTTGGAGAGAGGAACTCCTCGAAGTGATCTACGCAAAACCTGGAATTCAATACTCTTTATCTTAACGAGAGGATGTCGTTGGGCGGATCTTCCGACAGATTCCTCTCTTTTTATCCCTCGTTCTACAGCTCACAAATGGTTAAAGCAATGGAGTGTTGAAGGAGTTTTTGATAAGGTGATGAGTGGGCTATTACAGATAGCAATAATGGAAGGAAAAGTTGATCTTTCTCAAGTAGCTGTGGACGGTTCTTTTTCCCCCCGCTCCAGGAGGAGGGGAAAAAGTTGATTATGGTTATAAAGGCAAGGGAGTTCTGCTTCACTTGCTTATCGATAAAAACGGCAATGCAATAGCCATTACAACTACCGATGCAAAGGGGGATGAAAAACAGGAAGTTAGCAGATTGCTTACACAGCTTCCATTAAAGTCACTCAAAGGGCGAGTAGTTGTTCTTGAGGCAGACAAAGGTTATGATGCAGGCTGGTTACGTCAGTTTTTGTTAAACATGGGAATATTTCCTCTAATTCCCTATCGGAAAATCAAAGGAAGATGGGCGCCAGAAATTAACGAAGTTACCCATTTCTTCAAATTGAGCCCACAACGCTGGAAGGTAGAACGAGCTTTTGCTTGGTTAAAAAGACGTTGTCGTCGGCTATTGATGCGATGGGAGCGTTTATTCGTGATATGGAATGGATTGGTAATATTGGGGGTAGTTTATACTTGGATAAAAAATTTAGTTGGATAGGTTCATGCAGATCGGCAAGAACGTTTTGAAAATTATAATCATAGCAATGTGAAGATTTCGCTAATTAGTACATCCATTGTTGGACAAGTATTAGAAAAGGGACAGCAGGAAAAAGCAGTGCGATTAGCTACAGCATTGGGTGTTCCTGCTTCTATGTCTTTAACTTATAGCGAAGGCGGGAATACTATTAGCGGTTTTAGAGGAAATGGTGAACCCTACATTATTATCGGCCTCGATTCATTTTCTGCGACAAAAGCCATTATGGAACAAGACTTAGGTAGACCTGTTTCTGCAGAAGAAGTGAAAATGGCATTTGGAATTGACTACGGGATACCAATAAAGGACATCTACTTTATTGAACAGCCTGGTGATTTTCATCTAGATATGAATATGGCAATTGTTGGAGACGGAGTCATTGCGGTCAATGATGCCGTACAAGCTTTTCGCGATTTTGAGCCTGAATATGAGAGATACTTACGAGAAGATATGGGGATTCAGGATGCAGCAACAATTCAAAGATTCAAAGATCGCACTCTAGCGGCTTGTGAATTAAAAAAGCCATTTGAAGATAAAGCTGCCAAAGACCTTGAAGTGCAAGGGTTCGAGGTACGAAGAGTCGCAGGGAGTTTTTCTTACAAAAAGGGAGAAGGACCTCACGCTCCTGTTATGAACTTTTTTAACATGGTGAGCGGAGAAGCTCCAGATGGAAAAAGGGTGATCGTCGCCATGGGATGTATTAATAAAGAATATGAGAACCGCTTTAGAGAAATGGTTCGAGATCTCAACCCCGATGCAGTTTATTTTTTAAGTGCAGAAGCAACAAAGACGAGTCTGGCGAAACACGGTGGTATTTCTTGTAGATCAAAAACTATTTAATGGCCATCTAGATAGTATCGTCATGAGAGGATTAATAAAGAAGTGGCTTTTGGAAAAAAGGCTCAAAGCGATTGGATGGCAGAAAGGGGAAATGGGTCTTGCTGAAGGAGGCCGATTATGAAATTTTCTCCAAGAGTCGGTTAAAAATTAACTAACTTGTAATGACACTTTCTAAGCTTATTTTTGTGAAATGGATCTATGTCCGTGTAAATGTCCACTGCATAGGTCCATGAAATCCTGCCGGCTTTCCAATAAGTTTTTTTCCGTGTTCTGCAACTTTGAATGTGATTGAGTTGGTTCCTAGGGTTGGTATCTCGTAGTTTCCTTGAAAAGAGTCATTTAAAAGGGTTCCAAGGTGGAGAGAAATTTTACCTGATTCCTTTCCAAAAGTAAATTCGAATATGGCTTCGGTTGATGATAGTATTTTAACTGTAACAGGAATAGAAATTGGAATCATGTCGGGATAGACAAACGTCCAGCTATCAGCATTAGTTATTTTCATTTGAACCTCCAATTTTTTAAAGAAATAATTTCTCAATCTCATAATTAAAATTCAAGATATATATTTCTCAAATTTCAATTTCATATAATGAAATTAGAGTTCCATCATAGCAAAATCTGTATAAATTAAAAACGTAAAGAATGTTTTAGTAGGTTTTCAGAACCAAATGGTGGTTTTTAACGTAAAAAACGGATCTCCTAAGAGATCCGTTTAAATTTGATCGCTAATCTCTAAGATTTAGAAATTAGTGAGCAGCTCTTCCACCAGATGAGCTTGTGTTTCCTGTCATATAGCCGACGAAAGCTAGGAAAAGAACAGACACAGAGATTGTCGCTACTGCTGTTCCTGTTGACCAAGAAAACTTTGCCCACTCAGGATAGTATGCTGCTGCTTTGTTGAAGTAAGGAGATGAAAATTCAACAACTCTTTGAACAGGGGTGCTGTTCCAAATCGCCGTTCCATATTCAACAGATGCATCTTTAAATGCAGTCCAGTTTCTAGAAACGAAATCAGTAAATTGTGTCGCATAAGGTCCAACTGCGTTAGTAACACCTTCTAATGCCATATTTCCTCCGAAATAATTGCTGATAGGTTTTAGAGAGCTTGACTCTCCGAAATATTTTTGATTCCAATTATTATAGGCACTTTTTTTTTTATGTAAAGGGTAAACAATCCTAATTTTTTAAAAAATTTTTACATATGAAAAACGTAAAATAGATGTGTTTTAGTTAATTGTGTTAAATAAATTGAAAAATAAATTAGATAAAGGAAATACTTTTTATACTGGATTGAAAATCATTGATTTTTCCAAGAGATTGCCCTAGAATGTCAAAAAAATTATCTTAGGAAAGCCTGATGAACGAAGAAACCCGTACAAAAGTGAAAGTGATCAAAGACCGACTTCTTCAAATGTGGAGGTTTCTTTGACATTGAGGGAAAAAATTCTCAGGTTGCCGCTCTAGAAACCCAAATGGAGAAGTCCGATTTTTGGTCGGATAATGAAAGCGCTCAAAAAGTCATTTCTGAGTGTAATAACCTCAAAGCTTGGACCGTTCCTGCAAAAGATATCCGTCGTCGTTTTGAAGACTGTGAAAGTCTGCTCCTGGAAGTAGAGGAGGAGGAAGATGCCGACCTCTATAAGGAACTTGTCGATGAACTCAAGAAGATCGAAGAGAAGTTAGAAGACCTCGAAGTGAAGAAAATGTTATCGGGGAAACTCGATGCAAAAGACTGCTACCTCACGATTAATGCTGGAGCAGGTGGAACTGAATCTTGCGATTGGGCTTCAATGCTCATGCGTATGTATCAACGGTGGGCGTCAAAAAGAGGGTGGAAAGTCGAAACCGTTGATCTATTAAGCGGTGAAGTTGCTGGAATCAAAAATGTGACACTCCGAATTGTTGGCCCATTTGCATATGGCTATTGCAAAGCAGAAAAAGGGGTTCACCGTCTTGTGCGGATCTCTCCATTTGATAGCAATGCACGTCGTCACACGAGCTTTGCTTCGGTCGATGTTTCTCCTGAAATTGAAGATGATATTGAAATAGAAATTCGCCCTGAAGATATCCGAGTCGATACGTTTCGTTCCTCTGGTGCTGGAGGGCAACACGTCAATACAACCGATTCTGCGGTTCGCATCACCCATTTGAAAACAGGGATTGTTGTCAGTTGTCAAGGTGAGCGGAGTCAGTTGCAGAATAAGGAAACGTGTTTTAAAATGCTTCGTTCAAAGCTCTATGAAAAAGAGATATTAGAACGAGAAGCCTCTATTAAGGAAATAGGAGGCGAAAAGAAAGAAATTGCATGGGGATCACAGATTAGAAATTACGTTTTTCAGCCTTATACACTTGTAAAAGATACCCGAACCAAGTACGAAGAAGGAAACATCCAAGAAGTAATGGATGGTGAGCTTGATGGTTTTGTTAATGCGTATCTCAAGGAGTTTGGATGAACCTGATCCCAGACAGTCCCGAATATGATATTCGGTATTCTAAAGTAGAAGATTTAGAATACTTGAAGCAGTGGGTGAGTCATCCAGAATCGGTCAAATGGTATCCGGTCTCGTCGGAAAAAGATATTGACGATATGACGAAAAACTGGATAGGTTTTTCCCGCTTTGGAGCGAGCTTAACAGCCGATTACAAGGGAAAACCTGTGGGGATTGCTACGTTATTTTTAATGCCTTACAGAAAGCTCATTCATCACTGTCTTCTCTACTTTGTTGTTGATCCTGAGCATAAAAGGCAGGGAGTGGGGACTTCTATCGTGAAAAATGCAACTCACTTAGCCAAAACCTATTTTCGCTTCGAAAAAGTTCACCTGGAAACGTATGAAGGGTCCCCCTCGCTTTCGCTACTTAAGAAAGTGGGCTATCGAGAGATTGTGCGCCAAGATCATTTTGTAAAGCTAGAAGATGGTTCCTATTTGGCCCGCGTGATCATGGAAGTTGAGCTGGAGGGATTCACGAATGGTTAAAAAACCTGTTGTTCAAATTCGCGAATCGATTGTCGATGACTTACCTTTCATTGAAGAGTGGCTCACAGATAAAGAGGTTTTGAAAGGTTTCCCTATGTTTGATAAGCGAGAAGTCGAAGACTCGATCCGTTACTGGAAGCAATACATTGAAGGGAAGATGTCGATTACCGCTCTTTACAAAAAGAAGCCTGCAGGATGTGCCAACCTCTACATTCAACCGATTGAAAAACTAAAGCATCAGTGTCTTTTTGTGATTATCGTTGGCAAGGAATACCGAGGACAGGGGATTGGTACAATGCTAGTCAAAGCTCTCGAAAAGCGGGCGAAAGAAATGTTTCATATCGAACTTCTCCACCTCGAGGTCTATGAAAACAATCCTGCCATTAAGCTTTATGAGCGGTTAGGATTTAAGCGTTACGGTTGCCATCCAAAATATCTCAAAGATCCTGATGGGACTTATTACGACAAAATCATGATGCAAAAGTTCATATAGGAAGTAAAAATGGCCGGACATAGTAAATGGGCAAACATCAAGCATAAGAAAGGACGCGCAGATGCAAAAAAAGGAAAGGTCTTTTCCCGCATCGCTAAAGAAATTATCAGCTCAGTGAAGCAGGGAGGGCCCGATCCCAAATCAAACACTAAGCTCCGTATTGCTTTGCAAAAAGCAAGAATTGCGAATGTTCCCGCGGAAAATATCGAACGGAATATCAAAAAAGCTTCTAGCAATGATCAATCTGATTTCAGTGAACTCACTTATGAACTTTATGGTCATGGGGGTGTAGGGATCATTGTGGATGCGATGACGGATAATAAAAATCGAACGGCATCAGACATGCGCATTGCGACGAATAAGAAAGGGGGAACGATTGCCTCTCCAGGATCGGTTTCCTATAATTTTGATCGAAAAGGGGTGATCCAGATTGGGAAGGATCAAGGAGATGAAGAAACTCTTTTCCTGCAAGTAACCGAAGCGGGAGCTGAAGACTTTGACATGGATGACGAGCTTTACCTGGTGATTACTTCTGTAGAGCAACTTTATGAAGTGAAAGAGAAGCTCGAAGAACAGGGAATCACATGCTCGGAAGCGAGTTTGGAAATGATTCCAAAAACCACTGTTGAATGCTCGGAAGAAGACCAAAAAGCAAATCTCGAGCTCATCGAATTTTTGGAAGATCTAGATGACGTCGACGTCGTTTTCCATAATATGGGTTAGAGTTTACTATTCGCTCTGTTGGTCCCCAAGATTGAAATGTTCTCGAAGAACCCCGGGCATGGGGTTGTAATAAGGACGATGCTCCACTTTTAAATGTCTTGGGGGAATAAATTTAAATTGACCTCCCTGAGGTGTCACAACGAGCTTATCATTCCTGTTTTCTCTTAAGATCCGATCATCACCACTATAAAAGTAGCGATGAAGTCTCCAAGTTGTGTCGGTAATGTTAAAGATTCCCAAAGTGTTTGCCACGGCATGAAGCATGTCAAGAGGGTATTTTTCTTGGGACTCTTTACAATATTGTCTGAATTCTTCGAAGGCCGTTGTTTCCCTAGTATCATCTTGTGTTTCCCAATTAACATCTTGTGAAGAGAGATGTTCAACGCGACGAATGTGGGTATCCACTTTTTGAATTTGATCATTTGTACTAGTTGTGTTCGGAGTGAACGTACGGAGCGAGGTCGGAAACATATTGGAATAGGCATTATACGATTCTGATTCCAAACGCTTTTGCAAACTTTCACCTAAGAAAGTTCGATTTTCTCCAAAGACTGAAACTAAATCTCCTTTTTCCGTGATATGATCTAATTCAAGTTTTACTCCTAGAGCTTTCAAAAGCTTGATGTTTTCAATAATGAATTCAGAAAAAACTTGATCATCTTCTGCACGGATCTTCAAGGTGCTGTGAGAATAAACAGAAAGATTCGTGATGGGAATGCGATGTCTAAGAGCAGTGTGTTTGACAACGTCATACTGAGCGTCAAAACCTCCTAAACTGGTTCCAACTGAAACAATAGGAGGGAACGTTTCTTTTGCTTGAAGTTTTTGAAAGAGATTTTGATCGTTATCACTTGCCATTTTTAAGAGCTCTTTGAGTTGATCGTCTGCGGTCTCAGGAGTTAATTTGGCCAAAATCCCGTAAATTTCCAAAGTTTTTTCTTTGAGTCGATTACTTTCATCTTGTTTGAGAGGTCGATACATATGTTGACGTGTCATTTCAGATAACAGTTCTTCTCCTGCTTTGTGAATAGATGCAACTTTTTTATTAAGATCTTCATTTTCATGTGCTACGAAAAGATGCCCCATCCAGACTGGGAGAGTGTATTGGTCAAAAAACTCCCGATCTTCTTGCTCAGTCGCATTGCTGTATTTATAGCCGGCATTTTCTGCAACATCTCGACTAATTGTTGGGCCACCCCTTTGAGCGTAAGGACAAGGGCAGGTATCGCGCAAGACTCGGTAAACCGGGAACATTTTTTCATGATCAGGATTTGCAGGTTTAAACACATACCAAAGTTTCCCATGAGCAGAATCGACTCCTTGAACAGCGTGATACCACACGGTTTGACCGTTGTGCTTAAAAGGTGAGGGGAGAATAGAATCGACTCTCCAATCAGATCCATCAGCTGAGCTTCGCATAAGATGCTTTTTCACTGCAATTTTGCAGAGATATTCCTGAAAACACCGCTCTTGAGTTTTCTTATCTCCATTTGGTGCTAAATTTAGGATTTCGGGTTGTACTTGAGCAAGCTCTTGCATATCTACCCATGGACGCCGCGTTTTTCTATCTTTAATCTCTTCATTGTAAGCGCCAATGATAGGAGCTGAAAACTTTTTCCCTGTAAAAGCTCGATCTCTTGATACTTCAGGGGTCATGACGGCTTCAATGCAGAAATTGAGACCCATTTTTTTGTGTTTATTAACAATGTTTGCTAGAGTTACGTCTTCGGGAGGTGTATCTATGAATAAAGAAAGCATTCCTCGGATTTCCCGCATTGTAAAGACTGAACCTGGGGTTGCGAAGTAATCTAAGGCTTTTTGGTTCGAGTTTTGTGGTAGACCACTTAATTTAGTCTTTAAAGCTGTGGCATCGCTCATTTCTATATCGTTCATTCCGATGTTAAAATAGTAAATGTGAATGGGGAGTAATGGATGTCCTTCTGATTTCATTTTTTCTAAAGAAATTCCAAATGTTTTTTCAATGAGAGCGACTTTGTGTGAGCCTACTTCCTGCTTGAGAAATTTTTGGTACGCGTTAATGGTTGTGGTGTTTTGATCCATATATTCTTGGTAAGTCGTCGTATTGAAGATGCTATGAAATAGTTGTTCGAATCGGGAGAGGCCACGTTTTGTTAGAACTAAATGATTTCCATCAACAGCGATTCTTGATTGAGGATCAAAATAGTTCCACTGAGGTGAGATTTCTGCAATGGTTTTAGTTGTGAGTTTAAAGTATGCCGTAGCAGCGAGTGTAAAGCCATCCTTGAAATTGCCTAAGCGAAAGGCTTCTTTGTAATTCATTTCTGTGCCGGGAAACTGGAAATGGCCTTGATAAGAGAGATTGAGTTCTTGGAGTAAGTCCTCAGTTTGAATCGAGATTTGTGTTGATTCGCCATTCTCGAATTGGATTGTGTAAATTAACCTGTTATTAAGAGGGTCTTCAGTTTCTTGAGTGATAGTAAATTGATGAGTGTTAAATAAGGGGTCTTCTTGTAATAGGCGGAAAATCGCCTCAAACCTGTATTTTTGATCTGGATCGTGGGATGCGCCTGTAAATCTGGTTTGAGACCCTTCTCATGAAGGGGGAATATGAGTTATCTGTGACATTTGTACTCTCCATTTATATATATTATAACATTTTTAAAATTATTTTTTAATTATTATTTATAAGCTTTGCATTAAGTAGTTTGTGAAAATTAAATAATGATAATAATATGATTATTAGTTGTTTGAGTATAAATATCTTTACGAAGATTTTCGGGCTTGTCGTCTTTCGGTTTGTAAGTGGCTCCAGTGGATAGGGTTAAAGCGGAACCCTTTTTTATGTTCTACAATGAGTTTTTTATTGCGATTCTCCCATGAAATGTAAGGACTTACACCCTTGAAATAGCGTGAAAGACGCCAAGTAGAATCGGATGCTTCGAAGAGACCTAGCTTTACCCCTCGTCGATGCCATGCATCGATTGGAGATAGGGCGATACGTTTTTGTTGGGAATAGGCTTCATAGCTTTCGACGTCGTAGTTTTTCCAGATGATATCAGTTCCTGCTTCGAGCCCTTCAACCCGGCGAATGTGGGTTTTTACCTGCTGGATTTGTGGGCTTTGACTTGTTTTAAGGGGTTTGAAAACTCTAAAATTAAACTGGAAGTCTTCTTTTAGCTCATTTCCTAAAAAGGTTCGGTTTCTTCCAAACATGGAAACGATGTCTCCTTCTTCAGTGATGTGATCGAATGCTAGATCTCCACCCATGGTTTTCATGACGTCTTTATGTTTTTTCATGAAGCTTGTAAATTCTCTATCATCATCATTATGAATTTTTAAAGTGCTATGAGAATAGACGTGCATCGGTGTGATAGGTAATCGGTGACGATAAGCCGTATGTTTGACAACATCAAATTGTGCGTCAAATCCTCCTAAGCTATTTCCTGCAGAAACAACTTGTGGAGGATGTTTCCCAATGAGAAGGTTATCGTAAAGGATACGATCTTTTTTCGAAGCAGACTTTTTTAATTGATTGATAAAATCCTGAGTTGAGTTTTTGTCATGAGAATTTGCAAAAAATGTCTCATTATTTTGTTGCAAACTTTGAATTTGTTGTCGATATTGCTGCTTTTCTACTGGGGTTAAGGTCAAGGTGCTGAGGCGGTAAGAGAACTCTTCTATCAGTTCTGTTGAGGCTGTTTCTAATGCTTGAACCTGCTTATTATAATCGTTTTCTTTTTCAGCGACAAAGAGGTAACTCATCCAAACAGGAAGTGTGTATTGATCGAAGAACTCACGGTCTTCAAGTTCTGTGGTGTTACTGTACTTATAACCTGCATGCTGAGCCACATCTCGAGAAATGGTCGGTCCTGCTCTTAAAGCGTAGCTTTGCCTACAGGTGTCACGCATGGCACGAAAAACAGGGAAGTCTCCAGACACATCTTCATTTGCAGGTTTAAAGACATACCAGAGCTTTCCATGCGCTGAATCGACTGCTTGATCTACACGGTACCAAACCGTTTCTCCGAAGCTATCTTTAAAAGGAGATGGAATGATTGCGCCTACACGCCAGTCACTTCCGTCTGCAGTGCTGACCATTAGATGTTTTTTAGCTGCAATTTTTACAAGATACTCGTTGAAAATTCTTAAAGCAATAGTATTACTATTTGGATTTACATCGAGAATTTCATGGTGGACTTGCGCCAGCTCTTGCATGTCAATTTCATAGCGCAAGGTTTCTTTATCGTCGACGTCGGCGTTATATGACCCTTTAATAGGGGCGTTAAACTTTCGTCCTGTGTAAGCTCCTTCCCAATCTGCGCGAGGAGTCATTACAGCATCCACGCAGCGGTTGAAAAATGCAGCCTCAAACTGTGCCTTGAGCTGTCCCATTGTAGCAGTTTTTGGATTTTGAAAAAGTGCAAGCATTCCTCTCATCTCGCGCATCGTAAAATCATGTTGGCCATGCGTGAAGAAGTCCATGACAGTTTGTCCTTCGTTACAATTTTGCAAAACGCCTGGGATTTTTTCTTGAAAGGCCTCTACATCACTCATTTCAATGTAATTTATTCCCGTGTTGAAATAATGAACATGAGAAGGGAGAAGAGGATGTCCTTCTGATTTCATTTTTTCCAAAGAGATTCCGAATGTTTTTTCAATGAGAGCGACTTTCCCTAAGCCCACTTCCCGCACGAGGAATTTTTGGTATGCATCAATGGTTGCGGTGTTTTGGGTTAAGTATTTTTGATAGATACCGGGGTTAAAAAAACGGTAAAAGAGACTCTCGAAACGGGAAAGACCCCGATTCGTCAAAACAACATGATCCTTATCGACGACAATGCGTGATTGTGGATCAAAGAAATTCCACTGTCTTGGAACTTCGGAAACCTTTTGTTGTGTGAGGTCAAAGTATGAGGTGGCAGCAAGGGTAAAGCCGTCTCGAAAATTTCCTATTTGGAGGGCTTTTTCTCTGTTTTTGCCGAAGGTTGAAGGACTTGAAAATGTCATGTGACAGAGGAGGTTTAAGTCTAGCTCCTCTAGGAAATCAAAGACATTGATATTCAAGATGCTCTGTGTTCCGTCAGCCGCGCGAATAGTCACAGGGGTGACTCCTCTACTGTGCATTCCAATTTGCGTGATAGCGAATTGCCCATCGGTTTTGCCTTCGAGGTGTTGGTAGAATGCTTTTAAGATGTTTGCGTCTTTAAGTGATTCAGTTTTAGTAGCATGAAGTTCATTGTCAAATCCTACGCGATAAGATTGCCCAATTGGACGAATGGTGATTGTGTCTTTTATAGTCATTTTTTCCCACAACCTCTCCGTAATTATAATAATTATAATATTTTTGATAATAAAAATAAATTAAATTATAAAGTGTTTATAATAAGTTATTTAATATAACTTTTTGTAGGTTAGTGTGGTATGTAATTTACTGGTTTGTAGAAGTTTGTTTATTAATTTTGTTGTATATATTTAATTTTTTATTATTTAAATATTAATTTATTATAAAATAATAATTAAGGGATAAGAAATGGAAGGGTCTAAACTATGGCTTCACTTCGCGTTGATACGCCAGTTCAAGAAAATACACAAATAGTTAATAAAGAAGATGATAGATTAATTGATTGCTCTCACTTACTCTTAGAGCGTGAGCAGTTAGGTAACCTAGGATCTTCTCTCGATCAAAGAGAGATCGAAGATGTTACGGTTAGTCCTGGAATCATGCAACAATTTGGGAATTGGATTTTTTCTGGATTCCAAACGGTCAAAAAAGCGGTTGAGCACTACCAAAAGAGTGACTTGACTCTTGGCTGGGTGATTAAAAAGTTCACCGGAACAGGGATTCGAGACTATAAAACAGCTTATACCCTTTTATCCGATTACGCTGCATTTCGTGAATCTCGGAAAAGTGGTGCTGAGACACATGAACTCCGTTTATCTGAAGATCAGAAACGTGCGCAAGACCTCTATGCACGCCGAGGTAAACTCAGTCCGTCAGAAGAAATTGAATTCAAGCAAATTTTAAGTCGACTGAATCGGGTAGGACTAGAAAAACGTCAAGCACTCTACCGTAATGCTCATTTCGTTTTGTCCCAAGTCGATGTCGCCACATTAAAAAATCAATCTCGAAATGACATTCAAGAGGGAGTGACTACCTATGTTTCTAAATTAAGAGGTGGAGATCTTGCACTTGATGACTACAGTATGATTGAACTTGTCGTTTCGAAAATTTTACTGATCGGAATGGATGAGAAAGTTGATTCTGAGCAACAAGTAGCTTTTTTAGCAGCAACTTATCAAGAGCATAATCGTCTGCAAACACAAGCGCAGTGCTTTACTGGGGAAGACTTTCTTCGAGTGAAAGTTGAGCAGCTGCAGTTTCTTTTCGAGGGGCTGGAGCATTTTAAATGGTCCCTAACTTTTGTCGAAGATGAACCCAAAGGAGACACTGCACGAACAATTGATGTTATGCGCGAGATGATGCGTGATGGAGAGTTTGATGGAATCAGAGATCAAATCCACTTCCTTGACTACGATGTCGATTTGAAAGAAGAAATTGCCATGTACAAAGATCCTAAAATTGCGGGGATGAGTGGGAATGAGTTTGCACGCGCTAGTGTGAAAGGAGGAGCCATTCAGGTGGGGCTGCGTTATCTTGCACAGTTAGCTCCAGACAAACAGTATAAAACGCCAAAAACTGCTGCGATCATTTATACAGACTGTGACACATCAGTGAATTTGGGGAATAGCGGGATTCTCTTAAATCAGATTTACAATCCAGAATTTGCACACGATATTGGGATTGGATCAAGACGGATTCAAGGAGCTCACGTTGTTGGAAAATCTGCTGAGCGTCACTTGCAATCTTTTGCTTTTAACTCACTTGTGAGACTTTTGTTAAACGTTCAGCTGACAGATACTCAGGTTGGAGCGAAGGTTTTCAGACCTAATGTGATTGCAGATGTTCATGGTGATTTTACAGAGCTGAGCATGGCTTTTGATCCGGAAATCTTCCGTTTAGCGACGAAAAAAGGACACAGCATCGGAGAGGATGGAATCGTTTGGACCGATTCAGCAATTGAATCGAAATCGGCAGACCAAAGTGGCTCGATGTTAAATGGTCTTTTGCGCATTTGGGAAAAGTCGTTTCCAGCAAATCCTCCAACGGATGCTCCGATGGGAAGTTTACAAGAATTTCAGATCAAAGGGCAGGCTTTGACACAAGAAGGAAAGCTCTTTCAATCTCTACTTAAACTTGCCAGTGATCCCAAGTGGAGGTTTGTGATCGAGCACCTCGATGATATCTACTTGGGACTTGCTCCTCGTGACTTTAAAAACTTCGTTCATGCCATTGAAAATTTCCTAAAAAAAGTTGCGACAAATGAATTATCACAAGATGAGCTGGAAGCAGTGGTGAAGAGTTTCTTAGTTTTGAAAGAAAACCTTCAAGAATCTGATGCGCTTGCATTTTTCTTTCACGAATTTCCCGAGGTGATGGATGTGATGGAGCTCCTGAATAAAGATCCACACTATGCACGGGTGATCGTTCCACTCCTATTTGGAGATAACCCCGCGACAAAGTTGATTTCAAGCCATGGCTATGACTCGTTTGGAAGGTTTCTCGATCGTTGTGATAAAAGGGAAGGAGACCAACCTTTTCAAGATTGGCTTGTCCATGGAAGAAAGCAAGTCACGACTTCTACATCGAAAGAGCGTGTGCTCATGGATCCGAATTTTGAGCGATTAGATCGAGGCATTGCACGAGTTGCGCAAATTCACGAAGAGCTCAAATTGACTGGAGAAAAACGTAAAGTCAGTCTTGTGATTCAGTACAACATGGATGGTACAAGTCGTGATTACATCGAACGGGTTTTAGTTCCCAAGATGCGTCAAGTGCAAGAATCACTTGGTGAATACGATACGATTGAGTGGGAGTTTCTCGTTGTTGATGCCCGGAAAGAGCGGACTTCTGGAGTTGAAAAAGACTTTGTTGAAATTTTAGAGCGTGAGTCAAAAGGAAATGTAACAGGCCGGCACATTGTTTTAGATGAGCCAACGGGAAAAGCTTCAGCTGTCCGTTTTGGGCTGAGTGATGGTGCTGAGTCAAGTGATTTTGTTGGGTTTATCGACTTTTCAGATAAGATTGACATCTTAGAAATAACCCATCTTTTTGCAGAGTGTCATGAAAAAAGTGGAGTAGCCATTGGTTCAAGGCGCTTAGAAGAAAGTGAAGTAGAAAACAAACCGATTCCTTTCTTGCTTCGTAGTATGGGGTTGAACCTCATGGTCAAAGCGATGTTTCCCCATCTTTTTGGCATCAGTGATACACAGACGGGATTCAAATTGTTTAGGGCAGGTGCTTGGCAGGAGATTGCAGCACTTGGATTGAAAAACGACTCGCTTGCATTTGATATCGAACTTTTGCAGCAGGCTAAACGTTTAGGACACACTATTTCAGAATGCCCAGTGGACTTTTTAGATAGTACACAAAACGTGGCAGACTTTGGAGAAGAGCAGATTTCAAGTCTCTTCGATGAAGTCATTGCGATACGAGCAACAACGAAAGATACTCCTGCAACTCCTCAATCGGCAGGAGAAGCGCGTTTGATTGGAGGAGGAGCTGAAAACATCGTTTACCGTCTTGCCGATGGAACGATTGTGAAAATCCCTCATGAAGCACTTGATCCCGACTTTACAGGCTTTTTAAAGCACGTTTTATTCAAAGGCCGAAAAGAAATGGGAATGGGCGATCAGCAAGACAAACTCATCACGTCGCAGTTTATTAGCAAATTGCTCACCTCGCCAAGATTTAGCAAATACATCCCAGCACTTCGAAGCTGGAACGATCTCAACATCTTTGTGATGAAAGTGATCACATCGTTTGAAAATAAAAACTACAAGTCAATGGGGTATACGACGGCTGCAAGACTGGGTAAAGACCTCGTCATTCCCTTTCGCTTTATTAAAGAAGACTTTGTTTTGGAAATCGACGGCAAGCCACGGGCCTTTACGGCGGCAGACAATGCAAAACAATCGGTTTTTGCTGATGAAGTTTTTAAAGACCGAGCTCAACGGTGTATCGATGCACAAGATGAAGAAGGATTACGAAGACTTGTCGATCAAGGGGTGGGTCTTTTCCGAGATCTTTGGGAAAGGGGACTTTTTGACCTCGATACAAACTTTATGTGTGATACCGGATTTATTGAAGATTCTACTGGTAGACAGCGGCTCATGGTCCTCGATCCAGGAGAACTTGTTGATGATCTTTCATTGATCAACCTTGAGGTTGCAAGGAATCAAGTTGATAAGCGGTACGACTACATCGAATTAGAAATTCTTCTTCGAAGCTTGCCTCCAGAAATGAAAGAGCGAGTTCTTGAATACTACAAAGGGCAGATGCATCAATTCCTCAATGAGATTGAAACAGATTTAAGCAGACCTAGTGAGGAGCGTGTTTTCGGATCTGGTCAGCTCTCAGGTGATTCATTTGAAGTCGAATTTCCCGAAGCCAAATTACCAAGCGTGGAACTTCAAGGGGACAAAACCGAAGGGCAAAAGAAAAGAGATGCCTTGCAGCGCAGTGCCGTTGGGTATCAACATGCCTATAGCCCACATGGAATGCCAAAACTTCCAGAAACGACAACCTCCTATCCTTATAGACATGTTGTTTCACATTCTCATCCCCAGGTCTTACATGACGGGAAAGTTGGAGTAGAAATGGGATCGATTGGTCCTTTAGCACCGACTTTAGTCGATGCCACCTTCTACAGACCCACAGAAGTTTTAATACTTGATGCTGGTTCAGCTACACGTGCTTCGATTCTCAAATACGGAGAAGATGGAGGGACAAAAGGAGGGATTGTCGTAGGAGACAAGCCTCTTTACGCGCATGCGGCACATGATTTGCAGTGGTTTGCTGAAAACTATCTTCCTGAAGGATATGTGATTCTTGCATCAAGTGATGATTTATTGAATTTCACACCTGACCAAGCTGAGAAAATGAAGCGGTATCTCGAAGCAGGTATTGGTTTTTACTGGTGTGACTTGCCCAATGGAGGGAAAGAAGTCATGCCCTTGACGGTAACAGACACAAAAGCATTTTTAAGGCATCACGCTTCATTAGGCGAGCTATCTGAAGACTTTTTAATGAACGTTCCGTTTGTCAAAGGGGCTGTCCAGTCTGTTGGAACTAAAGACTCGATTGAGACAGTTTTCCGCGCAGTAGAGACGGTGCAATCAACTGGTTTAGATGGAACAAATTCGGAAGGAGCTAGTGGAGGAGCGATTCCAGGAGCCTCTGTTCTCTCTGATACTTACGGTCAGTTCTTACAGTTCAATGCAGCACGCAAAATTGGAGGAATGAAAACTCCCTTCTTAATGGTAATGAGTAAAGAATTTTTAGCCGATTTCAATCGCGAAGTCATGCCTCTTCTTCCTTCGTATGTTTGGAACGACATCACTTGGGAAAATATTTTAGTTCGTGGAATGAAAGCTGATCGAACCATTTGGATGCAAAGTGGGAAACCCCCGCTTATGGATAAAGCGCAGTGGGGACAAGTATATGATAAGATCCAAGAGCTAAAAGCTCGGCATAACATTGATACTAACTCAAGTGAGCAAAATGCCGCGCGCGTTTTCGATGCTCCATGGCAAAACTTCGATGATCCCTATGCACTTTTCCGCTTTGCTACTGAAAGCATGCCTGACCATACAGTGGCGCATTCAAAAGGGACCTATGTTGCATTCAAATCAGAAATCCAAGGTCAGTTGATTTTTGAGGGCAAGACTGCTACAGAAAACCTCTTTTACAATGTTCATCTTAACCCAGATGAAACATTGCATGTCCTTCCTAATCATGTTGTGGCAAACATCAAGGGAGAGCTTTTCTCGATTCGCATGGGTGAGATGTCGAAAGACCAGCTTAAAAATGAGATGGTCTATCGGTATCAAGATGGGAGACCTGTTCCTTACAAAAAATACAGCGCCTTCATGAAAGAGATGGGTTCTTAAGCATCAGCTATGGCTAAGAAAGTAAACTTCATAAACAGCCTCCTTTGTTTAGGAGGCTGTGAATCGTTTTCAATCGGAATCTAATGCTCTTTTTTTTCCTAAACTTCTAACTCCCCATTTCATAGATTCAATAGTGAGTTTTTGAAGGTCAGGATCTTGCGTTTGAAATTTATACATCTCAGCAAGTTTGCGCTGTAATTCAAGGCTATTTTTAATTTCTTCGTAAGTTGGGATTTTCCTATTATGAACTTCGCAGTCAGCTTCAGAAAGAGAAGTCTTTGCCATACTTGTTTCTACTTTTAGAGCTGTAGTATAGGAGCGGCGGCTAAAACATCCCCAACTATTTATTAGTCTGACAGAAAATAGAGAGCTTTGTTTTGGTAACATTTCTAACAAAACTTTTCCAGCCATAACAACCCTTTTTGTTGGAAATACAGATATTTTCCTTTAGGCAATCTTAAAAATCAACTTTTCCAAGTTAAAGGGATGAATCAAGAGTTTTTATCTGATTAAGAGTGAGATGGTCTATCTCTACCAAAGTTTTTTTCTCAGAGATCACAGAAAAAGGTCCGATTTATTGAGACTTAAATTGGTAGGTGCGTAGGATTGCGGTTAAGAGGACCAATGCAACGAAGAGGGTTGCTAAGACAGTAAAGAATTGAGGGAGGAGAATCATTAGCGAAAAAAAGATAAAGGCTTCAGCCCGCTCCATCAATCCTGGACTGTAATGAAAGCTTTTTTCAGACTTATTTTCTTGAAACATTCCCACTACCAAAAACGAAGTGATACAAAGGAGAATGCTTCCTATCATCAGTAGGCAAAGTAAACTTCTGGAAGGGTCATAGAAATAGAGTCCTAAAATCACTCCCCATTCCACAGCGCGATCTGCAATGATGTCAAAGACAGCTCCTCGATTGGAAGTGGCTTGTTGGCTTCGTGCAAGAGACCCGTCAAGTGTGTCAAAAAAACCCGAGGTGATGAGAGCAATGAACGCAAAGAATGAGAGGTGCCATGCGAGAAAGAAAGGCACGAGAAGTCCGAAAAGTAGGCCAAAGAGGGTGAGTAATGCAGGCGAAATACGGCTCAGAAAATTCCATTTAAGTAAGGGGTGAATGATCCTTTTTTGATAAGGGGAACGGAAATAGCTATCGATCATTATTTTTGCCGTACTTCTTGATTAAAGGTTTAATAAATATAGGAATTAAAACGAAGACACCTAAGACAACTAGGGCGACCTTAATTTGCAAATTAAAAACCGCATCGAGTGAAAATGTTTGTCCTGTATCAAAAATGGCTCCAAGTCCACTTCCCGCTTGAGAATAGACATACGTTCCTGGAATGATCCCGATGAATGTGGTCCAAATATAAGTCCAAATTCGGACTTGGAAAAAGGCAGGAGCAAGATTCACAAGCCAAAAAGGGAAGAGGGGAATAAAGCGCAAAAAGAGAAGGTAGCTGATGACATTTTTTTGAAACCCTTTTTCCATTTTACTTAAGAAAGGTCCGGCTTTCCTTTTGAGGACATCTCCAAAAGCGGTTTTAGCGGCGATGAAAATGCACGTAGCTCCAATTGTAGCTCCGATCAAAACGTAGATAGTTCCAATGGGAACCCCAAAAAGGAAGCCTCCGAAAAGAGTTAAGAGGGTGCCCCCGGGAAGAGATAAGGCAACGACAATGATGTAGAAGAGGATATAGAGGAGGGGAGAGAGGATCGGATGGGCATGAATGTGGTTTAGCAACTTTGCACGGTGAACTTTTAAATTGTCAAACGTGAGATAGTCAGTGACACCTGAAAAGTAAGCGACAACCATCAAAATGATGATAACTAAGATGGGAATCCATTTTTTCCAACTCATGATTTTCGTTTGAAAGCTCCTAATAGCGTTTGCGTGAGATAAAGATCTGCTGCCTTTCGAATGGCTAAATTATACGTAGGGTAGGGATGAATGAGATTACTTAGTTTTCTTAAGGGGGTTTTTGTAAACATTGCCATGCTGATTTCCATGAGCATTTCACCAGCTCTTGGCCCTACAATTGTTGCTCCAATAATTTGGCTGCTCCATTTTTTTGTGATGATTTTGACAAATCCTTCTGTGTGCCCACTCGTCAGATTTCGGTCGACTTCAGCTAGAGAGACCGTGTAAATGGCAAGTTTTTTGGCTCCATATTTTTGCAGGGCTTCTTCTTCAAGCAACCCAATACTTGAAATTTCCGGATCAGTATAGGTTGTTCTGGGAAGAGGTTGATTCGACTTTTTAAACTTGAAGGGAAGAAGGAGGTTTTTGAGCACTGTTCGGGCTTGGTTTTCCGCATTATGGGTGAAGAAGGGTTGTCCTGTTGCATCACCTACAGCCCAAATGTGACGTTGATTTGTCCGTCCGTACTTATTGACGACAATTCCATTTTGCGTCCACTTTACTTCAGCCTTATCGAGATTGAGAGATCTTAAATTGGGACGTCTCCCGGTTCCAATAAATAGAGCATCCGCTTGAACGACGCGGCCTCCGACCCACACTGTATAACGGTCATCAAGAAGGATTTTTTTAGGACGATCTCCCAAGATAAGAGAAACACCTTCTTTTTGCAAAGTAGCTTCTAGAACCTGGCGAGCATCTCCGTCTTCACGCGCTAGAATTTTTTCATTTTCAATTAGGATGACCTCTGTTCCAAGCCGAGCAAGAGCTTGAGACAATTCACATGAAATTGGGCCGCCGCCAAGAAAGATCATACTTTTGGGAAGTTGTTTTAAATGGAAAATATTTTCGTTGGTATAAAAGGGGGTCTTTTCAAGTCCTGCGATGAGTGGGACAAAAGGAGTCGATCCGGTAGCAATGACAATCTGTTTTCCACGCACCTGCGTTTCATTGACGAAAAGGGTATGACGATCTTTAAAAGAAGCTGTTCCTTTGAGAGTTTTAACGCCGTGTTTTTGCAAAGCTTCTGGATCTTCATGCGATCGAATTGTCTCGACAATATCCCGAACACGATCGAGAACTTTTCCTGTATCGATTGTAATGGGCCCTGTTTGAATGCCGTGCTTTTCAGCCGATTTGATTGTGTGGGCGACTTGTGCTGATGCAATCAAAGACTTACTTGGAATACACCCGTAGTTGGTGCAATCCCCACCGAATTCACCTTTTTCAATGAGCAAAGTTTTTTTTCCGGCTTTTGCCGCACCTATGGCAATGACAAGTCCGCCAGCTCCGGCGCCGATAACAATGATATCGTACATTTGATTATTTGTTTTTTATTTTATATATATGAATTTTAGAAGATAGTTTGCAATGAGGGCTTCAATGCTAGCTGAAAAAAAACGGTTAAAGGAAAACAAAAAGAGGGAAAAATATTGGAAGCATTGGGGGCCTTATCTTCCAGAAAGGCAATGGGGCACTGTTCGCGAAGATTATAGTAAAGATGGGAATGCATGGACCTACTTCCCTTATGAAGAGGCCATGTCCCGTGCATATCGATGGGGAGAAGATGGGATTGCTGGTATTTCAGATACTCATCAGCGCCTGTGTCTAGCTTTTTCGTTTTGGAACGAAAAAGACCTCCTTTTAAAGGAGCGGATCTTTGGGTTAACTAACCTTGAAGGAAACCATGGGGAAGATGTCAAAGAGTACTATTACTTTCTCGACAATACTCCAACACATTCCTACATGAAGTACCTCTATAAATATCCTCATTCAGCCTATCCCTACGAAGAAATTCGCAAGGCCAATGCCGAGCGTTCCCAAAAAGAACCCGAATACGAACTTGTCGATACCGGCATATTTAATCACAATCGTTACTTCGATATCTTTATTGAATATGCCAAAGATTCCCCGACAGATATCTATGTACGATTGACTGTATGCAATAGGGGAAATGAGCAACAAGTCCTCCACATTCTTCCCACACTTTGGTCACGAAATACGTGGTTTAAAGAAGGGGTTGAAAAACCGGTGATCGAAGAAGTTGATGGGAAGATCAAAGCCTCTCACCCTACTTTGGGAACCTATTATCTCTATGGAGATGAAGCTGAAGAACTACTTTTCACAGAAAATGAAACCAACGAACAAGTCGTTATGGGAGCCCAAGAGCGAAAAGGGTTTGCGAAAGATGGATTTAATGACTATCTCGTTAAACGGGATACGACAGCAGTGAACAGCGAAAAAAAAGGAACAAAAGCAGCCTTCCATTACAAGTTTTTGATTCCTCCGCATGGCGAAAAAGTGATTCATCTTCGCTTGACAACAGAAGGAGAAGAAAAAAAGCCCTTAAGTGATGCTTCAAAAGTTTTTAAAGCCCGGTTTCGTGAAGCAGAAGAGTTTTATGGTGAGCTTTACCCCAAATGTTCCGAAGGTCTCAGCGAAATTGGACGTCAAGCGTTAGCTGGGATGCTGTGGAACAAGATGTATTACAACCTCATCGTTCCCGAATGGCTCAAAGGAGATCCCAATTTTCGACCGCCCCTCCCACCTCATGATTCATGCTCTGCCAGAAACAGTGAGTGGCTCCACCTCTATTCCGACGATATCTTTTCTGTTCCCGATACATGGGAATTTCCTCAGTTTTTCTCTTGGGATAGTGCTTTCCATGCCATTCCTCTTGCCATGGTCGATCCTGACTTTGCAAAAAGGCAGCTCTACATTCTGGCACAAGAGTGGTACATGCATCCCAATGGACAACTTGCGGCATATGAATGGAACTTTTACGATGTGAATCCACCAGTTCATGCTTGGGCAACTTGGAGGGTTTATAAAATCGAGCAAAAACGAACAGGAGAAACCGACCGGTTTTTCTTAGAGCGTGTTTTTCAAAAGCTCTTGCTCAACTTTACCTGGTGGGTCAACCGAAAAGATTCAGGAGGGCGTAATATTTTCCAAGGAGGGTTCTTAGGGCTGGATAATATCAGTGTTTTCAACCGTAGTGAACACTTGCCTAAAGGTGGAATTCTATACCAGTCTGACGCAACGAGTTGGATGGCTATGTTTTGTCTCAATATGCTGACCATTGCCCTTGAACTTGCAAAAGAAGATCGTACTTATGAAGATATGGCCAATAAGTTTTACAATCACTTCCTTTTGATTGCCGATGCCATCAATTTTTCAGCAGATCGTTCACACCCCTTATGGAATGAAGAAGACGGTTTTTATTACGATGTCTTAAAACTCCCAACAGGGGAAGAAATGCCCATCAAAGTCCATTCTCTTGTCGGACTTATGCCACTCCTTGCTGTCATGACAATTGACCCTAAAACACTTGAATCCCTACCGATTTTTAAGAATAAAATGGATTGGTTTATCAATCACCGTCACGATCTTTGCAGCAAGGTGGCTTGTATGAAAACTCCAGGAAATGAAGAGCGCCGCATTCTTGCAATCCTCGACAAAGATAAACTGACAAAACTCCTCAAAATGATGCTAAATGAAGAGGAGTTTTTAAGTCCATACGGCATCCGTGCTGTTTCCAAATGCCATGAGAAAAATCCATTCACTTTAAAAATCGATGGAGAAAGCTACTGCGTTGATTATGAGCCTGCTGAATCAACAAGCCGACTTTTTGGAGGGAACTCCAATTGGCGAGGTCCCATTTGGTTTCCAATTAATGTTCTGATCATCGAGTCGCTGCAAAAGTTTCATCACTACCATGGGGATGACTTCAAAGTCGAATGTCCCACAGGTTCGGGCAACATGATGAATCTTTGGGAAGTGGCAGCCGAGCTTTCTCGTCGCCTGATTAGCATTTTTGAAAAAGATGAAACAGGATCGCGCCCCGTTTTTGGCGATCGGGAAAAGTTCAAAACAGATCCCCATTTCCAAGATTACATTCTGTTTCACGAATACTTTCATGGAAACACAGGGCAAGGACTGGGAGCGAACCATCAAATGGGGTGGACTGGCTTTGTCGCCAAGCTGATCAAACAGCTCAGCGACTATCAGTGAGCCTTTTTTCGTAATCCCTCATCTGAGTTTCCCAAGAGGGGTGGATTGACTTAAAGTCTGAAGAGAGTCAATAGTCGTCCTTGTGTTTATTATTTTTTTCTAGACTTCAAATTACTGGCTATGTGATAACCCGCCTTGTTTTTTTGAACCGCGTGAATTTAGGAAAAAGATTTATGTCTACACGGAAGAAAAACCAACCAGCTCGTGTTGTCTATTTTATGTTGCTATTATTACCCTTTGTTATTTTACCAAGAGTGTTTAAAGTATCTTTTGATCGTATTAAATCTCTAGAACAGCAAAAACAACAAGAGGAAAACGTTAAAGAAGGATTAAGTCAGATTACCGATGAAATTCTAGATAGCACCGAATTTATACCCAAGGAAATTCAAAAGTTGGCAACAGGAGCTTGAATAGGTCGGAATTTATCTCTAACTCGGCTTCTCAACATCTGGCCAAAAATTGAATCTACGGTTGCAGATGATAGCACAGTAAAAAAACCGAAAACTGCATCTTTAAAATCTTCAAGGTACTCATAATAAGTGTTATAAATAACCCTCTCCTTCATCCATTTCCATAGTCGTTCTATCGGATTCAGATTGGGACTATAGGCCGGCAAAAAGTGCAGATGAATTTTGGACGTTTCTAGATAGTTCTTCACCGCCTTATTCCGATAGTACGGCGCATTGTCACAAAATACATGGATTTTCCATTTATTTGGGTAAGCTTCTTCGATCTTTTGGAAAAACCGGATTGTTGACTCTGCATTTAAAGTCTGATCTTCTTGGATCACGATCTCATGTGTAATAACATCAATGCTTCCTGAAAGATTGAGTCTGGAACGCCCTGTGTTTGCAGGGATTTCTTTCCTCACCCCTATTTTAATCCATCCATAGGCAGGCTGTACGTTATGTGTTGGATGAACACCATCGATAAAACAGATCGTTTCGTTTGTGGGAAGTTCTTGTCGAAGTTTATTGTACTCAACCAACCACTTCTCTTGCTGTTCCTTGTTGGCCTTTCCAGGTACAATAGCGGGTTTTTTGTAAGAGAATCCATGTCTTTGTAGCCAATCCCTCAATCCGCGGACGGTGTAGGAAATCTCAAAAACAGCTTCTACATATGCTATAATATCCTTGACGTAGAGGTAAGTATGTTTTTGAAGATGAAGTTCGAGTCTCTCCGATTGCTGCCTCGAGAGCTTCTCTTTTGATCCGCCATTCTCTGGACGTAATTTTCTAGAAGAGTCATAGTCTTGAAGGTGATTGCGAACAGCTTCGTCAGAGCTTAGCAAAGCTTCTGCGATTTGTCGAAGAGACCATCCTTTGTCATGAAGCAAGACTGCTTTGATCCGATCACGTATTCGACCGTCTCGTTCTTTTTTATGCTGTAATGTGAGCTGTGCTCTTTCTAAGTCGCCAAGTGTCATGGGCGACATGTTAAACAAAAGTTAAATTCCTAGCAAACCAATTTTTGAGTCACCTTGAGTATAAACTGTCAATTAAAGAATAATCCAAGATAGAATTTGTCTATGAGAGATTCTAGCAGCTCTATCTCCCGGTCGTGCATTTGGATTAGCCATTTTTCGAGTACTTTAATCATTTCTCTTCCTTTTTGAGAATGCAGCTTGTTATGCACTTTTTCCCCTGTTGTTAGTTCGTGCCTAATACCTACTGTAGTGCTGCCACTACCAATACTTGCATTTGGCTTGTAATTAAGATCGGCATAATCTTTGAGCTTAGGATCAACCACATGAGGTTTTTCCATTTCAGCACGTAATGTAACTTTATACTCTTCAAAAGCAGCGCGATTGTAGGTGCTACTTTTCTCAAAGTTAAACCCACTGCGATAAACCGGTTGGTCGTATCTCTCAATGAGCTCTAGAGCTTTGCGAGTTTCAGAGAAACGAGAAGCACTTTTCCAACTGTTTGTCACTAATTCTACGGCAGATGTTCCAGCGCGGCAATCTAAAATATCCATACCAATTATTCCTGTCCAGTATCCAGCTTGATAGAAAATTGTTTCAGTGTTAGCAGGGAAGGTTTCGCGGTACCAGAGGTCTGCGCGTTCAGCATAGGAAGGATGAGGATTTAAACCCCAGCAGGGGCTGAAGTTTTGAGCGAGATCAAGGATTCCAGCGAAGGAAACAAGAGCGCCGTTAAGAAGAGCTGTTTTAAAGTCTTGGGCGTACTCTTCCTGGCTGCCCAAGATACCGAATATGCCTGCATTGAGGAAATCTTGGAGGCAAAAAGAGATCTCTTCCCCGTAGAGGTCGAGATAGACGAAGGGGTTATTGCGGTTAAATTGGTAGAGGTTGGGTCCTTCATCGAATCCTTTGAGTTCGGGAGTGAGCCAGCGGCCGTGTTCGGGGTCGTAAAAGCGGCGGCCATAGAAGATGAGGGTGTCGATTTAATTCCCATTAATCAAATAGAGGGCGATAAAAATCAACCGAGATAGAATTTATCTATGAGAGATTCAAGCAGCTCGCCTTCTTTTGTAATTTTATAGTCTTTATCAAAACCTACAATTTGAAGATGTTCTCCGCATTCATCACGTATGGAATCTATTAAATCATCGTTGAGTTCAATGTAAATTTCTGTGTTGAAGTGATAGGTTGACTTTTTAATCTCTTCTTTTATCTTATTTGATAAAAAAATCGATTTCAATAGATAGTCATATTCTAAATTTTTTAGTCTTATTTTCTTCATTGTTTATTTTTTTTTCAGTAATTTCTCAGCCTTTTTTGTAGAAGTCGGATTAACAGACAGGATTTTTTTTGTTTCTGGATTTATTACAACCTCTGCCGATTTCCCAATGAAACGTTGACTAGGCCTCCCAAGGTGATCAATTTTAATAGGATTAACCTTAAGAGGGTTTTTTATTGCGTCAAGAATTTCTTTAGGCTTGACTTCTCGGAATATTGCTCTATTAACTGCATGATCTACAAAGCCCTTGATTTCTTGCTGTTTTACTCCTTCCTGTATAGATTTAAGGGATTTCTCAGAAAAAGTTATTCCACTACGATAAACAGGGCGTTCAAGGAAGTCAATGGTTTGCAAACAGAGCTCGCGCGTGTCCATGGCTCGTTTTGATGCAAAAGACTCTGCTATGATTCCTCCAAAGAATAGAGTGTTTATATCAAGGCCGAGGCGAGCTGTTGTCACAGCCATGCGTTCAGGATAAGAAGGATGAGACTTTAGATCCAAAGCGGGATTGAATGTTTGCTAATATTTTTTATTCCTCTTCTAAATCTTCGATTTCTTCCAAACATGTAGTTAGTTCATTCAATTTGACTAACCAAATCTTCCTGAATTTAGTGGGAGCTTTAATTATTATTTCGAATTCAGTACCTTGAATTTGGCCGACTTTATAGTAGTTAATACATTCATCAACCATTTTAAATTTTTCTTTTTTTGACATTTGAGTTCTAACCTGGCTTTACATCTGACGGATAGATGCGGTGGTCAAAGGATTTATATTTTTTGTTCTTAATTTTCTCATATTCAATGATATGACTGTGAGGGTTTTGGTGTGGATGGGTATGTAACAAATCTATCCTAAATTGCTTTAATCCGTCTTTCGATTCAATAATAACATCTCCAGCTTCATTGAGAAAACCCTTCGATCCTTTTCCTAAAAACTTTTCAATCCTTTCGATAATCTCAGCTATATGTTTTTCTTTGAGATTGGAAAGGGATTTCTCAGAAAAAGTTATTCCACTACGATAAACAGGGCGTTCAAGGAAGTCAATGGTTTGCAAACAGAGCTCGCGCGTGTCCATGGCTCGTTTTGATGCAAAAGACTCTGCTATGATTCCTCCAAAGAATAGAGTGTTTATATCAAGGCCGAGGCGAGCTGTTGTCACAGCCATTTGATAGACAGGATCGTTTCTGTCCCATGGAAAGACCTCATGGACTTTGTTTTCTAGAAAAGTGGAGATAAGAGTTTGTTCTGGGAGGTTAGTAAGAGTTGGGCTCCCAAAGCTATACATTTCATAGCGAGCTTGATCGAGGAAGTCTCCGACATATGTACCAAAAGCTGTTAGACCAGCAGTCCATTGTAGCTTTTGTTGTTCGATGCGTTCCAAAGGTTCGAGGGTGAAATGATCGGGACCGGCCAAATGGCGCCAGAACTCGGCGATTTCTTTACCGTATAGGTCGAGGTAGACGAAGGGGTTATTGCGGTTAAATTGGTAGAGGTTGGGTCCTTCATCGAACCCTTTGGGGTCGGGAGAAAGCCAGCGGCCGTATTCGGGGTTGTAAAAGCGGCGGCCATAGAAGATGAGGGTGTCGATTTTGCGTTTGGATTGAAAACGCCAAGGGATAAGAGCTGTGGTGATGGGACGGTTGTAGGAATTGAAGAGTTTTTCTTCACCGAAGGCGCTGTAGCGGTAAGATTCGATGGTTTGGTTAGTATGGGGATCGATGAGGGTGATGATGTTGCCGAAGAGATCATGAAGAGGGATGTAGAGTTTGTTTTGAGTTTCGATGGCAAGGGTGGCTCCGATTTCGGCGCCTTTACCTTGCCCTAGGATGCGAAGCTCTTGAGGGTAATTGCCAAGTTCGTTTTGGCTATCGTAGAGGTAGTTTTCTGGGGGGTAGTTGTTGATCGTTTGGGAGAGGAGGCGGTTGAAAAAATCATAGTGAAAGTGGTGAGTTTTTTCTGGGGTCTGGAGGGTGATGAGACGGTCTAGTCCATCATAGGTGTAGGTGGTATGGCTAGAGGTCGCTAAGTGGCCATCCCAAGTGTAGGCATTTTCGGTTGTGTCGGTCCCAAGGAGCTCATGGTGCGAGTTGGTTTCATAGGTGTTATCGTCTTTTTGGAGGCGATCGTAGTGGGCATCACATGTGTAGGTGTGGCTGAAGGAACCTGTTTCTTCTGTGATTTGGTTGAGGGCATCGTAGGTGTAGTGGTGCTTTTCGTTTGGAAGGGAGCTTTCTCGGGAGTAACCTAGGAGGTTGCCGTTCGGATCGAAAGAGTGGAGATCTTCGATGTGGAAGGAGTTGTGTTTTTGGATGGGGCGGGAGAGGAGATCAATTTGGTAGGTGGCAGAGCCGAGAGTGTGGGGATAGGTTTCTGCAAGGAGGTTGTGGCTTTTGTCGTAGGCATCATAGGTGTGAGAGTAGAGGGGTTGTCCGGTCGAAGAGTGACGGGTGACTTTGGTGAGATGGTAGGCGTCGTAGGTGTAGTGGATTGAAGAGTGGTCGGGTAAGGTGAGAGCGAGTTTTCTACCAAGGGTGTCGTAGGTCCGTTGGGTGGTCAGGCCATGTTCGGTGGTTTCGGTTAGGAGGTTGCCAAAGTGATCGTAGGTGCGGATGGTAGATTGATTGGTGAGGCAGTTTTTAGCATGTTTGATGTAGCCCATATCGTCGTAAGATAGCTCATAGTGGCAGCTACCGTCAGAGGTTTTGATAGAAGTGATCCGTCCTAGGCCATCATGGGAGTAGGTGATTATGAGGTTGCTGGGTTTGGTGAGTTGTTTAAGGTGTCCATCAGGTGTGTAGGAAAAGTGAGTTGTTTTTTCATGAGGAGTATCTGGAGATTCTCGAAGTGTTTTGAGGCGTCCACGTGAATCGTAGTCCCATGTTTTGATGATGGTTTGCTCTGAGGGAAAGAGGGTGCTGACTTGCTTGGCTTTTTGTCCGTTGAGATTAGAGTAAAACTCTTCTTTAAGCAGAATTTGCCCTTGAAGATTGACTATTTCTAAAGTTGAAAGGTGGTCGTGAGCATCGAAGATTTCAATCGTTTGAGTGCCGTTAGGGTCAGTTGTGGTTTTTTTAAGGACAGTTTGTCCAAGGGTGTTTTGGTAGGAGTCGTCGTAGTCGATAGTTGTTGTGTGTCCGAAAGGGTTGGTTTCACTGACGATGCGGTCAAAAGAGTCATACTTGGTAATTGTGACTGCATCACCTGCTTGAACTTCTTTTGTATGGGCGATCGGATGATCGAAAGCATCGTAGGTATAGGTGGTGATCGAATGTTCTTTCCCATTTTGATCAAGTTCTCTTTCCTTTTTGAGTCGTCCCACTAAGTCATAGGTTTTTTCTGTGATTTGCCTTTGGTTTTCGTCGATATGTTGGATCGTTTGAAAGAGTCTTCCCAGTTCATCATATTGGTACTCGGTGATTTTAGAGAGGGTGGTTTCTTTGGTTTTTCGACCAGCACCATCATACTCGTAGCGGGTGGTGACTCCGTCGGGGTCTGTTTTTTCGATGAGGTTGAAGGCGTTATATTCCCAGGTCTCTTCGGATATGAGTTGATCGCTTTTAGAAAAGATTTTTTTGCTTGTGATACGGTCTAAAAAGTCGTGAGTGTATTCTGCTTTTATTCCTTCAGGAGATGTGTGGGTTTTGAGATTGCCTGAGATGTCATAGGTCATGAGCTCTTCAGATTGGTCGGGATGAATGATCCGGAAAGGAGCTCCTCGAGAGGTATAATATGTTTCAGTTTGGTTTCCTTCTGGATCTGTGTGGATAAAGACTTTTCCAAGAGAGTTAAATGTTTGGTAGATTTCTGGAGTTTGAACTTGTGATTCATTGCTTTTGATTGCTGGAAGGGTTGTTTTGAGAACGAGACCAAAGCGATTTGGTTCAAAATAGGTGGTATTTCCTCTGAAATCGGTTTCCTCTATGAGGTGGTGTAGATAGTCGTACTGATAGGTGGTTTTACGAGTCTCTCTCTCTTTTTCTATGGGCCGGCCTACTAGGTCGTAACGAAATGTGGTTGGATGTTTGTCTTCGGGGTTTTGGTGCAACGTCAGATTGTCATTGGAATCGTAATCGAGGTTTTTGAGTCTTCCGATAGAATCACTTTCATGAACTAAACGCCCTTGATGGTCGTAAGAAAGTTCTGAAGTGTAGTGCTCGGTGTCGCTGGCGTCATAGTAGGCGATTTTTTCAGGTTGACCGTGTTTATTAAAGTTTATGATAACTTGTTTTGAGAGAAGCCTTTCTTGGTGAGAGTTAAAATCGTAGTATTTTTCTTCGATGATGGTAGGCTTATCGATGAAAGGAGGAGTGGTTTTTGGGGTGTAATCAGAAATGTGTCTTGTTGTAACTCCTGTTAGATCATAAGGATCAAGAGAACTGCCATCATCTCTGATTTCACGTTTTAAGAATGAGCCGTCATAAAAATAGAAATGGCGGATTTTGAGATCTGTTTGGTCAAAAGTGAGTTTTTGTTTGAGCAGGTTAGTTCCAGGAACGTAGGAGTATTTCATCCTTTTCCCATTAGGGAATTTTTCTTCTGTGAGGAGATTATGGTTGTTGTAGCTTTGACTGATTGTGTAAGACTCAGATGGATTGGGATTGGGATAAAGGCCTTGTAAATTTCCAATGATTTCTTCTCGCTCGACGTTTCCTTTTGAGTCATAGTGATAGGTGATTGTTCGGAAGAGTTGATTTTGATTATCATAGGTTTTTTGTGACTTGATCCAATGTCCTTTAGTCTTGTCGTAAGGGGTCCATTCAAAATGTTGTTCAAGAAAAATTTCGCCAGTTTTTAGTCCATAACTCACTTTTTCGAGTAGAAAGTTTTTATTGTAGTGATAGTGGGTAAAATTTCCGTATCTATCTTTAACGGTGGTTTTTCCTTCTAGTTTTTCATATCTTCCAGGTTCATAGCTTAGGTCAAGTACAGTGAGGAGCTTTGGATCTTGAGGTGTCGCATCAGGGTGAAGAGGAAGCATGATCGACCTGACCCGTTTAAATTTCTTATCCTTTATCTTTTTGATATTTGCTTGGCCAATGTCGTAGTAATGAATATGCTTTCTGCAGCCTTGTTGGAAAATGCGGTCTACTAAGGGACATTCTTCGACTTTACGTGGTCCCCAATAGTCATATGATTCGTTTGGTTTACCGCTGTGCTCGATGTGAGAAATTAACCAAAAACGCTTTTTTCCGTGTTTTTGATGTCGGAGATGGTAGAGGATTGTATGTCCATCACTTGTTGTCATTTTGATGGCATTGAGGTTTTCTCCATCTGAGCTTTGATAGTCAATATTTACACGAGCATAGTGTTTATGAGTTGAGGCATCGGTAGTGACAATTGCTGTTAAACGCTTCTCATCTAGGATTTTTTTCCAATAGTAGTGGATTTTATTTGTATTGGGCAGTGTTTCCCATATGAGGTAATAGTCATTTTCATAGTAATCAGCATAGTAAGCAGTTGATTCATAAGCTCTTTTCGTTCCATCTGCAGCTTCAACGATGATGATGTGGTAGTTCTTCTGATCAGAATAAACGTGATTGTTAAAAGCGTTCAGGCGAGCTCCTATTTCTCCAGAAAAACAATTTGTGAGTCCTTTAGGGTAGGGTTCTTTGATACTATAGGTATTGCTTCTAATTAGTTGGTATTCGGGTATTTCTGCTCCGTACACTAAGGAGAAACCAAATTTTTCTGGAAGATAGAGATTGAAATAATAATGTGGAATTTGTTCGAGTCCATCACTTGTGGTATAGGGTTTATCTTCTATATTGGTGCAGACTCTTTTGGCGATAAGGTGATGGAAGAAAAACTCCCAACCACCAAACTTTTCTGTTCTTGCTTCACTTGAGAGATACCGTCTACGGATGTGGATCGGTTCGTGCCCATTAACGACCCAATCATCTTCATCGATAAAGTAATCTCCAGTAATTGCATGAATGCACCCGTCAATGATCGCTGAAGGCTCACTACCGAATACAATTTGGTCATAGGGAGTTTCGTCTGAATAGATGAAACTAGCAGTCCACAAGAGAGCAAAAAGGAGGGATCGTTTGATCATTTGCCACCCCATATGTTTGAAGTAAAAAATTGGACGGCAGGTTAAAAAAGAGAAAAGTAAATGTCAAAGAAAAATAATTGAGACTTCTTCACCCAGATATGAATAGATGTTTTTATTTTGGAGGGAGGGCGTCCACAAAGGCAATCGAGCGCTTGATCCAGGCTTTGAGCTGAGTCTCGTCTCCAAGAATCTCAGCAGGAAGTAGAACGTACTCCCGCATCTTGCGTCCCATCGGCTCGAATGGCTTAGCGCCTAGCTTTTGGATCTCTTCGCGATCTTCTTCAGCAAGGCGCAGGACCCAGTTTTCTTCATGGAGTCCTGTGAGCATGTTGCCATTGAGAAAACGACAAGGGTAGCCAAACATTTTGCGGGGCTCAAGCTCTTCAAAGACATCCATGCAATTCTGGAATTTTTCAACTAAAGCTTCAGATGATTTTTTCCATTTACTCATTGTAATCCTCTACAAAAAAAACAGACCTTCTAGATTTTCATTCATCAGCGAATTTTATTGCAATTTATAGCGCTTAAGAAGCATTTGCTCAATTTCCGCTTGTTCTAGAGCAGCATGTGTATTAGGTAAAATAACTGCATCTTCTTCAAGTTTTCTCTGTTGGTAAAAATCAACGATTTTTTTCTCTTCTAGAGTGAACTGGGTATATTTTTTTTCTCCAAAAATCAAAGATCGGGCTTTATCAGCTAAACTTTCATTCCATTTCATATTTTCTCGTGCTAGATCTGTTTTCGTAGCTGTATCTAAGCTACTGAAAGATCTTCTATGAAAACAAGGAAATGTTGAGTGTCTAACTATATTTAGTCCCCAGTAACCCGTAATGACTCTCATCATTTTTATACCTCATCTTTGTTGATGACAGGAAGCATTATCCATTGTTTAAAATTTACATGAAGAGAAGGTATTACTCATTGCAAGCCTTCCATGTGATGTAAGCGCCACTTGTTTTGAGTTCATCGGCAGTGATGTCTTGATAACGGAAGCCTTTGCCTTCAGGAGAGTTTCCTTCAAGCATGATCGCGATCCGTTTGGAGTTCGAGCGTGATATGAATGAGATGCTATCTCGTTTAAACGTTTCGTAGTCAAGCTCGGCCAAAGCATCGATTTTTTTGTCGGTGTGATAGAAGTCTCCGTCATATTTGAAGGCAAGCATGTAGAGACGGCCTGCCATTCCTGCAAGGTTGTCTGGTGGCTTTTTAGCAAGGGTGATGATATTGGTGCGAATATTGTCGAATTGTCCCTCAGAAATTTTACTTTCAAAATCTTTGACGTAATCTTCGAGGAAGAGTTCAAAGCGGGCGATGAGTTCATCAGGCTGGTGAGTGCTAGATTGCACGTAGAAGAGTTGGAACAGTTGTCCATCTTCTTCCATCTTGGTCGATTGCGCAATGTAAGCTGTCTGTTGCTTGGTGCGCAAGGTGTTGAAAAAGTCTTCTGAAATCCCTTTGGCTAAGATCGCTGATGATGCGTTCTTATCGAATGAAAAAGGGCCTTCTTGAAGGACGAGAACAGCTCCATGTCCAAGAGTATCTGCCTTTTCTTGAAGCTTATAAGGACCGCGGTGCGAGGGCAACACGAGAAAACTTCTTTCGGGATGTTCATTTTTGGGATAGGGGAGATAGTGAAGTTTGTTTTGGACGGTATTCCAGGTTTTGTAAGCATCTTCTTGGGTCATGTTTCCTGCAAGGAGAACTTCAGCGTAGGCTTGTTGCAAAAACTTTGCCTTAAAATTTAAGAAGTCTTCATAGGAAAGTGAGCGGAGAGCCTCCAGTTCTTTTTCTTTTCGAGGGTAAATATCGAAAAGAACGTTTTCGAGAAGTGCAACAGCTTGGGTGAGCGGAGAAGCTTTGCGAAAATTTTCATACTCAGTGACGAGAAGAGAGCGTTGGAGTTCAAACTCTTCTTTTGTCCAGGTGCAAGTTTTGATCCCTTCGATGACTTGCTCGAGTAAAACAGGAGCTTTCTCACTAAATCCATTGATATAGAGCACAAATTTATAGTCATTATCTCCCACATGTGAAGAAAGGCTTGCTGCACTCGTATAGTAGCTTGTTGCAATCATGTGATCACTGACACACTTTTCAAACAAATTAATAAGGGCGATTTGATGCGCACTCCGGTCGATCCGAGGCGATTTAAAGCTAAAGATCCACGACACTTCTGGGACGAGGTAATGGCCATCTTCCCAGAAGTACACCTTTCCAAATTCATCATCGACAAGAAGCGAAGGAATAGGAGTTTCTTCTTTTTCTCTTTTTTGAGTGACGAGCGTAAGGTCGGAGGGAATATAAGGATTTTGCTTGGGATAAACAGTGCTTATTTGAGTTGCAGTTTCTTCCCATGATGCAAGCATTTTTTCATCTAATTGTTGGACAGTATATTTTGCTCCTGACCACTTCTCGACTTGATTTCCATAAACTCCTGTTTCTGCTGGAGGAGCTTTTAGGCTGTAAAGAGCAGTTTTTGGCTGGAGCATTCGTACGAGTTTAGCGCAGTCGTTTGCATGATACTCAGTTGGAAGAATCGACATTTGTGGAAAAGTTTCGAGGGGCTCTTCTGCCATACGATAGGCAGCATCCGTGACAAAAGCAAAAGGGTGGTTGCGTCCCTGGTACTCGTAGTCAAGTTTTGCCATGTTTTTTGCTTCATCAAAAATATAGGGGGGAATTCCATGTTCTTTGATGGTATTCACTGTTTGGAACAGTGCTTCTAAAATTTGGTCTGTTTGACCTACGCCCTTAGGTGTTAAGACGAAGTCTACTGCATAAAACCCACTTTCTTTTGAAAAGGGATGGCATCCAGCATAAAGGGTATCGATCAGTTCGGCTTGTTTGAGTTTGCTATAGAGGCTTTCCGGGTGACGGCTGCTGAGAATATACGAGAGAAGAGCGTCAGATTTATCTTCAATGTTTGCAAAAAAGCTTTCGGGAAGTTCCCAGTAAATCCCCAATTCACGTACTTCTTTCACGGGAGTGATATAAGTGATAGATCCTCGTTGCGAGGGTGTTGTCAGTCTTTCTGAGAAAGTCGCTTTGGGAGTTGAGTTCAGAGGCATTGCTGAAAAGTGAGCTGCAGCAAGCTCTTTGAGTTCTTCAAGAGGGAGGGCTGCGTAGAGGACGAGGTGCGCCTTATCTGAGCTGTAGTTTTCTTTATACCACTTGATCACAGCTTCACGGGGAATTCCACCAAGTGTTTCGGCATTTCCTGTTGCAAAACGAGCATTAGGATGTTTGGGGTTTCCGGTTGTCTTGAGGACCATGTACTCACGGAATCCATCATTTTCGATGTTTTTATCGTGTTCTTGATCGACAGCGTGAAGCTCACGTCCTACTCCAGATTGACTAAAGAGAGGGTCGATAAACATATGAGAGAAATAGTCGAGAGTCGCAGGAAATGCGTCATGATTTACACAGAATGTATACACAGTTCGGTCAGAAGTTGTAAATGCGTTGAGCATTCCACCATTGTTAGTCACTTGCTTAAAGTAGCCATTTTCTTCTGGGTAGGTTTTACTTGCCATAAAGAGGAGGTGCTCAGTGAAGTGAGCCATTCCAGGATATTCATCAGGGTCCGACCACGAGCCGACTTCCATAGCGAGGGCTGCAGCCGATTGGGAAGCATCTGGATCAGAAATGATTAAAACTTCGAGACCGTTGTAGAGACGGATTTTTGCAGTTTTACGAGAAGCTAAGCTTGGAGTGCGAATTTCGAGTGAGTTGCGATCGATAATCTCTTCATAGCTTGGCGCTTCTGCTAGAAGTGAAAAGCTTGCAAAAAGACTGATAAAGAGAAAGAATTTTGATTTCATTTGTCGTCCTCAGCTTGATGTGTAGATCACGGAAATTTATCATAATCCTCTTTTACTTGTCTCCAGAGAAATTCAGCACGAATTTTCCGTTTTTCGTGTTTATCTGTTTCTTCTGTAGAATCAAGAATGCTTTCCATATGAACTTCAGGACTAAAAGCTAAGTGGATGGCTCCACCATGTGTGATACGGGTTTCTCCAATTTCAGTCGCAGTTGTTTCTGGGGGAGGGAGGAGATGGTATGTTGAAAGCGCTAGTGTGTAAAAGTGGGTTTTTTGTTTAGCTCGCTTGGTCATGAGGTAAAACATTTCGATGCTTTGCGGATCAAAGGGGGCGATTTCGATTTCCCCTTTTGCATTCGCTCGGTCTCTTCCACCACTTGGTGCGACATAAATGGCATGTCCTCCTTCACTCAGTAGCTCCGACATCAATTCCATAGTCCGTTTATTGTGCAGTTGTTTTTCATGTTTTTGTTCAGGTGGGCTATCGATGTATTTTTTCGAGTGAATGCAAAGGAGGTTGCATCCCATGCTAAATGGAATCGCTAGGGGATCAGTTGTCACACGTGTTCCCGCCACAAAGATCAAGTTTTCAGCAAACTTGGGTTCATGGTTTTCTAAAAGGACACTAATAGCTTGAGGATCGGCTTCAATTTGATGGTTTGCAAAGAGGATCACGTTTTCTTTTTTCTCGAGCTGAGCCACGATTTTTTTTAAGTTATCGAGTCCCCTGACTGTCGAATGGGAAAGATCAACAAGAGGGCGGAGGAAGTCGAGTCCAAATTGGTAGTAGTCAATAGGCGTTCGAATGCACTTGTGATAAGGCTCAAAGAGATAAGGCTTTTGAAACTGCTTTTCAATGAGAGTGAGAAAAAGCTCAAAAGAGGGAAGGCAGTCTGACAGATTTTTTTTATGAGAAGCAATCACAGATTGGTAGCTCTCTAAAAAACCCCTAAGAATCTTCTCATACTTTTCAGGAACATGTCCACTTGAAATGAGTGTCTTGATTTTTTCCCGTAGAGATTGAAGCGTGAAATTAGAGTTCGAGTTTTGTTCCATCGGCAAGTGAATAAAATTCAAAAGTGTTCAGGTGGAGTTCATCATTGGATTCAAATTCGAGCTGTCCACTCTCTCTTTGTGCAATTGATTCAAAGAGCCTTTTATCATTTCCACTAAGGAAGCTATCAAGCTCAGGGTGAACAACGAGCTTTAGCTCTGTTTCATTGTGTTGTCTAATAAGACGTGTGATCGCTCGTTCAATTTCGATAGAGACACTCTCGTGATTTTTGATCATTCCCTTTCCACTACAGTAAGGACAATGAGTGAAGAGGGTATGAATGAGTGATTCTCGCGTTCTTTGGCGCGTCATCTCAACTAAGCCAAAGTCACTCATTCCAAGAATGGTACACTTTGCTGAGTCTTGTTTCATGGCTTCCTTGAGTGTTTCAAGGACACGCCGTTGATTCCGTCTAGAGCGCATATCGATAAAGTCGCAGATAATGAGGCCTCCAATGTTACGAATCCGGAGTTGGCGTGCGATTTCTTCTGCAGCCTCCATATTGATCCGTACAAGGGTTTCTTCAACATCGATGTTTTCATTTGAAGAGGTACTGCGACCTGAGTTGACATCAATGGTATACATTGCTTCAGTTTTATCGAAAAAGAGGTAGCCACCACTTTGCAGCCAAATTTTACGTCTTAAACAGCGGCTAATTTCATTTTCTACCATGAAACGGTCAAACATCGGAATTTTGTCACGGTAATACTCGAGCTTGATGACGTGTTCGGTTTGGAAGCGGTTGTAAATTTTTCGGGCATACTGAAACGTTTTGTAATCGTCGATGAGGATTCGGTTGAATTTTTTATCAACGGCCTTGAGAATGGCCTTTTTAATAAGATCAGATTCTCGGTAAAGGCAGGCTGGCTCCGAATAGTTGTGAAAGTCTTTCTGGATTTTTTCCCATGTTTCGAGAAGTTCATTTGCTTCTTGAATCAGAGCTTCAGTTGGAGCATTGACACTAGCTGTTCGGCAAATGAGCCCCATTCTTTGAGGCATTTCAAAAGCGCGGATGATTTTCTTTAAGCGGTCTCTTTCTCCCCGGTCAGCAACCTTGCGTGAGACGCCTCGGTGAGGAGTGTTAGGAAGGAGGACGAGGTAGCGTCCAGGAATGGTAATGTTTGAAGTGAGACGGGCCCCTTTGGTTCCAATAGGTTCCTTTACAACTTGAACGAGAACCGGGTGGCCAATTTCCATGAACTTTGAGATGTCAGCATCTTTTACTTCTCGAGGTTTGATCGTGCTGATGTCGTAATCCCAATCAAACTCCATGTCGAACATCTCTTGGAATTTCTGCGTGTTTTCCACAATATCACTGATGTGGATAAAGCCGTTTTCCCCTTCATTGATGTCAATGAATGCCGATTGGATGTTGTGGAGGATGTTGATGACCTGACCCCGATAGATGTTTCCAGAAAGTTGCTGGCTGGCCTTTCTTTCGAAGATTAGGTCTTGAAGTTTTCCGTATTTTAAGATCGCGCATCTCTTCTCTTTCGAAGTGATATTGATCAAAATTTCTTTCATCGATTCACCATAGTCTGTTACAGCGCCTGAGAGATGAGTTTATAATAAAAATGGTTGTTTTCCTAGCAAAAACTATCAGTCTCGAGATAGGTTTGCAAGCTGCTCTTTCATTTTCGCGATGAAGCGCCCGTTGATCAGTCTAAGAGCCCCTTGAACTCCGCTCATCAAAGCTTCTGGATTTGCATCGCCATGGCATTTCATGATGATCCCATCGGTGCCACAAAGAATTGCACCGGGGGATTCAGCTGAGTAAAGCTCTTTTTCAAGGCGACTGAGAAGAGGCTTTGAAAAAGGCAAAATTGCCTGGTTTTCATGCAAAGTTTCTAGGATAAAAGAAGAGATTCCTTCTGATGTTTTCAAAAAGACATTTCCCGTAAATCCATCTGTGACTAAAACATCGACATTACCAGAAAAAATTTCTTTTCCTTCAACGTTTCCAATAAAAACAGGAGCTTCATTTGGAGAGTTGAATTTTTGAAGAAGTTTGTAAGTTTCGCGAAGATCCCCACGGCCTTTCTTTTCCTCGGTTCCAATGTTGAGTAGACCAATGCGTGGGTTAAGAATTCCTCTGCTTTTCTGATAGGCGAGGCCCATTTGGGCAAACTGCACCAAATGCTCAGGCATACATTCAATATTGGCTCCGACATCGAGAACAGCAATAGGAGATTTCTTTGTGGGGAGGAGAGTAATCAGTGCACTGCGTTGAATTCCTTCGAGCAGAGGAAGGTACATTCGAGCGCTAGCAATCAGTGCGCCTGTGTTTCCTGTGGAAACAAGGGCATCAATCTTTTTTTCCTTTAAGAGGCGCATCCCAACACACATTGAGGCTTCCTTCTTTCGTCTGATTGCAAGCAAAGGATCGTCATCCATATGGATAACTTCTTCAACTTCAAAAAAACAGAGAGATTCAGTGGGAAGCAGTCCCGAGTGAAGCTCTTGAAAGCTTTCGATGCAGTTGCGAATATCTGGTGTTGCAAAAACAAGCAAGCGCAAGGGATCTCTAACCTTACTAAAAATACCATGTAAGGTCTCTATAATAAATTCGGGATGATTGTTATCACCCCCCAAGAGGTCGATCCCAACAAGCGGAATTTTACTCTTGCCCTTCGGTGATAACCGCTCTTCCTCCGTAGTGGCCACAGAATGGACACAACCTGTGGGAGAGTCTTGGTTTTCCGCAGTTTGAGCAATTTGAGACATTTTTTTCTTTCTTTGCGTGATGCGCCCGTTTAGAGTTTTTTCGTGCATTAGAATGGCGATTTCTTGGAACTGCCATCGTTTCTATTCTCCTTTCAAATTATGTCAAATCCGCAAAAGGGAATTGAACACTGTCTGTATTTCCTTCTGAGGGCTTATATTTTTCTAATTCTTTCCTCTCTGCACATCCATCCAAACATTCTCCAAACAGAGGAACTTCTAGGAGGATGGCTTCCCTTAATGGGTTGGCATAATGATACACTCGCCCTTTCACCTCTTCCATGTCTTCAGTATGGTAAAACTCAGGAACTTGGACCGATAGCTGCACCATTTTATTACAGATAGCGCACGGAATCCTAGCCTTTGTTTCGACCTTGAGGTGAATCACAAGATGCTCATTAGCCAAATAGGCTTTTCCCTTGATGATGACCGGGTCATTGAATTTCAGGTCGGCTTCATCAACATCCATGAAAGTTGAAGAAAGAGTCAAATTGATGATCTCTGTCTTCCCTCCTTGGAGTCTGTCAAGATAAACCTTTAACTCAGGTTCCATCAGTCCTCAAATAAAGGGAATTCTAAAAATGACTCACAGTCTAACCGAAAAAACGATAAAGATCAAGGTCGCCTTTAATTTATGCTCAAGAAGGTTTAAGATTTTGAGTTTTTTCAAAAAAAGAGAGAAAAACAGCGCAGTTAAGAAGGAGTATATAACTTTTTTTAAAATGAGCTTGATGATATTGTTTTTTATCTGTGCCTTAGGTATTATTACTCCGGTTTATGGAGATTATAATGAACAATTTTAAAGTAAGAGATTTAATTCCTCGGCCCTTGCGAGAAATCGTATATGGAATATCAGATATTCAAGTTCTTGCGAAAAAAAGAGGCCCGAGCCAATCTGTTGAGTCTTTTTTGAAGTGTGAAGCAGGACAGCGAGCAACTGAAGAAGCGCAAAAGATGATCCGAGGAGCCTTACAAATCGCCCTTTTTACAGGTGGGTTCTGTGCTGTTCGTTACATAGGATGGAGCGCGGTGACGACAATTGTTCTAGGATCCATTTCATCGACAGCCTCGCTCGTCGCAGGTGCAAGTTTTTATGGCCTTGCTTATGGAGCTCGAACACTTCTTCATTGCATAGGAACGGGTTCTTTGTGGCATTTCATAAGCGGAATGACTTGTTTAGGTGGTGGATATTATGCTCTAGAACATCTAGAAATATTTCAAATTGGGGTTTTAGACAAAGGACTAGTCAAACTTGGTTCTGAAAAAGGTGCTCCACTTCTTCTCAATCACTTGTTGTAGTTGGTTCCCAACTCAGGAAGATTTTCCCAGTAGACTTTTTCAGCTCTCAGCTCTAATTCGGTAATCTCTTCTTGGAAATCTTCTATCTTTTCTTCGTACCATCTAATGAGGAGAGAGATTTGATTTTCTTTATACTCAAACAACTTCAAGGTGCAGAATATCACCTTCTGTTTTTTGTTCAAAAGGGAGTTGGCTAAGTTGGCTGTCAATCTTAATTTGAGAAACCTTTTCAAAGATGAGCATTCCTACGAGACGATCAGATAATGACAGGATGTTTTTATCATCAATGTCCTCTTCATCAATTTCAGCGTTTTGGCGCAGCCGAAAATTCAACTTTTGAAGTAGTTTGAGTATATTTTTCAATATCGACTCGAGACATAATTAGGATAGTTCTAGTGTTTGTAAAATTGCTTTTACAGCTTCTCTTGAAGCATTCTTTGGTCCAAGGTTTTCCTTTAACGATTCACACTTACGAATAGAGGCTTCTCGGCGGAGCTGGCTAGCAGCAAGTTCATGCAACGCTTGGGTAAGCGACTTTTCTGTAAGTTGCGGGCCAAAAAGTTCAGGAAAGACCTCGTCCTTAGCTATGACATTGGGTAGAGCATAGTGAGGGAGGTTAATCCGGAAGATCTTGGTGGCAAGAAAAGTGTCTAGAGTAGTAATGGCATAGGTAACAACTGTTGGAACGCGATGCAAGGCAAGCTCTAAGGTGACAGTTCCTGAAGTTGCGATTGCGAGATGCGATGCTCGCATGAGTTCATAGAGATGATCCATTTGAATGATTTTGACATTTTCTCCAGCATGGTTTTTTAAGAAGGGGAGGAATTTTTCGTTAGAGCATGAAACAGTCAGGAGAAATTCTTTTCGCTCTTTGAGAAATTTTTGAGCGACTTTTAGTTGTAAGGGGAAGTTGCGCTCGAGCTCTTTTTGGCGACTTCCTGGAAATAAGGATAAGATTCTCTGATCTTCTGAAATCCCATAGTGGTTCCTCCATTTGCTATCGTATTCATGCGATTCGATGCGAGCAATGAGAGGATGTCCAACATATTCCACATCGAGAAGGTCATGAGAAAATAGCTCAGGTTCAAAAGGGAGAAGCGTCATCAATTTGTCGAGATTTTTTTCCATTAAGGGAATCCGCCTTTTCCCCCAAGCCCAAACGCTTGGACAGACAAAGTGAAGCAATTTTGAGGAGGTTTTGTGTTTTTTTAAACTACGGGCGAGGCGAAGATTGAACCCTGGGTAGTCAATGAACAAGACCCCTTGAGGTTTTGCACTTAAGATTTCTTCTCGGATTTTTTTAAACATGTTGCGTAAATGTGGCAAAGAACCGAGGATATCAATGAATCCCATCACTTCAAACTCTTCCATGGGAAGAAAGCAATCTAAACCAGCCTTCCGCATTCTGGGACCACCAACCCCTTTAATTTTGAGGTCGGGGCGTGCTTCCTGCAACGCTTTTAGTAGTTTTTCTCCGTGGAGATCTCCGCTGGCTTCTCCTGCAAAAATAAAAAGATCGTAACTCATTGTGAGGCCTCCATTATTGACCGAATCCAATCAACGCCTGCTTGAAAGACTTGGGGACCGGTTCCATGTCCTTGGTAACCAATCGAGGGACCAATAATGAGTTCGATTGGAGATGAGCGAATCCGATGATTTTTTGCCTCTTCTGCTAAATGGGATACAAGTTCGAATGTGTTTCTTGTGCTAACACGTGAATCGATGTTGCCAATGTAAAAACGAATTTTTCGATCATAGAGCTTTGAAGCGAGGGTTTCTAAATCAAAATGGGAGACGTCGGGACCATTTTGAAATTCTTTGGCATAGCTCAGCCGAGTTAAGGGAGCAAATCCCAAAATGAAACGGAGTTCAGGGCAAAGAGCAGCGACATGAGCAGCAACGAAAACCCCGCGAGAAAGCCCCATGCATCCAAATAGATCTTTTTGAATGAAATTTTCTTGCAATAGATATTGGATTCCTCGCGCCACCTCTTGAAAAAATGGAGTGAGAAGGTCATTTCCCTGGTTCATTTCCTCAGCCCAGTAAGAAATGGCATTTTCAGGTTTTCTTCCTTCTTCGTGGCCGGGAAGGGTGACTGTAAAGATGCGCCATTTGTCCGATTGAAGGAAGCGGACGACTTGATTATAGGGATCTGTTTCAAACGAGTCTTTAGCGGAAAGGGCAAAATAAAAGATTGTGGGCAGTGGACCTTTTTCAAGGTTTGGCCCCACGAAAGAAAATGTCAACGAATCTGAGACCTTTACTTGGGAGATTTTCATGGTTTATTGCGAGGACGCCGTCGCCTTCTTTTTGTTTTGTCTGGGAGGTCATTGGTTTCGGCAAATTTATTATAGATATCATTCCACTTAAGAGTGGTTTCTTGAAGGGCTGGTTCAATCCGGGAACGGATATTGAGAAACTCCAAAGCCAAATCAAACCCTGCCACGCGTGGAATCCGAATTTGTTTTTTTCGTTTTGTGAAAGGAGTGATGCGGTATTGAGAAACGAGTAGGCCAATTGTGCTGATACGTAGACGTCTCGGTAATTTAAAAAACGTGGTGAAGACCGAATCGATCAAATCACTAGCTTCCAAGTAGATGTCTCCAAGGTGGGGAATTTTTTCCCGATCGATAAAATGGGTTTGGAGATGCTTTTGAAGCAAAGGAAAAACAAGGCAAGCGACCAGTACGGGCCGCTGTAATTGTGGTCTATGAGGTTCCTTAAGCGTTCCGTCTGCTTCTTGCAGATAATTATATATTTCGCCTCCTTCAGGCATTTCTAAGAACTCGGCCAAAGTAGGAATTAGTTGTTGAAGTAGGCCATGGTCAGTCATAAGCTTGAAAAAAGAGCTTGCGCTTCCCGATTCAAGCATCCTTAAGAGTTCTTCTAATACCCGAGCTTGAGAGCTTTTGACGATATCTTTTTTGCAATCGATGAGGGCTTGTCTCGCTTCTTCATCTACCTCAAATCCATAACGGGCTTGAAATTTTAAGCAGCGGATCATCCGGACCGGATCTTGTTTAAAGCGGAGATAGGGTTGACCGATAGCCCTGAGATACTTTTTTTGAATGTCTGCATAGCCTCCGACGTAATCAATAACTTCTTCTGTTGCACAGTCATAAAAGAGGCCGTTGATTGTGAAATCACGCCTCAACACATCTTGCTCAGGGCTTCCCCATATATTGTCTTCGGTAATGAGTTGCTCATTTTCGATATCTCCTGCCCGGAACGTTGAAACTTCGATCACTTTTCGTCCGAATCGGACATGAGCTAAGCGAAACCGTTTTCCAATCAAAATGGCACTCGGAAAAAGAGCTTTAATTTCTTCAGGTCTAGCCGAAGTCGAAATATCAAAATCTTTTGGCCTTTTTTTGAGCAGAAGATCTCTCACTCCACCTCCAACAAGGTAGGCGACATAGCCTGCAGCACGCAGCTTTTCGAGAATATAAATCGCTTTTGGGTCGATGAGATTGACGTCAATCTCATGCTCTTTTTTCGAATAGGTTTTCGGTTTCTTCACATTCCTCAGAAAGTATCATCTCAAGGGACTAGATTACAGGATTACACTCTGGGGTTCAACCAAAACCTTTAATTGTGTATAGTATTTCCTCATATTGACTATTGGAAATGGCCATGAATTTTTTAAAAGCTTTTGGAGGCGCCCTCCTAGTAGGAGGAACCGCAATTGGGGCCGGGATGCTAGCTTTACCCGTTGTCACAGCAAACGCTGGACTTCTTCCCTCTTATGTAATTTATCTTATTTGTTGGATTTTTAGTGCGTGCACAGGACTTCTACTCCTAGAAGTTTGCCTTTGGATGCCCAATGATGCCAATATCATTTCGATGGCAAGCCATTTATTAGGCCCGGTTGGAAAAGCTGTTGCTTGGGTCCTCTATCTCTTCCTTTTTTACTGTTTGACCATAGCTTATGTGGCAGGGGGAGGAGGTTTTATTGTGGCTCTTTTCGGGGGGAGCTTGCCTCATGTCTTGGGACTTTTGATTTTCACAGCCATTTTTGGTTTTTGCGTTTACATGGGGACCCGATTTGTCGATCGTATTAACGTCGTTCTTATGATTGGCCTAGGAGTTTCTTACTTTCTTTTTCTTTACTTTGGATTCACCAAGGTTGAGTTTGACTACTTCAAGCGATTCAATGTGATTCCAGCAATTATGGCTCTGCCTGTGATTTTTACTTCGTTTAGTTACCAAGGGATCATTCCTAGTTTGACCACCTACCTTGAAAGAAATCCCAAAATGGTCCGTTTTGCCATCCTTGTTGGAACAGCCTTTCCGTTCCTGGCATATATTATTTGGCAGTTTTTAATTATTGGGATTGTTCCTGCCGCTGGGCCTCATGGCCTCATGGAAGCTGAAGCAGCAGGACAAACCGCTATCGAACCGCTTCGTCATATTTTTCCTGGGTCGCCCATTTACCTCATTGGTCAATTTTTTGGCGCCTTTGCCTTAACAACCTCATTTTTGGGAGTGACACTCGGGCTTTTGGATTTTCTTTCAGATGGATTGCAAATTGCTAAGATTGGTTGGCGCAAACTGCTCCTTTGCAGTCTCGTCTTTATCCCCCCCATTGTGATTGCGGCTTATAACCCCGGAATCTTTTTAACAGCGCTTGGATACGCAGGTGGCGTGGGTTGTGCCCTTTTATTAGGACTTTTGCCGATTATCATGGTTTGGCGTGGACGGTACTTTAAAGACTATGGAGTGATCCATCGACAACTTCCAGGAGGGCGTTTCATTCTTGGGATTTTGGCGGCCTTTGTCACATTTGAACTGATTGTTGAATTGACGAAGGAGTTGCTCTAATGTTTTGTCCCTGTGGGTCAAATAAGCCATTTGAAGGGTGTTGTGGTCCTTATCTTGAGGGAAAGAAAGATGCTCCTACTCCGGAAGCTCTGATGCGTTCACGTTACACAGCTTATTCTCTAGGAAATCTCGATTACATTGAAAAGACAATGCGAGATAACGCTCTGGGCCGGTTCAACCGTAAAGCTTCAGAAAAAACCCTAGAGAAGACAACTTGGATTCAACTCACAGTTCTAAATTCCAAGGAGGAAGGAGACAGCGGCATTGTCCAATTTATGGCATCGTTTAAAGATAATGGTGAGGTTCACACAATGCATGAACTCAGCACGTTTAAAAAAATAAATGGCAAGTGGTATTACGTAAAAGGGGAGTTTAATTGATACTTGTTTTTTGAAATTGAAATTAAACTCGTTTGAATAGTAAAATTAGTTGATCTTTATTTTTATAGCATGGGAGTTGAGATGGCTAGCTTAGGTTCGATTGTTAATTCAGGGAAACTTCATTTAGTTCAACATGAAAAATGGGTGGTAGCACCTAAGGAAACAAACAAGATATCGCTCGATGTTTTTGCTGGTTCAGCGCAAGAACTCGTTTCTCATCAAAGTGAAATCTTAAGCGCTGCATCCCCAGCTCAAATTTTACAATACATTCAATTGTTTAATACTGCCTGGACAACTGCAAAACTTGCCCAAAACAAGATTTCAGCTTCTCCAAAAGGAAATAATAAACCCATTCAGTTCAGTTCTTTTAGCAAACAATACAGTTGGCTATCTAACTTTTTTCAAACCCTTATTTTTGACGAAAGTAAAGGACGAATTCTTTCTCATGTAGAAGGAGGCTATGTCGCTTTCAAAGCAGAGCAAGCAGAAGAGAGCGAGTTTGCTGAAGAGGTCGTTCAAGAATTTGATCCTGCTACAGCGAAAGCAATTGGAAGTCACTTAGAAAGACCAAAAACAGCTATTGACGAAATGTATCGACTAGAGGTGTTGAAATTTGCCCAGAACCCTGTTTTAACTAATTTACTCAAAAATTCTGGAACGGCTCCTTTAGAAGAATATACAAGCGATCCCTTTTGGGGGACCGCTCATGGAACCATTCGCAGTGATGACTCTAACCAGCTAGGCCGTATTTTAGAACTCGTTAGAGCAACCCTTTAATAGTCTTCGAGCACAAATGGGGGCTTTTTGTAAGGCGGCTCCTGGTTTGGAATGAATCCTGCTGTTTCAAGTCCTTTCGGAAACGACATCGAATTGGGAATTTTGTGATCGAAAAAAGTCAGTGCCGTTGAGTCTACACGACTTGGCATAAATCCAAGTAGCTGGGAAGCTCTTGCCCGTTTGGAAGATGGAATAACATCGGAGATCACAGGCATTTTAGCTCGCAAAGTGTATAGATGCACTTTAGCTCCCGATTTAGATGCACTTTGAATATTTGCATCGGCAACAGCTGTTGAGTAGGGAACAATCACATGAAAGTGAAAAGGCCCAGGGCGAGATCCAAAAGCTTCGGTCAGGATTCGATTGGCGCTTGAGATATTAAATGCCATTTGGTTTCCAGTAAAAGCGCCATCATCTACAATCACAATGTCTCGTATGTCTTTAGGAAAATTTTCTTTACCAATCTCATCAAGGGTTGAAGGGAGCATATTCGCTCCTTCTTCTCCGATTCTGAGTAACATATCAGGTCTAAGTCCATACTCCATTGCAATAGCAGTTACCCAAGTTTGACTCTTTCCTGGCTCGACAAATGCGATGTAATGGCCTGGTTCTTTTGATCTAAATTGCTGAACACAAATTCCTACATTTGTGTGAAAGGTGTCATAAGAAACGTGCTTTAAGTTTGACTTGATGCTTGTGAGAATTTCTCGATCGCCTTTCTGAGAAACTGTTGAACTTGCCCAGGTGTCGTATGATTTCATATTGGGTGAACGATCTTCTACTTCCGGTAGCTTGCTTGGAAGTTCTGGAACTTCCCAATCAAATGTACCATGAATCTTAATTCCACTTGACGCGGTAATGCTAGATGTAGCCATATTTCCCTCTTCATAACTTTTATTAATATTATAATTATAACATTTTATTTTTTAATATTAAAGTTTTAATATTAATTATTAATTAGTTATAATTAATATTTTAAAATAATAAAAATGGATTAGCTTCGAGAAACTGATCTTTCCAGTAGTAGCGGTCTAGGAGGCCTGTGGGATCTCGGCCTGTGAGGCAATAGGCAGCATAGAGGGCCTCGATAGAGGCGAGACCCTCTTCAGGGTTGCTACAGCCCGTTTGTTTTCGTGGGTAGCTCGTTTTGAGCCCTGAGGGAAGGCTTCGGCGCTCAATTGGGGGGACTTGTCGTCCCATCACGGCAGCGTATTTCCAGGTGCCATCAATCAAGAAGATCCCCATGTTTCGGTCTGCTTCCGAGAGAATTGGGGCGTCGAGAGCGAGCAAAAAATACCCCTGCAGGGATGGAAGGGGGTCCTTGGGATAGGTAAAAAACTGCATATCCTCACGCGATTCAAGTCCGCGCAAGCTGCACTTTTTCAAATTTTCTTTGCGATGACGCAAAATTATTGTGGGAAGAAAACGATCCATAACCTATACAAAGTAGGATAGACCTCCTACGGATAAACCTCAAGAGGGAGAATCAGGATGAAAAAGTGGATCTGTCTTTTAACTTTATGCGGAAGCCTCCTCTATGGGCAGGAAGCTTCCTTGTTCATCACCGAAGATTATCAAAAAGCTGAGCGAGTCGCACGAGAAAATGGTATTACCTTAGCTGTTGTTTTTACCGGCTCTGACTGGTCAACTGATAGCAAGGCCTTTTTGAGCGAGTGGCTTTTCCACAAAGACCGAGGAAAAGCCTTGCGTCACGATCTCGTCTTTGCTTGGGTTGATTTTCCTGAACTCAACACTAAAGACGCCCATTTAGTTGAGCAAGATTTCCGTCTAAAAGAGCAGTTGCACATTACATGCTTTCCAACGATTGTCTTACTTGATCCTTCGGGAGAAGAAATCACCCGTTTGGGGTATCCAACTGAAGAGGATTTTGCGGTCCTTGTCAAAGAGAGGCTCTTCATTTATGAGCACCTTGCTGATAAATGGGCGCTGGCAAAGGAGACTCAAAGTGAGCAATTGATCACTACATGTTATAATGAAGCTCAAACACTTGGATTAGCACCACTTTTAGAAGAAATCGTTGCATTTGCATCAGATAAAAGAGTTTGTCCAGAGCTTTTATTTAAGCGGTATGTGACTTTAGTTAATGAAGGGAATCGGAATCATCCTGATGCTAAGCAATTGCGTCACTACTTGCTCAAATCAGATCCACATAATGAAAAAGGGATACGTGAAAAAATTGCCCTTTTTGACTTTCAGGAGCAGAGAAACGCTTTCCCATTAGAAACAGTTCTCAAACAATTTTGCTCTCACGAATCGGAAAACTTTTGGCGGATCCATTTGGTGCTTTCAGAACATTTTTTTGAAAATGGAAAATCAGAAGAAGCGCTTGAACATGCCCAAGAATCATACCGGTATGCACCACCTTTAGGTAAAGAGGTAGTATCGCATCTTATTAAGCGAATTTCCATGACGTCACACGGAGAATCTCCTTAGGAATTTCAAATAAGAACCGGGAAGGATTGGTTGCTTCAAGCTTTCCATGGCGTACCCGTTTGCGTGCCATGCTTAAGGAAAGATACTGCATTGCCCGTGTCAAAGCAACGTATAAAAGGCGCCTTTCTTCCTCAATCCCTTGCTCGGTTTGACTTTTTACGTGTGGGATCAGGTTATCTTCTATCCCGATTAAAAAAACGGCAGGGAACTCTAGTCCTTTTGCGCTATGAAATGTCATCAGGTTGAGTTTGTCATCAGCTAAGCTTTCTTTCCGCTTGTCTTTTCGGTTATCAAGCAAAGCGCCCGATACAAAATCTTCCAGGGTGGGAGAGGATTCTTGATTTTCGTAGTGATTCAAAGCGCGAATGCACTCCTGCACGTTTTCCCATTTAAATTCTCGCGCTTTCTCACTTTTGACTTCATCGAAAATTGTCTTTTTGTAGTCGATCGTTTCGACGAGCCATTGCAAAGCTTCACTGAGAGAAGAAGTTGCAAACCGCTCTTGCGCTTTCTCGTAGAGAGTGACAAAAGCGTTGATTCCTTTGATTCCTTGAGGAGTCAGTTCTTCCATTAAGTTTAAAAGGTCAGGATTGTGCTTGGTGATTCCTTGCATGAGCTCAAGTAAGGGAATATTATTTTGTCTATTGTAGGTCGTAAGTTTATCAAGGGTTTGGTTTGAGATGCCCCGTTTTGGATAATTGACAATGCGAAGTAGCGCTTCTTGATCCCGCTCATTGGCAAAGATGCGGAGGTAGCTCATAAGGTCTTTCACTTCACTTCGTTCAAAAAAATCCATCCCTCCAAAAACTTGGTAAGGAACTCCTCGTACAAAACGGCCTTCTTTTCGCCATGAGGTGTTCATCAGCTTAAGCTCAAAAAGGCGTGATAATTGATTGGATCGGTAAAGAATTGCCATATCTTTCCAACGCAAATTTTTGTGCTCTTTCAGATGGAGAATCCGATCGATGACTGCGTCAACCTCATCTTGATCGGTCGGAGCGTTGAAAATTTCAATCGTGTCTCCAGATTCTTTTGCTGCCTTAAGTGTTTTATCGTGCCGTACCAAGTTGTTCCGAATCACAGCATTGGCTGCTTGGAGAATATGCGAAGTTGAGCGGTAGTTTTGCTCTAATTTAATTGTAGCATCAGCAGGAAATTCCAAAATGTGTTGGATCTCAGCTCCGCGCCATGCATAAATCGATTGATCATCGTCTCCAACAACGCACAAATTCTTGTACTTTTTTGCCAGCATCGAGGCAAGCTCATATTGGATTGGATTTGTGTCTTGATACTCATCGATCATGATATAGCGAAAACGGTCTTGATAAGTTTCTAAGACTTCAGGAAAATTCTTGAAGAGTTCGACCGTCAAACTCAAGAGGCTGTCGAAATCAACCGCGTTGTGGGCCCGCATGGCAATGTGAACCTTGTCATACAACTCGCCCAATTTTCCTTCAGGACGTTTTCCCTTGCCTTTAGCCGTCATGACTGAATGGACTATCGGACTTAGGTCTTGCTCTCCGAACAAATCTTCAGCAACAAGCGTAACGAGACGTTTCATGTCCCGTTCATCGTACAAACTAAAGCGAGAAGTGAATCCAAGACGTTCAATATCTTTTCGTAGAATCTTCATGCAGAAACTGTGAAACGTCGAAAGGGTGACTTGCTTAGCTTTTTCTTTACCGATGAGCCCAGCGACTCGCTCCCGCATCTCTTCTGCTGCTTTGTTGGTGAATGTCATCCCCAGAATGGCTGTCGGAGGCACTCCTTTTTCGCGAATGAGATGTCCGATCCTATGAACAAGTACCCGAGTCTTTCCACTTCCGGCACCCGCGAGGATCAAGACATAACCCTCAGTTGTGACTACGGCTTTCTGTTGATTTGGATTGAGTTTCGTCACCGATTTTCTTCACTAAACGCTTCAATTCACTCGCGACTTCATTTGAAGAAAGTTCCTCAAAGTGATGGCGAGGATGGATATTGAGTTCTAGATGGCTAGGGAGCTCAGGATAAATTTGACGATAAGCTTCCCTGACGATCCGTTTAAAACGGTTTCTTTTGTGAGCTTTTCCCCATTTTCTGCTAATGGTAATTCCAAGCCTTGAATGGGTTTGTTTGCCCATGCGATAGTGAGCAAGAATCTTTGTTCCTACATACCTTTTCCCGTCATCATATGTCTCACGGAAGTCTTGTCGGGAAAGTAGTCGTTGAAAACGAGAAAACTTTAACTTCACACCGCGAGCGTTTTACGTCCCTTTTGACGTTTGCGTTTGAGGACTAATCTTCCGTTTTTCGTCTTCATGCGAGCACGAAATCCATGGGTCTTCTTGCGTCGACGTTTGCTTGGTTGATAAGTGCGTTTCATAACAATTCACTCCAATTAAAAAAGCCATTCTACAGAAAGTTGGCCAAATATACAAGTCTAAAAGATGGTAATGGTGGTAAGGTGAAATAAAATTTTAAAGCAATCGTAGGCCGATACCAGCTAAAGGTCTTGTCAAGAAAAGACATAAAAGCTAGAATGATGCCCTAAATTAAAATGTGACAAATTGGAACTTCACAATGAAAGTTAAAGCTTCAGTAAAAGCAGATCCTGATAAAGGCGACAAGATTGTACGTCGTAAAGGACGGCTTTATGTGATCAATAAGCGCGACCCGAATCGCAAACAAAGACMAAAAGGCCCCGCAAGGAAAAAATAGGACGGATATGGCTAGAAAAGCGATGATTGAAAAAGAAAAAAAACGTGCCCACATGTCAAAAGTCAAGTGGGAAAAAAGACAAGAGCTTAAGAAGATTGTTCGCAACTTAAACGTGACAGAAGAGCAGCGTTTAGACGCTATGATCAAACTCAACAGTCTTCCTAAAAATTCTTCGCCCATTCGCCGTCGAAACCGATGCAAAATGACAGGACGTTGCCGTGGGTATCTTAGAAAATTTCAAATTTCACGTCTCTGTTTCCGAGAGATGGCCAACGATGGAAGTATTCCTGGCGTGGTCAAAGCTTCTTGGTAAGCACACTTAATCGTTATTAGGGGAATTTATTTCCCCTAGTTCATCTAGAAGATCGGGAAGATCTTTTACAACTTTCCAATCTTCCATGTCTTCATTCCACAAATAAGTTTCTCGTGTGACTTGATCTTCGATCCAAGCACTTTTAAGTCGATCAAAACTCATGGGTCCATGCCGCTCATTATCTTCATCGAGGTAGTACCAAAGCTTCTGTGGAGTTGCAGCAGGTGTTTGCTGAGCAAGAGAGGGTGTCACTTGAGGAGTGATTTCAGGCATTGGTTTCGCAGAGCTTGATGTTGCGACAGATGATAGGGGTTCTCGCTTTGGGGGGAGAAGGTAAAGAATCAGAAGACCGATTGCTCCAAGGAAAAGCCCTATAGCAAACCAAGCGATCGGGCTACGGCCACGAAGTTTTGCATTGTAAGCGCAGACAGCACCGATAATAAGAAGAAAAAATAGACTGAGGTAAGAAAACATGAGGGAATCCTACGGGTGTAAAATCTTTCTTGTAAGCATAACAAAGTCAGGAATAAAAGAAAAATCAGATGATTTTCTTGAATTTCTTGCAAAAAAAATTCTTTACGCGTTTAATGACAGCAGCTTTTTTAAGAAATGATAAAGAAAGGGCCAGATTATGAGTGAAGCACTAAGAGTATATGAGCTTAATGGTTGGGTGGATCCTGTCGATCAAGATTTTTTAGGATCTTGTCCTGTTAAATTTGTGGATACTTCAAATGGATGGAAAGAGTGTTCGCATGGACATGGGTTGTCAAGCGCATGCACAATCATCGCATCTTCAATTTTTGGAGAAAAAGACCGTGATGCACCTGTCTCATGTTCCGTTTGCCGAGGAGAATTCACAGAAGTAATTCCTTATCATGAAATGCTAGAAAGCACCCTTACAATCACTGAAACAGTAGAAGAGGAAAAGCCTGTTGTTATAACGACAGTAGTACTCCAAGACGGTCGAACATTGAAAGTTAAAGGTCAGATTTCTGAAAAGAAAGGTAATGCGTATGATGGCTCAATAATCGTTAATACGACTGAAAAAATGCATTACGAGGGAACTGTCGCAATATGTTGTGAGCTGCATAAACCCAATGCAGCAGAATCATTTGATCAAACAGTGTCTAAGAGAACTTATCAAATCGACGGTCCTTATGTGCCTAAACCAACTGTGAGAATGTCTTATGGACAAGCTTTAAAAGCTTGGGATGACGACAAAAGAGATGAGCTACTAGCTCAATCATCGAAGATGTCAGAAGTTGCAAGACCGATTTTAAGTGCTGAGCCGGAAGAGAATGATTATGCTCCACTCATTAGGGCGTTGCTTGACGACGAACCTTGGGAGGATCAAGACTATGCTCCCCAAGTCAGAGAATTTATAAACGACAGAGATTGGAACAAACAATTGCACGCTCCTCTTGTTAGAGCATTACTTGACAAAGAACCTTGGGAAAAGCAAGAGTATGCTCCTCTTGTCCAAGCTTTCATTCACGGCGAAGAATGGATAAGACAACGCTATGCTCCCCTAGTCAGTGCATTGATGATTGAGTTTATAGGAGAAGAGCGCCAACTTGGTAAAAGTCAACTTCATATGGAAAACGCTAGACGTATACGTGATAGAGTACTTTATGAATTAGGGCTTCCTCTTGGGTATGTTCCAGAGGATGCTTCTATGCCACCTGTTAAACCACTACATCCCTCTAGAAGTTCTGTTGCAGATCGCTTAGACGAGACTTCAGGGGAAGTAGACTCATCTCAATGTTGTTTAGCACAGCTTGGTGCTTACAATGTTTTGGTTGCGACAGTGATAGGTGCAGCTTTGATCATTTATGGATATTCGAAAGGGATGTTTGATAATTTGATCCATAACTTACGTGGATCATCAGATGATCAAAATATGCGACAAAAAACAACAGTGCCAATTCATACCGGAATTCCAAGTACTCCTTATAATCCAGGAGGAATGGGTGGAATACGTGTTTATTGAGACACTATTTACAGAATTGTCAGCAAATTTTAGAATTGAGTTTCACTTGATTAAATAGGAATTAACATGACCGATCAATTTACAGATCTCGATATAAAAGAGATTCAATTTGCTGACACCATCTTTGTGCGAGACATTGAAACGCGTGTTTTTCAGGCAATTGTTGTCAAATGTCTAGCCGAAATCGAGGGGGTTGCCCTTTTAGAAGGAAACCTTCTCGATAATCTTCTTGGAAGAGAAGGAAATGAGCGGATCAAAGGGATCCACGTCGAACAAGATCAGAAAAATCATAGCGTTAGCATCAAAGTTGAAGTCAATGTGGCTCATGGAATTTCAATCCCTGTAAAAGCAGAAGAAATTCAGACAAAGATTGCTGCAGAAGTTTGCCGTTTAACGGGACTACATGTGGCTTGTGTCCATGTGATTTTTAAAGCGCTGATTTCGGAACAAACAGTCCAGCCTATAAAGGTTGAAGAAAAGCAGCCTGAAAAAGAGGAATTTTCAGTCGAAGAATTTTCATGAGATCTGGAAACATTCTTTTCTCTGCGGTTCATTTCTTTGTGATTTTACTCATTTTAAGTATTGGAGGGCTTTTACTAGCGCTTCCCTATGCCGAAACATTTCGGTTTCAGCTTACTTACTACATCTATGAAAGGCCAGATCTATTTAAGCTCATTGGGGCTATAACATTAGGTTTTGGAGTGCTCCTTTTCCTAGGCTTTTATTTATTGAATAAACGTCGCTTCTTAACCGTCAAAATGGGGCCAGCAATGACCCAAATAGACGAGAAAGTTGTTCAAGACTACGTTCAAGATTACTGGAAAGAAAAGCAACCCTCTGAAGAGGGCGTAGTCGACGTTGTGGTCCAAAAAGGAGAGATTTTAGAGATTATTGTTCCTGTCCCCAAGAATTGGGAAGGAGAAGTTGAAGAGCACCTTGTGCAGCTTCAAAATGATCTTGGAGATCGTCTCTCTCGTCGTTTAGGTTATTATAAAGAATTCTATCTCACATTATCTGACAATTAATAATTTTAATTGTATCAATTTGCACAATACCTTGACTTCGCAATAGAAAACTATTTGGGTTTATAGATGCTTTCTTAGGGCAGTGATCTCTTTTTGAGTGATACCTTGAACTTTGAGGAGCTCCTTATCTGGTGCTTCTTTAATTTTTTTAACGCTGCCAAAGTGTTTTAAAAGGCGTGTACGTTTGACAGGGCCGATTCCAGGAACTTGGTCTAAAGCGCTTTGGAGTGTCCGCTTTTGGCGCCTTTTACGGTGGAAAGTAATGGCCACACGGTGAGCTTCGTCCCGAATCTTTTGCAATATAAAAAGAGTCGAAGACCGAGGGGAGAGAAAAATGGGGTCTTTTTTATGAGGAATGAAGATCTTTTCAAAATTGAGCCCTTTATCATGGCGTCCTTCTTCTTTTGCAAGGGAGATCACATCGACAGAGGCGATTTCTAGCTCTTTAAAGACTTCTAAGGCGACGTTGAGCTGTCCTTTTCCTCCATCAATGAGAGCTAAATCAGGCAACTCTCCCTTTTCTTTGGCTTTAGAAAAATGACGCGCCAGCGTTTCTCGCAGGGCTCCATAATCGTCGGACTTTTCAACTCCTTTAATTTTAAAGAGACGTGTCCGCTTTTTATCTCGTTCTCCGTTGGTGAAACCAACCATGCAAGCAACGAAGTCAGTCCCGGCAATATTTGAGGTATCAAAGCACTCAATCGTGAGAGGACATTGGGTCAGTTCACAAGTCTCTTCAAGATCAAGGAGCATCTCTTCGATTGCTGATTGATTTTTTTGCTCTTGGTGGAAAAGGGTTTTGGCATTTTTTTCTGCCAACTGGACAAGCTGCGCTTTTTCTCCCATTTTGGGATGCAAGAGTTTCACTTTGCGGCCACTTTCTTCGGATAGAATTTCTTCAATCAGTGTTTGATGCATTAGAGCGAGAGGGAGGAGAATTTCGGAAGGGGGTTTTGTCTGATCTTTGTAGTGTTGCAAAAGAAACGTTTCCCAGATTTCTTCATCTGTAGAAGCGAGCTCAGTAAAAGGAAATTGTTCCGCTCCAATGAGTCTTCCTTCGCGACAAATGAGCTGCGAAATAAGGTGATGCTTACCTTCATGATACAAAGCAAACACATCACAGTCTTTTCCTGTAGAGTGCACAATTGATTGCTGACTATTTGTCACATGCTGAATTTGCTGCATCGTTTTGTATAAGGCCCCTGCCCGTTCAAACTCGAGAGCATCAGAGGCCTTTTCCATTTCTTCTTGAAGAGCCTTGAGAACTTCTTTGTCATTGCCTTTGAGAAAGCTAATAGCCCTTTCCACCTCTTGATCATAGTCTTCTTTGGAACACTTGCCAACGCAAGGGGCCAGGCAACGTTTAATGTCATGCAGGAGACAGGGACGTGTACGTGAGGAGAGTTCCCGATCAGAGCATTGCCTCAACTGGAAAATCCGTTGCATGAGGTCGAGAGTTTGCCTAGCTGCATATGCACTTGTATAGGGACCAAAGTGGAGTCGTCCTGCTTGCGGCTTGCCTTTATAGCGAGTTAGCCGAATCATTGGCCATTTATGGCGGTGATTGATTGTCAAACTAATGAAAGTTTTATCGTCTTTCAGAAGGACATTATATTTAGGCTGGTGCCTTTTAATAAGATTATTTTCTAATAGAAGAGCTTCTTTTTCAGAAAAGGTGATAATTGTTTCAATTGTTTCTACCTGAGAGGTGAGAAAAGGGACCATCATTCTTCCATCTCGACCAGGAAGGAAATACTGTTTTAGTCTTTTTTTAAGATTTTTAGCTTTTCCGATATATAGAATATTTTGCTTTCTATTTTTCATTAAATAGACGCCAGGTTCTTGAGGGATATTTTCTAAGTTACTCATATCAAAAGACATGAAAAATCTATCCTTATTTCAGAGATCAAGTAAAATGTTCTTATCATTTTAATAGATGTGGGGTACGTATGTCATTAAAACCCCGAAGTATCATCTACTCAAAACTGCTTAAAATTCTCTTTTCTTCTATCTTCTTCATGACAAGCTGATCTCTACTTTATCAAGTATGTCATCAGCTTGTCATGAAAAATCTGGAGATGAAAATCGATTCAAGTTTACCTAGATGGCTATTCAGGGTAAGTTCCGGAATTTGGAAGAAGAACTCTCTTATTTGGAGTGAAGTTTGTCACGAGCTTGCGTGAAAGAAGCGGCAGAGCAGCAATAAAAAATAGAAAAGGCTTAAAAATGCACACTTAATCCGATGGCTCTAGCTTTTACCCCCTTCGACTAAGAACTAAGTAGAGTTTACTTAGTCTTGAAATCTGGCTGATCTAGTAACCAAGAGACATCTTGAAGGAGCTGAGCTACAGGGATACTAAATTCAGGGGCGCTTGAGATGTGGAAATTAGTATTTATAGCTTGATCCTTTATCTCTTGAGACTAAGGGCCATCAAATATAAGAAGCGAAATGGCAAATAGCGCTCCTACTGCTTGCTCAAATTGAAGTTGTTGTCCTGAGTTGAGCTCGCTTTGGACAGATTCAAGACTATTGTGTATGATTTGATTCAATTGCGTTAGTAAAACAATGGGATTATCAGCACCTAGCTTGCTAAGGTGATTTGAAATTGTGCTTCGATCGGCATCATTAAAATTGCTTGGGTGTGCTGTCATCACATGATAAGTTAGGGTAAAATCGTTAAAATCATTGTGAAATTTTGAGGTTTGTAGCTGAGTTGCATCGATTTGGCTTAAAAATTGATAGAGCCCAATGAGCGCTGATGATGAAGGCATTGCACGAAATATTAGCTTTTGGCTTAGATCTTGGAGCTAAGATCCTAAAGGTACTGATTGGTCTTCTAAAAAACCTGAGAACAAACCTGCTTCTTGACATGACGAAACTTCATCAATCATAACTTTTTTCCATTAATAAATGCTTAACATTGGATAAATGCTAATCAAGAGACTTTTGTTATTCAAGAATTTTTTGAGAATTTTAATAGGAGTGGGTTGGTTTGCATTGGGCTTGTGCAACTCCTGAATGATTTGAGAATATGAAGTGTCTAGTGGTGGTAGAGCGGTGAAGAAGGAAAATGAATTGCTGCTTCAACTTAGATAAGAACATTGGACTTAGGTTGGAGCCGTTTAGTGAGAATATTTTGCTTTCTATTTTTCATTAAATAGACTTCAGGCTCTTAAGAAATATTTTATAAGATACTCACATTAAAAGATATAAGAATTTGTTCTTATTTCGCGGATCAGGTAAAATATTGTTATCATTTTAACAGATGTGGGGTACGTATGTCATTAGAAGTTCCTGGATTTGGAGCAACAGCTCGGGCAATTCCAACAGATTTTTGGCTAGAGCTAGCTTGCCGCAATAAGGGCGTTGTGAGAGTAGGCACTCTTTTGAAAAATCTAACACTTGAGTATCAATTCCTTTTAATGAGAAATCCTCTGGCTGATCAAAAGGAAGTTATTATTCCTCGCCCTCTTTATCCAACAGAAATCAAGGAGATAGAGCGACAGAAGCATGAAAAAGTTGAAAGTATTCGAAAAACTAGATTGAATCCAAATGCTTCTCCTTTTGTTCCATCAGGAAAATTCTGAGTAAAAATTGACCGCGATTTGAGAGTGTAAGACAATCTTCTTCCTTTATCCCTAAGTGATGATCTGTCTTTACTTTAACATTTAAGAAACTTAGATGAGTTATTTTTGATAATGGTATTAGCAAAGTGTTTGTTGCCACTCTAGGATTTTTTGAAGAGCTTTAAGGGGAGTAGTTTCATTGATGTTGAGCTCTTTGAGTGCATCAATGATTTGTGTATGTGAAGAGTCTATAGGTGGGGGAGCGGTGAAGAAGGAAAGTTGATTGCTTTCTTCTTTTACTTGGGATGGCGTTTCTTTATTTTCAAGCTGCCTGAGCTTTTCTTGGGCACGTTTAATGGCGCTATGGGGCAAGCCAGCAAGACGGGCGACGTGAATGCCGTAACTTTTATCGGTGCAACCAGGAATAATCTTTCTTAAGAAAACAATGCTATCTGATGTTTCTTTGACTGCGACGTTGAAATTTAGAATCCCTTTCCTTTCCAAGGCGAGTTCGGTGAGTTCCCAGTAGTGAGTGGCAAAAAGAGTTTTGACTCCTTCTCCACGCAATGTAAGGAGGTGCTCGGCAACGGCCCATGCTATAGAGATCCCGTCATAGGTACTTGTACCCCGTCCAATTTCATCGAGAATGACGAGAGAACGGGGGGAAGCATTGTTGAGAATATTAGCGGTTTCGGTCATCTCAACCATGAAAGTAGATTGTCCTCGAGCAAGATCGTCACTGGCCCCAATTCGACTAAAGACTTTGTCGATGATTCCAATACGTGCAGAGTGGGCAGGAACATACGAACCAATTTGCGCCATAATGGCAATGAGAGCCACTTGACGGATGTAAGTCGATTTTCCTGCCATATTGGGACCTGTGATGAGCATGAGCTGGCACTCTTTTTGGCTGAGGTGGGTGTCATTTGGGATGAATGAATCGTCGAAAAGAGAGGCTTCGATAACGGGATGTCGCCCTTTTTGGATGTAAAGGGTGTCTGAATCGTCAATGAGAGGGCGGCAGTAGTTGTTGTCCCGTGCGACGTGCATCAAAGCGAGAAGGCAGTCGAGGTTGGCAATGGCTTTGGCAATTTTTTTGACGGTTGGAAGATGTTTTGCGATCATTTTACGAAGCGTTTGGTAGAGCGATTGCTCGAGAGCTTGGATCTTTTCTTCAGCAGTCAGAATTTTTTCTTCGTAGGCTTTGAGTTCGGGTGAAATGAAACGTTCCGAATTAATAAGAGTTTGTCTTCTTTGAAAAGAGGAAGGCATTTTGTCGGCTTGCCCCCGACTCACTTCGATGCAGTAGCCAAAAGCTTTGCTGTAGGTAATTTTGAGGGTTTTAATTCCTGTGGCTTCTTTGAGCTCAGCTTGGTAATTGGCAATCCACGACTGACTGTTGGCTTTAAGAGAGCGAAGCTCGTCTAGCTCGGCATTAAATCCAGGGCGAATCACTTTTCCTTCGCCCATTTTGATGGGTGGCTCGTCAACGAGAGTCGTTTGAATGGCGTGGGTGATTTCTGAAGGATCGGGGAGATGAGACAAAAGGGTTTGCATTAAAATAGCTTGAAAAGGTGTGAGATGCTCTCTAACCGAGGGAATATTTTCGAGTGAAAAGCGGAGACCGCTGAGGTCGCGAGGAGTCGAGTAGCCGGTTGAGATGCGCATGATGAGACGCTCAAGATCTCGGATGTTTTGTAGATCTTCTCGTAAGAGACGGGCTTCTTTTTGCTTGTTTAGAAGCTCCTCGATGCCATCTTGACGTTTCTGAATTTTCTGAGGGGATAGAAGAGGGTGGATGACCCAGCTTTTGAGAAGGCGAGCCCCCATAGGTGTCACAGTGCGGTCCAAGAGTTTGAGGAGGGTACAACTTTTGCTTCCGCGGTGGAGTGGCTCAGTGAGCTCAAGGTTCCGTTGCGTTGCGCGATCAATAGACATGTAAGAAGAGAGATGGTCAAGCTTGATTTGTTTGATGTGATCAACAGATAAAGAAAGTTCGTCTTGAAGGTAGGAAAGAAGAGCTCCTGTTGCGTTGATCGCAGCAACTTTTCCCTGCAGCCCAAATCCATCGAGATTGTGCACCTGAAAGTGATTTGTGAGCCAGTTATAACAGGTGCGGTGTTCAAAGTTCCAATCGTCTTTGACATTGAGTCGAAAGCGAAGAGATTGCTTGAGGTCATCGAGCAGAGGCTTGAGCGATTTGGAGCTTTTTTCAGAAATGAGAATTTCTGAAGGAGTGCGGCGGAAAAGTTCATCTTGCAAGTCCCGTTCATTTTCGAGTTCGAGGGTATGCAACTCTCCAGTCGATAGATCTAAGAGGGCAAGAGCAAAAAGGGCGTTGACTTGGGTGATCGAAGCAAAAAAATTGTTGGCCTTTTCTGAAAGAAATGAAGAATGGAGGATGGTTCCGGGTGAAACTGTTTTTACCACTTCCCGTTTAACGAGACCCTTGACTTCTTTTGGATCTTCAACTTGCTCTGCAATCGCAACCAAGTACCCCTTTTCAACGAGTTTTTCGATGTATCCTTCGGCAGCATGAGCGGGGACACCACTCATCGGCACATCTTGTCTTTTTGTCAGGGTTAAATCGAGTTCTTTAGCCAAGATTGCAGCGTCTTCGTAAAACGCTTCATAAAAATCTCCCAAGCGGAATAGAAGCACAGCATCTTTTGCTTGCTTTTTGCATGCGTACCATTGAGCCATCATAGGAGTTTGAGATTTTACCGTTTCCATTTTTTGAGTAGCTTTTTCAAAAGTCCTTGTTCAGAGTCTTTTTCTTCAATCATTTCAAAAGCCTCGGAGGCTTCTTCAAAACCTTTAGAGATTTGAAGAAGAACACCTTCGCACCACCTCATTGTTTCTTCGATGTCGCATCGCAATTGTTCGAGAGATTCTAAGATTTCATGTGGAGATTGAGTGACTTTTCCTATGGGAAGAGGAGATTCAGCCTGAGACTTGTAGTTTTCAATCATTTGCCTCAGCTCAAACACATCGATGAGTAATGGAAGAAAGGTCTTTTTACAATCTTCACGCAGGCCTTTGGTTGCCGATGTTGGAATAATCTTTTTGGGTGCAGCTGAAGCTGCAAAAGATGAAGGAGGTGGAATGGACCCAGAAAGCGGAGATGAATCGAGCTTACTGTAAACTTTTTTTCGAAAAGTTGTGTTTGCTTTTTTAGATTCCATGGACAAAAAGATACTCGATTCTGCTGTTTGAAAAAAGCAATTTTTCAGTTTTAAACCTGGAGTGCGACTTATTTCTCTCAGATGCATTTTGCACTGCATGAAAATTTTTCGTCCCATCTGTGAATTTTAAACCCCTTCAACTATACTGGTGGACATGGGTGTCTATTCTAAAAAAAGTCTCGAGCTTTTACGAGAAAAGATCGACCTCGTCGAGGTTGTTTCGTCGTATGTTCAAATGAAGTCTGCAGGGAGTTCGTATAAAGGGCTTTGTCCGTTTCATGATGAAAAAACCCCCTCTTTTGTGATCCAAAAAGGAGAGTCCCACTATCATTGCTTTGGGTGCGGGGCTCATGGCGATGCGATTGCCTTTTTGATGAGCTACATGAAAATGTCATTTGTTGAAGCGATCGAATCTCTTGCCGAGCGATTCCAAGTTCCTTTAGAACAAGTAGAGTGGGAACGTGAACAAACCGGGCCGGGAAAAAAAGAGTTGCGCGAAGCACTGCAGCTTACCGCTGACTTTTATCATTACTACCTTCTTCATACAGACGAAGGGCATCAAGCTCTCAAATATCTCTATGACCGTGGACTCGACCTCGATTTCGTTCAACTTTTTAAAATTGGGTTTGCGCCTAAAAAAGGAGCTCTTTTTGGAGAGTTGATGAAAAAAGAGAAGCAAACAGCCGAAATCCTGGAAAAAGCCGGGTTAATCAAAACCCTTGCAACAGGGAAGAAAAAGGTTTTTTTCTCCGATCGTATCATGTTCCCTATTCAAGATGCACTGGGTCATATCATCGGCTTTTCTGGAAGAAAAATCAGTGAAGAGACCTTTGGTCCCAAATATATTAACACGCCAGAAACACCCCTCTTCAAAAAATCGCGCACCCTTTATGGACTGAGTTTTTCTAGGCGGCGTATTGCAAAAGAAAAACGGGCTATTGTGGTTGAAGGGCAAATCGATGCACTTCGGCTTATTCAAGAAGGATTTGATTTAACCGTTGCCGGGCAAGGAACTGCTTTTGGAGAAGAACATGTCAGAGTTTTAAGCGAGCTGGGTGTGGCACATGTTTACTTGGCCCTTGATGGGGATGAAGCTGGAAGAGTTGCCGCTTCAAAAATTGGACATCTCTTTCAAAAAGAGGGAATCGAAGTCTCTGTTACCAAGTTACCTCCTGGAAGCGATCCGGATACTCTTTTAAGAGAAGAAGGGCCACCAGCCTTTAAAAAACTTCTCGCAGACTCGCAGGATTATTTAACTTTTCTCCTCGGCCATCTTTCAGAGGGAGTTGATGTCGAATCTCCTTCGCAGAAAAACCACCTTGTTCAAAAAATGGTTGAGAGAATCCGGAGTTGGGATCATCCTCTTATGGTTCATGAAAGTCTGCGTAAATTGGCCAAGCTCACGCGTGTTCCCGAGAAACTCATTGGATTAGGAGATGAGGTCATGCGTCGCGATGTTTTTGTCAAAAGGCAAGGGAGCGTTTCCGAAGTTTCAGTCGATCCCGACCGGGTTTTAGAAACTGATCTTTTGCGCTGGCTTTTTTTGATGGGAGATTCCAATCAACGGTTGCTTAATATCATCAAAGCGAATGTGCGTCCTGAACATTTTCAAATTCCCCTTTGTCGCCGTCTTTTTTCCATCTATAGTGAAAGTCTAGAAAAAGAGCAAAAAAATGATTTGCTCCAACTTGCCAACAATCTCGAGTCAGCTGAAGAGCAGCTTCTTTTTTCTGAAATCATTCAAAAGAAAGTGAACACCGAAAAGGCTGAAGAAGGAGTGGTAGAAACCGTGACAAAACTTTTGCAGCGACATTGGATGGAGAAACGGGAAAAAATTCGGATTCAAATCCAAAGTGGACGGTGCTCTGAAGAAGAGATTCTCGAGCTTGCCAAAGAGTTCGACACAATCAAAGGGCAAGCACCAACGATCGCGTTGCCGGAGAAATGATCGGGTCTTGCAAAAAATAGGGGCAGGGGAGGAGAATGAAATCATGTTTTATTTTGTTGTAACACTATCCATTGCTCTTATCATTTTGTTTTCTCTCATTTTTCATACGTTGAAAAATGGAATTTCCCCCATGCCAACATCTGAGAAGGCAAAGCGGGCTCTTTTTGATGTGCTTCCCGACCTAGACGATGGCATCATTATTGATTTGGGATCTGGGTGGGGCAATTTGATTTTTCCTTTGGCAAGCCGCTATCGCAACTGTCATGTTTTTGGTTACGAAAATTCACCTGTTCCTTATTGGTTTTCATCTTTGATCAATCACAAAAAGAACCTTAAGATAAAACGTTCCAATTTTTTTAATGTCCCTCTCCATGATGCTAATATGGTTGTTTGCTATCTTTTCCCAAAGGGAATGGACCAACTCAAAGCAAAGTTCGAAAAAGAACTCCGAGCAGGAACGCATGTGATTAGTCATACATTTGCGATTCCAGGATGGAGTCCTAAGACAGTGATTGAAGTCAATGATCTCCACAATTCGAAAATTTATCTCTATGAGGTCCCAAATTGAAGCTTTCTATTTATTTTGCTGGTTCGATTCAAAAGGATCATGAGCAAAACGATTCGTATTGGACAGAAGAAGATTTTGCTTCTTTAAGAACTCTTTTAGATCCTCATTATGTTCATATTCTCAATCCCGCAGAACGGACAGATGATCTTAGTGACGAGTTCGCAGTTTTTGGAAGAGATATGACGCAAATTTATCTTGCAGATCTCCTATTTGTCGATGCACGTCATCGGCGGGGGCTTGGAGTAGGTGCTGAAATGATGTGGGCTAAAGTGCTTGGAAAACCCGTTGTCGTTTTGGCCCCAAAAGAAAGCCACTATCGCAAGGCTATCGCATCGCTGTTAGGACAACCTATTGATGATTACATCCATCCCTTTGTGGAGAGTTTAAGCGATTGTATTGCTGATTCTCTTGAAGAGGGAGCTGCATGGATACTCGAATTTGCTTCAGGAGAAGTTGGCCCAATCAAAGATTTAGAAACAATTGAGGAGGCGATGCAGTACTATAGAGAAATGCAGTTTCCTCAGGATAAGCCGATGAAACAACTCATTGAATCGAGCGAGATGTTGCAAGAAAGGTTTAATCTTTCGCCTAAATTTATACTCAAATAAGTATCTACTCAAACGACTTCAAAAGTTGGTTTTGGGGAATGGGGAAGCTTTCGGAATTCGTCGATCTTAAGTGACCTAATAAAGATATGAGGCCACTTAAGATCGGCAAATTACAGCGCTTTGGCACAGTCGAAAATCTAACTTTTGAAGTCGTTTGGATATAGTTTCTGACCTAATCGCAGTCAGCAGGCATAACTTTGTCCCCTTAGAAAAGAGGGGCGCTTGAGCTCTGGAGGGTCCCCTAAGAGCCAAAAAAAAACCCAGAGTTCGGCGGCTCTGGGTTTCTATAAAAAGGTTTTTCTTATGTCAAATTTTTCAATTTGATTCTATTATATATCATCTATTAATTTAATTTAACAAAAACTTAATGAAAAATTTAATTAATTTCATAAATAGCTAAATATGTGATGCTTATTGTTTCATTTATTTTAACGTGAAGAAATAAGTGTTATAAAGACAAAAAAAAACCCAGAGTTCGGCAGCTCTGGGTTTCTATAAAAAGGTTTTTCTTATGTCAAATTTTTCAATTTGATTCTATTATATATCATCTATTAATTTAATTTAACAAAAACTTAATGAAAAATTTAATTAATTTCACAAATGTTTGATGGTTAAAAGTTTAGAGGATTTGAAGCTTGCTAAAATCCATGACCTTGCTGAAACAGGCGAAAACTTCTTGTAGAAGGGCCAAACGATTTTGGCGAACCTTTGGGTCATCAGCGAGGATTTTGACCTCGTCAAATAAGGTCCCTAGGGGCTTTTGGAGCTTTGCTAAGAGGCTGAATGCCTGTTCATAGTCTCTTTTGTCCATTGCAGCGTTAAATGGGTCTGAAATTTCTTTAAACAATTGATGTAGAGCAATTTCAGCTTTTTCAACTAATTGGTCGCTCTGGAGGGCAAAGGTTTCTTGGTTTTCAAGCTGTCCTTTGGCCCGTTTGTAGACTTCATAGAGCTGAGTGAATTCTGGGCTTTGGCGGAAGGCATGGAGGGACTTGGTTTTGAGAAACTGATCGTAGGGGTCGATACAAAGCCCTGCTAGAGAGGCTTCGATTTCGTCTTTTTTGAATCCGTAATCCTCTAAAACTCCTTTTGAGCGGCTTGTAATGTATTCCATGAGGTCTTGAACAAGCTCTTTTTTATCGTGATACTTAAAAAGAGAGCTCATTTCTGTTAGAATGCCTTGAAGGTCTAAACTCAGAGAGTTTTCGATCAGAATTTTAATGAAGCCAATTGTTTGGCGTCGGAGTGCATAGGGATCACTTGATGAAGTCGGTTTAAGCCCCACACTAAAGTAACCAATGAGGTTGTCAAGCTTATCGGCAAGACTCACAACGGTTCCTGTGTGTGTTTTAGGAAGTGCGCCACCTTCAGCTTTGGGCATCCAGTGCTCTTCAATTGCGAGAGCAATTTCGTCGTCTTCTTTTTGGTGAAGAGCGTAGTGCTTTCCAATCACGCCTTGCAAGTTGGGGAATTCTTGAACGAGTTCAGTGGCAAGGTCTGCTTTAGCAAGCTTGGCTGCTCGCGCAACTTTTTTTTCAGAGCTGAGTTGAAGGGCTTGAGCTAAAATGACAGCTTCGTGCTTAAGGCGATCGGCCTTTTCGCCAACAGTCCCTAAATCTTTTTGAAAGATGATCGCGTGTAGTTTTTCAGCAAATTCATCGAGCGATGTTTCTAAATCTTGCTTATAGAGAAACTCACCATCAGAAAGACGTGCGGTAAGAACGTGCTCATTTCCTGAGCGAATGGTTTCGTTTGGATGGTTGTCGGCTGTGATAACAAAGTGGTTTGAGAGTTTGCCTGAAGTCTCAGCAAGGGGGAAATACCGTTGATGTTCGATCATTTCAGAAGTGAGAACTTCTTCTGGCACTTTTAAAAACTTGGTGTTGAAGGAGGCATGGAAAAGCTGGGGCCACTCACTAAGATAAAGAACTTCTTTCATTACCTTTTCTTTTTCAAGAGCGACGGTTTTAGTTTCTGATTCGATGGCTTTAAGCTGCTTTAAAATTGAAGCTCGACGCTCTTCAATATCGACGTAAACTAAGTGTTTTTTCAACTCTTCGACGTAATCTGAAGCGTGTTTAATGGAGAAAGGTTTGGGATTGAGTTGTCGATGACCACGTGACACATTTCCTGAATGGATTCCTGCCATACTAAAAGGAACAACTTCTTTGCCGTGCAATGATACAATCCAATGAAGAGGGCGAGCATAAGTGAGGTCAAATTCTGCCCAACGCATTTTTTTCGGGAAACTGAGGTCGGCAATTAATTTCGGAAGGTGTTTTCCTAAAATTTCTGCAGTTGAAACGCCTTTCTTTTCAAGATTACAGCTGAGGTAATCGCTTCCTTTGATTTCTTGAATGGAGACACCGGGAACTTTCCCGCGCTTGATTTCTTCTAAAGTTGGTTTTTCTTCTGAGTCGATCGATTGGAAAAAACCGCTTCCTTGTTTTGTCAAGTTTCCTCTTTCATCAAATGCAAGAGATAGGGGAGGGCCTTTGCGAACGGTTGAAGTGTTTTTGGTGCCATAGGCGAGGTTTTTGACTAAAGCGCTTAAACGGCGCGGCGCACCAAAAACCTGAATATGATCAAATGAGAGATCGACCGACTTAAGAAGCTTTTCAAGAGCTTGCTTTAAGCTTTGACATCCAATAGGCACAAATGCAGCTGGGAGTTCTTCCGATCCGATTTCAAGAAGGAAGTCTTCTTTGTGTGAAGCGTCGAATGCTTTTGAAAGAGAGTGCGCGTGAGATTCGAGTTTCTTTGTTTCTAGACGTTTGACCAAAGGAAAGCCAAGCTGTTTGCGTGACTCAAGAAACTCTGAGGCTGCAATTTTTGCCAAATCTCTTACGCGAGTGATGTAACCCATTCTTTCAGTCACGGATAGAACACCACGGGCTTCTAATATGTTGAATGCATGAGAAGCTTTCATGACAAAGTCGTAAGCGGGAATTGGCAAGTGAAGATCGGCTAAAGTTTTGGCTTCTTTCTCAAAATCATCAAAGTGTCTTAGCCACATTTCAGTGGAAGCTCGGTTAAAATTATAGTGACTCCACTCCACTTCATTACGATGAAAGATATCTCCATAGGTCAAAGTTTCATTCCACATCATGTCAAAGAAGTTGTCTTTTTTCTGGAGGACCATGCAAAGGCGCTCTAAACCATAGGTGAGTTCGACACTGATAGGTTCTAAGTTATAACCTGCAACTGATTGAAAATAGGTAAATTGCGTTACTTCCATTCCATCGAGCCACACTTCCCAACCGAGTCCCCATGCGCCAAGTGTTGGAGATTCCCAATCGTCATGAACAAACCTGATATCGTGTTTGGAAAGGTCGAAACCAATGGCTTCGAGGGATTCTACATACATTTGTTGAATTTCGAGTGGGGAAGGTTTCATGATCACTTGCATTTGATGAAAGAGCTGAAGTCGGTTCGGGTTTTCTCCAAAACGTCCATCTTGAGGCCGTCTAGAGGGCTCGACATAGACTGTGTTATAAGGCTCAGGCCCAAGTGAGCGCAAAAAAGTCGCAGGGTTGAAGGTGCCAGCCCCAACCTCGAGGTCATGGCCTTGTTGGATTACACAGCCTTGATTTGCCCAAAAGGTTGAGAGCTTGGTAATGATTTGTTGAAAAGTGAGCATATTTTTACCCATTCTTGGATCATCTGAGTATAAAGAAATTGCGTTTTTTGTCATAATGATTTGCAAATTTTAGAATTTATTGGTGACGCTTTGGAATTAGTTGGGTTACTTCCTGGAGAATTAAAAGGTTGGCTTGAAGAAAATGGAGAGCCGGCATACCGCTACAAACAGATTTTTGATTGGCTGTATAAGAAAACGGTCTTTGCGTTTGATGAGATGGCTAATTTGCCAAAAAGTTTACGGGAAAAGTTAGCTGCATCTTTTTCTCTTCCTAGTTTAACGCTGATGACTATTGAAGACTCCGCTGATGAGGAGACAACAAAATTTCTGTGGAAACTTCGGGATGGTAAACTTGTTGAATCTGTTTTGATTTCTTCTGGAGATAGGCGAACAGTCTGCGTTTCTTCGCAAGTAGGATGTCCTGCGCGTTGCGCTTTTTGTGCTTCGGGAAAAGAAGGTCTCATCCGTAATCTTACAGCTGGAGAAATTCACGAGCAGGTACTTCAAATTCAAGCGCAGCTCAAAAAAAAGGGAGAGCATGTTTCACATATCGTTTTCATGGGAATGGGGGAGCCTCTCGATAATTACGACCAAGTCGTCAAAGCGCTTCGTCTATTAACCCACCCGCTTGCTCTCAATCTTTCTCCTCGGCGTATTACAGTCTCCACCGTGGGGGTCGTTGAAGGAATCGAAAAGCTTATGGATGAAGAGATTTCAGTTAATCTAGCCCTTTCCCTTCATGCACCCAACCAGAACCTGCGTAAGAAAATCGTTCCTTATTCGCGTAAATACCTTTTAGAAGACATTTTGAAGGCCGTTGATCTTTATTCTAAGAAGACAAAACGGGATCTGACGTACGAATATGTTCTTCTAAAGGGAATCAATGATAGCCGAAAAGAGGCTCAGGAGCTCGGAGAGCTCTTAAAAGGGCAGCATTGCTGCGTTAACTTGATTCCCTATAATCCTGTAGATGGTCTGAACTTAAAGCGGCCAGAGAAAGAGTCAATTGAAGCCTTTCGTGAGATCCTAGATCGAGCAGGAATCCGCAGTACATGGCGCTATACGAAAGGAAAGGATATTGCAGCGGCTTGTGGCCAATTAGCGTTAAAAAAAATGCCTCCTAAGGAGGAGGCACTTATTACTTTATAACACTTAAATCGACGGTCTTATTTAGTAGCAATCGTACTATTTCCATATTGAACCTCAGAAACGTCTCTTGAACTCAAAGGTGGTATTCCGAAATAGGGGGGGAGACGTAATACAGGGTTTAATGATTCGATTTGACCTACTGTCTGAGGGATAACAACGCTCTTTGCGGGAGGCTTTGGAAGCGCTAGTAGCTGAGGTGAAGCAGTATGGTGCACTTTTGTGAAAGTAGGTTTAAAAGCTGTACTACTGCGCATAAAGTTTGCTGGATTGAATTCAGGAGTTTTTGGTGCTGCGCTGCTTCCAATTGCTAAATGCGCTGACTCCATAGATTGATCGGAAGGCATTGGAATCCCCGAGCTTGATGGCATTCTGCTGTCATATTCAATAACCGTAATAGGACCTTCTTTAGTTGGAATCAATTCATTCCCACTCAGCGTTGCAACATCAACATAGCGAATTTGTGAGGGCTCAATCGAGTCTTGAGATCCTGTATATGAGGGCGTTCCTGTAGAGTTTGTAGTTTGTTCGAAAGTTGAGGTTAGAGGAGTGAAAGAAGGCTGAAGAGTGTGAATGTCGAGAGGTTGAGTGTTGTTAAGAGGGCAAGTAGGCTGCTCGAAAGTAAGTGATGGAAGTGTTGAAGTAGGTTGAGTATTATTGGTTCCGTTATGTAGTTGGAAATCTGGCATGCTTAGAGAATTCGGAGAGAAGTCTGTTCGAGTTCCACCTCTAGGAATATCAAAGCTATGATCTGGTGAGCTAGAGTTGCTAGAAGATCCCATGAGCGCAGGTGCAAGAACTGCTGTAACGGGAGCTAAAATGACTAGTCCAATTAGAGCAAGAACTCCCACTTTTTTCCAAAATGAAGGGCCTTCTTCTTTGATTTCCTCTTCTTCTTCCTCTTCTTCGATGTCTAGTGAGTCTTCGAGAATTTCTGTCCTTTTTTCATGAACGGGAGTTGAACGAGGTGTCGAGGGAGGTGTTGTTAGAACTTCTACTCGCTCTCGAAGAGATTCAAGGGCTGGAGCATCGCTTATAGCGACAAAAGTAGGTTGGCTTTCTTGAGTTTTGGTGATTTTTTCTATAAGCATTAAAGCAGAGGTTCTTATATCAGAACTCTCGCCATCAGAAGAAGAAGATTCCTCTAGCGCTTGTAGTTCGCTATCAAGTTCTTTAACGCTCTTAGAGGGCCAGTATTCTGTTTGATTTGGAATTCCAGATGCGACTGCTGGCGTGACTTCTGTAAACCTTTCATTGTTAGATCTTAGAAGAGATTTGGCTTGTAAGAAGTTTTCGACGTTAGCCATAGTTGCAAAAGTGTTTAACCCTTGCAAGAACCCGTTAACTTCTTCAGCTAGCTTGGTAAAACTTTCTTTTGATGGGGTGTCTTCTATGCTAAACCTTTGTAATTCAGAGATATATTCGTTTAGTTTAGCCCCTATTTCCAGACTTGAGCTCATTTTTACTCCTTCCAAAAGGATATTTTTATTTAATAAATTATTGTTTTCTTCAGAATATTATATCATTATATTTGTTTTGTGAAAATAATAATAAAAAATTTAATAAAATTTTATTTGTTTTCACGCGATCATTAGTTGTTTTGATTTTTTGAATTGAAAAAATAGTTTTACTTTGGCTTTTTTGGTTTCCAAAGCATGAAGGCAAAAAAAAAGCTTTCGAATTTGCTGAAAAACCAGTATAAGGGACTTTTAGGAATGAAAACCCTCTATAGAAAATAGGAAAAAAGATTTTTGAAAACTAAGGTTGTAGATTCTCAAACTGTAGAAAAGAGTTCTTTTCCAGTTAAACTTCCATTGATTTTGACAATTGGGCGGATTTTTATCAGTCCAATCTTCCTGATTTTCTATCTCAAGTACCAACATTTAGGTATCACGCTTCATGCGCTTCCCTTTGTTTTGATTTTCTTACTTGGATTATCTGAGCTTTCCGACTTTTTTGATGGATATCTTGCTCGCAAGTTCCATGTTGTCACAGAACTTGGAAAGATTCTCGACCCCATGGCCGACAGTATTACCCGTCTGACGATTTTGCTCACTTTTACTCAAGGCTTTATTGATTTACCGCTATTACTTGTCTTTGTGTTTGTCTATCGAGATGCGATGATTAGCACTCTGAGGACAGTATGTGCGTTGAAAGGGGTGACGTTAGCTGCTAGAACGAGCGGTAAGATCAAGGCAGTCCTTCAGGCGATTTCCATTTTCCTTATCTTGATTTTGATGATTCCTTATGCTTGGGGAGCTCTTTCTCTCATGCAGCTCCAGCAGATCAGTCTGTTCATTATTTCGGGAGCAGCCTTTTATACGGTCTTTTCGGGAGCAGAGTACATCTACTCGAATCGCCTCTATATCAAGCAAGCATGGCAATAATCTTACAAACCTGAGCTCTGGGTTTCTTTCACTCGTTTTCAGGGATTTTTCTCTTTCTTCTCAGTCTTTTTGGCTTGAAAAGGACCATTTGTCCCTTCCCAAGCAGAAAAATACCGAGAATTTATGAGAACCCTCTCTCCTGAGACTAAGCAAAATAAACCCAGAGTTCAGGTTATAAACATTTTGAAGCCGTTAGTGGCGTCATGAGATGATTAATAAAGTGGCTTGTGGAAGAATGGTTCAAGACGGCTGATACAGGAAGCCCGAATTGGGCTTTCGAAGGAGGGTAACGATGAAATTTTCTCCAGGAGTCGACTAAGGCCTTGACTAGCTTACGACGATACGATCTAGATCGGTTATCTTGATTTAGCAATGGCTAGATGGTAGAGTTCAAGGTAAGTGAGAGCTGAGGTTTTCCAGCTCCAGTCATGTCCTAGTCCATTTTTCAGCATCAAGAGCCTTTTACTTTCATCGTGTTTGAAGTGCTCATAGGCTCGATCGATCGACCAGTTCAAGCTATCTTGTGAAGGGAAATCAAATGTATATCCATTCCGCTCTTCTAAAGGAATTTCTTCATGATCGATATCATAGATGGTGTCTTTCAGTCCTCCCACTTTATGAACAATGGGAATCGTGCCGTAGCGGAGAGCAATCATTTGTGTAAGGCCACACGGTTCAAAAATAGAGGGGATCAAAATGAAATCAGCTGATGCATAAGTCGCATGTGCAAGGGCTTCGTCATATTCAAAGTGAAAGTGGATGTGGGGGTTGTCCCGATACTCTTCGCGAAGGGCGTAAAATGCTGTTTTTACATCTTCTTCGTACGGGGTTCCCAAGAGAATAAATTGGCCCCCTTTTTTAAGGGCGTATTCGAGGCCATGTTGAATAAGTTCTGGTCCTTTTTGTTTTACGAGACGGGTGACGACTGAAAATAACGGAACTTTATCGTATTGGATATGGATTCGTTTTGATAGATGTTTCCGGTTGGCCTTTTTTGCGTCGAGAAGGTCTTGAAGATGATTCGGATCGCTTTCATAATTTTCATAGAGCATGGGGTCTGTTGCAGGGTTCCAGTATTCGGTGTCAATTCCATTTAAGATTCCTTTCAGTTTTTTGCTGTGCTCAGTAAGGAGGGGACCCAACCCAAATCCTTTTTCTCGTTTAACTTCTTGGGCGTAGGAAGGTGAAACGGTGGTTAAAAAATCTGAGTAGACGATGGCGCCTTTTAAAATGTTGAGCTTTTCAGGGTCTTGATGGTCTTGGAGTTTGTCTTTTGTCAAAAGAGGATCTGGATGGAGTCCAATCGAAGCAAACTGCTCGGGACTGCACTTTCCTTGGTACTGCATATTGTGAATTGTTGTGATAATTTTTTTGATCCGCAACCCTAGAGGTTGGTACACTTCACGGTAGAGAGGAGCGCAGAGGCCCGTTAACCAATCATGGAGGTTTAGGATGTCGGGATGCTTTCTGGCTTTTAATAGGTATTCAAGAGCGGCACGAGAAAAATAGATGAAGCGCATTTTGTCATCTTCTTCCCCATAAATTTTCCCTCGGTCAAAATAACCCTTTTCATGATGAGGCTTGATTAAAATCAGCTTAAGCCCTTCCAATTCTGCCGACCAGACGGTGTTTTTGCATGTTCCCATATTAAAAAAAGAAGAGAGCTCTTCCATTTCAACTTTGAGATTGGAGAGCTTTTTTTTATCAATGGTATCGTAAAAAGGGAGAATAACTTCGACGAGCTCTCCTTCTTTTACAAGCGCTTTCCCTAAACCTTGGATCATATCACCAAGGCCACCCACCTTTGCAATAGGTGCAAGTTCTGTTGTCACATGAACGATATACATATTTTCATGTGTATAATGGATGGGACATTTTAGATAAACTGTATTGACAGTGTGGCTTCTTTTTCTAAGTGTCCGTTATCATCGCATTTTGAAGCATTCCAAACATAACTTTGTTTGGGTGGATTAAAAATGCTGTTTTTGTGGACGCGGTAATGGATGTTACCTGTTGTCATCCACTTTTTTAAGACTTCTTCTTTGAGTTGATTGAATGTGATCACATAAGGCTCTTGTGTCACCGGGCAGAGAGCAACTTCTTCTTCCTTCTTATCTGCATTCCAACAAAGTTCGCACATCACGACCTCGCATCTTAAAAGATTCTTGAGTAACTTAAGCTTTGGGTTTCTTTCACTCATCCTTAGGGATTTTTCTCTTTCTTCTCAGCCATTTCTTCGAAAAAGACCGTTTGGCCTTTCCCGAGCCAAAAAGACCGAGAATTTAAGAGGACTCCATTTCCTGAGACGAAGCAAAATAAACCCAGAGCTCAGATGAATAAATTTCTATAGTTTTCAAAATTGGAATTTTTGAAAAGCATAAAAAAAGCAGTCTGAAGACTGCTTTTTTTTATGCAATTTTTTGCGCAAAACTCAGCTTAGAAATCGAAACGAATTCCTGCGTCGATTCCACTATAGGTGAGATCACCATTTGGCTGGTAATCAGTAAGCAAGCGTGCTTCCAATTGATTCCACCAGTATTGGTTTTCCCAACCAAGGTGAAAGCTAAGAAGGTAGTCACCTGAAAAGCAATAGGACCACTCAAGCCCAATCGACATTTCAACAATTGCTCTTAGACGGGAAAAATTGTCGTGTGAGAAAGGAACATCTGTGGTTGTTGATGTAAAGGGAAAGGAGACTTGCTCTCTTTCGATGAAAAGGTCAGAGTCTGTGCTGTACTCTCCGTAAACAAGTGAGCCAGCAATTTTTCCATAGATGCTAAAGCCCCAACCAATATGAAGAAAGCTTTGCAATCCCATACGGGGACCTACAGCCCAAAAATCGCTTTTCGTGCGTAAACTGAGTTTTTCATAGTTAGTGATGTTGGCAGGTTGGCCATCTCCTGTATCAATCAAATCTTTATAGCTTGCGTGGTATTCCATATTGATCCAAGCAGCTTTTAGACCAAAGTGAGAGCGAACAGAGAAGTGTTTGCTGTAGAAATGATCATATCCCATTTCAAAATCTATCGAGTTGAGGTGAACCCTCCAACTTGCACGTCCAGTTGCGCCAATAACGACTTTATAGTTTCCGAAATTATAGGTTTGCCCGCGGGTTGCAATAAGTGAAATTGGTACATTGGGATTGCCTGAAGAGTTTGTTGCTTTGGAATAATGGTATGTCCAAGCAAACAGAATATCCCAATTTGAGCGTCCGAAGTCGTAACCGGCACCGACACGTACTCCTGGGTCGTAATTGAAATCGGGTTCGACAATCTTTCCTCTTGTTGAGAGAAAGAGTGTGTCGTTCAGTTGAAGCCCGTAATCGAGGTCGTCCATATTAGCACGCCACCAAAGGAAGTCGGCTTGGAAAGTGAATCCAGAGTCCATGCATCCCATTGAAGAGTGCTCTACAACGTTCGGGTCAGAGTTCATTGCCCCACTGTATTGTTGGTTCATGTTAGAATTAGTAGTTTGCGTGTTTCGACCATTTTGCATCGTTTGCGCAAGCGTTCCATCTTTGTAGTCGTTTGTGTGGCCGTAAGCAAACGAGCAAAGAAAAAGGGTTAAAGGGAGAAAAAATTTTTTCATATCTAAATACCTCAAAAAACTTTTGTTTACCTCTTTCTTAGTAAGAGACAGCTTTGATTTCAAGAAAATTTTTCAGTTTCATGTGCAATGGTAGAAAGTCGCTTGAAAAAAATTGAAAGTATCGGCAAAATCAATCCTTACCTATTTGTTGGGGTGTCGCCAAGCGGTAAGGCAGCGGTTTTTGGTATCGCCATGCGGAGGTTCGAATCCTTCCACCCCAAATATGAATCTCTGACTAGATTTGTTGTATGTCTAAACCTGACTACATGTTGTTCTCTGGAACATCTCATTTGAAACTTTCGGAAGACATCGCCCAGTCACTTGGAATCGAACTCAGTCAGAGAAGTATAGAAAGATTTCCTGATGGTGAGATAGGCGTTCAAATACTTGAGAATGTCCGCGGTCGGGACGTGTTCGTGATTCAAACAATTGCGAAAGAGCCCAACCTCTATCTCATGGAGCTTCTGATTTTGATCGATGCTCTTAAAAGGGCCTCTGCCCATCGAATTGTAGCTGTGATCCCATACTATGGGTATTCACGGCAAGATCGTAAAGACAAGGGAAGAGTTCCAATTACGGCGAAGCTTGTGGCAAACTTGCTGGTGACAGCAGGGGTTTCACGAGTGGTCACCATGGATCTTCATGCCGAACAGGTGCAAGGTTTTTTCGACATCCCAGTCGATAATCTCTATGCTAGACCTGTATTAGCTGAAGGAATTCAGCGTTTAGGTGCTGAAAAGCCGGTTGTAGTGACGCCAGATATTGGAAGTATCAAATTGGCACGACTTTTAGCAAATGAAATTCATGCCGATTTTGCCATTGTTGATAAGCGTCGGATGAATGCAACCGACATTAAAACAAATGCGATCATTGGAGATGTGCAGGGGAGAGACGTGATTCTTGTTGACGATATCTGTTCGACAGGAGGCACTCTGAAAAATGCAGCTTTAGCGTGTAAAGAGGCGGGTGCGCAGCGAATTTTTGCTGCAGTGACTCATCTTCTTTTAACCAAAGACCCGATGAAGTCCTTTGGAATCGAAAAGCTGCTGGTGACAGACACGGTCCCCCTTTCTAAAGAGATAGATCATTCTCATATTGAAGTGCTCTCGGTAGCTGGACTTTTTGGAAAAGTGATCGACTCGATTGCAAATAATCAGTCTGTCAGTGCCCTTTTCCGTCCTCGTACTTAATCTCACCCATGGACAGATTTATAAAAAACCAAACTCAAGGATAGAGTGCATGAAACTCAAGCTGTCAAAGCGCAGTGGAGAAAAGAAAAGTGAACTGACGCAAATTCGGTTTCGCAAAGATATTCCCGCTGTGATCTACCAAAATGGCAAGCCTGGAGAAAATGCCATTGTCAATGGAAGTGAATTTCACACCATTTTACGTGGCCTCCAAAAAGGGTATTTGCCAACGACGATTTTTGAATTGGACCTTGATGGGAAGAAGTCTAAAGCAATTGTTAAAGACATTCAATATCATCCCACAACGTACCAGATTCTTCATCTTGACTTTTTACTTCTTTCTGATGATGTCCCTGTTGATGTCAAAGTGCCTATTTCTTTCGAAGGGCAAGCTGACTGTGTGGGAATCAAATTAGGAGGATTTTTAAGACCTGTGATTCGCCATGTGCGTGTACGTTGTCTGCCGAAAGATATCCCTACAGACTTTAAAGTGGATGTCCGCAGCTTAGCGATTGGACAAGAAAAGAGGATCCGCGACATCGAGATGGGCGACGCTATCCGCACACTGGTTAGGCCACAAGAAGTTGTGGTCGTCATTGCAAAACGTTAAGGTAAGCGAAAGTGACAATTAAAGGCTTTCTCATAACTGGCCTTGGGAATCCAGGGAAGAAATATGAAAACACTCGTCATAACTTTGGATTTATGGTGGTGAAGGCTTTTGCAGAGAAACAGGGGTGGACGTTTAAAGCTGACAGCAACCTGCAAGGAGAGATTGCGTCGGGAACAGTAAGTGAAAGTAAAGTCATTTTGCTGCTTCCTAAGACCTATATGAATCTTTCTGGGCAGTCTGTGCGCAAGGTTTTAGACTATTACAAAATCGATCTTACCCACTTTCTCGTTGTCGCAGATGATATTGCTCTAGATTTTGGGACACTCCGCTTCCGAGAAAAAGGAAGTTCAGGAGGTCACAATGGGCTAAAAGATATTGAGTCCCATTTGGGAACACAAGAATACCAACGCCTTCGACTTGGAATTGGAGACCGTGACCACGGATACCTCGAAGATTACGTTCTCTCTCCTTTTTCGGCCGAAGAACAAAAAGACCTGCCGAAAGTGATTGAGGAAGGCGTTGACTTTCTAGATAAATGGTTAATGAAGGAAACCTATGAAAAATCAGCAAAAGAGACTTTATGAAGGGATGTATATCCTAAATGCCTCTTTGAGCGAAGATGCGCAAAAAAAAGCACTTAGTCGCATCACAGACCTCATTGAAGAGCATGGAGGAGAGATCCACAAAATTCATGATCAAGGACGTAAGAAACTTGCTTATGAAATCGATGGCCACAAGCAGGGGAACTACTATATCCTCTATTTTTCTGTGATCCCCAGCGCGATTTCAGAAATGTGGAAAGAGTACCATCTCAACGAAGATTTAATCCGATTCATCACATTGCAAGCGGAAAAAGTCGTTGAGAAAATTGAATTCCAACCACTGCCAGAAGCGTAAGGAGCGATTATGGGTAAAAAATTTGGTGATCTCGGATTTAAAAAACGTAAAACCTGCCCCTTTGTCCTTGCAGGTGTCAAGAAAGTCGATTATAAAGATATCGATACACTCTCTCGTTTCATCACTGAGCGAGGAAAAATTCTCCCTCGTCGTATTACTGGAGTTTCTCACCGTTTTCAGAAACTTCTTTGCGCGGCGATTAAACGAGCTCGGCACATGGCTCTTTTGCCTTTTGTAGGGGAGGAATAATTCATGCAAAAAAATACACAACCTAATCAACTTCTCTTATTGGAAGACGTCGTCAATCTTGGGCGTAAAGGAGATCTCGTAAAAGCAAAGCCAGGTTTTGCTCGTAACTTCCTTTTGCCTAAGAAGAAAGCTGTCATTGCTGACAAGCGAACCATTCGTTTGCAAGAAAGACTAAAAGAAGAGAGGGCAAAACAATCTGCAGTTGATAAAAAAGAATCAGAAGCTTTTGCTGTTCAAATCAAAGGAAAAACGCTTAAGACCAATGTGAAGAGCGATAAAGAAGGACATCTTTATGGTTCTGTTGCTGTAGTTGATATCGTCAAAATTCTCGAAGAAGAAGAAGGCGTTAAGCTCGAGCGTCGCAATGTGGTATTGCCAAAACCCATTAAGACAGTGGGGACCTTTGAAATTCAACTTCGTCTAAAAGAAGATGTGCCTGCCACTTTCTTCTTAAAAGTCATCGGCGAAGGGCAGATTGAAGAGGTCAAATCGCGTGTTAAAGTCAAGGAAGAAGGAGCTGAAGACCTTTCTGAAGAAGGAGTTTCTGAAGAAGGAGAACCTCTCCCAACCTTGAAAGAGCAGAAAGCTGAGATGCGCGATGAACTTGAAGAGAGAAGCAAAAAGTAAGCTCGCCCTTTTTTCTCCGGCGAAGCTCAATCTCTTTTTTCGCGTTCTTGCGAAACGTGAAGATGGCTATCATGAGATTGCAAGTCTCATGCAAGCCATCTCCCTTGGGGATATTCTCTATTTTGAAAAAGGGGACTTTGATACCCTGACATCAAGTGACTCTAGTTTGCCTTGTGATGAAACCAACCTCATCTGGAGAGCTCGCGCTCTTTTTCGCGAGAAAACTGGTCTTTTCTTTCCTGTACAAATTCACGTTGAAAAAAGGATTCCTGTCGAAGCCGGATTAGGCGGTGGCAGCAGTAACCTTGCTACAACACTTTGGGCTCTAAACGAGCTCGGCGGCAATATTGCAACAGAGGCCGATCTTCGCCTTTGGGCAGGAACTTTTTCTTCCGATGCGCCCTTCTTTTTTTCTCCTGGCACTGCGTACTGTACAGGGCGAGGGGAAAAAATTACTGCACTTGCTCCTCTTCCCAACCGAAAGCTCTGGCTTGCAAAACCAGAAGGAGGGATGTCAACTCCTCTTGTTTACCGTCATTGCAAACCGCATGCCTGTTCTAGTGAAGACCCAAAAAAACTGCTCGAAGAACATGTCTATGTAAACGATTTAGAAGCTCCGGCTTTTACACTTCGAAGTCAGCTTAGCCAAGTGAAACAAGATCTTTTGTCTCTTGGATTTGATTGTGTGGTCATGACAGGAAGCGGTAGCACCTTTTTTTGCTTTGGAGATGTAAAAACTCCCAAACTTGATGGAGTCGAAATGATTCCTGTGACTTTTCTTACACGATCAGAAAATTGTTGGTACAATAGTCGTGAATGTGAGAAAATGATGTCCTATGGTAGTACAACTTTATGATGATAAGCTAATTGTTGTGACAGGAGCCGCCGGTTTTATTGGATCGGGGGTTGTCCGTTACCTAAATGAACAGGGATATTCTAATCTCCTTCTAGTAGATGATTTTGGGAAAACAGAGAAGTGGAAAAACCTGCGTCATAAGCGTTTTATCGACTTCATTTCTCGTCACGAGCTTTTCGAATACCTCATGGGAAGAGAGACGGAAATTGAAGCTTTCATCCATCTTGGTGCTTGTTCAAGTACTGTCGAAGACGATGGCGACCTGTTCATGGAAACAAACTACCGTTACTCTGTCCATCTAGCTGAGTATGCCCTCGAAAATGACCACCGTTTCATTTATGCTTCTTCAGCAGCAACCTATGGCGATGGATCTCTTGGATTCTCCGATGATGAAAATAAGCTCGATGAGCTGCGTCCCCTCAACATTTACGGCTTTTCCAAACAAATGTTTGACAAGTGGCTCCAAGAACAAGGTGTGTTAGACAAAGTTGTCGGCCTCAAGTATTTTAACATCTATGGCCCGAATGAATACGAAAAGGGGCGCATGGCATCCATGGTCATGCATATGACCCGTCAAATCCAAGAAACGGGGAAAGTACGTCTCTTTCAATCTTCCGAGCCTGAGAAGTTCAAAGATGGTGACCAATGTCGCGACTTTTACTATGTGAAAGACGCTGCTAAAATGACTTGCTTCTTCCTCGACCATGACCTTAGTGGCATCTTCAATGCAGGAAGTGGCGAGGCCAATACATGGAACAAAATGGCAGAAATCATCTTCAAGGCTATTGGCAAAAAGACCAATATCGAATATATCCCAATGCCTAAGGACCTTATCGGCAAATACCAAAATTATACCTGTGCCGAAATGAGCAAATTCCGTAAAGGAATCGAAGAAAACGATTGGACCTTTGAAAACGACTATTCTTTTGAATCAGGGGTACATGACTACGTGTCAGAGTATCTCTTAAAGGATGAGAGATGGTAAAACTCATTGGCTCTTTTAGCCAACTTAAACCCGCCCGTATTCTCGTGGTTGGGGATTTTATGCTAGACACCTACACAACAGGACGTGTGCAGAGGATCTCTCCTGAAGCACCGGTTCCGATCTTGCATGTCAAAGAGACACAGCATCTTCCCGGTGGAGCTGGAAACGTTGTACTCAACCTTAAAGCTCTTGGTGCTTCAGTTGTTTGTGTGGGACGGATTGGTCCTGACATTGAAGGCAAACGACTAAAAAGCCTTCTTGAAGCTGAAGCTGTTGATACGACTGGCCTCTTTGTCCAAAAAGCAACCCGCACTCCCGTGAAAAATCGATTGATTGCTGGCTCGCAGCAGCTCATGCGTGTCGATGATGAGACGCTTATCTCCATCGATCAATCTGTTGAAAAAAAGGTTCTTTCTTATATCAATACTCAACTCGACGCAATTGAAGTGATAGCTGTTTCTGATTATGGAAAAGGCTTTTTATCGAAAACTTTACTTGCTGCGCTGATTCAAGAGGGAAATAAACGGAAGATTCCTATTCTTGTCGATCCGAAAGGAGATGATTTCTCACGCTACACGAAGGCGACGATGATCAAGCCTAATTTTAAGGAAGCTGTAGAAGCGGCGAAATTGGGAAGTGATGCAACGCTTGATGAAGTGGGACACAAGCTTGTCCGCATGACTCAAACAAAGCATATTATTGTGACTCGCTCTGAGGCAGGTATTAGTTTGTTTGACAACAAGAAGCAACGTTTCGACTTTCCTGTAAAAGTCCGTGAAGTGATCGATGTAACGGGCGCAGGGGATACTGTGTTAGCCGTCACAGCGATGGCTTATGCAGCTGATCTCGACCTCAAGGAAGGACTGCACCTTGCGAATGTGGCAGCAAGTATTGCGATTGAAAGACTTGGATGTGTGCGCGTGTCTCTTTCTGATATTGCAGAGCGCCTTTTGGAAACTGATGTAGTGAATAAAGTGTTTGACGAGCACCATCTCTTTGCTCTTGAGCAAGCCTTGAAGAATAAAAAGCTCACAATTTTAGGACTGAGCTCAAAAGAAGATTTGTCAGCGGCGCTTTTTGCTAAGATTCAAACGTTAGCTTTGGCAGATTCTGAAGGGAAGCTCATGATTTATCTAACCGATGAGAAGCCAGATGAGCACTTTGTCGCTCTTCTTTCATCCTTGCATGAGGTTGACTACATTGTCCTAAAGTCTGACAGCCTTTCAAGTCTATGTGAAAAGATTCATCCCGCACGTGTTTTCAGCATGGATGGAAAGAATCTTCTTTCAGTTGATCACCACCACGACCTTGTCAGTGTCTAAGTGATTGGAATCTTTTCCTTTTCACTTTAGCCCCTAACTTCATGAACAATGTGGTCCAAATGAAAAAACAAAATCTGTTCAAAAATCGAAGAAATCAAATAAACCCTTTAATACTGGATAGGTTCTTGATGTCTTATGAGCATATAATTAAATTTTAATTATTAACCATCTTAATTCTTTACATATTTGCATTGAATCGATATAATTTCTTCGATTTTAAAATAAATTAGCATTTTATGGTCATTCAAGCAGGAATACAAGCTTACAATAGGGTCCTTCGGTTTTTGGAACGCCCCTATGAAGAGTCTCTCCGACAAAGGCAATATGCACTTTATGGGCTTTTTGGCGAGACGGTACCGAAGGAGAATGAATTCCTTCCCAGCTTAACGGGAAGAGTCACCCATCTCATGATTAGCCTACTTTTGCATCCGGCCTTCTTTGTTTTAAGTTCTGTCTTGTATTATGCCATGCACTACTATGCTTTAGATTCAGGGCGGCAGTTTTGCCAGGCGATTGAAGATGGCGACAAAAAACAATTAGACTTTTTTCTAAAAATTGGTTGGAATCCTAACCAACAATTTCAAGGGAAACCTCTCATTTTTATCGCGTATGAAAAGAAGCAAATGAAGGTTTTAAAACGGCTTTTACAAGAAGAATCCTGTGACCCTAACCTCACATGGGAAGGTAAAACCCTTTATCATCTCGCTGCGAAAAATCAAGATCGAAACACCATTAGCCTCCTTTCAGCTAGTGGAGCAAACCCAAGTGCTAAACGAGGGACAGATCATTTCACTCCTGCTCTCTTGGCCTATTTAGAAGGAGATGCTGATTTAGCTTTAAAAATTATCGATCGGTCCAATCTAGTCAGTAGCTTTGTAGACCGGAGCAAAAATACTCTTCTCAATTACGCATGGGACAAGAAAGATTATCCTATGGTGGAAAAATTGATTCAAAGAGGAGCAGTTCCTCCATCAGAGAAGACGCTATCTCATTATGAAGTGATGAGCCTGATTTATGAGCGCAAAAAAGAGCTCATAGGGGCGCAAATGGTTCGAGCTGGATGGAACGTGAATGCTGTAGGTCAGGATGGACACACCATTTTAGAAAAGGCGGTCGATGACAAAGACTGGGGTTTTGCAAGAGTTCTCGTCAAAAATGGAGCTCATATTACAACTTTGCGCTTAGATGGGACACGCTTAATTACATTTGAGCAATTCCAAAATGACGTGGGCTATTATCGGGATTTTTTAGAAGATTTAGATTTTCTCCCTCAAGGTTGGGCTAAGTGGAATCCTCGCAATTGGCTTGATGGAGAAAAGTATCTCGATTGGGCGATCCCTTCTCTTGTGGAGCGGGCCAAGCGAAACGATTTCAATCCCTTGGAAAAGGTCTTTTTTATGGGGTCTGATCTGGCAATGCAGCGACTTGCCTGCTGTTTAAGTTATTCTGAATTTGTTCAAAAATTAGCTGCACTTCAAATCAAATACGGCAATATCCAAACCGATTGGATTCTCAATGCTCTTTATCAAGTGGATCATTGGCATTATGCCAACTTTGAAGACAAAGCCATTGAAGCTGAATCAATCGAGCCTCCTCCCAAGCACATCTTTCTGCACACGATTGTTGAAGAGTTCAACAAATTAGGGAAGCTATCTGAAGCAGAAAGAACATTTCAAGGACATGTATATAGCCAAGAAGAACTAGAGCAGTGTTTAAGAACTCTCATTAGCACAATTACATCTCGAAGACCTTTTGCAGGGCTCCCTTCTGATCCCAAAAGAAAAGAAGCTTTTTTCAAGCGTTTAGAAGTGACCTTAAGACAAATTGCCTACTTTCTCCGTCAAGAGAATCTCTCGGAACTTGATGTGATTATTAAAATGCTTACAAGAGCTGATGCTTTGAAGCGTTTTGAAAAAGAGGCGCCGGAAATGCAAAAAAGGATTGGAATGCTTCTTGAAGCGTTACGAAACGAATCGTCAAAAGACATTCAAGCGCGACTTGTTCAGGAGACTCTTTCAAGTCGATTAGTTGATCCTGAACAAGAAGAAGCGACTAGGGAGTATTTTTTAAAAAGGGGCATTCCCCTTGATGATCTGACAAAAGAGGCAATTAATAGAATTAATGTAGAGAGACAAGCGTTACAAAGAGAGCAAACCCTGAGTTTGAAACGGTCAGCGCTTCTTGATTTAGCCTATGCAGGTCATTGTGCACGTGATTGGCACCTTGTCTTGTATCAAATCTATTGCATGCTAGCGAATCGAGATTATCAGATTTTAACGTTTCATGATCGGGTCATGATCGATCTTGGACGATTTCGTCTGGAATTACTTCAGAACCATATCTATAAAGGGCAGAGAAGCGCCTATAAATACGCTCTTAGCATGATTGGAGAAACTCGCGCCATTCCTGCTGAGCCACCAGATCCCGAAGATCTTCCTACAGATATCAATCGGACTCGTATGGAAGAAGAGAGCCATTTTGATCAGTTCTATCAACCAAACATACTTGTAAAAGCGATTTTGGAAACGCGCAATAAAGATGAGTATTTTCAAGAGTTTATGCTCAATTACTTTAGAGATGTTATTTCAAAAAGATGGGAAGAAGCTCCCTATAAACAGATTAGACGAGAGATTTCTCTGATAACAAATCCTAAGAGTTTATCTGGAAAACAGGTGCAAAAGTTTTTTGCTCGCCATGGAGTAGAACTGCCCGAAGAGTTGAATGGACGCGAGATCACTATAGAGTCAGCGCTAAATCATTCTCGTTTCATGAGCTGTTATGGCGAGGTCTTATCTACTAATCCACAACAAACCTTGCCAATGGGAATTGCTAAAATGCTTCAAAGTATGGGCTACCTGAGACCACGAAATAGTGGGATCTTTAAACAGAGTTTTGGGCGTACATGGTCAGAATGGATTAGATTAAATTTTTGATTAATTGGAAAAAAATAGATTTAAATCGAAATAAAACTGTTTTTTTGTACATTATTGTGAAAAAATGTAGAGAAAAAAATGACTAGAAGAGTTCATAAAAGGCATTCTCCTCCACAATTAAATCTACTTCCCTTACAAGATTCAAAACAATCGAGTAGTTTATCTAAAAGACGCATCGAAGAAAAACGATCGTTTTTCGATTCAACAATGGGAAAAGTCATTGCTGTGAGCTTGATTTTTCTCGCTACTGTAGTTCCATTTATTGGTCTAGCTATGTACGGTACTACGGAAAATCATGTTCAAACCACGGCCTCTCGTTTAGCGGGGGAATCTTTTATTGTATTTTTTGATGATCAGGAGTATTCAAAAGCCATTGAAGCAGATCATAAACGGCCTGGTGCTTTTCGAGATTACCTTGTAAAAGCTTATAAACATATCAAAGCACTCAACGAAATTGAGGACTTTCCAGGCCCTGTTTAATCCTCTGAGTTTATTTACACACTTTCTCTAAGGTGCTTGATCCTTTCATCTAGGGGGGGATGGGTTGCGAAAAGTCTTAAGAGTCCTAGCTTGCTTGGCCGAGAAATCATCATCGCATTGATGGCAGCTTGACTATTTTGCTCGGGGTTTCTGCGTCCTTCTTTAGAAAAAGACTTTAAACGTTCAAGGGCTCCGATCATCTTGTCTTTACTCGATAGCATGGCTCCTCCCAAATCTGCACGAAATTCCCTTCTGCGCGAGAAAAAGGCAACGACCATCGATCCTAAAATCATGAAGAGAATTTCAAACACAAAGGTTAAGAGATAAAAGCTCATAAAAGACCCCCGTCTGTTATCTCCTCGTCCAAGAGCAGAAAGGGCATATGCTAAAATGCGGGCAAGGAACATAACGAAGGCATTGACGATTCCTTGAATGAGTGTCATGGTGACCATGTCTCCATTCGAGATATGGGTGATTTCATGTCCCAAAACGGCTTCGATTTCTGAGTCGCTCATCTTATCAAGCAACCCCGTAGAAACAGCGACGAGTGCACGCTTTTGAGAAGGCCCCGTGGCAAAAGCATTAGGCTCAGAAGAGTGGAAAATACCTACTTCGGGACTAGCGGAAAGTCCGGCATTGCGAGCGAGACGTTCAACTGTGGTTGTCAGGGCTAAATCAGCTCCTGTTGCCCGCGTCGGGTCGATCACTTGAACGCGCATGAGCCACTTAGCCATTTTGCGCGATAAAGCGAGAGAAATAAGTGCGCCACCCATTCCCCAAATGACGCAAAAGATCATAAGAGAGCGGATGTCAAGGCCATAAGAGTTTAGATACGGTTTTACCCCTAGAACAGAGAGAACTGTGGAAATGGTCATCACCACCAAAAAGTTGATGATGAGAAATAAAAAAATTCTTTTTACAAATCTCATGTCACACCTCAAATTTATCTGTATTTTAACAAATTTGGGATTTTCATAATTACTATTTTTATCTTTAAGCTTTGAGGAAAAAGAAAAGTATGCGATCAAGAATAAAAAAACCAGGTGGACAACTAAGGTATGCCAAAAGTGATCCCAATTGATTTTGAGCCTTCAGAAATCGATGCGCTTAAAAGTGCCCTTGTAAAAAAACAGCTTTCGTATGTTTTAATTACATGTACGGAACCTTCTGATGAGGGTGATATGGATGTTGAAATGGATTATGCGGGTGATCCAGTTCTTCTTTCATTATTAATGGAAAATGCAAGAGAGCGTTTAGACTATTCTTAAATCGTTTTCTGCGGTAGACTTTTGCCTATGATAGATCAATTCAAACAGTGGTTTGCAGATCATCGCGACACGATTTACGATGATTTCTTTGCCTTCTTAAAGTTTGCAAGTATTAGCACCGATCCGGCGCACAAAAAAGATATGCTTGCGTGTGCAGGATGGCTCCAAAAATACCTCGAGACGTTTGGTTTCCAAACAGAGCTTTGGGAAACTTCTGGACACCCAACTCTTTATGGAGAAAACTTGTCAGCAGGCCCCGATCGTCCCACACTCCTTTTTTACCTCCACTACGATGTTCAACCTGTCACCCCTTTGGAAGAGTGGAATTCACCCCCATTTGAACCGACTGTGAAAGAGGGGAAAGTTGTGGCACGAGGTGCTGTCGATAATAAGGGGCAATGCTTTTACACGTTGACGGCTCTAAAAGCCTTTCACGCCCTGTCGAAAAAACTAGGTATTAATGTGAAGCTCTGCATTGAAGGAGAGGAAGAAATTGGAAGTGAAGGGTTATCTGGGATTCTCGATGCAAAAAAGGAAAAACTTAAGGCAGATTATTTTCTTGTTATCGATTTTGACATGCTAGGCGAAAAGCAACCTGCGATTACGCTTGGAATGCGAGGCATCACCACAATCAATATCAGTTGTCGCAATTCAACAGTTGATCTTCACTCAGGGTCATTTGGGGGATTTGTCGTCAATCCCGCTCGAGCCTTGATGAGAGCTGTGAGCGTCATGTGGGATGACGAGGGAAAAGTGACAATTCCAGGGTTTTACGACAAAGTGAAGTCTTTTCAAAAAGAGGAGCTCGAGGAGTTTGCATGGGACGTTGATCCAAAAGATTTAGCAGCTCCTTTTAAAGTCGGAGCATTTGCAGGTGAAAGTGGGTATTCCTTGCTCGAATCGAATTGGATTCGACCTGTTCTTGAAATCAACGGAATGAGCAGTGGATATACTGGTAGTGGTTTTAAAACAATCATTCCTGCAAAGTCGATGGTCAAGCTATCTTGCCGTCTTGTTCCTGATCAAGATCCTAAGGAAATTTTAAGTCTCATCGCTGATTTTTTGAAAAAAAAGCTTCCAGCGGGTATAGATGTAGAACTGGAGCTCGGACATGGGTCGCGGGGAATGATCACCTCTCCCCATTCAAAGCTCGCTGAAATGACAGCGCAGGCTTTTGAAGAGGTTTTTCAAACCTCTTGTAAGAAGGTCTTGTGCGGTGCAACGATTCCGATCGTTCCAGAGCTCGCTAAAGTTAGCGGGGCCGAGCTTGTGATGACTGGGGTGGGCCTTGCCGAGGACGGCATGCATGCTCCAAATGAAAGTTTCGGGCTCGAGCGGTTTGAAAAGGGCTTTTTAAGCATTGCGAGGATTGTAGAAATCCTAAGCGGAGAATAAACGATGGTCAAGCGGTACATCAAACAGTGGAGTGATTTTTCTTCTTCACCTATTAAACCTCTCTTTTGGATGCTGATTGGGCCGCTCCTTATTCTTTTGACCTTGCTTGTTTCTCTTCCAACTTTTTATGACCCTTTCCTCCCGTGCGTTTCAGTTTTAGGCCTTTTACTTGCTTGGAAATGGGGAATGAATGGCCTTTCTGTCACACTTTTGACATTTGCTGCCTATTTTGGATCTCACTTTTTCTTAGGAGCGCATGGAGTTCCTCTTTGGAAGTTTGGTTGGGGGTGCTCTCTAGCCCTTGCTTTGACGATTTCATTTCTCGCCATGGAAGAACTGAAAAAATATTACCATACGCTTAAAAGTGAAGGCGATCATTCCATTGCCGAGCTCAAGGTTTCTCTTCATACGATTGGAGAAAAAGCAGCATCGGAGAAAAGGAAAGTGGAGTCAGAAGTAGAGCGACTTCATAAAGAACTCAAAGCTTCTCATGATGAAATGCAAGCCCTATTGCAACTTGTAGAAGCGAGTCGTGTTGAAGCGGAAAAAAGTCAGCATCAAAATGAAACTCTTTCTGCTGAATCTTTAAAACAGCATCGTCAAATTGAAACGCTCAAGCTCCAGTCTGATGAATCGATGGAGGAACTTGAAAGTCTACAAGAGCAACATATGCGTCTCTTAGAAGAAAACCGCAAGCGGCTTAAAAAACTCAACCATGCGCGTACGGAGTATGCTCAGATGCAACTTCTTTTTGATGCGGCTCAAAAAGATTTCCAAAAATTTCGCGCTGTTATCTTAAGTCAACGGCAGCAGCTTCAAGAAAAAACAGTTCCTATAACGCCTGTAAAGACTCCTGCAAAACCTAAGTCTCAAGAAGATCGGAGTCAACAGCTCGTGCTAAAAACGCTTGAAAAGGACAAAACGACAATCAAGAAAATGTACGAGCAGATGCAAAAAGATCATACTAAACTGACCAAGATGCTCAAAGAGGCCAAGGCTAACGAAGAAGAGCATCTCCATACCCTTGAAAGTCAAGTGTTGGATAATCAAAAGAAGCTCGAGCAAACCAAGTCAGAGCTCGTCTCTCTAGAGCGCGAGATCTTTGCTGTCAAAAAGGGGATGCAGCAGCAAGGTCTTGAAGTTTCCTAAATTGCTTTTTTCCTTCATTAATGGTAGTATCCATCCCTTCCAAGTGGAGGCAATATGAAAAATATTTTCTTGTCGAGTCTTCTCCTTAGTTCGATTTTTCTAATGGGATGCTCAGTACGTCAAGGATCAGAAGAGGTTGCATTTTGCTCTTCCCATGATGTTCACAATGAAATTTTAGATGGGCAAACCACAAAACAACAGGTTTTTGAGAGATTTGGAACAACATTTGCAATTCATTTTGACGAATTAGGTCGTGAACAATGGAAGTATTCTTACCGCAAAAAAGGGCTTAGTAACCAGACTTTTCAAGCAAAGACACTCCTAGTAGTCTTTGATGAAAATGATGTGGTGACAAAGCATCTTTTTTACACAAATCAAGAGGAGTCAAAATGAGAAAATGGACCACTGCTATTCTCGGACTTCTCATCCTTGGAGTATTTTCTGCTTGTGAAAATAAATCCAATCAACAGCAGTTAGATACAGTCACATCGACTGATGCGGACCGTTTTATTCAAGATGGACAAACGACAAAAGGGGATATTTTAGGTTTTTTTGGCCATGATTTTACTGTAGAGTTAGATGGACAAAATCGTGAAAGATGGATTTACACGCATTTGAAGTACCGCTCTTTAGCCCGTAATTTTATTCCGCTCAATTTCTTTTCACAAGGCTACGATGTGAGACATACACAAATCATCATCGTGTTTGATGAAAATGATGTGGTGACAAAGCATTATTTTCATCGGTATGAAGATCAAATCAAAATGGGTCTTTAACTACATTTTAGAAGCTTATAGGTCCAAAGTGATGGGATGCAAAAAAGCCATTCCTCTATGTGGAATGGCTTGATGAAAATAGCCTTTTCTTACTTCTTCTACTTAAACACCTGAAAGTGCAATACCACAAACATCTGTCAAATTATCTAAGACGAACGAGGTAGCGGTGCTTAAATATGCGAATGTTGTTGATGCATACCTTGTAATGGTATTATGAGTGCTTTCTGAAAAGAGATTTTGAGAACCGACTCTGTAAAATCCTCTAAGGAACGCGCCTGCACTGTTAACAAAAGTTGAGGGTGCAGTTGGAGTAAAGATCTTTTTCCCAAATGCTTCGCCAGCGGCTTCCAATCTCTCTTCAGTTATGAAATCCATTGCAACATTGATACCTTTTGCAACAGTTCTATTGACGGCTCTCTCTTTTAGAGATTTTTTTTCCGGTTTTCTTTGAGTTTCATGAGGATTTTCTGCTCTTTCTCTTTTTTCCTGAGAAAGGAATTTTTTTGCAGCTTTTATGCCTGCTTTGAAGCCTTCTTTGGCTTCACTTTTCTTATGTGATACGTTTTGTGCTGTGGCGTGTACTGCTGTAGCTATTTTATGAACTGATGCAGATCCTGTTTCTTTTACTTTGCTTTTGCTTGCTTTGTAGACACAGGTTGTGTTGTATGCAAAATCAATAACTGTATTTGATGTATTAGCAGGTTTTAATGCCATGATATTTCTCCCCTTTGATTCCTTCTTTCCTAAATAAGGTGTTTTTTATTTAAAAATTTTTTCCTTATAAATCTATTATAAAACATTATTTTAAATTTTATAAAGATTAAATTTTAATTTTTGTTAAATAAAATCATAAATAGTTTATAATCAGATGTTTCTTATTTTTTCGAACGGATTTAGTTTGAATCACTGTTGAAGTAGATCTTATCAATAGGCAAGTAATTAATTTTAAGATGCTTAAGATTGAATTGGGTGGGCTTGAGACTCGACTTTAAGAGAGGTTAGCCTGAACTCTGAGTAGATATCATTCCCTGTCAGGGTTTTATCTCCACCACCCTGTTAATCAGGGAGGGTGAGGATTTCATAGCCATCGTCTGTAATGAGGAGGGTATGTTCCCATTGGGCACTAGGCTTTCCATCTGAGGTACGGGCGGTCCACCCATCGGTGGGGTCAACTTTTCCTGAACGTACTCCGGCGTTGATCATGGGTTCGATCGTGAATGTCATTCCAGCTGCCAAGGGGATGTCAATCCGGTTATAATGATGGGGGATTTGAGGTGCTTCGTGAAAGCCGACTCCGACCCCATGTCCGACAAATTGATTCACGACTGAGCAGTTTTGGCTTGAGGCATAGTCTTCAATGACTTGCCCAATATCCGAGACGGGAATACCGGGTTTGAGGATTTTGATTGAACGCATGAGACATTCGTAAGAAACATCCACGACTAGTTGTTTTTCGTCTGAGACTTTACCGATGCAAACCATGGCGCTTGTATCACCATAAAACCCATCTAGAATACAGGTGATGTCGATGTTCAGGATATCGCCCTCTTGCAGGGGACGGTTGTCGGGGATGCCGTGGCAAATGACTTCATTGAGTGAGGTGCAGATGGCTTTTGGGTAGGGGGGATCTCCATATCCAAGTGGGGCGGGTTTAGCACCTGCTTTTTTATGCTCTTCTACGACAAAGTCATTGAGTTCATTTGTAGTGACGCCAGCTTTGGCCAAAGCGCAGGTCTTTTTGAGCATGTTGGCAGCTAAGTGGCAAGAGCGGCGGATTCCATCGATTTGCTCAGGTGTTTTGAGCATGATTTGGTATTTGCTAAAGTACTCTTTTTGAAAAGTGTTAAAGTTTCGTGGGGCTTCGATAGGTGCGTGACATTTTTTCCATTTCTTTCCGCTTCCACACCAGCAAGGATCATTTCTTGAAATCATGTTTAACCTCTTTCGAAGCATTATACATAAAACACCTTTTTTAAGAGGAGTCCATGTGCAGGTGCTGTCATTCCTGCTAAGGTGCGATCTTTTGATGCGATGAGTTTTTCAGCTTCTTCTAATGAAAGTTTTCCAGCTCCGATGTAGACAAGGGTTCCAACTAAATTACGCACCATTTTGTAGAGAAAATTGTTGCCGTGTATCTCGAAGCGGAGCTCTTCTTCGGAGGAAATGATATCAAGACGGTAAAGGGTTCGGATGGTGTCTTTTGGTTTGGGGTCAGCGGCGTTTCCAAACGCTTGAAAATCATGCTTTCCGATGAAGAACTTCGTAGCTGTTTCCATTTTTGCTAGATCAAGAGAAAAGGGGTAGTGCCAAGCAAAAAGACGGTCGAACGGAAGTTGGACATGAGAGCGTGTGAGGCGATAATGGTACTCTTTCCCTTTGCTCTTAAGGGTGGGATGAAAATCGTCTGGCGCCTCTTCTACTATGGCAACGCGAATGTCTTTTGGGAGTAATTGGTTCAGGCTTTTATGAAGGTGCTCTAAGTTGCGAGGTTTTTCTAAGAAAAAATTCACCACCTGAGCCTCTGCATGCACACCTGCATCGGTTCGGCTTGCTGCTTGCAGTTGGACCTCCTGTTGCAAGATCTTTTCGAGGACCTCTTTAAGGGTGCCTTCGATAGAGACGCCTACATTGGAAGCTTGCCAACCTAAGTATGCACTGCCGTCGTAAGAAAGGATGAGCTTAATATTCTTTTTCATAGTGAGAAAAATGATAGCATAGGAGGGATTAATGTTGAATCAAGGGAGCGACCCCTTCTATAAACATTTGAACAGCTATAAGGGTCAGGAGGAGACCCATAAGGCGTTCTCCTGCAGCGATGCACCGCACGCCAAGGATTTTCTTGAGAAAAGGAGAGCCGATCAAAATGAGGAAAGTCACGATCCAAGCAGAGATGATTGAACCTACCATTGTCAAATGGGACTCGTGATTGGCGTAAATCATCACAGCGGCTAACACAGAGGGGCCGGCTACAAGTGGAACAGCAAGAGGGACGATAAACGGTTCACCTTGTTCTGAAGGATAAAGGTTAGATCCGCTCCCTCCGTTAGGGAAAATCATCCGAATGGCAATGAGAAAGAGAATAAGTCCCCCTGAAATCATGATGGTTTCTTGAGAAACATGAAGGAGTTGCAGGATATAATTTCCAAGAAAGCTAAAGAGAATGATGATACAAAGGGCAATGAGTAATTCACGGAAAATGATTTTGCGTTGACGCGCAGGATCGATATCTTTGAGGATGCTCACATATAGGGGAATATTGCCAATGGGATCCATTAGCAAGAAGAGGGAAAACCCAATTGAAAAAAGAGAAGACCATGAAAAGTTCACCATGATCTTCTTTGTAGCATCTACGTAATCATTTGAAAAGTTTTTTCCCGCTTGAGCTTTTGTTCTAACATCTTTTGTTGCTTTACAGCTGGATCCGATGCTTTATCAATCATGAATTCTGTCAAATCGCAGACAAGAGAACTTGTGGAAAACCCTAAATATACAAAGGAAAGTTTGGTGGAAGATGTGAGAAGAAGTGCAAACCCCGTGACTGTTGTTCCAAGACTTGAGATCAGTTTTCCAATTTTTGTGATCCCGAGCTTCCATTTTTCAGGAGTGATAGGCTGTTCCTCAGGGTTTTTACACATCTCTTTTAGCTCTGTTCCCGTCTCATAAATGTTTTTGACCGCTACAGCCGCGCTTGCAGTATAGCCAAAGCCATGGAAAATGTTCACAGCTCTATTTTTAAAGAGACTGAAATTGGCTAGAGCCCAAAAGATGTCATCTACTTTTTTTATGACAGGAAGAATCACCCCAAATAGAGCTTTTTTCGCCAGGTCTTGGATTTTGGGAGTTTCTAAATCTCCTTTCACCCATGAGGTGATTTTCTTTTTGGTATTCGACAGAAATTTGTGTACTTCTGGTACCTCATTCCCGATCGAAACAAGAGTGTTTAAAGCCCCAGCTTCCTTAAAGCCTTGTTTTGCTAGCCCGATCGTTTCTTGACTATTCGGTGACATTTTAGACATCATGGTAACCCAGGATAGTCCCAAATCAAGCGCTTTGCAAAAGGAGATCCCTTTTTCTTTCACAAGGCTGGCTACCGAGTCGGTTTTATCAAGAATTCGTTCGGGAAGAGAAAAGTCATTGAAAGGGGGGACTTTTACTGAAGCAAGTTCAACTAAGCCCATATTATTAAATTTTTATATTAATTCTTTTTCTTTTCCGCGTCTTTAATTATATTAAATAACCATGTTTTATCTTTCAATGTATAAAATCGTTTTTATTATGATTAAAATTCGTTTTATTATGGATTTTTGGAAAAATAAATTTTCTCTTTAATATCTACCTTAGCATAATGTTACCTGGAATTAAATTTTTAGGTGATAGCATGTCTTCAGATGTTTCGATCGATGGGCCTATTGTTGAAGAAGTGTCGAGTTTTGTCTTTCGTGACGACTCAGGCTTTTTAGCAACAGTTCAAAAGTGTTCCGAGCTGGGTCGTTATTATTTTTGGTTTCTTTCGGACTGGATCCGAGACAAAATTTCGACCCCTTTTGTTTGGATAGGGCAGTTTTTACGTGACCGACTCTATTTTCCTCTGACGCATCCAGATGAAGGGTTTCAATCGAATATGAATCTTGCAGCTCATATAAAAGGGCTTTTAACTGGAGCAGAACCAATCTCCCCCACAAAGGCTTTTCCTAAAATGGAAGAAGTGCGTCAAGCTTTTCACATTGAAACTATTCCCATACTCATTAAGACAGAAGTTCAAACTACGACTTTTAATCTGTATGTTGTTGAATCAAAAGAGCAAGTTAACGGTAAAGGGGTGCGCTTTTTTCTCTTTAGTTTTTATGACAACTACGTTGAGAAAGACGGCGAAAAATTGAATTGGAAACCAGCTACGATTTTTGAGCTGGGTGCGGCTCCAATACTGATTTTAAAAGCGCTCAAAGAAAAGGGAGTTACAATCGATTCTCTAGATCTTTTTTCTCTTGGAGCGGTTGCATTCGAAGGAATGAGGTATCTAAATGGATCTGACATTGACATCATTCCTAAAACGGTGATTTTAGATCGGGCGATGTCTTCCACTTATAAAGTGGTTCAAAATCTATATTCTTTTCCTATGAAACATCTTCTCTATGGTGCTGCTTATTCTAGCAATTGGGACGGTGACCCTGAAGGTGCTTGTTTAGAGTTCTTTGAAAAGGTTTCCACTTCTATGACTGGGAGAACAGTGATTCAGGTCGAAGCACGAAATGATCACTATTTTTCTGGAGTAGGAGCATATAGCTCTGATTTTTTAAGTCGTCTTAAGGAACTAGGAATGACAACCTACTCTGGGAAGTTTTATGTCCCTTGTTATAAGGAGTCGGCTCATCATGCACTTTCTAGAGGCCTTATCTACTGCAATCCGAAAAACTCTGGGACTGATGTGGAACAATTCCTTGAAATGGAGCCGCTTGAAGCTCTTTCAGATGCTCTCATGCGAGAACTATATTTGAATCCCAATTATTCGAGCGGATCTTATCATCAAAGCCTTGTAGTAGGGGGAAATGCTGAGAATCTAGATATTCTCTTGCTCAGAGTTTATGCAATGCTGCAATCCTTTGTTGAAAGTTAGACTAAAGCTAATATTAACCTGTACTCTGGGTTTATTTTGCTTAGTCTCAAGAGAGAAAGTTCTCTTAAATTCTCGGTATTTTTGCCGATGGAACGGTCCAAACGGTCCTTTTCGAGGCAAAAAGGCTGAGAAGAAAGAGAGAAATCCCTGAAAATGAGTGAAAGAAACCCAGAGTTCAGGTTATTAGGCCACTTAAGATCAACACATTCGGAAAGCTTTCCCGTTGTCCTAAGCCAATTTTTGAAGTTGTTTGAGTATAAAATGGCAATGCGCTATGTAACCTTTTAGGGGGTGGAACTCTATACCCCATAAGGCTATGGAAAATCTTAAATCACAACTTTTGAATTCTCCAGCAAGGTATCTTTGGGAGAGAATTGGGATCTTTTCCCATCATGGGATCGATCTGCCTGTATCTGCATTGCGGACGAAAAAAAGCTGTGGCATTGGGGAGTTTTTCGATTTGCTACCGATTATTGATTGGTGTCATGAGATCAAGCTCGATGTGTTAATGCTTCTTCCACTCAATGAATGCACAACTGACCCTAGTCCATATAATAGCATCTCTTCACGGGCACTCCATCCAATTTATCTCTCGTTGGAAGAGCTTCCTTATCTCCAAAGCTATCCCAAAGTGAAAGGGAAACTGGCAGCGTTTCGCTATTTGAATGAGACTCCTCGCATTCAGTACCATGAAGTTCTCCAAAAGAAGATGGTGTGGTTACGTGAGTATTTTGAGGCGGTGAAGGAAAGCTTTTTGGCAAATCCAGACTTTGAAAATTTTAAAGAAAGCCATCATTGGCTTAAGCCTTATGCACTTTTTAAGGTGCTTAAACACAAAATGGAGCAGGCTCCCTGGACAACTTGGCCAAAAGAGCTATTGTCACCGTCGAAAGGGGAATATGATCAGCTGATCGAGGATAATCAAGATGACATCATTTTTCATATTGCTCTCCAATTCTTATGTTACGAGCAGATGAAGTGTGTCAAAAATTATTCTTTGGCCAAACAGGTGTTTTTAAAAGGAGACATTCCCATTCTCATCAATCCTGATAGTGTCGATGTTTGGGCTGAACCTCATTTATTTGACTTGACGAAGGCCGCGGGTGCTCCGCCCGATGCTTATAGCTCAGAAGGACAGTATTGGGGCTGCCCACTCTTTAATTGGAATGCGATGAGAAAGTATGCGGAAAATTATGAGTGGTGGAAAGAGCGGCTTGATTTTGCCGGACATTTTTACGATTTGTTTCGTATTGATCATATCGTGGGCTTTTTTCGTATTTGGGGAATTCCCCATAATCATTCGCCAAAGGCTGGAAGCTATATTCCGGCAGATCCCTCAGAATGGATTCCGCAAGGGCAAGAGATTCTCCAATTTCTTCACCATAATTCGAACATGTTGCCAATAGGAGAAGATCTTGGAACAGTTCCTAGAGAAATCAAGCATTGTCTTGCAAAGTTAGGAATTCCTGGGACAAAAATTATTCGTTGGGAACGCAAAGAAGATAAGAAGAGATCGTTTATTCCCTATGATGAGTATCCTCGGCTCAGTATGACGTCTGTTTCTACTCATGATACAGAACCGTTAGCCCTTTGGTGGCAAGTCCAAAAGGATGAAGCCAAAGCATTTGCTGAATTCAAGGGGTGGTCCTATTCACCAACACTCAGCTTTGATCAGCATCGAGAAATTTTACGCGATAGTCATCAGACTCCCAGCTTGTTTCATATTAACCTTCTTCAAGATTATCTCAGCTTGTTTCCCGAACTCGTTTGGGAAAACCTCAAAGACGAGCAAATCAATATCCCTGGAACGACGTCTCCATTCAATTGGACCTACCGGTTCCGTCCTTCTGTTGAAGAAATTGTCAGCCATGAGGGACTTAAGAAAACAATGAAAGAACTCATTCGAGATTGAACAATTTTTCAAAGTGATTTATACGCAGAATATGGACTCGGTTGAACACAAGCGATTAAAAAATTCCTCAGGGCGAGAAAATCCTCCATGGAGAAAATGGGGGCCGTACGTTGCTGAGCGGTCATGGGCTACTGTCCGCGAGGATTATAGTTGGAATGGCGATGCCTGGGGTTATTTCCCTTTTGAGCAGGCGCACAAGAAAGTCTATCGCTGGGGAGAAGATGGAATCGCAGGCTGGTGTGACCGGTACCAAACGCTCGTTTTTTCTCCTGCTTTTTGGAATGGCAAAGATCCGATCTTGAAAGAGAGACTATTTGGGCTTGCAGGTCCAGAAGGAAACCATGGAGAAGACGTCAAAGAGTATTACTACTATCTCGATGGGACGCCGACCCACTCCTATATGAAATATCTCTATAAATACCCCCATGCGGCTTTTCCCTACGAAGCTCTCAAGAAAGAGAACCGAGAGAGAGGGGTTCAGCAAGAAGAGTATGAACTTGTTGATACAGGAGTTTTGGATAAACAGAACTACTTTGACATTTTCATTGAGTATGCAAAAGGGGATACAGAAGACACTTGCATCAAAATTGAAGCGATCAATCGAGGGGAAAAAGCAGCTTCCTTGCACATCGTTCCGCAGCTTTGGTTCCGCAATCAGTGGCGCTGGGAAAAAGGGGAGGTTCCTAAACCTATTCTTCAAAAGGGATTGCAAGGAAACTACATTGTAGCAGACGACTCAGCAATGCCTTCTCCTCCATCTCTGACTTTTGATTACCACTTAGGCAAACGGTATTTGTATGCTTCTGAAGGAGGAAAGCCCCTTTTTACCGAAAATGAAAATCGCGCTCCTGACATGCCCTTCAGCAAAGAAGGGTTTCATGAAGCCATCGTTGAAGGCAAGAAATCTGTTAATCCTGAAGAGAAGGGAACAAAAGGGTGCTTCCATTACATCTTTGAAATTCCAGCAGGGAAGTCTGCGGTTGTCTACTTACGCCTGACCGATCAAGAAATGAAAAACCCGATGGCTGACGTGGAGAAGATCTTTGCTCAAAGGAAAAAAGAAGCTGATGAATTTTACGAGCAAATCTTGCCAGAAGAGGCAACAGATGAAGAGAAAATGATTGAGCGGCAGGCCTTGGCCGGACTCTTATGGAATAAGCAGATTTATATTTTCGATGTGAATAAGTGGCTGGAAGGGGACACAGCTTTTGAGCCCGCTCCTGAAACCCGTCACAATTTGCGTAATTTACATTGGCGTCATCTCAATTCGATGCGCATCATTTCCATGCCTGACAAATGGGAGTACCCTTGGTTTGCAGCGTGGGATCTCGCCTTTCATTGCGTTGCACTTGCATTAGTGGATATTGAATTTGCCAAAGAAGAGCTTTGGCTTCTCCTATTCGATCAATTTCAACATCCCAATGGGGCCATTCCCGCATATGAATGGGAATTTTCGGATCTGAACCCTCCGATTCAAGCTTGGGCAACGCTCCGCATTTTTCAAATGCAACGAGAAAAGGAAGGAGTAGGGGATTTTGAGTTTCTCAAAAAATGCTACTTGAAACTCCTCATGAATTTTTCGTGGTGGACTAACAGAGTTGATAGCTCAGGCTTTAATGTGTTTGAGGGGGGATTTCTCGGTCTCGATAATATCACGATTGTTGACCGCTCTCTTGAAGCAGAAGGTGGAGCTACGCTCCGTCAATCGGATGGAACAGGATGGATGGCGTTTTTTACCCTTAACCTCATGCGCATTTCTCTTGAACTTGCGAAAACAGATGGCACGTATGAGTCAATGGCGACAAAGTTTTTTCAGCACTTCATTTACATTGCGCACGCCATGAAAATACGGGATAATAAACACTATGAGATGTGGAGCGAAAAGGATGGATTTTTTTATGATGTCCTTTGCTACCCTAATGGCACTTTTTCTAAATTTCGGATCCGTTCCCTTGTCGGTATCATTCCACTTTACGCAACCGAAGTGATTACTGAAGAAGACTTAAAGCAATTTCCTAAGTTCAAACAGAACTTTTTCTGGTTTTTGAAAAATCAGCAGAAGTTAACGAAAGGGCACGTTCTCTATTTTGAAGACTCACATCTTTACTTTTTGACACTTGTGGAACCAGAGCAACTCAAACGAGTGCTTCAGTATGTTTGGGATCCAGAAGAATTCCGCTCAGAGTATGGTCTGCGTAGTCTTTCGAAGTTTCATGAAAAACATCCCTTTTTCTACAAAGACAAAAATATTGGGTATGAACCTGGTCATTCGCTTGTGCAACTGAAAGGAGGGAATTCGAATTGGCGCGGACCGATTTGGTTTCCAACAAGTTATATGCTTATTCAATCTCTCAAGTCATATGCGAAAGTTTTCAAAGATGAATTTAAGATTGGAGTGAAAGATGAAAAGCCTGTCAGCATCGAAGAGATGGCAGAAGCTTTTTCTGAAAAACTCGTTTCCATTTTTAAAAAAGATTCAAGTGGTGTTCGCCCTTTTATGGGACAAAACTTTCCCTATTCAACCGATCCCAACTTTAACTCTCATCTCTTCTTTTATGAATTTTTCCATGCAGAAACAGGGCGAGGCCTTGGAGCTTCGCATCAAACAGGTTGGACCTCTTTAGTGGCTAATTTGATTCAAGAACTGAGAGATAAAAAACCCAGGTCAAAAAATGGCTGAAGTCGTGCGCAAGGCGCTCGAAACACCGCTCAAAAAACTTGTCGAAAAAAGCTCAGAAATTGATGTCTTAATCATCGGCAGTGGAACAGCTGGGATCACAGCAGCAATTGCACTAGCTGAAAAGAACACGGGACTCAACATCGCCCTTTTAGAAGCAGGTCCCTTAACACTTTTAGAGCATGTAGGCTCTTCATCAGTTCGACTCAATGCGCGTGTGGTTAACCAACTGCAAGATCAAATCGTTTATAAAACGCTCTGGGGGGGAAATGAAAAAGGGGAGCAGCCCAATACAAATGGATGGTCGGCTGTAGGAGGGCGTACTCTTTTGTGGGGTGGCTATATCCCTCGTTTTATCCCAGAAGATTTTTCTGACTGGCCTTTTAACTATGCAGACTTTGAGCCTTATTACAAACGGGCAGAAGATCTTATTTGTGCAGCACCAAGGGAAGGGGTACCAGCTTTTGTCCGTACAAAAGGACAAGATAAATTTATGAAAGAGCTCAAAAAACATGGCTTTTCTTTTCAAGAATCTCCCTTAGCAATTGATTCTTCTTGTTCAGAAAATGGGAACCTCCCTGTTGGGTATGATAGCTCTATTGCACGTCTTATTCGTAGTGAGAGTTTAGTCACATTCGGAGAAAAACCGGGAATTTCTCTCACATCCGAAGTTGAAGTCATATCTCTTGAGAAAAAAGGAGACCGTATCACTGCAGTTCATGTAGTAGATCGGAAAACAGATGCTTCCTATGTTCTTTCTCCCAAGAAAGTTGTGATAGCCTGCGGTGGGGCCCAATCTGTTAGACTTGTGCTGGCTTCAAAGATCGAAGAAAACGAAGATATCTTAGGAAAATATATCAACGATCATCTTTTTGCTCGTGGTTTTTTAAAGCGTCGGAAGGGAATCTGGGAAAATTTAATGCATCTTTATTCGCCACCGACATCTCAAAAACTCTTTCATTGCCAAATTTGTGGCCCCCTCACGATGGAAAAGGTGGAGTTTCTCAGAAATAATTGGACAGCTCTTCCAACAAAGTGGCTTGAGTGGAACTCTCCTGGTGATTGTTTGGAGTATCAATTTTTTGGAATTGCCACTACAGAAAAGGAGAATCGTTTAGAACTGATTGAGAATCGAGACTCTCCTTTTGGGCGACTGCCAAGCTGCAAAGTGATTTATAAAAGAAGTCAGCGAGACCTTGCTATACTTGATGAAATGAAAAAAAACATTGAAAATTTGAGCCTTGCTATTGATGCGGAGCTGATAAATTGGGAAGTCCTCCCTCCGGGAACTGCATTGCATGATATCGGAGGGTTGCGGATGGGGAAAGATCCTGAAACAAGCATTGTGAACCCCTCTGGTCAATTTTGGCGTATTCAGAATCTCTATGTTGCCGATGCAAGCTCCTGGCCTTCGCAAGGAAGTGCTAATCCCTACTTAACCATTACTGCATGGGCCTTGAAGCTCGCGGATGAAATGAGGTTTAGCAATGGCTGATGAGCTGCGCCTAGCACTCGAAACTCCTATAAAAGTCTTAGATCAAAAAAGTTCAGAAATCGATGTCTTAGTCATTGGAAGCGGAACAGCTGGTATCACAACTGCGATTGCATTAGCAGAAAAAAAATTAGGTCTCAAAATTGCTATTCTTGAAGCGGGGCCTTTAACACTTTTAAGTCATTTGGCCTCATCTCCTCTGAAGCTCAATGAGCGTGCAGTTAGCCTTCTTCAAAATCAAATTACTTATAAGACAACATGGTCTGAAAAAGAACAAAGCCTTGTGCCAAATACAACAGGATGGGCAGCTGTTGGAGGACGCACATTGATTTGGCGTGGGAATGTTCCCCGATTTCGTCCTGAAGATTTTCAGGACTGGCCTTTGACTTACGAAGAATTTGATCCGTACTATAGTCGCGCTGAAAAGCTTCTCTCTGTGGGCGTATTTGTCAATTCAGAAGGGCAAAAGGTTCTTATGAAAGAGCTCAAAAAATCAGGCTTTGACTTTCGCGCATCATCGGTTGCTATCGATTCTTCTTGTTCCGAAAATGGCAATCTTCCTGTCGGTTTCGACAGTTCAATTGCTCGCCTTCTTCGAAGTGATTACCTTGTGACGTTTGGGGAAAGTCCTGGTATTTCGCTTACATCAGAAGTTGAGGTTGTTTCTCTTGAGAAAAAAGGAGAGCGTATTGAAGCAGTCCATGTAGTGGATCAGAGAACTGAAACTCCCTATACCCTTGCTCCAAAATACATCGTCATTGCTGCAGGTGGTATCCAATCCGTGAGGCTTGTCATGGCTTCAAAGATTGAGGAAAACGAAGACGTTTTAGGTTGTTACATCAATGACCATCTCCTTGCTCATGCATTTTTCAGAAGACATTCTGGTGTCTGGAAAGATAGGTTTCACCTTTACTCACCACCAACTGCTCACAACCCGTTTCATTTTCAGCTGTGTGGCCCGCTGACAAAAGAAAAAATGGAGTTTCATAAAAGCAACTTAGCGACTTTGCCAACGAGATGGGTGGGATGGAATGAGTCAGGCGACTATTTAGAGTGTGAGATTTTTGGAAGGTCAACCTCTGATCAAAATAAACGGCTCATTTTGATGGATGATGGCATAGGCTTGTCAAGCTGCAAAGTGATTCACCCGAAGAGTCAGGAAGATCTTTCTGTACTTCACTCAATGAAAAATGGTACCAAGAAGCTAGCAGCAGCAATGGATGCAGAGTTACTCGGTTGGACAATTTTGCCTGTTGGCATTCCGATGCATGACTCAGGAGGGTTGCGCATGGGAACAGATCCAGAAACAAGCATTGTCAAACCCTCAGGCCAGTTTTGGCGTATCCCAAACTTGTCGGTGGCAGATGCAAGTGCTTGGCCTTCGCAAGGAAGCGCCAATCCTTACTTGACCATTACTGCATGGGCTTTAAAACAGGCAGATGAGCTAGAGCGTATCATCACATGAACAAAATGCGCGTTTACAAAGACATCATCAACGTCAATTTCGGCATGCTTGGGTTTGAGTTTTGCTGGGCCCTTCTCATGCCGAATAGTAGCGCGATTCTCCTCTATCTTGGAGCTTCTACCTCACTACTTGCATATCTATGGCTTCTTCCTCCATTCGTGGGGCTCGTGATCAATCCTCTCGTAGGGCATTTGAGCGATCTTACGACCACCCGTTTTGGGCGGAGACGTCCTTACATTTTTGGAGGAATTATTGCGGTATGTGTCTTTTGTATTGCCGTTCCGTACGCCACCTCACTGTGGCTTGGGACGATCTTTCTAGCACTTCTCATTGCCGTGTTGAATTTCGCTCAAAATCCTTTGCGCGCTTTGACAGCCGACATCATTCCCCAACACCACTTGACAACTGGATTTTCTATACAAATGATCTTCTTTGGATTAGGTGCCATTCTTGGTGCTGCCATGCCGTGGATGTTTGGAGATACTGCGATCAAGTTTACAGGTGCCTATCAACCCTCTTTTTTGACTTTAGCCTTTTTTGTGGGGGGAGTGTTGACCTTGCTTGCAGGACTTTGGACCTGTTTTTTTGTGAAAGAAAAGCCTTTTGTCAATAATCAAGAGGTCAAGCCAAACTTCAAAGAACTTTTCAAACTCATCTTCAAAATGCCTCTCCTTTTGAAGCAGATTTCTCTTGTTCAATTTCTCATGTGGGTGGGCTTTTTCGTTTTGTTTGCCTACTACAATGTCAGCATCGCTCAAACCCTTTTCGGCCTTCCTAGTGGGGTGAAAGTGATGGGTAATCCGGCCTATGCAGAAATTGTCAAAAAAGCCACCATTTTCAACAGTTTCTGTTTCATTTTTTTCCAAATTAGCAGCTTTGGAGTGGCTTTTCTGATTCCCATGCTTACAACATGGATCCCTCGCAAACTTGTGGCGACTGTTGCCCTTGTTTTGGGAGGATTAGGACTCTTATCGATTCCACTGAAACCTGAGATCAATTACTTTACTGCAGCAATCACACTTGGGATTGCCTGGGGATGTTCGACTTCGGTTCATTTAGCCATGATTGCTTCAAATCTCGCAAAAGAGCGGATGGGACTCTATAATGGCCTTTTTCTCATTGCAAATTGTTTGTCCCAAATTGCCACAGGATTAATTGCTGGACCTGTTATCAAGTACGTCTTTCATGGCCAGGTGTTTCAGATCGTAGCCTATAGTGGTCTCTTTTTTTTGATTGCAGCCATTTGCAACCAATTGATTCATGATTTGGGAGAAGGTAGAGAAACATGCGAAAAACCTTAAAGACATTTCAACTTGTCATGATCAACGTCATTGCTGTTGATAGCATCCGTACTTTGCCGTTTTCAGCTGAGCTAGGTTTTTCCCTTGTTTTTTTCTATCTCCTTGCTGGGGTTTTCTTTTTTATTCCAAGTGGACTCGTTGCAGCAGAGCTAGGGACAGGATGGCCTAATACAGGGGGAATTTATGTTTGGGTACGAGAAGCGTTTGGAAAGAAAGCGAGCTTGTGTGTGATTTGGCTCAACTGGATCTATAACGTCGTTTGGTATCCGACAATTATGGCCTTGATTGCTGGTGTCTTCACCTACTTTTTCAACCCAGAACTCGCAACAAATCGACTCTACATGGCTCTCATGATTCTAGGGCTTTTTTGGGGCGCTACTTTCGTTAATCTTTTTGGGATGAGAGTCTCCTCAATCATCAGCACGATTGGTGCGATTATTGGAACCCTCGTTCCGATGGTTTTGATCATCGTTTTAGGGGTGGTGTGGTTAGTGAAAAGAGATCCCAGTCAAATTGCCTTCACATGGGATGCACTTTTTCCAGATATGACTCAAAGTGGCAACCTTGCGTTTTTTAGTTCCGTTTTATTTGGCTTACTTGGACTCGAGATGGCAGCAACCCATGCAGCAGAAGTCAGAAACCCCAAAAAAGACTATCCGCGCTCTGTTTTCATTTCGATCATCATCATATTAGCTACTATTGTCTTTTCATCACTTGCGATTGCTATCGTTGTTCCCAATCAAAAACTCAGCCTTGTCACTGGGATACTTCAAGCCTTTTTCATCTTCTTTCAAGATTACCATATTGCTTGGATGGCGCCCATCATTGCCGCAGCAGTCATCATTGGGGGATTGAGCGGGGTTTCAGCCTGGATCATTGGCCCTACCAAAGGAATGATGGTTGCAGCGGAAGATGGCAGCCTCCCTTTATTCATGCGACATCGAAATCGAAAAGGAGTGCCTTCCAATGTTCTCCTTTTGCAAGGTGTAATCGTTTCGATTTTGTGCCTTGCTTTTGTGCTCATGCCAACCGTGAATAGCTCTTTTTGGCTTCTCTCTCAAATCACGGCGCAGTTAGCTCTCCTCGTGTATGTAGCCCTTTTTGCAGCGGGTATTCGACTCCGATACAAGCAAGGGCATGTGGAGCGCTCCTTTGCCATTCCAGGGGGAAAGACGATTGGAATGTGGTTTGTGGGGATGTGCGGAATATTGGCGTGTCTCATCGCCTTTGGCTTAGGATTTATCCCACCAACTCAGGTAGGTATCACGAATGTTTTTGTGTATGAACTTCTCTTGATAGGAGGCATTGTCGTTGCTTCTACTTTCCCGCTCTTGTTTAGACGGGGATCATGACGGTGGGCTTTTGCAAGACAATGAGGTCGAGCTCTTCCATTTGCTTGGTTTTTTGATCTTGCGATAGCTCGAGTAAAGAACCAATATAGGACGTTGTCATGAAAACGAGTTCTGCAAGAGGAGAGACTTGATAAAGGAAGTAAATTGCTCCCAGCTTTGCCATAGCGCTCATCCCATCAGTCATACCTGAAATGAGTGTTCCGTAACCTCTTTCGGATGCTTGGGTATTTTTTGCATCTCCAATCTTTTGCATCCCTTTGACAGTTTTCTTAGCTGCTGAATAGAGCTTTGCACTTGGAACAATCATATCCCAGATTGGGACATTTCCTGGAGGTGTTTCAGCATTTTTTAAAAACGAAAAGTACTCAAGGTAAGAATCGGCAATCAAGATTGTACGCACAACTGTTTGGATGAATAAGGAAGAAGAAAAAGAATCCCAAAGTGACGAGATTTCAGCTTTCACTTTTTGGATCTCTTTCTCTTTAAAAGGAGATTTACTGGAATCTCCTTGAATCCACTCACCCATGTCGGCTCCTTTCCCCATGTGGGAAAGGACATCAGTTGCTTGGCTGACCTCTTCAACTCCCGTATAGTGCTTCGTTGCAAGGACGATCCCTTTAGCAGGTTTTACCAAAAAGGTTCCTGGAATCGAAGAGTCCTTTTTACTTAGGCTTAACGCCGAGTTTTCGGGTACTTTAGGATAAGAAAAATCTTGAATAGCAGTCATCATTTTACCTTTGCGATTTTATTATAAGATCCTTCTTTATTAATTACAATTAAGAGAATCTTTTTTAATTGCATTAACTGTGTTTTTTAAATATTTTTTATTTATATTTGTTATGAATAAAATAAAATCTTTGTTTTTTTTGAATGCTGCCTGGGTCCAATTTGCCGATCCGAGTACTAGTGTTGATTCATCGATAAGCGCCCACTTATGATGGAAAAGAGGCATACCTTGGAATGCTTGGACGGGGACACCTGCAGCTTGTAGGGTCTCAGCAGCCATTTTAGACGCCCCTCTTGAGCCCATTTGATCGAGAGAGACCTTTACCTCAACTCCCCGCTGATGAAGCTCGATGAGCTTACTTACGATCTGAGGGTGGGTGAAGGTAAACATAGCGATGTGAATCTTTTTTTTAGCTTGATCTAATAGCTTTAGAAGATGGGGGAAGGCTTTAGGGTCAGGTAAAAGGTAAAATGTCAGCTCCGATTTTCCAACAGTACCTTGATAGAAAGAAGGAGTGAGGAGTGCTTTGGCAAACTCTGGAGCGTGAAAACCAGCAAGCAAATTTTCATGCATCATGAGTGAAGAAGAGGTGAGATTTGCCGTGCCCAAAAACACCATTTTTTCATCGATGACGATCCACTTCGCATGCATCAGTCCACGTCCCTTTTCAGGGTGGAGATGAAGATGAGGAAGATTCTCAAGTTTAGGAGTGTTTTTCTGATGATAAGTCACGTGAACATCTAACCCTTCTTTAGCTTTTTTCATTAAGATTGAAAGCACATGCGGATCTGTCAAAGCATATGTGTAGACATGAATTGAGTCTTTAGCGCTTTTAAGAGCTTTTAGAACAACGAGGCGCAAGTCTTCTCGTAAATGTGTTGAATAAAAGCGAACCGGTGTTTTTCCCGAGGGAAGGGGAAAATACGTGGCATAAAAGACTAAAGCAACTGCTCCGACAAAAAGGAGAAAAAACCTAGATTTTTTCGCCTTGAGCCCGAAGTTGCTTAATAATCGGTCCCAGCCCTTTCTTATCAATATTACGCATTGCGCTTGTTGAAAGGCGGAGAGTGATAAAGCGATTTTCTTCAGCAAACCAGAAACGTTTTTTCACGAGGTTAGGGAGGAAGCGGCGTTTTACCGTTCCTGTGACGTTCAAACCGATTCCCTTTTTCTTTTTCGCAATCCCGCGAATCGAATAGCTTTTCCCGCGTCTTGGTCGTTTTCCTGTGACCTGGCACTTCTTAGACATGTTTCACTACCTAAAGTCATTTTTTGAAACATTAAGTTTACCACTTTTTAGAATTTCCCTCAAGTCGGCTTGATTAAATCCGCGAAGGTGTGTAAAAAGAAAAATTTACTTTATGGATGGATGTGATGGCCGCAGCTGAAGAACTTTATGCAGATTTAGTCGTGATTGGATCAGGTCCTGCTGGCCAAAAGGCAGCTATCCAGGCGGCGAAACTGGGTAAATCAGTCATTATCATCGAAAAAGATAAAAATCCAGGTGGTGCATGTTTGCACTCGGGAACCATTCCCTCAAAGTCTCTTCGCGAAGCGATCCTGAATTTAACCGATTTTTATACAAAAAGTTTCTATGGGCAAAAAGATATCTTAAGGCAAAAAATCTCGATCAATGAACTCAATTTTTGCCTCAATCAAGTGCTCGAACAGCAAATTGGAAATTTAGAAAGGCAGTTTGATAAAAATAAGATTCAACTTGTCCGTGGGCTTGCCCATTTTGAAAATCATCATCAAGTTGCTGTTTTAACCGAGAAAAACCAACTAACCCATTTGATTAGCGGGGAACGGATCATTATTGCAACGGGGTCAAAGCCACGTAACCCCAACAACATTCCATTTGACAAAGAGATGGTGCTTGATTCAACGCGGCTTCTTTCGATTGATCATTTACCAAAAGACATGATTGTCCTTGGGGGAGGAATTATTGGTTCAGAATATGCGAGCTTTTTTGCTGCACTTGGCACTCAAGTGACAGTTGTCGATAAACGAGATCAAATGTTGCCGCTGCTCGATAAAGAAATCGGGATGCATTTGCAAACAGCGCTTGGAAAAATTGGACTTAAGTTTGTAGGGAATAAAGAAGTCGATGAAGTGGTGCGCCATAAAGGGCGCGTAGAAGTAAAGTTTACCGACCATTCTTCAATGGAATCGGAGATGCTCCTTTATGCACTAGGAAGAACGGCAAATGTCGATCACTTGCATATTGAAAATGCAGGGATCACAGTTGATAGTAAGGGGTACATTCCGATCAATGCACTGTTTCAAACGATTGTTCCAAACATTTATGCAGTAGGAGATGTGATAGGAGGCCCTTGTTTAGCTTCAACGAGTATGGAACAAGGACGATTAGCAGCACGTCATGCGTTTGGTGCGGAAACACACCATTTTCCCACTTTTTATCCGATTGGAATTTACACTATTCCTGAAATTTCTTCGTGTGGTTATACTGAAGAGCAGTTAAAAAATTTAGGCTTTCGTTACGAGGTAGGACGGGCATATTATTACGAAATTGCGAAGAATAATATTGCCGGAAATGACCCAGGAATGTTTAAAATTCTGTTTCACACGGACACATTAGAAATCCTCGGGATTCACATCATTGGACGTGAAGCAACGGAGGTCATTCATATTGGACAAGTCGCGATGACTTTTAATGCCAGAATCGATTATTTTATCGATCAAGTGTTCAACTATCCGACCTACGCAGAAGGGTATCGGATAGCAGCATTAAATGGATTTAACAAGGTTAAACACAAGAGGTAACTTCAATGGCAATCTACGATATCTTTGAGCATGTTGAAAGATGTGTGGGGCAAGATGAAAGGAGCTCCTCACATATCGAGCTCAATCGTCGTTACTCCAACCTCACTTTAGGTGGGGAGATGCCAGAGGAAGATCCTGAAACCAAAAGTCGATTTTTTTCCGCACTCGCTGCCCGTTTATTCTTTTTTATGTTGCTTCTTGCAGACATGGCGTGGTGTGTCTATGCTACGGCCCTTTTTGGAATTTCTCTGATGTTAAATTTGCTGACAGGATTTCGCGTTTCTGCGTTAAGACGGTTTCACCGTCGTCGCTATCTCAATTTTAAACGGTGCTTTGTTTGTGGCATTTCGCTTGCTGTCGCGCTCTTTAGTCCTGCACTTGGCACGATGTTTGCGTGCACTTACTTTCTCATGTATGATAAGAAGGGGATCGAAGAAGTCGTCCCCTCAGTTCTTCAAGATCAATTTCGCGAGTTTTTTACGCACTAATTGGTGTAAAAGTTAAAGCATTTCTTGTCTCATCGTAATCGATTTGGACCGTATCTCCTTCATGGATTCTGTCATAAAGAATTTCATCTGATAAATGAGCTAAAACATTCTTTTCTATTTTATCGATAAGCGGTCTTACACCGTATTCAATACTGGAACTATTGCGTGCAAGTTCGGTGACAACTTTATCTGACCACTTGAGTTCGATGCCTTGCGTTTGCCAGATTTGTTCTTGCTGTTTCTTTAAGACCTTGCGTGCAATCTTTTCGAGATCTTGATTACTTGTGATCGGATCGAAAGTGACAATTTTCAAGCGACCAATCAGTTCGGGTGAAAAGTGCTCGGAATTTTTCAAAGCCTGTCGAATGATCGCCTCTTCAGAAGGACGACCATATGTCAATAATTTGTAGCGGTAGTGCCAGTTCAGAGGATTCCATAAGGAATAAGTCTCATGGCTTGCGGCAATTATTCGCGATCCGAGGTTTGTGGTCATCAAAAAGACGGCTTGTGAGCAGTCAACCACGTTTCCTTGACCATCCGTGAGGCGTCCATCACTAAAGACTTGTAAAAAGGCTGTTAAGACATCAGGCGAGGCTTTTTCCACCTCGTCAATTAAAATAACTTGGTAAGGGTTCTCTTTGAGCGCTTCTGTGAGTTGTCCGCCTTTATCGAAACCTACATATCCGGGAGGGGCTCCGATGAGTCGCGATTTGTTTTCCTTCGCTTGATACTCTGACATGTCAAGACGGGTCATGTTCCGCTCATCGCCAAAGATTTGACGTGCGATGGCTTTGGCCATTTCTGTCTTTCCTGTCCCTGAAGTTCCAGCGCAGAGGAAAACACCACGTGGCTTAGATTCGTCACGTAGGCCAAGGCGGGCTGCTTTAAGGGCTTCTGCAATTGCGTGTACAGCCTTACTTTGGCCGATCACTTGCTCACCAAGAGCTTCGTCTAACTTGCGCAGTTTTTCTGCATCAGCTCCTCGGACACGGTCAAGTGGGATACCCGAGCGCGTTGAAACAACTGCGGCAACAAGTTCGCGGTCGACTTCGAACTTGATATTTGAGTCTTTTATGGTTTCTTCAAGCGCTTTTAGATCTTTGTCGAGCTCAGCGAGTAGCGGCTTAGTCATAGCACTCAAGCTTGAATCGAGAGATTCGAGATAGGCTTTCTCAGCTTTGAGTTCATGATAAAATGTTTTAGCTTGGAGTTCAATAGCGTCTTGATTTTTGAGTTTTTTCAAGGTCTCTTCAATTTCATTGAGCTCTTCATCGATCCGTTCTAACCGTTTTTTTGAGGCTTTGCCATTTTTGAGGCGGTAGACATCTCTATCAAATAATAAGTCTTGTTTTTTCCTTTCTGCTTCTTGAGTGGCAATGGAACCTTTAGTTTCTTGTTCTTTAAACAAGATAGCAGCAGCATCTAGAATTTCGTAGGAGGTTTGTGGGATTGTTGAGTTAGGAATATAGCGGGTCATCTGAATGGCTGCTTGAATGGCAAAGGAAGTGTAAGTCACTTCGTGTTGAGCTTCTAGCTCTGCTTTCATTGAGTGTAATAAAGGGATTGCCTCTTTTTCTGTAGGTTTTGAAACATCAACTGTTGTAAATCTACTTTGAATCAAGTGATTTTGAGCAAAGTGACGCTTGTATAGCGCAGGTGTCATCGAGAAGACTACGCGCCCTTTTGTCGCAAGGTCTATCAAAACTCTTTTGATTTCTGGGTGACCCGTAGTTGCTTTTTCAAATATTTCGAAGTTATGAAAATAAAAAATCAGCTGTGGATCCTTTTCGAGTAGATCAGTGTAAGAGTTGAGTAGGCTTTTTAGATCTTTCATGGTAGTTTTTTCATCCCCATGAGAAAGATCAATCTCAATGATACTATTTTGTTTTAAGTTACTCGGAACTTTATCCTGAAGAATTTCACGAGCAAGCGCTGTCATGAGGCTCTTGCGTTCGACTTCGCTTTCACCTAAAAGGATAGGGCAACTACGCATGCTCTGTCCAAAAATCCGTATCAGTTGATAAAGAGGATTTCCTTTACGTGAGAATTTTTCTAGAGTTTCGGTTGTTGCTGTTTTACAAAGGTTGTTCCCAATAATGGTAAACGATTTTTTTGCCCAATCGGGAAGAGAGAGGACTTCAACAGTCGGCTTTTGGCGGTAGCTGGACCATGGAGTCTTAGGTTGAACTTTTTGTTGAAGGAGAAAAACGGCAAGTTTGTGACGATTTTGTGTAAGCGCTGTTTCAAGCAGAAGTTCAAATCCTTTGTGTTTAAAGTCTGCTGAGATTCCTTTTTCAAAAAGAGTTTCAATAATATTGAGGTCTTGAGTAGAAAATCCTTTTGCTTTCTCACCTTTGTCTGCATAGATGTCGAGAAGGGTTTTACCGCTGTTATTTTTCTGTATTGCGTCGGCCCCTCTCTCTGTCATGATGTAGGCAGCGGTTGGGTTACCTTCATTGAGCGCAGATTTAAACAAATCTTTTTCTTTTCCCTGATAGAAAACCGAAAGAGCTAGATAGGTGACAATGTTCACAAAAGGACAGAGGAGAAGCGCCATCGGAATGATTTGCATGACCCCTAGAATGTTTCCAACACCCCCTTGGGAGAAATAGTGGTTTGCCCAGGAGCTATACCATTTAAGGTCTCGGTTGACTTCATCATCATACGGCCCAGCATAAATCCATGGAACTTTTCCTAAAGGAGATGTAGCAATTGTCATAAACTCAATCCCTAATTTTTAAATTTTTTCTTGGTTTACGGGCAAGATTATGAAGTAGTTAGGGATTGAGTTCAATAAAAATCATTTTTTATGATGGCTTAATTAAAGTTTCTGTTTGTTCTATTTTTTTGGCTTCAAAAACGATTTTATTATTTTTTTCGTCAAAACTTAGCTCAATTTTATCGTCATTTTTTATCTCTCCTTTTAGAATAGCTTGAGAAAGCTCGTTCACAACTGTTTGCTGAATGAGCCGCTTGAGAGGCCGTGCTCCAAAGTAGGGGTCATATCCTTCTTTTGCTAAATAGGCGAGCACCTGAGGTGAGTAGTCGAGAGAGATATCGCGCTCGTCTAATCTTTTTTTCACGCGGTCCAATTGGATTAAAACAATTTTTTCCATGTCTTTTTCTTGGAGAGGGAGAAAAGGGAGGATCTCGTCTAAGCGGTTGATGAACTCTGGTCGGAAGTGGTTTTTGATCACAGGATCGACGATTTGGAGAATCGCCTCTTTCGACAAGTCACTTCCTTTCTGCTTAATATAGTCGAGCAATTGTTCAGAACCCAAATTGGATGTCATAATGAAGAGGGCATGGCGACAGTTTACGACTCGTCCCTTGCTGTCTGTGATCCGTCCGTCATCAAACATCTGCAGTAAGATGTTGAATACATCGTGGTGGGCTTTTTCAATTTCGTCGAAGAGAACAACACTATAAGGGCGGCGGCGGAGAGCTTCTGTCAATTGTCCTCCCTCGTCGTAGCCGACATAGCCTGGAGGCGAACCGATCAATTTCGAAACGGAATGTTTTTCCATGTACTCAGACATGTCTAAACGGGTGATTGCTTCTTCTTGGTTGAAGAGTTCTTCAGCCAGAGTTTTGGCAAGTTCTGTTTTCCCAACACCTGTGGGACCCACAAAAAGAAAGGCTCCAAGTGGGCGGTTCGGATCACTGAGTCCCGCTCTTGAGCGGCGAATCGCTTCGCTGACTGCTTCGACGGCAAAATGTTGCCCCACGACCCGTTTTTCTAAGCTTGATTCGAGAGAAAGAAGGCGGTCAGCTTCTCCTTCGAGCATTTTATGCACGGGGATTCCCGTCCACTTTGCAACGATTTGGGCGATGAGTTTTTCATCGACTTCTTCTTGAAGGAGGCGGTTGGGTTTATTTTCTAAGGTTTCTTCTTTTTCTTTGATTGCCTTTTCAAGTGCAGGCTTTTCATTATACCTAATTTCTGCGACGCGGTTGTAGTCAGAAGCCCGTTCTGCTTCTTCTTCTAAGAAACGGAGGTTTTCAAGTTCTCCTTTTTTCTCTTTGAGTTCTTCGATGAGTTTTTTTTCTTGATTCCACTGCTCTCTCAAAATACTGAGCTCTTCTTTAGTTTTGGCAATTTGCTCTTCGAGTTTTTTAGCTTCGCCTTTTGCTACAGGAGTGTCTTCACGTTTGAGAGCTTCTTGCTTCACAATCAAAGTTCCGAGTTCTCGCTCTTTGGTGTCAATAGGAAGAGGACGACTCCCAATTTGCATCCGAATCAAACTCGCTGCTTCATCGATCAAATCGATGGCCTTGTCGGGAAGTTGGCGGTCACTGATGTAGCGATGGGAGAGAAAAACGGCTGCGTGCAAAGCCCCTTCTGTGATGCGGACGCCGTGATAGTTTTCATACCGTTCTTTGAGCCCACGTAAAATTGCAATGGCATCCTCTAAGGAGGGCTCTTTGACTAAGACAGGTTGAAAACGGCGTTCAAGAGCAGCATCTCTTTCAATGTACTTTTGGTATTCATTCAGGGTAGTTGCCCCAATACAGTGAAGGGTTCCTCGCGCAAGTGCAGGTTTCAAGAGATTGGCAGCATCCATCGCTCCTTCCGAGGCTCCTGCCCCCACTAATGTGTGAACTTCATCGATAAAAAGGATGATTTGTCCTTCACTTTGCTCGATTTCTTTGAGAATTCCTTTGAGTCTTTCTTCAAACTCTCCCCGGAATTTGGTTCCAGCAATCAAACTTCCCAAATCAAGCACAAGCAATTGTTTTCCTTTTAGGGAATCGGGGATGTCTTCTTGAATGATCCTATGGGCAAGCCCTTCTGCAATAGCCGTTTTCCCCACCCCAGGCTCTCCAATTAGGAGAGGATTATTTTTCGTCCGGCGGCTTAAGACTTGGATCGTACGACGGATCTCTTCATCTCGGCCAATCACTGGATCGAGTTTTCCTTGCTTTGCTAAATCGGTCAGATTTTTGCAAAACTTTTCCAAAGCTTGAAGACTTGCTTCACCACTAGGAGAATCCATGTGCCTACCTCCGCGGATTTCTTGGATTTTCTTTTCAACTTGTTTCAGGCTCAATTTTGAAGCTTCACGCCAGCTTTTAAACGGATCACTTGCCGTTTCCCAAAAAATGTAAAAGAAATGATCGCTACTGATATAAGAGTCTTTCCATTTTTGCGAAAGAACATGGGCGTGATTGATTTGGCTTTGCAAACCACGACTTAAACTTGCCTGGTCTGCTTGCCCAGAAAATGTAGGAAGCGATGCGAGTTTATTTTCGAGAGCTAAGAGAAGGGGATGGGGGTCGAGACCTAGGGCTGTTGTCAGTGTTTGAAAGTAGCCTGCCCGATCTTGAAAAAACGCATAGAGGACATGGTGCTCCGTGACCTCCGTGTGCCGCCTTTTTTCTGCATCACTGACTGCTTGGTTTAAAACTTGAGCAACAGATTCTGTGAACTGTGGTGCCATAATTACCTCCCAAATGGATACACTTCTAGCCGAACAAGTCTAAGTATAATGAGAAGTTGGGGTTTTGTCAATGATCTAAAGGAGTCGGCTGAGGCGGGGGAGCAACAGGTTGATTCGGATTGACTTCTTTAGGAGGAACTGTTTGTTGTTGAGATGGTTTCTCTGGAGCTGGAGTGTCTAAAGCTTCTTTTTCGGTTTCGCGCATGGGACGTACGAGAACTTTTGTTCCCGACCGCAAGTTGACAAGATAATAGGGGTAGGCAGGGTGATCGCTCTTTTCTATTTTCAAGGGAAAGGGAAAGATCCAAATCTGAGTAGTTTGAACATCTTGTGGGGCGACTAACCATAAGGTTCCATCGCTGAGCTTGAGAATTTTTCCATTATAACGATTTTCATCTAAGGTGAGATCAGAGTTATCGCTCGAATCATTTGATGTAAGATGGGTAAGGAGCGATTCCAATTTGAAATTGGCTGCATCTGCACACAAAGAAAAAAGAAGCAGAATCGGGAGAAGATATTTCATCACTTACCTTTTTTTTCCTTTTAGTATATCAATGAGAAATACTGAAGGAAAAATATGCTCCTGGCCATTCTCACTGTCGTCTTTGGAGTGCTTTTACTCTATTGGGGGGCTCTGCAACTTTTACGTAGCTCGATTCAAATTGCCTTAGCTGCAGGAGTTTCTCCTCTTGTAGTAGGTCTCACAGTTGTGGCACTTGCCACATCTTTTCCTGAAGCGATGACAAGTGCATTCGCACAGATTAAAGGAGTTGCGGGTGATGTTGCCCTAGGAAATATCATTGGATCGAATATTGCAAACATTGGACTTGTTCTAGGAGTTGCCCTTCTCATCAGCCCTGTCCGTATCCCCCAAAAAATCAAGACGATCGAAATGCCTCTCTTGCTCATTTTTTCCCTTCTTTTGGGCTTGATCATGTTTCTTGGAGAAATTCCAAGATGGATTGGAGCGTGTTTTCTTCTACTTTCTTGTCTCTATCTCGTCTATGAGTGGCTTTATGGGAAGAATGGAGAAGTCATTCCCAAAATTCAGGTTTCGCTTAAAAAAGCCGTTATCTTTTTCTGCCTAAGTCTCATTGCTCTCATCTTAGGGGCTCGAGGGCTTGTCGATGGAGGCGTTCAGCTAGCTCTTTTGTTACATGTGCCAGAGCGCTTCATTGCTGTTTCAGTCATTGCTATTGGGACCTCACTCCCAGAGCTTGTGACAGTGATTTTAGCTGCAATACATAAAAAAGAAGCTTTAGTTCTTGGAAATGTGGTGGGAAGTAACATTTTAAATATTCTTTTCATCGTGGGACTATCGGCTGTGATCCGTCCTCTCATCTTCACTACACCGATGCTAGCCTTTGACATGCCAGTTATGGTAGGAATGGTAGGGGTTTTGTGGATTTCCATGTGGCGAAGAGTTTTATCTCGTCTCCATGGACTCTTTTATTTAGCCCTATACATTGGGTATCTATGGATGATATAACCTTTCGGCATAACTCCATAAGGAGATTTGAAAATAGTATTAAATTCTCTTTATGAGACATTTCAAAGACAGTTTTTTCCATCAAAACCCTGTTCAGGATAATTACTTTTTTCTATAACAAAAAAAAACAACCAAGGAATTGTAATGTCTTACGATCTTATCGTTATTGGAAGTGGGGCAGGTGGGGGTACTTTAGCCTATGCGCTCAGAGAGATGGGAAAGAAAGTTCTGATTATCGAAAGAGGCGATTACCTACCTCGTGAAAAAGAAAATTGGGATCCTCGAGCTGTTTTTATCAATGGACGTTACAATCCAGGTGAAAAGTGGTTAGACCACAAAGGGAAAGAATTTGAGCCCGGCACTCACTATTATGTTGGGGGAAATACTAAATTTTTTGGAGCAGCTCTCCTACGTTTGCGCGAACAAGACTTTGAAGAGGTCCATCATTATGGGGGAATTTCCCCGGCTTGGCCCTTAAAATATGCTGATTTTCAACCGTACTACCTTGCAGCTGAACAGCTCTATTCTGTTCATGGAAAGCGGGGCGAAGACCCAACTGAACCTCCAGAAAAAACAGACTACTCTTTTCCTCCTCTAAGCCATGAACCAAGGGTGCAAGAATTATTTGACCTTGTAAAGAGCAGAGGGTTGAATCCGTTTCCCCTTCCAATAGGGATCAGGTTAAAGGAAGATAACCGCGAGCAAAGTGAGTGTATTCGGTGTGATACATGTGATGGATTTCCCTGTCTTGTCGATGCTAAATCTGATGCGCATACAACATGTATTCGTGAAGCCCTTCAATATCCAAATGTGACTCTGCTACGCAATGCTAAAGTTCATCGGCTTCTGACAAATACAAAAGGAACCCGTGTGACAAAAGTAGAGTATGAGCGCGACGGAAAAACCGAAACTGTCGAAGGAAAAATTATTGTTCTTTCTTGTGGTGCTATCAATTCTGCAGCTGTATTACTAAGATCAAAGTCTGATAAATTTCCCAATGGGCTCGCCAACAGCTCAGATCTTGTAGGGCGACATTATATGTGCCATAACAATTCGGCGATTGTTGCCATTTCAAAAAAGAAAAATCCAACATTTTTTCAAAAGACATTCGGAGTAAATAACTACTACTTTGGGGCACCCGATTCTGAATTTCCTTTAGGGCATATTCAGCTTTTAGGCAAAGTTAAGCCAGAAATGCTTGAGGGAGATGCTCCACCACTCACACCTGGGTTTGGACTCAAAGAAATGGCAGAACATGCAATGGGATGGTGGATCACATCTGAAGATTTGCCAGACCCAAACAACCGTGTCAAAGTGACTGACGAGGGGCAAATCATTCTTGACTACACTCCCAACAATCTCGAAGCTCACAAGCGACTGATGGATAAACTAAAAAAAATGCTAGAATCTTGTGAAAAACACTTTCATATCATTCCAAACAAGGTGTACCTTTCGAAGAAAATTCCCCTTGCTGCGGTCGCTCACCAGGTGGGAACGTGCCGTTTTGGAACAGATCCCAAAACCTCTGTCCTCGATACAGATTGTAAGGCACATGATCTTGAGAATTTGTATGTAGTGGATGGAGCTTTTTTTCCCTCAATTTCTGGAGTGAACCCAGCACTTACGATCATTGCAAACGCATTACGTGTAGGTGAGATTCTAAAGACTCGACTTTAAGACTTGGTCCTTCGGATCGGGATAAAGTTTCCGCAGATGATGGCGAAGCCCTTTTAGGGCTTCCGGATCATGGTCTCTTTGACTCGTGAGTCTTTCAGCAATTTTCAAATGCTCCCATGCCTTTTGACATTTGAGCCGTTCTAAAAGAACAATTGAAAGGTAGTACTCTACAGTGGGATTCGAGGGGTCTAACTCATGATACTGATATAGAGTTTGGAGTGCATCTCCAGCTTGCGCCAATTGTAATTGAGTGATGGCAAGGTGCAAGACCCCATCGCGGAAATGGGGATACTTCTTGAGAATTTTTTTGAGCTTTTCTTGCTTTTCTAAAATCGAAGTCCGCGTTTCATCGACATGGAGGAAAATAGTTTGAATTCCTTCAGCATTCGTGCGCCCCTCGAGAAAATCTTCGGGGGTGGTTTCTCTTGACACCGCATGGTCAAATGTCAAATGACGGATTTCTTCGAGAAGTGTCTTTCCCTCGTTTGTTTTTCCGACAAACAGGTAGTTGTAGCCCAAAAACATCTTGAGTAAGGGGTCATTTGGAAGGTAAGGAAGGGCTTTTTCATAAAGCTCAACTGTGGTTTTGTGATCTTCATTTTGCCAAGCAACAGCGGCTTGGTTGATGAAAGCAAGCCCAATCACTTCTTTGATATTCCGCTGTTGAAGCGTACGGGTGTTAATTCCAAGATAAACCTTTGATGGGAGGGAAATTCCGCGCGCAGTCGTTTCAATGTTGATGGTTTTTTCTAAAGTTTGATAACGGACATAGATGTGTCCGGGTGGTGTAATGATCTCAAGAGGCAGATCCATACGTTGAGCAATCGAAAGATAAAGAATGGAAACTCCTAAACAAACTCCCAAACGACTATCGAGAACAGAAGGGAGAAAGGTGTAGACGTCGACATCTTTTGCCCAAATCGAATGGGGAGGAAAGCGAAAGCGTTTTTCGTGGAAAATAAAATCATTGATGGTGTGGATTTTATCTTCGTCAGAGGCATGGGGAGGAAGGCGAGCCATAATCTGCAAGGCCATGAGATCTAAACTCGCTTCATACTGGCGGATTTGAAGTTTTGGATCTTCGGCATTTTCAAACTGATAAATCAAGATGGAACGGGCGAGGTCAATATCTTCGACAGAAAGGGCCATCACTTCTTCTTTGGACCAGACAGAAAAACCTTTCAGCTTCCGGTTCGACAAATGATTGGAGACATTTTCAATTGTTCTAAGCTGATCGTCTGAAAGAACCACCGAGGGTTCAAACGCTTGCTTGTTGACAAAGGAGATGATCGCTTGCAAATCCATATCGGGAAGAGCCAGATTTTCATCGAGCTGGCTTTCTTTAGGGCGGTGGAGGTTCATGAGTTTCCACGCATCAGATAGGGCGTTTTTCCCTTGCGGTGTTTCGGGATAGAGGTGATAGAAAGCAAAGAGTTCTGCAATCGAGTACCGGTCCAAACTATGATAAAGAGTATTCAAGTGCAAATCAGAAGGTTGCCCCAGCAAAAGAGAAGGGAGAAAGAGTAAAAAAAGCGTCAGTGATTTCATCCAATTCATACTCTTTACGTTACTCCCTTTCAGAATAAAATCTAAGAGTTTATCTCGCAGCCAAGAGTTGAATCAACTTGTTCTCCTATAAAAGAGATAGCTTTCTAATTTCTCGGCGATTTCATCATCATCAACATTTTTTGCAATGTCATACACATGATGCTTTAAGTCAGGTCTTTCCTCCCAAAACTTTGGGTCAGATCTCAAAACGGCAAGTAGAAGATCACCTTCGAACATGTCCCCACTGATGAGAGGATCTTTTTCCAAATACTCGATTGCAAGAGGAATGAGAAAATGCAAGCTGATATTTTGACCGATCATGATGCGTAAATTTTCAACAGTGAATTCTTCTAATGGAACTCGCCTCAGCCGATGGCATTCAGTGACCAAATGGGAGGGGTACTTTGGTTCACCCCAATTTGAATTTTCGAGCTCTTGTAGTGACTTTTTTGTATTAAAATGTCTAGAGGGCGAGGGCATGGATGAGAGTACTCCATTGGGTCTGCGTTTGAATCATTTGAAAGTGACGGTTTTTGCGAATCAGTTCAACAACCTTCAGGATTAAATGGATTGTGAGAGGAATCCCTGCTTGGCGAATTGAATCTAGAATGAAATAGGCTGCCAAAGTTCCTGACCGTCCTACACTTGCGCGGCAATTTAGACAAATTCCTCCAGGGAGTTGTAGGGTTTTCAGCAGATTTGAAAATTCTTGAATGTCGTGATGTGTGTTCGGGGAGGATCCATCGCCCCAACTCTGATACCGGATCATCCTCACAGTTTTTTGCCCTGAGGTTTTGAGATCTGTGAGAACAAATTCGCAGACCTTAAACTCTGCTTTCAGAGAAGAGGGAGGGGGGCCAGTGTAAGCAACTTGTTTGACTTCTATCTCAGCTTCTTTGAAACGAGATGTTTCTCCTAAGAGAGGCCAAAATTCATCAGCTGCTCTTCCTTCTTGAAGGGGCTCAATAGGGACAGAGGAAGAAGAGTAGCCAGAACCGACTTGTTTCATGCAATCTCTAGCGCTTGTGAGAGAAAATAAGGTTCCAACGTTTTTCTCAAAAACCATTCTCCAATAGGTCCCTCTTGTTAGTTCGTGTGGGAGTTGTGCACAAATGACGGGTTGGGCTGTAGTGGAGTCGAGAGCTTCTTGAAGTGAGCGTGCATGTTCCCAGTAGGCGCCAGATTGAAGATCTGGAGGAAAGGTTGGTTTGGCTAAGTCCCAGACGACACTTGCATTCAGTGGACCAATCGATGTCGTGATGGCTGTTACAGAATTGAGTTCGATGCAGTCAACTGTTGAAATGGAGGAATCAAGAGGGACCTGGGAAAATTCATTGTCTTCATGAATCAGCTGAATTGTCAATTTGGGGGAGATCAAATTCTGCCATAATTTCTCGATTTCAAATGAAGTCAGTTCTTTGATGTTTTTTGCAAAAATCTGATGAAAACAAGAAATACTAGCAGGCTCTATACGTTTCATGAGCCAGTCGTTTAAGTCTTGAGAAGGTTGAGTCGTTGATGCCAAAGGCGCTAGAGATAGCGATATTTGAGATGCCATATTCGTTTCCTTTTTTTTGCACAAATGGAAAAGCCTCTCATAAACGTCGATTTTTCATCAAGAAAGGACTCTTTTTATGCCTTCATTGAAGGCATTGTGCGTTGTAAGCGTTTCTAGTGGAAACTTATATCGGTACTTCCAGTTATGGGGTTTGAGCGTTCCTGGGTAATTGATCCGTTCATCATCTGGATTTTCCCAGGTGAGCTCAGGGACAAGAGCAAGATACTCTTGCAAGAGATTGATGTGAAACAAGCTACTACTATGGTGGTTGTCATACAGGATTTCGAGTTGATACTCTGGAGAAAGTTCTTTTTTATATTTCCATCCTTTGAAGGCAGCGTAGGCTTTGGATTCTTTAGGATGTTTCTTCCACCAGAGTCTGACAGTGCTAAGATCGTGAGTAGAAACAGAGGTCATGCTAATGGGTTCGTAACTTTCGTAAGGAATGAATGTTTCTCCATTAGCCCAGTCTCGTTGCCAACGAAAAACTTTTGTGCCGGGAATTCCGTATTTGTTGAGACTCATCTGTAAAAAAGAAGGGGGGTGTCCTAAGTCTTCACCGATCGGGAGCATATCAGTAAAACCGGCGAGAATTTGAAGAATTCGATCTCCTTGAGCTTCCATGATGGCTGGATCACTTGGGACGAAGGTCCCTTGAGCAGGATCTTGATCAGGGGGAATTGCCCATAAGCGAAAAAAACCAATAATGTGATCGATCCGATACAAGTGATAAAGTTCTGCAGCGGTGAGAAGCCGTTTTTTCCACCATTCGTAGTGATCTTGCTTCATTGCAGGCCAGTTATAAAGAGGAAAGCCCCAATATTGTCCTTCAGGATTAAACTGATTAGGGGGACTTCCCGCAACGTAGTTGAAATCAAAAAATGTGGGGTCCATCCAGACATCGGCACTGTCAGGACTGACAAGAATGGGAACATCTCCTTTTAAAAAGACCCCTTTTGATTCAGCATAAGACTTCACCTTTTTGAGCTGCTTAAAGCAAAGGTATTGAATGATCGAGTAGATTTCGATTTCATTGGAGTGCTCAGAGTAGAGTTTTTTCAATTGATGGGTAGAAGGACTTTGGAGTTCTTTTGGCCAATGCTTCCAGTGAGTGTGATCGCATTTGTTTTTTAAAACTCGAAAGAGTGCATAAGGATTGAGCCAATGATGTTTAGTGACAAACTCTTCATAGTCGCCCTCTTTGAGGAGATCCTCTTTTGCCCGTTTAATGTATTTGCGTAAGAAGCGCAGTTTTTCCTGATAAATATGCTCATATTGCAGGTGTTTAGAGCTATTTAGAGCCCGTAGGGGCTCAAGTTTTACTTCCATTCCATCAGAGTAGGGGAGGGCATGCAAACTGAGGTAAATAGGATGGAGAGCACACGAAGAAAGGGCATTGTAAGGACTAGGGTCTTGACCTGAGTCGTTGAGGGGTAAAAGTTGGATGACATCCATGCCATGTTTTGCACACCAGTCGATGAGGGGGAGAAGATCATAAAACTCTCCTACACCACAGCTTTTTTTAGTGTGGATACTAAAGAGGGGAATATTGATTCCATGGTGAGCATGAATCCCTATCCGTTTCCAAGCATTATAGGTGATTTTTCCTTGCAGCTTAGACTCAAGACTCATGGTCTTTGAGGGGGTATGCTATAGGGAGAAGGTTGGCCACCATGTGTTTTGAGATATTCAGAAGGAGCTGCTTGCCCATTTTGAATCGCTTCACGCCATTGGTCAGCTTCAACAATGAATCCCTCGAGAATTTCTGCGAGTTTTTCACCGGTCAAAGTGGCAGCGGGAATGTAGCGGTGCATCACAAGTGTGTTGATTTTTTCAATGTAGGCAAGTGTTCCAAATGTATGATGTGTGGCATTGACTTTGAGAGATTCGCGTAGCACGTTTTCTCGGAAGCGACCTGGCGGAATTTCTGCTAAAAAGGCTGCAAGTAATAAGGCATCTCTTTCTTCTACCATTTCCATATGAATGGAAAGTTTTTCATCGAGAAGAATGCGGCAAGCGTGGTTCTTGTCGACATGAAGGGGAAGTTCAAGCAGTTCACCTAAGTCCCAAAGTAGTTCTTGAAAACGATCCATATTGATTACTCCTCCTCTTCTTCTTCCTCTTCCTCTTCGAGCTCGTCTTCAAGATCACTGAGAGTTTCAATGATTGTCAAGAGCAGATCTTGACGATGACGCTCTGATTGGAAGAGCTTAGGGGAAATGTGTCTTAAAGCATCGCGGTATTGGGTAAAAATGATGATTTGTGCTGCGACTTCTTCAGAAATTCCCAAAACAAATGAAAGTTTGATGATCTTATCAGGTGAAGGGTAGCGCTCTTGCAGAAGCTTCATTAAAAGACGGGCAAGCACCTCGAAGTTGATCCGACTGGGCATCGTTAAATCATAACGATCGAACTGACCTTTGATCAATTTCATCCGAGCAAAGAAAAAGCGAAAAACACCTAAAATCGCTTGCATCGTGCGCGCTTCCCCAAATAGCCGCTGAAGTTCTGCTTTTGAGATCGAAGGGCCTTTTGCTTTCATATCCGACCCGAGAGAGTGGAGGATAAAATCAATGATGTTTTTCATATCAGAAAACTTGAACTTTGCCGTGAGCTCTTCGAAAATTTGGTGAGGTGTCCGGGGTGTAGCGACAATGTTGCGATAAAGGTCTCGTAGAGCTGTTGGGCTTCCTAGCCCTTGCTTGGAGAACGTGCGTGCTTGCTCAGCGATATTACGTCCCGCGCGAATTTCTCGACCATGGGCGGCATTAAACTGCTCTTTGGCTTGAAGGAGTTGATTGCGGATCTCTTCTCGGTTCGACGCCGTTTCAATTAAAAAGTCAACCGCTTCATCGGCAAGGGATTTATCGGTGTAAAACTCTTCGAGTTTGCGGAGAATGGTATCAGCGGTATCATCATTTTTAAGGCGTTGCTGCAGAAGCATAAGCGTTTTTTTCTGCAGTTCAGGATTACGCTGATAGTAATCTTCGGCGATTTGTTCGATGACATCTGTTTCGCCGACTACTTTTTCTTGGGTTTCTTCCCCTTTTTGAGTTTCTTCTTTTTGGACAGGCCGTCTCATTCGATCATCAAGCTTCTCAAATTTTTTGCGCATCGTGATCGGGTTGAAAAGCGCTTGGTCGGCCCAACTTTGGAAATCTTCTTCGGTTTCCGCTTGGCGCGCAGCCATGTTATTTAGTTCTTGTCTGGCATGAGCTTTTTGAGCTTTATGGATACTTGCGTCAGCGGACATTCCACGGACAGGAGCGATTTCATCTTCGGCCATTCACAATCTCTCTCTTTTTTTTCATTCTACAAGAGAGTCATCACAAATTCAAGATTCTCGACGCAGCAATCCAAAAATTACGAGAAGAAAGGCAGCAACGACCCCGAAAGCGATCCATAAGCCTCTATGGAAGCCGACCATAAAGGCCTCTTGAAAAATCGCAAAAATTTCTTCTTGAGTTGCTACAGGGAGTTTGGCAATGATCGAAGCAAGGGTATCATTGGAACTCACAAATGTTTGGATTTTTTCGATTAAAGAAGGAGATAGATCGAGGTGAGACAGCGCGAGTTTTTCTTCAAAGACCCCGTTATTGTAAACGCGAAAGACAGTACCAATCACCGCAAGCCCAATTGCTCCGCCGATTTCTTGCAAAGTCACCAAAGTTCCCGATGCAACACCTGTCACATGACGGGGAAGAGCAGCAATTCCCATAGAAGTTCCTGGACCAGAGCTGAGTCCCCATCCGATCCCAAACATTCCAAGAAAGATCAAAAGGATATAGGGTGAGGAGTTAGGTGAAATGAACTCGTTGAAGAATAAGGATATAGAAATCAGCAAAAGGCCGGCAAGGATCAGAGATTTTTTAGGGATACGGTCTGAAATACGTCCCGTGAGGTGAGATGTCAAAGTGAAACACGCAGTGAGCATTAAGAGAAAAAGACCCGATCGTCCAGGAGACAATTTTTGGATGTTTTGGAAAAAAAGGGGGAGGAGGAAAAAAATCCCCCAAATCGAGAAGGCGATCCCGACTTTGGTCAGTGCTCCAGAAATGAAGCGCCGGTTTTTGAAAAGATGGAACTCGATAAGAGGAACTTTCGTGTGGTACTGACTCAAAGCAAAACCGATCAGTGTCACTACAGAGAGGGCATACAGAGATAAAGTGATTGCACTTGTCCACCCCCAAGAAGGAGCCTGAATCGTGGCAAGTAAGAAGCATCCGAGAAAAAAAGTCAGGAGAAGGATGCCAGGGAAGTCAATCTTTATCGGCTGTTTTTCATTTCTAGATTCTTCGAGGCACGAAGTGACGAGGAAGAAGCTGATGAGAAGAAAAGGGAGGTTAAAGTAAAAGACCCAATGCCATGAAAAATATTCGACAATAAGCCCTCCGAGGACTGGGCCGAGTGAAAGTCCTACTCCGATGATCGTGACCCAAATCCCCATGGCTTTTCCATGTTGATTTTCAGGGAACGTATGCGTCATGAGTGATTGGGATGCAGGAACGATGATTGAGGCGGCAATCCCTTGAAATGCCCGAAAAATGATTAAGACCCCTGCTGTAGGAGAAAGGGCGGCTCCAAGTGATGCGATCACGCCCATCCAAAGCCCGACTGCAAACATTTTTTTTCGACCAAAAGCATCTGATAGTCGACCCATTGTGACGAGAAGAGCAGAGACAACAAGAGCAAAAATATTGATGATCCACTGCAAGTCAGAAAGTGTTGCAAGGAGGCTTTTTTGGATAGCTGGTAGGGCGTTATTGACAATAGACCAATCAAGAGAGAGGACGAGAAGTCCAAACCCGATGCCGAGAACACCTGAAAATTTTTTGCCGTTCATATTTTCAAACTATAGAAAAAGTAGGATTATACTCAAACTACTTCAAAAGTTGGATCTTCGGCTGCGCCAAAGCGCCATAATTTGCCGATCTTAAGTGATCTCATATTCCTAATATTGAGTCATTTAAGATAGACGAATTCCGAAAGCTTTCGTTTTGCCCAAAACCAGCTTTTGAAATAGTTTGAGTCTATACTCAATTGGAGAAGATGATTATTAACTTGAGCTCTGGGTTTATGGAGAAAGATCCCTGAGAATGAGTAAAAGAAACTCAAAGTTCAGGTTATTAATTAGCAATTTAGGGCTTCAATTATGACAATTGTATGCGGCCAAGAGGTTGAATGCGTATCTCAGGGACAATTTCCTGATAGGATACCGTTGGTAGATCTGGGAACTCTCCTTCAATCAGTTTGCGTACGAAGCGTCGAACATCGATAGCAGTGAGAAGAACTGGGGGTTGTCCTCCTGGAGGAGTAGGAGCTATGACACCGCGCATGGCATGTAAAATGAGTTGGACTGAATCGGGATCAAGCGCGAGATAGGATCCTGCAGAAGTTTGCTTGATCGCACCGCGAACCATGTCTTCAATTTCGGGGTCAAGTAAGTAGACTGACAAGACAGTTTGCCCAAGGGAGTATTTGTAACTGATGTACCGTTTGAGAGAAGAACGAACGTATTCGGTTAAGAGGACCGTGTCTTTTTCGGTTTGAGCCCACTCACTTAAAGCTTCCAAAATGGTGCGCAGGTCCTTAACAGAAACTTGCTCTTGCACGAGTCGTTTGAAGATTTCGGTCAGCTTTTGAAGAGGGACAAGGCGAGTGACTTCCTTGATGAGGTCGGGGAACGATTTTTCCACAAATTCTAAGATCGCGCGAACTTCTTGAATTCCGATGAACTCAGCAGCGTACTGCTTGTAGAATTGGGAAAGGTGAAGAATCATCACATCGAGAGGTTCCCAATATTTAATGCCTGCTTTTTTCAAGACTTCGACATATTTATTTTCCACCCAAAGGGAAGCTTGTCCGACAACATTTTTCGACGAAGTGAACGGTAAATTGTACCGTCTTAGCGTTTCTTCAGTTTCATTTGTCAAGACACTTCCAGAAAGAATTTTTCCACGGACGAGCGGAACTTCGTTGAGATAAATGGAGTACTCATTTGCATCTAGTGAAGGGGACTCTGTTCGAACATGGACACCTGGAAAACGGATTCCTAAATCTTGGTAAAGAGCATGACGCATTTTGGGAATCATTTCTTCAACAAAAGCAGTCCCCCCTTTTTCCTTTCGGATAATCGATGAAAGGTCTTTTCCTGTTTCTAAAATCACGGGGAGGGTGAGGGCGTAATCATCGAGCCCTCCGCGTACAACAGTGTGGCCTTCAACATCAGTTTCAACTTGGGCTGCTCCAAGTGCGCCAGCGACAGCTTTTTTGGCTTTTTTCTTTTCTTTCACCCAGTTAGTGATTCCAACCGACATCAAAACTGCGCAAACTGCAAGGAAGAGAAAAGATGGAAATCCTTTTAAAAAAGCCATTCCAAGGGTAACAATTCCGGCTAGGATGAGCCCTTTGGAATGAGAAAAGATCTGAGAAGTGATGTCTTTCCCGAGGTTTCCTCCTTTCTTTTCACTCGAAACACGTGTGGTTACAATACCGGCTGTAAGAGAGATCATAAGAGAAGGAATTTGAGTAACAAGACCTTCACCAATGGAGAGCAAAGTATAAACTTGGGCTGATTGAAGCATGGTCATGCCGTGAATCATGTTACCAATGATCAACCCCCCGACAATGTTGATCACAGCAATCACAATACCGGCAATGACATCTCCTTTTACGAATTTCAAGGCACCGTCCATCGCTCCGTATAATTGGCTTTCTTTTTGGAGGGCTAAGCGAAGCTCTCGAGCTTGATTGGCATCAATTGTTCCACTGCGCATGTCGGCATCGATACTCATCTGTTTACCAGGCATCGCATCCAAGGTGAATCGAGCGGCAACTTCAGCGACACGCTCAGCACCTTTTGTGACGACGATAAATTGGACAATGGTGATGATCAAGAAGATAACACCCCCAACAATGAAGTTTCCTCCAACAACAAATTCTCCAAACGCTTGGATGATCTCTCCTGCATCGGCTTTAAGGAGAATTTGCCGAGTTGCAGCAATTTCAATCCCCAAGCGGAAAAGAGTTGTAATCAAAAGAACTGACGGGAAGATTGAGAGGTGTACCGCTTTTTGGATGTAGAGGGCAACCATGAGAAGCGAAATCGAAAGGCTCATGTTGAACGCAATGAAACAATCGATAACTGAAGGAGGAACAGGGATGATAATCATCATAATGATGACGATCACAAAAAAGGCTAAAATGACGTCGCTAGAACGATTAAAAAAACTCAAAACGCGTGAGCTACCGAGAAAGCCAAAAAGGCTGCCTTTCATGATTTGAAAATCTCCACGTTGTATTCAGTACTTTCTTCTAATTGATCAATCCATTTCAAGACCTCGGCAATGGCTTCATAGGTCTCTTCCGGCACATAATGGCCGATCTGTCCTTTATTGTATAGCTCTTGTGCTAATATCGGATTTCTCATTATGGGAATGTTTTCTTCAAGAGCAATTTTCATGATCGAGTCAGCGGTTACTCCTTTTCCCATAATACAGATGCGTGGAGCGGGATCGGTCTCGGAATTGTATTGGAGTGCCACCGCAATGTGAATTGGATTTGTAACCACAGCGCTGGCACGTCGAGTTGCCTGAGGCCCCTCTTGATAGGCAATTTCTTGCGCGACTTGTCGCCTTTTCCCTTTAATCTCGGGGTTTCCTTCCGTATCTTTGATCTCTTGCTTCACCTCGTATTTTTCCATTTTCATCTCTTTAGCGAAGTTCTTTTTTTGGAAAACCAGGTCGAAAATGGCAATCGCGAGGAAGAAAATTCCTATCCGAACCGCGACTTTCACTAAAAAGTCGCTAAAGACGATTGCAGCGCCCAAAATTGGCATTGCAGCGGTCGCAATAATTTTCGGTAAACTGTCATAAACTACCGTATAGATCAAAATAAACGCCCCTGTGATCTTTAAAAGAGACTTGATCAGCTCAATGAATGTCTTGAGCTTGAACATGTTTTTGATCCCATTGATAGGGTTGAGTTTTTTGATGTCAAACTTCATCGCTTGCATCGAAAAGAGAGGGCCGATGATGAGAAAGTTTACAAGGACCCCAATAATCGAGATGAAAATCATGAAGGGCATTGACGTATTGAAAATGACTTCGAAAGCTGCTGAAACAAAGCCAGGGATATGGGAAATGATTTGACTTCCTTCTCTAACTCCTTGAAAGGCAATAATCATGAACCCTGCAAGATTCTCGAAAAAGAAGTTAGCCGACGCTACGATTAGCGCAAATGATGCTGCAAAAGTAAATGCGGCAGGAAAGTCTTTTGATTTGGCAACCTGTCCTTTTTTCCGTCCATCACGGAGTTTCTTCGGGGTTGCCTTTTCGGTTTTTTCAGCCATGCAGGCCAGTTTATCAGATCAGGAATTTTCCTGATATGGCCTTAGATGATGTTGCCACGAGTTTTCTGAACCTTTCTATTAACCTGAACTCTAGCTTTAGTTTTTGTTGAAAAAGTAGTAGAGTGCACCGAGGATAGCAAGAGCGAGCAGTGCAAATAGCCACTTGCGACTAAACGATTCTTGGGTTACAGATTGAGTCATTGGGGGCACATCAGCTGGAGATGAGATTCGGTCTTTACCAAGCTCATTGGTTCTTTCTTCTATTGATTTTTTTGAGTCAAGAATGATTGAGAGAAAGTGGGCTGCTTTGCGTAAAATGACAAGGTCAGGTTTGCCAGTTTCATTGGGATAACGTTCGATTTTGAAAGTATCGTAATCTTTACGCAAGTAAATCACATCTGCACAGATGTTTAATAGCTGACAAAGCCCTCCGATACAGGCAATCTCAATTTCTTTTCCATCTTCTTCAGGGACCATTTCGTCAATGAGAAGGCTAAAAGGTTCTCCTAGTTCTGGAAGTTTTTGACGAGCTAGGTGTCTGATAACAGAAGAAAATGCAAACATGGTTTCATTACTCGCTAAAATTTGCTTTAGCTCTAAGTCATTTTTAACTTTTAACTTTTCAATCGTTTGACGCACGGGAGGGATATTTTTATGAGCATCAAGACCGATAAGAATGTTATCGAAAGTTGCAATGAGTGTAGCGTTTCCATTGAGCAAGTAAAGAAAGCTTGTTGCAAAAGCTGTAGTTAAGCAATTGCCATCCCCTTGAATTTCATGAAGCTGCTCTCCGTAAATTTTAGCAGCCTCTTCTAGCTGAGACTTAAATCGTTTTCCTTCAAGGCTTGTCACATGAGTATATTCTTTATGGACATAGGCTTCCATCTTCAATGGCTGGCCAACAATAGGGATGCCAGTCTTAGAAAAAGAGGTATTTTCGTAAGTTTTTCCTTCAAATGTATAGATGGCATCTGGGCGTTCTTTGACAGGAAGGCTCATACTGGTATCCCAATCGAGGTTAAGAGAGCTTTTGCACCAAGGTCATTAAAGTGGTATTTCTTTTCTTTATTATCATAATCAAAGAAATGTTTTGTAATATGATTTGCTAGACCCCAAGCCTCCATTGGGAGTTTATCATCTTCGTAATCTATCTTATTGTCTTTGAAATAGGTTTCAGCATAAGGCTCAATGAATGCCATCAGCTCTTGATCGAGCCCGTTTGATCCTTTTCCTTGATGATCGTAAGAGATTTTTTTGATGAGACGGTCTTTGAGTTCTTGAGGTGGACACCGCTGGAAAAAGCGGTAGAGGATAGGATATTTCAAGATAATTTGTATTGAAACGGGGAGTTTAAACGTTGAATCGTATTTCAAATTGGAGCGATCTAGACCTATTTCTTTTCCTATGACCATCCGCCCCATATTGAGTCCATGCCATTCAATATTCGGCAACGAGCCATCACGTTGCATTTCTTCAGAAAGTTCATGAATGATGTCTTCTTTGATTTGTTGCAGATAAAGTAATAGACGTGATTCTACCGTTCCGCCACCTTTGAGTTCTTTGTAAACTTGTTGTGTGACTTCGATCCAAGTGGGAGAACAAGCAATCCGATTTTCTAAAGGATCCTCGGAATGGGAAGGGTGAGTGCGTTTTTCTTCTTCTGAGAGATAGGCTTTATCGACAATAGCTAGGATGTGTCGCTCAATCACATCACTTGAGAGTTCTTTGTTTCTGCGTATTTGGTAAATGATGAGCTTGATATTCTGCTCCAAGGTGGCCGAAGCTTCCGGGGCCACTTCTTTAGCTATATATGTGTATTTCTCAGGATAAGGGACGATAAGAGTGAGCCATAGGTTTAAATCTTCAGCGATCCCTTTTTTTTTAGAATGATTGGAGGCGCTCTTCCAGATATCAACGAGTTCAGTAGTTTTAATGGTTTTAATGGCTTCCAATTCTTCATCTGTTGGATCAACTTTTGGAGGGCAGCGACTGATCGCAGATGTGTTGATCATAGGCCATTGAGTGGTCTTGTTGACAAAGCTTTCGGAAATTGCGCTTTCAGCTAAGAAATATGCGATGCTAGGCTGTGTCAAATAGGAAAAGACTTTTATGGCAAAGCCGACGAGATTATAAATGCAGTAGCAGCTGTGAATCACACCGACAAAGAGATTAAAATAGTGGACCACTTTTGAAGTGACTTCATCAAAACAGATGTGTGAAAAGTCGTCTGTTTTTTCTTTTGTATAAAAATAATAAGTACGTTGATCAAAAAGACTCTGAGTCGGACGCATTAGGATGTTCGAAATGAAATTCGAAGTTGTGCCGTCGTAAACAGTCTGTGTTAAACGAAAGTATAGACTCATATTTCACCACATGTTAATTGTGAAAAAATAAGATCACATCGCCGTCTTGAACGATATAATCCTTTCCTTCCATCCGCGCCTTTCCCTGTTCTTTGGCTTTAACGCGGCCTTGACATTCAACCATGTCATCAAATGTGACGACTTCTGCTCGGATGAAGCCTTTCTGAATGTCAGTATGAATGGCTCCGGCAGCTTCTTGGGCGAGTGTCCCTTTTCTAATGGTCCATGCCCGTGTTTCTTGTTCTCCAGTGGTTAAAAACGTAATGAGCCCTAGTGTCTCAAAACCCACACGTATCAGACGATTGAGCCCCGGTTCGTTAAGTTCAAGAGACTCGAGGTACTCTTGAGCTTCTTGCTCTTCCAACAGGACCAACTCTTCTTCGAGTTTGGCGCAGATAGGGATCACTTGGCTATTTTCGTTAGCTGCAAATTTTTTCACCTGTTGAACGTACTGATTGTCCATTGAAGGAAGATCTGCTTCTGAGACATTTGTCACATAGATGACTTCTTTTGCAGTGATAAAATGGTAGGGTTTTAGCAGTTCTTGTTCTTCTTTTGTGAAATCAAGAGAGCGCACGGGCTTGTTTTCGTTGAGATGCACAAGGATTTTTTTGAGTAGATTCACAGTTGGAATGAGTTCTTTGTTGCCTTTGGCTTGTCGCTCGAGTTTTTGCAAGGAATTTTCAGCCATTTGCATATCAGCTAGAATGAGTTCTAAATTGATCACTTCGATATCACTGAGAGGATCAATTTTTCCTTCAACGTGGATCACTTCATCATTTTCAAAGCAGCGGACAACGTGGATGATCACATCGGTTTCACGGATATTTGCTAGAAATTTATTCCCAAGTCCTTCGCCTTGGGAAGCTCCTTTGACAAGTCCTGCAATGTCGACAAAGGTCATCACAGCAGGAATGATTTTTCGGCTTTTAGTAATCTTTGAAAGGATTTCAAGCCGGTTGTCGGGAACATCGACAATTCCAACATTGGGATCAATGGTGCAAAAAGGGTAATTTGAAGCGCCTGCCTGTTTCTTTTTGAGCAAGGCATTGAAAAGAGTTGATTTGCCGACATTAGGAAGACCGACGATTCCACAAGAAAGTTTTGACATTCTAGCCTGAATATAATTTTTGAAGAAATTCTATCACAATTTCCAATTAGGATAAAGAGGGCTGAGCAGAAAGATTTTCCAAAATCGACTGTGGGGTCGACTGGAAGAGAGTTGGGTCGATCTCTGGGTGAAGATATTCGACAAAAGAAAGGTTGACAGAGGGGGTATTAGGAGGCTCAGATTCAAGATAAACTGTGACAGTTGAAAGCGACCCACTGAGATCTTGACTATTTTGGATGAAGGCGATTGCAGGGAGAGTATCTGGCTCTCCTTCAAAATCAACTCCGTAGACACCTGAAGGAAGAGAGCAAAGCTGGGAGGTTTCAAAAGACCAAGAGTGGAGGGTTTCGTTTTCTTTTTTGAGTGCGTTTGGCTCAAGGAGTTTCCAAATCGAATAGGGGCGACCTAGGTATTTTTTGATTTTTTTGAGTTTTCCTTCCTGAACAAAGTTACGGACCATTCCACTAGAAATCATTTCTTTGTGGTGCCGCTCTTTTTTCAAATAATGTGTTTTAAAACCCATTTGACTAGCTAGAGTTTTCAAACGCTCTTCATCTCCCTCGCGATTTTTCCCGAAAGAAGCACCTTCTCCTAAAACCAACTCTTGAAAGGGAAGTTTTTTTCGCAAAGCTTCCATACATTCGACATACGATTGCTCAGAAAATTCCCGAGTAAAGGGAAGCGCGATCACCAAATCGATTCCATAGAGTTTGAGGAGGTGAAGACGGTGCTCGAAGGACAGAATAAGGGGAGTAGGCGACTGAGGTTGAAAGATTTCCGAAGGATGATTCGAAAAGGTCAAAAGGACACGCGTTCCCGTTTTCCGTGTGAGCTTGTGCAGTTCCTTAATGATTGCCTGATGGCCTAAATGAATCCCATCGAAGATCCCAATTGTCAGTGCGATAGGAGCGACTGCTGGAGGGACATCTTCTAATCTGGTGACTACTTTCACGCCTCTTTCCTCAAATAAGGGGTAAAATTAAAGGATCGGTCAGAAAGGCTTTTTGCGTCAATGCAATCTTTTAATTCAAATGGACCACTTCGTGTTCTTGTCAGTTCAACTAAATGAGCCTCAGTTCCTAGCTTTTGGCCAATGTCATAAGCAAGAGTTCGCATGTAAGCCCCTTTTGAGCATTTGATGCGCAGCTTCAGCTCAGGGTAAGAATAGTCGAGAACTTCTATTTCTAGTTGAATTTGAATGGGGTTACGCTCAATTTCGATCCCTTGTCTTGCTAAAACATAGAGCTTTTGTCCATTGACCTTTTTTGCAGAATACATGGGAGGAATTTGGCTGATAGAGCCTTGAAATTCTTTCACAACATCTTCGATAGCAGTCTCTGTGGGAATATGGTCACTTGTCTTTGTGATTTCTCCATCACAATCGTAAGTTGTGGTGGAGGCTCCAAGCTTAACGGTTGCAAGGTACTCTTTATCATGTTGAAGAAATTTATCGGAGATTTTCGTGTAGGGGCGGCCAAGAAGCATCACCATGACACCTGTCGCAAAAGGGTCTAAGATCCCAGCATGGCCGATTTTCTTGATACCAGAAAGCTTTCGCAAGACTTTTACGAGGTAAAATGCCGTGCGTCCTTTTTCTTTGTTTACGGGGAGGATGCCTTCAGAGTAGCTCATAGGTTTATTGTTCACGTGACTTTTTTTCTTCTTCGATTTCTTTCAAAATAGAGTCGATTTTCATCTGCTTATCAACTGTTCTATCTAAAATAAATTTCAAACTGGGAAAATAACGCATGACAACCTTTTTAGAGGCTATCGTTGAAATGAAGCCTGCTGCTGATTGGAGAGCATCAATGGTTTCTTTCCGCTCTTTTTCGTCACCGATCACGCTAATGTAGACTTTTGCATGGTGAAGATCTTTTGTAATATCTACTTCAGTGATAGTGATCAGTTCAGACACTTTTGGATTTTTAACGTCTTGACGAATGACTTCACTCAAGACTTCCTTCAAAAGGGAGTTAAGGCGCTCAGTTCTTTTGGTCATAGCTCTTGTTGAATGTAGGTGATGTCGAAGGTTTTAATTTCGTCGCCTTCTTGATAATCGTTGAATTTTTCGAGCAGAATCCCACATTCTAGTCCTTTTGCCACTTCCTTCACGTCTTCTTTAACCCGTTTTAGAGAAGCAATGTTGCCTTCCCAAACAATTTCACCTTTACGAATGACTTTCGCGAATTGATTCCGTTTGATGATACCATCAGAGACCTGGCAACCAGCAATTAAGCCTAATTGAGAAGATTTGAATACTTGTTTTACCTCGGCTGTTCCCGCTTCGGTTTCTTTGCGTACCTTATCGAGAGTTGCGAGCATCAGCTCTGTGACGTCATCTAGAATTTGATAGATGATGTTGCGCCGCTTGATCACAACTTTTTCCCGTTTAATCATATCTTCAGCATGACTTTCGACTTGGGTGTGAAATCCGATGATAACTGCATTCGAAGCAACAGCGAGTTCGACATCTGACTCAGAAATCTCACCAACTCCTTCTGCGATAAAGTTCAGTTCGACCTTTTTACTCTTAATGTTGAGAAGAGAACTCTTTAAGGCTTCAACAGAGCCCTGAACATCTGCACGAATGATGAGATTTAAGACTTTCTTTTCTGTGAGTTCTTGGTGACGCTGCATGAGCCCTTCCAGGCCTTCAGATCGGCGTTGAATCACTGCACGTTTTGTTCCAGAAGCCCGTTCGCTTGCAAGTTTTCGAGCTATTTTTTCGTTTTCAACTGAGATAAATTCGTTCCCTGCAGCAGGAACACCTGAAAGACCCGTAATTTTAACAGGTGTAGAAGGACCTGCAACTGGGATACTTTTCCCATGTTCGTCGTGCATCGTTTTTACGCGAGCGTAAATCTCATCAATGACGAGAGCATCTCCTAGTCTTAACGTTCCATTTTGAACGAGCACTGTTGCAATGGCTCCAAAGCCTTTGTGAAGTTCAGACTCAACAACTGTTCCTCTAGCTCGTGCATCTGGATTTGCCTTAAGCTCTAAAACTTCAGATTGAAGGATAAGCATTTCAAGTAAGTCGGGAATTCCTTGACCGGTTGAAGCTGAGCATTTCACTGTGATCACAGATCCGCCCCATGCTTCAGGGAGGAGTTCGCGGTCGGCTAATTGACGATAAATGGTGTCTGCGTCAAAGCCAACTTTATCGCACTTGTTGATTGCAATGACCATGGGAACATTTTGTTCTTTCGCGTGTTTGATCGCTTCATCAGTTTGAGGCATAATTCCCTCGTCACCGGCAATGACAAGAACGACAATATCGGTAATTGTGGCGCCACGCATCCTCATCATGGAAAAGGCTTCGTGTCCAGGTGTGTCTAAAATCGTGATGTCACCATGTTCGCGGTGGCACTTAAAAGCACCGATGTGTTGTGTAATGGCTCCGGCTTCACCGCCCGCAATGTTACTTTTGCGGATGGCATCAATAAGGCTTGTTTTTCCATGGTCAACGTGACCCATGAAGGCAACGATGGGTGCGCGAAACTCTAGGTGTTTTTCATCCGCATCGGCAATTTCTTCTTGGATGGTTTTGTCGGTGATGCGGAGACGCTCTTCTTCGCTTGTGTCAATTGTGATTTCACACTCGAATTCATGTCCGAGAAGTTGAATGGTTGTTTCGTCATCTAAATAGTCGTTGAGGGTTAGAGCCACCCCTTGCATGAAGAGTTTAGAGATGAGCTCTGAAGCTTTAAGCTTCATCGCTTGAGCTAAATCTTTGATCGAAATGGGAATGCGTACTGAAAGATTTTTGGGTCGAACAATTTCAATTGGTTCTTTATTTGCTGGCCGAAAGCGGGGACGTCTACGACGGTAAGTTCGCTCTTCTCCGACCCTTAGCCCGTGGCGATCACGGGAATCAAATCGGTTAGATTTGACGTCACGTGTGACACGGCTAAATTCTGCGCGGTATCCCTCTTGTTTTTTCTCATCTTTGAAAGTCCGCTCTGAATCCTTTTTCTTAATGTCTTTAATCGTAGATTTGTCTTCCTCATTTTCGGGCTTTTTAAGAGGGGGAGCGTGTTTAGTTTTTGGGGGATGCGCTTCAATGTGTTTGTGAGGTTTGTGCTTTTCGTAAGCATGATGTTTTGCTTTTGGCTTTTCTACATTTTCGGAAGGAAGAGGGGCTTTTTTTTCTTCGACTTTTGGAGGAGCTGCTTCGACCGGCTCTTGAGCTGCTTCGATTGGCTCTTTTGGGACAGCAGTGACCGCTTGGCTTTCACTTTCAGCCGGTATTATTGGTTTTGCAGCAGCTTTTGGCTTTTCTTTGGCTTTTTCTTTAGGCTGAGCATTTTCTTCTTTTTTAAGTTTGCTCTTTTTTAGGGCTTCTGCAAGCTGAGTGTTTTTGACTGTTAGCTTGAGGTTTTTTGCCAAAATTAGGTCCTTATTTTCTGGATTTTTTCTATGATATCTTGAGCCATTTCAGAGCTGATACCTGTCGACTTCATCAATTCTTCAATGGGAGCATTGAGAATTTTACGTGGAGTGTTGTATCCAGCCTCTTTTAAGCTGTCGATAACAAATTGGTTTAGGCCTTCGACCTGTTCAAGTTCCATATCAAGCTCAGGGCCTACATCTTGAGAAAGTTGTTGTTTCTCAAAAGTAAGTGCAGCTTGATACTCACTCATTTTCTTTACCTCAATCTCAGCGCCAATCAGTTCAGCGTTGAGGCGGGCATTCATTCCTCTTTTTCCGATTACAATCGGATAATCTTCATCTTCTACAACGGCAAAAATCGCATTTTTTGCTCTATCGTATTGAATTTTTTTAGGCTCTATCGGATGAACCAAGCTTTGAAAAAGTTCGACAGGGTCATTTGTATAGATGACAATGTCGATTTTCTCATTATTGAGCTCTCTAATAATATTTTTAACGCGTGTGCCTCGTACACCGACACAAGCACCTAGAGGATCAACTTTTGGATCATTCGAGTAGACAGCGATTTTTGTGCGGTATCCAGCTTCTCTCACGATCTTTTTAATTCCAATAGTTTCTTCGTGCAACTCAGGAACTTCTTGGATGAAGAGTTGTTCGACCATTTCTGGATGGCTGCGAGAAAGTACGACTTCTGCACCGCCCCCTTCAGTATCACGTACTTCCCAAAGAAGGGCTTGAATGCGATCACCGACATGATATTTTTCTGTTTTGGGGTAAAATCGATCAGGAAGAATGGCTTCGACTTTTCCAAGGTCAACAATCAGCGTGGAACCTTTAACAAGACGCTTTACAGTTCCCGAAACAATTTCACCAATGCGGTGGCGGTATTCTTCGTAAATGACGTCACGCTCTGCGCTACGAAGTTTTTGAGAGATCACTTGCTTGGCTGTTTGAGCGGCAATTCGTCCAAAATCAGCTGGCGTAACAGTCACACGGATGAATTGACCAAGCTCACACGTAGGATCGAGTTCACGTGCTTCTTCAATGAGAATTTCTTCATCGGGATAGGTAACCTCTTCAACGATCTCTTTCTCTGCGATCACTTTGATTTCACCGTTGCGAGGATCGATTTCGACCGAAATGGTTCCAGCGCCTTTAGCACTTTTTCGTGCAGCGACTTGAAGCGATTCCTCAATGGCTTTGATAATCGTTTCTCGCTTGATCCCTTTTTCTCGTTCAAGGTATTCAAAAATAGCGACTAAGTCTTTATTCATCCTAATGCTCTTACGTTTTGGTTATGAAGGAAACGGGATTATTCCTCCTCGTTTTCTTCTTCCTCATCTTCTTCTACCCTTTTGGGTTTTTTCTTAGCTGTTTCAACAACGATGTCATCTCGATTCTCTTGATTTTCCTCAATGAGGAATTCTTTAATAGAAAGCGAGATTTTTTTGTGTTCTGGGTCGAGTTTAATGACTTTTGCAGTGACTTCATCATCAACGTTAACAACTTCTTCGACTTTACCAAAAGCTTGGTCAGAGAGCTCTGTAACGTGAACTAGACCTTCAATGCCATTTTCTAGTTGAATGAAAGCTCCGAAAGCTGTCAGTTTTGTCACAATACCTTTAACGACAGTTCCAATGGGTAGAGTTTTTTCGATCGATTCCCATGGATTGCTGCTAAGTTGCTTGATTCCAAGGGTGATTTTTTTACTTTCTTTGTCAACAGAAAGGATGATCGCTTCAACGCTATCACCTTTCTTGAGAACTTCAGATGGGTGTGATACTTTTTTGATCCAGCTCAAGTCTGAAATGTGAATGAGTCCATCAATTCCTGGCTCAAGCTCAACAAACGCGCCATAGTTGGTCAAATTGCGAATCTCAGCATTGACTGTACTTCCAACGGGATACTTTTGTTCGACGTCTTCCCAAGGATTTTTCTCTGTTTGCTTGATTCCAAGTGAAATCTTTCCATCTTCTTTTTGAACAGAAAGAACAACAGCTTCGAGTTCGTCACCTTTGTTCACAACTTCACTAGGATCTGTCACGTTTTTCACCCATGACATTTCTGATACGTGGATCAGACCTTCAATTCCAGGCTCGATTTCGATGAATGCGCCATAAGGAACAAGATTGACGATTTTCCCACGAATAAGAGTTCCTGGAGGATATTTCTTTTCGATTTCTTCCCAAGGATTGGTTTCTTTTTGCTTGAGCCCAAGAGCGACCCGTCCTTTATCTTGATCGATATGAAGGATCATGACCTCGAGTTCATCATTGAGCTGTACCATTTCAGATGGGTGTTTGATGCGCTTCCAAGTCATGTCTGTAATATGAAGAAGGCCATCGATTCCATCAAGGTCGAGGAAGACTCCAAAGTCAGTAATGTTTTTAACAATCCCTTTGCGTAGTTCGCCTTCTTTAATTTCTTCAAGGAGCTCGGCTTTTTTAGAGCTGCGTTCTTCTTCGAGAAGCTCACGGCGTGAGACGACGATATTTTTTCTTTCGATGTTGATCTTAAGGATTTTGAAATCGAAGGATCTGTCGAGATACTCGTCGATATTTTTAATTCGTTTGTTGTCGATCTGAGAACCGGGGAGGAACGCCTCCATTCCGATGTCGACCATCAAGCCACCTTTCACTTTGCGGATGACTTTACCATTTACAATCGAACCTTCTTCGCAGTGTTCGAGGATGTATTCCCATTGACGTTGGCGACGCGCTTTTTCGCGAGACAAGACAATTTGTCCATCATCTCCTTCAGTTCGATCGAGAAAAACTTCGATTTCGTTACCAAGAGTCAATTCATTCGGATTATTAAATTCGTTAATAGGAATAAGCCCTTCAGATTTGAGTCCAACGTCAACAACGACAAAATCGGGTGTGAGTTCAACAGATATCACCTTTAAGGATTTGACCGACTTCCATTGAAGCAATGGAACCTTCACCGGCAACTTCTTCCTTTTGGTTGAGCAAGCTTTCAAAAAGTTTCGCATCTTTTTCTTCGAAATCGACATCGTCGATGTATTTGCTTTCGTTCCAGTCGTATTCTAATTCTTTGGACATGTTTAAAGGGTTCTCCATAAGTTTATAATTTCAATGCCAACTTCACCGAAAGAAGGGGCTTTGCTAACAGACTGAACTGGAATGGGAAATAAATTCACTGCAGCACAGCGCTGTTAATCCAAAAAGCCTAGCAAAGAAATACTAATAAAGCAACTTTTATACTCAAGAAACTTCAAAAACCCAAGCTGCCACTTATTTTCACCTCTTCTTTGCGATAAAGAATCTGTAAAAAAGTCTTTCTTCTCATATTTTGAAGTTGTTTGAGTATACTATGAGATCATCGAAAAACATTTTTGCAGGCACTTTTCTCTATCAAACCAGAAAGTAGATCTAAATGGCAACTTTGGGTTTCAAAAGTTTAAAATTTACTCGCGTCAACTTTTCTTATTTCCAGTTCAAGAGAATGTAAAAAAAAATTTAAAAAAAACAGCAAGTAAATTGATCGTTTAATTTTTTTTCATTTTGGAATATACTCCTACCTGTTTATGGACTTACTTTTTTTTCGGAGGATTAAGGAAATGGCGACTTTAGTAGCAGAGAAAGGTAGAGATTTGACCTGCCTTCCAAAGTGTAATACTTGGACCTATTCGCAGGGAGGAGGGTCTCAAGTTATCATCACCGGGGATACAAAATCTCTCAAAGCGATTTGGCTGTGTAATGGAACTTACAAGCCTTTATTTGACAACGATGTTAGAGGATTTAATTGGAATACAATTGACGATGTGAACGCCTATTTGGAAAAGTATTTTCCTGAGATTTCTTCGCGTTGGGAATGGAACTGGTTTATCCCTACTAGAGTTTTTGATGTTAATTTTATTCCTAACCCATCCTATCAAGTTCATGTGAGATTTCCTGGTAAGAGGAGTTTTAGTTTAGAATTGGCTTTCTTTGATACAGGTCATGCTGTGAAGCATCGGATCATTGATCGTCTGGCAACTAATCGACTTTCTCAAAAAAAGGGTTATGACTTTTCTGTGATAGAGTATAATGGTAAAAAAATAGAAGAAGACGAATACTTTGGGACCCATGTTAAAAAAAGTGCTGAGTTAGCTGATCTAATCCCAAGATATATTAGAGGAGACTTTGATCAGAGGGAAACTTGCTTAAGATGTGGAGTTTTTTTTTGCGCCAGCAGTAGCTACTAATCGCGAAACTATATGAACCCATCCCGATAATCATTTTATTTTTCATTGCAGCCTTTTCTCGTCTATTCTAACCTTGTTTTGAGTTCTTGTTATCATGGTCTATGTGCTCAAAACAAGGTTAGAGTATCTGAGCGAAAATTTAAGAAATCACAAGCGTTATTAAAATAGGTTTATCTTGAAGACTTTGGTGATGAAATTTGGAGGTGCGGCTCTTGAAACGCCAAACCATTTTTGCCGTGTGGCGCAGATTGTGAAAGAAAAATTTCAATCAGATATAAGGCTCATTATCGTTGTAAGTGCTATGGGACAGATGACAGATGAACTCATGGACCTTGCTCGCAAAGTTTCTCCAAATCCACTTAAACGGGAACAAGACATGCTTATCTCTGTTGGGGAGCGAATCAGCATGTCACTTCTAGCAATGGCGCTAGCTGATCAAGGTGTTCAAGCTATCAGTTTAACTGGGAGTCAATCTGGAATCATGACATCTGATGATCATTTAGATGCTCGCATTCTAGCTGTGCGTCCTCTGCGGCTCAAGCAGCATCTCGATGAAGGGAAAGTAGTTATAGTGGCAGGGTTTCAAGGAGTGAGCCAAGCCAAAGAAATCACAACTCTTGGGCGTGGTGGATCTGATACGACAGCTGTTGCCCTAGGGGTTGCATTTGGGGCTGAAAAAGTCGAGTTTTATAAAGATGTTCCGGGTTTTTATGAGAAAGATCCCAAAAAAGATGCTAATGCTTCTCTTTTTTCTCATCTTTCTTACGATCAAGCGCTAGCTTATGCAAAAAGCGGGAGTACACCATTGCATCCTCGTTCAATTTTCCTTGCTTCAAAAAATGGCATCCCATTACACGTATTAAGTTTTAAGGAAGATGAGCGTATGCTTTTTCCAGGAACGAAAATCAGTGATGATCAAATAGCGAGGAGCTTGGAGCCTATTTATGAAAGCATTGGCACAGGAGATCAGTCACCGCCCTGAAGTTCAAGCCGCAATTCAGCGCATTTTAGAGCACACTCAAGTTCCTTTTCCTTCGATTACTTACTCTCTTTTTGATCCGATAGAAAATACGGTTTCATTTTTTCTTCTTTGCCAAGATCAGCCAGGCTTAGGAACTTTTTTTTATGAAATGGTGAAGCGATCTCTTCCTGGAAAACCGGTCCTGTTTTTTTTATCACAAGTCGATGATACCAATGTTGTAGCAGAACTTGAAATGAGATTTCAAAGTCGCTCGATTTGGGAACAGGTTAAAGGGCATGTCGAGGTTCTCAAGCACGAACTTTTGGTCGGATTACGCTCGCCGTATCATTCCAACCGTATTTTAGAGTTGAAAGGAATGACCCTCGAAGAAAAGCGGATCCGTGTTCAAGAACGGGTGGCCAAAATTCTTCAAAGATTCCCTGAAAAATTTGATTATGACTTCTTTTCGCTAATGCAACATTATTTTATTCGATCTCATCAAGAAAGCCTCCGCTTTCATGAAGTGCGGCAAATCAGTGAGAACCTGGCAGGGCTTTATCAACTCAAGAGAAAGCTCATCCAAAAAATTGAAGAAAATGCTAAGAGGCGCCACTTATTTGTTAAAGTGAAAAGGCGGTGGTTGCATCACCCGTTTGGGAGCCGTCAAGTCTTAGGAATTTCAGTTGGGCTTAATTTTTTGCGAGAGCATGAAATCTTTTCGGACAAACACCTGCTTAAGGCGATACAGGCGCTCATTCCTGGGGTTGAGAGCTTTCCAGAAAGCGTATATGAATATGAAGATGGCGAGTATCCTCTTCTCCTCCTCTACACGGAGATTGATTCGAATGAGCAAGCTCTTCTTAAACGGGAACTTCCGTTAGTTCTGAAGGGACGTGTCGAACATTTGCAGCGCCCTCTTTTTATGCCTCGTAATGAAGAAGAGGTGATGCGGCATGTTGTGACTTTAGGGGGGCAGCTTAAGTTTTCGCGAGATTTGCCTCAAATCATCCTTTCTTTTCACGGACAAACGGATCAAAAGCTTTATTTTACAGTGATTTTAGCGCGTGTTTTACTCCCACACTTGGAAAGTGCTGAAGAATTACTTGATCATTTAGATCACTTACATCCACAGGTTGAACGGGTGAAAAAGATCGGGATGCTTAGAAAAAAATACTTTAAGGAAGCGCTCGTTTTCAAAGTGGAACTCCATTTGACAGATTTTTTGAGAGATGATCAATCGGTTGATCTATACAAGGCTCGTCTTTACGTTTTAAAAGAGCTAGAAAAAGTCGTAGGGGAGGTGCGTGATTATAATGGAGGGATGATTTCTAAACAAAATGAGGTGCTTTCAGCACTGCATGACTTATTAGGTGCTGAGGCTCAACGACACAGCCTTCTACTCGATAATTTTTTTCATGCCCTTTATCCTGTAGAGAAACGGAGCTTGGTTCCTCCTCAACACTTAAAAACTTTTTTTACTTTTTTGCTTGAAGTGCTCCAAAAGAAAAGAATGTTTTTAACGGCGCAAGAAGATGTCTTTTACTTTGTCATGGAGGTAGCTGAAAAAGCAAAACTCTTAGAATTTATTGAAAGGATGAAATTTTCCTCACGGCCTGTCCAACTTCGATTGACCCATGATGAGCGCTTTTTCTTTGGGTTGATTTTGGAAAAAGATGAGCCTGAAATGATGAAACAGCTGAGTCAATTCAGTATATGATCTGACGAGGCGGATGCTAGAAAGCATCTAGAAAAACTCAATTCCTCCTTTATTAAAAAGCAGCCTTGATTTACCCTTCCTGAGGCAAGTTATTGAAGATTCAAATTTAGAAAATCATTGAGTTATGCAGACGACCCTCACAGCAGTTTTTGTCTATTTGTTGATTGCGTTAGCGATTGGAATTTTATCTTGCAAGCGCCATATGAGTTCTTCTGATTTTATTATTGGGGGACGTTCTCTCAATTTTTGGTTAACAGCTCTTGCTGCCCATGCAAGTGATATGAGTAACTGGTTATTCATGGGATATCCAGCAATGATATTTTTAGGAGGGGTGTTCAATATCTGGATAGCTATAGGGCTAATACTTTGTATGTTTTTTAATTGGAGATTAATTGCTCCAAAAATTCGAGTTTTGTCTGAAGAAACAAACACAGTGACTCTGTCTGGGCTCTTTGCAAATTCATTGGATTCTTCTGGAGGGATTCGAAATTTTTCTTCTGCTTTTTGCTGTATTTTTTATACAGTTTATATATCTGCTGGATTGATAGGTTTAGGTCAGCTTTCTGAAACTCTCCTTGGCGTTAGTTATCAAAGTGGGATTCTTTTTGGAACTCTAATTGTGGTTCTATACGTCATCATAGGAGGCTTTTCTACCCTAGCTTGGTTAGATTTTTTCCAGGGGACATTTTTAATGGGAGTGATTTTATTCGTCCCACTATACCTTTTACCAAGGCTAGGAGGTTTTGAGGCTATTTCTTTGAGTTTATATGAAAAGGGACTAGCAACTTCGTTATTTCCCAGCTTTCATTATTTAACGTACTTTAAAATAATTTCAATGACATTAGGATGGGGTTTGGGGTATTTTGGACAACCCCATATTATTACTAAATTTATGGGGATAAAAAAAACTTCAGAGATTCGCAAGTCCCAGAGAGTGGGACTATCTTGGATGGTTTTATCACTATTGGGAGCAACATTGGTAGGGCTTGTGGCTACAGCTTTTTTCAGGGTCCCTCTCAATGATCCCGAGATGATCTTTATTTCGATCGTAGAGTTAAGCTTTAGCCCGTTTATCTCAGGCTTTATTCTTTGCGCGATCATTGCTGCGATCGTAAATGTTACGAGTGCACAGTTGTTAACTCTTTCTTCTATTATTTCTCAGGATTTTTATAAGAAATTATGCTTAGGATCTTCTGGGAAAAGAGAGATTTTAATCACTCGCTTAAGTATTCTCATCGTTGCGATGATTGCCTTGTTCATCGCGTATTTAAAACCATCATCTATTTATTCTTTAGTACTTTATGCTTGGTCGGGCCTAGGAGCAACTTTTGGGCCATTGCTCATCCTATTGCTCTATTCTAAGAAAGTCACAAAGTTTGGAGCGTGGGTTGGGATATTATCTGGAGGGATATTATCTGCGGTATGGCCTTTCATAAATACTCTTTTTCCGATTGATATTGAACCACTGCTTCCTGCTTTTTCAGTAAGTCTTTTACTTAACTGGCTTGTATCTAAGATGACTTTATCTAGGGAAAATCTTTTTGAATTTTCAGAAAACTTAAAATTGTTTAAGGATTAGGAGGTTTAAATGGAAAAATTACTTATTTTGATCGCTTTGATTTTAACCTAACTGGAAGTGTCAATCTGTTTGGGGATATTAACCACCCTTCTGAGATGCGGTATAATTGGGAGAAAAATGAAATGGAAAGGCGGGAGCAGGAAAAAAAAGAGCAAGAAAAGGAAGAAAAGGAGCAGAAAGAACGTGGGCAGAATGAAAAGAAAAAATAAAATGGAAGTCTAGATTTTAAGGTGTTTGTTTGCTAAAAAGTTTCTATAGTAGTTTGAGTATATAAGGAAATAAGTTGTTGGAACTCTTTTTAAAAGATTAGGGCCTGGCAGAGAGTATTTGGTTTGAGCTAGAAATATTCGATTTTTAAACCCATCTTTTTTATACTTTAGAAGTATGTCAAAAAAGCCCTATGTTCATATTGAACCTTCAATTTTTGCCGCTGATTTTGGATGTTTAGCCGATGAAGCTAAACGAATAGAAGATGCTGGAGCGGATGCGATTCACTTTGACATCATGGATGGGCACTTTGTTCCCAACCTCAGCTTAAGTCCAAAAGCCTTAGCTGCTGTGAATCGTGCGACCGACCTTTTTCTTGATGTACACATCATGGTCTACCAACCCTTTGAATATGTCGAACGGCTGATTGAAAGTGGGGCTGATTGCATCACATTTCATGTCGAAGCGACCGAAGATGTCGAAGATACGTTAGCCTATATTCGCAAGTGCAACGTAAAAGCAGGCCTTGCATTTTGCCCTGAAACCACTGAATCGATCATTCCAAAATATCTTGATAAGTGCGATAAGATTCTCCTTATGACAGTACATCCTGGATTTGGAGGACAAGCATTTATTGAAGACGTCCTCGAAAAAATTCAATTCACACGCGATCTTTGTCATCGCCTCAACATCCGCCAAGGGGGAGTGGTTCCACAAGACGGAAACACCTCCGAAAATGCCCTTCCTCCGTTTGACATTCAGGTAGATGGGGGAATCGATGACAAGACAGCCCCTCTTTGTGTCAAAGCAGGAGCCAATCACCTTGTAGCGGGAACCTATCTCTTTAGAGGAGACGACATGAAATCCAAAATCGCTGGGCTTCGAGGTGCAAAAGCATGAAAAAGATTGTTGTAATGGGCGGGGGAACGGGAAACTTTGCCGTCTTAAGAGGACTCAAAAATTACGATCTCGATCTTTCTGCTATTGTTTCTATGGCAGATGATGGTGGTAGCACAGGGGTTTTACGTGACGAACTAGGTGTTTTACCTCCAGGCGATGTTCGTCAATGTTTAGTAGCTTTGTCTGACTCTTCGCGCTTGATGCGCAGTGTCATGAACTACCGGTTTGAAAATGGAGGACTTGGGGGGCATAGTTTTGGTAACCTTCTCTTATCAGCTTTAGAAAAGGTGACAGGCAGTTTTGAAAAAGCTGTCGAAGAAGTGGGGCGTATCTTGTACATCAAAGGAAAAGTCATTCCTGTGACAACGCACCAAGTCCGCCTAAAGATGGTTCTCAAAAACCGAAAGGTTTTAGAAGGAGAAAGGGAAATTTACCTCTCTGAAGAGATCGATAAAGGATATGAAAGCATCTACCTTGAACCGTTTCCTCAAGCAAATCCTCGAGCAATTGATGAAATTCGGAGCGCTGATTTAATTATTATGGGACCAGGTGGGCTCCATACATCAATCATTCCCAATTTACTTGTGAAAGGAATGAGCCAAGCTTTACGTGAAACCGCTGCAAAAGCGGTTTTTATTTGCAACCTCATGAACCGGAAAGGGCAGACAACAGGTTTTAAGGTAAGCGACTACCACCGTGAAGTGGTCCGTTTCATTGGAGAGGATATTTTTGACTACATTTTAGTGAATAACCAGAAACCTGAGAAAGAACTCATCGAACGGTACGCTAGTGAAGGGGAACTTGTTGAAAATGATATGAAAGACTCTAGGGTTATTTCAGCCCCACTTCTTGGAGAAATTGAAGCAAAAGACCGCGCTGATGTCTTATTAACACGAAGTTTGATTCGGCACCAATCGAAACAAGTAACGCAAGAGATATTGAAAATTGTTAATCATCTTTGACTTAGACGACACATTGATCGACACATCGGGATCGATCATTCCAGGCTTATTAAGAAACGCTTTGCAAGCCATGCAAAAGAAAGGGCTAGAAGTTTCAGATTTTGATCGTACCTATCAAAGACTGCTCCATTTTGATCGAAACCATCCTAACTCTCGGTCAGCGCTCTTAGAATTTTTAGAAATTTATGGCGCTCCACAAGCTTGCTATGATGAAGGAATTCGAGAAGTTTATGAAGAGCCGATTTACTCTAATCCCATTCAACCGATAGATGATGCGATCGAAGTTTTAAACGAGCTTGCAGAGTCATATCAATTAGCACTTGTGACCAAAGGAAAAGAACATATTCAGAAAGAAAAGATGAGACGTGCTAAGATACCAATTAAACTTTTTCGTTACCTTTGCTTTTGCGAAGAGGGGCCCCTTTCAGGCCCAGGAAAGAAGGGTTTTTATGAATCGATCGGGAGAGAGATCGGAATTTCTCCTTCTCAAGTTTTAGTTTGTGGAGATCGAATTTCAATCGATCTTACTCCTGCTAAAGAACTTGGGTATAAAACAGTTCAAATGAGATGGGGAAGGGGATTAGGTAATACTGGATTAAAAAAGGATGTCGATTATACCATTTTACATCTCAATGAACTTGGACCGATCGCCAAGCAAGTTAAAAATATGAGTTAACATGGCAACAAGTAACCAAATTTCTCCAGGAATGACCCTTTCGATCGATGGAAAGATCTATCGAGTCGAATTTAGCGTCCGGGTAACCGTAGCAAAAGGGGTTCCGTTTATAAAAACGAAGCTGAAAGATCTCATGTCAGATGAGGTCATCGAGAAGAATTTTAAAGTCGATCAGCCCGTTGAAGAAGTGACCTTAAGTGAGAGACGACTCGAGTATTTGTATTTAGAAGGTAAGGATCATCTTTTTCTCGACGTCGGAGAGCTCGAAGAGGTACTTGTTCCTGCAGCTGTGGTTGGAGATAAGGTCAACTATTTGAAAGAAAGCATCCAACTCAAAGCGATGTTTTATGGCGACACCATTTTTTCGATAGAACTTCCTCAGTTCCTCGAACTTATGGTGATGAAGTTAGAAGAGTTAAAATCAAAAGTCTCTGTTTCAAACGCGAGCAAACTTGCCCTTTTAGAAACAGGAGCGAGAGTGGAAGTTCCACTCTTTATAGAAGTAGGTGATATCATCAAAGTTGATACACACGTTGGTGAATACGTCCAACGTATATAAGATATGGAGAACTTGAAGTGGATTTAGACACAATTAAAAAACTCATGGAAGCGATGGAAGAAAGCGGAACAACCCGTGTTTCTTTAAAGGAAGAAAATGGATTCGCCCTTGAGTTAGAACGGAGTCCAGATTTTCATATGAAGCCTTATGTGCAGCATGCGGAGCCTCACGTTCAACATATGCAGCCAGCTCACCAGCCCCATCACAAGGTTGCAGAAGAGCTTAAGCAAGTAGCCCAATCAAGAGATGACGCAGGTGTTAAAATCATGTCTCCCATGGTTGGCACGTTTTACTCATCTCCTTCTCCAGATGATCCTCCATTTGTGAGTGTTGGAGACGAGGTAAAGGAAGATACAGTTGTCTGTATCATCGAAGCGATGAAAGTGATGAATGAAGTTAAAGCAGGGAAAAGTGGCAAAATCAAAAAGGTTTTTGTTGATAATGCCCATCCCGTAGAATTTGGAACCCAACTTTTTCTTATTGAAGCATAAAAGGACGCATGAAAAAAGTACTTGTAGCAAATCGAGGTGAAATTGCTGTACGGATTATCCGTGCATGTCATGATCTAGGACTTCAAACTGTTGCTGTTTACTCAAAAGCAGATGCAGAAGCTTTGCATGTTCTCCACGCTGACGAAGCAATCTGTATTGGCGAAGCTCCAGCATTGCAGTCCTATCTCAAAGTCCCCAACATTCTCTCTGCTTGCGAAATTACCGGTGCCGATGCAATCCATCCAGGCTATGGGTTTCTCAGTGAAAATGCGAACTTTGCCTCTATTTGTGAAAGTTGTGGTTTAACCTTCATTGGACCGTCGCCAAAGACAATTTCTCTATTGGGTGATAAAGCACGTGCGAAATCGATTGCGAAAAGTGTTCGTTGCCCTGTGATTCCCGGCTCAGATGGTGTGGTTGAAAATGTCGATATTGCTCTAAAAGAAGCCAAAAAAATTGGGTTTCCTGTTTTTATCAAGGCGTCAGCTGGTGGTGGAGGTAAAGGAATTCGCATTGCATACGATCCAGATGACTTTGCGCGAAAGTTTGCTGCAGCTCGGGCAGAAGCAGAAGTGAGCTTTGGGAATCCCGATATCTATCTTGAGAAAATGATCATGAATCCTCGCCATGTCGAGATTCAGATTTTAGGGGATAAGTACGGCAATTATGTTCACTTGGGGGAGCGTGACTGCACGATTCAACGTCGTCGTCAAAAGCTCATCGAAGAAACTCCAAGTCCTGTTCTCACGCCAGCTCTTCGCAAGAAAATGGGGGATGCTTCAGTCAACATTGCAAAAGCTGCAAAATACCATACAGTTGGAACCGTTGAGTTCCTTCTCGATGAGAAGAAAAACTTCTACTTCATGGAAGTGAATACACGCATTCAAGTTGAGCACACAGTGACTGAGGACTTGACTGGAATTGACCTTTTGAAAGAACAAATCCGGATGTCCATGGGTGAAAAGCTTAACTATAAACAGAAGAACATCGGTTTCAATGGCCATGTCTTTCAATTTCGGATCAATGCAGAAAACCCTTCGAAAAATTTCATGCCTTCACCTGGGTTACTCGAGTACTACATTCCACCAGGTGGACCCAATATCCGTATAGATAGCGCATGCTACTCTGGGTACAAAATCCCTCCCCATTACGATTCACTCATTGCAAAGCTGATTGTGAAAGGGCGTGATAGAGAAGAGGCCATCCGCATTGCCAAAAGAGCCCTTAAAGAGTTTCATATTGGGGGAGTAGATTCGACTATCTCCTTCCATCGATTCATGCTTAATAACCAAAAATTTATCTCAGGTGAGTACAATCTCGATTTCATTGATAACCTGATTGAGCAAGGGTGTAGCTTTACAGAAGATGAATCATAGTTTTCTCGAAAAAAAACAACCTCCAGGAAACGCCCTTCAACTTGACCTTCTCATCGATCGAGAAAAAATTGACGAGAGATTGCGTGCCTTAGCACAAGAACTCGAAACTCTTTATAAAGATGAAGAGATCACGATTGTTATGCTCATGAAAGGAGCCTTTTTTCTCGTTGCAGATCTCATGCGCCTTCTTCATCTCCCGATGCGCGTTGAAGCTCTCTCTTGCTCAAGTTACGGAGAGCGAGGGATGCAAAAAGGAGAACTCATCATTTCAGGATTAGAAAAACTTCGAGCTGAAGAGAAACACATTTTAATTGTTGATGACATTTTTGATATTGGTGACACCCTTTCTGAAGTATATGAAGTGTTAAAGCAGAAAAAGCCAGCTTCTCTCCGCTCACTTGTTCTCCTAACAAAAGATGTTCCCCATCAAACAGATTACCGTCCTGACTTTAGTCTATTTGATATTGAAGACCGTTTTGTTGTAGGATATGGTCTAGATTACAAAGAGTATTACCGCGGCATGCCCGACATTTACGCCATCAACCCATAAAGAGTATGAAAGGGATTATCTTAGCGGGAGGGTCTGGAACCCGCCTTTATCCAGTCACTTATCCGACAAGCAAACAGCTTCTACCCATCTACGATAAGCCGATGATTTACTATCCTCTTTCTGTTTTAATGCAGGCTCATATTCAGGAGATTCTTTTAATCTCAACACCCGAAGATCTTCCTCGCTTTCAACGTCTCTTTGGTGATGGCTCCCATTTAGGCCTTTCCCTCTCCTATGCAGAGCAACAAAAGCCAAATGGGATTGCTGAAGCATTTACAATTGGAGCTTCTTTTATTGGTGACGACACTGTTGCACTTGTTCTTGGCGATAATATCTTTTACGGCCACCATCTCAGTGATCTTCTTCATCAGTGTGGGGATCTCGAGTCAGGAGGGATTGTATTTGGCTATCAAGTGAAAGATCCCGAGAGGTATGGTGTTGTCGCATTCGATTCCAAGATGCAAGTGACAGACATCATTGAAAAACCAGCGCAACCTCCTTCTTCCTATGCCGTCACAGGCCTCTACTTTTACGATCAAACCGTTGTTGACATCGCACGCTCTTTGAAACCTTCTTGGAGAGGTGAATTGGAGATCACCGATGTCAACCGCGCCTATTTAAAACGAGGTGAGCTTCGTGTTCACCTTTTTGATCGGGGATTTGCTTGGCTCGATACTGGGACTTTTGAGGCCCTTCATCAGGCTTCAAACTATGTCCAAGCCATTCAAGACAGGCAGGGGATCCAAATCGCTTGTATCGAAGAAATTGCTTTCCAAAATGGGTGGATCACAGATGAGGATCTCCTTCTTCTAGCATCCAAACATGAGAAAAGCACGTATGGAAGTTATCTAAAAAGGCTTTGCACCTCGAAATCTAACGCCTAAAATGCCTCATATGCTATCCTCTTTCTCCAAATTAGGAGGATGCCAAATGGCTGACAAGGTTACAGTAAATTTTGGAAATATTCTCTATGCAGAAGATGATCAACTTTATCAAATAACTACCCCACTTATTCTTAGTAGAATTGGGTTCACAGTCAAGGTAGTGGGGAATGGCAAACTTGCCGTTGAGGAGTTTTCAAGTGATTCGAACTATTCGTCTGTATTGCTCGATAATCAAATGCCTATCATGACTGGGATCGAGGCTGCAAGGCGTATTTTGGAAAAAAAAACTGTCGACATAGTCCTTTTTACATCTGATGAGAAGCATACCGTCTCTGAGGCAGTAGATGAATTGGGGATTCGTTACTTAAAGAAGCCTGGAACAGAAATGGGCTTTAAGATTTTATACGCAAGCCTTCTGACGAAAAAATAGTTGTATGAGTCTATTTACGTGAGTTCTGTATGCCTATATTTTTGGAGTAATACAAAGCACTGAATATGGATAGTTTGTATACAAAAATCACACTCTATGTTATCGTTTCTCTACTTTTTACAGAAGGATTTCAACTCAGAAGAGATTAGATCCTTTTAAAAGAACAAGAGGAGAACAAATGGTTCTTGCTGCATCGCCTTCGAGTAATCGTATTCTTTATACAGACGACACAGAGTTTTATCGTATTTCAGTATCTGCTATGCTTACTAAATTGGGATACACTGTTCTATCAGTAGAAAGTGCAAAACGGGCTCTAGAAATTATTGCAAAAGATCAAAACTTTTTCTCGTATTTGACAGACTATCACATGCCAGAGATGAACGGTGCCAGTTTAATTAGGAAGCTTCAGGAATCTGGGATCAATGGGGATTTTGTATTGCATACATCTGATAGCTATGATGATATTGCGGAAGTCATCGATAGCTTAAAAATCCGATATTTGCAAAAACCGGCAACTCGAGAGCAATTTATCCAATTATATGGACGGGTCAATCAATGATGGTTGCTGTTTTTTTCTGAACCACCTTTTTCATAGGGCTAAGCACGATCTCATCACAAACAGTCCCTGCTCGCATCTTTAGAATGAGTTCCACCATTTCGGCAATATCCTCAGGCAATATCGCCTGTGAATCATCTTCGCCAGGTTCGAATCCAAGTGAATCGTAGAATGGAGTGCGAACCATTCCCGGTTGAATCATCGAGACATGTAACGAGCTTCGACTGCACTCTTCACGCAAACTTTGCGCAAAGCCGCGAAGGGCAAACTTTGAAGCGCAGTAGATGGTTCCCTTTTGTTTTCCTGCTAGAGATGCCTCTGAACCGATGAAAACAATATCAGCTCGCTTCTGTTTTTTAAGGTGAGGTAAGAGCTTTTTGATTAAAAAGACATGGCTTAAAAAATTGAGATCCATGAGAGAGCGAATCTGCTTATAGGAGAACTCCTCTAAATTGCCGAACTGTCCCCGTCCTACATTACAAATGAGAGCATCTACTTCTAAAAAGGGTTCAAGTTTGTCTGGCAGGGCGTCTAAATCGGAGAGATCGATTGCGCAAGGATGAAAAAATGGGTGTTTACTTTCTTGTGGATTGCGCGCAACTCCCCATACTTCATGTCCAGCAGCAAGGAGTTGATTTGTGATAGCAAGTCCGATACCCGAGCTTGTTCCTGTAATCAAAACTCTTCGGCACATACGAATAATTTCCTCTTATCAAAGTAGTTTAACAGTTTTTCATGACAAAAACGGAGTTTTTCTTGAATTCTTGGACCTTCTTGGTTGATCGCAAGCAAGGAGTCATGAGGCTTGAGGCGCTTCATTTCTTTCATCACCGGTTTTGGCAGTCGAAAAGCTCCTAAAGAGACAGAATGAAGCAAGGTCTCATCGACGACAGCGAAGACCTTCTCGAAGAAATGGGTGTAATGATATTCGAAATTATCACAATCAATAATGGGGTCAAAACGCAGGCCAATTTTCCATCCAGCTTCCTGCAGCTTTTGAATGGCTTCAAGCCGTTTTACAAGGGGAGGTGTCTTTTTCTCTAACTCCTGAATGAGTGGCTGAGGGCTAAGGCTAAAGGCAACGACGCAGTTTGGAAAAGGGGTTTGTTTTAAAAGCTCCCGAATGAAAACACTTTTTGTTCGCAATTCAAGCTCCGCATTTGGGTGCTTGCGGAAGAAGGGGAGGAAAGCAGAAAGAAAACCTGTCTTGGCGTCCATGGCCAAACTATCCCCATCGTAGCCCGAGAAAAAAGTCGCTTTGTCCTCACCCATTTTTTCTTTGATTTCCTCTTGAAACTCTTCGAAATTTACGAAGAGGACAAAAGATGCTGATCGGTACATTCCTTGAAGAAAACAGTAGCGGCAATCAAAAGGGCAGTTGAGAAAATGAGAAAAGTAATAGTTGTGTTTTGCCCCAATGCCGTATCCAGGGGGAGTTGGGTAAATTAAAGTCCCATGCTTTTTTGCGAGGATGAAACTGGCCTGTTTTTTTTGAAGGCGAAAGTGTTGGTTTTTTCTGTTAAAAATCTCAGGATAACGATCAATCGGAATTACATGGGAGGGTTTCAGTTTTTCGAGGACTTTCAATGTGCGAGGGTGGGTTTGCACCTCCTTTTCCACATATACAAACGTCATGAGAGGGGAAGGGAGAGGTTTTTTAAGTGGTTTTCAAGAAAGGTCAATGCTTCCTTCGCCGTTTTCTGCTCTGTGAAGTCTTGAGAAAAAAGGACCTGATCTGGGCAAAGCAGTTGCCATCTTTGAAGATGATTTTTAAGTTGGTGTGTTTCACAAGTGGTGAAGTGCCATTTTTTTAGACATTCATCTAGAAATGGGATGTTTAAAGGGGCAATTTCATCGATGAGCCCGTGCATTTCATCTAAGATTTTTTGAATCAAGTTAACTTGATCAGAAATCAGTTTTTCAACGAGCTTTTTATTCACTTCAGTTGCTGGGTGTTTAGCATTATCCGAGATCACTTTGAAGACGTGGATCATTTCTAGTGGAGTGAGTTTAGAAGCAATCGAGTAGAAACCTGCAGCTTCCATATCGTAAACATAGTTTGTTTCATACGTATGCTCGGGATTTTCAACCGTCAAACAGACCTCAGTTTCACAAGGAGGAGTGAACACAAAACTCGGAAAGAAAGACGAACGGCGCCCTTCATCGATAATCTTATGGATGAGAAGAGGAGTCCCTACTTGATGGAACTGGTGGCCTCCGATTCCAACATTGAGGTAACCATAAATGTCTTCATCGCGATGGATTGCTGCAAGGTAGCTGCAAGCAGCACCTGCTTTAATTTTTCCGACACCAGAGATAATCAGTTTGACTTGGTCATTTTCCCAGATGGGGAAGAGGTGATTTCCGGAGAGGGGCTTGAGAGCGAGCGCTTCGATAAGTGGGTTAGCTTCTGCTTTGAGCGCCACTTCAATACAAATCATAAATCTATCTTCTACCTAAAACCAAAAATTTCTAAATAAGACTGTATCCCAATCTTATTTTGGATGGTGGGAAAAAATAGTTGGGATGTGAAGAATTTCTGAATCAGATTTTTCAGATCTGAGCGCAGCGGAATAGCCATAGCTATTTCCAAGCGAATAGATGAAAAAGATGGCCAGAAATTACCGCAGACCAACTATTTTTTCCCACCAACCTCAGGTTAAAAGGTGGCACCCAGATTCGAACTGGGGATCAGAGCTTTGCAGGCTCCTGCCTTACCGCTTGGCCATGCCACCATTTATTCAAGGAAAACCATTATCAGGGATGAAAGGGTTTGGGTCAAGGCTATGAAGAGATAATTTGTTCATCCAACCCTTTCAAGTGGCTTTCAGTTTGGTTGATGGCCCCCTGAAAAATGTAGTGGAGAAGAAAAAGAGATTTTGACAGCTCTTCAACATGAAACCTGGAATTTTGAATAATAGTTTTTGTAAGGTCAGTCTTTGTTTGAAGGTGGGGTTTTTGTAGAGATCCGTCATTTTTATCCATGATTTGTTTAAAGTCACGTCGCAAAAGTGTTGCTGTTTGATTTAGTGTACGCAGGTCTGCCCAGAGAGCTCCAAAAAAAGCTGCTGCGGCAAAAAAGACTAAGGAAATAGTGGTGAAGAGACGAGTTGAGACGTGCCATACATAGAAGGCCAAGCCTGTATAAAAGCAAAACTTCCCTAAATAGTAGCTAGCAGGAATCATGAAATCCATGATGTTATCAATTTTGTCAATCGTGGTAGCGATTTTATCAGGAATAAAGGGGGTAGGAATGCTTTTTTTAGGGGTTCTTGCGAGGAAAGCCGTGCGGTTTTTTAACTCTTCAATTTTATCATTGGTTTCTTCTTTTGCTCCTTCTGTCATTAAGAGCCAATAGATGTCTTGTGCATACCCCCAACCAGTAGTGAGAAGGTAAAGCATATTTGGACTGATACTAGGATTTGCCATTTTCACTCAATTTTAACCTTGTACGGGTACTAATGTTAAAGAAATCCTAGAATGAGATCAAGAAAAAGGCGCTTTTTTTAGCGCCTTTGGGAAAAATTTAAGCTTCGCGTTTTGAAACGATGTCTAAATAAGGGCGAAGAAGAGGTTCGATGAAAGTCGTGTTGTATTTAAGTGTATTGCAGAATGTGGTCCAACGTTTTGTCACTTCTTCACTATCGATGTCAAAGCTATCTGCGTCTTGCTTTTGAGTCCACTCATGAAGTTCTTTCACAGCCTGGTATGTTTGGTACGAGTCATATAAAAGTGTTCCTGAAACTAGAGCAGAAATTAAGGTAAAAGGTGAAAAGACAGCTGCAAATGTAGAAACGTATGATTGAATGTAGAAAATTGCTGAAAACGCAAACGTTCCACCAATTATAGTTTCAGCTAAACTTGCGCTATCGAGGATCATCTCTACGAAGTTTTGCACTTTTTCAAGAGTTGCTTCTGCATCAATTGAGATTGCTTGCGCTTTTAGATCGGCAGGCAATGTTGTTGCTTTGGCGATAAAGGGGGCCAAAAAATCTCGGACAGTCGAGAGTTGCATGATTATCTCCTATATTTAAAATAATTTTGATAGTTAGGAGAGTATTATACATTAAGTCCAAGTTTATTTGGCTTTTAAAGATTTTTTAATCTAGTGCCTTTTTTTCCATTCTGCTCCAAAGATATCCAAGGTATCTGAGAGGGGGGCTCACAACCCGGGTAACGGCAGAGTAACCCATTTGAGCGAAATGCCATGCCTTTGTCCACTTATCAGTTGTCGTGTCTCCAGCTATCTTCAATCCTTTGTAAAAATTCTCTTGAAGAAATCCTTGCTTGGCGTTGTTGAAAAATTTTGTTGCTTTTTCAATGTAAGGTCTAGCAATGGGCTCAACGAGCCAAGTGCGGTATTTAAGCTGCGTTGAGAACTCAAGCCAACGATTGTACACGCCATCATTGATCACAAAGGTATCGTTAAAGTTAGGATACTTCTTAATGACCCAATCATTAAGCTCTTTTATGGTCTGATACGTGCGAAATGTATCATATGTGATGATCCCTGAAAGGAGCATTGTGAGCGTTGTGATCGGAGAGAAAATGTAAGAGACTGTTGAGAAGTAGGAGTGGATGTAATAAACGGTCGAAAGGACGAGAACTGCTCCTGCTCCTGTTTGAACAACAGCAACGGCATCCATGATACTTGTGACAAGCTTTTGGGCTTTTTCCGAAGAGGTTTGAAAAGTAGGTTGATTTGCTGTGAAGTCATCTCCGATCGCTGTTACGCTTTTTTCGATTTTTTTCGGGATGTCGATGACACCTTTAAAAACAGTTGCAATGCCTTCTTTAATATCATTGATATGCATACTCTAACCTTAAAAATTATCTTTCCTAGAGTGAGATATTATATGAACCTATCCAACTAAATTTTTTATCCAAGTATAAACTACCCCCAATATTACCAATCCATTCCATATCACGAATAAACGCTCCCATCGCATCAATAGCCGACGACAACGTCTTTTTAACCAAGCAAAAGCTCGTTCTACCTTCCAGCGTTGTGGGCTCAATTTGAAGAAATGGGTAACTTCGTTAATTTCTGGCGCCCATCTTCCTTTGATTTTCCGATAGGGAATTAGAGGAAATATTCCCATGTTTAACAAAAACTGACGTAACCAGCCTGCATCATAACCTTTGTCTGCCTCAAGAACAACTACTCGCCCTTTGAGTGACTTTAATGGAAGCTGTGTAAGCAATCTGCTAACTTCCTGTTTTTCATCCCCCTTTGCATCGGTAGTTGTAATGGCTATTGCATTGCCGTTTTTATCGATAAGCAAGTGAAGCAGAACTCCCTTGCCTTTATAACCATAATCAACTTTTTCCCCTCCTCCTGGAGCGGGGGGAAAAAGAACCGTCCACAGCTACTTGAGAAAGATCAACTTTTCCTTCCATTATTGCTATCTGTAATAGCCCACTCATCACCTTATCAAAAACTCCTTCAACACTCCATTGCTTTAACCATTTGTGAGCTGTAGAACGAGGGATAAAAAGAGAGGAATCTGTCGGAAGATCCGCCCAACGACATCCTCTCGTTAAGATAAAGAGTATTGAATTCCAGGTTTTGCGTAGATCACTTCGAGGAGTTCCTCTCTCCAAAGGAAAAGTATGGTCCATAAGACCTTCAATGAGTTGCCATTGTTCATCTGATAAACACTTAAATCCTGCCATGTCATCTCCTAAATTTTTTTAAAAGAATATAGCATTTAACTTTTTAGTTGGATAGATTCATAAGTAGAAGATGTTTTTTTTCTACTTTAAACTCAATAGAGTTCAACAGTCTAAGAGATTAAGCTATTTTTGAAAGTTTTTCAGCATTTTCAGAATTTATCTTTAAAGGAGTTGTTCCATTTAGAAGATTTTTTAACCCGGTCTTGGATGTCTTGAACAACTCCCTGAAAACACATTTTTATCGATCATGTTTGTTATGCATTGTCTGAGTCCTTATTTGATCAGATATTCGCTTGATGTCGAGCAGGTATGTTGTTACTTGATGGAAATAGGGGGCAAAAAACGGCTTTAAGAACAAAGGAGTTTGTTTATTTTGTTCTACGAACTCATTCCAGCGGTTGATTACAGTATCATCGATCATGAAAGGGGTGTTAGGATCGGGGTATTGTGTGATTACCCAGTCTTTGAGTTGTTTTATATTTTGATGATGTCTATGGAAGTCGTAAATCCCCACCAACGCTAAGGTGGTTATTGCTAAAGAGATGAATTGCAAAGGAATAAACCTGGTTAAATAGACACAAATTGCGCCTATTGCAATTAAATGTGTATCAAAGGCAGGAACATCTGTAATACTTGAAATAAGATTTTGGACTTTTCTCGAAGTTGTTTGAGGAATAGTGCTAGGGTCCGAAAAGTCTTCCACTATAGCCCTAATATGAGGGCTTACACGTTCTTCAAAATATAAGTTGATGATACTCATGTTTTTCCTCCAAAATATCTTTTTTTGGGAAATAGAATATCAAAAACCCTATTATTTTCCTTTAATTTCCAAGTGGATTCCAACCGCTAAAGAAGTTAGACCATTTTTTATTTTCTGGATCGCGGAACCAACGCACGACTCCCAATTTATCGAAGGTAGAAAGGTCTTTAGACATTTTTTCAAAGAGAGCGGAAGTTTGGTCGAGGGCATATTTGGAAACAAAGCCGATAAAAAGTGTCTGACCGTTAAGATCTTCTTTGAAAGTTTCCCACCTTTTGCAGAATTTGTCATTGATATAAAAAGGGTCGGTCCCATTCGGAAATTCCTTTTTAATCCAGTCTTGAAAATCTTGGACAACTCCTCGTGATTGATAGACTTCAAAACCAATGACACCGGAAGCAAGGCTTGCGAGGAAGAGAGGGGGAGTAAACATGAATGAAATAAAGCCTGGGAAGATCTGATAAATCAAATAACAAGAAATCGAAGAAGTGAAAAAAACTCCTGATGAAACATTTTGAACAAGAGCTCCAACATCCTGAAAACCTGTGACAAACTTCTGAACTTTTTCAGAAGTCGAACACTTTTTACTTTGAAAATCGGTGACAACCGCTTCGCCACTTTCTTTGAAGGTATCTAATACCGATGTCAATCCGCAACTTGTCGAAGGAAAAAATATTTCTAGCACCATGCTGAGCCTCCTAACCTTGATTTTTTCTAAGTCGGAAAATATGATAACGAGTTATTCATTACTTGTGTAGAGTTTAAATTTGATTAAGAAGCATTTAAAAGAAATTGGAGAGTTCCTAGGCCTTGAAAGAGGAACAGAAATCTATCCTTCTTCAGCTGCATTTGATAGCCGCAAAATAGAACGGAAAGGGCTTTTTTTTGCACTCGAGGGAGAAACTCACGATGGGCATACCTTTTTAAAGGAGGTTGCTCAAAAAGGAGCTTGTGCAGCGGTTGTTTCCCAAAAGTATCAAGGGCCTGACTTTGGGCTAACCCTCTTTCCTGTACCCGATGTTCGGCTAACATTACAAGCCTTAGCAAAGTGGGTCCACCAAGAAGATCCTCCCTATGTGATTGCAATCACTGGAACAGTTGGAAAAACAACGACAAAAGAGTTCATTGCAAACCTTTTGAAGGAGAGGTATAGGCTTGCTAAGCCAATAGGGAGTGCGAATTCACAAGTGAGTTTACCCCTCATGCTTCTTAATCAAGCAGAATCTGTCGAGATGCTCGTATTAGAAATGGGGATGAGCTTTCCTGGAGAAATTTCACGTCTCATCGACATTGCTCCGCCTGATTTCGGAATTCTGACAAAAGTTAGTTTAGTTCACTCACAAAATTTTGATACGATTGATGACATTGCGGCTGCGAAAATGGAGCTTTTTGAGAAGACGGATGCAGGATTGTTTAACCTCGACACGATGGAATTTCCTGCCGTTCAAGAAGGAGCTCTGCGGAAAACCTTTTATAGCATAACCGATCCTCACGCCGATTACTTTCTCAAGAAAAATGGCGACCAAGTTGTGATTGTGGAAAAAGGAAAGGAGAGTCCTCCTCTGACTGTGCCATTTCAAGCGACCCATTTGCTCGAAAACTTTTTGTGTGCAGTAGCGGTTGCTCGTATGCATGAACTGACATGGGATGAAATACAGCATGGCGCATCGGCTTTGCAACCCTATATGCATCGATTTCAGGTGATTTTGCGAGAGGGGATTCAATTTGTTGACGATTCCTACAATGCTAGCGTGGTTTCGATGAAAGCTGCGTTAGACAATTTACCGAGAGGAAAGAAAACAATTGCTCTATTAGGTGATATGCGGGAACTAGGAAAATTTTCTAAAAAATGTCATGAAGAAGTGGCAACTCATGCCTTAGACATTGTCGATCATTTACTCTGCATTGGAAATGAAATTCAGCCGATGATTGATGTGTTTGAAGCCGCTGGAAAGCCTGTTGAAAAAGTCGGTTCCTGTGAAGAGGCTAAAAAGCGAATTGCCGCCCTTGCAACACAAGGTGATGTAGTTCTTATCAAAGGGTCGAATTCCTTAAAGCTCTGGAAGACTTTGGAATAGTCTGTCTATGCGAATCATTTTTAACGAAACGCTGTACTAGATCACTTCCACTTGCTATCATACGAAATATGATGCTCATGTTTCTTCAGTTTTTAGTAGCCCATTTTCAAGTCAAAATTCCTGCGGTTTTTTGGTACTCTTCCACACGCATGATTTTAGCTGCCATTACAACGCTTTTAATGACAATTTTCTTAGGGCCTTGGGTGATCCGAAAACTCTACGCCCTCAAAACAGGGCAATCGATTCGAGTAGAGGCTTGCCCTCAACTCGCAGAACTTCATCAAAAAAAGAAAGAGACTCCCACGATGGGAGGGCTGCTGATCCTCCTTTCGATGATGATTGCTCTCTTCCTTTGGATGGATTTGCGGAGTAGCTTCACGTTGATTTTTCTCATTGCGACTGTTTGGTTAGGGTTGCTGGGGGGGATTGACGACTATCTTAAGATGAAGTACAAGAACTCGAAGGGGTTACGAGCGCGGAAGAAATTCGGTTTTCAGATTTTATTTTCTGGCTTGCTTGCCCTTTTTTTGATTTGGACCCCTATGTCAGAGTCATTACATCATGGAAGTTGGTTTTCACCTCCGATTTCAAAAGAACAAGTGACCGAAAAGCAAGAAACCTTGACTTCACAAGAAACTTACGGACGTTATTTTCTTCCCTTTAAAAAAGCCCCCTTTTTTACCCTTGCAGGTGGAGGCCTCATTCTCGCATTTTTTATCACGATGTTTGTGGTGACAGGAGCATCCAATGCCGTCAATTTAAGTGATGGACTCGATGGTTTGGCTTCAGGACTTATATTACTTGTCGGAGCAGTACTGGCGCTTTTTGCTTTTTTATCCAATAACATTGAAATGGCCCGGTACCTCAACATTCCATATCTTGAAGGGAGTGGGGAAATTGCCGTTTATCTGTGCGCACTTTGCGGCGCCTGTTTAGGTTTTTTATGGTACAATGGGTATCCAGCAGAAGTTTTTATGGGCGACATCGGCTCTCTTTCTCTTGGAGGAATTTTAGGGACAGCTGCTGTCTTGCTCAGACGTGAATTTTTGCTTGCTCTTGTCGGTGGTGTTTTTGTTTTAGAAGCCTTATCGGTGATTCTTCAGGTTCTCAGTTACCGTTACCGGAATAAAAAACGGATCTTCCGTTGTGCTCCACTACATCATCACTTTGAGTTTAAAGGGTGGCCTGAAGCGAAAGTGGTGGTCCGGTTTTGGATCGTCGGTCTTATTTTAGCCTTGTTTGGCTTAGCATCTATTAAATTTCAGTAACAGATATGAAACGAGCACTTGTTATAGGATATGGGATCAGCGGGAAAGGGGCAGAAAAGCTTCTCCTCAAACTCGGCTATGAGGTGGCCATTGCAGAGCAAACAGTTGAAGTGCCAGCTGGTGACTTTGAATTCGCAGTTTTATCACCAGGAATTCCTCAAAGCCATCCCATTCCGACAGCTATGAAAGCAAGAAACGTTCCTGTCATTGGGGAGGCAGAGCTTGCCTTTCGTCATCTTAAGGGACCTGCTATTGGAATCACAGGAACTAATGGGAAGACGACACTGACAAATTTTCTAGCCCATGCTCTAGGAGGCAAAGCACTTGGGAATGTCGGTGAAAGTTTAGCAGCCTATGCAGCATCGGATCAGAGCGAAAATTTACTTGTGGTTGAACTCAGTTCGTACCAACTAGAAACCCTGCAAACACAACTTCTCGATGCAGCAATCCTCACGAATATTACGCCAGATCACATGGATCGTTATCCCTCATTTGAAGCTTACGCCAAGGCCAAATGGCGCATTATCGATTGCTTGAAAGAAAGAGGTGTTTGTTTTATCCCAAAAAAGTTAGATGATGGGCGGTTTTCCCAGGTGGAATCGATTGATGCGGATTCTTATTTACAACTATCGTTGAAGGAGGGATACTGGGCCAAACTAGACCAAGAAACTTTGGCGCTTGCATTTGCGGTTTGTCAGAAGTTTAACTTAAGCAAAGAAGCATTTTTTCAGGCCTTAGAGACTTTTGAAAAACCTCCACATCGCCTAGAATATGTCTGTGAATGGAATGGGGTGACATTTATCAACGACAGTAAAGGAACTAACCCTGCTGCGACTCTTTATGCAGTAGAGCGCATTCCAGGGTCAATCCTTCTGATAGTTGGAGGGGACAGTAAAGGACTCTCTTTTGAGTCTTGGAAAGAGGGGCTTGGAAAAAAAGTAAAAGCCATTTTGACAATTGGAAAGGCTGGCTTGATGTTGCAAGAAATATTAACACCTTATTACGAAATCCATCAGATGGGAACTCTTGAAGAGGCCACACATCATGCTAGTCAGATAGCCCAAGTTGGCGATACAGTTTTGCTCTCTCCCGGTTGCGCAAGTTTTGATCAATTCAAAAATTATGCGCATCGAGGGGAAGTATTTAAGAATTCGATTCAGCAGTTGAGGAGAGGCATATGAACCGAAGAGATATGATTATTGTCGCAGCACTGATCAATGCTGGGCTCCTTGTTGTGCTCTTTGTCAGTGCAGTCAAACCAAGTCAGCGTGAAGAAAAAAGTTCTGTTGCAGTCGCTTTCGAACAAGTCGCAGCAATTGAAACAGCTGTTACAAAACCGGCAAAGACATCCTCTAGTGGGGATCAAATTGATCAAGTGATCAGCGAATATAGTGCAAAAGTTGTCGAAAAAGAAAGCGCCGAAACAAAGTCGCTTCCTCTTCCTATTTTAACTCCTGAACCTAAAGCCGTCGCTCAAGCAGAAGCTCCTAAGGCTCCTTTGAAAGCAACTGCAGAAGACTTTCGCACTGTCACTGTTGAAAAAGGGGATGTTTTAGAACGGATTGCCCGTAACAATGGAGTTTCAGTTGAAGAGATTATGAAGCTCAATGGTCTTTCTTCTTCTCGACTTCAAATTGGTCAGGTTTTGAAACTTCCTGCGAAGTCACAAAAAAATGTCGTGAAGAAAATAACTCCAGCAGAAGGGAAGTTCTACATTGTTAAAGGGGGAGACAATCCCTGGACAATTGCTCAAAAAAATGGGATGCAAGTAGACGAACTACTTGAACTCAACAACATGGATGATGCGAAAGCCAAACGTTTGAGACCAGGTGATAAGTTAAGAATCAAGTGAACAAAAGTAGCTTTTTTCTCTTAGGGTGTATCACCCTCCTTTTTTCGATCGGACTGCTCATGGTTTTTGGGACCACTTCAGCAGAGGTGCTCGATCGCAACCTTCAGGTGAACACTCACCATGCTGCCATGAAACAGATCATTTACGCTTGCTTTAGCATTGCTTTAGCCATGCTTGTTTGGTTTTATGGCTACCAAAAAATTCTGAAGTGGACACCAGTTCTTTTTTATCTCTTACTCGCCTGTTTAATTGCCGTTTTCATCCCTGGAATCGGACAACAAATCAATGGAGCCTATAGGTGGATTGCCTTAGGCCCTTTTTCATTTCAGCCGTCTGAGCTCATGAAACTCATGATGCCACTCATGTTCATTCACCTCTTTTTCAAAAAAGAAGAGAAAATGTCATGGAAAACTTTTTACAAGATCATTGCCCTTTTTTGTGTGCCTCTCTTCCTCATTTTGATCGAACCCGATAATGGGACTGTGGCGATATTACTCATGACAATGATGGCGCTTTTTTTTCTCTGCCGAATCCGGTGGCTCTATTGGCTTCTTCCAGTTCTTGTTTTAGGCTCTCTTGGCATCTTTTGTGCGCTTCAAATGACCCACGTCCAACACCGTCTTCGAGTTTACATGAACCCCGAACTTGACTTACTGGGGAAGGGACACCAACCTTATCAAGCCAAGATTGCAGCCGGTTCAGGAGGGATAACGGGAAAGGGAGTCGGAGAAAGTGTGCAAAAGCTCAACTATCTGCCAACAGCTCGCAGTGATTACATTGCCGCCATCTATGCCGAAGAGTTTGGGTTTCTTGGAATTTTGTTTTTAGTATTACTTTATATGGTCATTGCCTATAGTGGTTTCCGCAATGCTTCTCTTGCGGGAGAAAAGCAGGGTTATATCATCGCGGCGATCATGACTTTTTTAGTGTCGCTGCAAGCCTTTTTGAATTTAGGTGTCGTTTCCGGCCTACTTCCCAGTAAGGGAACAAATTTACCGTTTTTTAGCCAAGGAGGATCCTCTCTTATTGCCAATACGATAGCTCTGACATTGATTGTCAATGTCGCAAGAAAACCGAAGCGAGAGATGGAGAAACAGTTATCATGCAAAAAGGTCGTCAGCTACACAAAATTGTAATTGCAGCAGGGGGAACCGGAGGTCATCTTTTCCCAGCTCAAGCTCTTGCTCTTGACCTAATTCAACGAGAGCCCGAGCTAGAAGCTGTGTTTATGAGTCCTGGCCTGAAAAATAATCCTTATTTTCAAAAAGGCCATTTTCCCTACCGTGAGATTGCTAGCGCAACTCCCTATAAAAAAGACCCTATTAAACTACTCAAAGCCTTTTGGCATCTCATTAAAGGAACCCTTCAATCCCTCCATCACCTAGGTAAAATCAAGCCTCAAGTTGTTATTGGATTTGGAAGTTTTCATTCTTTTCCCATTTTACTTGCCGCCAAACTTCGCCGCGTTCCGATCATTCTCTTTGAATCCAACGCCGTTCCAGGAAAAGTCAACCGCCTATGTTCCCGTTGGGCAAAGTTCACAGCCATCCATTTCAAACGTGCTGCAAAATATCTCAAAGGAAAAACCATCTGTGTTCGGATGCCTCTTCTGAAAAAAAATCACGGAATCACTCCAGAAAAAGCGCGCGAATACTATCAGCTCGACAAAGACAAACTCACCTTTCTTATTTTTGGTGGGTCTCAAGGTGCTCAAGCCATCAACCGTTTCTTTTGTGCCTCTCTTGAAAAACTTCTCGCGAAAAACTTTAACTTTCAAGTTGTGCACATTGTTGGAAATCCCGAGCGTGCTGAAAAGCTTCGCGAGGTTTACTCTAAATACAACATTCCAGCCTCTGTCAAACCCTTTGAAGATAAGATGGATTTTGCTTGGTCTGCAGCTGACCTGAGTATCTCTCGCGCTGGGGCGGCAACTCTTGCCGAACAAATTGAGTTTACCATTCCAGGAATTCTCATTCCCTATCCCCATGCGACAGAAAACCATCAAGGGAAGAATGCTTCATTTGTTGCCGAAGAAATCAAAGGTGGGGTAAAGCTGCCCGAAGGAGAGCTCAGCTCAGATCGCCTTGTATCAATTATCGAAGACCTTCTTGAGAGCCAAAGAGAAAAACTCAATTCGATGAAAAAGTCTCTTCAGGACTTCAAAGAAGCAGAAAACAAAGAAGACTTTTGTTCAGTGATTTTTGATTTTGTAAACAAATAATCATAAAAATTGTAATTTTTGAAGTAGTTTGAGTATAGAGTGACAAATAAATACTAACTTATTCTATGAGTCAATCAATGTTAAAACGTCTTTTTCCTCTTTATTTTGTCATTTTTCTCGGTTTTTTTGGCTATAGCTTGATGATCACGATCTTCACACCCATGCTACTTCATGGAAGTGGGTCTGTTTTGCCTCACCACTTTCCAGAGTCGCTTCGAACGATCCTTTTGGGAGTTGCCCTTTCTGTTTACCCATTGGGGCAATTCTTAGGAGCTCCAGTGTTTGGGGCTTTATCAGACCACTTCGGAAGAAAGCGTTTGCTTGTTATTTCTCTTTCTGCTGCGACCATTTTTTATGCACTCGTTTCGTTTTCCCTCCACTTTGGAAACATTTTCTGGGTCATTTTTTTCACTTTTTTTGCAGGGCTGTCTGAAGCAAATATTGCCATTGCGCAAGGAGCTATAGCAGATCTTACCCATGAAAAAAATAGGGGACGTTTTTTTGGATATATTTATACGAGTGTGAGCTTTGCCTTTATCATGGGACCCTTATTTGGAGGAAAACTTGCTAATCGAGAGTTAGTCTCCTGGTTTTCCTATTCAACTCCCTTTTTTACGACAACACTTCTTCTTTTGATGAATTTGATCTGGACAATGCTTGCATTTAAAGAGACACACGATAAGGATTATTCGACTGAGAAAATTCGCTATTTTGCAGCTTTTACAAATATCTTTTCGATCTTTAGTTCGAAAAATATTCGGATTTATTATTTTTCCAACTTTTTGGTTTATCTCTCGATTTTTGGTTTTTTCCGCTGTTATCCTATGTATTTGACCTCAGAGTTTGGAATGGGAGTCAATGAACTTTCTCACTTTATTGCTTGGGTTGCAGTTCCGATTGTTTTGTCCAATTTATGGCTAACAGGTTTTCTTTCTCGTTACATCACTCCGAGGAAAGCAATGATCATTTCAGCATTGTTCATGGCTGTTTTTATGATTGTTATTGTGATTCCGCCTGAAAAAAATGCGCTTTGGGTCACTTTGTTTCTCACTTCAACAGCTTTAGCTTTTTGTTTGCCATCGTGTGCGACACTTCTCTCGACAGCAGTCGATAAGAGAATTCAAGGAAAAGTGATGGGGAATAACCAATCGATGCAAGTTGCTGCTGAATCTATTTCGGCCATCCTGAGTGGTTTTATCGCAACTGCTATTATCAAACTTCCCCTTATTTTATGGGGTATTGTCGCAGTTTTTGCCGCGCTGACAGTCATTTTTTTCATCAATGAAAAGCAGCCCTCCAGCAATATTTAGCTCTACATTTAGCAGCCTGAACTCTGGGTTTATTTCACTCATTCTCAGAGATTTTTCTCTTTATTCTCAGTCTTCTTGCCTCGAAAAAGATCGTTTGGCCCTTCCCTTCGGCTAAAACACCGAGAATTTAAGAGAACTCTCCCTCCTGAGACTAAGCAAAATAAACCTAGAGTACAGGTTAGTAGTATTTTAAGGTTTAGAGATTAACGGTCTGATTTTGCATAATGATACGCAATTGCATTTTTATGTTTTTTGGAGGAAAAATGATTGAAAGTATTTATTGTTCTTTAGGAATAGCTAGCTTAACTTACAACTTTCGAAATAGGCCATCTCAATATTGCGCGTCTTCTTCTCAGTATAAAGAGATGAGCCCTCAAGACCGCAAAGAGGAAATGATCAAAGTCATCGAGAAAATACGCGATTTAATGACATGGATGTTCATAAAAACGGTATTTGTTGGCCTTCCCATTTTAGTCAAAGACGTCGAGACCAAAAGGTTTTTAATGATGACTATAGCTTTAACATCTGAGATAGGGCGAGAATCTCATTATGGTCATATTACCCAATTCCTACTGCTTGTACTTAGCACTGCTGGATGTTTTTTGCTACACTCGGTCCTAGTGTTAAAATTTCCTGTTGTGATTTCTTGTTTTTATAACGCAGTTATTGTTCACATTTTTTCTTCTATTATTTTCCCGGTGATAGATTTATATATGTGTTCTTGGCGATATTATAAGGTTGATACGATGGAGAGAATAGAACCTTATCAACGTGATAATAGAACTCTTCGCAGATCTCGCACGGCACGTTAAATTGTTGAAGGTATATTAGATAGGTTGCATGAAGCTTGAAACGATTTCTATTTTAATCTCATTAATAGAAGTGTTCGACTTCATGCTTTAGTTTTAATATTTTGATAATTTGTTCGTTATATTTTAATTCGTTGATTTGATATAATATTGCGCAATTTATTATGGGTTTTTGGAGGAAAAAATGACTCAAAATCTCTATTATTGCGCAGCAACAGCTATTAGCTTAGCGTACATCTATTACTGCTCCGTGCCCTGCTTCGCAAGCCCACTTTGGGGCTTCCTGCATCGGTCATCTTAAACTTTTCTCCTAGTAAGTCCTCTTTCACGAAATATTATTTGACGACACCATCTAAGAAGTCGGTAATCATAGCAGAAACGAGATTGGGTTTTTCTAAAAGCGAATAATGCCCACAGCGTGGGATCATCCCTAGAGAGGCTTGAGAAAGCTGGCGTTTAAGATCTAAGGCTCCTTGAAGAGGTGCTGTGTCCCGGTCGCCAAGAATGATAAGAGTCGGACAGGAGATCCCTTTGTAGAAAGAAGGAGGTTGTTCATTCCCATAGTCATGAGCAACGGAGGTGAGGGCTAAAGCAAACGCCTGAGGATCACAACTCATTATCGAATCTGTTACCCGCTTTTTAAGGGTTTCATTGTCAAAAGGTGGAATCATTACTTTTGCTGGATCCATTCCCATTTTTTCTATTCGCTCGGCGAACCGAGCGAGCTTTTCTTGTGCTGCAGGGTTGGCTCCCCAAGAAGTGATATTGAGAGTGATCAACCCGATTGTTGTTTTAGGAAAGAGATAAGCGAAAAAAGTCGCGACTCGCGCTCCCATGGAATGCCCTAGAAGAACCACATGCTCTAAGTTAAGAGAGTCGAGTAGTTGTTTCACATCTCTTGCCCAAAGCTCTGAATTGTAGGGTGGAACTAAAGGCTTTTCAGACTTCCCAAATCCGCGAAGGTCAACGCGGAGAATTTGATAGTTTTTTTGTAAACGCTGCGAGAGAAAGTCAAAGTCAGCTAAAGATCCACCAAGTCCGTGTAAACACACGAATGTGAGAGAACCATTTCCTTCTAGCTTGTAATGAATCATCTTATTTAACTGAGTTCTAGGTTTCTTTTACTTAATCTGCAGGGTTATGTCGAAAAGGGCCATTTAATTCTTCTCTTCATCAATAATTCTGAGAATTTGAGAGAACTCTCTCTTGTTATTTAAGAGGGAAAATTCTCCGTTTATTTCCTTCTAACTTGATGGATTTGATATTCAAATCATCGTAGGAGCGGTAGTGCAACTGCAGGTTTTTAAGATCTTTCACAACAACCCACTGCGTGTAGGAAACGTAGCTCCCATCGGCTGATTTAAGTGCTCCAAAAGGAATATCAACCGTGTTGAGAAGGTGAAAGGCTGCATTGACATTTTCACGGGGGGTTGAAGCTTTATGGATGATGTTTTTAAAGGTGACAATTCTAACAAAACGGGAAGGAGACGTCCAATCTCCAGGGATTCCTAGAAGGCCAGACCCCATCCCAAGAGGGTGGATCTCAATATTTTCTAAACGGAGAGGGGTTTCGCTAATTGGTGAGAGATTGAGATAGTTGCTTAAGTTAGTCACTTGCCAGGGAAACTCTGGAGTGTTTGTTAAAGCTCCAACTAGATTATCGAAAACCATCACTTTTCCTTTGAGGTATTCTACAACAATGCTTTTTCCACTTTTGTCGTGAATTGAGAGATGAACTGGGGGGATGTAGGGGATTTTGGGCACTTTGTGAGGCCAAAGTTGGATTTTTTGGATAGCTGCACGAACTTCATCAACAGTTGAAAAGTTTCCTAAGATCCAACTTCCAAGATCTTTTAATGCAATTGAGTTTTGGCTGTCTGCTGGATTCAACTTTGGATACTCTGTCACATCGGGGAACCACAGTAATCCGAACGAAAGTCCCGCTTCATTCATTCCATCTGTCACGATTTCATCAGCAAATGATGTGATGGCAACGTAGCTGTATTGAGTTGTCCAAGACAGACCGGTCTTGTTGTCAAAAACTCGGCTGGTGTATTTTTCTCCAGAGGGAATGAGTAGGATTTGAGGCTCTAAGTTGACCCCAAATTCCATTGAACGTCCCACGACAGCTTCCCCTTGTGCATCTTTAAGTAAAAAATCGGTGCAACTCTGAAGGGGGAGCCAAAGGAGGGTACAAAGTAGTGTCAAAATACTCTTCATCATACCTTTTAGATAAACGACAATTTTTTTTTCGTCCAGCGCTTGCCCAATAGAGGGGAAAATGCCAAACTAAATGGCATGAATACGAAGACCCATTTTTTAGGAATCGGTGGCATTGGGATGAGCGCTTTAGCGCATATTCTTCTTGAAAAAGGAGAAAAAGTGTCAGGATCAGACCAGAGCCAGACTCCTGTGCTACGCGCTTTAGAAGACAAAGGAGCTGTGATAAGCGACGAAATCGACCCACAGTCACAAGTTGTCTTTAGTAGCGCCATCAAAAAGGGACATCCTTTGCTAGAGCAAGCAAAAAAATTAGGGTGTCCTCTCTATCATCGCTCCCAATTTTTGGAGAAGCTGATGGCAGAGCAAACCCCACTGCTCATTTCTGGCACACATGGGAAAACTTCTACATCCGGCCTTCTTACATGGGTTTTTCTGACTGCAGGGCTTTCTCCCTCTTACGCAGTCGGGGGAATCTTAAAAAATACCGAGCAAAATGGGGGATATGGAAAAAGCAAGTGGTTCATTGCAGAAGCTGATGAAAGCGACGGTTCTTTTTTAAACTATAGGGGCGAAGCAGCTATCTTGACCAACTTGGAAGTTGAGCATTTGGACTTTTGGGAAAATGAAGAGAAGCTCATCGAAGGGTTTAGACAGTTCGCTACTCAAGTGAAAACTGTGATATGGTGCAGAGATGATCCTCTTTTGACTTCACTTGATCTGGGGGGGATTTCTTATGGCTTATCAAATAAAGCTGCATGGCAACTTCAATCCGTTTGCCAGGAAGGGATGCAACTATGCTTTGCGATTGCGCATGAAGAGAAGCGGTATGAAAACATCGTGCTCCCTCAAGTAGGGAGGCATCAAGCGTTGAATGCATGCGCCGTTTGGGCCTTAGCAATGACTTATGGCGTTTCGGAAGATGTGCTCAGAAAAGCCTTTCAAACTTTTAAGGGAGTGAAGAGGCGGCTCGAAAAAAAAGGAGAAAGTAAAGGGATTGTTGTTTATGACGACTATGCTCATCACCCAACAGAGGTGAAAGCTCTTTTGACTTCACTGAAACAAGCCATCGGGATGCGCCGCTTAGTTGCCATTTTTCAACCTCATCGTTACACCCGCACGCGAGATTGCATGCAAGAGTTTACAACCGCATTTGAGGCGGCAGATGAGGTACACATTACAGACATCTACTCCGCGGGTGAAACACCTATTGAAGGAATCACGGGTGAGAAACTATCTCAACAAATTTCTGGAAGCATTTATTGGAAAACGTTTCCCACATTTCAAGAAGGAGATGTGGTTGTGACAATCGGCGCTGGGGACATCACATATTTAGGTCCTAAAATCCTGGAGAGTTTGACATGAGACGAGTGCTTTTATTTAGCACGATTGTTTTCATTTCTTTGTGCTTGGCAAGTGGCTCTTATTTTTATCATCTCTATCAGGAAAGAAAAGCGTGCCGAGTTGCCGGCGTTCCCATTCAAATCATTGCTCAAACAGGTCCTGAAAAAGAAGCGCTCAAGACGGCTTACTTAGCTGAACTACTCAACCTTTCTAGTGATGAGTCAAGAGAGGGAATTCAAGAAAGGGTTGCTGAAGAGAAGCTTTTAAAAAGCCCTGTTATCAAAGAAGCCAAAGTTAAACGGATTGCCCCTGGGATTCTATCGATTGATTATAGTATGCGTAAACCTTATGTCTTTTTAGCTGATTATGAAAATCTCGCACTCGATCGGGAAGGACATCCTTTTCCCTTTTCACCTTTTTACACCCCAAAAAACATGCCACGCCTCTATCTGGGACAGCCTCAGGCTCGTTGGTGTGTACCCGTGAAAAATCGAGCGCTAGCCTTTGAAATTCTCGATTATCTCGAAAGAGAAATTGATTTTTTTGAAGTCGAGTCTCTTGATGTGTCAGAGGCAACACACCCCTCATTAGGTCGAAGAGAGGTCGTCTTAGTCCTAAAAACTGAGGCTGGTAAGCACTATCTTCGCCTCACCCCCTTAGGCTATCAACAGGAATTCAAGCGGTATCTTCTCCTTCAACCTCCTGAAGGAGACCAAATCATCGACCTACGTCTTCAAAAATTGGCATTTATCAAGGAAAAAAAACGTGGATAAATACATTCAAATCGAATGGACCTGCTCAAGTCTCGAAGAGGGGAGAAAGATTGCGCGAGAGCTTGTCGAACAAAGGCTTGTCGCTTGCGCCAATATCGTGCCACATATCGAGTCTATCTATCGTTGGGAAGGGAAAATAGAAGCAGACCAAGAAGTTAAGGTCTTGTTTAAGACAGAATCAGTTCATTTTGAAAGAATTAAGTCTTATATCGAAACACATGCAAACTATGACGTTCCTGCGATTTTGGTCTTTTCGATACTTGCTGGAAATACAAGCTATCTCGAGTGGCTTTCTGAAACGGTTACTTCATCAATGTCCAGAGATGATTCTTGAGTTCTCCAATGTCTTTGTCAGAGAGGGGGCTTTCGAGAAATTGCTGGAGCCGGTAAGCGATCGCTTCAGCTTGAATGGTAGGCATATAGGCTTGTACCCGCTTCATCATCTCCTCCATTAAAGTGACAAGCTCATCTGATGGAGATTTATTTTTGAGTCGCATCGCAATCTCAATCTTTAAAGCGTAGTGAATCAGACGGCTTCTAGGGTTAGCTTCTATTAGAAATTCGAGAATACGATTGAGGGCTTGAGGAATCTGATCAAAACGCATTGTTCCCCCATCTAAACTCTCTCTCACAGTCTCAAGCTTTTGCAAAGCTCCTTTTTCTTGCTCGGCTGTGAGTGTTTGACACTGAGTGATTAGCATGATGGTCAAAAGGTCCCGAATTCCATCTGGAGAATCATTGGCATGTCTGACCCATTCGTACCAGGCAAAAAAGCTCGAGACATTCTCAAAAAGCTCTTCCCCAAGGGCTTTGGATTTATTTTCGGGTGTTTTGAATAAGGGATTAAGCATATGAGTTTCCTCCTCCTCATTTTTATTTTAACTCGAATCTAATTAATTAGTGTAGAAAAAATTTTTTCGCAAGATGTTGTTTTTAAATGATTAGCGTTAAAATCTAGCATTAAATAAGTTGCAAAAGATCTTAAGAGAAAATTGAGAAATGATTGATCCAAATAGTCGAGGAATGTTAGAGTACCTGTGTGAGTTTCACGTGCACGATTTTTATATCTATAGATTCATCGAAGTGTGGGAAGCATCATGTAAAAACGATAATGTGAAGGTATGACATGGAAGAATTTGTAAGCTATTTAATTAAGAACTTAGTCGATCGACCCGATGATGTGAAAATCAGCGTATTTGACGGTGAAAAGAGTACAGTAGTGGAGATTGTTGTCGACAATGAAGATGTTGCAAAGTTGGTAGGACGACAAGGGCGGACGATTAAAGCTCTCCGTACCATTGCAATGACAGTTGCTGCGCGTATTGGCCGAAAAGTTCGATTGGAAATTGTTCAATAGTATTAACCACTCACTGAAAAAACGGTGAGTGGTTTACAATATTTATTTTAATAAGTATTCTGTCTATTATAGCATGCTTCGAAAGGAATCAAAATGACAGTCGGGTTAAACGTCAAAATTAATGAAGTTAAGCAAAAGACCATTCTTCGGATTGAAGGAAGACTAGATGCGGCTTCTGCCCCTATTTTAGAGAATAAACTTACAGAACTTATTTCAGCAGGAAAAACTGACCTCATACTCGACTTTGCAAAAGTCGATTATTTAAGTAGTGCTGGAATGCGCCTTCTTCTTTCTACAACGAAAAAGCTAAAAGGTTCTGGAGGGAAGCTCCATTTTTGCTCCATTAGTGAAGAAGTTATGGAGATCATCAAAATGGCAGGTTTTGAGCGTATCTTAAGCATTTACCCAACAGAGCAAGAAGCTATCAATGCTTTTTAGACCCGCTTATGGAGTGAAGCCATGCATGATGGCATCGTTCAACACGAAGCCCCAGATTACCTTCCTTATAGACAACGCAATAGAGATCCTCACTTAAACAAGCGAGTCATTGTCATAGCAGGGCCCACGGCGGCTGGAAAGTCCCGCTTAGCCTTTGAAATGGCAAAATTAATCGATGGGGAAATCATTTCTGCTGATTCTGTTCAAGTTTACAGAGGCATGGACATTGGAACAGCAAAAGTCTCGACTCAAGAAATGTTGCAGATTCCTCACCATCTTATTGACATTTGTGATCTGCACGAAAGCTTCAATGTGATGCAGTTTTATGAGCAGGCAACAACTGCGATGCGGGAAATTTTGAGGCGAGAACGGACTCCCATTGTCGTTGGAGGAACTGGGTTTTACCTTCATTCGCTGATTTATGGTCCTCCTGAAGGGCCGCCTGCTTCCCCCGAAATTCGTGAAAAGCTCGAAGAAGACATGGAAAAGTTTGGGCCTGAAGCGCTATATGAACGGCTGAGACAATATGACTCAGAGTATGCAAACACAATCAATTTTCGTGACAGACACAAAATCATTCGTGCTCTCGAAATCATCGCTCTTACAGGAAAGAAAGTTAGTGATTTTAAAGGACCTCGAGAGGCAAAAGTCACTCAAGAATTTGATTTCCGCTGTTGGTTTCTTTACTTTCCAACAGAGATTCTCTACCCGCGCATTGAAATGCGCTGTGATGAAATGATTGCTCAAGGGTTTATCGAAGAAGTCGAAGGATTGCAAGAGCTGCTTCGACATAACATCACAGCAGCTCAAGCCATTGGATACCGGCAATGCTTGAATTTTCTTGAGACAGAGCGAACTGACAGTGATTGGGAGCGGTTTGTGTGGGAATTTAAAAAAGCTTCACGTCGCTATGCAAAGAGGCAGTTCACTTGGTTTCGAAAAGAACCACTCTTTCGCTGGGTTGACATTGACATCCATGGCTATCAAAAAGTACTTGAGCTTATTCTCCAGGACTATGAGAGCCGATATTAACGATTTCTTCTTTTGCGTAAGGGGCGATTTCAGGGTAGTTTTCCTCAAGCCATGGTAGTAATTTGTTTTGAATGCGACTGAGCTCAAATGTCTGATAGTAGTGAAAATCTTTTTTCGGATCTTTGTGAAATCCTCCAACGTCAATTTCAATTGCTTGGTCATCTAAAAAACCAAAATTTCGAATGAGATGAGGGTCTTTATCGCTATACCCAAGTTCAGCACGCCTCTTTGTAAAAGCAAGCATTTCTCGAAGGGCCTTTTTGGCTTGTGTTGTTTTTCCTTTTTCTCGCAAAGAGAGAAGGTAAACATCGGTTGGAATGGCTCTTTTCTGCAAAACGAATTGGAGAGAGTCAAGATTGAGCTTATGAGCGAGTCCAAGCCGGTCATTGACTTGCAACGTTATGCCTAAATCATCTGTGTGGTTGAGGTGGACAAAGATGACACCAGTATCTCGCTTAAAGAGCTCATAAGAAGCTTTACAGCTGAGAAACGTGTTATTTACTGTGCCTAATTTCTTTTCTTTCCAACGTTTTTTTTTGGCTTCAAGTTTAGCGGGAAGGGGGAGGTATTCATAGATAGGATTGAGTTGCCATCTTTTGTGTTTGAAGAATTTGATCACAAAGCGCTCATCACTGGTGGTAAAGACAAAGCTTTGACTTCCACTCCCTAGATAATGGAAGTCTTGAGATAAAATCTCTAATGCAAGCGTTTTGTCTTCTTCAGAAATAGCAGTATTCCAGTGGGGATGTGAAGGGAGTTTGGAGGTAATACTCTTTGGCGAAAAGCCATCTTTTAAATAGTAAAAAGAGCGTTCCGCTCCAGCAGCGACCATGAGTCCAAGAAAAATAAGCCAAGTCATTCTTGTACGACGTTTCACTTCTTTTCCTCTGCTTTTAAGCGGGCAACCTCTTCATCAAAATAGGTGAGGAATTCGGGGGGAAGATGAGTGTGTATCCACTTTCGAAAATCCTTCAGTTGCATAGATAGGTGAGCTTCATACCCTTTTTTCCATGACCGTTCGAACCGAAGGTGTTCAATGTCAATCCGAACAGGAACATCTTTGATGAACCCAAAATTGCTCGTAAATTGAAGATCTACCATTACAATTCCTTCTCGAGAAAGAAGAAGGGTGAAATCGAGTAAATCGGTAATCGCTTGCTGAGCTTTTTCTCCATGCCCACTTCTCACACAGTACTCGAGGTAATGATTCGTTACTTCAGCTTTTTTCTGGATATAGTAAGCATCTTTGTCGAGATCGAGCATGCGGCTGGTTCCATCCGGATTTTTAAGCAAAACTATTCGATTGAAGGTGTTTGTGGGCATCAAGTGATAGTAAATCATCCCGGTTTCTTGAGGGAGAAGGGCATAGGAGTTCATGCATGCCTGGCACCTTTTTCTCTTCATTTTGAGTTCTTTCTTCAGGGCAGCCAACTGGTTGAAAGGACGAATGATGCGAGATTTCGCAGTGTAGGGCTTTTCAAAAAAGACTTTGATCACAGCTTGTCCATCTTCTGAAGCAAACACTTCGCTGCTAGATCCATTGTCGATAAAGGTAAATGTTTGGCTTAAAAGGGAGTCAATTTCTTGCGCTTTTTGAGGAGTGTATGGGAGACTTAGCAGTTGATTTGAAAACCAGCTACGATAGTAGGCAATATGGCCTAAATCCCAAGCAACGGTTCCCAATAGGAGAATCGCAAGGCCAATTACGGTTTTTTTTAGACTCTTGAAAAGGCATTTCATCTTGAGAAGAGTTTAAAGGGCAGCAGCAGTTTTTTGCAATGTCCGAAACAGCCTTGCAGAAATTGTGTGAAATCTTTACAATTGTCAGTAGCCTGCAATTTCCTTTCATATTTTTTATTTCAGGTAACATTCAACATGGCAACAGAAGAAAAAAAAGAGAAAACTGATTCAGAGAAAAAGTCTGAACCGAAAAATGTTTCAGAACGTTTTGTTGCTCTCAAGCAGGCAATTGATCAGCTCAAAGAAATCGAAGAGAAAATCGCGCAAGCAATTTCATTCATGAAAGAAGCCCTTTCTGAGCCAGGAGGCCCTCGCCTTAAAGATTTTTGGGATGCCAAACATCTCTGTTCCCCTTTCTTTAAAGAACAAATGAATCCGATCAAAAGGAATCACCTCTGGTCGGAATATGCCGAACTCAACCAAGAAGCTCGCCGACTTAAAGAAATCATTGATGAACAAACAGCTTTTTCTATTGAACAAATTGAACTTGCAATTGAAGCTCTTGAAGCTGATTTTGCAAAATACGATCAACTTGTTGAAGAACAGCCTCACCTCGAATTCCCCAAAAACACCCATACGTTTATCAAAAAACAGGAAGAGTATCAGGCACCTCAAAGAGAACTACATTTTCTTAAAACGCTTGTCAGCCGTTTAGATGCCTTGAGAAAAGAAGCCATTGGAACGGATATGCGCATCAGCGTTAAAAACAAATTGCTGAAGCGCCTTTCAAAGCTTGGCGATCAGGTTTTTCCTCGTCGCAAAGAGCTCATTAAAGAAATCAGCGAAAAATTTATCAACGATGTCGACTATTTTGTTTCTCATCGGTTTTCTCAAAAAGAAGGTGAAAAATCGGTTCCACCATTCGTGCTCCGTGATGAGATTAAAAGTCTTCAAGCGCTAGCAAAACTGCTTACCCTTAACACGCAAGCCTTCACCAAAACGCGCAAAATGCTCAGCGAATGTTGGGATCAGATCAAAGAAGTCGAAAAGGATCGAAAAAAAGAATACGAAGAGCGTTCAAAAGAGTTTGAGAAAAATAAAGAAGAATTTGCCCCCAAAATCGAAGAGTTAAGAGCGTTTTGTTCTAATGCTGAGAGCCTCTCTAAAGAGCAAATTCTTGAGAGAATTTCTACTTTGCAAAGCGAAATGCGCACGCTTCCTCTAAGCCGAGAGGATGTCAAAACGATGCGTGCTGAAATCCAGCAAATCCGCAATGAAGCCTTAGATAAGATCCAAGAAAAAGTTGATGCTAAAGAGAAAAAAGATCGTAAGCAAATCGAAGAACTTAAAACAGAGCTGACCACAATACTCGCAAATGAAGCTGCTTTGAATTTAGAGTCTCTTGAGGAAGCTGAGGGACGCTTGCGTGAAGTTTTTCAGAGTTTAAAGCTTGCTGTTGCTGAGAAACAGGTTTTTGAACGGAACTTTTCCGATTTGCGAAGTTTTATTTTAGATAAGAAAGGGGAAAAAGCCGATACTCTAGATGAGCTGGAGAATCTTTTGGAAGAGCGGGAAGAACTCTTAAATCAGGTCAAACAGCAGGTTCAAGACTACCGGAAAGAAATGGGAGGATCAGGTCTTGACTTTGAAAAGGCAATGACCTATCGTGAGCTTTATGATAGTGCCAAGATCCATCTCGATAAGGAAGTCGAAGCCGTGGATCAATTAGAAGAAAAAATTGCAGAAATAGAATCTTGATTTCCGTAAGCGCTTTTGATCTGGATCATACTTTAGTCCACTCTAATTGTAGTCTACTTTTTTACCGTCATTTGATTAAAAAAGGGATCTTCCATCCATTGTCGTTTTTGCGTGCATTGATTTACAAGTCGCAGTACGAGCTTTGTGGCATGCCGCTGCAAGATTTACACAAAAAAGTATTCCGTCGCTTTCTTCAAGGTCAACCCTTGAAGCGCATTGAAGATGAAGTTCAGAACTTTTTAGAAGCTGATTTTTACCGCTATCTCTACATGCCAGCCTATTCCCGTTTACGTCGTGCTCAGCACGAAGGGCATCATACTGTGATCATTTCGAATTCTCCTTCGTTTTTAGTGCGCCCTATTGCCAACTATTTAGAAGTGACCGAGTGGTACAGCTCTGAATATCTCACCGATGAAAAGGGAACCCTCAAAGAGGTGGGATCCATTCTTCTTGGGGATGGAAAGGCCAACTACTTACAAAAAATCATTCGGAAACTCAAAACCAAGAGGGAAAAAGTCACAGCCTATTCAGATAGTATGATCGATCTTCCCTTCCTCTATGCAGCGGGGAGAGCGATTGTTGTGAACCCAAGCGGCAAGATGCGAAAAATTTCCGAGGAAAAACATTGGGAAGTGATTTAAGGATTGGCTTTTTCGGGGGGACTTTCGATCCCATTCACTTGGGACATCTCAACTTGGTGGTTGAACTTAAAGAAAAATGTCGCTTAGACCAAGTTCTTCTTTGCCCTACGCAGCTCTCACCCACAAAACAAGACCGCCCAGCAGTAGCTGAAAATTTCCATCGTCTAGAAATGGTCAAGCTTGCAATCGAAGATATTCCATGGACTGAAGTGACCGAAATTGAAATCGGGCGTCCACCTCCCTCTTATACCGTTGAAACTATCGACCTTCTTAAGAAACGAGAAGGGAAGTGGAAGCATTTCTTTCTCATGATGGCTGAAGACTCAGCCTATGAAATTGGCAGCTGGAAAAAGCCTGAAAAACTCTTGGAAATGGCTCCGCCACTCGTTGGCACACGCCACGGATTTGATCCGAGCCGTTTGGAAATGCTTCCACCAACTATCAAATCAAAATTAGAAGAGGGGTGGATTCAAATTTCTGCTATGGATATCAGCAGCACTCTTCTTCGAGAGAGACTTAAAAGAAGATTATTCTGCGGTCATCTTATTCCCGCAAAAGTCCTAGACTACATATATGTAAATCGATTATATTATACTTCTTAAAACAAAGATTATTTATTTGAAGTTGATTGATGGAATCGGACTCTTCCGAACTGGTCAGAGAACTCGCACTGACTCTCTATAAGAAAAAAGGCACTAATATTATTGCGCTCGATGTTAGAGGGGTCTCAGCCGTTACAGATTTTGTTTTAATTGCCGATGGAAACGTCGAAAGACACGTGATAGCTCTAGCTCATGAGATAGAAGATTTCATGAAAAAGCAAGGGCGCAAATCGGTGCAGGTCGAAGGGATGGGAACAGGCGATTGGATCGTTCTCGACTTTTTTGAGATTATCGTTCACCTATTTATTCCCAAAATGCGGCAAAAATATCAGTTAGAAAGGCTCTGGGCTGATGGAGAAATCATCGATGTCGACTTTGAGGTTTCCACTAGCGCACTTGAAAAGAGGTAAGGCGAAAAATGAAGAAAAGACGTATTGTCGTCACGGGAATGAGCGTAGTGTCCTGCTTCGGACAGGATGTAGACCATTTTTATGATTGTTTACTCCGAGGAAAAAGTGGGGTCCGCCCCATCACCGCCTTTCCTTGCGAAGAATATCCTACCCGCTTTGCAGCCTCAGTTCAAGACTTTGATCCAGGTGATTACATTGATAAAAAGCAAGCCAGACGGGTCGATCCCTTCATTCGCTACACGATGGTTTCTGGTAAGAAGGCTCTAGAATCTGCAAACCTCAAGCAAGAAGATTTAGAGCAGCTTGATAAAGGCCGATGTGGAGTTCTCATTGGCTCCGGAATGGGAGGCATGAGTGTCTTTTTCGAAGGAAATAAGACTCTTTTTGACAAAGGCTTTAGCCGAATCACTCCTTTCTTTGTCCCTTATATCATCACTAATATGGGTGGTGCTCTTCTCGCCATTGACTTAGGCTTTACCGGGCCGAACTACTCGATTTCAACAGCTTGCGCGACTGCTAACTACTGTATAGTTTCTGCTGCTCAACACATCCAACGAGGGGATGCAGACCTCATGTTGTGTGGAGGAACCGAAGCTCCCATTAACCCCATTGGAGTTGCCGGTTTCGTTGTCATCAAAGCTCTTTCGGAGCGTAACGATGACATGGAAGGTGCTTCTCGTCCGTTTGATAAATCCCGCGACGGGTTTGTCATGGGTGAAGGGTCAGGTGTTCTTGTTCTAGAAGAACTTGAGCATGCCAAAAAACGGGGCGCGCCAATTTTGGCCGAATATCTTGGGGGTGCCATTTCTACTGACGCTTACCACATGACTAGTCCTCGTGAAGACGGGTCAGGTGTTGCTGCATGTATCGAGAGCGCGATAGACGATGCTGGGATTGATAAAAACCGTATCAACTATATCAATGCGCATGCCACAGCAACGAAAGCTGGAGATCTTTGCGAAATCCGCGCCATACGTTCGGTTTTAGGCGACCACTGCAAAGACGTGAAACTCAATGCAACGAAATCGATGACAGGGCACTGCTTAGGTGCTGCTGCGGGAATCGAAGCAGTTGCAGTAGTCAAAGCCATTCAAACTTCAAAACTGCACCCAACCATCAACCTCAAAGATCCCGAAGAAGAACTTGGCGATATTGATCCGATTCGCGATCATGCCATTGATTTTAACGTCGATGTAGCCATGTCCAACTCGTTTGGATTTGGGGGGCATAATTCTGTGATCTTGCTAGCACCTTATAAGGAATGAAGAAAGAACTCTGCTATGGGATTGTCCCACTCACTTATCGAGAAAATTACTGGGAAGTCTTCATTCTATTGCACCTAAAAGGAAACTATTGGGGCTTTCCTAAGGGGCATGGTGAAATAGGTGAATCTCCCAAGCAAAGTGCTGAACGAGAGCTCAAAGAAGAAACCTCGATGACTATTATTCGGTACTTGCCTCACTCTTATCTAACCCATTGTTACAAATTCGAGCGAGACGGTGAGCTCATCGACAAACATGTTCAATATTATCTTGCCGAAGTCAATCCCAAGTACTTTGTCGACTCCCCTGAGGTCATCCAAGGAAAGTGGATTGCACTTAAAGATCTTCTCGATCACGTCACATTTGAAGATGAAGGAAAACTCTTCAAACAAGTCATTGAGACTTTAAATAGTCAAGGATAGGCTGTGGCGTTGCAGGATCGGTGAGACACCTCAATTTAGAAACATCTTGTGGAGGTAAAATCATCACCTGGTGATCAATGCCAGCTTCTTCGAAAACAGCACCCACGGTCACCCAACCAAGTTTAAGATAAAACGAAAGGGCGCTCACTTGAGCATGCATTGCCGGCAAGTATGTGGGATACTGGTCTAGGGCTTCTTGCTGCATTGCTTCCATCAGCGCGCTAGCCAGTCCTTTGCCACGAAATTCTGAAAGAGTAGCGATTCGCTCAAATTTCACGAATCCTTTTTTGAGTCGTATGCGGCCTGTTGCAGCTGGAGTGCCATGGTAGAGCGCAAGAAAGTGGGTTGCCTCTTTTTCATAGGCATCGATTTCATGCTCTTCTGGAACATTCATTCCTTCGATGAACACTTTGCGCCGGATACGAAGGCAATTCTCATAATCTTCGGCAGATGAAACTTTACGCACTTCAATAGACATAAAAAAAAGAACTTAATTTTTTGAGTTCCCCCAAAGATACAGACGGGCTCGATTCTTGTCTAAGTGTGAGTTTTTGATCGCGCAAAAAATAAATATAAAAAAATGGCAGAGGATAAAAACGAAAGAGGGAAAAACTTGGACATGCTTTGGAGTGTTTCATGGAAAAAGTCGATTAGTTGAAATGTCCCCACAACTCCAAAAGCAAGCGCTAATAATATACAGAGACACTTGCGGAAAACGGGAGATTTTATAGATTGGTCGATGATTTTTAAACATACAGGTAGAACAGTTTTGTAGGTCAGGAAACAGACCAAAGCAATAAACACAACTGCAGTAACAAGATTCAGGAGAATGGACATCTTCAAACCTCTCTCATTCAGCGTCTATTATGACGAATTGAGGGAGTTTTTTTCTAATAGGGACTCTCCCTTTTATACTCAAACTACTTCAAAATGGATGGTTTGCCCCTTTCCATCATCAAATATACCGAGAATTATGGAGCACTAGGGAAAATAAACTCAGAATTCAGATTAAAAAAAAGAACCCAATCTTTTTGGGTTCTTCGGAGGATACAGACCAATCCGATTATTGCGAGGTATTTAACCCCCTACCATGTAGTCTTTCGCAACATTTGTCGAATGTGTCGACTCTTGATTTGGAGCTTGTTGTGAAATATTGCGTCCAAGAGTTTGTTCTAAAGCTTCCTTAAAAGTCTTGTCTGATTCCCACTTTGGTACGGGCGGATAGTTAACGTCTAAGAGAGCAACAATTTTATCTTTTGTTGCCATACCTTCTGAATTTAATTTTGCGGCACCTGACTTTTCTGATCCGGTGGTACGGTTGGTATAACTTGATCCTTGAGATCTATCTAAAGGATTCATTCTAAAATGCAGGGGTTTCATACCTCACCTCCTATGGTGATATTGCTTACCGAAAAGTTAAGTATCCATCTTTAAAGGATCTCTTTTGGCAAGTCAAATATTTTATTTTTTCTTGAATTGCTCAGCCTTTTTGGTGCGCATTTCAGGTGGTGTGGACTTGTCTTGTTCTTGCGTGTGGATCATATCGCGAAATTTACGTGACACACTCCTTAATATTTCAGGAATGGTCCGTTTGGAATTTGAACTTTCACCATCAACTCTTTTCGACATAAGCATCTCAAAATCTATTAAGCCGTTCTAAATTTTATTATAATTAAAATAAATTAATTTGTCAACATTATAATTATTAATTTAATTTCTCAATTTACTGAAATAAAGCAACTTAAACCTCAATTCGATTAAAAAGGTAAATATTTATTTGAGCCAACCTGTAATAGGTGGGAGTTGAAGGTTTCGGAGGGACCTGCTAGAATTATCTTTTTACACCAAATAGAGCGCTATGCCCCGTTTCTTCTACTTTTTATCGAGCTTTCTACTCCGCCTCATTTTGAGCTTGCGGTATCGAATTGAGGTCAAGAACCTCAAAGGACTGCTTGATCCTAAGGCCTTGAAAAAAGGGGGGATACTGTTCTTACCGAACCACCCTGCAGAGATAGATCCTTTAGTGATGAATGCGCTATTGCTTGGAAAGTTTCAGCCACGACCTCTAGTGATTGAACACTTTTATTATATGCAGGGCGCCCATCTCTTTATGAAATGGGTCAATGCCTTGCCGATGCCTAACTTTGAAATGTCGGCCAATACCTGGAAGATCAAAGAAGTCGAAAAGGCGATGCAAAAAGTGCAAAAGGCGATCAAGAAAGGGGATAATTTTTTGGTGTATCCCTCAGGCCATTTGAAAGCTGATGGACGTGAAATTGTCGGAGGGAATTCATTTGTGCACCGCATTTTGGAACTTTGCCCAGAGGTTCAAATTGTCCTTGTACGCACAACGGGTCTTTGGGGGAGCACGTTTTCACGTGCGGTGACCGGTCAGTCTCCAGATTTTTGGAAAATGCTAATACATGGGCTCAAGGTTATTTTAAAGAATGGGATTTTCTTTGTGCCGAGGAGAAAGGTGACTGTAGAGTTTTCCCTTCCACCAGCGGATTTTCCCTGTAAGGGGAGTCGCCTTGAAATCAATCGGTACCTGGAAAACTGGTACAATCGGTACCGTGATCATGCGGGTTACATCACGGATCGGGAACCAGTGAAGCTTGTCTCTTTTAGCCTATTTTCAAAAGATGTCCCTGTGATCACGCGGCCAGAAAAACGAGAAAGACGGAGCGAACCTGTTGATGTACCAGAGAATATTCGCCAAGATGTGTACGAAGAGTTAGCGCGTCTTTCTGGGCGAATGGAAAATGATTTTAAAGATGACATGGAGCTTGCAGTAGATCTCGGGTTAGATTCCCTTGACTATGCAAGTATTCAGGCTTTTTTAGATGAGCGGTATGATGTCGACTCGATTGTTCCCGAAAAGATGCGGACTGTTGCCGATCTATTTGAATTGATTGTAGAAGGAAAGGTCAAGGGTAAGTCGATCGATGTGGCAAATAAGGAACAATATGCATGGCCAAAAGAAAAGTTTCGTTCTGCTGTTCGCTATCCAAAAGGAGAGACTTTGCAAGAGGTGTTTTTAAACACTTGTGATCGGATGAAAAATGCTGTCGCTTGTGGCGATGAGGTGTCCAAATTTTTGACCTATCGACGCCTAAAGATAGGTGTGATTGTGTTGGCACGCAAACTTCAACAATTGCCAGATCCATACATTGGAGTTTTACTTCCGTCTTCTGTCGGTGCTTTTGCTCTTATTCTCGCGATTTTAATGGCGGGAAAAATTCCTGTGATCTTGAACTGGACAGCGGGTGCGCGCAGCTTAAACTTTGCAGATGACCTGCTCGATCTCAAAACTGTTTTTAGTTCACGCCGCTTTTTAGAACGAGTCGATAGCTTGGAGCTGGGCTCTCTTGAAGACAAGGTAATTGTTTTAGAAGAGTTCCGCAAAGAGATCACTCTGAAAGAGAAACTGAAAGGAGCGTGGCTTGCGCGAAAAAAAGCGCGGGCGTTGAAAAGAATTTTTCGACTCAATCAGATAAAGCCAGAAGATCCAGCAGTGATTTTATTTACAAGTGGAACTGAAACCTATCCTAAGGCGGTTCCTCTGACTCATCAGAACATCATTGCCAATCAAAAATCGGCCTTAAGCGTGGTAAAAATCAACCGTGATGATATCTTGCTTGGAATTTTGCCCCCTTTTCACTCGTTTGGGTTTTCTGTGACGGGACTTTTGCCTCTTTTGACAGGTTTACGTGTCTTCTTTTCACCTGATCCAACAGACAGTCACGCTATGGCGCGCGATTGTTACCTTCGGGACATTACCCTTTTATGTTGTGCGCCGAGTTTCTACCGTAACTTATTTCGCGTGGCAACGCCTCGACAACTCAAAACAGTACGGATGTTTGTCACAGGGGCAGAAAAAGCACCGAAAGAACTTTTTGACTCTGTAGCAAATCTCGAAGGTAATCGGATTTTGATTGAAGGATACGGGATCACTGAATGCTCACCGATCGTAACTCTTTGTCCTCCTGGAGAGCCTCCAAAGGGAGTTGGTAAGCCTTTGCCAGGAGTTCAATTGTGTGTGATTCACCCCGAAACAGAAGAAAGACTTTCTGGACAAAAGCAGGGAGAGATCTGTATCAAAGGGCCGAACGTTTTTAGGGGATACATGGGCAAGAATGCTCCCAATCCGTTTATTGAAATTGACGGGGAAAAGTGGTATCGTAGTGGCGATTTAGGAACTCTTGACTCACAGGGGGCTCTTCTCTACAGTGGCCGGATGAAGCGGTTTGTGAAAATCGGAGCAGAAATGGTCAGCTTGACGGCGCTTGAAGAAGAACTTTCCAAACATGCGAAGAAAAAAGGATGGATTCCTCAAGACGAGGAAACACCTCAGCTGGCTGTTGGTGTGTTTGAAAAAGAAAGTGGGAAGCCGCTACTTGTTCTCTTTGCAACGTTTGCGGCCTCTCCTCAAGAAGTGAACAGTGCACTGCGTGATTTGGGATTTGGGCGGATTGTCAAAATTCAAGGAGTCAAGCAGGTTGCAGAAATTCCGATGACAGGAACTGGGAAGATCCACTTTCGTCGGATCAATGAGATGTTACAAAGCGAGCAATGACGTTACATATTTACAACACAGAGTCGAGAGAAAAAGAGCCGATCACTCTCGCACCTCACAAAAAAGAAATCGCCCTCTACACATGTGGCCCAACTGTCTACAACTTTGCCCACATTGGAAACTTTCGTACTTACGTTTTCGAAGATCTTTTTCGTCGCACACTTGAGTTTTTTGGGCTGAAAGTGAAGCAAGTAATGAACCTAACTGATGTCGACGATAAGACGATTAAAGGAGCGCTTGAAAAGGGAGTCTCTTTAGATGAGTTCACGCAGTTTTACAAAAGGGCATTTTTTGAGGACTTGAAAACGCTAGGGATTCAAAAAGCGCATCTCTATCCTTCTGCTATCGATTACATTCCCCAAATGATTGCGATGATTCAGCATCTTATAAAAAAGGGGCTAGCTTATAAAGGAAAAGAAGGAAGTGTTTACTTTAGCATCCGTCACTTTCCTGCTTACGGTAAGCTTTCTCACCTTTGCTTATCTGAGTTAAAAGCAGGAGCCTCTGAAAGGGTGACAACCGATGAATACGAAAAAGAGTCAATTGCCGACTTTGTCTTGTGGAAGGGCTACGATCCGGAGCGAGATGGAGACATCTATTGGGAAAGTCCTTTTGGAAAAGGGCGCCCCGGGTGGCATATCGAATGTTCAGCCATGGCAACAGAGCTTCTTGGCGAAACAATTGACATTCACATGGGTGGGGTGGATAACATCTTTCCGCACCATGAAAACGAAATTGCCCAATCAGAAGGGTGTTCGGGAAAAATGTTTTCTCGCTACTGGGTCCATGCAGAGCATCTAATTGTCAATGGAAAGAAAATGTCGAAGAGTTTAGGAAATTTCTTCACCTTGCGCGACCTCCTCGACAAAGGCTACAGTGGAACAGAAGTTCGGTATCTTCTTCTCAGCACGCACTATCGGACGCAGCTCAATTTCACACTCGAAGGGCTCAATGCCGCCCGCCAATCCTTGCAGCGGTTAGAAGACTTTGTACATCGGCTCAAACAGGTTCAAAAGGGGAAAAGGGCATCGGCTCAAATCAAAGAAACGAAAGACCGTTTTAATGCGGCACTTGCCGATGATCTCAATATTTCAGTGGCGCTTGCGGCTCTTTTCGACTTTATCCGTCATGTCAATGGGGACATTGACCGAAATGAGCTCAGTAAGGAAGGGGCTAGCCAAGTTTTAGCTTTCTTGAAAGAAATCGACCATGTTCTTGGAGTGATTCCCTTAAAAGAAAGAGAAGAAGAGATTCCAAAAGACATCCAAGAAGCTTTTACAAGGCGGCAAGAAGCACGCGCAAAAAAAAATTGGGCAGATGCAGATAAGGAGCGGGATTACATTCAATCGAAAGGCTACCTTATTGAAGATAGCCCGACAGGTTCTCGGGTGAAGAAGAATATAATGTGATGAAATGCTTCTACCTTAGCTTGTTGAATAACCTAGGAATTCGATAAATTGTAATCCAGATATAATAATTAAGATCACTCCTGTTAGAAAATAAAACCCTTTTTTTTCTCTAAAGCATTCCCAAAGCATTCCTAAAGCATATAAAAATGTTAAAACGCTGAAAGCGAGGTGTACATTCAGTTTTAGAGGCCAACCTGTTAATACTAGAATAAAAATAGTTAAGCCTACGGCTATGCCTGTGATTCTTTTATTTGTATTTTTTTCTCTGAAAGAGATGATAATTTGGTAAATAAAATAAATAATCACGCAAATAAAGATAATCTTTTCAAACATAAATTACTTCCTTGCTATATCAATACTCATCTTCTTAAGGTGAGAGATGAGCTTACTCTTGGTCATCGTCATCATCATCTCTATTGTTTTCACGTTCGTATTCAATGTTTTCATTGTATTTATGTGCTGCATTTAAAAAGTTTTTCGCTCCGTTTGCAATACCTACAATCGCTCCAGGTACATTTCCGCTTGCAGCAGCTACTCCTCCTGTTGCAGAAGAAGCTATACCTATCCCAATATCCCAAGCAATTTCACCGGCGCTATAAGGCGGGTCTGATGTTTCTTGTTTTTGATCTTCGTCGGCAAGTGCATAAGTATTAAGGGATATGAATACTAGAGATAAAAAGATAATTTTTTTCATGTTCTATCTGCTTTGGGTAAGCACTTCGTAAGTTTCTAGCAAGTTAAATCCCCAATCAACAAAAGTTGTTGCAAATTCAGATAGTTGGTTGTGCTCTAGAGAATGAAAATTGGTGATGGCTTTTTTTGCTAAGTTTTTATTGCCTTTGACCACGAAATAAGCCGACCTATTGAAATTTTCTTCCATCTCAGTAGGTTGGTTTCTTATCTAGTTTACAAATTGCTCAGCTATGAATTCTACATCAGCAGTTTTTCTAGAAAAAGAATTGATAAGAATTTCTTTTGCCTCTTCTTCCCGATTACTATCTGCTAGTAAAAAGCTAGCATGCATATTTTGAGGAGAGATGGCTGCTATTTGGCTAAAAAGAGGAAAAATGGCGAAAAATAAAGTTTTTTTCATCGTATACCTCTAGAATATAAAAAAAGAAAGTTTATAGAGGGGATTATATATTTGTCAAATAATCTGAACTTGATACTTGCTCACTGAAACTATCGTCTATGGCTCTTATTCCACTATACTCAAACAACTTCAAAAATTGGTTTTGGGCAACGCGAAAGCTTTCGGAATTCGTCGATTTTAAGTGGCCTAATATTAGGAATATGAGGTCACTTAAAATCGGCAAATTACGGTGCTTTGGCGCAGCCGAAAATCCAATTTTTGAAGTTGTTTGAGTATACATTGATTCAATGCTTAGGTTGATGAAACTGCAACTCATTGTTTTATTATCTATAAGAACGGTTTGTGGCGTTACAAGCGTTAGAAAGGCAGCTATAGCTTTGTGCTATTTGGAACACTCCCTTTATTCTAATTGCCCTAGTTTGTCTAGACATTTGAGTATAAGGAAAATGGAAGAAAAAATAGGAATAAGAAATTAGACATTAGTTATTTCACGTATAGTCCCATCTCAAAGAAGAAAAAGCCTCCTTATCAAAAAACGTCTCCTAAAAAAAAGGAACAAGTTTTATATAGAGGATGAGAGGATGCTTATGAGAAGCGCGGGGAGTTTTCATGTCGTCTGTTTTTGTCCTTAATTGTGGCAGTTCATCAATTAAGTTTCAAATCGTTGATCCTAAAACGGCAAAGGTTTTTTTTCAAGGGATTGCAGAAAACGTGCAAACCGATCGGTGCACTTTGAGTTGGCAAATTGGCAATAAGAAGGATAAAAAGAGCCTTCTCAAATCGGGCTATCATGATGTGATCGAACTGGTTGTGCAACTTCTCAGAGAGCACGAAGACATTGAAAAGAAAATTGTTGCGATTGGACACAGAGTTGTCCATGGAGCCGAAGAGTTTATCGAGTCAGTGATCATCGATGAAGAGGTTCTCACCAAAATTCACGATTGCAGTCATTTAGCACCTTTGCACAATCCTGCCAATGCTCTAGGGATTGTGGTGATGCAAGAACTTTTCCCCAAACTTCCTCAGGTGGCAGTTTTTGACACAGCTTTTCACCAAACTCTCCCCAAGTATGCTTTTCTCTATGCGATTCCCTATCAGTACTATGAAGATTATGAAGTACGACGTTATGGGTTTCATGGAACGAGCCATCGGTATATCACACAACTTGCTGCCGAAACGCTTGGCAAAAAGCAAGAAGAGCTTTCAATCATTAGCGCTCACTTGGGCAATGGGTGCAGTGTTTGCGCGATTCAGGATGGGAAGAGTATCGATACGAGCATGGGACTCACTCCTCTTGAAGGACTCATGATGGGACAGCGGAGCGGTGATGTTGATCCTGGAGTCATCGGCTATCTTGCCGAAAAGCTACAAGTCGAAGCGCAAGATGTGATTACGATGCTCAACAAAATGAGTGGGTTACTGGGAGTTTCTGGTGTGAGCGCAGATCTTCGAATGATAAAAAAAGCAGCTGAAGAAGGAGACGGACTTGCTGTTTTAGCAATTGAGATGTTTTGTTACCGTTTAGCCAAGTACATTGCTTCTTACTTTGTGCCACTTGGACTGCCAGATGCTCTAGTTTTTACCGGAGGGATCGGAGAAAATGCGACGTTCATTCGAGAGCGTGTGATTGAATGGCTACAGCCGATGGGGTTTGCCATTGATCCTGTTCGAAATAAAGACCATGGAAAAAAATCTAAGCATGTCATTTCTCCTGAAGGGGAGCAGCCGCTCATTCTCGTTCTTCCCACAAACGAGGAGCTGCTGATTGCCCGTGATGCGATAAATCTCGTGAGGGGGAAATGAAGCACATCCTCCTTATGGTTCCCATTGGATTAGGTGTTGGACTTGCAACAGTTTCCTCAGGACTTGTGCGTGCTTTAGAAAACCAAGGATTAAAGGTTTGCTTTCTCAATCCTGTCACCCACGATCGAGGTGGAGGAGAAAAAATCTGCACTGAGTCAGCTCTTGCAAACGTTGAGAAGCCTCTTCCGATCCAATGCGTAGAATCTCTCTTAAGCCAAGGAGAAGAAGGGCTTGTTCTCGAGTTTCTTGTGGCCCATTATGCCCATCATGCAAAAGATGCCGATATCGTAGTGATTCAAGGAATCATCTCGACCCAACTGAGAGGATATGCTCCTCAGCTTAACTTTGACATTGCCCAAGCTATAGATGCAGAAGTGATTTTTGTGATTGCTCAAGGAAAGAACACTCCAGCAATGCTGAGCGAGCAAGTTGAAATTGCCGCGCAACCTTATGGGGGAGTCGGGAATTTGAAGACTTTGGGGTGTATGATCAATAAAGTAGGCGCTCCAGTGGATAAGTATGGCAATGCTCGCATCGATTTATTTGACTCTGTCGAGAAAATAGAAGATACAACCGATGCCATGTCGAGGTGCGCTATTTTCAAAAAGAAAAACTTCCGCTTACTCGGGTGTTTTCCTTGGGAAAGAAGATTGATGGCCCTTCGAGTGAAAGACATTCAAAAACATTTAGGTGCAATGGTCATTTCAGAAGGAAAGATGAATGAAAATCGAGTCATGCACTTAGCATTTGCTGCAGCAACAGTTGAAAATATGGTCAAAGTTTTAAAGCCGGATACGATGGTTGTGACTTCTGGCGATAGATCCGATGCAATTGTGGCAGCTTGTTTGGCATATTTAAATGGGACGAATCTTGCAGCTTTGGTCCTTAGTGGAGGACACCTTCCTGGTGAAAACACTCAAAAACTTTGTGAAGAAGCAAAGAAAAAAGGACTTCCCATTTTATCTGTTCAGACAGACAGTTTACGCACTGCCATTTCACTTGAAAATCTCAACATTGAAGTTCCTGAAGACGATGAAGAAAGACAAGAACTGGTGAAAGAGTTTGTTGCTAGAAATATCGACAAGAAATGGATTGAAGAATTGGGAGCAACTCATCCACAAAGGTACCTTTCTCCTCCCGCGTTTCGGTACAAGCTCATTGAAAAAGCGCAAAAAGCTCGTCGCAAAATTGTTCTCCCTGAAGGAGAAGACCCTCGGATTCTTCGTGCTGCAGCGACTTGCGCAAGACGAAAAATTGCAAAGATTGTCCTCCTTGGAAATCGTGAAAAAGTCGAGAGGTTGGCAGAAGAGCATCAAGTGCCGCTTGGAGAATGGGTTGAAATCATCGATCCTTGCACTGTTCGCGAAAAATATGTTGCGCCTCTAGTTGAGTTGCGCAAACACAAAGGGGTGACTGAAAAAGATGCTTATGAATACCTCAGTGACGAAGTGATGTTGGGCACGATGATGCTTGCAACGGGGGATGTTGATGGACTTGTTGCTGGGGCCACTCATACAACAGCTCATACCATTTTGCCTGCACTAAAAGTAATCAAAACGAAGCCCGATACGAAACTCGTATCCTCTGTTTTTTTCATGTGCTTACCCTCTCAAGTTCTCGTTTATGGGGATTGCGCTGTCAATCAAAACCCCACAGCCCAAGAACTTGCTGACATTGCGATTCAAAGCGCTGACTCGGCAGAGCGATTTGGTATTCCTGCGCGCGTTGCTATGATTAGCTATAGCACAGGGAAATCGGGAACCGGAGCCGATGTTGAAAAAGTCAAAGAGGCGACAAGGCTTGCGAAAGAAAAGAGGCCTGATCTCATCATAGATGGGCCCCTTCAATATGATGCGGCATTCACTCCTGATGTTGCAAAAAAGAAAGCCCCCGATAGTCCTGTTGCAGGAAAGGCGACCGTCTATGTCTTTCCCGATCTCAACACAGCGAATACGACCTATAAAGCTGTTCAACGGAGTGCAAACGTTTTGTCTATTGGTCCCATGCTTCAAGGACTTAAAAAACCTGTGAATGATCTTTCACGTGGAGCCACAGTTGCGGATATTGTCTTTACAATTGCGATCACTGCAATTCAAGCTGAAGAGTGATCAGTCCTGCTTTTTTGAGTGCTGTTTCAGCTTTGGAACTAAAGCGATTGACCTCTTTGAGTTTTTGAATTGCTCCCGAGCGTACAAAGAGTTCCATCATCTGCTTATTTGCAAGACCTAAATCGATGAGCCGTTCTGTTAAAAGCTCAGCGCGTGATAAATTCGCGTAATGACGGGCCCCGCCGGTTTTTTCAATGCAAGAGGGAAGGGGATCTAACCGGTCATCTATTCGAGGGTGAACGAAAAAGATGATCGCATACCGATCTTCACTTAGTCCATTATCTACTACACGATGAACTGCCGCTTTGCATAGACCGTTTGATAAATTTTCTAGCATGTCACCACAGTGGACAAACACCATTCCCTCTGGAACGTTGATGTCGATCCAAGACCCATCTTTGGCTTGCACTTGCAACCCTTGAGCACTGGCGCGAGGGTAAAGGGTAAAGAGATTGATGTCCGTATGGGTACCAGCCCAAATGGCATCTTCAGGTGGATTTGCCGGATAGTGCGAAATACGCATTAAGCTATCGCCTTGTTGAATCATATCAAGTAGGAAACCCTTTTTTTGGTCGAGAAGTTCTGAAAAAGCCTCGCCAAGCTTGTTTTTAAAGATATCGATGCGGGCAAACAGAGACTCCATTGCAAAACGAAATTCTTTCCGATTTTCGGGCCAAACATTTTTCTCGTACTGCAGCCTTTCTAGATCTTCACTCGCAAGCTCTCGTCCGATGTGGTAAAACTCTTTAAAATCGACCCTTGTTTCACCTTTCGCTGACTCACCAGGTAAATATCCCCGATGACCGTTTGATGAAAGGTAGTCGTGCTTTTTATCACTTGCAAAAAAATTTTTTGCTTGCTCATAAGCTCGATTGATTGCTTTGGATTCAACGGGAAATCCATCCACAAAAAAGTAACCTACTCCTTGAACAGCTTCCTCAAGTGAAGCGATAAATTCTTCTCTTTTGACTGGATTTGCGTAATCTTCTAGATGGAGAGTAGGAATAGGAGATGCTTGAGCGATTAATACAGATGAGAAAAGTAAGGCAATAAAACTGAAAAATTGTTTCATTGTTGCTTCCAATCAGCTCGTGATAGCAATGATTTTAAGATCTTTAAACGAAAAGTACAAGTCAAAAATAGCATTTTTAAGTATAATCATTGCTAAAACCCACAAAAATTTGACAGATGAACTTCTACATTGAACCAGCAGTTTTAGAAAAATTTCCCCACCTTAAAGTGGGAGTGTTGATCGTAAAAGGTGTCAACAATCATGGGGCTCATGAAGAGATCCAACAGATTGTTGCAACGGAGACGCAGGCGCTTCAAAAGAAATACGAAAATCTAGACCTCAATCAGGTGCCAAAAATTGCCGATTGGCGCGCAGCCTACAAAGCATTTGGTTATAAACCCTCTACCTATCGTTGTAGTGTCGAAGCCCTATTACGGCGTCTCATCCAAGGGAAAGAGCTGCCTAATATCAACCCTATTGTCAATCTGTACAATTACATTTCTGTGAAGCATGGCTTACCTGCTGGCGCTGATGATTTAGATAAAGTCGAAGGAAATATTCGGCTTGCTGTTGCAAATGGAGATGAAAAATTCATTACTCTTGGTTCGCGTGAAGAAGAAATCGCCAAGCCAAATGAAATCATTTACCGCGATGATGTTGAAATTCTTTGTAAAGCCTGGAACTGGCGGGAAAGTGACAAGAGTAAGATCACCGATGGCAGTCGAAACATCTCTCTTGTCATTGAAGGACTCGAAAATACGACTCTTGCGGAAATTGCTCTAGCTTTGAAAGAGCTCAAAAATCTCATTGGAAAGTATTGCGGAGGACAAGCTGAGCTTTATCTCCTCGATAAGGAGTTTCCACACGTTTCGCCTAAGGCCGAAATTTCAACTCGTCCCATCCCCGTTGAATTGCCCGAACCCGACTACCATAAACACGAAGCCTTCCAAACACGAAAGAAAAAGCTTCAAGAAATTCGAGACATGGGCATGGATCCCTACCCCCATAAATATGATCCGACCCACCAAATGAAACATCTTGAAGACAAGTTTGAAGGGCATGCAATCGGAACAGCTGAAGAAGCGATGGCAGGCAAAACAGATCAAGTCCGCGTTGCCGGACGGATGATGCTTTTCCGCGCCATGGGTAAAAATGCCTTTGCGCATCTTCAAGATGAGTCAGGGCGGATCCAAGTGATGTTTAATCGCGATCTCACAAAGGTAAGAGGACTTCCCGAAGGAAACGAACTCACACCTCTCAAATTCATCGAAAAGAAAGTCGATCTTGGAGACATCCTAGGTGTAGAAGGACATCTTTTTCGGACTCAAAAAGGGGAGCTTACCATTTTTGTCACCGAGGCAACCCTCCTTTGTAAAACACTCCTTCCCTTGCCTGACAAACATAGCGGCCTCACTGACAAAGGAACCCGTTACCGTAAACGATGGCTTGACCTCATCACTCACCAAGATGTGATGGAGCGGCTTAAAATGCGCAGCTTTCTCGTGTCTAATATTCGGAAGTACTTCGAAGAATCGGGTTTTATGGAAGTCGAAACTCCTGTTCTCCAAAATATCTATGGGGGTGCCGAGGCACGTCCCTTTATTTCAGAGCTCAACGCCCTACACCAAACGATGTACCTCCGCATTGCCATTGAAATTTCGCTCAAAAAGCTCATTGTAGGGGGACTTTCTCGGGTCTTTGAAATTGGAAAAGTTTACCGTAATGAAGGACTTGACCGGACACACAATCCCGAGTTTACGATGCTAGAAGCCTATGCAGCTTACTGGGACTACAACGACGTTATGATCTTCACCGAAAACCTCTTTGCATCTCTTGCTAAAAAACTCTACGGATCAACTAGTATTGGAATACGCCAAGACAAACAGGGGAATCAGCATGAAATCGATCTCAAGACCCCTTGGAAACGCCTTTCCATGAAAGATGCTATTAAACTCTATGCAAAATGCGATCCTGACAAAATGTCAGAAGCTGAAATGCGCACTAAGCTCAAAGCGAAAATCGAAGATGAAGATCTTCAAAAAGCTCCTCGAGGCAAGCTCATTGCCTATCTTTTTGAAGAGTTTGCAGAAGAGCATCTCATCCAACCTCATCACATCATCGACCATCCAATTGAGACAACCCCTCTCTGTAAGCTCCACCGCGATCGCAAGTTACGTGAAGAGCAGTTCGTTGAGCGGTTTGAGACGTTTATCCTTGGGTATGAGTTCTGTAACGCTTACTCTGAACTCAACGACCCAGAATTGCAGCGGCAACTCCTAGTCGAACAGAATGTGAAGCGTGAGGGAGGAGATGTTGAAGCCAACCCTATGGATGAGGAGTTTATCGAGGCCATCTGCCAAGGGATGCCCCCAACAGGAGGGCTGGGAATCGGAATCGACCGCCTCACCATGCTCTTTACAGATGCTTTTTCCATACGAGATGTGATCTATTTCCCCATGATGCGGCCCGAAGAATAAGTCGTTTGAGTATAATTGCTTACATCTCTACTAAGATATAGAGCAATCTTAAAAAAAATTTTTACAAAGCCTTTGCAAAAAATTTACGAGTTGCTAAAATGAAGGGTAGAGAAAGAGTGTTCTTATTGTCGTTAATATAACTTTCTCATAAGCAACTCTCCTTTCTCTTTGTGAATATGATAACGAATAGAAGAAAGATTATTTCTTCTAGATGAAGCTTAGAAAAAACAAAGAGAATCTTTTGTAACAAAAAAACTATCTTAGATAAGTTTGCATAAGTTGTATGTGCGTATCTAAGTAGTATTGGAAAAATACAAGCAATACATTTTCATTGATTTAGTAAGATCCTATAGTCAATTAAGTTTAAAATTGACCGGATTGAATAGAAGATTTTTGTGTCTGACAAAGTGCGCAAAAAGCGAAATAGACTTCATGTAAGTTCTTGAGCTACCTGCATGCCTTAAGACGCAATAAAAATTCGCATGGGTCCGTAAATTTTTGATTTAATCGAATATATGAACGAAATAGGTTGATGAGCCTTGGCGTGACAACTTATTTAGTCCATAAGAGGATGTCTACAAAGTACTCTCAGCAGTGAAAGCACTTTGTAGACACCCTCTAAGACATGATTATTTTGTAATTTAAGTAGAAAGGACGTTTTATGAGTAATGTGAATCAAACAGCAAATGTTGCCGATAGTAAGCCTTATATTCCTCCAGCCACGACAGATTTGACTCAGGCTGAAAAAGACATATTGGCAGAATTACAGTTGTTGATGCAGACATTGGAAGAGTTAGATCCTAAGCAGATTGCAGCTGAACTCGAAAAGAAAGGGGTTCCACAAAAGCAAGCTGAAGAAGAAGCTTTACAAGAAGCTAAAGAACGGTCGAGCAGCAGTTATTATATTTCCAAACTGACAAACGAACTCCAAGCTTTGACAGGCGTATTTAAGGAAGATCTCACTTTCGGAAATCCGATGAGTTCTGAAGACAAACAAGCTTTAGAAAGTTTTGAACATAAAATTGACTCTGTGCTGAATAACTTTGTTGACCCACATGAACCTGGGAAGAATATTTTAGACTGGCAGGCTGACCCACAAAGCATGAAGATTTTTTTAGGTGATGTTTTGGACAGTGAGCCTCGAGATATTGGCTATGTTGTTAACGATCTTAATCCAGTGGAAAAACAATTAGAAAAACTAGTTGGGGAATCCTAGTCCCTTATTTCGTGCGTATCCCTCGCACCTAACTTTGTGTGCTCCGTTCTGGAGCACACTTTTTGTAATCCATGTCTTCCTGATGCGGCCCAAGGAAAGATCAATTATCTTTGGGAGCTGGGAAAATTTCCATAAGCTCACAGCAGCGTGAAATCAGCGAATCAATCGAGTCGTTTTTTTCATGGTATTGATCGAACTGATCGCTATAGATTGCTTCAAGATATTCAGAAGTTAGGTATTGGGGATTGTGAATTTCTATGATGGTGCAGTAAGGGGTGGATACTGAGGAATCATGACGTGAGGTTTCCAGTTGGTAAATGTGAACTGCGGCTTCATTTGAATCGGTTTCATCCATCCACTCCATGACAGTTGGAGAAAGGCGAATGGTAGAAAAATAAATGGGCTTTTTTGCAATTTCCCAGTCATATTTTTGAAGGGTTGTTCCAATTGGACCTCCTCCCATAATTTCTTGGTGAGCTGGTCTCAATTCAGTGGAGACAGGTTGGTTAAAATTGACTATGGCTAGGGTTCTCATGATTTTTTTACCATCTTCATCGACTGAGTGGAGATTTGACACCCTTTTTTCGGCAAAAGCAGAAGATTCGATATCCAAAACCTCTACTCCTGAAGACTTAAAAAAATACTCGATCCGTTGGGTGTTGAGCAAAGGCTTCAGTCTATTGATGTCTTGTGGTTCAAACGCTCGAGGAGCCCCAAAAAGGAGTCCAGAGCAAAGGCATATACTCGATAACAAGTAAGTAAAAATTTTCATGTGATTCCCAAATGTTTTTTCCAACTCCGCCTAAAAGTATTCATCAGATAGATAATATACTGCAATCTAAGAATTGAAATTATTTAAGTAATTGATATCCAGTTATATATGAAACTTATCTTGAATTACGATAGAACTTTTGAAGTTGCTTGAGTGTAGATTTCTAAAAGTGTGCTCTTAAAAAGAGCACACTTTTTTTTTATTCAAATTTTGACTAGCATTGCTTCTTTTATTTTTAGGAGGTTGCGATGTCACGCATCTTGTTTGTTTTTTGCCTACTAGTCGGTTTTTCTCTTAGTGCCAAGGAAACGCGGATCTTAAGTTTAGATGGCGGAGGTGTCAGGGGAGTTGTTTCTCTCTCTCTGTTAAGTCATTTGAAAGAGGGAACGGGAATTGATTATCAAAGCGACTTTGATGTTTATGCTGGGACATCGACTGGATCTATCATTGCGATTGCGCTAGCATGTGGCATGGATGTCAATGAGATTTTAAAAGCTTATAAAACACTGAGTGCCGAGGTTTTTTCAGGAGGAAACCACTTTTCTATCTTTAAGCCAGAATATGACCAAGAAAAACTCAAGCATAATATCAAAAAGATTCTGCGGTCATGTGGATTGAGTGATGATGTGTTGCTACGAGATCTTCCCAAAAAAGTCGTTATTACGACTGTTAATCTCGATGACAAAGCTGTAAATCGGTGGCGCATGGACTTTCTCGAGAATATTACCCCAAATGGGGGAAACATTAAAGTTATCGATGCGATTTTAGAATCGACTGCAGCACCGACTTACTTTCCAGCAGAACATGATCATGTGGATGGAGGAATGGGGATGAATGACCCAACTCTTGCAGCGCTTATGTATGCCTATGAGCCAACAGATGATTTACGCGATTTTGTCATCTTGTCAGTCGGAACAGGCTATGATCCACGTTTTGTTAAGGATAGCGAAGATTGGGGGACATATGACTGGATTACCCATGGATCTGCGCATAGTGGTTCTCCTGCTTTAGTCAATTTGCTCATGGATGTTGAGGCGCAAATTCCAGAGCAAGTAGCGTCAAAGCTATTAGGAGATCGGTATCGCAAATTGAACTTTGCTTTGCCTGAGGCTATAGCGCTAGATGATTATAAATCGATTGATCATTTGCTGAAGTACACACGTGAATTTATTGGAAATGACTTGGCAGGATGGCATGATACAATCGTTTGGACGAATGAACATTTAAGTAAACGTTGAGATTGGGTCGATGTCGACAAGGGTGCGAATAGCCCTTTCATGTCGATTGTTAAGCACGTATTCGATGGCATCAGAAAGGACCTGACTACGTGCTCCTTTCATCAATAGTTTGAACCGAAACTGATCTTTGATCTTTGCATACCCAGAAGCGATGACGGGAAAAATCGTATAAGAAGGGGGCAGCTTATCGATAAGGCTATTTTGAATTTGCTCGGCAAAGGCGAGAACTTTTTTCTCGTCGGGTCCACTAAAGGTGATTTTTGCGAGGCGTGCAAAGGGAGGATAGCCAAAAAGTTCCCGTGATTCGATTTCTCTTTGAAAAAAGGTGAGATAATCTTCTTTTGCCGCTAGGCTGAGAATAGGATTGTCTGGCATGCACGTTTGGATGATCACTTCTCCCGCCAGTTCTCCTCGCCCTGCGCGACCTGAAACTTGTGTCAGTAGTTGAAAAACCCATTCACTTGAGCGAAAGTCAGGCAGGTTGAGTGCTCCATCAGAGTTGAGCACTCCAACGAAAGTTACAGCAGGGAAATGGAGCCCTTTAGCAATCATTTGAGTTCCAATGAGAACATCTGCTTTTCCAGATCGAAACGATTTAAGGAGAAGGTCGTGACTTCCTTTATGGCGAGTGGTGTCAGCATCCATGCGGAGAGTCCGAATATCGGGAAAAAGGGCGTGCAAAGTCCGTTCAACTTGCTCTGTTCCGACTCCTTTATACTGAAGCGATGCGGTGGCTTGGCAATAGGGGCATTGAACGGGAGGTGGAGCCAAGATAAATCCACAAAGATGGCAGGCGAGATAATTGTTTTTTTTGTGAAAGGTGAGACTTACATCACAATGGGGGCACTTGATGCTTTGGTCACAATTGGTGCAGAGCTGAAAGGTGTGATATCCCCGTCGGTTCAGAAAGAGAAGAGATTGCTCTCCTTTTTGGACTCTTTTTTTGATCGCATCAAGCAGCGCTTCTGAAAAGAGGGTAAAACCACCAGCTCGGCTAAATTCTTCTTTCATGTTCACAAACTGGACTTTAGGGAGGTGGGCGTCAGTTGCCCGTTTTGTAAGAACGCTGAGAGCGTATTTTCCACTTTTTGCATTGGCATAGGTTTCGAGTGAGGGAGTTGCGCTACCTAAAACGACCGTCGCATTTGAGAACTTTCCTCGCATGATTGCGACATCGCGCGCATGATAACAAGGTTGTTCTTCCATCTGTTTGTAGGAGCTTTCATGTTCTTCGTCGACGATGATGAGCCCTAAATTTTTTACAGGGCAAAAAATCGCAGATCGAGCGCCCACGACAATCGAAATATCTCCTTTTCGGATGGAGTGCCAAATATCAAATCGCTCTCCATCGCTAAGGCGGTGGTGCAAAATGCCAAGCTTTTCTGTAAAACGAGACTTGAGTCGTTCAATCGTTTGGGAAGTGAGGGCGATTTCAGGAACGAGGAGGATCACCCCTTTTTTTTGCGCACGTGCTTCATGGATGGCTTGCAAGTAGATTTCTGTTTTACCACTGCCGGTGATCCCGTGAATGAGGTGAGTTTTAAAAGAATTAGCTTTCAGCGAAGTTTGGATTTTATCGAGAGTTAGACGTTGCTCTTCTTTGAGTGTTTTGGGTTTTGTTTGAAAAAACTCGAGATCTTCTAAGGGACTTCGGTTGATTTGAACTGTTTCTAAGGTAAGGAGCTTTTTTTTTGCGAGCGTTTCGACGGGACTTTTTGAGCACCCACTTTGTTCGAGGAGTTCAGATAGAAGGATTCCTTTCGGAGACTTGAGCAGTACTTCGAGAACTTTTGCTTGAGCGGAGTTTTTTTGCTGAAGGGTACGACAATGTTCTGCAAGTTGGCTTGGAGAGAGGGTCCTCTTGACAAAGAGTTGTTCTTTGGCTTTCGTTTCTTTCCGGATGGTTGCAGGGAGGATCACGTGCAATACTTTACGCAAAGGGGTGCAATAATAGCGGCTGACCCAATTGGCAAGCTGAAAGAGATCTTCAGAGATAAGGGTCTCTTCAGTGAGCACTTCGCGAACTTCTTGAACATGAGGAACGCTTGGTGTCTCTTTAAGAGCCACGACAGTTGCTTTGCGCAAGGACTTTTGCACTGGCACAAGAACACGCATCCCGATTTCAATGTCTCCTGAGAAGGAGTAATCGAGAGGCTTATTCAATCCTTGGTCTAAGAGCACAGAAACATAGTGAAGTTTTAGCTGAGTGTTTGACATAGGACGTTCCATAGGGAGCGCTTAAGATAGGGATCTTTATAATAGAGAGCAAGATCAGGCAGAAGAAGAAGAGGAATGCTAGATAAGAAGCGGGTTTTTTGTCCGGGATTTTCTTTGTAGAAAGGGAGAAGTTCTTTCGAGCTGAAAATGAGATGATCGGGACACAAAATAAACTTGAGTTTCGGAGACTCTAAAAAAAGGTCCCATTTCTTTTCTTGTTCGAAAGAAGTCATTTCAATCACTCGAGATGGGGCAAAAGTGAGTGAAATTGCTTTGGCCAAATTTTCGAGAAAAGAGCGATAGTAAGAACCCTGAAATAAAATGGGAATTTCGGGTACGAGAGATTTTTCATTCCACGCATTTTTGACCCGCTTGGCTTTTTCATCCGGAAGGGGAGTTTCGTGAAGAAATAGCTCAGGAGCAATCGATTTGAGCAACACGCCTATCCGGTTTGTATGAGAAGGCGCTGGCTTTGTTGGGGGATGCAACTCGAGAGTTTTATCTTTTTTCTTTTCAACTTTTGGCGGAGCTGGAGGAGGAGGAGCTTCGACGACTTTTGGTTTAAGTGGAGGCATCACCGGGGTTGGAGGAAGGGGAAGCATTTCCTTTTTTGGCAAACGCTCTTGAATGTAAGCAAGAGTTTGGTCGATGAGCTGAAGGTAAGTGTCACGTATCATACCTCTCTATTAAAACAGATATGAAGGGACGAAGGGAAGCACAATTTTATCTTTCAGATAAGTCCCTTTAAGTTGTAAATTTGCAAATCATAGAAATTTTTTTTCAAGGAGCCTGAAAGTGAAAATAACTCATCTTGTCTTTTACTTGATCTTAACAATCCTTACGCTTCATTTTCCAACTTTTGCAAACGCTTCGCAATTTTATTTTCCAAATTATCGAAATACTTCACAGCCTATTCAGCCTCACCCAATTTTTGACAAGTTTCCTGAAGTTCCTCCTCAGAATTATGATGAAGAGTATTTCGAGTGGATTGATTTACTCGAAGCAGTTGAAAATACTGAAGGGGCCTTWAACATGCTCGAAGTTGGTGCGGGTTATGGTAGATGGAGCGTCCGTGGTGGTCTAGCCGCAAGATCAAAGAATCTCCCATTCTTTCTGACGCTAATTGAAGCAGAACCGCATCGTTGTCATGTTGACATTCATGAAGAAATGAAAAAATATGGAATCAATAGTCATGAGTATTTTGTGATTCCAGCTGCTGTTGGGAAAAATGAGTCCTCGATTTTCTTTTACATCATGAGCAGTGATGATACAATGAATCTAGATAATTGGTATGGTCAGTCTGTGATGTTTCCACATGATCGCATCATAGGCTGGGCAAAAGAAACATATTATGGACAACCTATTGCTTTTACAGCCTGTAATTATAAAGCCGTTAAAATTGAGCAACTTCGTCTCAGCACAATCTTGAATCAGGTTGATGCACCCATCATTGATCTTTGCGATTTTGACATTCAAGGAAATGAATATGATGCAATTGCTGAAGCGATTCGCATCTTAAATGCTCGAGTGAAGAGGCTGCATATTGGAACTCACAGCCATCAGATAGAGAAAGATCTTCGCGTTTTGCTTAAAAGAAATGGTTGGAAACTACTACGTGATTACCCTTGTTCTCGAAGCAACAATACTGAGTACGGAAAAATCAAGTTTGTCGATGGAGTTCAATCTTGGGTGAATCCTCGATTGAATTAATTGTTTTTCTAGAGATCGATTTTTTCAAACAAGATAAAAATCTATTTAGACTTCGTTTTGGATTTCATAAAAATCTTATAAAGATGTAAGGTGATCAACTTTATACTCAAACAACTTCAAAAATTGGTTTTGAAGTTGTTTGAGTATAAAATTGAAATTGGAAAGAATAAAAAAACTCCGACGCGAATTTGATTCATTTAGTGTTGGAAGTGCTTTTATAAACGCAGAAGAGGATGACTATGAAATCAAGTATTCGCAGTTTTTATCTAGTTTTAGCAATGTTTACATTCCAACTTTCAGCTGAAGTGGATGTTACATATTCAGTTGAACACCATCCGATTTTTGAAAAGTTTCCTAATGTTGGTCCTCAAGGTTTTGATGAAGAATACTTTGAATGGATTGATTTGTTAGAAGCTGTTTTCGATGCCAAAGGATCATTTAATATGGTTGAAGTTGGAGCGGGTTATGGTAGATGGGCTGCGCGTGGAGGTGTTGCAGCTCGATTTTGTGGCCTTCCATTTCACTTGACACTCGTTGAAGCAGAGCCCTATCGTTCCCAGATTGAAATTCACGAAGAAATGAAAAGGTTTGGGATCCACAGTTATGAGTACAAAGTTGTTCCAGCTGCAGTTGGAAAAATCGAATCTTCGATATTTTTTTACATCACTTCTAATGATGGGAGTTGGGACTTAAACAACTGGTTTGGGCAATGTATAATGGTTCCAAGCGATTATATTGTAAGATGGACAAATGAAACACATTTAGGACAACCTGTTGCAATTACAGCTTATAACTACAAAGCTGTTGAAGTTAAACAACTCCGACTTAGCACCATCTTAACACAAATTGACTCCCCAATCATTGATCTTTGCGATTTTGATGTTCAGGGAAATGAGTTTGATGTGATTTCCGAATCAATTGATATTTTAAATGCTCGCGTCAAAAGAATGCATATTGGAACGCATGGCCTCGAAATAGAGCAACAGCTCCGTGTTTTATTAAAAAAGAATGGTTGGAGACTCATAAGAGATTATTCATTAGCTCGAACCAATCAGACAGAGTATGGTCCCATAGAATTTTGCGATGGAGTTCAGTCTTGGATCAACCTTCGGCTAAACTGAAAATAGTGCATCGACATAACTTTCTGGGTTAAAGGGAATGAAGTCATCTTCTTTTTCCCCAATTCCAATGTACCGAATAGGAATTCCCATTTGATGGTAGATAGAAAGGATGATTCCTCCTTTGGCCGAACCATCTAGCTTTGTGAGGATGAGCCCTGTAAGAGGGGTGAATTCATTGAAGATTTTAGCTTGGTCGAGAGCATTTTGTCCGGTTGTCGCATCGAGAACGAGGTAGATTTCATGTGGAGCTTCGGGTACAACCTTCTGAGCGACACGGGTGATTTTAGCGAGCTCTTCCATGAGTTCAGTTTTTGATTGAAGGCGCCCAGCTGTGTCAGCAATGACAACATCGTTTTGCCGAGCTTTCGCGGCTGAAAGGGCGTCAAAGATCACGGCAGAGGGATCTCCACCAGGCTTTCCTTTCACACAATCAATTTTCAGACGTTGTGACCAGATGTCAAGCTGCTCAATGGCAGCAGCGCGGAAGGTATCGGCAGCAGCGAGGAGAACTTTTTTCTTCTCTTCTTGAAAGAGGCGAGCAAGTTTTGCGCATGAGGTCGTTTTTCCGCTTCCATTTACTCCAACGATGAGAATCATTTTCGGGGAACCCGACTCGGGAGTTTTTCCTGAAATGGATGGGGGACGGTGAAGAATGTCCTGGGCGTGGTGCTTCATCGCATCGATCAGTTGAGTTGAAGTCGAATGGGGATTTTTTCGAGCAAAGCGACGAATGTGATCGACAAATTCTGTGGCAAGGGCACTTCCCAGATCTGCTTCATACAGAATCTGTTCGAGTTCATCTAATGTTTCTTCATCAAGCGGTTTTCCAAAAAGTTCACGTACCTTTTCACCTAAGATTGAGCGGGTTCGTGAGAAAGCGCGACGGATTTTACTGAGTCCAGTTTTGAGGAGGCCAAAGACCATCTTGATGTCCCTTTTTTCGTTGATTGATAATAGGAGTGTACCACATATAGAAATTAGGGGGTAGAGAGTGAATCTACCCATAATCCGAGAGGAAGCATGAATACGCATGAATATCAGGCTAAAGAAGTTCTGAAAAAATACGGAATGCCCATTCCCGCATTTGGGGTGGCTGCATCAGTGGGTGAAGCGGAGCAAGTCGTTCAGTTACTAGGGCTGAAGCAAGCTGTTGTCAAAATTCAAGTTCATGCGGGCGGCCGGGGAAAGGCAGGGGGAGTTAAATTTGCAAAATCCAAAGATGAGATTGTAAAAATTTGTAAAGACCTCATTGGCATGAAGATGGTCAATAATCAAACGGGGCCTCAAGGTATTGTAGCTCACAAGGTCTTAATTACCGATCCTGTCGATATTGCAAAAGAATACTATCTAGGAGCAATTATCGATCGTGAAAATGCTGTTCCGATTCTCATAGCTTCTCCCGAAGGGGGAATGGAAATTGAAGAAGTGGCAGAGAAAACCCCTGAAAAAATCTTGAAATTGCCTATCCAACTTGATGGTACGGTCCGTTCTTATCATTTAGTTCGCTTGGCAAATTTCATGGGGTGGAAAGGCGATACTGCTAAGCAAGGGATGAAGACGGCAAAGGCTTTAGCCAAAGCCTTTATCGAAACCGATGCTGATCTTCTCGAAATCAATCCTCTTGTTGAAACTCCTGATGGAGACATTTGGGCTGTTGATGCCAAGCTCAGCGTTGATGACAACGCCTTATTTCGGCAGAAAGAGATCGCAAGCTATTTTGATCCCTCGCAGATTTCATCAAATGAGGTGACTGCGAAGGAGTACGATCTGGCTTACATTTCATTAGAGGGAGACATTGGCTGTATGGTCAATGGAGCCGGACTTGCCATGGCGACGATGGATATCATCCATCATTATGGAGGGAAGCCAGCAAACTTTCTCGATGTGGGTGGAAGCGCCGATAAAGAAAAGGTTGCGGAAGGATGCAAAATCATTTTGGCTGATCCAAATGTGAAGGCAATTCTCGTGAATATCTTTGGTGGGATCATGAACTGTGCAACGATTGCAGAGGGTGTGATTGCGGCGGCCAAAGAGCTCGGAATCAAAGTGCCACTTATTGTTCGACTTGAGGGGACAAACGTGGAGCAAGGAAGAAAGATTTTAGAAGAATCGAGTTTGAAGATCATTTCTGCGACAGGAATGGCAGATGCCGCAGAAAAAGCTGTACAATCAATTAAATAGGAAAGTCAGATGGCAATACTTGTAGGCAAAAAAACGAAAGTCATCACTCAGGGAATTACGGGAAAAGCTGGGCAGTTTCATACAGAGCAGTGCATTGCCTATGGATCTAATTTTGTCGGTGGGGTCACCCCAGGGAAAGGGGGACAAGAGATTTTTAATGTTCCGATCTTTGATACTGTTTATGAAGCAAAAGAAAAGGCGGATCCCGATGCTACGATGATTTTTGTTCCGCCTCCTTTTGCGGCCAGTTCGATTTTAGAAGCTGAAGAGGCCGGAATCCCTCTCATTATCTGTATTACAGAAGGGATTCCTATTCGAGACATGATCGAAGTATCTCGTGTGATGAAAGCGTCTAAAACATCTCGACTCATTGGGCCCAATTGTCCTGGAGTGATCACTCCAGGCGAGTGCAAAATTGGGATCATGCCAGGATATATTCATAAAAAAGGGAAAATCGGGATTGTTTCCCGTTCAGGAACTTTAACTTATGAAGCCGTATGGCAAACCACTCAAAATGGATTAGGGCAAACAAGTTGTGTGGGAATTGGGGGAGATCCCTTAAATGGAACCAACTTTATCGATGTACTTCAAGAGTTTGAAAAGGATCCTGAAACAAAAGGGATCTTCATGATTGGAGAAATTGGGGGAAATGCTGAAGAAGAAGCTGCAGAATGGATCAAGCAAAATTGCACGAAACCTGTTGGAGCCTTTATTGCAGGTGTCACAGCTCCTCCTGGGCGACGCATGGGGCATGCGGGTGCAATTGTTTCTGGTGGAAAAGGGACAGCACAAAGTAAAATGGAGGCACTTAAAAAGGCGGGTGCACTTGTCGCCCCATCTCCAGCTGAGATTGGCGAGACGATGGCTAAAGCAATGAAAGGATAGGCATGCTCCGGATTCCCGGGAAAATTCCAGTTGCAATTTCTCCATTTTTTTGGGTGACAGCCGCACTGATTGGTTGGATCAACAGTATGGGTTCGGGTAGCCCTTTTTTACTCACACTCATTTGGATCTTTGTCATTTTTATTTCCATTCTTATCCATGAGTTCGGACACGGGATCACTTCTCGTTTTTTTGGACAAACACCGCGCATCGAGCTTGTTGCTTTTGGGGGAGTGACGTATCAAGAAGGGCATCGATTGAGGGGATGGCGTGAGTTCCTTGTCATTCTCAACGGTCCTCTCTTTGGATTTGTCCTCTTTTTATTCACTTTGATGTTGCTGAATACAGGTTGGTTTAAAAGTCCGGTCACCCTTGCAACCCTTCAAATTTTTGTCTGGGTGAATCTTTTTTGGACGATTGTCAATCTCTTGCCAGTGATGCCTCTTGATGGTGGGCAACTCTTGCGGGTCATTTGTGAGTCAATTTCAAGAGGTAACGGACTGAAGTATGCTCTCTTTTTGAGCATGTTTTTTTCTGCACTCCTTGCCTGTTTTTTCTTTTTTATAGGTTACTTTCTCATTGGAGCGATTTTCTTTCTTTTCACTTTTCAGAATTTTGCTTCTTGGAGAAGGGTTCGGGTGATGACCGATGAAGATCAAAACGACGATTTGACTCTTGAACTGAAGGAAATTGAAGAACTTCTAGCGAAAGATCATAAGGCAGCAGCCTTACCCCGACTTGAAGAAATTCGCCAGAGAGCAAAGCGGGGATTGATTTTCAATTTAACGACTCAATATCTCGCTGCTTTCCGAGCTGAAGAAGGGAATTTTCAAGAAGTCTATCAGCTTCTAAGCCCAATTAAAAAACACCTTAGCCCCGAGTCGATCATCCACTTGCACCGAGCAGCTTATGAAATGAAAGACTTTCCGCTTGTGATGGAACTGTCAGGAGCGACTTTTCAATATTTTCCCGATCCTGATGTAGCTCTTTACAATGCTGAAGCAAGCGCAGTCATGAAGCAAGTAGAACCTACAATAGGTTGGCTTAAAGCTGCCCGTAAATGTGGGATCAACAATCTTAAGATGATCATTGAAAAAGAGACCTTTGCTTCAGTAAGGGACATTCCAGAATTTCGTGATTTTCTAACATCGCTTTAGAAACCAAGAACTTAGGTTAGAAAGTCTTTTTCCAGGTAGCATTGATGACCGTGGCTTTTGCTTCATCAATGTCGCTCGTCAAGTAAGAGAAGAGAACTGTATCAAATGCCTTTGGGTGCATTTCAATGAAATCACGGACTGTTTGATAAGCGATCTTTTGAGCTTCTTCGAACGGGTAACCGAAAATTCCTACAGAGATTGCCGGAAAAGCAATTGATTTCACCCCTTTCTGCATAGCGACTGCCATGGAGTTGCGATAAGCGCTAGCCAAGATTTCTTTCCGGTTAGGAGTGCTACTAAGAGGACCTGCAGTGTGCACGACATACTTAATTGTGGGTTGATCTTCTTGAATCTTATAAGAAGATGTGATGACAGCATCGCCTGTTTTGATTCGGTCTTTTGAGCTTCCTTTCAGAAGTGGAATTTTTTCGCACTCATTATAGAGTGCGTTACCAGCTTTTGCATGAATGGCCCCATCAATACCTCCACCTCCAAGCAGGGCTTCATTGGCAGCATTGACAATAGCTTCAACGGGGAACAACATGATGTCTCCATAGAGAGCTTGCACGGTTGTTTTTTGAACAGTTGCTTTTTCAGGCAACTTATTTGTGGTAGAGACTGGGGGGGATTCAATATTTGGTGTGGGAGTTTTTTTAACAGAGGGGGGAGTCTGGAGTGGAGTCTTTTTGATGTTTATGGGTTGTGGCTGTTGAAAAGCGACTAACGAATAAGAGATCAAGCTACAGATTAAAAGAGTTCGCATGCACTCATTTGTTATCTCATGACTGAGGCGTCCTAAAAGGGAAACTCCGTTGGTAGTAAGAGAAGAAAAATAAATTGCAGCGGTCACTCCGACTCCAAAAGCAACTTTTGCAAATTGATTTTCGTCGAGCTTTAGTAGGGATTCAAAACCATATTCTGCTATTGCAGTTGTTGAAGTCAGAGCCCCAACCCACAAAGCGCTTTGCCAAGGATTTAGAGGAACAACGCTTTTTGAAATGAGTATCCCAGTTACTGCTCCTGTAAGGGGATAGAGTATGAGGTTTGCTTTGTTATATGTATTGAAAATTGGTTTTATCATATCTAGCCTCTCATTCAACGGAAAATAATATAATAGAAGGTAGCAAAAATGCTACTAGATTATTTTTTTACGCAGTTTAGAGCCTCTTCAAAGGAAATCATTTTTTTATCAGATGTTTTGGGATGGTGATGGGCCTGATATAGGGTATAGACATCATTGATGTGGGTGAAAGAATGGGGGACGAGTTCATTTGGAATAAAAAATAAATTACACCCAGTAGAGTCGGCGTAAATCAAGCTGTAGCCTTTAAGGCGACCTAATTGCTGCATCGCAGTGATGTTTGCTCCAAAATAACTCGAGCCATCCCAATGATGATAAGGGTTATAGAAAATCACGACATTTTGATCGGGAGGAAAATTACCGTTGTATTCAATCACAACCAGCCTTGGTCGGTATTTTTCATCCAGTGCATGCCACACGTAAAAATCATTCCCGTCGATATCAATGGACAATAGATCTAAATCATATGGGACATCGTGCAGTTCAAAGAGTGCATTAATATTTTCTGCGGTGATAAAATGTTTGTGCAGGTTGATTTGATGATTTTCATAGTTGCAATCGATCAAAAGACCTGTCCAACCTTTGAACTCTCTTAGATATTTCGTATTACTACAGATATGTCCATCCATCGCTCCAAACTCGACGTAATACTTAGATGAGGTTCCGATCTGGCTAAAAATATATTCAATGATTCCATCTTCGCCACCTTGGGAAAAGATATTTTTTTCATGAAGTTGCATTGTGGAAGGGTTAGCACTGATGTAAGAAGGATGTACTAGCAAGCAGAAAGCAGTCACACTATGACGCAAAATTGATAACAGCATTGTTTTAAGCTTCGGGTTCCAAAAGAAAAATAGGTTGTTCGTAACAATTTCCAGAAGGTAATTCGAACATTTTCATATAATCTCCCCTAATATCGACGATTTTCCAGCCTTGAAGAAGTTTTGAAAGACGGTGTGGGCCATAAATGCGATGGGCATTCCAAACGAGGCAGTCTTCTCCAATGGGAACTGCTAAGATGAGTTTTCCATTTGAATGAATCATTTCAAAACAATCGTGCATTGCTCGAATATCACCGTTTGGGTCTAAAGGATCGCCGTATCTGCCTAATCCGTCGTGTTCAAAACTAGAAATTGACAACAGAACATCGAATTTTTTTGGTTTTTTCTTGTAGTCTTTAACTGTCATCACTTTTAACCGAGGATCATCGGTTTCAATTTGTCGATAATCAATTGAAAAAGGGTGTCCACCATATGCTAGAACAACAGCTTCATACCAAGGATACCCTGACCCTAAAACTGCAACAGTTTTTCCTTTAAAGAGGTTGGGGTGCTCATCGAGCAATTCAAATAACCAAGTATCTGTGTTTTCGTAATACTGTGGGCTTTTTAAATTAGCTTGAATAATTAGGTCGTCAACAAGTTCTTTTGAGTAGAAGGGCATTTGGCTTTTTGAGCTTTCATCAATATAGTAGTAGACGATAGGTGTTTGCCCATCGTTTGTGAATTCATTGAGTAAATGAGGAGGAATTTCACGGGGAGGAACACTTGTTAGAGAATGACACAAAAAGACAGAGAAAAGAACAAACTTTTTTAACTTCATCACTTACAGAATCGTCTCAATAAACTTCTATTTTTTGATGGATGTATTTAATTTTCAACGAAATTATGCACAAAGAGGTGATAATCTTTGGGGATTCCAATATCAATAAAAGGAGAATCAAAGAGATGCCCGAAACACATATGCTTTGCAATGAAATGTGGAAGGAGTTCTTGTTCAAGCGAAAAAGGTTTTTGTGTAATGTTTTTGAAAGCTCGAGGATGAAAAAGATAACAGCCTCCATTAATAAGAGTAGAAGAAGGATCACCGAGAGTGATAATTTTTCCTGAAGGGGTCATATGAATGCCATCATAGCGGGTGTTTTTTTCTGTTTGGTGCAAAGCAAGTGTGCAATCACCTATGAGATGAAACTCACTGAGGGGAATAGGAAAGTATGTATCTCCATTTAAGACGAGAAATGGCTTTTCTGGGTTTTGAAGTTTTGAAAGGGAATGAAGCAAAGCGCCTCCTGTTCCGAGAGGTGTTGATTCAATTGCATAATCGATCGAAATTTCCTCAAAAGAAGTGCCATAAGTCTCGATGACTTTTTCATGAAGGTAACCAACAGAGAGAATGAAGTGATTCACTCCTTGACCTTTCCAATACTGCATAAGATGGGAGAGAAAGGGTTTGTCTCTGACAGGGACAAGGGGTTTGGGAAGGTCAGGGCAAACAGATCGGAGACGTGTGCCAAGTCCTCCTGCTAAGATGATTGCTTCCATAAGTGCTAAACACACGCTGTTGTGACTTCAGATAGGATCTTGTGAAACTTTTCAATTTCAGCGCGAAGATCACGTGGATGGTTACCGACAAAAAATCCCCGGTCATGTGCGATGTTGGCATTCACGATCTCATGTGCGCAGCTATAATTACAGTACTTGATCACATCATGACGAAGAAAATTCCCACCTGTAATGATCCGAAACTGGATATCATGTTTTTTTAAGGCATCTAAGACTTCTTGGCGGGGCAGTGAAAGGTTGGGATGGAGAATCAATGTGAATGAGAAGTGGGTACTCTTTCCGTTTTCTTTTTGAATGATGAACCTCTCATCGTCTGCAAAAAGGTCCTTCCAAAGTTCGGCGTTTTTACGACGAATGGCGATGAATTCATCGAGCTTTTTGAGTTGCTCGGAGCCAATCGCTCCAAAAAATTCGATGGGGCGTACATTGTAACCGGGAACGATGAAACGGTATGCTTCGAAAAAGTCGTCTGGATTTTTTTCATAGATAGGGGAAACATCGGGTAAGTGGCGTGTCCAACCATGTGAACGGAGAGCGAGCATGAGATGGTAAAGCTCGAGATCATCTGTGACGGCGACGCCGCCTTCGATAGTTGAGATATGATGCGAAAAAAAACAGCTAAAGGTTCCAATGTCTCCAAAGGTGCCGCATTGCTTTCCATGAAGGGTCGCTCCCATGGATTCGCAATTATCTTCAAAAAAGAGAAGATCGTGTTTGTCGCAAAAGGCGCGGAGAATATCGAGAGCACAAGGGTTACCCAAGATACTGACTCCGACAACGGCTCGTGTTGCGGGGGTTAGGGCCGCTTCGAGCTGAGAAACATCCATATTGAGAGTATCGAGTTCAACATCGACAAAGCGGAGTTTAAGTCCGTATTGCATGAGGGGAAAGTAAGTGGTTGCCCAAGAAATAGCTGGAACAATCACTTCATCGCCCGCTTTTAAGGGGCGGTCTTTTTTGAAGCAAAACGCAGCAACGGCAATGAGATTGGCTGACGAACCAGAGTTTGTCATGACGGCGTAGCGGCTTCCCATTTTGCTGGCAAAGGCTTGCTCAAATTTTTCAACCTCAACGCCCATGGTGAGCCGATCCGAGTCGATCACCTTTTGTATGGCTTTCAGTTCTTCTTTTCCCCAAGAGTTATGTGAGAGTTCGTAGGTCACTTTATCAGGTCCTCTATCGCTTGTTTCATGGTTTCAAGATTAGGGTAATATAGGTTTTCTAAAACATCTCCTGCAGGAGATGGACAATCGGGAAGACCGATCCGCTTCACCGGCTTTTTTAAATGGTGCAGGGCTTTTTCGCAGGCGAGGCATCCAATTTCTGCTGCAACTCCACCAAGGGCCCAACCCGTATCGACAATGAGCAGTTTACCTGTTTTCGCAACCGAATCTAAAATGAGCGTTTCATCTAGAGGTTTGATACTGCGGAGATCAATCACTTCAGCATGAATGTTACGCGTTTCTTTGAGCTCTTTAGCAGCTGTCCAAGCGAGATCGATAGCGTGCGATGTGCCAACGATCGTGCAGTCATGACCACTTTGACGGATGATTCCTTTCCCCAAGGGAATTTTGTAGGGCTCTTCAGGAACAAATCCTTCGCGGCGCATCAGCCAGCGGTGTTCAAAGATGAGGACAGGATTGTCATCTTCAATTGCAGCAATCATGAGCCCTTTAGCGTCATAAGGAGTGCTTGGCATGACAATTTTGATGCCGGGAACGCCTAAAAGAAGCCCTTGTATTGCTTGAGAGTGTTGTGGACCTGAGCCCCAACCTCGCCCAATGGCTGACCAAATCACAAGAGGAACTCGGTTTTTTCCATGATCCATCCAATGAATTTTACTCCCGTGATTCACAATTTGATTAAACGCAAGTAAGAGAAAGTCGGGGCGGTTGTGAAAGTAAACAGGTCGCATGCCCGACATGGCAGCGCCATTACAAATTCCTGTCATTCCTTCTTCAGAAACAGGAGTATCAAATACGCGCAGATCTCCATAAATTTCTTTGAACCCTTTGGTTACTCCAAACATAGCCCCTGGATCATCCACTCCTTGTCCGAGAAGAAAGACAGAGGGATCTGTTTCCATTTTGTAGGATAGGGCTTCATGTAGCGCTGTGACGTAACTCGCAGTGCGCTCTTGCGGAGCTGCGTCCATGAGAGCAGCGTTTTGCTGCACGAGTTTTTCATCCCAAAGCATCAGTTTGCTCCTGCATAGACGTGAGTGAGAAGGTCAGTTTTGTCAGGAAAAGGGCTTTGAAGTGCATGTCTAAATCCAGCTTCGATTTCATTTTGAATTTCAACTTTCATTTTCGTGAGTTCATTGTCTGATATGATGTTCAATTCTTCGAGGAGGTGAAGAGGATCTACCTTTTTCCAAGAGTCTAGCTCTTCAGAAGAGCGGTACCCAAGTCGCGTGTCTTCATTTGCTCCGTGATGACCGCGCCAACGGTAGACGTGGGCTTCGATGAATGCAGGGCCATTTCCTTTCTTGATTATTGTCAGAGCTTTTTCTGTGGCTTGGTGGACAGCAAGGACGTTTGTCCCATCAACAGATTGGCTGTTTAGACCAAAGGCTTCAGCCTTGTTTGCAATCGAAGTTTCAGGAGGTTGACGATAAGCAAGAGGAGAACATACCGAGTAATAGTTGTTTTCACACACGTACAAGATGGGAAGATTTTTGAGTTTGGCAAAGTTAAAGCTTTCCCAGGCAGCTCCTTCTTCGATTGCAGCATCTCCAAAAAAGACGACAATCACTTGATCTAACCCTTTTTGTTTTGCAGCAAGGGCGGCACCTGTTGCAATCGGAAGAATACCGGCTACAATTGCAGAAGAGCCTTCCATTCCGACCTGTTTATCGATAAGATGCATCGAACCTCCACGGGAAGCAGCGCATCCATTTTTGCGGCAATGGAGTTCGCTGAGCATGGCATTCAAATTTCCCCCTTTTGCAAGGTAAGGTCCATGTGTGCGATGGCCACAAAATACTTTGTCCTCCAGTTGTAAAAGTTCACAGCAGCCAACAGAGATAGCTTCTTGTCCTATGCAAAGGTGGATGGGAGATTTCATTTGGTCTTCATGGTACCGATCGGCAATGGCCTGTTCGATCATGCGGATACGAAGCATCTTGCGAAACATGACTTTGACGTCTTGTGAGGTGAAGTTGGGGAGAAGGTCACATAGACCAGAGATCCCTTTTCCTGTATATGCGTATTTCATAGGAAACGATCTTATATGAAGCGTTTTTTTAACCCAAGTACGATATATTCAAACGATTTCAAAAGTCGGGTGAGTGTAATTTGGTAAGGGTAAAATCGTGCTCACGATCGAGAAGAAAATGGCTTCCATGATCTTCAAATTCGAATGGAATGTGACACAGCTTTGGGATGTTTGAAAGAGCGCTTTTTACTTGGGGCTGCAACTCTGGAGGAGCAAAGAGAAGCATGAAACCACCTCCACCTGCTCCAAGAATTTTTCCACCGAGAGCTCCTGCTTGTTTTGCGCGCGAGTAGATCTCATCGATCGAATCATTTGAAATCTTGTCTGAGAGCCCTTTCTTGAGTTGCCAAGCTTCATCGAGCAATTCTCCAAACCAGAGGATCTCTTTTTCTCCTCCTTGGAGCCGATCTGTTGCTTCATCGACCATTTCGCGGAGTCGGTGAAGTCGGCTGGCGTTTTTCTTGAAATTGACAACTTTGGATTTGGCCACATCTGAAGCAAAGCGGGAATGGCCTGTGTAAAAGAGCATTAAGTGATTTTGAAGCTTGGGAAGGAGCGGTGAAAAAACAGGGGCAACATCGATTGTTCCGTCAGGGAGAAAATCAATTCGATTAAAACCGCCGTGGGCAGTGAGAGTTTGATCTTGATAGCCGACAATTTCTCGGAGCTTCTCTTGTTCGATGTGGATAGCGAGTCGCGCGAGCTTAAGTGGTTCAATTGTCTGTTTTCGGATGCTAAAAAGCGCGCTCAATAGTCCAACTGTAAAAGCTGAGCTGGAACCCAGTCCGGCTCGAGCTGGAAGATCAGCGTCATGATGGATCTCTAGGCGATCATGATCGAAGTTGAGATAGGAAAGAACAGCTTTAACAACGGGGTGTTTAATTTCTTCGATGGTTTGAGTCGATTCGGTTTGGGAGTAAACAATTCGGTAGTTGTGATCAAAAATGGGAGGGAGAAAGCGACAGCTAATGTAGCAATATTGGTTGATGGTCGTACCAATGACTGCGCCGCCATGCTCATGGACCCATGCGGGGTAGTCTGTTCCTCCGCCAAAAAAAGAGATGCGGAAGGGGGTCTTTGAGATAATCAGAAGGATGTCTCCACTACTAAGGCATTTTCTACGATTTTACGGCGAAGTTTAATTTTGTTCATCTCTTTAATATGCATCAGGACTTTTTTTCCGAACTTGTTTTGGATGAAAGAGAGGTAGCGAGGGTCTGAGTAGTAAGTGTGAAAGGCTTTATCACGGAATTCAAGGACTTCGGCTGCTGTGAGTGTATCTGTTCTTAAGGGAAGCGTTTCGTATGCGTGTTGGGAATAACCAATCCACTCGGTTGGCAAGTCCCACCCTTTTTCAATTGCAAGAGTGTAGAGCTTTGATCCTGGATAAGCCATGGCGCAGTAAAAATTGGCAAATTCACAGTTGGCTGAGAGGGCTAAATCGAGTGTTTCTTTCATGGTTTCATTTGTATCGTCTGGGAGACCAAAAATGTAGTTACCAATCACATTGATTCCGGCATTTTGGATATTTTTCACCACGCGTAAGATGTCTTCGGCACCAAACCGCCCTTTTTCGACCCCATCACGTACATGTTTACTGCCCGATTCAATCCCAAGCGCGAGCCAACGAATACCGGCCCGCTTAAGCCTATCTAAAAAAGTATCACGGACTGTATCCACTCGGGCATAAGCCCAGATATTGAGTCCATAATTGCGCTCAATCAAAAGGTCACAAATCGAATTGACATGACGCGGATTGAGCACAAACATCTCATCGACAAACTTGATGTTTTTCACTCCATACCGATTGACGAGAAGGTCGATTTCACTAATGACTGCTTCAGGAGACCATAACCGATAAGAAGAGCCTCCAAACGGAGCATTGATACAACAAAAGGAACATCGGTAGGGGCAGCCGAGTGACGTGTGGAGCGAAGCATAAGGTTGTCGCTCGTCAATGTTTTCAAAACAGTGCCAGTTGTGTGCGCGGTACTTTTCCATAGGAAGAAGATCCCAGGCTGCGCCTGGCATGACTTCAGTTAAGTTTTCTAGAAGAGGTCCTTTCGGAGTGGCGACAATTTCTCTGCCCTTTCGGTAAAGCAAGCTGGGAACGCGGTCAAATTGCGTAGAGCCATTTTTCAAGCATTCATACACTCCCCAAATGGTTTGAGGACCTTCTCCGCTGCAGACAAAATCCACAGCTTCTTCTTCCATAGTCCGTTGGGGAAGAGCAGCAATGTGCGTTCCCGTCATTAAAATCTTAAGAGAGGGGTTTCTCTTTTTGATTTCTCGGCACGTTTCTCCTGCAGCCATCATGTTTTGCGTGGATGCGGAGGGTTGAAACCCATAAACTACCATGACAACTAATGTCGGGTTGTACTCTTTTTCAATCCACTGCGCTACTTGCATAGGGCTCAAGTTTAAAGCTGGGGCATCGAGGATGGCAGCATGTGCCCCTTTTTTTCGAACATAGGTTGCAAAAAGGGCTGCTAGTGAGGGAGGTTCAATTGCGGAAAGAGAGGTTCCAAGCTCTTGGTAAACAGTGTGCATTGCGCCGGGATTAATAAAGAGTATCTCGGTCATAATGTTTCATACTCCAAATCTTTCAGTTGATCCATTTGTTTCCACTCATTTACGGTGTTTGCAGTGAGGTGCAGCTGGGGTCTTGTTTGCAGCAGCTCTTTGATCTTGTCATCATGAAGATCGTTAAGGTAAAGAAGCTTGATCTGATTGTGCGGGCGTAGCACCATTTTACCCTGCCATAAAATAAATTCTGACAGGATCATCAAATCGCGCTTTGAATTCACGACAATGTAGTGTGGTTTTTTTTGATGGTACAAGCGAGAAATGGCGTTCCATAAATCTTTGCGCCCTGAAGTTGCTTGAGTGACTGTGAGCCACTCTTGCTTAGCTTGAGTTAAAAGCTTTGAAATCTTTTTCTTCAAAATAGGAAGGGTGAATCGAACGTTTGGAGAGCTGGGTGACGCATGGGGTGACTGAGAAATCTTTTTCTTCAAAATTCCATAGACTTTTTGAAAAAGAGAAATGAAGGTGAATTGCAGCTGATGCAGGCTTGAAAGAGGAGAGTGTTTAGGAAGAGGGAAACGATATGTTTTTTCAGCATAGCTTTTTGCAGACTTTAAAAAAGAAAGGTCGGTCATTTGCCGGTGTGTGTCATTGATTCCTTCTTTTAAAATCTCCTCTTCTGTCACGGTTTTCCCTTGCTCAATTTTGATAATAAGGGGGTGGGGAACATGAGGCAATATTCTTCCTGTCCAAATGGCTTCAAGGGATGTTGAAGACACGTTGTATCCATCGTGAGGGCCGAGATATTCCCCAATGCCATCTGAACCTGGATGCCAGGTGTGATAAAGAAATTCTTCTTCGTGCCAAACTTCTTCTTTTCCCGCATTGCACAGGCGGAAAGTGAGATCGTACGGACCACAGATATGACCGACAAAGTCGACATGTTCATCGGAACCCCCAATTGCAAAAAAGTCTTTTCGTTTCATACAAAGGCAAGCGCCATAATTGCGCCGATGTAACCGGTCAGAGGTTTCGACAACTCCAGTTGTTTTCCCGTCTGAATAATTGATGCAACCTGGGCCAATCACTTCTTCAAATGAGGGGTAAGAAAAGGGGTAGAGGTCTTGCCGATGGTTGCGGAATTGATCCATATGGAGAAAATGATTGGGGTAGGTTTCAAAAAATTGAAGAATCGATTCGATGAAGGTGGGTTTCACCATCGCATCTGAGTCACAAATCACGATGATTTCTCCTTGGGCAAGAAGGGCGCCGATGTTATACATCAAGTGTTTGTGATAGTAACATCCATCCGGCATGCCTAAGACGGCTAATGTATCGATATCTTCTTCAAATTTTTTGACTGCCTCGGTCAATTGAGAGTAATATTCTAGGACGATGATTTCAAAAGAGTCTCGGGAAACTGTCTGCGATCTAAGATAATGACAAATGTGAAAACTTTCGCGAACATTCCAATCGAGCAAGATGAGGCTAACTTTTGCTCTTTGACGCTGAGACTTTTTGAGAAGTTTAAACATTTGAATAAACCGCATTGCGAATCATGTTGTAGCCTTTCATCAGCTCCTCGATTCCAGCATCTAAAGAAAACTGTGGATAAAAGCCTGCTTGATGGATTTTTTCATTGGAAACAATGTAGTTACGTTGATCGGGATCTTGTCCAATTGGTGCATCGACAAAAGTAAAAGAGGGGATGTGCTCTTTGATCTTTTCGCAAAGCTCTTGCTTGGACAAATTGGCATCTGAAAGGCCAACGTTGTAGATTTCGCCTCTCATCTCATCAAAATGCTGTATGCCGAAGAGAAATGCGCGGCAAACGTCACGGATGTGGATGTAATTTCGCTTAAAATGACTTTCAAAAAGGAGGACGGCTCGGTCGTGGACTGCGCGGTAAACAAAGTCATTCACAAGAAGATCAATGCGCATTCGTGGGGACATGCCGAACACTGTTGCAAGGCGAAAGCTAATGGCATTTGGATGCTCCATGAGAGCTTTTTCGACTTTCACTTTTTCTTGCGCATATTGCGAAATGGGATTTAAGGGAGATTCTTCTGTGCAAAAATTGTTTTCATCTCCTGTGCCATATGCACTATTTGTTGTGGGCATGATGATTCTTTGCGAGGGAGAAAGAGAGTGGATGAGGTGAATGGTTGCATCGTGGTTGACCGCTGTTGCAGTGAAGGGATCTTGTTTACAAAGAGGGGCCCCAACAAGTGCAGCTAGTGGAATCACAACATCTGCCCAATTAGTCAGTGGTTGCAAGACCTCTTTATCGCGCAAATCTCCTTTTACAATGGAGAATTTGGGGTGGTAACAAACGTGATTCAAGCTACTTTGGCTGTACATGAAGTTATCAAGGGCAATCACTTCATGTCCTTCGCTCAGCAGCATCGGAATTAAAACAGATCCGATATAGCCGGCACCACCTGGAACAAGTACTTTCATTTCTCTTTCGCCTTTCTCAAAACGAGCTATTTTCTAAGTCTTAGGTGAGAAAGTCAAGTTTTTTTGAGGTGAGCTTTAATCTTATCTAAACGAAAACGAATATAAGTTTCTCTAAGCAAATGATACGCGAAATATTTTAATCTAAAATTAAACGTTTGTTGACTTTGCCAAAATGATTTCAAAAGAAGCAAATAACTATTTTGTCGTATAAAGGGGAAAGGTTTTAGAGAAGCTTCTTTTCCATGGATCTTTGCTAAGAGTAGCTGAGCAATTTGTTCACGCTGTTTCCAATAAGAGTAAAACGTTTGATTTCCACTCGTGCGTGAACGTCTTTGGTAGAGAGCGTCGATAGGGGCTTTGCCCACACTAAAGTGCATGTGTTCAAAAAGCACTTCAGGGATGTAGACAATCCGATTTTCGCCCAAATCTTTCAAGCGGAGAAAAATATCAAAGAGGTGGGAATCGATACAATCACCGCAATACTCTCTGGGGTAGGGATCTTCAATCAGCTCTATTCCTTTCCGTGTCAAGATGGGAAAAAGAGGGAAGGATGCATCTTTATATCCATCTTGTGTGTGCATCATACAAATGCCGTCGGGGAATTTTTTTGCTGCCTTTATCAGATAGGTGTCCCAGCACTTGGTTCGAATCAAGATGTCATCATTGACGAGCATTAGAATCTCACCCGTAGCTTTTTTTAAGCAGCGCGTATTCAAAGCGCCCATGGTGGTTTGGGGGCCAATCACCTTATGCAATGCTAAAGCTTGATGAGGGGATGTGAGCTCGTGACTTGGGGTGTCATCATCGTCAAGTGTTGCAATGACTTCCACTTGAGAAAGGTCATCAGCTGTTTCCACAACTGTTTGCAAAAAGGCTTGCGCTTTTGCAAGCCTTTCTCGAGTGGGCAATAAAAGGGAGATTTTTGCCATCGTTATTTCGTCGTTTTTAACGAGTAAAACCGCACCATTGATCCTTGCTTCACAAGCAAGAGGATACGTTGGTTTGGACCGATCGCTGCAACGGTTTCGTTAAAGTCTTTCACATTGTTCACTTCTTGATGGTTGACAGCCATCACAATCATTCCTACCTTGAGCCCAATGCGAGCTGCAGGAGAATTGGGATGCACTTCCATAATGATCACACCTTTTTCGGTCGGTTGGAGTCCGTATGCCTTAATGTGATCTTGAGTAAGGTTGTCAACAGTGAGCCCGAGAACTGCAGAAGAAGTTGTGCTTGATGAGTAGGTACTTTCACCATAGGTTCCAAGAATAACTGGAATCGCGAGAATTTGACCATTTCGATTTACAGTCAGAGTCACTTTAGTATTCGGTTTTAAAAGCATCAAATCGTTACGTAAGTTTGCAGGACTTTTCACCTCGTTGCCGTTCACATGCGTGATGATGTCTCCTTGTTTCAGTCCTGCTTTGTCAGCAGCAGATCCATCGACAACATCGACAACTAGAGCTCCTTCAGCTTTTTTCAAATTAAAGGCTTCTGCTAAGTCCCGATCAATCGGTTGAAGTGAAACACCTAAAAATCCTCGTGAAACAGATCCTTTTTCAATGAGCTGTTCCTTGATATTTTTTAGCATGTTACTTGGAATGGCAAATCCGATTCCCATGTAACCCCCTGATCGAGAAACGATTGCCGTATTCATTCCAATGACGTTTCCATCTAGATCAACTAAGGGGCCACCTGAATTTCCTGGGTTTATCGCTGCATCAGTCTGAAGAAAGTCTTCGAGGTCGGTGATTTGGAGATTTTGGCGTCCTTTTGCGCTGATGATTCCAGCTGTAACTGTAGCTTCTAGCTGGAAGGGATTCCCAATTGCTAGGACCCACTCACCAACTTCGACTGCATCTGAGTTCCCAAGCTCTAGATAGGGAAATTCTCCCTCAATCTGCTCATCGATTTTGATCATTGCGACATCAGTACGGTCGTCTCCTCCGACAAAGGTCGCAGAAACTTCTCTTTTCATACCATTGTGCAAGAGAACGGTGATTCTTTGTGCTCCACGAACCACATGGTAGTTTGTTAGAATGTATCCATTAGGAGAAACGATAAAACCTGATCCTTGACTAAGTTGAGGTTGGGGTGCGCGGCGTCTATTTGGGGGAGCTCCAAAAAACTTATTGAAGAAATCGTCATTAAAAAATTCGAAAGGATCTTGTCCTCCATCTGAAACCCCTTCTGCTTGGATGTAGACGACACTAGGAGTGGCTTTTTTTGCAGCATCGATAAAAGGACGAGAAAATTGTTTTCCTGTTCCCATCTCTTGTGATGGATAACGCTCAGGCTGATAGGCCGCGGGAATTTTCCCAGCTTTTGCTTCAAGAGGTGCAATAAATATGAGAGTTAAGAGTAGTCCACTAATCCATCTTTTCATTTTTCTTTTCTCCTTTGCCTTAAGATTTCATTATAGAAATACTCCCCATTTGAGAGCAATGTCTAACAAAGTTTCAGTTGGAATGATCACGCCAAACACGTCATGGGTTGTCGTATTGGCAAATTGCATTCCGATCACCTTTCCCTCTAAGTTTAAAAGAGGGCCACCGTAATCACCAGGATTGAAAGGAAAATCAACAAGCAAAAAGTCTTTGCCATTTTTTTCTTCGACCGATGCCACAATCCCTTTTTTTACAGTGACCCCTTTGTGAAAGGGAATTCCTGCACTTAGAGCCCACTCACCAATTTGAAAAGTCGTAGTGAGTGGCAAAGGGACTAAGTCACGTGCCTCAAGCTTTAGAAGAGCGACATCTGATTCCAAATCTCCAAAAAAAAGGTGAGCTTTTGCCCAAGTACGGTCTGGCAAACGTACTTGAATTGAAGCAGCCCCTTTCACATTGTGATAAAGAGTCATCACGAGTCCATCTCCTCGCACAATAAATCCACACTCTTTTTGCTCTCCAGCATGTACTAAGACAGTTGAAAAACAGGCCAATGTTGCCACGTCAACAAAGGGAGAAGCGGCAAATAGTCCTAGATTAAATAGGCAGAATAGAGAGGCGAGGAGAAAGCTTTTCATTTTCCTTAGCCAAGAGTTTTTCATTTGCTAAAGTTACAGAGAGTCCTTGATCAGCGATGGCTTGCAACTCCTGTTTCACAGCTTCCTTGACCTCTTTCTTATCTATAGAAAGAACATGATCACGAAAGTCTTGTCGCACTTTTTTTGTCCGCCCTTCGCGGAACTGGGAGTAGGCAACAATAGCGCGACTTCCAGGTGAGATAGGGGTGTCAGAGTCTTGAATAAGACCAAGTTTAGCTTCTTCTAACTCTCGACTTGAAAAATCTCCGTTTGCAATCCGCTCGAGTCCTGCTTTAAAAGCATTATAAGTTGATGCAATGTGAGGATCGCGGTACGAATAGAAATAAAAATGTCCTGTCAATGGACTGTAATTGACTCCAGCACCATAGGCTCCACCTTGCTCTCGAATTTTTTGGTGTAAGTAGGTGTTTTCCATCAAGTTTGTCGCAAGGCTCAGCGATGGCGCATGCGTATGAAGGGCTGTACACGTTTTAAAGCCCCAAGCCGAGAAAGCAACGGGAGTTGAAATGATGCGTCCTTCGGGCTTTTTCTCTCCTACAGGAGGAATCTGTTCCCATAGATCAAGGGGTTTTGAAGGGAGATCTCCAAGCCCAAAATAGCGGTGATCTGCTAAGTAATGGTGCTGCTTTGCATCGATACTTAAAACAAGGTGGGGAATGTTGAAGTGGAACAAACGGTTGCAAAGTTCACGAAGTTTTTCTTGAAGTTGAGGAAGTTTTTGATCGATATCCTTCACAAGGTCACGAATGAACTTAAAGTAGTCAAGCCCCTGCATTTTTTGGCCAATGGTTCCTGAAGAAGACAAAGGTGCAAGTGATTGTTGAATGGCGTACGAGATAGCTTGACGGTTCAGCCGATTTTGTTGAGCCGTGTGCAACTGAAGAATGAGTTCTTTGATCCGCTCTTTTTCATCAAAGCGAGGAGAATGGCAGATTTCCAAAAAAAGCGAAAAGAGTTTGTCAGTGTTGCGCTCTAGAGCTTTCCCTCTAAATCCAAAAGAGGGTTTGAGCACAGAAGAATCCGTAATTTGAGGGTGCATTTGCAATGTTGCACTAAATCCGCCGAGGTAGCTATTGATGTATTCTAAATTTGCTGTGTAGTCCCGATCACCTACACCGAGTTCAGGAAGTAATGTCACTAAAAGTTGAAGGTAGGGCAGCTCATCTAGCGTCACTTTGGGAAGGTCAAATATCAGGTCGGCATAGACGATGTGATTCGTGAAACACTCATGAATAAAGACAGATAGTTGATCTTGCTGTTCGTGTCTCAATGGGAAATCAGGGACGTCCTTTGGGACGTCGACGAGTTCAATTTTCGGCAGACATTCGATAGATTGCTTTTCAGTTTTTTCTTGGAACTTTTGCAATTCTGCAGCTTGTTGAACAATGCGTTCTTTTGCTTCTTTTGAAAGAGCTTCTTGGATCCGTTTAAGACGCTCTTTTTCCTCTTCCGCTTCCTCATCATCGAGTGTTGCACTTGGCTCCATGACAAGGCGGAGAAAATGAGTATTGTCGATCAAGTATTTCTGAATGAGTCCTGTCAAATAGCGTGGATCTTTGACTTTTTCCTGCAATTCATGAAACTGATTATAAACCATGAGAGCGTTTTCTGGGGGACAGCCATGCTGCTTTGCTAATGCTGAGCGCATGAAAAGTGTGAGTCCAAATGGGCCATAATCTCCGGTAATTTCGAGTCGACTAAATTCCAATTGATGAATGGCAGCTTCCAAATGCTTTTCATCAATGCCTTTAGCGACTAAATCCTTCAATGTTTCAAACAGTACTTTTTCTAGCCCCTCAGCATTTTCTAGATCAGCGCCGCGACAAATGATCGCATAGGGGATTTCACTCATATCGGTATCGAGATACCCATCAACTTGAGTACAAAGTTCTGATTTAAGAATTGCGTGCTTTAAAGGAGAAGCATCAGTTTCCATTAAAATCGAATCGATGACAGCAAGTGCCAAAGCATCTTGTTGATTTTTCAGTTCTGCTGTAAGCCATGCAAAAGCAATATAGGTCTTTTTCTTTAGATCTTCTTCTTTCAATGGATAGAACATTTGGTCTTTTCGAGGACTCACGAACCGTTTTTGGTGGGGAATAGGTTGAAGATCAGGAGTTTTTTGGATCCCTTTCAGAGCGTGCTTTTCGATCATGTCGAGATGCTTATCAAGTGGAAAATTGCCATAAAAAAAGAAAAGAGCATGTGAAGGATGATAAAACTTCCCGTGGAAGTTTTTCAGCCCTTCGTAAGTCAAAGAGGGGATTTCAACAGGGTCTCCGCCGGAATTGAACGCATAGGTTAAATCAGGGGTGAGACGTTCCATGACTCCTTGCCATAGACGGGTTTCTGGAGAAGAGAGACTTCCTTTCATTTCGTTGAATACGACCCCCTTAAATAATAGGGGGCTTGTCGGATCATCTGCTTGTTCAAACTCTAGTCGATGCCCTTCTTGCATGAAGCTGAGCTCCTTGAGCTCAGGAAAAAATACCGCATCCAAGTAGACGGAAAGCAAATTGTAAAAGTCCTTTTCCACCTGGGACGCGGCAGGATAACACGTAAAGTCAGATCCCGTCATCGCATTCATAAACGTGTTTAAGCTCCGTCTAGACATCGAGAAAAAGGGATCTTTCACTGGGTATTTTTTCGATCCACAAAGTACCGTATGTTCGAGAATATGGGCAACCCCAGTCGAGTCTGTTGGAAGAGTTCGAAATGAAATGCAGAAGAGGTTTTCATGGTCATCAGAAGCCAAATGAATCACTTGAGCTCCTGTCAAATTGTGTTTCAATTCGTAGAGAACAACTTGCAACTCTTCAATGGGTAAAACTTTTGTAACAGTGAATTCTCCGTGGGTATCACCCACTTGATAGATTGGTGTTAAATTCATTCTCATTTCCTATTAACCGAAGAGCCTAAGAATAAAAAAAAGATGATTAAAAAGCATCCCCCTTTAAAGGTTATTGATGTACAAAACCAACCGAAACATCACTTCCAATTTCATCATGGCAATAGTACAAGGGGCTTTCACTTAAGGAAAGTTCAGGACATGTCACGATAGAAGTAGTAGTGCGTTTTTGATTTGTTTGACGGACGATTCCCTCATCATCGAGCTTACTTTTAAAACGGATGGACGAGATCACCTGAACTTCAATTTTTCCAGGCTCATCTAGATTGCTTGCTTTGATTAAAACTTCTATATGCTCGAGTGACTTTTCATCTTGATAAACCATGTAGTTTTCTACAGGAAGGCAAATGATTTTGCATTGCCAGCCATTTGTTACTTTACCAAAACTAAATTGATCTTCAAAACAGAGCCCCTCAGCGCATAGAAGATTGACCAAAATTTCTCCTGGGTTTCTGTAACCATTTAAGTAGTGAATTTCGATCAGGTCTTTATTTTCGTCATAGATATATGCTTTTTCCGATCCCTGCACAGTTTGAGTGATAGAGAAAATCCCTAAGCAAAGGGCAATGAGTAGTTTTTTCATGTTTCGCAACCCTATTTTAAGTAGTGAGCAGTGTACCATCCTATTGAAAAGACTATTTTTTAGGAAAGAGAACTTCTTAATTGTTTTCCATGAGCGGTGTTTGTACTGATTTTATAGTTAGAAAAATGCATATCCTTTATATTAATTCCACAGAGAATAAATGATTCTCATTGCAGCTGGTTATCCAATACAAGTTTGCGTACATCCTTATCTTTAAAGAACCTCTATGGAAAATGATTTATTAGAAAACATAATTTTACAACAAGACAACTTATCCGAAGATCAGATCCAACTCATTCTTACTAATTATTATAGAGACGATAGAGTTTCTGGACTAATTGAGAAGTTAGGCTATGAGAAACTAAAAAATCATATTCCTCGACTCATTGAACTTTCTCAAAACTATGGTGTTGCTTCAAGAAATGCTATCAAAGTGCTACAAGATGGTGGCAAAGATGTTCTACCTTTTATCCAAAGGGCTGTTAGGGCCTCAAAATGGGATACATGGGGTTGGTTTTGGTTTCTATGTGCGCTTCTAGATGGGTGTAGTCATGAGTTAGCCGAAGGTTTAAAGTCTCATATATTAGATGGATGTTCAAGAGTTGCTCAAAGTGATGATGTGATTGAAACTTTAGCAATGCTATCTAAGAATCAAGTTCTAACAGAGCAGGAGCTTCTCTCATATTTTCAATCACTTCAACCCTGCTTTGTTATCAATTTGTCTCCATTAGATTTAGTCCAACTAGTGGAATTAAAGGTTGTAATAGGAGGGATGGACTGGCTTTTTGAGAATATTCCGATAGATATTCAAAATAAAATCAATTGCTTAACTCATTTTCAGCTGAAGGAGTTAACTTCAAAGAAGTACATTAAAAATACTCAAGCCGGCTTTTTAATATTGCACCTTGGGTTTGCGAAACTAAAGAACTATACTGCTAATCTATTAGAGTTTTTACAAGATATAAATTGGCCTGCAGCAGGATTTGCTGCAAGTGTGTTAGAAGAAGGAGGGCCTGAGGTTGTTCCCTTAATAAAAGAGGTGTTTATCTCCTGGTCAAGTGATTCGACATGGTGTTACTGGATCATGACAAATGTTGTTGCCCAATGGAATCAAGATGTTATTTATGAATTAAAAGCTGAGATACTCAATTTAGTGCGTGAAGAGTTGCGAAATGACTGCGAAGAATGCGCTATTGAGTACTTGATGATTCTCTATGAAAATGAGGTAGCTATTAAAGTTCGAGAAGAACTTCTTCCTTATTTCAAATCAATTATTTCAGAGTTAAAAATTGATAGAACTGAACATGATCTTCTTCAAGCATTGGAACAAGAAATTTGGAGAAAAAAGTCTGATCGCTATTGAGCAGCCTATTGATTTAAATTATTATAACCCAAGTTGCCCTATTTTAAAGTAACCGTGGGTTCGGAGCAAGCTATGTGCAAAACCGCTTGGATCAATCTATACTAGATGAAAGGGTGGAGGATTTGATGAGAAGGAGAGAAGATCGATCTCATGTTTAGTTTCAGAACACTTATTATCAGTAGTTTAAAAAACAATCTCATCGGTCTCATTTCTAAGCAAATAAGAGCTAGATGTTTGTATTTCTTTTTAAAAATAAGTTTAAAATTAATTAATAATTGATTAATATAATATTTATAAGCTAGGTGTATTGGGATATACGAAAAGAACTTTTGTTTGGATACTCCATTTAGACAAAATTGGTTCTTTTAGGCGCTCATGCACGCCTTTATTTCCAGTTTTGTTAAACATAAAAAGAAATAGAGGTTTCAATATGTCTAGCATTCAAAGAGTTGTCGTTGATACACAACCCTCAAATCAAGTTGAACTTTCTTCAGAAAAATCCTTCAATGCTGATCTGAGAGAGTTAAAATCTTATTTAGATTCGATCCATAACAATCCAGATCTTCTTCATAGTGATAAGTTTCAAAACAGCATATATTCATTCATGCAGAAGTTTGCAAATGATTTCAATCAACTGCCTCAAAACGAAAGGAAGAGCTCCGAGATGAAAACTTTGATTGGAGATTTGGCTCAATATGGTTTAGTCGATGGAAATACAGATGGTATCTCTGTCTCTCCTTATCAGAGTCAATTTTCAAATGCCCTTGATGGCCTTGTGATGCCAGGACAAAAAAAAGTCATTCGAACAATCTTAGATCCTGCAATTCTCGCCGCAATGAGAAAGTGATCATCTTGTAACGTTTTATTCAGCGTATCTAAATTAATTTTTAACTAAAATGAGGTTTTATGATGTCAACTGTTTCTCTTCCCAGCACCAATTATGTTTCTATGACTCCACATGCGCAAGATTTTACTCCAGAAGATCAATTTGATAACGACTTGCAAGAACTACAGACAATGTTAAATAATTTTAGTGACCAGCAATGGGATGTATCTGATCCTAATGTACAAGACGTTGCACACTCTTTTATGCAGCAGTTTGCGAAGGATTTCAATCAATTGCCTGAAAACGAAAGGAAAAGCCCTCAAATGGATATCTTGATCCGTGGATTAAATAAAGCGGGATTAATTGAAGGCGACACAAGTGGAATTCAAGTAACAAGCTATTCTTATTTTACTAGCGCTCTAGAAAAGCTTGTCTCTTCATCTGGAAGCTCTTCAGATTATATTAAACGTTATATTGAGCCCTCGATCAAAGATGCAGAAACGGCTTTAAAAACCAACTAACAACCTATTTCTGCTGAGGCTATATTAGGGTAGTTTATATAAAAGACTTTCTCTTTTTAGAGGGAATGAGGCGAATTAAATGGACTGCTCTCAACAAATGTCTCAGCAGATTAAATTTAGCTGTCTAAATGTTAATTGAAAGATCCTGTATCCTTTCAGAGTTGCTACGTCGATCTTCTATGAACATTTGCATTTGGAAGGGGATTTGTCATCACGAATAGATTTGCTGTTAGCCCTTGACCTAATGGATGTCTCTGTCCAAACGCTTCTTCTGTTCTAGTTGGATAGGGTGCATTTTCAAGAATTTCGACGCTTTCGAAAAGAGTTTTCAGATACTTTGTTTTTTCGGTAAGCTGAATTTTTTTTCTTGGTTCGGCGAGGCTTGGATACAGGAATTCATCAGATGGGATATAAAAATGAGGGCGTCGCAGATTTTCTAAGCGTTTAGCTTTGTTCTCGTCATCTTTTGCACTGTAGCAAACAGTAGGTAGCTCAGTAATCAGAGTCGAATTAGGATTTGGGTGAAGAAGCGGTTTTAATATGTCCCAATTATCAAGGAATTTTAGTGTGCTGAAGTCTACAATGACAGTATCAAATAAACCATGGAGTGGTGAAAAATCGTGTTTTGAATTGAAGTCCATTTGTAGGTGTAGCCGACCTTCAGCAGGGGGAACAATTGAGCGTGGTTGTTCATCTAATGAAACATAAACCGTATTTTTCTCGTCTTGAGGAAGAGGTTCCGCGTCATGCCTTCCAATCACAAGGATTACTTTTTTTCCTTCCTCTCGAGTTTGATTTATTTTTTCGATGACTGCGACGTTGAGAGGATCTGAAAGCTTTTCTGAAGGGGGTTTTGGCTCGTAATTCTCTGCAATGAGAGCAAAATCTTCTTCTTCCTGCTTTTCTTCTACTTTTTCTTTTTCGATTGAAGGCTGACTTGGTATGACTCTAGACCAGCTAAAGTTATCGTAAACGCTTTTTGCTGCAAAAAACGCAAGTGCGATACCGCATACAATATTAGACAGCGTATTGTTATCTGCAATAACAGGATCAAAGGAATTTGTAGTGTTGAAAAAGCTAGTAAAGCAAGAATTAATTATTTCTATACCGCTCATAGATCTCCCCTTTTTATAAAAAATTATAATATAAATTAAATTTTTTATCAACTAATATTTAAATTTATAAGTAATTGTTTTTTAACTATTTAAATATATATTTAATCATAAGCATCTGTTTATAAGAAGTTTGTGAATGTAACTTTTTTAGTTTTGATATAATATTTTTGAAAGAGACGGGAATATACTCATGACTCTTGAAGCTTAGAGAATTTGACAAGAAGGCTCATCAACATTTTCATTCGGAACGAGTGACCATTAATGAAGAGGCAAGGCATTAGCGAGAATGAAAATGTTGAATTAAAGCTGATGCCATCAAATCTCCAAGTTTCAAGTCGAACGAGTATATACTCAAGAAAATTGAAAAATTGACCGCGAGAATTCTAGTCGGCCTGAATTTGCCTCTCAACTTTTGATGACTCGAAGAGGTCATTCCATTTAGATGAATTAAGCGGCAGTAAGAGCTGCCGCTTTTAGTTTACCAGCTGAGTGATGCTGAAGATTGGTACTCAGTGACTCGGGTTTCGAAGAAGTTCTTCTCTTTCCCAAGGTCAATTGTTTCGCTCATCCAAGGGAATGGATTGCGCGATTTGTATTGTGGTTGAAGACCGATGCGCTCTAAGCGGCGGTCTGCAATGTACTGTGCATACTCACGGAACATAGGGGCTGTGAGTCCTAGGATTCCTTGAGGGAGACAGTCTTGCGCATATTGCACTTCGAGTTCGACAGCTTCTTTGATTTTGTCTGTGATGTACTTTTGGAACTGAGGACTCCAAAGACCGGGGTTTTCTTCTTTGATTCCATTGATTAGATCAATTCCAAAGTTGAGGTGGACCGTTTCATCACGCAAGATGTACTGAAACTGCTCACCAATTCCAACCATTTTGTTTTGGCGGTGGAGAGAAAGGATCATTGCGAAGCCACTGTAGAAGAAAATACCTTCCATGATGATGTAGTAACCAATCAGGTTCTCGAGGAATTTTTGCGCTCCGGCTTGTGTCGAAGTGGTGTAGGATTCATCGAGAAGGTCTTCGGTTAGCTTCATCTCAAAGGCATCTTTGGCGTGGATCGAGTTGATCTCGTTGTACATGTTGAAGACCCTTCCTTCGTCGAGATTGAGAGACTCGACAATGTAGTGGAAAGTATGCGTGTGAATCGCTTCTTCAAAGGCTTGTCTAAGGAGGTACTGGCGACACTCAGGGTTTGTCACAAACTTGTAGATTGAGAGGACGATGTTATTCGCAACGAGACTTTCAGCGGTGCTGAAAAAGCCGAGGTTGCGCATGATCACGAGCCGCTCTGCTTCACTTAAGTTTTTGGATTTCCATAGTTCGATGTCTTTTGCCATGGGGACTTCGGTGGGCATCCAGTGATTGGCACAGCCATTGAGGTAGTGTTCCCATGCCCACTTGTACTTCAGGGGCATGAGTTGATTGACGTCAACTGTGGTGCAGTTGATCAATCGTTTCTCATTGGCTTTGGCGCGTTTTGCTTCGCCGTCTTTGATTTCTGGTTCAGGAAGGGTTGCTTTATTATGCATGGGAGTCTCCTATTATTGACAACTTTCACAGCCTTCTTCGAGGTTGCACACAGGCACCTCTTTTGGTGTCGTTTCTTCTCTTTGTACTTGAATGCGTGCTGAGGGCGATTCGTTTTTCATCCAACGAGGTTGAAGCCCCCGTTTGTTGATGTCGAGTGTGGACTTTTCAATTTGGGTTGCGCCAGTTGTACGCAAATAGTAATTGGTTTTGAGTCCTTTTCTCCAAGAGAGCATGTACATGTTGTGGAGTTTTTTTCCACTGGGCTCTGCAAGGTAAAGGTTAAGAGATTGCGCTTGGTCGATCCATTTTTGACGGCGGCTGCCACACTCAATGATCCACTCCGGGTCGATCTCAAACGCAGTTAAGAATTGTTTTTTAAGTTCTTCTGGAAGGCGCTCGATTTCTTGAACCGATCCATCGAAGTATTTGAGGTCATCGATCATCTCGTCATCCCACATCTTGAGCTTTTTGAGCTTAGCAACAAGGTAGGGATTTGAAATAGTGAACTCACCTGAAAGGTTCGACTTGGCGTAGAGGTTTTTATAAATGGGTTCGTTCGACGGGTTCACCCCAGTGATGTTGGCAATAGTTGCCGTTGGGGCAATGGCCATACAGTTACTATTACGCATACCGTGTTTTTGAATTGACTCTCGGACTTTGCGCCAATCAAGTGAAGTGGAGCGGTCCATTTCAACCTTTTCACCCCGTTCTTTCTCGAGAAGATCGATGGTGTCAATTGGCAGTAGACCGCGTTCCCACTTTGAACCTTTATAACTTGGGTAAGGGTTCCGTTCTTTTGCGAGCTCACTTGAAGCGAGGATGGAGTAATAAGAAATCATCTCCATGCTCTTGTCAGCAAATTCAACAGCTTCGTGGCTTGCGTAGCTTAAGCCAAGGATGTTGAGCGCATCTTGAAAACCCATGAAACCAAGTCCAACCGCGCGATGCGTGGTGTTGGCTCTTTTGGTTTCTGGAATGGGGTAAAAATTGATGTCGATCACGTTATCAAGCATACGCATGGCTGTTTGCACTGTACGCGCAAGTTTTTTCTCGTCGAGTCCTTTTTCAGTAACATGTTCAACGAGGTTGACAGAACCTAGGTTACAAACAGCTGTTTCTTCACGTGAGTTATTGAGTGTGATTTCTGTGCAGAGATTAGAGCTATGAACGACACCAACATGGTCTTGAGGTGAGCGGATATTGCAAGGATCTTTGAAGGTGATCCAAGGGTGCCCTGTTTCAAAGAGCATGCTGAGCATTTTGCGCCACAGCTGGAGCGCTTCGACTTTTTTATAAAGGCGGATCTTGCCACTTTCTGCCATTTTTTCATATGTAGTGTACCGTTTTTCAAATGCAGCCCCGTAGAGATCATGCAAGTCTGGTACTTCGTCGGGACTAAAAAGTGTCCAGTGGCCGTTTTCTTTAACGCGCTTCATGAAAAGATCGGGAATCCAGTTGGCAGTATTAGTATCGTGTGTACGACGTCTTTCATCTCCCGTGTTTTTGCGGAGTTCGAGAAAGTCTTCGATGTCGATGTGCCATGTTTCTAAGTAAGAGCAAAGAGCTCCTTTTCTCTTTCCACCTTGATTGACGGCAACAGCAGTGTCATTGGCAACTTTAAGAAAGGGGATAATCCCTTGGCTTTGTCCATTTGTTCCTTTGATAAGGGCCCCTGTGCCTCGGACATTTGTCCAATCATTCCCGAGTCCGCCAGCCCATTTGGAAAGTTGAGCGTCATCGGAGATGGTTTTAAAGATGTGTTCCAAGTCATCCATAACAGTAGAGATGTAACAAGAACTGAGTTGAGAATGGGTGGTTCCCGAGTTGAAGAGTGTCGGTGTGGCAGAAAGGTAGTGGAATTGAGAAAGGACGTTGTAGAACTCAATCGTGTATTTGGTTTTTTCTTTTTCTTTGAGAGCAAGCCCCATTGCGACACGCATCCAGAAGATTTGAGGCGTTTCAATGCGACGTCCATTATCATGGATAAAATAGCGGTCATAGAGGGTTTGCATCCCAAGATATTTAAATTTGTCGTCTCTTTCGAGTTTCATTGCTTTAGCAAGCGTCTCTAGATCGAACTCTTTAAGTTTAGGGTCGAGTCTCTCAATTTTAATGCCGTGCTCGATATATTCTTTGAAGTACTGGTGGTGTTTTTCTTCGAGTTTGGGGTCTGTTGCTTCGATGCCGAGGGTTTCACGATAAATCACGTCAAGAAGTAGACGGGAAGCAATGGTTGAGTAAGCAGGATCTTTTTCAATTTTTGCTTTAGCAGCCATGATCAGAGCTTGGTCGACTTCTTTTTCTTTGATCCCTTCGTAGAAATTTAAAATGGTACTTTCAAGGAGTTCTTCTGGAGGTGCGATTTCTTCATAGTCTTGGCAAGCGTGGTCGATTTTTTCAAGCAGTTCAGTTTCAGTCACAGTGTGAGTTTCACCTTTTGCGTTGAGGAAATGGAATGAGCGTTCGTCTTTTTTCGCTTGGCGTCGTTTCTTTTTCTTCAGAGGGGATTCAGCTGTTGCAGGAGTTTGTTGTCCTTTGTCGGCGCGGTAAAGGATATAATCTTTAGCAGCTTGGAAGTAGCCAGCTGCCATGAGCTGTTCTTCTACAAGATTTTGAATATGATGAATGTGGAGCTCAACCCCATCGTTTGCAAGGGCAACAGCGCCAGCAACGACTTGCTGTGTCAAAACGTTGACAGTCTCGATGATGTCATCAGGAGTGCTTGCTTCAATTTTATTGACGCGGCGGAAAATTTTTTCGATAGATGCAGCAATTTTGATTGGGTTGAAGCGGACAGATGCTTCACTATCCTTACGGTGAATTTTTAAACGGCGAGGATCACCTTCACGTATAGCTTTATGGTGGTCGCGGTAAATAATGTAGTCGCGGGCGACATCGTGCTGTCCGTTTTTCATAAGAGTAACTTCGACAAGATCTTGAATCCCTTCAACGGTTAGAGAAACATTTTTTGTCGCAAGCTCGAGAGTTTGTTTCACAATCTGATTCGACACCTCTTCGATCATTTCTTGAATGTCGGGAGAGAGAGGGGTCTCTTTTCCAATTTTTTTCGTGTCACGGAATGCCGCTTCAATTGCTCGCGTGATCCGTTCTTGTCTAAAAGGAACAATGGTTCCGTTTCGCTTCACAACGGTGCACATATTTTCTGCAGCTTTCACATTGTCTTGAAGAACACCTTTGGAAACCGATTTGAGCAGATTTGAGGAACCTTGTGTGTCGGAATCAGACGTGTTAGATTTTACCATATTACAAACTCGCTTTAGAATTTTTTGATCATAAAAACTTCATTTTCAAAACAAAAAACAGATTAATTCTGAATTTTTGTTATTTTGCCCTTCTACTACATCTTGTACTGGAGATAACTGTTAACCCACTATATATTGTAGTCGCTTTCCAAAAGTCTACAGAAAAATCTCACAAAACACAAAAAAAAAATTCGGAAAAATTCAACTCGAAGGAAACGAAGCGATTAGCGACTGATGTTATAAAAAAAGGGTAAAGAGAAATCAGAAATAAGGGAAAAATTTTTGCAATTTCAAACATATTTCAAATCTGATATGCTGATTTTTTTGTGTTAGTTGAAATGAAATGAGACAGATTTACCTTATCCCAAACATCATTACAGCTTTTGGACTTTCGTGCGGACTTTTCGTTGTATTTAAGGTTAATCTTTCCATGCCAGGAGCGGGTGCATATGAACTTCTATACTCGTCTGCATTACTCCTTTTACTTGCAGCTTTTGCCGATCTTTTAGATGGAGCTGTTGCGCGAATCATTCATGCAGAAAGTGAATTTGGGGTGATGTTTGATTCACTTGCCGATACCATTTCATTTGGTGTAGCACCATCTGTTCTCTTTTTAAAAAGTCTCAGTTTAGAACATGCGTCGGGGCTTTCTTTTTTTGCTGTTGTGGGTGCCATGCTCTATACAATCTGTGGAGTGCTTCGCCTTGTTCGGTTCAATGTTCGTGCGCAAGAAGTCAAAAGTGATAAGATTGCAATGCTTGCCTACAAGAAAAACTTTACAGGTCTTCCCATTCCAGCAGCAGCAGCGGGCGCTGTTTCGGTGAATCTTTTCATCAATTCGATCTTTTTTAAAGAATGGTTTACTGAAATGCCTCACATGACGAAGACCATTGTCTTGACATGTATCATGATCGTCATTGGTTATCTCATGATTTGTAAATGGAAGTTTCCCAGCTTAAAAACATTGCGGGTGCGGGTTCCTTCCTTTCATCTCATTCTCTTTACTGTTATCTTAGCCATCTTTATCTTATACGGAATTTTTTACTATCTTCCCATTGTCTTAGTCATAGGATCGGTTGGTTATATTGTGACAGGGTGTGTTCTCCGCATAGCCCGACTCATTGCTGGTAAAAAATCCAAGACCCTGGCCGACTTCGAGCCTGAATCAGATGAGAAGGACTAATCACCTGAGTTTTGTGATGAGCAAGATAAGGTCTTGAGACGTTCAACATCGACTTTCATTTGCAATTGCTCAGCTAGAGGAAGAGCTTGCTCAATCAAGCGAAGTGCTTCTACTTGGTTTCCTTCTAAAAGGTGCAGCTGAGCCGCTACATAAAGTAAATGGACAGTTGTTTTTGGCTCGAGTGTTTGCTCTAATAAAGGAAGGAGGATTTTCCATGCCTGCTTATTTTGACCAAGAAGCAAATAGACTTTGGCTAAGCGGATTTGAGTCCGATAGGCATCATCTGAATGTGATTCAAAAAGAGCGAGGGCATTTTTGTAGTAAGTCAGTGCTTGATGTGGGTTGCCATTGGGATCATCTGCCCAGGCGGCACCAGCATTAAAGAAGACTTTCGCTTTTAGGCAAGGATCGATTTCTTCTGTTAGAAGCTTTAAAGCTTCTTGGATGGTCGATTGAGCGATTGGAAATTGCTTTTGGCCTCTGTAGTAGGCAGAAAGAAGATAAAGGCTTCGAATCAGATAGGGTTGAGAGTCGTGATCAAGGGCAAGCGATTGGCAAGCAAGGGTGTGTTTTTTCATGGCTTCATAGTCGCCAAGGTAAAAGTAGCTGCTAGCTAAGCGGGCGTGTATTTGAGCGGCTTCTTTAGGAAGAAGGTCTTCTTCCAAAGCTTTTTCTCCTACCCTGCAAAGCTCTTCCCAATTCTCAACTTTCAGTTGATCGAACCGGTCAAAGAACTCATGTGCTTGGATGAATATTGTCCAAAAAAGAAAGAGAGAGATGATCCATTTCATGGGTGGCATTTTAACAAAGATTGGGTTTTAATGAGTATAGATATAGGTGATCTCATGGAAATTGCTCTAATTCTCATATCCTTATTGGCTATCTTTTTGTTTTTTCGCGGGGAAAGATATCGCGATAAGGCAAAAAAACTCCTATTGTTAGAAAGGGAAAATAAAGAGCTTCAAGAAGAAATTGTTCAGCTTAAAGTCGAACGAGGTGAGCAGCAAGTGGTGCTCGAGCAGCAAAAGCTACTGACAGAAGAAAAGCTCTTTATGGTCAAAGAAAGTCAAGAAAAATTGACCCAAGCTTTTCGCGCCTTATCAGCAGAAGCACTCGAAAAGAGCAACAAATCGTTTCTTGATCTGGCAAAAGAAACGCTGTCAAAATTTCAAGAAAAAGCAAAAGGGGATCTTGAAAAGAAACAACAGACATTTGAAGAGCTTGTGAAACCAGTGAAAGAGTCTCTCACACGGCTCGATCAAGGGATGCGCAATATGGAAAAAGAGCGCAAAGGAGATCAAGAAAGTTTAAAAACTCAAATGAATGCGATGTTGCAAGCGGAAAAAGAGCTTCGCTCTGAAACGTCGACTCTTGTGCGGGCACTCCGCACCCCCATCGTGCGTGGGCGATGGGGAGAGATGCAACTTAAGCGAGTTGTTGAACTTGCAGGGATGGTGAATCATTGCGACTTTTATGAGCAAGAATCGGTGGAAGGAGGGACCATTCGCCCTGATCTCATCGTGAGGTTGCCAGGACATAAACAAGTCATTGTCGATGCAAAAACTCCTTGTGAAGCTTTTTTAGATGCCATGCAAGCAGAAGATCAGGGAATTAAAGAACAAAAGCTCAAAGTTCACGCGCGTCATGTGCGGCAACATGTTCAAGCGCTTGGTAAAAAATCATATTGGCAAAGCTTTCAACCGACGCCTGAATTTGTAGTTTTGTTCATCCCTTCCGATCATTTCTTTAGCTCGGCGTTAGAGTACGACCCTACATTAATAGAAATTGGAGTGGAACAAGGGGTGATCATTGCAACGCCCACCACGTTAATTGGGCTTTTACGAGCCATTGCTTATGGTTGGAAGCAGGAAAAGTTATCTCAACATGCCGAAGAAGTGAGTCATTTAGGACATGAGCTGTATAAACGGATTGTCGATATGAGTAGCCACTGGACAAAAGTCGGCAGAGGTCTTTCAAATGCAGTGGAAGCATACAACAAAGCTGTTGGGTCTCTTGAAACACGCGTTCTTGTTTCTGCGCGTAAGTTTAAAGAGATGGGAGCCGCTGCAAATGCTATCGAACTTGATGAACTACCTGTCATCGACCGCGTGCCACGGGAAATTCAAGCTGCCGAAATGAAAGAGCCTTGACATAAGACGATCGCAGATCTAAGCTCGGATTTATGAGTAAAGCTGTCATGGGTCTTTTCGTTTTCTTTGCCTGCATTTTCGTGGTGACATTCACTGCGCTCAAACTTGCTGAAGTTAAGCTTTACGAGCCGAGCGGATTTAATATTCACGATAAACCGGTGACCTGCACCGATTGTGGGAAATATATGTGGTCAGGACCTCACATCCACTCCTGCGCCGAGAGTGTCGACGAAGAGTGACTGTTTTTTGAAAGTCAACTGAGAGACAGCCCAATTCAGAAAAAGGCTCGCAATAAATGCTGGGAAGAGAGGGTGTAGTGAGATAGGAAGGAGAGGATCAACGAGTGGCCATATAGCAGCCAAACATTCCTCCAAGAAAAATCAATGCTGGATACCCCATGAAAAGCCAATTACTCATGTCACTTGCGTGGGCCGCAAGCGCTGTCAGCCAATAATTTAACGAGCGATTGCCCATGAGAAAACCCTCTGATGAGGTGTGCCGGCGAGTCGAAAAGACTCCAACCCCCAGAGCCAAACAGAAATAAAGGATCATTGCAGAAATCTGTAACATCGGTTCTCAAGATAAAGCGCCAGTTAAAACTGGCGCTTATCATAGAGAATTTCTCAATAAAGGAAAAGACCTTTATCCAACCCACTTTGTTTTAAGATCCGATACAAATGTGGTTGTTTCATTCCAGGTAGGGAGATAGTCCCAAGTGTGAGACTTAGCTGTAACACCCCAAGATAAAAGAGTGTCAGTACTTGGTACTCCACCTGCTGCAAAATAGACAGAAGCCACCCCAACTATGATAGACACTGTTAGGACTGTACGTGCTGTTGTTGCAAAAGGGAATTTGATAACGTTCCATACAATGGTGAAAGGGAGTTTGAGAAGCCAGAGTTTATTTGCTTTTTTAGCAGGCGCAGATTCTGGAGCTTGAAAATTGATCAAGACGTGGCATTTACCTGCAAGGCTTTCTTTACTAGTTTTTAGTGTGCTTGTGTGAAGTTCGCTACCTACTCTGATTGTGCGGAAATGATTTCCTACTTGAAGCCCAACTATCACACCATCAACTTCATATCCTGCTTCTGAATCTAGGAAGCCAAAGTTTCTATTATCGATTTCATTATTCACTTCAAAAATTGGCACAATGTCTTTTTTTGCGAGATAACCTGAAACAGAGGTTTGCTCACCCATCTCTGTCGCAATTTTAGTGACAACACCTTTAAATTTGTTTGCTGCATCATCTTCGCCCTGGTAGTGAACAACCGCTTTGAAAATCGTCTCAAATGCTGGATGTAGTGCGTCGTATTTTTTTGCGTCTACTAGATTGTCATGCTGACGTCCATGCATTAGATTGACAAAGCTATTCATATGTGGCGTTGCTGCATCAAGAGGTAATGCTTGTTTCACAGATTCCAACTGTAATTTCATTGCCATAACTCGCTCTCCTTTGTGTAAAGTGGAATTTAAAATAAATGAAGAACATTAAGATTTCTTAAAAAAAAGAGCAAGAAAAAGTGAAAAAATTTATCAACTTATCAGGAGGTAATGTAAAAAAAGTTTTTTAATTAAAAAAAATATTACAAGTTTTTAAGCTTGTTAATCCAATCTTGGGAGATGCCTGCTTGTAGACGATGATTTTCATGTAACATGAAACCACGTGCTCTTTTAGGTGTGAGCAAAGGACTGAGGGCATTTTGCCATGCATTCCAATTAGTGATGCCCTGTTCTTTCATCCGTTTTAGCCAACCCCAACCAAAGGCAACATGTGCAATTTCATCTTTTAAGATGCGAGCCATGAGTTTGGCAGCCTGAGGATCACCACTTCGTTCAAAAGAGTGACCATACATTGGGGCAAAATCGAGGTTTGCCATTTCGAAAGTCAAGCTCATTACCGATACATAGGAGAGAGGAGTCGTGAGATAGGGGGTATGACACCAAAAGTGGCGGTAGAGAGGGAGGTCTCCAAAACGGACTCCAAGGCGATTAAGTTCTTTGATGTATAGACGAACATGTTCTTGCTCTTCTTTCAAAGTATTGGCGATGCCCCTTCGAAATGAGCTAGGAGCTTGAGGAAAGCGAAGAAGGGCATAGGCCATAATTTCGACGGCAAGCAATTCGTGGCCGGCAAAACGGTGCAAACAAACTGCACGCTTATCGCTCTTTTCATGTTCGTGGAAGGGGGGGAGTTTTTCTTCTTTGGAGCGTCTACGAAATCCCATCCCGACAGGGCGAGCAGGTTCGTTCCATATCATCGGAAGGCCAGGATGGTGATCGGTTAAATGCTCGGGAGTGAAGAGTTTTTCTTCAAGTGTATCAGCACTTAAAATCCGAATGGCCCAGTCTCGCAATTCAATTGAATCAAGGGACTGAGCCATTTCATCAGATGGAGGATTCATCAATCTTCACTTACTCTGCATCTAAAACGTAGTATGCAGGGAAAGCGAAGTTGTTATTTTCACGAGGAGAAACAATCAAATTGACACGTTTCCCAACAAGGTCTTCCAGGTTGACGTGCGTACTGTAAACATAGCCTACAGGAACATCTCGTTCTTTGAGGATGTAATCACCTGGACGTGATTTGATAGGATCTTTGTATGCTTCTAAGATTCCAGAAATGGTTTGACCTTTGAGCTTTTGATCTTGGTAAAAGTCATCCATGGTTTTGGCATGATGCATCGCTGACCAAGAAAGGTAAAGAGCTTCCTCAACAGGTTCCCAGATTTTCATCCGGTCTGTGGGAGAGACATACTCGTGTGTTGACTTATTTGCGATTTCGTAAATTTCGTGCTTCCCACTTCCATGATCGAGTTTTGAAGCTTTGGCTTCAAGGTACGCGATCTTACGGTGAAGATAGTCTTCTTGAAATTGCGCGAGTGCCTTGGTTGATTGATCAACATAAGTAGAGAAATCGGCATAGTCGTTGATGATCGTTTGAAGATTATGAACAATCCGATCTGAATCAATTTCATTAAACGGTTTGAGCATCTCTTTTTGTGTGAGGAGCTCTGTTGCTTCGAAAAGTTGTTTGACAGCGTCTTTTCGTTTGTCATGTACTACTTTCATCTCAGGCTTACCTGCGTATTCGATGTATTCTTTTGAAACATAAAMGCAGGTTGCAGCAGGAACGTTAATTTCGAGCCATTTGGGATGATTATCACAAATTTTTCCAGCGATTTTGTCACCTGTGCTGTGATGTCCAACGATGGGAGCATCCCGATCCGGTGCAAGGCGTACATTGACACGGTCTCCTTCGACAACATCGTCAATTACAAAACCGCGAAAGATGTAAGCTTTCATTTCAGAAGGAGGTTCAACCGCGTAAAACTCTCCTTTTTCTGCGGTGACAACGACATAGTCATCTTTCAAAAGTTCCGAAACGATATGGCTATCGAGATCGGGAGATGTGCGCATGCGGACGTTATTGCCAAGGACTTTTCCAGTAAACGATTTAAAAGATGAACCGGAGCGTGCTGAAGTTGCTTTGGCTTCGGTCTGCTCTGCTTGCAAGCTAGAAACGCTTACAAATGCAAGCACTGCTAATGCGTATGCAAAAGGTTTGAACATGTTCGTTAATCCTCCTATAGAAAACCTAAATGCTCATTCTAGGAGGTTAGAATTTAAAAAACCAGAGGAAAAAAAAGACTTCGCATAGCGCGAAGCCTTTAACAAAAAAAATATAATCTAGCTTTTTGGATTTTAGCTATTCAAAACTGTTCGGATGTGTTCGCAATTTTCCTTTCCACAAGTACATCCAACAGGATTGCCGAGAAACACTTGGTAGTGTTCGTTTTGATCAATTGGATTGGTGACTTCGTAAATCTCTTCACTCTTTTGCTCGATATCCCAATCACGGAATTTCAAGTCTTCTTCCGAGACTTCTTCACCTTCCTCTTCTTCGAGATCCAAACTTCCAGCTTGGATGGCTCGTGCAATTTGGCAATAAGTGCAATTGCAATGAGGTTCTGCTTTTGGAATACTCATTTGTTCGAGATCCATTCCTAAAGCTTTGGAAATGCCTGCAATTTTTTGTAGAATTTCTGGAGGAAGATCAGGTGCATTTGCCTGCTCTGAATTGTGGTGCAAAAGGGCTCCAAAATTGTCTAAGGCATTTCCATCTCCTCCCAGTTGGAAGGGGATGCCAATTGAAAATGGCATGTCACCTGTTTGCTGTGTTGGCTCATACTGTTTGAGCGATTCAGTTTGTGTCTCCTGAGATTCTTGTTCAAGGAAGTTTCCATGCGCAGCAAAGACCTGCTCGACTAGCGCTGGTTCGAGATTAGGAATCTCGATGGTCGACCCATTATGCAAGACGATAACCAGAGTAGGTTCTCCTCTTATCTCCTTCATGTGCAACGTGTTAATGTTTTTCCATGAAGTGGAAATATAAGGGGGGAGACTCAAAATTTTATGATTGATTTTCTTCATAACTGCCTCATAAGGATGAGCTTTCTTAGCCTCATTATAACGATTCTTATACTGAAAGTCAAGTTTGTGTTAGCACTCGCGACCTAAGATTGCTGAAATTAATCATAATTAGCTAATTACAAACATGTTAATGTTTAATCATTTTTAACAGGTTTGGACTCTGAGTGCAACTCTTTTTGCGCAAAAAAAAATTTTAATTCAAAACAGTCGTTTTGGTTGAACCAAATAATTTATCGAATATAAAGGGAAGAAAGATTAACATCCGCACTCGTGGTCTTGCCCATGAAACCTGAACTCTGGGTTTATACTCAAACAACTTCAAAAATTGGTTTTGGGCAACGTGAAAGCTTTCGGAATTCGTCGATCTTAAGTAACCCAATATTAGGAATATGAGGTCACTTAAGATCGGCAAATTACGGTGCTTTGGCGCAGCCGAAAATCCAATTTTTGAAGTTGTTTGAGTATATATTCAAACACTTAAATCAACAAAGGAGTGAATCGCTTAAATACCCTCAGGCCCATCTAAATAAACCAAGAGGAAGTCTAAAATCTCCATTTGAAACGTTTATTCAGATAGGTTCTAATGTGCAACCTAAAAACTCGATAATGATTAAAAAGGAGAGCGCTCATGGCACGCAAAACGTTTGTTTTAGACACCAACGTTTTTCTACATGATCCGGAAGCGATTTTAAAATTCGAAGACAGTGACATTGTGATGCCACTTGTCGTTTTAGAAGAGCTCGATAAACTAAAAAAGTTTACAGATGAGCTCGGTAAAAATGCCAGACATATCATCCGCTTTATTGGTTCCCTTAAGGGAGATATCTTCAAAGGTATTCCTATAGAAAATGGAAGCAGTTTCTCTATTTTCATAGAAGGCAAAGCGCAAGACCGTCATGGTTTTCCGTTGCAGCTCGAGTCAAATAAACACAGAATTCTCTTTGCCGCCTATTGCCTCAAAGCTGAGGGAAGAGAGGTTGTTGTGATGATTTCCAAGGATTTTGTCTTGAGGATTAAGGCTGAATCAATTGGAATTCAAGCGCAAGATTATGAAAGCCTTAAAGAGTCGTACGACAATCTTTATCGGGGTTTTCGAAAAAAAGAAGTGGATAAGAGACAAGTTGATGAGCTGATGACCCGTGGATATCTCGAGCTTCCTGGGGAAGAGTTTTTCCCTAATGAATTTTGCCGATTTACGGCAGGTGATCAAGCAAGCGCTATGGGAAAGTATAATGAAAAGAAGAGCCGCGTCGAACTCCTGCCCCCTCAACAAGAAGACATTTGGGGAATCCGTCCGTTAAATGATGAGCAGCAGTGTGCGATGGATCTTCTTCTCAATGATGAGATCAAATTGGTCACCCTGATAGGTCAGGCTGGAACAGGAAAAACCCTTATGGCTTTAACTGCTGGACTGCGCAAAGTGTTTGATGAAGGTGTTTACTCTCGCATCCTTGTAAGTCGTCCGATCATGCCGCTTGGAAAGGACATCGGCTACTTACCCGGGACAAAAGAGGAGAAGATTTACCACTGGATGCAACCAATTTACGATAACCTTGAATATGTTTGTGAGTCCATCTCGGGAACAGAAAATACAACTGAGACAAAGCAGTGGATCATGGAGAGCGAAAAAATCGAGATGGAGGCGGTGACCTTCATCCGCGGGCGCTCACTTGCCCATACTTATATCATTATTGATGAGGCGCAGAACCTCACTCCGCATGAAGTGAAGACCATCATTTCACGTGCCGGAAAAGGGACGAAGGTTATTTTAACGGGAGATCCGACTCAAATTGATAACCCTTATCTGGATAAAGACTCGAATGCTCTGACCTATGTTGTTGGAAAGTTCAAGCCTTACGGGATATATGGACAGGTTTTCTTTGAAAAGACGGAGCGTTCAGAGCTTGCTGCCCTCGCCGCAAAAGTTTTATAAAAAGAGGGTTGACCCTCACCCTACGTGATAGTTTACACTAGAGTCACTTGAATTTAAGCAGTGGAGAAATCAAGTGGCTTACACCGTTAAAAAGCTTTCAGAACTTTCTGGGGTGAGTGTGCGGACTCTACACCATTATGACGAAATCAATTTGCTCAAGCCGGCATATTTTGGAGCAAATGGATATCGTTTCTATGAAGAAGAAGAGTTGCTTTTGCTTCAGCAAATTTTATTCTTTCGAAAGCTTAAGATGTCGCTTAAAGACATTCGAAAAGTCTTGAATCAAAGCGATTTCAATCAAAAAGCTGCCTTGCTTTCTCATCGCAAGATCTTACTAAAAGAAATGACGCGTCTCCAAGAATTGGTGTGCACCATAGACAAAACACTTAAACACCACAAAGGAGAAATACAAATGGAACACGAAGAAATATTCGATGGTTTCCTCGATAAAGAAAAAATGAGTCGGTGGGAAGCGTTCATGCTTAAGCGCTTAGGAAATCCGTATAAAAAAGTCCTTGAGGAAAGTAAAAAAAGGGCAGAGGAATTGACTCAAGATGACTGGCTCGAACACTTTAAGGAAACGAATGAAATCAACAAAGCTCTTGTAAAAGCAATGGAGGAAAAGCTTTCTCCTGATTCCCAAGAGGTCCAAGAGATCATTCGCAGGCATTATGAGCTCACTCTTCGCCTCTATACACCTACGAAGGAGATTTATGTTGGAACAGCGGAAATCATGCTCGAACAACAATTTGCTAGGGAGGCCTACAAGAAATGGCATCCTGATTTAGGCAATTTTCTTGCAAAAGGAATCATAGCTTTTGCAGAGAGCAATCTTTAATTGAACTGGGGCAAGGAAAGTTCTTTGCCCTCTTTAAGAATCATACTGAAATAACTTATACTCAGACAACTTCAAAAATTGGTTTTGAAGAGCGCGAAAGCTTTCGGAATTCGTCGATTTTAAGTGGCCTAATATTAGGAATATGAGGTCACTTAAAATCGGCAAATTACGGTGCTTTGGCTCAACCGAAAATCCAATTTTTGAAGTTGTTTGAGTAATGAGCTCATTCTCTAATTTATTTTTCATAAATGGCATTCATGTTAAGAGGGGGGTATGAAGAAGAAACAGATTTTATTACTCAGTGGCCTTGTGGCTTTGCTTGTGGGATTTGGGCTCATTCTATATGGAGCGTATGGATCTTATAAGATGGCCGAGGCAAGACAGGACATCGATTCGAAGACAAGCTTTGTTCCAGATAATCCTATTAAGGATATGGTGAAAGGAGATCTCAATAAGCGGGTCGATGAGTACCGCCTTCCTGTTGCTCTTCTCTACATCGGAGGAGTAGTGTGCATTATTGCGGGAGGCGTTCTTATTTATCAGGGACGGAAGCCGACGAAGAGGTCTCGCTAATGACACGTAGCTCATCGAGGAGACTGTGGATTTCTCTTGGGGGATAAGGAATCTTAATATGGTGAGCTTTAAATGCATGACTAGCCTGCAAAATGATATGGCTGCGGATGTCGCTCATTCCATTTTCTGGATCAGCAATCCAAAAACGTAGCAGTAATTCAACTGCATTTTCTGTAATGGTGCGAAAACGAATGGTGGGTTTGTAGCTAGAGAGGACTCGAGGAGCTTTGGCTGCAATATCGATCAGGAGCTTTTCAACGAGTTCTAAATCCGAATGATACGAAACTTTGAAAGGAATTTCAATCCGAACGTTGGGGTCAGAGTAAGACCAATTTTCGAGTTTGTTCGAGACGATTTCTTGGTTTGGAATGAGATGTTCTTTTCCTTCACGAGTTCGGATAGAGACATAACGGGCATGAAGCTTATTCACAACTCCATAAATCTTTCCATCTTGGATGCTAATCACATCTCCTGGCTTGATCGAACGATCCATTAGAAGGATGAAGCCACAGAAGAAATTCGAGAGGATGTTTTGCAGCCCAAATGCGATTCCCACACCGATCGCCCCGGCAAAAAAGGTCAAAGCAGAAAGATCAATTCCTAAAAGAGAAAATCCAATGTAGATCGATAAGGTGATCAGCATGGTTTTGAAGAGCTTAGAGAAAATGAGCCGCATAGAGGGGTGGAGATGTTTTTGTTTTTTAAGGCGGCTTTCGATGGTGTTGGAAAGGGTGATTGCACTCCAGATAAAGAAGCTGGAGGCAATTAAGGCTTTTGTTAAGGCTAAAAGAGAGAGCGAATTAGGACCGATTTTGATTACTATTTGGCGGAGAACGTCGAGACCTGGTTGTAATAGTCCCATTGCATGGAATAGAGAAAGTGTGCAAACAGTTGCAATCGCAAAAATTTTGGGGAGGGGCTTTTTGAATAAGCAGCTGATAATGAGCGAACTAGTTAAAACGAGTCCTATTTGCAAAATGTGTGTATGAAGGTGAAAGTAAACTGTTAGGATAAAGTAGGCAAACATTTGCAGGGCCCCTGCCGAGAGATAAAAAACAGTACGGTTTTGCAGCTTGAATTGGTGCCTTGTAAGAAAGGTAAAAAAAAGCCCTCCTAAGAGGGAAGCTGTTAAAGCAATAAATTGAATTACAGTGTGAGTCATGGGAAGCCATTGTTTATCTTGCCTTATTATAAACCTTTGCCTTTTAGAAAGAAAAGAAAATTTATTTTGAGGTTATTTTTGTTATACAAATTTTTCGAAATTATAATAATATAGTAGTTAGGTAGTGTTATCAAAAGATCGTTTGTATTTTACCCGAGTCGAAAAAACGAACGATCTTTTAGTAACACGATATTCAAACAACTTTTGAAGTTATTTGAGTATCATTTGAAGGGGGTATCTATGATTGGTAAAAAATTTCGGTTAGATCAATTAGAAAAGCGGGGAAACAAGTTCCTCTATAAAGGGCATTTGTGGACTCCAAACATGCCTATAAAATCAACGCGAAAAAATAAAAAAATGATGGTGATGGCGACGAAAATGGTGCGTGGCGTCCGCTATGGAAAAATCATTCACTTTGGTGAGTGTGGGTATGGCCATAACTACAGCAAACAGGCAAAAGTTAATTTTTTGAAAAGAACTGCATATATTCGTGACAAGTACGGGCGTCTCACGAAAAATGACAGATGGAGTGCAAACTACTGGTCGCGGAAAGTTTTGTGGCCTAAAGATAAACCATGTAATGGTCCGAAAATTACAAGGCGGGCAGCTTAGTTAGTCTTGCTTTTTTGAGGTCCGGCTCCAATGAGCCAACCGTAAGTATAGTAAGCGATGGGTTGGAGTGTATAATTGAGTGCGCCCAATGCAGACCAAACAAACCAGGACTGTTCAGAGTCTTTCTCTTTAAACTCTTCAAACCTCGCTTGCTCTTGTTTAATCAATTCGATCCTTTGTCGGATCTGCTCAATCGTTTCGACTTCCACAAAATAACTCTTAAGGGAAATGTACCAAGAAGAGGTGTTTTCAAGTTCTGTGAGTTTGTACACCAGCCTATCAAGGTCTTCTTGGGAGTAGCTTTGGACGAATTGGAATGAGCGTTTGTCTGTTTCGAAGTCGAAATTTCCAAACCGGAAGAAAGGAGCTGTGTGGTGAAGCATGGTATCTGAAATTCCAGAGTCAGACTTCACGATGAGATAACTCCGTTGAATGAAATAGGAATTTGTGCCTTTAAGGTTCGCGTTACCAGTCCAGGTAATGATGTCATTTTGGTGATAAGAAAATGAAAACCGAAGGATCGGTTTTTTTTCCTGATCAGCGATTTGATTGAGCCGTTTTTGCCAAAGTTCAATCGTTGGGGTGTCGAGTTTGGGTGAGCAAAAAGCAAAGAGTTTAATTTCTTGAAAGAGAGAAGCTCTTTCATCTTTAACGAGCTCTACAAGGGTACGCTGGCAGTCAGCTGCACCTAGAGAATGTCCGATGAGTTCAAGTCTCGGATTTGCGGTGTTTTTGGCGTAATTTTCTAAGATTTGGACAATTTGAGGAGCGCATGTTTCAAAAACTTGCTTTCCGACACCTTTGGGGTCTAAATCTCGGTGTTTACTTGCTCCTCCATCGGTTCCGCGAAAGGTAAACAGTGCAGGGAGGCCTGCATCTTTATTTCGAGGAGTTAGAAAATATCCGTGGAGTCCACTCAAGTGCACTTGAGCTTCTAACTGGTAGTAATCGACTTGTCCGGTGTTTTCATTAAAGACAGGTATGATCATTCCTTTTTGAGTTGAAAAGGTGTCGCCATAAGAAATAAATTTTGCGAGAAGTTCCCGATGTGACAAGTAAAATTCAGGACGGGATCGGTCTCCTTCTTTCATGAGTTTTTTAATGGCGTAATCATAGTAAGTGTAAGAGAGACTTCTTCGTTTGTGAATCCCTGCTTCTTCAAGTTCAAATCCAAGAGGAAATTCATGGTTAGGGTCAATGAATTGGAGCGGATTGCGAAAGAGTTCAACAAGATGGTTTATCCAAAAATTGGGAAGCTGTGCGGCTGTTTGTGACCACCACATACGAAGAGAAGGAATTTGAGCGTATTTTAAGATTTCAGTTTTGAGGGTTCCTGATTTCAACTCAGCAAAGTAGTTTTCAAGGTCATCGAAAGTAAGAACGTGACCAATTCCCCCGAGAAGTTGAAGGCACTGGGCTTTTTCGAGTCGGTTGGGTAAGGTAGAATGTTGGTCGAGTTTCATGACGCGATCGACAAGTGCTTCCCCAAAATAAAGACTTAAGAGGTGGGTAAATCTTTTTTTCGGCCCCCCTTTTGTAAGAAAAAGTTTGAGTTGATGGTCAAGAGAAGGAATTTTGTCGTAATTATCACTTGTCGGGAGGGGATACGCTTCATAAGGAGCCGGATAGATGTCTTCTTGAGCCTCTTTTGAATCGAGGCTTGCAATTGTTACCCCTAGGGCAAAATCTACACCTTCTGTAACGCCTGAAACTTCCGACATTGTTCACTCATTTTTCTTTGAATTTCGTCAGAAATTATATAAGAGAGGTTGATTTATTTCGAGTCTTCGTTGGGGTTGAGAAAGGAAAAACTGGGTTTTTTGAGATTATTTGAGTATATAATCGATTTGGTTTTAAATAATTAATTGAATGTGAAAATTGACCGATTCAACCTATATTTGTAGAGGCGGTCTAAAGCAGTTTATGCCCGATTGGGCAACGGTTAAAAAATGTTTTACGAGCTGATACGATGATTAAGTGGAGAGCAGGTGTCTGTAAAATTAATGGAATAAATATACACTACCAGCGAACAGGTGGCCACAAGCCTCCTGTGGTTTTGCTTCATGGACTCATGACAAATGGAACTTGTTGGACCTCATTAGCTCGCGTGCTGGAAGAAGATTTTGATGTGATTATGCCGGATTCGCGGGGTCACGGAAACTCCAGTGCTCCCAAGCAGGGCTATAGTTATGACAATCTTGCCACCGATGTCTTAGGCTTGATCGAAGCCCTGGAGATAGCTCCTCCAGTCCTAATAGGTCATTCCATGGGAGGGATGACGGCAGCTGTAGCAGCCAGTCAAAACCCCGAGCAATTGAGAGGGGTTGTATTGGCTGATCCAACTTTTTTGCCTCTCAAGCGGCAGGTCGAAGTTTACGAAAGTGGTGTCGTGGCCCAGCATCAGAAAATTCTCGATCGATCATTTGAAGATTTTTTATCTGAAATGAGAATAAGGCACAGTCATCGTTCTCAAGAGCTCATTCAGCAAATCGCACGAGCAAGATTTCAAACCAGTATTCACGCCTTTGAAATTTTGAAACCACCCAACCCGGATTATATCAAATTGATCAAGACTCTTGATCTTCCTAGCCTACTCCTCAGGGGTGGGATTGGTGCAATCGTTTCCACAGCGGTAGCAGAAGAACTAACTTGTCTTAATCATCGTTTAGAGATCGTTCAAATCGAGGAAGCGGGCCATGGAATTCCCTACGATCAACCTGAGCGTTTTGCTGAGGTTTCTAAAACCTTTTTATGTTCGATCTAGAATCAGGGGCTGGCTATTTGTTTCGAGCTTTCGTTGGGGTTGCAAAATGAAAAACTGGATTTTCTGGGTCATTTCGTTTCATATAGTAGTAGGTTTTGCGAAGGTCACCTTCGAATAACTTATTATAAGTCAAAAATAAAGCTCTTCTGGGCCCTTCACTTTTGTTAATTTCGGAGTAATGAGGAACAAAAGACGTGAAGATCACGAGATCCCCAGGTGAGGCTTTGAGGGGGAGCCAATTCAATTTGTCAGTCCACATTTTTTGAATCGTGCCATGATCTTTTCCACCGACAACATAAGGGAGAATGGTATGATCATCGGTTAAGAGGTCTTGCTTCCAATTCTCGGCAATATAAAGACAACCATTTTCAAGAGTTGCTTCATCGATGCAAACCATGGCGGTAATGAATTCAGTTGGGCCAAAGAGCTCAAAAGCTGGGTGATCTTGATGAGGAGAAAAGGCTCCGCCATTCGGCCATTTATAATTGAGTTTATCTTTAAAAAGAACGTAGGGTTCATCGAAGAGTTGGCCTAGAAAAGTGGTGATGGTCCCTTCAATGAGATGATAAAGGTTTGGATAACAAGATAGGAGATCTTCAGTGCGACAAACTTGATAGGGATTTAGCGCTTCGGCAACGACAATCGGAACACCTGGAATAGTTTGTGCCAAACCTTTTCCTTGGTCGTCAAGTAAGAGAAGCCCTTTTGCCGTTTCATTGATTTCATCGGAGATGCTGCGAAGCATCGCCACTTGCTTTTCGGAAAAAAAGTTTTTTACCCAAAGAAATCCTCTTTCTTGGAAGAACTCTTTTTGGTCTGAAGAATTTGCAAAGCAGGAAATCGAAAAGAGAAGAAAAATTATGAAGTTGCGCATACGTTTAACCTGTTTTTAAGGCGTGATTAAATGATTCTGAGAGGGCTCAGAGCTTTTAGAATAGGGTGTCACAAAGGGCAATAAACGTAAAAACTTAATTGATTTGAGGGAGGAAAGTCAGCAATCATTAGCTTATCGAGAAAGGAGTTAATTTTAATATATAGCTTAATATAAGCAATTTGAGTATTATTAAAAAATATTGTATATTAATATAAATTATGTTATAATTATTTATATTACTGATTATTAGATTCAATACTTAATAATTTAAAATAGGTGGGGAGAATGGCGTCTGTAACAAGTTTTTCAAATCATTTTCGCAATTTTACGAATCATTTTCGGAAACATCCGACATCTGACTCAGTTTCTAATCCGGCAGAAATGGAAGAGTATAAGCCCGTTTCTGGTCATGTTGTTGACTTATTTAAAGATTATAAATGCAATCCAGCTCAAATGGAAGCGTTTAACCCTGAGGCAAGTCGGTTTATAGAGGCACGAACAAATCCGGATCGCACTTGGAATGTGTTATTTGTTGGAGGAATTTTAAATGAAGCTGAGAATGTAGGGACAAATGTAGAAAAGCTGCGAGAAAAAACTGGCGTAACCATCGCTCCATTTTGGAATCCTGTTTATGCAGCACAAAAGGAAGATCGAAGGCCCAAAGAAGAGGTTGTACAAGCCTTGGCTCTAACGATTGAAGAGCATCTCAAAGTAGGAAGGCTATGTCTTATAGCACACAGTCATGGAACGCGAGTTGTAGCGATGGCACTAGAAGACCTTAGAGAAAGAAACGTGATTCAGCTTCATGAAGATAAGCTTGAGGTGTATGGATTTGGTGGAGTAGAAGGCATTCCAGAAGAGTTTGCAAGTCGAGTCGTGAATTACAAAAATAAAGATGACCACGTTCAGAGCTTAGGAAAATTGCTTTGGCATCACAACAAATCTGTTGAATGGGCTAAACTTGATGGACCAGGAGAGGGACATCAATTTGACGGTGGCTATGATGAAGTTGCTGCTGAAGAAGTCAAACAGTTTATACTCAGATCTTCAAACTAGGCTTAGTTTTGTAGAGGATCATCATCAATTGCGTCTCTTCACTAGAAGAAACAGGGTACTCTTCATAAGTTGCTTCTGGATTCATGATAATTTGCTCGAAAAAATCGGGGCAATCGTACTTAGATGTGAGACTCGGTGTGATCCATGAAGCAAGACTTTTGGAATGCATGTGGTTTTTGAAACAGATTTGCAAAAAGAGAATAATCTGCTTTGCGATCCCTGTTCTTCATAAAAGTGAGCAAGAGTTTCATAAAACTAATTTTGTGAACGGAGATGTTGGAAAACCTCTTCTTTTAACAGCGATGCTCTCAACTTCTGAAAAATATCTTCCAGAGTATGGTCTTGGAACAGCTTATTACGATCATAGTGGTAAAAAGGTTTTTTCATCAGATTGTATTGATATGCGCCTCATCTTATTTGAAGGGGATATCATGCATGGAGTTGAGGCATCTCACCTACCGGAAAAGGGGGCTTGGCGGATTTCGTACGTGTTTAAGCTTCTTTTAAACCCCAAACAGAGCTCTCAAAACATCAAAGAGTCGTTGAAAAAGCTCCTTTTAACTGATATCCTCGAAGGATGATCACGATTAAGGCAACGATATTTTTAGAAAAAAATCTTTGGGTCGGTACATTTGAGCGTACCGACAAGTCAGGCTATGAGGTGGCTCGCCATATATTTGGTGGGGAACCATCAGATGCAGAAGTCTATGAGTTTGTGCTCAAGCATTTTGATACCCTTTGCTTTGGGCCTGCTCATGAGTTTGAGCTCAAGATTAAACGGGTGAATTATAAACGGCAGCAACGAGAAGTGCGGCGCGAGATGGAGCAGATCAAAAAAACGATGCAGCCGTCCACACATGCTCAAGATGCTATGCGTGAACTCATCGAGCTAAGTAAAAAGAAGCGGAAGACTTTTTCAAAACAAGAACGGGAAGCGCGCAAAGAAGCGCAGTTTTTGCTCAAACAATCAAAGCGCAAAGAAAAACATCGCGGAAGATAATTTTCTCATTTCAATTTTTTTATTGACTTTATACTCAAACTACTTCAAAAGCAGGTTTTGGGCAACGCGCAAACTTTCGGAATTCATCGATCTTAAGTGACCAAATATTAGGAGTATGAGATCACTTAAGATCGGCAAATTACGGTGCTTTGGCCCAGCCGAAAATCCAACTTTTGAGATAGTTTAAGTATAGGCTAGACAAAACAGTTGCATTAATGTAGATAGTTGAAAATAGCGTAAGAAAAAAAGTGAGAAGATGAAAAAACCATTCAAACTCATAATTGTCGTGTTACTGCTTCTGGGAGTTTCTGCGGCATTGCTCACCATGTATATTCAGAATCATAGTGTTCCGATAATGGAACCAAAAGGGCTCATTGCAATGAAAGAGCGCGATCTGATTTATACATCTGCGATTTTAATGTTACTTGTTGTGATTCCAGTGATTATTATCACGATCGTTTTTGCTTGGAAATATCGTGAACAGAATGAGAGAGCAAAACATGCTCCCGATTGGGAACACAATAACATTGCTGAGTGTTGTTGGTGGGGGGTTCCTGTTGTCATTGTTGCGATTTTGGCTGTGATTACTTTTCGAACATGCTTTGAACTGGATCCCTACAAACCTCTTGAACATGAAAAAAATCCCATCGAAATTCAAGTTGTAGCTTTAGACTGGAAATGGCTTTTCATTTATCCCGAATATGGAATTGCATCTGTTAATTTTTTTCAAATCCCGGAAAAAACTCCTATTAAATTTGCCATTACTTCCGATGCACCGATGAATTCGTTTTGGATACCCGCTTTGGGAAGTCAAATTTATGCAATGCCTGCTATGAGAACAGAGTTGAATTTAATTGCTAATGAAGTAGGAAGTTTCCGTGGAGCTTCATCCAATATTAGTGGAAAGGGTTTTGCCGGAATGTACTTCACAGTGAAGTCAAGTACGGATGAAGAGTTTGAGCGTTGGGTTAGCTCCGTGAAACAATCTTCAAAAACACTAGGATGGGATGAGTACAATAAGCTTGCAGAGCCAAGTGAGTATCATCCTGCAGTTTCATATATCTTGACTCAGCCCGATCTGTTTGACCAGATCATGAATAAATATTATCCGCCACAGAAGTAATCAAGGATAGGAAAGAATATGTTTGGAAGACTGAATGCATTAGCCCTGAAGCATGACTGGATTGAGTATGCTGCTGGGGTTTCTATGGTCCTAGCGGGGATCTTCATCCTAGCCCTGATCACCTATCACAAGAAGTGGAAGTGGCTTTGGGAAGAATACATCACCTCTGTCGATCATAAAAAAATTGGGATCATGTATTTGGTTGTCTCGTTTGTGATGCTTGTCAAAGGGTTCATCGATGCTCTCATGATGCGTGCACAACAAGCTATTGCATGTGGAGATAACTTGGGCTATTTAGGTGCAGAACACTATCAGCAAATCTTTACTGCGCATGGTGTGACGATGATCTTTTTTGTTGGCATGGGAGTGATCTTTGGTCTTATCAACATCATCTTACCACTGCAACTTGGAGCTCGCGATGTGGCTTTTCCTTTACTCAACTCGATTAGCTTTTGGCTGTTTACTGCAGGTGGTCTTTACATTTTGATTTCTCTTGTCATTGGAGTATTTGCAGGAACGGGTTGGACGGCATATCCTCCTCTTGCCGGGCTCAAATACAACCCGGGTGTGGGGGTTGATTATTGGATATGGAGCATTCAGATATCCGGGATAGGGAGTTTGCTTTCAGGAGTGAATTTCTTTGTCACCATTCTCAAAATGCGTTGCCCTGGAATGACTCTTTGGAGAATGCCTGTTTTTGCTTGGGCAACACTTGGTTGTGTGATTCTAATCATTGCATCATTTCCCATCTTGACGGCGAACCTCGCAATGCTTTCAACAGACCGATTGCTGGATACGAAAATCTTTACGGCGGGTTTTGGGGGAAATCCGATGATGTACATCAACTTGCTTTGGGCTTGGGGACATCCTGAAGTTTACATCTTGATCTTACCGATCTTTGGTGTCTTTTCTGAGTATGTTCCAGTTTTTTCACGCAAAAAACTGTTCGGATACCCTTCGATGGTTTGGGCGATTATTGTGATTGTCTTCCTCTCCTTTATCGTCTGGTTACACCACTTTTTTACGATGGGTGCAGGGCCCAGTGTGAACGCTTTTTTTGGAATCATGACGATGATTATCGCTGTCCCAACAGGGGTCAAGGTTTTCAACTGGCTCTTTACAATGTATCGTGGGAAGGTACAGTTCACATCGCCGATGCTTTGGTTTGTCGGGTTTGTGATCACCTTTGCCTTAGGAGGAATGACAGGGGTCATGATGGCGGTTCCTGGGATCGACTTTCAAGTGCACAATAGCCTCTTTTTGATTGCCCACTTTCACCAAGTGATTATTGGAGGAGTGGTATTTGGATTTTTCGGTGGATTCACCTATTGGTTCCCTAAAATGTTTGGGTTCACCTTGATTGAAAAGTATGGAAAGGCGGCGTTTTGGTGTTGGTTCTTTGGTTTCTTGATTGCTTTCATGCCTCTTTATCTTCTTGGGTTTATGGGAGCAACCAGACGACTCAACCATTATGAAGCCTCAACGGGGTGGCAGCCTCTTTTTGTTACAGCTGCAATCGGTTCCCTCATCATTGCAGTTGGGGTCTTCTTTCAAGTGCTTCAGCTTTGGGTCAGCATTAAGCACCGAAAAGAAAATCGGGATACAACAGGAGATCCATGGGATGGGCGCACATTGGAGTGGGCGACCACATCTCCTCCACCTTTTTACAACTTCGCATTCACTCCGGAAGTTCATGGTCGTGATGCGTTTTGGGACATGAAATATTCGAAGAGAAAACCTCTAGACAATAGGCCATATGAAGACATTCATATGCCATCGAATTCAGGTATCGGGTTTTACATCGGTGTTTTAAGTTGTATCGGTGGGTTTGCATTTGTCTGGCATATGTTTTGGTTAGCAGGTCTTTCTGTCTTGGGGATTATCATCTCCTTAATAGCTCGCTTAGGAAATAAACATCCTCATTACTATGTCAAAGCAGACGAAGTTGAGAGAATAGAAACAAGGACACGTAACGCATGACACAGTCAAAAGCAATAAAACACGAAGCACTACCTGATCCTTTTTCAGATGAGTATTCAAGAACGGTTTTTGGTTTTTGGGTCTACCTTTTAACCGATTTCATGATGTTTGCTACAATTTTTGCTGTTTATGCTGTCTTGCATAAGAATACGTTTGGAGGACCTGGACCTAGAGAGCTATTTGATTTGCCAATGGTTTTAAATCAAACGTGGATTTTACTAGTCGCAACATTTTTTGTCGGGCTAGGAGGAGCCTCTGCTCATCGGAATAGTAGAAGAGCAGCAATCACCTACTTTGTCTTTTCTTTTCTTTTAGGTGTCATCTTTTTATGGCTACAAGGATGCGATATGGCTCGTTTAATTGAGCAAGGAGCCACTTGGAAAAGTAATGGATTTTTGTCTTCCTATTATACATTAATTGGAACATTTGATGTTCATATCATTTTTGGTCTTCTATGGACGATCGTGTTGATTTTCCCTGTTATGAAGAGAGGGCTTGACATTGTGAGTGTTAGAAGATTGACCTGTCTACGGATGTTTTGGCAATTTTTGAATATTGTTTGGATTTTTATCTTTTCTGTTGTTTATCTCATAGGAGTGGCTGAATGATTGATACACATCATGGCTGGAATTTTAGCTTTAAGCCCATCACGATTGGGTTTGTTTTGTCCATAATTCTTACGGCTGCAGCCTACCGGATTGTGACTCATCATCATGTTTCCAAGATGATGATGACGGAAGCTGTGGCATTTCTTGCAATTGCTCAAGCTGCCTTGCAGCTCATCTTTTTCCTCCATTTAGGATTAGAATCCAAGCCTCGTTGGAGCTCGTTCATGTTTTTATCGATGGTATTTTTCATCTTGGTTCTCGTTATTGGATCGATCTGGATTATGTGGCACCTTGGTTACAACACGATGCCATCAATGGAACAAATGAAGCAAATGTGAGGTTAATCTTGACAACCGCAAGCACAACCGGCTTCACAGTCCATCACCGCGGAGCAACCACAGCCCACAGGATTTTCAGCGATTTCTTCCTTTTTATTGCAGGAAGTAAATGAAACTAAAGAATAGGCGAGAATGAGAAGAATCGAGAGCTTTTTCATGCATCTACCTTTTGTAAATTGCTTTTCTTTTTTTCTAACACAATTCTCATTTGTAGACTAGACACGAAGGTAATAGATGGAAAAAATACAATCTCAAAGAGTTCCGTTATCGCTTAAAGCGTATCTCATATTGATTAAACCTGGAATTATCATGGGCAATGCCATCACTGCGGTGGGAGGATTTGCTTTAGCTTCGAAAGGGCACTTTGACTTTTGGCTTCTTCTTGCCATGCTTGAAGGGCTTTCTTTGATTGTTGCTTCGGCTTGTGTCTTTAACAATTATATTGATCGGGAAGCAGATCGTAAAATGAGCCGTACCCGTAATCGCCCTTTAGCAGTTGGAAGTGTCTCAAATTTAGCAGCTCTTATCTACGCGACTCTTTTAGGTCTTTCTGGTGTTTTTTTACTTGCAAAGTTGACTAACCTGCTCACTCTTTTTATTGCTCTTCTTGGTTTTGTCGTCTATGTTGGGCTCTATAGCTTTCTCAAGTATCGCACCATTCATGGAACACTCATTGGCAGCATTGCAGGTGCTGTGCCTCCCGTTGTAGGTTATACGGCGGTGTCAGGTGGTTTGGATCTCGCTGCAATTATCATCTTTGGCGTGATCATGATGTGGCAAATGCCCCACTTTTTTGCAATCTCTGTCTATCGCTTGAAAGATTATGATGCCGCTGCGATTCCGGTCTTACCCCTTAAAAAGGGGATAGGAGCGACTAAAGTGCAGATGTTACTCTACATCGGCCTTTTTATGTGCGTCTCTTCGCTACTTACCGTCTTTGGATTTGTCTCTTTACTTTATCTCTTTGTTTCCACTTTGATTGGTCTCTACTGGTTTTGGATGGGAATCAAAGGATTTAAAGCGAGGAGTGATCAGAAATGGGCGCGCAGGATGTTCATCTTTTCTCTTGTAGCGGTTATGGCCCTTTCAATCACTATTCCCCTCAGCGTGTAAGGGGGAGTCGAGGGCTTTTCTCTTCACTGTCCACTCCCACCATTTTGTAGGGGTGCCTGTTTTTGCTTCATGAATGATGGCTGCAAAAACATCCCATACACAGGGGTCGTGCTGTTTTTGGGTCCGTCTTTCTAATTCTTGAAAGAGAAAAGTTGGATCTTGCTCAGCTAAGAGCTCAATCGTATCGATTCCGAGAACTTCTAGATCTTTTAATGTAGCTTTGCCAACGTTTTGTAGGTCTTTGAGTTGTTTTGCTATTTGTTGCATGTATAGAGGCTCTTCCTAATTTTTCGAGGATAAAACTTTCTAAGGTTTGAATTGAAGGACTTTCAGAAGATTTTTTCAGAAGAGATACGTGAATATCTGGAAGTTCGGGTAAGACATTCTTTTCAATTGGCACAAGATCAGCCGGAATTAAGGTTTTAGGAAGCGCTGTCACCCCTATTCTTGCTTTAACTGCCGCTGTTGTTCCAACGTAACTTGGACTATTAAAGACAATTTTCCAAGGAATGTTTGCTTTTTCTAATGCTGCTAAAGCTTGAGCTCGATATACGCATGGCTCTGGAAGTAAAACGAGAGGCAGGAAGTTAATCGAATCGATGGTATTTAAATACTGTGGCGCACTAACCCATTCGAGTGATTCGGACCAAATTTCAACTCCATAATGAAAATCTTCAGGGCGTGACATTTTGACAACTACAATATCAAATAATCCATCTCTGAAGCTGTTGTAAAGTCTTACTGTTAAATCACACTCAACATTAAGCCGAATCCGAGGGTGTAAACTTGTAAAGTCAAAGAGAATGTCAGATAGAAAAAGTGTGGCAAAATCTTCAGGAATCCCGATGGTAATTTCTCCTTCTAATTCAGGCTTTGAAAAACAATCTGTGACTTCTTTAGAGAGTTGAGAAAGTTTGTGTGCGTAGGGTAGAAAGAGTTCACCATCTTTTGTTAAGGTGATTTCTTTGCCTCTATGAAAGAGTTGTTTATTGAGTTGGCGCTCTAGTTTGTTTATTTGTTGTGTGACAGCAGACTGTGTTCTTTTAACCATGTCGGCAGCTCGTGTAAAACTTTTAGTTTTAGCTACAGCTATGAAGCAGTGAATTCCGTAATCAATCATAAGAAAATCTTATCTAAATCATAAACTTAATTAATTTCTCTAATTCTACTAAATTCGTTAACATGAAGCAAGGAAAACATGAAGGAGTCTTAACTTGCTAAACGACAGTTATTCAATAATTTTCTTTTTAGTTTTGATAAGCTTTCTTATTTTAGGAGCAATATCGATTCAAATTTTTTTTCGTAATAGTCTTAGGTATGGGGCGTTAACTTCTAGTACGGTGACAGCTCTAGGATTATTAGGATGTGGTTTTGCTTGGCTAGTAGAATTACCTAATCAGAGCTCTGCTTCTTTTTTGGGATATCGAGTCACCGAACTTTCACGGGTCCTTGCGACCTTAATTCTTTTCACAAGTATGATCATTCACATTTTTTCGCTTCGCTATATGGCGGGAGATCGTCGTTTTCTGACTTATTTTTCCCATTTGGGGATTGTTACATCAGCGCTTTTAAGTTCTGTAATAGCAAACCATCTACTTCTGCTCTTATTTTCCCTTGGAGTAGCCTATTTTACCTTGACTAGACTTATGATACATAAAAAAGGTTGGTCTGCAGCTAAAGAGGCGGGTCGCTTGGCAAGCATTACATTTGGATTGGGTTTAGCACTTATTGCTGTTGCAGGAGCGATCTTTACTTGGAATACAGGAAATTTTGAAATGACTAAGATGATAGAAAATGCTCAATGTTGCTCATTACTTCAAAAATCCTTGGGAACTTTATGTTTGATTCTTGCTGCATTGACATTTTCTGGAATTTGGCCTTTCCATCGTTTTTTGATTAGCTCTGCAAATTCTCCAACTCCTGTTTCGGCACTCATGCATGCAGGCCTTATTAATGGTGGAGGGGTATTACTCGTTCGATTTGCCCCCATTTATGCGGAGTCGATCGGAATGATGAATCTAATTTTGATTTTAGGGCTTTTGACAGCCACGCTTGGAACTTTTTGGAAGTTAATTCAAACAGATATTAAGCGTATGTTGGCTTGCTCAACAATGGCTCAGATGGGATTTATGTTTATCCAATGCGGACTTGGACTTTTTCCTGCAGCAATTGCTCACTTGTGTTGGCATGGCGTGTTTAAGTCCTACTTATTCTTAAGGTCAGGGTCTATTAGAACTGTACAAAAAAAGCGAACACCACAAGGACTAAAGATCATGAGAGTGCTTATGATAATAGGATGCGGGATTTTCGCGGCAGAAGGATTCATGTACGGAAGTTTTTACCCCTTATCTTTTTTTAACAGCAGTGCTGTATTAGTTATTATTGCATGTATTGGAGGGGTGCAACTAGGGAATGCGATAATGAATAGAACAAATATTTGGTCATTTTTTCTAACAGGAATTCTATGCATGATCATGGGATGGGTATATGCTTTAAGTGTTGGGATAATCGAAAAAGCGTTAGGTATGGAAGCTTTATTTGTTTCCCATCCTATTAATTTTGTTCATTTTGTATTAGTTCTGGTGTTGATCACTCCATGGGCCTTGATGCAATTTAGATGTTTTTCCAAGTTTCGAAAGAGCTCCCTATGGAAGAGAGTGTATGTTGCAGGTTTAAATGGGAGTCAACCCCATCCTAAAACCATTACAGCTCACTGGGCTGAGTATAAGTATTAATATCCAAAGAAGGTGAATTTGTGGGTCTAAAGGAAAGAATCATTCAATTAGAAGAAGGAAATTGGCAAGTTTCGAATGAGTTACAACGAAAAAAAACTGAGACGATCTGCGAAGTTGTTGAACGCGCTGCGAATATTATTCCTAACGTATGGCCAATACAAAATTTCATTGCCACCAACCCGCTAAAAGACCTAGAATCGCTCAGATTTGATCATGCTTTTACTTATGCATCAACCTATTACGATAGCTTAAGGCCGTTAGACTCTTTAACAAGAGAGGTGAACATCGCGCTCATCAAATGGTGTCAAACTTATCTTGCCCAAGGACAAGCTACCATTCCAATGCCTTGCGCAGACGAGAATTTTTACAAAGCCTGGTGTGGGATCGCAAGGTTTGATAGGCGGCTCCATCACAATTCGATTCAAGCGCGCAATTGGCTGGCAACACTTCCAGAAACTGCCGATCAAGCTATCGAATTTGTTTTAGATAAACTAAATATTTCCATTGCTGATCAAGAGGAGTATTTACGACAGCAGTTAGTAGAGCTTCCGGGTTGGGCAGGCTTTGCTAAATGGTCCGAATCTTCAGATCAATATAAGATTTCTTTACTGGATTTTTTAGCGGTGCGCTTGTCTATTTTATGGTCGCTGAAAGAAGTAGATTATTTGAATCCTCCTAAAAGTAACCAATTTTTGAAAAGACCTCGTGATTCAATGTTTATTCAAAAACTAAAAGACTGTGAAGACCAATATTTACAGGCGTTGCTTGGAAAATTTAAAAACCGTTCTTTAAGAGAGCCATTGGCCTTGCAGACTAAAGCGCAATTCATTTTTTGCATTGATGTACGTTCTGAACCCATAAGAAGGGAAATCGAGAGTATTGGAGGCTATGAAACCTTTGGTGCTGCAGGTTTTTTCGGCTTACCGATCGCTGTGAAGCCATATGGAAGTGATGCTTTCTTGACAGCTTGCCCAGCAATCGTCAAGCCTCAATACAAAGTTCAAGAAAAAATAATAGGGACTAATAGAACTAAACATCACCTATTATTTCAAATGAGAAGAAAATTAAAAGAAGTGTATCAAATTATGAAGTATAGCTTTGTTTCTCCTTTTACTTTAGTAGAAACATTGGGGCTTTGGTGCGGTATTAGAATGGTAGTAAATCTTGTCACTCCTTACTTATTGAAAAAAATTCATAGATGCTATCAGAGACAATTTGAGGCTGTAAAACACCCTAATCTTGACACGGTAGATTATCCAATACATGCACGCACTGATCATGCAGAGACGTTTTTGTGTTCAATTGGTTTAAGCAAGCATTTTAGCAAACATATTTTTGTGTGTGGACATACAAGTCAAACTGAAAATAATCCTTATGCAGCGGCACTTAAGTGTGGTGCCTGTAGTGGCAATGGAGGAGGAACAAATGCGCAAACAATTGTTGCAATTTTAAATGATAAAACTGTGCGTGAAGAACTCAAATCAAGAGGTATAAATATTCCACAAGACACACGATTTATTGCTTGTGAACACAATACAACAACAGATCAATTCACCTATTTTCTTGAACAGGATGAGAAAACTCTTGAACTACAAACCATTATAGAGCATTTAGAGCAAGCTTGTAGCGAAAACCGTATCAAGCGTTTAAAGCAACTTGGGGTAAAAACTACAGCTAAAACTTCTATGAGAAAAGCTTCATTGAGAGGGCAAAAATGGTCTGAAACACGCCCTGAATGGGGGCTAGCAAAGAATGGCTCTTTTATCATTGGTCCTAGGAAATTGACAGTTGGGATTGATTTGATGGGGAGGAGCTTTTTGCATTCTTATGATTGGGATCAAGATCCTACGGACAAAATACTTGAAGCAATCTTAATGGGGCCGATGGTTGTTGCGGAGTGGATCAATATGCAGTACTTTTTCTCTACATTAGACCCTCTTGCTTTTGGCTCTGGAAGCAAAGTGACACACAATGTTGTTGGAAAAATTGGAGTCATGCAAGGAAATGGAAGTGACTTGATGTTTGGGCTTCCCTTGCAGTCAGTCCATGTAAATGACCATACCCCTTATCATGAACTACAACGCTTAATCACAATAATTTACTCCCCCCCTTCCAAAATCAGTAGAATCCTTGAAAAACAACAAGTTTTAAGGAAACTTTTTTTGAACCAATGGGTCAGACTTGTTGCAATAGATCCAGAAACAACTCAAAGCTATGAATTAAATGAAAGAGGGGGTTGGGATAAAGTTTTGCTTGATTAAGCTTTGGTAGGCTGACTACAATAAATCCTTTCATGAAAAAAAGGTATCATAGTGAGAGAGCTTGACGAGCTTTTTGAAAACAACAGACGTTGGGCGAAAAATCAGCAAATAGTAAACCCCAGTTTTTTTCAAGAAATGTCAAAATGCCAAACACCTAAATATCTTTGGATAGGGTGCTCAGATAGCCGTATTCCTGCTAATGAAATTTTAGGGTTGGAACCAGGCGAAGTGTTTGTGCATCGCAATGTTGCAAATATCTTTCCCCATACAGATTTTAACTGTTTATCTGTCTTGCAATATGGGATTGAGTACCTCAACATAGAGCATGTGATTGTCTGTGGCCATACGCAGTGTGGAGGAGTCGCAGCAGCGATGGAACAGGCCCAACTTGGTTTAGTCGACAATTGGCTAAGGAACATACGTGATATCTATTCACGAGAAAAAGAGACTCTTGAAAGTATTGAAAATCCAAAAGAAAGATATAATCGCCTAGTAGAATTCAATGTCCTTTATCAAGTTATGAATATTTGCCATACAACAATTGTACAAAATGCATGGGGAAAGCAGAAAAAAGTTAGCGTGCATGGTTGGGTCTATGACATCTCTACAGGTCTATTAAAAGACCTTAATTGCTGCGTTTCTTCTCTTGGACAAGTCGAAGACACATATCGCACGCTAAAACTACATTAAGCTGGCTTTGAGTATATATTCCAGACAACTAGCCGTTAGACTTCCTCTTTCTAAACTTTTGCTTGCGAAAAGTGTCTTTTTTGGCTTTATGAAAAGGGTTTTCTTTTTGTTTTGGTCGCATTTTTTGTCGATGTTGACGTAGGTGAGAGCGTTTCTTTACTGTTGCTTCTAGTCCTAAAAATTCAACCACATCCACCTTTTGCCCGGTGAATTCTTGAATCTTTTTCATCATCAAGGTGTCCCGATCAGAAACGAAGGAAAGGGCTTGCCCTGTTGCTCCAGCGCGACCTGTACGTCCAATACGGTGAACGTAATCTTCAACATTAGTTGGAAGATCGTAGTTGATCACATGTGTGATCGACTGAACATCTATTCCTCGGGCAGCTACATCGGTTGCAACTAAAATGCGGATTTTTCCTTTACGTAATTGGTTGAGTGTCCGAGACCGTTTATTTTGGTTCATGTCTCCATGCAATGCTGCTACAGGGTGTTGTTTATCACGGAGATCACGCGCGAGTTGATCGGCGTGACGCTTTGTCGAAGTGAAAACAATCATATGCCCTGTCTCTTCTTGATTGAGAATGTGGTCGAGGAGTCGATTTTTATGCTTCAAATCATCTGCGAAGTGGAGGGTTTGTTTGATGTTTTGTTCTTTTTGTTGTTCTGCATGGACAATGATCTCCATGGGCTTGTTTAATAGTTTCTCAGAAAGCTTGATCACCTCTCCTTGAAGTGTTGCAGAAAAGAGAAGGGTCTGTCTTGTTGAAGGAGTCGCTTGGACAATTTGTTCGACGGGCTTTGAAAATCCCATATCGAGCATCCGATCGGCTTCATCTAAAATAAGCATTTCTAGTCGTGAAAAATCAATCTTATTACGTTCCATGAAATCAATTAAACGGCCAGGAGTGGCAATCAAAATTTCATGAGGGCGGGAGAGCTGGCGCATTTGCGCTGGATAAGGCATGCCTCCTACAACACAAACTGTTTTGATCCGTTGGAGAGACTTGCTATATTTATTAGCTTGTGATTCGATCTGTTGGGCAAGTTCTCTTGTGGGTGCCAAAATAAGTACTCGAGGGCCTATTCCTGATTTCGTTGCAGGTGAAATAAGTCGATGTAGTGCTGGTAGTAAAAAAGCTGCGGTTTTACCTGTTCCGGTTTGTGCTGAAGCTCTGATATCAAAACCCTGGACAATTTTGGGGATTGCTTTTTGTTGAATTTCGGTTGGTTTGGGATACCCTGCTAGTTGAATGGCTTTCAAGATTTTAGGGTGAAGGCATAAATTATTAAATGTCATTTCTTTCTCTAGTTTGTGAAGTAGATGCATTTTATACTTTTTGACCAATTAAAGATAGGGTTATCTTTTTAATAAAAACCAAATGATGACCTCAGAAGGGTCATCTGAAATTTTTCTTTTTCTCACGTTCTCATGACCATTTTTATCCCTATTTTCATCAAGTATGTGGTAAATTTAGTCTTGAGAACCTGAAAAAATCGAAAATCCATCTATTATTTATGGGTTTAAAACTCCCTTCTGCTAAGAGGAGAAATATGAAGAGAATCTTTTATTTATTTATTTTTCTCTTTGTATCGACTGCTGGCTCCTTGGAGCCAAATCCTTTCCCCCACCAGGCAAAAAAAATCGAAACACTCGCATCTCAGGTGATCTCAGGAGCTGCTTACTTAGGGACGGGAGCGGCTTTTTTGTCCGTATCCCTCTTAGCCCGTATGGCTTGTACAGTATCGTATTTCTCTCCTTGGCATGCAACGTTGGGGAATGAGTGCCTGGTTTTGAGCCATCTTACAGGGTCGGCAGCCCACTATGCTTTTTCTCAAATTGGGAAAAAAATCTCCTATCACCCTTTTGCTTCATGGGAGGAAAACCGGCTCGGTCTTGCCCAAATCCCTGCAATGACAGAAACTGAGCAGAAGCTTCTTGGATTTCTAGAGCGGCGATTTTTAGCAAAATGCGCTGGATTTTACCCTTTTATTGTCAATCATGTGGCTCCGATCTTTGGGATTTCGGTCCAAACTCATCCCGAAACTCAAAGCATCTATGCGCGAGATCCTCGAAGGACCGCATCGCATACCTATCTTGAGCGAGTGGAAAAGTGGAAAGAGGTTTTGCCCCAACCCCGCTCTTATCCTCTCGTTTTGACAAGGCCTGCCGATTTACAAGAGTATTTTCCTTTTTATTTCACTCTCAAAAGTTCAGATGACTTTGCAAACGTGCCTCGAAAGACCCATTCACCTATTGTTCTCGATCTAACAGAAATTCTAAAAGGAGAATCAGGCGAAACATGGCTTCAAGCATGGGAGTCTTTTCAAACTGCCATACCCAAAACTTCCCACCCCTATGTTCTTTGCGTCCAAAAAGTGGAACAAGACAATGTTGGTGGGTTACGGCTACTTCCTTTTAGGAGCCAATCCCCACAAGAGATTGAAAAGGGTTACCGCTATCTTTTGGAATGGATCTCTTTTTTTGGGCTGACAGCGAATCGGATTGAGCTCGATCGTTTACTCCTCCCGGCTCGCCCTTTGATAGAGACGACAGGTTCTTCCCAAATGACCTTATCAAAACAAGAAAGAGAAGGTCACCTCAGAAAATTAGGCCAAAAGTGGCAACTCACCCATCCCCAAAAAACTCTTATGTTTCGAGGGACTCTAAGCATTTTAGAAGGGCTTTTAGAAAAAGTCTCTGATGAGCATTGGACTCAAGTGATGCGTTGTCCCACACAGGGGGCTCTTGTGGAAAGAGCCTTTGATCGCATTGAACAGGAGCTTATCGAAATTCTAGAAAAAGATCCTAAAACCCGCTTTTTTGCTATTGCTTCAGAACTAGAAAAAGTTCACGCAGAAATCACCGTCTTACTTGAAATTTTTTCCCCTTACAAGGCAGCAGACTTTCCCGTTATTTACCATGAAGTTCTCTCTACAACTCCTCAGGCACTTCGCCCTTTGGCCTCTTATTCTATTCATGCCTCGGGGATGACTAGCATGACAGGGGTTTTACAAGCGGTCAAAAAGATGCAAGGAAGAGCTCCTTACATCCTCTTTGGAGAAAATACTTACTACGAATGTGTGACGATTGGCGATCATGTGACTCATTGTATTCCTGTTGAAGAAGCCACAGAGAGAGATTGGCAAGAAGTCGATCTCTTATTGGCCCAATTTAACCCAGCCCTAAAGAGGATTTACCTTACACCAACTGCATATAAAGTTGAACCCATTGTCGACATGCTGCAAAAAGCTTTTGCAACACGGGGAGGAAAACCTTTGACGCTCGCACTTGATTGCACCATTGACTACATCGATTCACCTCGAGTTGGGGCCCTTCTTGAGGCTTTTCAAGACGAGATCGAATCAGGCCTTCTCAATGTTGTGTGTTACCGTAGCGGACTCAAGTTCGATCTCTTCGGGATGGATAATTACTGCGGCGCCCCCTTTTACATGATTCACAGTAAGGCAGCACACTGGGCTCCTTTTGATGCTCTGCTTGATGCTCCTGCACTTGTCACTGATCCTTTGAGTGTAAACTGGTTTTGCTTAGCTTACAAAAATGCTGCTCCTTACCTTGAACAGTACCGCAAACATATCTTTGATAACACCCGCGCAGTTCTCGATAAAATTCCCCCCAGGCTTTTCCAAGAAGGATCCCGATTTCGGATCGTTCCCTTCGATCATGAAACGGACCTTTCATTTTTTGATATTAAGATTACAGGCCCAGGTCACACCATCAGAGGTTCGACTCTAGCCGGTGGCCTTCTTTATTTAAAATGCATGGAAAAGGGAGTGCCTATCTTTTATCGTCGCAGCATTGGGTTTTACCATTCTAACTTTGCGATGCTTTTTTCCGATGAAAACGCTACCATTCGCTTGACTTTAGGCATCGATGCAGATGAAGTTCCTCTTTTCATTGAGATCTTTCAGCTCATGGATACCATGAATGGCTCTCCTACAGAACTACTAATCGAAAAACTCGTTCCTAAGCAATAATTGACAGCTCGATGAAAATATTCGAGTTCAATTTTCGGCGATGGATATTTTTAGAGTCGTGTATACTCAAACTTTTGAAGTTATTTGAGAATATAATTAATGGCTCAAAAGAGGTAATAAGATGCTATCCTTTGATTTAAAAAAAGAATACTATGAAGCCTTAGTTCAAAAAGATCCTTGCTACGATGGAATATTTTATGTTGGGGTGAAGACAACTGGTATCTTTTGTCGATCGGTTTGTCCTGCACGTAAACCAAAATTTGACCACTGTGAATTTTATGCGAGCATTGAAGAAGCAGTCTTAGCAGGGTTTCGTCCCTGCAAACGGTGTCAGCCATTATCATGTCCAAATGAATTACCAGAAATCGTTCGTAATTTATTACAAGCCGTTGATAAATTTCCTGAAAGGAGATGGAAAGAAAAAGATTTTCGAGAATTATCGACAAATGCAGTTCAAGCTTCAAGACTTTTCAAAAAACGGTTTGGAATGACGTTTGTTGCTTACGCTAGGGCTCGTCGAATGGGTGTCGCATTAAAACAAATAAAGGATAATGCACTCGTGATTGATGCCCAAATTGATTCTGGGTATGATTCTGGGAGTGGTTTTCGAGATGCTTTTTCTAAGATAATGGGTAGTCCTCCGGCTAAGTCGAGTGAGATTAAGGTATTAAAAGCTAATTGGATTGATACACCTCTTGGACCTATGTTAGGAATTGCAGATGAAGAATCTTTGTATTTGCTTGAATTTGTGAATCGTCGAGGATTAGAAAAAGAGATTGAAGTGCTTCGCCAAAAGACAAATTCTGCTATTATTCCTGGCAAGACCGTTCCTATCTGTTCAATAGAAGAGGAATTAAGTCAATATTTTGAAGGAACACTCAAATGTTTTCAGACTCCAATTCAGTTAATTGGATCTTTTTTTCAAAAAACAGTCTGGCTAGAGCTAAAAAAAATCCCCATTGGAGAGACACGCTCTTATTCCGATTTGGCAAAGCTTTGTGGAAAACCTTTTGCAGCAAGAGCAGTAGGACGAGTAAATGGGATGAATCAGTTTGCTATCATTATCCCTTGCCATCGAGTCATCGGTGCAAACGGAGATTTAAGTGGATATGGGGGAGGAAAAGCTAGAAAGCGATGGTTACTTGCTCATGAAAATCGATATAATAAAAAATAATACAAGATGCTTTGGTAATGGGACTGGCAAAGAGTTTTACGCAGACTACCATGATCAAGAGTGGGGCGTTCCTGTTCATGATGAAGAGCACCTCTTTGAAATGCTCATTTTAGAAGGAGCCCAAGCAGGATTAAGTTGGGAAACGATTCTCAAAAAAAGAGAAGGGTACCGACGACTCTTTCACAATTTTGATCCTGTCAAAGTTGCCAACATGTCAGACCAAGAACTAGAAAAATTGACGCAGGACCCTGCGATCATTCGAAATAGGCGTAAGATTTTCAGTGCCCGTCAAAACGGTTTGGTTTTCCTAAAAATCCAAAAGGAGTTTGGTTCTTTTGATCGGTATGTTTGGCAATTTGTCGAGGGGAAACCAGTCATAGGGCATTGGAAAACTTTGCAAGATATTCCGACGCGAACAGAGCAAAGTGATACCCTTTCCAACGACTTAAAGAAGCGAGGGATGAGCTTTGTGGGAACGACGATTATCTATGCCTTCATGCAAGCCGTTGGTCTTGTCAACGACCATCTAACTAGTTGCATGAATTACCGTGCCTTAAGTAATCTTTGAGCGTTAACGCACTTGCAGCCTTTGCGGTGCGCTTTTGACCTTGTTTTTTCCAAAAACGGATCCAACTAGCAGGCATGAGTTGTCCGATACGAAGGGTGAGCCACATGATCTTTGTTGCAATCCATGATGAGCGATCACCCTTGAGGATTGAAACGCTCATTTGTGCAAGGTCTTGGTTTTGCTTAATGTATTCACGCAAGCAAGATTCATAATTTTCAAACGCTATGAAGTGGTTCCCATTTGCCGTTGCAAGTTCTCCGGCGAGGACATACGCGCCGACAAGTGCCACACTGGCCCCTTGTCCTGCAACAGGGGAGACTGCATAGGCCGCATCTCCAGCAAGTGTCACTCGCCCTTCCGACCACTTGGGCATATGAACTTGTGCCATGCAATCATAATAGAAATCAGGAGTTTTTTCCATGAAGTCTAGAAGGCTTGGAACTTCCCATTGACAGTCTTGGAAGGCCTCTCTGAGACTTTGTTGTTGCAGCTCTTTATCACGCAAGTTAAGTTCATTTGGTTTGGCAACAAAGGCAAAACCAGCTTTTGCTAAACCATCGCGTGGGCAATAGACAATGACGAATTTTTTAGGGGAGTGATACTCTATTTCAACGCAGTCGAGATCGAGATAGTTGGGAATCGAATAGAATGAAATGTTAAGCCCAAGTTTGTCCAAGAATTGCCTTTCGTCTCCCCAGACTAGTTTTCGAACGTGGGAGTGCAACCCATCAGCTCCGATGACCATGTCAAAAACTCTTGGACTTTCCTTTTCAAATTCCACAAGGACCTGCTTTTGATCTTGTGAAATCTTAGTGATGGAATCTCCAAAAAGGCATTCGACATCGTCCAGATGCTCATACAAAAGCTCACACAGTTTTCCCCGAACAATTTCAAGATCTCCTTCTACACGTGCGCCACAAAGATCGGGGTGGACTTCAGAAATGAACTTTCCGGTTTGATTTACAAAGCGGGATTCTTTGATAGCCGTACGGTTTAGACAGATTTTTTCCCAAAGCCCCATCCGCTTGACAACATCGACTGCGACACCACGAATATCAATTTTGTAACCTTCAGCGCGAAGCGTAGGGTGTTTTTCAATAAGGGTGGGATGAAACCCATATTGTTTGAGCCAGTAAGCGAGAGACAGGCCAGCAATGCCGGCTCCAGAAATCAAAATATTTTTCATGGTTTCCTTTTAAAGGGGTAAAAGGTAAGATGTTAGCAAAAAGACCGACCGTCGGTCAATATAAAACGAGGTCGAAGTGCCTAGAGTTGTTAAAAAAGCCCGAGAAAGAAAAGCAGAGATCATTGATGCTGCCCATGATTTGTTTCAGCAAAAAGGGTATGACATAGTGACGATGCAAGATGTCATGAACCAATTGGGAATAGCCAAGGGGACTATTTACCATTACTTTCGCTCAAAAGAAGAGCTTTTAGAAGCTGTGATTGAAAAGATTTCTGAGGAGATGATTCATAAGATGCGCACTATAGTGGAACAAGCGAAGGGGAGCGCCTTAGAAAAATTGGAAGCTCTAGTGGAAGCAGGACGTCTTGAAGCAGGTTCACGTGTTTTAGATGCTTTGCATAAACAGGGAAATGAGTCAATGCATACACGCCTCCTTGTAGCAACACTGATGAAACAAGCGCCACTCTATGCCGAGCTCATAGAACAAGGCTGTAAAGAAGGACTCTTTCAAACCGATACACCCCTTGAATGCGCTGAATTGATGCTTTCGGGTATCCAGTTTTTAACAGATCTTGGGATCCACCCTTGGACTGAAGAGACACTTCAAAGGCGGGCTCAAGCCTTTCCAAAACTTATTGAACAGCTCTTACGAGCACCGAAGGGAGCGTTCGGTTTTTTATTAAATCCATAGGCAAACAAAGGAGAGTTTTATGACTACAAAACCTAAAGCGAATCTTCAGCTTATTTATGTCTCAGATATTGACCGTTCGACTGCCTTTTACAAGATCCTTTTCAAAGCTGACCCCGTTTTTTCAAGCCCCCGTTATGTGGCTTTTTCATCTGGAGGTGAAACCCTATTTGCTATTTGGACTGGGGGAACAACGCCTGATCCTGCAGTGCCCCGGTTTTCTGAAGTGGGTATCATGCTTCCAAAAAGCGATGACGTTGACAATCTCTTTGAAGAGTGGAAAGAGATTCCTCACATTAAAATTTTGCAAGAGCCTTGTGATGAAATTTTTGGTCGAACGTTTCTCGTGCAAGATCCTGATGGCCATGTTATCCGCGTGTCTCCATTAGACTAAGGAAAAAGTAAAGCATTTCGCAATGCAGCCACTGCAATATCAAGAGATTCCCGAGCGATGTTTGTGAGTGCAATAAAGACCTAGCATGGCTTCTTTAGGACTACCTACTTGCGATAGTTTCTGAAGGATCAAAAATAGGTGCTTTTTAAAATGAATTCAAGTAACGTTTTTCACTTCACTTACACGAAACAGGAGATTATCTATGCAAGCATTACCACTTGTTGCTGCTCGCGGTGCTTTTGGAGGACTGCTTGGGCAAGTTTTTGCAAAACCTTGGTTTAAAACATTTTCTGAAGCTCAAATTCCCGCTCTCATTAGTTGTGCCACCTATGCGGCAACTTATTTCGGACTTAAAACTCTCACAGCCGCCCACTTTGGAGAAAAGGAAAAGAAACTCTTGATTCACGTGGTTTCTTTTGGTGTTGCGTTTTATTTAACCGAAAAAATTTACCAAGCATTTTTTAATCAAAAATTCCTATTCAATAAAGAACTCACTCATACACAATCAGCGGCCCTTGCATTAGGGTCAACAGTTTCCTTTTTCCTCGTCGGTGACTAATCACATCAATACATTTAAGCAAGCTAGGTGTTACTTCCTAGCTTGTTAAACTCGACATTCGGAATTTTTCATTTTCCACTTTTTATGCATCAAAACTTGATGTTGTTGAATATACTCAAACTACTTAAGTTATTAACCTGAACTCTGAGTTTCTTTCACTCATTCTCAGGGATTTTTCTCTTTCTTCTCAGCCTTTTTGCCGATGGAAAGGACCGTTTGGCCCTTTCCATCGGCAAAAATACCGTGAATTTAAGAGAACTTCCTCTCTTGAGACTAAGCAAAATAAACCCAGATTTCAGGTTATTAATAATCTGTGAAAGAGTTTGCAAGGCGCTAATGAATTCACACAGTCTAAAAATTTAAGCAGTTCCAGCAATCCAACCTGTTGTCCAGGCATTTTGGAAATTAAATCCACCGGTGATGCCGTCAATGTCGAGGATTTCTCCACAGAAATAAAGGCCAGGATGAAGCTTGCTTTCCATCGTTTTAAAATTCACTTCAGAAAGAGTAATGCCTCCACAGGTCACAAACTCTTCTTTGTTAGTTGTCTTTCCCTTCACTTGATACCGATCTGCTTTAAGCTTTTCGCAAAGTTTTCGGAGGGCTGGTTTACTCATGCGACTCAATAACTGGTTTTCATCTCCGCATAAAAGGTTCCAAAGCCTTTTAGGAAGAGGAATCGATCTGATTGCCGAGAGTTTTTTCGCTTTGTGTTCAGAAGCAAATAGAGATAGGAGTTCATCGATTGAAAACTTGGGAAGCCAGTCTATGTAGAGACCGATTTCATAATTTTTTTCTGCAAGAAGACGAGCTCCAAATGCAGAGAGTTTGAGTGCTGCAGGTCCACTAAAGCCCCAATGGGTCATAAGCAGAGGCCCTTCTTGAGATAGTTTTGTCCCCTCTAATTTTAAGTGCACATTTTCAACGGAAACTCCAGCAATCGATTCAAGGGGAAACTCCGGAATGTTAAATGTGAAGAGTGACGGTACGGGAGGCTGAATGGTATGTCCAAAGTGCTGAGCAATTTCAAAGCCCCCTCGAGTGCTTCCCGTTGCGAGAATTAACCGGTCTGCGTCCATCTCACTTATAGAGAGTTTTGATTGAAGCTTAATTTCAACTCCGACTCGATTTGCTTCTGCAAGGAGGCAATCGATAATCGTTTGCGACGAATCGGTGATCGGAAACATTCTCCCATCAGCCTCTATTTTGAGCTCGACTCCTTTTTCTGCAAACCAACGGACGGTACTCGTAGGTTGGAATCGGTGAAAAGGTCCTAAGAGTTCTTTAGAGCCCCGAGGATAGTTTTTCACGAGCTCTTTTGGATCGAAACAGGCGTGGGTGACATTGCAGCGTCCTCCGCCGGATATGCGGACTTTGCTTAAAACTTTATTGGTACGCTCGTGCAAGGTGACTGTTGCTTGTGGATACGTATTCTTTGCTGCAATTGCTGCAAAAAAACCAGCGGGACCACCACCGATAACAAGAATCTGCATCTTATTTCACAACCATCCATTGGCCAACAGGGAGAGAGCCCAGTTGAATGTTGCCAATGCGGACCCGCTTAAGTGAGCTGACTCTCAAGCCTACAAGTTCACACATCCGTCGGATTTGCCTATTTCTTCCTTCACGAAGCACAATTGTCAAAGCGCGGTCTCCCGCTCGTTTAACCAGAGCTCGCTTGAGAGGTTTGCCATCAAGCTTAAGGCCGAAACGGAGTTTTTGGATAACACCTTCTGGAATAGGATCGAGAAAACGGACAATGTATTCTTTTTCGACTTCTGAGTCGGGACCAATGATCTTTTTGGCGACCCGTCCATCTGAAGAAAAGAGGATGAGGCCTTTCGAATTGACATCCAGCCGCCCAACAACATGCAGCGACTTAGGATCAACAGGAGGGCCTTTATCAAAACGGTTTTCAGGAAGAATCAACTCCTTGGCTTCCGGGTAATTTTCTTGTGGAAGGTTCGAGACATAGCCTAGTGGCTTGTTGAGCGCAATAGTGAGGCGCTGCAAGCCTGCTTGATCTAAAGTGATTTTGGCATCGACGGGAACTTTTGTTCCTTGCTCTGTAATGAGGTTACCATTGACCCGGACCCGGCCTTCAGCCATATATTGTTCGGCTTCTCGTCTAGAGCAGAGCCCTCGACGCGCCATGAGTTTTGATACACGTTCTTCTTCCATGCGGATAGTTTAGCATAGCAGTGATTTCCAAGCGGTATAAAAAAATTTGGAAGGTTTCTTCTAGACAATAGGGGAACAGTTTGTTAGAATACCCAGAAACTAGGTATTTTATGCGATTAGTCAATAAAACAAGATATGCAATTTTGGGGATGCTTTTAGAGGAGGCGCGGACAGGCTACGAAATTAAAAAGTTTATGCAGAGGTCTACTGTTTATTTCTGGAGAGAGTCAGATTCGACGATCTACCCAATGCTCAAGGTTTTGGCAAAAGAAGGAAAAGTGGCTTCTGAAGTTGCCTCTGTCGGAAAGAAAAAGAAAGAGATCTTTTCGATCACAGAGAGGGGGCGGGAAGAATTTCAGTCTTGGCTTGAAGCTCCTACTGGATCTGAGACGCCACGTAACGAGTTTTTGCTCAAACTCTTTTTCATCACTGAAAAACGGGAGATGAAGCAACTGTTTCAAGAAAGATTAGAAAAGGCCCAGGAGACTTACCAGACGTACAAGAAGATCGAAGAGAGACTCGAGAGTTTAGCAGATTCTTCACGCAAACTGATTCGTCTCAAAGCTCTCAGATATGGAATTGCTCAACTTGCACTTGAAATTCAGTGGTTGAAAGAAGAAAGTCATGGATAAAAAATATGTTTGCAATTCGAAATGCGCTTTGCCAAAGACAGCTGATTTAGGCAAAATCATTGTGCATGAGGCAAAAGAGCACAATTTAAAAAATATTTGCTTTGCGATTCCGAAAGGCAAATTAGTGGCATTAACGGGCCCTTCTGGATCGGGTAAATCTTCGATTGCGGTGGAGGTTTTACAAAAAGAATGCCTTAGACAGTTTTTAGAATCCCTTGGAATGACCACTGACCATTTAGCAAAAGCAAAAGTCGGTCATATCATGGGTCTTTCTCCTTCGATAGGTGTGACTCAACGGGTAGCAGATTTTAATCCTCGTTCGACTGTTGGAACAAAAACAGGGATTCTCACAATTTTGAGAAATTTGTTTGCGGCAATTGGTCATCGGCCCTGTGAGAGCTGCGGAAAAATCATCATGCAACCTTTGCAAGACAAAAGTCACCTGACAATGTTCGAGTACGAAGAGTTTTCAAAAAAGAGAAAAAAGAGTTACTTCCAGTGTCCAAATTGTGGTCATCAATTAGAGAAATTGAAAATGGCCCATTTTTCTTTTAATGCACTAGCAGGAGCTTGCACAGTTTGCAAGGGTGTTGGTGAAGTTATCGAGGTCGATATCCCAAAAGTCCTAAACGAAGAAAAATCTCTGAAAGAGGGGGGAGTAAGTTTTTGGGATGAGGGAATGAGCTCCTATTACGAAAATGTCCTTCAAAAAGCGAGTCACCATTATGACTTTCCATTTGATACAACAGTTCCTATCAAAAACTATACAGAAGAGCAGAGGAATTTTCTTCTTTATGGTGTGGATTTTCCGGAGTTTGTCAAGACGCGCAAAAACGTCAAGAAGCCTAAAAAGGTGAGTGAAGGAAGATTTGAAGGACTTGTTTCCTATTTACTCAAATCACGCACGCTCCCAGAAGGAATGAAAAAATACGTTCGACACAAGCCATGCACCGCATGCCAAAGGACCCGTTTAGGAAAAATTGGGAGAGAAGTCACTGTTCATGGCAAAACATTGGTTAATCTCACAGGCCTAAGTCTGACCGATTTGCTTGCGTGGATTCAGGCATTGGAAAAAGAAATTTCTCAAGACGAATCGGAAGTTTTTGAAGCTCTTGCATGCGCGATGAAGCAGCGTGTAGAAAATCTCATTGAAGTCGGATTAGGCTACCTTACTTTGGACCGTTCACTGCCTTCACTGTCTGTTGGAGAGTCCCAAAGACTCCGTCTTGCATGTGTTCTAGGAAGTGGACTCACGGGAATTTTGTATGTCTTAGATGAGCCTACAACAGGATTACATCCTCATGATACACGGAAATTGGTCAAAACACTTAGGAGAATACAAGAAGCTGGGAATACCGTTTTAATCATTGAGCACGACTTAGAAATGATAAAAGAGGTCGATTATATTCTAGACATCGGTCCTGGTGGTGGTAGCAAAGGAGGGGAAATTGTCGTTTGTGGTACGCCAAATGAAGTCCGATCTTGTCCAACTTCGCTCACTGGAAAATATTTAGCGAAGAAAATAATAGGAGAGCCGAATCGATTGCGTCCGCATGATGGCCGAGTGGTAACTGTCCGTGGCGCGAGTGCCTATAATCTCAAAGGGATTGACGTAACTATTCCCGTCAATCAGTTTATTGTTTTGACAGGTGTGTCTGGCTCGGGTAAATCCACATTCTTATTTGGCATCTTAGACAAGGTTGCAAGACAACATTTTTATGGGGCTAGCGAACTCCCAGGAAAGCATGTTTCGATCGAAGGGCTAGAGCATTTTCATCGCGTCGTTACAGTCGATCCGGTCACAGTTAGAAAAACGCAGTCTTCTCGTTCCAATGTGGCAACTTATACCAAGCTTTTTGACTCGGTTCGGGAATTGTTTGCTTCCTTACCTGAAGCAAAAGCATCCGGTTTTGGACCAGATCAGTTTTCTTTCAACACATCTGATCAGCGTTGCGAAAATTGCGGTGGGGCAGGGGTTGTGGCAATTGATATGACCTTTATGCCTGATGTTGAGGTGGAATGTCCTATCTGCGAGGGGAGACGGTTCACTGAAGAGCTTTTATCTATCCAATTTCAAGGCCATCATATTGCCGCAATTTTAGAGATGACTGTAGGCGAAGCACTCTCTGTTTTTCGTGATCATCAAAATATTTTTCCCCTTTTAGATCTGCTAGAGCAAGTTGGGCTGGAATACTTAGTTTTAGGTCAATCAACTTCAACCTTATCAGGAGGAGAAGCTCAGCGCATGAAATTGGCAACAGAGCTTGCTAAATCGGGAAGGAAATCGACATTGTATTTGTTAGATGAGCCAACTACCGGCCTGCATCCACATGAAGTGGACAAATTGCTTCGCATCTTGAGCAGGCTAGTAGACAAGGGCAATACTGTGATTGTCATTGAGCACCACCTAGATGCCATATGTCAAGCTGATACCATTATTGATTTTGGTCCAGGCGGTGGAGATGCTGGTGGACAAGTGATCGCAATAGGCTCTCCTCAAGAAATTGCTGCAAATCGAGATTCTCTTACAGGAAAATGTTTAAAGAATTATACTCAAGTAACCTTTGAAGTTGATGAATGATAGCTTCAAGGTCTCTTCTTTTCAAAGAAGACAAGACAATTGGAATTCTATGAAAACACTCATTATTGCCGACTTACATAATAAAATTGATTGGGTTGAAAAGTGTATCAAAGCTGTTAAGCCTGATCAGACCGTATTTTTGGGTGATTATTTTGATAGCTTTGATGAGACAGTGGAATGCACCAAGCGTACTGCCTATTGGTTGAATCAATCGCTCCATGAGCCTAAGCGTGTGCATCTGCTAGGAAATCACGATATGCCTTATCGATTTCCGATGAGTTCTACACTTTTGTGCCCAGGATTCACCCACGAAAAGTCGGAGATTATTAATGAGATTCTTGACTCGGGCGCTAGTTGGGACATGACGAAATCGTTTCATTGGGCCCAGGGCTATTTAATGAGTCATGCTGGAATTCATCAGAACCTGCTCCATCCTATCAAAGGTTTTGATTTGGAGGATTTAAGCAGACTCGAAAAAGAGTCATTTCTAAAATGCTATGCAGACATGGGGACTCCGCTGTTTGGATGCGGCTATAGCCGAGGAGGCAATTACCCTTGTGGAGGCATTACATGGCAAGACTTTGATATGGATTTTTCTCCCATAGAAGGGGTGAACCAAATTGTTGGGCACACCCCCCATACTCATGTGAAGGTTAAACTCCTTTTGGAAGATGGTGAAGGGATTGATGAGGGTGTCATTGAGTGTTATTGGGATAAATATCTCTTGGATTATGAAAAAGTAGTTAAGAAAAGCCTGAATTTTGCCCTTGATACCCATCGACAACATTATGTCATTCTTGAAGATGGGAAAGTTCAAGTTATGAAAAATATCTTCGCAAAGATGCAAGATTTTTCAGAGTAAGAATTCCCTTAAATCCAAATAACGGCCTATCTTTGCTTTGGTGACACTTCAGATTTTGATGCGATTTTAATATGAAACTATACTCAAACTACTTCAAAAGTTGGACTTTAGACTGTGCCAAAGCGCCGTAATTTGCCGATCTTAAGTGGTCTCATATTCCTAATATTGGGTCACTTAAGATCGATGAATTCCGAAAGCTTTCGCGTTGTCCAAAACTAACTTTTGAATTAGTTTAAGTATAGATTTGATTATATTAGCGCTATAATATTGAGGAAATGATGGAAAAAATACCAAATTGTGAGAAGTGTGGCAGTGAATTTACTTATGAAAATGGAACTCTCTATATTTGTCCTGAGTGTGGCCATGAATGGGTGAAGGATCCCAATTCTCAAGAGAGTCAACAGCAGCAAGTCGTAAGAGATGCTCATGGTAATGTTCTAAATGAAGGCGATAGCGTTGTCATCGTCAAAGATCTCAAAGTCAAAGGAGCATCTTCGGCCCTTAAGGTGGGAATGAAAGTTAAGAATATTCATTTAGTCGAAGAGGTTGATGGGCATAATATTGAAGCGAAAATCAAAGGCTTTGGATCGATCATGTTGAAGTCCGAATTTGTAAAAAAATCCAATTAGGTACTTTCATGGATTCGGAATGAATTTTAAGGAAACTGAGTTGATACAATATCGTTTTCCAGAAGGAGGCGGGCCATCGTTAAAAAGGTCTCCAAGATGGCCATCACAACGGCTACAAGGCACTTTTTTCCCAGAAGAAAAGGGGTTGTAACTCCTTTCTAAGGCGACATTTTCTTCACAAATAGCTCTCCAAAAACTAAGACATCCTGTCCCTGAATCATCATTGGCATTGGAACTGAATAAAGGAAGTGCGCAGCCAGCGCATTGATAGATTCCCGGTTTTTTATTATCGAAGTAACCGTTTTTAAAAGGAGGTTCTGTTCCTCCTTTTCTTAAAACTTTAAACTGCTCTGCACTCAAACGTAGCTTGCACTCCTTTTCAGTTAAGATCAATTTTTTCCCATTAAACGATATTGAGGTAAGCACTCCGAGTTCGTAGCAGATTGACAAACAGCAGGTAAAACAGGGTATGTAGAAGTTATCCAATTGAAATATGATCCGGCGCAAATAAGTTATGAGGATCTATTGGATGTATATTTTCACAATATTGACCCTACAAGAGATGATGGGCAATTTTGTGATCAGGGAATGCAATATCGGCCTATCATTTTTTACGAAGGAGAAAGCCAAAAGTCTTTGGCAGAAGCTTACAAGCAAAGACTCATTGATGAAGATAAAGTGAGCTCTATTCTTGTTCAGATTGTACCAGCGAAAACCTTTTATCCGGCAGAAGCTTACCATCAGAAATATTATCAAAAAAACCCGTTACGGTATCGATTTTATCGATATTCTTGTGGGCGGGATAAACGTCTAAAAGAACTTTGGGATTCCTATGATTGAAAAAATTATTTTTTTTCTCTTGTTGATTGATAGCATTGGATGCAATTTAGTCGTCTGGCTTGATGGCAAATGGTACACAAAACATCTTCGGTGGCTTTCTCGATTTTTCCCTCCAGCAAAAGGATGGTCTCTGTATTATTTCTTGCTGATGTTATGGATTGGAACATTAGTGTTTCGAATGCACTAATCAATTAGGTTTGGGGTTTGCTTTGCTTATTCTCTAACTTGTTAAATTCATGATTTTATTTTTTACGAACGGTGTAATTTGCGTCTGTTTCGAAAGCAATTTCTACCACGCCTCGAGGGGCAAACTGGTCTATGAGGTGTCCGTACATCTCAAGTCTTTCTTTGCTTCTGCCCGGAGTTAAAAGTATCTCTCGACTATAGATAGCAATGTCTTCTACGATCCGTTCATGGCGGTAATAAGTGAGGATTGTCGGGTCAACTTCCGCCTGACCGTATCCTTGGTAAAAAAGCTTTTCCTCATGCGGTCGATTCCAAACATTTCCAACACCGCCCCCAATAAACATGAGATCCCGTTCCTTTGGGGCTAGGATAGGCTCATCCCAATCCAAGATGTACATTTTATGATCTCCATTCAGGAGGATATTCCCAGCATGAATATCTGAATGACACAAGACAAATTTGGATGATTGATCCTGGAGTTTTTTTCCTAATTGCTCGGCGCGCTCTACGAGGCGGCGAATGGCTGGCATGTTCTCTTTCATAAATTTTTGCAGTTTTAGACCGACCTCATCGGTGATGAGTTTATCTTCAATATACACGTAGATCGCTCGAACGACATCGCGCCACTTTGCTAAGTAAGTCTCTTGCCGGATTTGGTTTTGGAGGGAGGAAGGGATTTCAACTTCGTGAACCTGTCTTAGCACTTTGCCAAGAGCTGTCCATTGATCATCTGTTAGGCTGCGGGTGAATCCGTCTTGCCCGTCCACAAAGGGGTAGACAATGAGAGTACAATCATCAACTTGATGAGTGAGCTTGTTGTGAATTGTTTTAACAGGGGGAATCATTTGTCGAATCCCAGCCCGATGTAAAAGCTCTACGATTTCAATGCCGATCTCATGCCGGTGCCCTTGCTTGAGCTTGATAAAATAAGACTCTTGGTTAGGTGTCTGAGCTTTATAGACAGAGGCATTCGTGTCTGCTCCCCAAGGAAGAAATGTAAGAGTTGCGACATCAATGCCATAATTAGCGCTAAGACAATGAATGATGGCTTGGTCTGAAGAGGTGCGTTTTTCTAGCATTGAAGGTTCTTTCGGTGATTGGGGTTCCAAAATCACACTCTACCATAAACTACCAATTTATTTGTTGGTTAGGCGCTTAAAAGGTTTAGGAAAAACATTTCTCCATTTGGACAACCTGAATAGAGGTCCCATCTGGCAATATTGCTTCTTCTTCAGATACTTTATCCCATCCCTTTGCTTTGTAAAACGAGAATCCAGATAAAGTGGCACCAAGAGCCCCCTTAGTAAATCCTTTTGCTTTGGCAACTTTCTCTGAATGGCTTAAAATCAAAGAGCCAACTCCTTTACCACTGTAAGCGGGATCGACGAACATAGCTCTTATTCGAGCTGGATCATGCACAGGATTAAGCTGCTCTGCTTTGTTAGGAGTTTCTGAAGGTCCTGCGTAAAGCTTACTTCTAAAACTCCAGCCTCCGCAGCCAATCATTGTTCCATCATTTGTTAACACAACAAAGAAAGTCCTATCTTCGATCAGTTGTTGATCAGGAACACAGACAAATTGGCAACAAGAGTTGATTTGGTCTGAAGAATAATGACCTACCCCTAAAACTTTCATGGAGCTTTTCATCAATACTTCTATTTGCTTTAGCTCAGTAATTTTAGCTAATCGAATGATCATGTTCATAGGGGGTATTTTATCAAAAATCTTCAAAAAAGCCCAGATGAAATGCTTAGCTACTATGGGGGGAATGCTTAAGAGATCTTTGGCAATTGAAGAGTAGTATTGGTGGTTCTATAAAACAACTGTGAATTTTTAGAAGAGAAGGGGGATGCACTTAGAACTTTTGATTGGATGAACTGGACTAAAGGCACGGCGTTATTAGCTCGGCTCACGCTCCAGGCGACTTAGGAACCCCAGAATCTCTCTAGAAGGTCCTATTGCTTAGTCCAGCGTTCAATGTAATCAAAGTTGATATGTTTGACCTCTCTGCAAACGTCGACAGCCTGTTCCAGCCCCTCCCTGTCTCCTCAATGGTAATAGCCAGCTAAGCGGTCCTTGATAACGTCGAGGGCTGTTAGTAATTTCACTGTGCCTATTTTGGTTTTGTGGTTTGAGAAATTGCTGATCGGCTCATTAGCGACCACAATAGGAGGAGCAGCATGAGGCGTTAACGATCTAAGTAACCGTTGCAAGAGAATTGAAGAATATGAGATACTTTTGTTCTTAAGAATAAATATTTTCATGATAATAAGATTAAGGAGACCCTTCGCGTGAATAAAATCCTAATTCAACCCAAACTATTTTTGTTTAGTCTTCTTTGTTTCCTTGGTTTTTTGACAGCCTCAACTTATGCAGATGTTAAGGCTGTAAAGTTATTTAACTATGAAGGTAGTCTCAAACCAGTTACGACTTGTATGTTAGGGGGAAAGACCAAGGTTATAGCACCAGGCCCGTATGATAAAACTCTTAGAATTTGGGACTTTGCAACGGGTGAGTGTGAAGGTGTGGTGGGGAGTCATGAGGGATATGTTCGTTCAGTTACAACTTGTGTTGTAGATGGAGAAATCAAAGTCATAGCTGGGTATGATAATACTTTTTCAAGCTCTTTGAATGTTAAGGAGTCTGAGTATGTGCAGAATACTATTCGTATTTGGGATTTGAAAACAGGCAAGTGTGAACATGCATTGCGGCGTCATATAAGTACTGCTACGGCTGTTGCAACATTTGTTACCGATGGAAAGCCAAAGATCCTGTCAGGATCGGGATGCTATGGATATAGAGCGGAAAATGGATATGTTCATAATGATGGAGATATTCATACGTGGGATATGAAAACCGGCAAATGTGAGCATACACTACGTGGACATAAGCTATCTGTTGAAGCGGTTGCAACCTGTATTGTAGATGGAAAAACAAAACTGGTTTCAGCCTCTATTGACAAGACTGTTCGTATTTGGGATGCACAGACCGGCAAATGTGAGCATGTGCTGCTAGGGCATGAAGATTGGGTTACGTCTGTTGCAAGTTTTACAGTTGGTAGCCAGGTAAAGATTGTGTCAGGCTCTCAGGATGGTGTTGTTCGTGTTTGGAATGTGCATTCAGGTGAGTGTGAGCATATCTTGCAGGGGCCGGAATTGACAAATTGCATGCTAGCACCAGCTGTTTTAAACGGGGAATTAAAATTGGTCGTAGGATTCCAATCAAGATTCACAGATGCTGAAAGTAGTGAATTGTTAACTGTCTGGAACCTAGAAACAGGTAAGTGTGAACATTCGATACCTATGGCTAAAAGGTTTGACTCCGTTTTTACTTTTGAACAGAACGGAAAGACCTATATTGCGATGGGCTTTATGGATGGTGTCATTATATTTTTATAAAGTCATCAAAGAGTTTGTCCAGGGCGTTTTCATAAAAGACACTAAGTAGGACGTTGTTGAAACAATCATTTTTTTGCAGGCTTGAGACCTTCTCCCATCATCACCTAGGTCATGCTGTTAGAAGCATCTAATTGAGCATTTTGTATCCTAATCTTTTAATTTTTAACTAGGAATTTGACACGGAAGCATCGGGAAGTTAAGAACTTCCTAGTAAGGGAAAAATTAAATTCAAATTATTGAAAATGAATAAGATGCGAAAATAAAAGTTAGAGACGAATTCAAGACTTTTGATTGGCGCAAAGTAAAGATCCCGAGTATATTGACTTCTTCTATTCAAGCTCAGAAAATCACCTGACAGAAAGTTAATGGGACTCCAGCAGGCGGAGCGAGCACCTTAGAAAAGCCGAGGGGGTGTGTTCCTTAAATAGAAGCGGTACCTATCCTTATTTATGAAAATTGTCTTAAGAAGAGAGATATCTATTATTTAATAAGATGTGGTTTTTTATATGGGCTTAGCTGGTGCTTGTCCTTCTATACAAATTACAAAGTAAGAATCATTTCATGACAAATCTATCTTCTTTAGGCGGTCTCTTAGATTGTGGCGTAAAGTGCATGGAGCAGTAAAACATCAAAATTCCTAGGTTAAGGGGAGTAAAGAAGGTGTTTTTCCCCATGCTTGTAGCTGCACATAGTTATACAGAAGGAATTTTTTGCTTATGCCAGGAAAATAGATCTCCTCCCAGCACTGTTCTCTTACGCTCGCTTTGTGAGAACCTCATAAACGCAAGATTCTTGTTTTGCAATAGAAGAAAACATACGCATGTCTGCTATCTAGATAGCCTATTGGAAAGGAAAAAGCAGCTTGAACATGCTCTAAAATTTTTAAAGCGTAATCCTCATCGTATGGCTGAAACCAATGTGTCCATAAAAGAAGTGGAAAAAACTCTGAAAAAGATAGCTACTCAAGAGAAAAAAGTAAGAACAAAAATCGAAAAATTTCCTGGAGTTCTGATCTTAGGCACGCAAGGGCGAGCGCACCATGTAGACAAGCACAATACCGATAAGCAGATCGAATCGATTTCATTAGAATGGCTCTACATTTTCATATTTAGAAATTTAAGTGCATCTACTCACATGAAATCTCTCGACTTTAAAAGGTATTTCAAGAAAGAGGAGACTGAAATTGTGGTGTTTTTAAGTGGAAATTCTGATGAAACTAAAGAAATGGCGGCCCTCGCTGACTATTTTTATAAAGAACTCCTTCGAACATTTCTGAAACTGTTCAAAAGTCCTTTACTTTCAGAATTTGAGAAATCTTACCGTACCTAAACATATTTTTTAGATATACAACCAAGTTTTTTGGTTATAACACCAAATAATTTGGTGGTTTTCAAACCGAGACTTCTAGCCTGAAAAGCAGAAAAGCCCAGGTTCAACCTGGGCTTTTCTGCTTAACTGGAGGTGGAGAGAATCGAACTCTCGTCCTTAGTAAACTCCATAGCAATGCCTACATGCTTAGTGCCTCATGTATAGTGCCAGCCTTGCTGTAAGGCACCCCACTAGGGGCTGACACATCTCTTGTTAATCTCGAACACACGCTCTTGAGATCGAGAGGATGCGTGTTCATACCAAGAATCCTGCGATAGAACCCCCAGACCCTTGGTCCAGTCCGAGGCTATCGGCTACTAGATAGACGGGTTAGGTCTTAAGCAGCTTCTAAATAAAAGTCTTCTGTAGTATCGACAATTATTGGTCTCGGCTTTTTTAAGAGGCCAGCCGAATCCTCTGCATGCCACCGGTACTTTATTTCCAAGTCGAAACCAGTACACCCCCACTCATTATTATACCATAATGCGGGATTTTCCTCTAAACAGCTTATATAGAGCTGATTAGGATGGTAATCATCTTTATCTGGCTTAAATTTAACATTTTAGCTCCATTTCAGGCAATAATAAAATTTATAATTTAATAAATATAAAACTTTAATTTTTAATTTATAATAAAAAATGTTATAATTGATTTTATAATTAATTAAATTTTACAACTCAAAGTAAGGGAAGAAACGTATGGCATTACGTGTTGATACAACTCATTCTACATCAGTAAATTATGCGGATAGAGCACAAGCTATGAACCTTGGAGTCAGTCCAGGTACTATCTCTGGAACAGGTGGCTCTCTTGTAGGTCGCGTTCAAACTCCATATGGAGTCATCGAAAGAACCAGTAATACCACCAAAATGGGTGATGTGATGCTTAAACGGGGTGTCAATCCTACTGCGACTATGGCTCTTTTAGAGAAGATTGGTCATCAAAATGGGCTAATTGAGGCTTCTTCAGGAACGATGAGTTATCAAGCTTCGACTGGCGCAAATGTAACTGTGAAGCCGATTCTTGGACAGACAGCGCGCGATCAAGCGAAAGCTTTAGCTGGGAATGAAAATCGGTATCCTGTGGCTTGGGTCCATGTTGATGGAGACATTAAGCTAGCCACATTTGATACAACAACACATGAACTAAAGTTTGAAAATCATTCGATTCATACCCTTCAAATGGGCCGTATGATGGTCGAAAATGGAGTGGATCCTAAAGCAACTCGAGCTCTTGCACAAGCTATTGGGGCCAAGACAGACCGTTTTGACCAATACACAGGAGCAATGACGTTTGATGTAAATGGCACAGATACGACTGTGACTCCAATTTTAACTCAAGCAGAGCGAAATGTTGCTAAGGTTGTGGTTCCAAAAGGTAGCTATCCTGTTGCGACAATGACAAGGGCTGGAGTAACCACATTACTTGTTTACAACACAGAGAGCGAAAAAATTCAAAAACTCACAATACCTCACAATCTGCCAGCAAACATTTCTACTTATCAGCTCCATGGGCAAGTTCCTCACCTACTGACAGGGGTGAATGCTGCGATGGCAACAAATGGAGTGCCAATGGGACTTCGTATGTCTGTCATTGCTTATCTGCAGGAGCAAGGTGTTTCAAGTGTGATCTCTGATTCTTCTGAAGGTCGCTTTACAGTGACTCTAAACTCTGGTGAAACATTTAGTACTGGATATTAATCTTTAGTAGAGACAGCCTCTAAAGATATTTTTTTTCTGAAAGGACCCAAAATTGGGTCCTTTTTTCTTTATGGAAAAAGAATCTCTTCGTAATATTTTTAGCGTATGTTTGAAAATCGAAAAGAAAGCTTTCCTGAGAGAGAAGAAAGAATCCTCGAAGGATGGCTCAAAAATAAAGTCTTTCAGGCTTCTTTGAAGCAAAGAGAAAAAAGGCCCCTATTTGCCTTTTACGATGGTCCTCCCTTTGCGACAGGGTTGCCTCACTATGGCCATATGCTAGCAGGAACGATCAAAGATGTCGTTCTCCGCTACAAGACCATGAAAGGGTACTATGTTCCCAGGCGTTTTGGTTGGGACTGCCACGGCTTACCAGTCGAAAATGAAATCGAAACCACTTATGAACTGTCTAAAGGGACCTCGATCGAACAGTTTGGGATTGCCAAATTCAACGAAGAGTGTCGCAGTATTGTCCTGCGCTACACCAAGGAGTGGGAAAGGACTGTCAACCGCATGGGTCGCTGGATCGAGTTTAAAAATCCCTATCGAACGATGGACCCCACATTTATGGAGACCATTTGGTGGGTTTTTGGGCAACTGTGGGATAAAGATCTGGTTTATGAAGGCTTTAAAGTCATGCCGTTTTCAGCGCAACTTGGGACGCCTCTCTCGAATTTCGAAGCAAACTTGAACTACCGCGACGTGGACGATCCATCTCTTATCGTGAAATTTCCCCTTGTGGATGAGCCTAACACTTTTTTACTCGTGTGGACGACGACTCCTTGGACATTGCCGTCTAACTTAGCTGTGACCGTCAATGATACCATCACTTACGTTAAGGTGAAGGACAAAGCAACAGGCGACCATTACGTGGTATCGAAAGGGCGTTTACAGGCCTACTTTAAAGATGAAGCAACTTATGAAGTTGTCGAAACATTTAAAGGCGGTAAGCTCAAAGGCAAGCGGTACCATCCTCTATTTGATTATTTTGTCAATCAAGCAAGTCCCAATGCGTTTACCGTTATTGAAGATGCTTTTGTCGAAGAAGAAGATGGAACTGGAATTGTTCACACGGCACCAGCCTTTGGCGAAGCAGACTTTTTTGTCTGTAAAAAAGAAGGGATAGAACTCGTTTGCCCAGTTGATCAACATGGAAAGTTCACAAACGAGGTTCCCGAATACGAAGGGCAGTTTGTAAAAGATGCAGATAAAGATATCATTCGCCGGTTAAAAGAGAAAAAGCTCATCTTTCATCATGGTCAAATCCGCCACCGCTATCCCTTTTGCTGGCGCTCAGACACTCCTTTAATTTACAAAGCTGTCCACACTTGGTTTGTCAGTGTGGAAACCATTAAAGATCGCCTCGTTGAAATGAACAAGCAGATTCATTGGGTGCCAGGCCACATTAAAGATGGCCGCTTTGGAAAGTGGCTTGAAAATGCCCGTGATTGGGCAATTAGCCGCAATCGGTATTGGGGTACACCTATTCCTGTTTGGCGTAGCAATGATGGGGATTGCGTTGTGATTACAAGTATCAAAGAGCTTGAAAAACGGACAGGAAAGAAGATTGATGACTTGCATCGCCATCACATCGATCAATTGACGTTTGAAGAGCATGGTAAAGTATACATGCGTATTCCTGAAGTGTTTGATTGCTGGTTTGAATCTGGATCAATGCCGTATGCACAAAATCACTTTCCGTTTGAAAATGAAAAAGAGACGATGGATGCTTTTCCTGCAGACTTTATTGCGGAAGGGCTCGATCAAACCCGCTGCTGGTTTTACACACTCAATATTCTCTCGACTGCACTTTTCGATAAACCTGCTTTTAAAAATGTCATTGTAAACGGGATTGTTTTAGCCGAAGATGGGGCTAAAATGTCAAAGCGACTTCGCAATTATCCCGACCCAGAAATCGTCTTCAATAAGTATGGAGCCGATGCAGTCCGCCTCTACTTGCTCCACAGCCCAGCTGTTCAAGCAGATGATTTGCGCTTTAGTGAAAAAGGGGTCGAACTTGTCTTACGGCAATTCCTCATTCCGCTTTGGAACTCCTATATCTTTTTGGCAACCTATGCAGATATTTACAAGTGGAAACCGTCAGAGCAGACGTTTAATGTTCCCAAGGCTGATATCGACAGGTGGATTTTGTCACTCTTGCAAAAGCTCGTTCGCGATGTGGAAGAGGGGATGGATGATTATGCTTTAAGTCGCGCCGTCGATCCGTTTGTCGACTTTATCGATCAGTTGACCAATTGGTACATACGGCGGTGCCGAAACCGTTTTTGGGCAGATGAAGATACCCCAGACCGACGTGAGGCATTTGAAACGCTCCATACGGTTCTCAAGGAGCTATCCAAAATTGCAGCTTCTTATGTGCCCTTTATTAGTGATGCTATCTTCCAAAACTTGAGAACGAAACAAGATCCCGAATCTGTCCATCTTGCAGATTTTCCTACTTACAATAGCTCACTGCGAGATGAGAAATTGGAAAAAGAGATGGGCCTTGTTCAAGCAGCTGTCAGCATGGGACATGCCTTGAGGAAAGAGCACAAGTTAAAAGTGCGTCAGCCTCTCGGCAAAGCTCACCTTGTTTCTGCTGATGAAGAAACATTGCGTCTATTACAAGGACAGCAGCAGCTCGTTATGGAAGAGCTCAATGTGAAAGGGATTCAGTTTCATTCCAAGGAAACCGAATTTGTCTCACTTAGCATTAAGCCTAACTTCCGCACTTTAGGAAAACGGCTTGGTCCCTTGATGAAACTCATGACAGGAGTTGTTGACAGCTTTGATGACGCTCAAGTCAAAACGTTACTTGGTGGGGGTGAAGTCGCAGTTTATTTGGAAGGAGAATCAATAACCCTTACTTCTGATGATGTTCTCATTGAGCGTCAAGTGAAAGAGGGAATGGTAGCCGCCACAAAAGAAGATGTGACCATTGCCCTTGATACCAGTTTAACTCCCGAGCTTCTTGAAGAAGGATTGATGCGTGAGATTGTAAACAAACTCAACACACAGCGACGTAGTGAAGGATTAGAAGTGACGGATCGCATCCGCATCCGCATCGATTCGACACCTAAAGTGAAAAGCTGTTTTGAGAAGTTTTCAGAGATCATCTCCCACGAAGTACTGGCATCCCAGGTTTTGTTTGAAAAGACAGAAGGGACGGAGTGGGATCTCAATGGGGAAAAGGCCATCATTCACATTGAAAAGGTTAAAAAATGATGATTCAGCCTCCACCGCTTCAAGCGGGGGATACGATTGCAATTGTCGCACCTGCTTCCCTTTCGAAAAAAGAAGGTGAAGTAGTTGCTTGCGTACAGAGTCTTGAAGTGAAGGGGTTCAAAGTCAAGTTAGCAGGCAATCTAGAAAGTCAATGGGGTAGCTTTTGCGGCACCGATGCAGAGCGTGCAAGTGGAATCATGGAAGCCTTTCAAGATGAAGATGTGAAAGCCATTTGGTGCTTAAGAGGAGGGTATGGGTCGGGCCGTTTACTCGATCAGCTTGACTATGATTTGATCCGTCAAAATCCCAAAATTTTTATTGGAATGAGTGATATCACAGCTTTGCATGTCGCGCTGAATCAAAAAGCAGAGCTTATCACCTATTTAGGTCCCAATGCAAATTTCATCTTTGCGACCGATGAGGATCGCTCTTTTGCCGAAAAGCATGCATGGAAAGTCCTTTTAGGAGTTCAAGAAACGCTTATCTTTGAAGGAGGGGAAACACTTGTTTCAGGAAAAGCAACAGGAGAGCTAAAGGGAGGGAATTTAGCGCTTCTTGCAGCACATGTCGGGACACCTTGGCAAATTGAAACGAAGGGTAAGATCTTGCTTCTTGAAGAAGTAAACGAATTTTCTTACAGGATCGATCGGATGCTGTGCCAACTCAAACAAGCGGGACTCCTTGATGACATAGCAGGTCTCATTCTGAGCAGCTGGTCGGGTTGCGACCCACAACATCCCCAAGATTTTAATTTGAATCAGGTTTTAAAAAATTACTTTGAAAATGCCTCCTATCCTGTCTTACTCGATTTCCCAAGTGGTCATATTGAAAATCAAGCAACCCTTCCTTTAGGGCATGTGGTGGAGCTTGACGCAGATCTCAAGACGCTCAAGATTTACTAGTCTTTTTTTTCAGCTTTGCGGTAAACTCTTCTCCAAGTTTTTGAGAAAAATCTTTATATGGAGAAAAAATAATGACGCAACAAGTCACTTTTTCAGATTGCTTWAATGTGGGAATTCGAATTGCGGGTGTTGGAGTATTATTTGGCGGAGCTTTTGGAAGAAGCATTCCCATGATCGTTAGTAACGGTTTGGGAAACTTAGTCGGAATCACTGCTGGAAACTACATGATTCATAACACCGAAGCCTGCAAAAAATTTGATAGATCTACAAAGAGTATTATTGTGATTGCACTTTCGGTTTTAGTGAGCTCAACTGTATTTGGTGGATTTGCACTTGTTGACCGCACCTTGAGCGTTTCTAAGTTTGTTCAAAGTCAGTTTGGTAGTTCTCTTCTATGCTATTTCTTTGATTGGGGAGTGATTGAACCAAAACCAAGCACAATTTAATTTCTTAAGCGCTTAGGTCAGCTTGATTTGAGCGCTTCTTTTCTTTTCATACATCGATTTTGTGAGTGTCATGTAAATTGTTCCTCCAATGCAAATGATGGCACCGATCAGAAGAACGGGAACAGGGCCGATCAGGCCACAAAGAATGCCTCCTAATACAGGGCCGATCAGGCCGCGTAGTCCAACCATAAAAATATTGACTCCAGTGAACTTGGAGCTGTCTTCGTTATTGGCAAAGAGGGTTCCGGAAAGAGTCCAAATGAGATGGCTTCCGGCTTGGGCGATTCCATAAAAGAGGAAGGCAATATTGACCCAAAATTGATTCCACTGTGCCAAGAGCAGAAAGAGGGGGAAAAAGCTAAAACCAAAGATAATAATTGCAGTGAATCGGTGGGTGGGAATGGCATTGAGAGCTCGCCTCCAAAGAAAAGAGGAGGCGACAACACCGATTCCCATCCAAATGTAGCGGGCCATCGTGACTTGATCATGGGAAAGGGCAAGGTGATCGACATAAAAGAGAATCGAGGCGGGCTTCATCAACATGAGGCCAAATCCTCCAATCATGAAGCCCCATTGAAAGTGGGCAAAGTCTGGACGGGATCGCATGAGATGGATGCAGTCTTTGATGGGTTGGAGAAGGCGATTGGTTGTGATGGGGGGTGTGTTTTCATCGGGTTTGAGGTTTGTAGGAAGGGGGATTCGCATTTGAATGAAGATACTAGAAATCGAAAGAAGTGCTGCAATGAAAAAGAAGATTTTCCATGTTCCTGGATGGATATCCAAAAGTTTTCCAACAAAAACGCCTAGGATGATACTTTCAATGAATTTTAGGACAAAGACACGTGAATAGAGTTTTTCACGTCTATCTTTTGTGACATTTAACTTGAGTATTTCCATCATGGCAGGAATTCCTGCCCGTTCAAAGAGTTGATAGAGACCCGCGGCGAAGATCAAAAACCAAACATTGTCTATGAAGGGGAGACAGAGGAAAGGGAGTCGACCAAGTACCCATGCACCCATAAGATTGGAAAGCAGTTTGGTCCTTTGCCTCAGTAAATTTGAGCTCCAATAAAAGGAAAAGACTGCAATGACGGGTTGAAGGGTTGCAAAGACAGTAATTTGAAGGGTCGTTGCGCTCAGATCTTTACGTAGGATGAAGAGAAGCAGAGTGTATAGAGCGACAAACGGCTCACTTGCTAGATTCATCCAAATCAGGGCAAACCGTGTAAAAAAGGAGCGTGAGGCTGCTTGAGCTGGAATCTCAGTGCTCATCAATTTTGATTGGGAGTTTATTTTGTTTATGGTGACGGATCCACCAAATAATAAATATCACAATCACTAAGCACCAAATCGCAAACCTGGGCGAATTAAATAGGGGGTAGGTAGGTTGCAACAAGGGGCCCATATGTGGGCCTGGAGGCCAAAAAATGTATGCTGGGGCTCCACGAATGTTCGACTCAGGTACAAATCCAAAATCACGACTATCGGCGCTCATGGCGTAGTTGTCTCCTAAAACGAGATAGTGTTTTGGGGGAACTAAGATTCCATATTGCTTCAGAAAGTCTTGATCGATTTTTCCGTCTTTATCAAAGGGTGGGGGACTGTCATCAAAGGGAATGTAAGGGCGATATGTGGGAGCGTTTTGTTGTTTTAAATACTCATTTTGGATGAAGTTTACAAGAGAAGCATCATCTTTTTTCATCAGTGGGGCGCCCATGGCGTAGAGATCTCCATCGCGATAGTAGACGTAACGGGAAGGAAGCAGCCCCGGAATTTTTGCTGCCGGGCTAAATGGAGTGAGCCATTCAATTCCGAGGTTATAGAGGGTTTGAACATGCTCAGGCGTGAAGGTGTAGAGAGGATGATTGGAAGGTAGTTTTGTTCTGAGCCCTGTTGCAAGCACTTTATAACCGATGCCATAATAGAATTCGTAGGTGCCATCTGGAACTCCTTTAAGTGGGACACATATCCTGCAGTCTTTCCCAGCTTTGAATGAGCTGCCGTAGCGGGATGCAACCTCATCTTTGACGATGAAACGGGCTGTGTAGATATTGCCGAAGAGGGTCTTAAGGTTTTCTTCACTTAAGGGCAAAACAGCTTGGCTGATACCAACACCGGGATAAAGGCGGCCATCTCGGTTGCGCTCTATTGAGGGGTGTTTAATACTGGGATGATGGAAAATCTCTAGGTAAAGGGGAGCGTCTTGCAGTTGAGTTGGTGGAGTATCTGTTAAAGTGAGGACTTCTTCTTTTGTTAAAATGCGCGCCATTCCATAGTTTTTAAAGCCCCATAAATCGTAGTAATCGTTATCTCCATGTTTGTACGGGTCTAAGAGGGTTCCTGAGGGTTGATGGTATGGCCCCATGGAGATTTTAGCGACCTTTTGATTCATTTGACGTAAGATGGCAGGTGTGTAGACATTCCCTGTAGGCTTAGAAGGGAGATCGACCCGTCCATTGAAATAGATGTAAGGAACATGATCGATTTTTGAAAGAATATCGGGTTGCAATTCTTGAGAGATATCGTTTCCTTCTTTATCAATCCCGTAAATGAGCCCTCCATAGAAATAAAGGATATCGCCTGGTTTTCCGATGAGCCTTTTCACAAATTGCTTTTTTCCGGGGAAAACATAGAAATACATTGTATCGAGATCGGGAATGTCCATTCCTATTCCGGTAAAAATAATCGTGCTTGCCCGTTGTACAAGGGCAGGTTCAAAAAAGATGTGCCCTGCGTAAAGGGGAATATTCACTCCAAAAGTCGTTTTTGAAACGACGAGTCGATCACTTTCATGCAGGGTGGGGCGCATTGATCCTGTAGGGATCTCATAAAACTCGAACCACATTGTTCGAACAAGGGTCGCCACAACGAGAGCAAAGACTAGTGCTAAAATGAAGTCACGAAATCTCTCTAGGGGTTTTTTGAAGAGGTATGATTTAGCAATGTCTTCTGCGGCATGGGCATATCGGCTGGCTTCTTCGCGATCCCGATTGAGGATTTCTTCTTGTAAATGGTTTAACGTCTTGACGATTTCTTTTTTCTGCAGTTCAGGCAGTTTCTTTTTCTTTCGTTTGTAAAGATGCAGGACGTGCCTAAAGACGTGGAGAGATTTTCTCAATCGGTAGTTTTTCATGTGAATCCCAAGAGAATTTTTTTGAAATTGTACTGGATTTCTCGCTATTCTCGCAAGGATTGTGGAAAACTTGTTCATATGTTGTGGGTTTCAAGAGTGCGAAACCTTGCAATTCTTTTTGAATGAAGTAAAGTTAATTTTTTGTTAACTACTCTAGGTAAATTGTAAATTTTTAAAAATAAACAACTTAAGACATTATAAAACCGTCGTTTTATGGTAGAAAACTAGCCTTAAGCACCCTTTTATTTTTACGTGATGCAAAGTTGTTCATAACTCTGAATAACATTGGTTGAAACAAAACTGAACACACATAATAGAAAGTAAAGTATGGGTAAGAGCATCTGTATACTCAAACTACTTCAAAAGTTGGTTTTGGGCGACACGAAAGCTTTCGGAATTCGTCGATCGTAAGCGACCCAATATTAGGAAGATGAGGAAATAAAAGATTGGCAAATTATGGCGTTTTGACGCAGCCGAAAATCGAACTTTTGAAGTAGTTTGAGTAGAAGAAAAGCTTGATAGTAAATTGCAAAGGAAATACATAAATTGAAAAAAGCAAAACAGGCTTTCAAGGTGTTTCTTATGAAAAAATTATGGTTGTTGTCATTAGTTTTTGCAACTTCGTTTGTATTTTGTTCAGACCAGCAAAAAAGTTACTCTGAGGGTTATAATTCTTCACAGTCAGTTCAAACTGATGATTGCGTGATAAAAGATTATCGCCCAACTGAAAATAGAAACTTCTTTTTTGCTTACGGAGAGTTTCTTTATTGGAAGCCCACCCAAAACGCTTCAGATTTTGTTGTAAAGGGTCAGCCATCCGAATTTCTTCCTCAGCAACAAGGTGTACCTGCATTTCAAGCGTTTGGTCAATATGGAAATATCAGATCGGCAAATTTTGATTGGACTGCAGGTTTACGTGTGGGAATAGGAGGCATATTTCAACCCAGAAACTGGGAGCTTGATGGGATTTTTACTTACATTTATCCCGATGGATCTAGTAGCGAAACGAAACCGACTATTAATATGTTGAATGGAACTTTACCTTTTAGAGCGGGTACTACTTCCCTTTACAAAGCTTCAAATTCTATAAGTTTTAGCTATGCACTTGCAAATCTCTTGCTCAAGAAAAGACTTCTATTCGCTGACGATATGATTTTTCGTTTTTTCATGGGTTTGACTGGAGGATGGTTCGATGAAAATTGGAAAGTAAGCTATTTCGCGGAAAACAATGTCAAAAACACAATTACTAGTGATTGGGATTTTTCCGGCGGGGGAATTAGAGCTGGGGTTGATGGCGAATGGTATATTTGCTATGGATTTGGCATTGAGGGAATGGTGTCTAGCGGATTGTTATACGGGTATTATGAAAATCGATTTAGGTTCAAAGTCACCGCTCCAGACAATTTACCTCCGTTTTATATGATTAAGTCTCATTTTGATGACCATCGCATTGTTCCTCATTTCCAACTAGCTTTAGGTCCGAAATGGGGGATGATGATTAATAATGTTGCGCTCCAAATTTATGCTCATTATGAGTTGAATTTTTTATTCAATCTGCATGAAGTTCACAGATCAGATTTATTCAGCATCCAAGATGGAAAAAATTCCCGCTATGCCTATGGAAATTTAGGAATGCAAGGTATCAATATCGGAGCATCAATTGCATTTTAATACCTCAGAGTGCGACTAATTCCGCTGCATAGGTCTACAGAATTGAGATAGATAGAAGATGAGCGCCGAGTCAAGATGGAGCCCACTTTGATGAAGGTGTGATGTGGAGGAGATGGGTTAGTTCTGTATGCTTATCGGGGATGGGAAAGAAGGGCAAGCTTGATAGCATATTTAAAAAAGAGTGTAATTGAAACGAAAATTAAGAAGTGAAATCATGACAAAAGAGATGGTTTCAACATGAGTCATTTTAGACTGAGTATCATGAGGAGCAATGAAGTTTCATGAACTATGCCGAGATTTCTAAAGAGACGATTTCGCTTTTATATAAAGGTTACAATAGCCTCAAAAATTCTCCATTGGAGCCTTCAATTAGGGTATTGATTGAACTCAGAGTTTCACAAATTAATGGATGTGAATATTGTTGCAAAATTCATTCTGATGAAGCAAAAAAAATAGGTGTTCCAGAAGAAAAAAGAAATCACCTTGTTGTTTGGAATGTAACGGATGTCTTTACTGAGCGAGAGAAATTGGCATTGCGCTGGGCAGAAGAATTAACATATATAAAAGTAACCCAGGAAACAAAAAAGCTATTAAAGACAGAGTTTTCTGAAAGGGAAATTGTCGATATCACTACATGTGCATCTCTAATGAATGGACTCAATCGCTTAGCAATGAGTCTAAAGAATTTTTGATTTTTAATCTGTATCAACCCATAATTTGATTTCATGAATTTAAATGAAGAACAGCGCGCCAAGTTAAGTGTTTTGCTCTATCAACTAGGAGATCAGTTGAAAGAGCCTCCTACGATCTTGGACTATCAAGATTGGAAAAACAATGTTGACTATATCATGCAAGAAATTCGTGATATTTCCGATGCAGCTTATTATAAGCTTGATGATTTGGTAACAGAAGTGCTTAGGTTGGGCGAAGAACATGTTTATGAAATTGATTCGGATGAGCCTCCAAATGTCGTAGCACGCAGTGCTGAGCTCTTTTACACCCAGGTCTCTTACGTTACTTCAGAAATCAACAGTCTTAAATCCCTTTAAACAACGTGGGTTGCTCTAATTCTGCATAGACGTCGTGTTCTTCAGATACGACGATCCAAGTGTATTGATGCCCTTGAAGGAGTTTTTCGCTTAGAGTTTCTAAGTTGATTTCTAGGGTGATGTGTTCTTGATCCCGTTTCATCATACAAGGCATAGAAATGGTGAGGCGGGGACTGACAGAAATGTCAATGGCATAGAGTTTGAGGGTGTGAAAATAGAGTGGGGCATTTAAATTGAAATAGGCTTTATCACCCTCTTTGGCCATGCCGCCATTAAAGGAGGGGGCCCTTCTTGGAAGAGATTTTTTGGGAGAGCAGAGATCTGTTCCGGAGTCAGTTGCTCGAATTTTAAACTTGAGGCCTCCTTCGCGAGCTTGCATCCAGTATGGGAAGGGAAACTCACCATGGTCTTTATCAAAATAAAGGACAATTTTCTTCCCAGAAAGTTCTGATTGATCTTGTGGCCAAGAAGAGGTGTAAACATCGTAAGCTGCTTCTTTTACTTTTTTTCCCTCTCGCATCATTGGAGGGCCCCAAGGTTTAGAAGAACCGACTTCTCCTGGCCTCGAGGTGGGACCGGTTTGCAACCGTTCTTCTTCGGGCAAAAAGGTCAAATTGAGGCTGATGAGCGTAGTGAGAAAAGCATCCATGCTTTGAGTTGGCAAATGAGCTTGTCTAGTAAAGGAGTAGCATTCGGTGACTTGGTTTTCTACAAGATCAACGGCATAGAGGATCCAGGAAGTGTGCCCTTCTGCACCAGTTTCAACCCATTTTTTCCAATCTTTAGTCGTGACGAGATGTCTAGGAATACTGATCTCTTCGAGCAAAAGTTCGTCAGGAGTGAGTGTATGAACATGGAGCAAAGTGTAAGTTTTGTTTTGCTCTGTGACGACGTAGGTGCCAGGTTTGGACTGGGCAAACTTTTCCTTAAGGCTCATGCCAAAACAGAGAGAAAAGGGGAGAAAAAATAAAAGAAATAATCGCTTTTTCATACTTAGAATTGTACCATAACTCTTGGTTTTTTCCTAAAATTCGTCTCACCTAGGAGGACCACAGATGCGAATTCAAATATGTTTTCTTCTCTTTTTTGTCATAAATTTATTTGCTCATGATCAGGAGCTTAACGCGATCGATGATCGGATCAAAAAACAAACAGTGAGCCGCGTGGGGAATTGGTGCGTTGTACCCTGGAATGAGAAGTATTGTTCAGCTGAAATCCTTAATTTACAGGGTGAGGAAGCATTAGTAAGAGTCTTTGATAGCTCATTGCCCGTGATGGAATGGCCTGTAGTGATAGTTCGTAAGACTGATATTAAACAGATGATGGTGCAAAAGCACGAGTCTCTCGAGTCTTTGATCAAAGGTCTTAAGGGCAACTCGATTCTTAGAACTCCTCAGATTGAAGAGGCTCTTTATAAGATCGATCGCGCCTTCTTTGCACCGAGGTATCCCTATTTTGATACAGCGATTGATATTGGACGAGAAATGTGTATTTCTTCTCCACATATCCATGTATTTTGCTTGGAACTTTTAAAAGAGCGTTTTAAAACAGCAACCACCATTCTTGATGTGGGGACTGGGACCGGCTTTTTAGCAGCGATGTTTGCTTTTTTGGCACCACAAGCTGAAGTTATTGGGATTGAGTACTACGAAGAATTAACTGAGCTTGCAGCTAACAACTGTCAAGTTCTAGAGGCAGAGATAATAAAGCGCCTTCATTGGGTCACTGGTAATGGCGAAAATGGGTACTACCCTCAAGCTCCTTATGATGTTATCCATGTTGGGTTCATGTGTAAAAATATCCCTCAAAAACTCCTCGACCAACTCAAACTAGGAGGAACGATGATTGTCCCAGTTGGATCGCAAGTGTCTTCATATGATTCTCGTCTTCTCGGAGGAAAAATGCTCCTTATTGATAAAGGTTTGGATGGCTCGATTCATATCTTCCCCGTTTTTAGTTGTTCTTTTGTACCATCTCAAGTCAAAGGATCAGGAGAAGAATAATGTCAGAAATTGTTCATTTTACAGGAGAAGGGGAAGTGAGTGGGGTTGATCGGGGAAGTTTGTATGAAAGAATGTCACCAATTGAAAAAGCTCTTGCAGTGATTGTTTCTTTAGGAGCAGCATTGGTTCTGACGGAAATGACATTCCAAGCGGCTACACTTTTTTCTCCCTTTTCGCCTGAAACAGTCATTTCTCGTGTGATTGCTTTTTTTGTCTGGTTTATTCCTGGAGTTTTACTTAGCATTGTTTCCAATGCAAACCTCTTTTTTAATCATAATGCGGCTCAAACGCATCAGTCTCTATTTCTCATGAAGAGCAAACAAGGGGACTCTTATCTTCCCACTCTTTGTCATTTAACCGGGTTAAATTTAGATCCTAAAGCTAGAATTTGGGTCAGCGCTAAGGATGCGATTCACTCGGAGCCCTATGTTGTGGTTTATCAAACTGAAGAGAAAAGAGCGGTAATTTATGACTACGGGAATCATACCTGCTTAAAAGTGAATGTGCCTCATGCATCTCGCTTTGAGGTTTTAAAAAGCATGCTTCTTTCCCTAGAGGAGGGAAAGTTGCAGTTTCGAGACTTCAAAGGGACCCTTCTCTTATCGATAGAAGGTGAGTTTGTAGATTTTTGCGTGGCTGAAGACAAGGTGATCACATTCGCTTCAACGGGAGCCATGAAAGTCTACCATTTGTTTTCTCCCATTTATCAGATGGTTCCGAGACTTTTGGGAAAAGAATTAGGGGTACAGTATCAGTTTCCTCATTTGTTATGCGGCATTGAAAAAGGTGAAGCTAAAGCCATTGGGAATGGTTATCTTTTACTTGGCATGCTCTTGATTGAGTACGAAACGGGGAAAATGTGGAAACTTCAGAGGATAGATGAAGGAGTGACTCCGGTCATGGTCGATAAGGAGACCATCGCCTATGTTTCTAAAGGCAAAGGAATTGTGTATCGCTTAAGAGAAAAAAGGAGAGAAGAGATTGCTCATGAAGGTGAGGTAAAAAAGCTTGGGACATATAGTAAGTATGTCGTTCTTCTCGACAAAAACAATCATCTCTCAGTTTGGGACACTCGCGAAGGGAAAATTAAACAGGGGAAAGAGGAGATTGGAAAGGGTATCTTTGAGGACTTTGTGATTGGAAATCAAAATACTGGGATTCTTGCCATTCATGGAGATAAAGTCACTCCGTTTTGGGAAGATGGAGGGGCATATCAGCGCACAGTTCCGATTAATGTCATGGAATTCTCGGCAAATAATGGGTGATCCGTTATATAGAAAATGAGAGTGCATTAATTGGAGTGAGGATGGGAAAGAAGATCGGGCTTTTCGCATTGTGTTTCATCTTATTAGGATTTGGTATTCAAGCTTTGGTCAAAGAGCTTCCTCCCGATCAGTGGAAGCAAGAAGTCGAGAATATCGATAATACGATTAGTAAACTTACTGATTTAAGAGACAAAGAGCTTGCTCGTGCTGCCCGCCGTCAAAATGATGGGGATCGGCTTCAGTTTCAATCTCATAACCTTCTCGATGCCAAAAGAGCATGGGCTGATGCCGATGCCAGTCGTGAAATTGCTGCGCGCTATCAACAAGAAATCGATCAGCTTGAAATGCGTAAGGCGGAACTGTTACAAAAACATGGGGTTGAGTATACTCCACCAGTTACGTCACAAGTAAGTTAGGGTCACATGACCTTTTTGTGATGGCGCACTCATCAAGCAAGCAGGATAAACATGAAAGCAGATCAGGGGGGATTCTATCGCTGCTCACTAGCACTCCTCACAGATCTCTATGAGCTGACAATGGCTTATGGCTATTGGAAGCTTGGGATGACAAATCAAAAAGCTGCCTTTTCCCTCTTTTTCCGTAGGCGTCCTTTTCAAGGAAGCTTTGCAATTGCTGCAGGACTTGAAACCGCTATCGCATTCATTAAGAATTTTCATTTTGAAGAGTCAGATCTGACATACTTGGAGAGTTTGAAGACTTATAACGGTAAGCCTCTCTTTGAGTCGGGATTTCTTAACTATTTGAAGGGTTTTTCCTTTGATTGTGATATCGATGCGGTGGTGGAAGGAACTCCTGTTTTTCCTTATGAGCCCCTTTTAATTGTGCGAGGATCGATCCTGCATGCACAATTGCTAGAAAGCTCGCTACTAAACATCATCAACTTTCAAACTCTGATTGCGACCAAAGCGTCGCGCATTTGTTGTGCCGCAGAAGGAGATGAGGTGATTGAATTTGGGCTCCGGCGTGCACAGGGAATTGATGGAGCACTTTCTGGAACGCGCGCATCTTATGTTGGTGGGTGTCACAGCACCTCAAATGTCATTGGTGGCAAGTATTTTGGTATTCCAGTGAAGGGAACGCATGCACATAGCTGGATCATGGCATTTGATCAAGAAAAAGAGGCTTTTAAAGCCTATACAGAGGCCCTTCCCGATAACTGCATTTATCTCGTAGACACTTATGACACAGTTCAAGGAGTGAAACACGCTATTGAGGTTGCAAAAGAAAAAGGAAGCAAAATGCTAGGAGTTCGCCTTGATTCGGGGGATTTGGCTCATCTCAGTATTGAGATTCGGAAGCTACTCGATGAAGCTGGGTTTCAAGATGCAAAAATCATGGCGAGCAATGAGCTCGATGAGCTCATCATTCGTGATCTTAAGAAGCAAGGATGCAAAATCAACTTGTGGGGAGTGGGGACAAACCTGATCACTGCCAAAGATCAGCCAGCACTAGATGGAGTGTACAAGCTCTCTGCAATTCAAGACGAAAAGGGGAACTGGGTTCCAAAGATCAAAATTTCTGAGCAGATTGTAAAGACAACAAATCCAGGGATTTTGCAGGTGCGCCGTTATATGAATGCTCAGGGGCAATATCTTTCAGATATGCTGTATGAGATGGAGTCTCTTGCTCCCTCTCATCCTGAAATTATCGATCCGATAGATCCCACTCGTCAAAGGCAAGTTGCAGATAAAACCAAGTATAAAGACCTTCTTATTCCGATCTTTCGTGGAGGAAAGTGTGTCTATGAGTCTCCTTCTTTACAAGAGATTCGGGCTCATACACTTGCCGAGCTGGACCGTTTTGCACCGGCAGTTCGTCGTTTTCTCTATCCTGAGCCCTACTTTGTCGGTCTTGAAAAAAGTGTCTACAACCGTAAGCTTGAGCTCATCGAATCGTTGCGAGGTCATAGATGATGGAAGCTCTAATCGTTGTCGATATCCAATATGACTTCATGCCTAGTGGAGCACTTGGAGTGAAAAAAGGAGATGAAGTCATTCCCGTCATTAATAGCTTCATTGGAAAGTTTTCCCTTGTGATTGCGTCCCAAGATTGGCATCCCGAAAATCATGTCAGCTTTGCGAAAACGCATGGGAAAGAAGTTGGGGAGAAAATCAAAGTCGACGGAATTGAGCAAATCCTTTGGCCGGTGCATTGCGTTGAGCATACGCATGGTGCTGCCCTTGTCAAAGAGCTGAACAAAGACCGGATTCACAAGTATTTTCATAAGGGGAATAATCCGGAAATTGACAGTTATAGCGCCTTTTTTGACAATGAGCGGTTGCGTGAAACGGGCCTTGATGAATTTCTTCGGATTAAAAATGTCACCAAGGTCTTTTTGGCTGGTCTGACGACAGAGTACTGCGTGCTATATACGGCTATGGATGCGCTAGAACTCGGGTATGAAGTGGCAGTGGTTCTTGATGCCTGTCGTCCTGTCAACTTAGATCCCCATGACGAAAAGCATGCCATCGAAAAGATGCGCAAAGCTGGCATCGAAATCGTCTACTCCAAGTCTCTTTAACATGTTTTATATTAACCCGAACTCTGTATGCTGAGCGGTAAAGTTTTCAAAGCTCCCAAAGGGATTGTATCGGGAAAGCCCAAATATTCTCATCTAATTGTTGGATTTGTGTTCCAAGATGTAGAATAATTCCATTGGAGAAAGATTTTTTTGCAATGGTTTTTAAATGTTTGAGTCCTTTAAGGTCTCCATTGTGAATAGTGTTAGCGCTTTTCACTTCAATGCCGACTAAAGTTCCGTCGAATCTTTCTAGTACAAAATCAACTTCAATATCACGATCTCGAAAATGATAAAGTTCAAAAGGGACGTTCGACCAGCTTTTTTGCTTTAATAACTCTGAAAAAACAAAACTTTCTAACACTTGTCCAGTAAAAGTGGGATCCCCTTCTAAGTTGTCAGAATCCATACCTAAAACAGTTGTGAGAATTGCGGTGTCACAAAGGTACATTTTTGGAGATTTTGTCAGTCTTTTTCCCTGATTAGAATGCCAAGAGGGAAGTAGATATACGAAATATAGAGCTTCTAAAAGACGAAGATATCGTTTAAGGGTGACGTGAACCATTCCCAGTGATCTAGAAAGCTGCGAGACATTTAAAAGAGTTCCTGTTCGAGATGCTAAAAGTCTAAATAGATTTGGGAATTCGCGTAATCCTTCAATATTTGCGAGATCTCGAACATCTCTTTCCATAATTGTTTGAAGATAAGATTTCATCCACCTGTTTAAGTCTTCGATTGTGACTAGATCTTGAACAGGGGGGAATCCACCCCAGAGCAAGATTTCATAAAGGGTTTCATGAGAAAGCTTTGAAAGGTTTTTTGGGGAAAATTTAGTTTCAAAAATGGTTGAGATAAAGCGTTCTTTTTTTTCGATGATTTCTCCATAAGAAAACGGGAACATGTTGAGAATGCCTATCCTTCCTGCTAACGAGTCGCCCAGTCTAGGAATGAGAAATGGATTTGCAGATCCAGTAATCAGGTACCGCCCAGGTTTTTTATTTTCATCAACGTCTTTTTTTATAGATAAAAAGATTTCAGGTACTCGTTGTACTTCGTCGATTATAACAGGTTTTGGTAATGACTCTAGCCATCCTGAAGGGTCTCTTTTAGCGTTTGCTAGAGTGAGTGCATCGTCAAAGGTGTAAAAGGTGTAGCCCTTTTTTTGGGCTATAGACTTTGCGAGTGTTGTTTTTCCGGTTTGTCTAGCACCTGTGATGAGAACAACAGGCATGATTTTGAGAAAGGCCTTGAGCTCTTCTTCAATATTTCTTCTAAGCATATCTTTCCTTCTATGTTGCAAAATTTAACACTTGTTGTTAAATTTTGCAACATATAGTGTAATATCTTGATATTTAGTATGTTGTAATTCTGTTTGATAGGTTTTGGCGAAGAGTTTGGATGGGATTTACTCTTAAACCTATCTCATGAAATAAGGATCAAAATGAAAAAGAAAAGATTCCAAAAAGGATGGAATAAAAAATATCTTTAATATTGGATAGGTTCTGAGGTTGAAGAAATAACATAGAAGAGATATGTAAAACTTAATACGACATATCTTTTTTAAGTATGAGATTCTTCAGTTTTGCATTTGTTTGTTTTGGATTAAGCTTTGCTTCTTTACGTTGTGAAGAAGTGGTGACACTCGATTTGACACGAGCTGAAGAGATTGCACTTGAGAAAAACCAACATCTCAAAGAGGTCGATAGCCTTGTTGAAAAAGCTCGCCTCGGTCACTTAATCAGTGTGTCGGATTGGATGCCGCAACTCGAACTCACTTCTCAAGCATTTCAAACCCAACATGACCAAAACATCGGGTCGATGAATAAGAGCTCTTTTATGACCCAAATTCTCATGACACAAACCCTTTTTTCGTCTGACAAGATGTACAATTTGCAGCTGACAAAATTGGCTTATAAAGAGTTGCAGTTGATCCGACTGAGCATCATCAACGATATCTTGTATCAAGTACGTCGTGGGTATTACCAAGTGATCCTGGATTTGAATCAAATCGAAACGGCGGTGACCCATGTTGAAGTTCTCAAGGCTTTAGCAGTCAGAATGGAGGATAGACTTCGCATCGGAACAGCAACGACCTTTGATGTGAACCAAAGTCAGGTGGCGGTTTCAAACGCCCTTTCGGTTTACTACAAAATGGTCAAAAAACTAAGAGTCGATCTCAACAAGCTTGCAAAGACATTGGGCTATGAACCGGGAGCGGTGGCTTTAGAGATCTCTGAAAAGGAAATTCCGGTTTCTCAAATAGATCTCCTTAGGAAAAAATTAGAGGGGCAAGAGCAAGTTTTCCTCAAAACACCAGTCACGACAGGGCTCATTTTTCCTTCGTCGAATCCAAGGAATCAGGCGGAGTGGATTGACCATCTGTTTTCCAAAGATGAGATGCAGCAGTGGGAACGGATTGCGATGGAGTCTCGCCCCGACTTGAGGCAAGCCGAGAACATGATTGATCAGGCTAAGACAAATGTGAAAAAAGCTCAGGGCCAATATTTACCGCAGCTTGAGTTTCAAGCCCAGTACGGGGGAGAGCCTACCCCATATGTGGAGTTTCCCAATTCGAGCTTTCTCAACCAAAACTTTCAATGGGGTGTGGGAGTGGTTTTGACGTGGAACATTTTTGATAGCTTGCGTCGGGAGCGAAAGATTTGGTCAGCAAAAGCGCAGGTTTCGGCTCAAAAATCAAGTCTGAGTTTTCGCGTGCAAGAAGCTCTAGAAGAGGTGCGCAATCAGATCTTTTCGATTGAAAGTGCTATTGCGAGAAAGGTTTCTTCGGAGGGGAATGTAAGACTTGCAGATCAAACATTGGCTCAGGCTGGTGAAAAAATGGAAATTGGATACATTTCGATTTTTGATTACCAAATTTCCATCAACAATTTCATCGAAGCAAAAAACAATTTTTTAGAGGCTCAATTTGAGCTTATTGATTCCTACTATCAGTTGCGTCACGCAAGTGGGATTGATGTGAATATGTGAGGATATGAGATGACGGATGTGAAACAAAAAAAATTCTCATGGGGCTATCTTGTAGGCGCAGTTGTGGTTGTTGCGCTTGCGATAGGTAGTTACTGTATCTACCGATACGAAAGTGAATATGTCTCGACAAACGACGCATTTATTGATGCTTTCCGGATCGACTTATCCCCAGATATATTGGGTCGAATCGTTGATCTCACTGTTGATGAAGGAGACTTTGTTCAGCAAGGTCAGATTGTGGCAGTGATTCAACAAGATATCTTTGAGTCGCAAAAGCTTGAGGCTGAAGCAGCTTTAGAAAGTGCCATCAAGAATGTGGCGCTTCAAAAAGCTCATTTAGCAAAGGTGCGCAACGATTATTTGAGGGCGCAGCAGGGAATTCGAGATCAAATCATCTCCTCGCAAGATTTTGACCACAAGCAAAAAGACTTTGAAATGGCAGAGGCGGCCTATACAAAAGCAGAGGCGGACGCATTGCATGCTGAAACGAAGGTGGGGCTTATCAATACCTACCTCAATCACACCTTGATTTATGCCCCTTTTGATGGACAAATTGCCAAGCGATGGGTGTTTACTGGAGATGTCATGCGTCCTGGACAGTCGATATTTACGATGTATGATCAGGGGCGTATATGGGTCCAAGCGAACTTAAGTGAGAAAAAGATTAAAAAAGTAAGACTGGGTAATGAAGTGGAGATTTCAGTCGATGCTTACCCCGGTCGAAAGTTTTACGGCAAAATCTTCACGATCAAATCTGCAGCAGCATCGCAGTTTTCTGTGATTCCTCAAAACAATGCAACGGGGAACTACACGAAAGTTGCTCAGCGTATTCCCATTAAGATTAGTTTAATTCCGGCCCAGCCCACCGAACCTCTCTATTTATTTCCCGGGATGAATGTCGAAGTGAAAATCAAGATTTAGGATCCTTATGACCCTGACCTACCATTTAAAAAGCATCATTTTCGCTTCTTTTTCTTCTCAGCCTTTTTGCCTCGAAAAGGACCGTTTGGTCCTTTCCATCAGCAAAAACACCGAGAATTTAAAAGAGCTCTCTCTCCTGAGGCTGAGTAAAATAAACCCAGAGCTCAGGTTAGTAGGATAGGCCTATGGCACTAAAACACCTGCTCAATTGGGATAAACCTCGCGTTGTCAATCCGAGCAATCCCTGCGTTCCCTGGATTGTTTTAGCTGTGATGATTTTGTCGACAATTTGTGCTATTGCTTCGGGTTTTGCGGGGATTGTGGCTGATGCATCCATTCAAGGAGCTTTGGTTATCGGGAGCCAAAAAAACTTGTGGCTTACGATTCTTTATTTTTTTATGACCGCTTTCATGGTTCCTATTGCCGATAAGTGCTCTATCCGCTTTGGTTACAAAACGGTTTTTTTTGTGGGGCTCATAGTCTTTTTTATTCCTAACTTTATTGCAGGGCTAACAGGCAATTATTGGGTGATGCTCATTTTTCGCTGTCTTTCTGCAGTAGGAGCTGGGGCAATTTTTCCAGCATCTTTGACTCTTGTAGATCATGTATTTACTAAGGAGAAGAAAACGGTTGCGATTGCGATATATGTAGCGCTGGCTTTTGGAGTGGGTACAGGGGGAGGTACATTTTTAGGAGGGTATTTAACAGATTTTTTTGGATGGCGTTGGATTTACTTTATTTTTCTCTTTTTTGCTCCAGTCGTTTTGATTCTCAACTGGATTTTTGTGCAGGAAACTGAAAGAAGAAGTGCGGGTCCTTTTGATTTTTGGGGAACGGTCTTTTATGCAGGGGCAGTGGGATCACTTGTCACCTGGATTCCCAATGTTAAAGCTCCTTGGAATACTGAGGGATTTACTTCGACACTGGCAATATCAACAACTGTGATTTTTTTTATTTCCCTTATTGGACTCATTTGGTGGGAAAAACGAGCTAAGTCTCCTCTTCTCAATTTGAGTTTATTTCGAATTCGCCCCTTTCTTTTGGGTAACACTGCAATTTTTGTTGTTGCAGTGACTTTCTTTTCTATGACAATGTCATTGACGTCAGTTTTTGAAGAGGGTCTTCTTTATTCCAAATACCGAGCAGCATTACTACAAGTTCCATTTGGAGTAAGTATTGGAATTTTTGGGGCGATGAGTGGACTTTTAAGCCCAAAAATTGGCGTTCGCATTCTCGCAATGATAGGAATGGTTATTACGGCAATCAGTTGTTTTACGATGCACAGCATTACAATTCAAAGTAGTCATGGAAGCTTTATCTGGCTGCAAGTCTTTCATGGAGCAGGAATCGGATTTGCTTTGGGACCATTAACGGCTCTTGCTTTGAAGAGAATTCAGCCTGAAAACATTGGTCAAGCTGTTGTGATTGTGACACTCTTTCGACAATTGGGAGGGTCGTTGGGACCCACAATCATGCAATTTATTCAGTATTTTCGTTATCCGTTCCATCTGCTCAGATTTGGAGAGCAAATGCAACTTAACTCTCCCGCCTTAGAAAATCATTTGGAAGAAAGCCGCATTTTTTTAGTTGAAAATGCGGGGTCGATCCCATCAGTTGGAGCTTATGGACAAGAGGGATTTACTGAGGCGGCTACCTTTAGGAGTTTTGACCAACTTAGGGAATATGCTTCAATTCAAGCGCAGATTTTATCGATCAATGATGCTTTCTGGCTTTTAGGGTGGGCTGTGGTGGTGATTTCTATTGTCATTGGGTTTTTTATGATCCGAGCTCGGATCAAAGAAGGAAGGATTAGTTAACCTTTTCTTGAAGAGAAGAGAGAGTTTCTCCTTCGATCTCGACGAGTTTTTGACGGCTCGTTTCTCCTTTCAAAATATGAATGCGTGATTTTGCAATTTTAAGCTTTTTGCTGAGGAGAGTGATGAGCGCTTCATTGGCTTTTCCCTTTTCTGGCGCGGCGGTGAGGCGCACTTTGAGCAGCTCTCCTTCCCAGCCGATGATCTCATTTTTCGCTGCTTTTGGGGTGACTTTTACTACGAAACTTGCCATTAACTCAACCTTTTGGTAATATGCAGGTTAACTGAAGGTTTGATTAATGTTGAGAAATTTTCTTTCCTCACACATCGATTCGTCTTTTCACCATGCCCACTAGGGCGCACGTATTTTTTTATCTCAGTTTTTTTTCAATTATGTTTTAATTTTAAGGTGAATGATGAATCGTCAAATCAGTTTTTCCCGCATTTTAAGCGGCACATTTTTAATCGCCGGCACCATGGTTGGAGCCGGAATGCTGGGGCTCCCTCTCGTCACAGGGGTGTCGGGTTTTGTCCCTGGAATCATAATCACACTTATCGTGTGGCTCTTCATGTATGCAACAGGTCTTCTCTTTTTAGAGGTGACGCTTTGGATGCCAGATGGAAGTAATGTCTTATCGATGTCGGGACGTTTTTTTGGCAAAGGGGGACGTTTACTATCTGGAGGGATGTTTATCTTTCTCTATTATTGCCTTATGGTAGCTTATTTTGCTGCCGGCGCCCCACTTTTAGCTGATGCCCTAAGAATGATCGGGCTTTCATTTTCGGGATGGGAGATGTTTCTCATTTTTGGGATTGTTTTCGGAACAATTGTGGCCATTGGTCCTAAATCGATCGACCGGGTTAATATTATCATGAGTGTGGCGATGGTTGGATCGTGGCTTGTTCTAATTGGAAGTGGTAGCTCAGAAGTCAAAATTGAGCAGCTATCCTATGTGAAGTGGCCAGCTATGATGTTTGCCATGCCGGTTTTATTTAGCGCGTTTGGATTCCACAACGTGATTCCCTCATTATGTACCTATTTAAAGCGGGATCGGAGGGCATTACGCATCTCTATTTTTTGGGGATCTATCTTGCCTCTTTGTGTCTACATCGTCTGGCAATGGCTGATCATTGGAGCCATTCCTAGAGAGGTGATTGCGGAAACCTTGGAAGCTGGAACACCTGTGACAGCGGCTTTTCAGTCGGTCACGGGTGAAGCCTACTTTGTTGCTGTGGGTCGTTTCTTTGCATTTTTTGCCATTGTCACTTCTGTTCTTGGAGTGGCTTTTTCAATGGTTGACTTTTTGGGGGATGGTTTTCGTGTTCCTCATCGCAAAGGGTGGAAGCGAATTGGGCTCACAGTCCTCACGTTCACTCCACCGTTTTTTTTAGCGGCACTAAATCCAGGAATTTTTAGCACAGCACTTGGTGTAGCGGGTGGATTTGGAGAAGCCTTTTTAAATGGGCTTTTGCCAATTGGTCTCATGTGGTCAGGAAAGTATGTTTGGAAGCTTAAAACCGATCTAAAGGTATTGGGAAATCGGTACTTGTTGACATTGCTAGGACTCTATGCTTTTTTAGTTATTGCCATAGAGATAGCTCAGCTGGTCTAATAATTAAAGATCGGGTACAAGGCGAAATATGGATATTCCAATTTCGCCACAACCTCGTGTGATTCGTAGTCGTCAAGACTTAAAGAAAGAAACGGACTCGTTTCATGAGTCCGTTTCAAAACTTATGGATGCAACTGATAAGAAGTTGGAGCAAGCGCCAGATCTCGATCAGTGGCATCGAGGGGGTGGAGATCTCTTGGCTAAAGCGTTTCATGCTGAAGAAGATGCTCTTAGAAAAGCTTTAGCTCATTTTGAAAAGACAATTCACTCCTGCCAAATAGCTCCGGATCTCTCAGAAGGAGAAAAGTCAGAGCTCGGTGTTCACTTTGAACATTTAATGGGCCTTCTTGATAGCGTCCAGGACCTCACAGCAAAAAAATTCACTAAAGCACGCGCACGCCTTTTAACGAAATATCTATGGGAAGAAATTGCCTTTTTAAAAGACCTTTCGATCGAAGCGAAGCAGGGAAAAACCGAGTTTATTGAGCGACTTCGAGAAAAATTTGATCCGAACCGCTTCAAAGAATTCATTGAGATTTACCGTCAAACAATGGATGAACTCGATATGATTTTAAAGGAACCGATTTCCATTCGTGGCGATATCCAAATGACTTTAAAAAAAGGGCGGATCCTCGAAACAAAAGAAGACCTTCTTTTAGCATTTACTGAGCTTAAACACGTCTTTAGCGATAAAATTAGCCTCTTTTTTTTAGCCTCGCAAGAAGTCCGTTCTTATGAAGACCTCAAAAATCAAGAAATTTTAGATAAGGTCCATTCACGCTTAAGACCTGAACGATCGACAATCGAAAAAGTGCTTGAGAAATTGTTTACGAAAAAGTTGATTTCTAATCCCAATGCGATTGCGCAACTGTCGCTTTCCCTTGCAGCGACTTCGAAAGTGACAGGAAAAACACCTGCTCAGGCAATGGGAGCAAGTTCAGGGTTATTATCTGTCGGTTTTGCTTTACCCGTATCGGCGTTTTCAATTTACAAAACGGGACATTCAATGTGGCGCCATCGAGAAGCTGCACGGGATTTGCGAGAATGCCAAGATATTTTCAAACATGCTCAGCTCATGGTAAACCAAGGGCAAACGATGCGAACCAATGCTCAAAAAGTGATTTTAGCAGATTCTTCTGTCGAAGAAGTTGAGCTTGCTCACAAAACACTAGAGCAGGGAACCCGTTTACTTGCCTTGGGATCCGATCTACAAGAAAAGGCAAGTTTAAATATCGAAGAGTTAAAAAGTGAAAAAGCCCGAATGAAAGCGCAAATGTTTATCTTCGGAACACTCACTGCTTCTCAATTGGCGACCGCTGCTAGCGGGGTGGGTACAATGCTGAAATCTCTTGTCGCCTCTTTTTCGACCACTGCAGCTGCTACAACATTGAATTGGGTTGGAATAGCCGGAGCTGGTCTAGGAGTTGTTTTGGGAACTGTAGGGATGGCAATGAATTTGAAAGGGCTTCACGATGATCAGAAAAAAATCGGGCTTTTAGCTGTACGGTCAAAAAAATTAGATCAGCTCAATCTGAAAATGCCCAATCAAGCTCTTTTACACGATCTAACAGTCATAGAAACCCATCTGAATCTTGTCGAGGCAGAGGCGTTAAAAATCAGCCAACGAAACAATTGGATCAGTTTTGCTTCAAATGCCTTTTTAGTTGTTGCTGGTGTCTTGGGAATTGCAGCTTTGCTCGCCTCAGGAGTGGCTTCAGGAGGACTCACTTATGCTGTCATCGGTGTGCTTGTTTTAGTCACAGTTATTGCTGTTTCACACTTTTTTCTCAAGCGCAGATGGCTTCAAAAGATTGATAATCAGATCAATCGAGACAAGGCAGATTGGAATCTGTTCTTGCAGGATTTAATAAGGAAAATTCAGTGGAGTGGAAAAGACAAACTCCCTATGGTGGAAATCATGAATTTCCTCGAGATTCCAACTGAAAAAAGAGAAGCTTTTGCGTTAAATCCCGAAGGATTTCTTAAACGTCGATATCAGCTACTATTGGAGGGCCGAAAGTGAAACTACATTTGACTGCGATTCAAAATTTTTTCAGTGATTCGGGTTTTGAGACCCATTTAGAAGGGGCATCGGAAGAAACTCCATTTGATCAACTTTTTGTCTCACTTGGTCGAGATGAGGAGATGCGAGATCTCACTCTACAAGTGCGACTATATGACCAAATTCTTCCAGAGGGGGCGCACCGCAATGAGCTGTCCCATCCTCGATTTCTAGACTTTTTCCTCGTCCTTCCCTTTGAAGTCAAAAACAAAGCCTTCCCTGAAGCAGCGCGTATGGTTTCACTTGTCAATAAGGTGACCTTACTTCCAGGGTTTATGCTGAGTGAAACCGATCATCTTCTCTATTATCGGTACATCTATCCCAGTTTGAGTGAAGAGTTTTTGCCTGCCAATCTCGAAATGATCCTCAGCACCATTCTCTATCAAGTAGAAACGTTTGCTAAGCCTCTTGAAGAAGTTGCTAAAGGAAGCAAAAGTTATGAAGAGATTGTCACTCAAGCGAATCAATATGTTCAGCGTGAGGTTAACGGGTAGTTTCATTTGATTAAGCAAAGAAACGCTTTTCGAAAAAAATAGCTTTGTTTTGAATAACAATAAAGGCCAGCACAAGGCAGAGCAACACAGTTGCAATGCACTTTGTCAGAGGCTCTGTTCTAAATAGCATTGCGGAAAGGTTAATCATTGAATGGAATAAAATAAGAGCGGGAATACTTCGGCCAGTTTGGTAGAAGATCCAATTCATGATAAATGCAATGACAAAGACACTTAAGAAGAAATTTAAAACATAGATCGGGCCTAGCTGAAAAAGTTGGTTTTGGTAACAACCTTTGACAAAGAAAAGAGGGAGATGCCAAAGAGCCCATAGAGTTCCAAATAAGACCGAGGTTACAAAAAGATTAAAATGTGATCTGAGGCTATCGACCCCATATCCTCGCCACCCAAACTCTTCAATCAAAGGAGCTAATACCAAGGGAACAAATATCCCAAGGATACTCCAGCCTTTCATCACACTGAGGCTTTTAGCGAGGAAAAACTGCTCGCTAGAGTAGCCAAAAGCTAAAGATATCCCTGTGGCAAGAAGCGTAAGACATGGCATGAACAAAATGATGATCATAAGATAAATCGGTTGGATTTTAACGAGGATGAGTCGTGACCAAAGGTCTTGAATCATTTCCTTATTTCCTGAGAAATAAGTCAGGGCAATTGCTGTGAGACAGGGCAAGAACAATGTGAGGCAGAGAAGAAGGATCACTTTGTCATTTTGACCACGGTTGCTGAAGTAGGCAACAAAAGGGGTGCAAGCTAAAGAGAACAAAATTGTAATGAGATAGAAAATCATGGGGTGGTAAGTAAGAGTGAATTTCATAGGGGATATCCTTTGTTTTGGTTGAGATGTTAGAATATTGACCGTCGGTCGGTCAATAAAATTGTGAAAAAATCAACGGATAGCTTTGCTTCGCTTAAACCAAGTGATATAATAGAAAGCTGTTGCAATCATGATGAACGACGCGAGAAGGTAGGGTAGGTTGATTTGGAACCGAACAAAGATACCGGAGAGAAAGGGACCAAGCGTTGATGCTAAGGCAAAGCCTGCATTCCAGGATCCAAAGATTTTTCCGTGGCTTTCAGGGGGGACAAAGCGGGCAAAAATTCCAAAAAAACAAGCTGTGACCATGGCCTGGGTGAGATTGGCAATTGCAAGCAAGGGCCAGATGATATAGGGGTGGAAGGTGAAGAGATAACAAAATACGCTCACTCCAGAAAGGACGAGAGGGATCATGATGAGCTTTGTTGCAGGTGTTCGCCTCAGGAAATGGGCTGTCAAAAATCCACCAAACATCCAAAAAAGCGATGAAACGGCATAAGCATATCCTTCCCATTCTTCTGTGAAATGGAATTTTTCGATGAGATAGGGAGCTAAAAATCCTTGATACATCATCCAAGCAAAGATCGTAATCAGTGAGGCGATGAAAGGGACTGTAACCGATTGGATCCGAAAAACTGAAAGAAGGTTACTGGCAACTTTATGGAGCTTTAGTTTTTTGCTTGTGGGTCCTGTCCGTGTTTCTGAGACTTTCCAATAAATGAGAAAAAAGGCGAGAAACATACAAATTGTCAAAAACCAAAAAGGGGTGGCGTAGTTAAAGAAAGGGAGTAGCCGGTGATCCGATAAAAATGCTGCAATAAACGGGCCGAGTGTCCAGGACATGCCTCCGACAGCTGAGAAGAGAGACATGTAATGCTCTTGGCGATCACTAGGAACAGACTCTGAGACTGTTGCTTGAGCAACAGTGAGGTTTCCTGCAAAGAGACCGGAAGTAAAGCGGCTGATGAAAAGGAGGGGTAGATTGAAAGTTAAAATCGAGATTCCAGAAAGGGTGAGCGAGAGGGCTGTTCCAAAAGACGAAAGGAGAAGAATAATACGACGGCCAAAACGGTCTGAAAGGTCTCCTAAAATTGGGGCGGCAAAAAACTGGGCAAGGGGATAGGTAGCAAAGAGAAGACCAACAATCACATTTCGAGTAGAAAGGGACGTGCTTTCAGGGAGCATGGAAGAGGAATTGACAATGAGAGGGGAGAGGACGACATAGACAAAGACGAGCCCCATGAGATCAAGAAAATAGATAAAATAAAGAGATAAAATTTTAACCTTCATAATTTACTAATTATACTAAATTATAATAATGCGAAATATTATTTTAAGCTTACTTAATAAGTCAGATTTCGCTATATTGGAATCCGACGGGGCAGTCAGCCCTGATCGAAAGTAGTAGGAGGTTTGATGGTACATCCAGTTTCAACAAATAAGCCGACATCATGTGAGGCCCATCTTTTTGGAGAGGTTTTAAAGTCTTTTATGAAACTTTTTGAGGTGGCTAGCAGGCACGCGATGACACCTGGAGATGTCAAGAAAATGGCACAAGTCTCAGCTCGTTTGAGAAAAGCCACATATGAGGTGATTCAGAAGACGGGAAATGCCTCATTAAGGGAACTTTTTGCAGAGGCTCGCAGCTCGTTCAGCCAATCTTATGGAGTTGCGCTTGCCCGTTTGCCAATCAGGCATTACTAATTATTTGAGTTAAGGATTTTTTTGTTTCAGTTTAAAAGGAGGATTCTTCCTCCTTTTTTATTTCATAAATATTAAATAATTTATTATTTCTTTTTATTTAAAATTCGATTATTATTGCAATTTATTGAGTAGTTAATGATAATTCGCCACGAGATTAAGTAGAATACCCATTTTTATGGCGATAGGCGATTTCTTAAACTATTTAGCTTCGTTTACCCCTCTTTCTGCGGGGAGAAAAAGTCTACCTTATACGGGCTCAAGGGAGGCTGTTTCTCTTTTTCCTTCAAAAAATGTTACAGTTTTGAGACCTGACAAGATGAAAGAAATGGACCAAAGCATTGCGCTTTCCAATTTTTTTGCAATTCTTGGAGGAATTAAGGGGGCGATTCATTTTGTTACTTCAGGAATAGAAGCTGAAGGAAAACGTGCTTACAACTATTTTTCAAAGCATTTTTATACTTACCGGTTGAAAAAGGCTGTGGAAGTCGGGTTGCAAGCACTTCGTGGTGATAGGCCGGCAAGACAACAAGTGGAGAGAGAACCTTCACAAGATGTCGGTCGACTCCTTGCAGAGATGCGATCGCAGTCTTCAGTTTCTGATGTTTCAACGTTTTTATCGAGTAAAGATGAGCTCAAAGCTCTCTCCTTGTTAAGAAGATCCTCGTCAGCACCCCCAATTGATGCCGAAGTTTTCGATGCTGTTTTTCATGGCATGGGGACGTATCAAGCAGAGTCTTTACCTAAAGTCATTGCTTTTATTAAGAGCTTTTTGCCTGAAACTCTTATGCGAAGCACATTTCTAATGGCACTAGATGATGCTGTTAGAAGGGATGCCGAATTTCGTTTGCAAGTGAGTGGAGCTAAGGAGACCCCTTTTTCTGAGCAAAAGAAGATGCTTAAAAGCTTAGCTCAGCAGATGTCTCAAGAAATCAGAGGGCTTGAAACGGGGCGTTCCTACCTTACACTTGGAGGGGTTCGGAATGGAAAAGCTTTAGAATGTCCTCTTGTCGATACGCTTTTTTCAGAGTTTTTGCCCAAAGATCTTCACCAACTTTTAATTGGAAGAAATTCAGATGAGGTGATTCAGAGCCTTTCATTAAAGCTCAAAAATGCGATTTGGGGTGCGAAAGAAGAAGCTCCTGGGGTTCGGAAAAAAATTGAAGAGGGAATCCGAAACTATCTCCATAAAGTAGGAAGAATGACAGAAGCGGTTTTGCCCGAAGCTCTTTTGTCTGGCATCAAGAGTAGTTTGAAGCAAGACCTAGAAGAAATTCTCTTAGGTCCTCCTGCTCCAGATGGTGGTGAGAGATTGGGAGAGCAGATTTGGGTAAAACTCAAAGAAAAAGGGATTGAAAAAGTGATTCAAGAATCTCTCTTGGATGCACTTCGAAGCAGTCGTCATGTCATCGATGCTCAAATGGAATCCATAAATGAACTCCTTGCAGCGAATCTTCCTCCTGCAGCCAAGCCGATTTTAGGATCATTGGGACTCCCGAAAGGCGAGGAAGAAGCTGTTTGGTTTGAGTTTGAAAAGCAATCCAATGGCAAGATGAAGTTGCGCCTTTTTGCGCAGGGAGCACCAGCACAAGCCCATCCAAACGGTAAAGTTGAAGGGAAAGCAAGGAATTGTCTTACCTCTTGAATATTCTGATCTCGACCTCGAGAATTTTGATGAAGCATTTTTCTATACTCTTCTTTCGTATCGAGCTTTACCTGAGTGGGACAAGTCTCATAGTTTTACCGTTCAGCACATTCATGAGGGGCTGCTTGCGACATTAAAAAAAGATCCTGATTCTCCAACAGAAAAGACGCTCATCTCATCAGATCAGCTGCGAGGAGAAGGAACTTGGAAGTATCTCCTGCATTATCTCCAACACCACTTAGAGACTCCACAAAATGAGTTTGAGAAAAAATATGCCTATGAGATGCGATTACAAGCTTTCATCCGTATGTGGGGACATGTGGTAGATGATCCAAATTATTTCCAGGAGCATTCTCAGGAAGCAGAACGTTTTCGTGTGGCCATTTCAGAGCTTTCAAATTTGGGGATCGAGCTTTACCGCAAGGAAATGCTATCTGTAAATGAACTCAAAGCACTCTATGCAACCATTTGGGAAGCAGAACAAACTCTTAACATTGAAAAACCTATATCTAAAACTGCTTCGTCTGTGACTATTCCTCCTGATCTGCAAGAGATGCTTAAAACCTTGACGTTGGCCATTGGAGTGGCTCCTGCTCATCTGTCACTTATCAAAGAAGCTCTCATGGTTGTTTATGGAGCTGATATCGAAGAAGTGGTTGATCTCTCTTTTAGAGATATTCTCCCGACATTGACCGATGATGAAATGAATGCGATGCGATCTAAGCGTGCAAATGACAATCTCTATACTTGGGCTGGGGTCCAAAAAACAATCACACAGCTGAAGAATTTTCGATTTTCACTCTTCCACTTTGTCCGCTTGTTTTTTGGAGTTTCGAAAATTATGTCTGATATTTTCGAGGTGAGTTTAGCTTCGCGCATTATTGAATTTTTGATCTTAGCCTATTTTCCCTCGATTGTGGGTTACACTTCGATGAGCATTGGAACTCTTTCAAAACTGATTGCATGTTTTGGCCCAAGCTTTCTGAAACCTGTTCTCCCAGAACCTGTCTATCAAAGCCTTCGCGCATTTTATCGCCTAGTTAGAGAAGCGATCGTATATGTCAAAAGACGTCTCATCTTTGTGGTGGTTCGTATTCTTGTTCGCCTTTTACTTGGCGGTGAAAAGGCAACTCAGCTTTCGATCCAAGCGAGAAACTGGAGCCAGAAGGTGAGTCGATCAGGAGAAATTTCATATGAAATTCCCTATGGAAAAAACGAAATAGGACATCTCCGGCTCAAGCCACAGAAAGAGGCTGAGACAGGGACTTCAGAGCGAGAGACTGATCCACTTAGGCCAGGGCTTGGAAGGAAAATTTCTGCTTATGGTTCGACAAGTGAATTGCCTCGTCCGTATCGCATGCTCGTGACAAAAGAAAACCTAAAAGAAGAGCTTTCTAAATGGATGTTAGAAGCGACAGTTCTCGGGGAAGATCAAGGACTCGGAAGATCTCCTGACGATAGAAATTACCAACGGCTTCTCTATATCAATCGACAATTTCGCAATCTGAAGCTTCCTGATGAAACGGACATGTGGAATGAAGTGGATCCAATTGAGACGATGTCTTTGCTTCAGCAAGTGATTCATTCAATGTCAGACGTTATCATCTCTGATCTCTCACCAGAAGAATATTCCGAAGTGGTCACAACGTTGTATACTGCCTATGCACTTATGGACCATTTAGCACGGCGATCGGATGAAGCACAATTGCCGCCGGAACTTCAAGCAAATGGGTGTGATTTAGGGGTTTGGTTGCAAAGTCCCGCGATTCGTGTGATTCGACATGAGACTTATTCCCAACTCACTCATACAGCCCGCTATTTTGGATTTAACATTGAGAAAGTGTACACAGAAAAAGAAATAGATTGCCGTCGAAAAGATTGCCTTTTTAATTATGATGGCCGTGGAGAAAGGTTTTATACACCTGCTTTTATGTCTAATGATGGGCAGACCTCTTATCTTGGTTTTAACCGCTCTAAAGAAGGGCTCTATTACCAAAAACTTCTCAGAGATCCTCAAGTTCAAAGACGGCTTCGAGGGTGTGGCGTGAAGCCAAATGTCGAAAGTTGGGAGCAGTTTAAGACTCTTTTTTCTAATCCAAAAGGAAGTGAAGGTTACCCACTTCCCGAAGCTTTTTCCATGCTCCGAGAAATGGATTACTTAGCTCGTAATTGCGTAGGAACTTCAGAGTTTTGTCCCAGGTCAGAGCCTACTAATAAACAAGATAGTTCATGGTGGCTTTTTGACAATGTAAGAACTTGTTTTCATAAGTGCACAGGTGGAATTCTAAGACAACAATCCTTTTCACGCAGCATGCCAACAATTGATTTTAAGTCTAGGCATCGCGTGGGCATTGTGGATCGCATTCAGAAAAGAGGTGTTGAGCACTCTTTGAGTGGGGAGGGGAATCGAAATTTTGATTTCGATTATCAAGGGTTACTGCAACGTCTGAAAGATCGTTCTGTGAATCAGGTCATGGCACAAGATCCCTTAAAATTTCAGGATCTTTCCCTTCAAGAAATAAGATTACTTGAGCTGATCAATAGCGATAAAGAAGATCAGGTGATGCAAGTTTTAGGATTCTTTAATCGCTCTATGGGACGGTTAAGAGAACCACGTTTCAGATTTTTATTCGATCTTTTAATCAACCGGTTAGGTGCTCTTCAATGTCAAATGAAGCAAAGGTCTAACTTGCCAGAGATGATGGGGCAGTTTTTTAAAGAGGCTCTTGAGCATTTTGAGAAGCAAGGAGACGTGGAAAGCTGCCTGTATTTAACGAAGATTGGACAAGAACTGCGTCTTGCGATGGGGATTGTTCCAGTAGATACTTTCCCAGATTTTTGCGCTTTCATTCGGTACAGATTGATTCCCCATTTGAGAACCCTTTCGGCAGAAAAACGGATATGGAAGCATCGCGAAAAAGAAATCGATTTAATCGTTCTGAGCTATCAGCATCTTATTCTCACTTACGGATCGATAGATCCAAATAAGGCTTTTGAAGAAGAGAGAAATCAAGCCATTGAGGATATTGCGCGTCTTGTCTACACCTCATTACCTCTCAGTGGCTTTAGGTCTAGAGAAAAACCTGATATCATGGTCAAGTCCGATGAGGTGCTTTACCTTTGGGAGCCTTACATTAAAGAGGCAATCAAAACAAACCCTACTCTTCGCAAAAATGTGATTGAAAGTATTTTGCGCGATGTAGGAATGAGCACGATGGTAGAAGAAGAAGATATTTGGGAAGGAACCTATCCCATTTATTCAAATGGAAGAATCACACTTGATCTCACACAAAAAACACAGGCGGCCCATGCAATTTCTCTTGAAATTGCAAAGCAAAGAGCCGAAGAAGTGGTTCCAGATTTAGGGATGGGAATACAGCTATCTAAAAGGAGTTTTAGTTTCCCTAGTAAAAAAGTCATCATCGAATTTCCTAAGGGGTCATATCAGGGAAAGGCTCCTTGCGTAATCTATCGACAGTTTGCTGGAATTGATTATGAATTTCTTCCACGTGAGCGTCAAGAGTTGCTCCAATCAGACAAGCCTTTCGATCTCCCTCTTGAAGAAGAACTTTGGTTAGAACGGCCCCGTTTTGGAAGAGGTCGTCATCTACTTTGCATGAAAAAAAATGAAAAGCTATGGAGACGTCCTGTTAAGGAATCTAAAGATGCAAACGGAAATCCTCTTTTTGAAGTGCGTTGGAATCGAAAACTCATCGATGGTGTTTTAGTCCGAGAAGTGAATCTTGCGCAGGATGCACATGGTCTTGCATTACTCAGTTGGTTCGAAGATGAAAAAGAAATCAAAGCATATGCTCATGCAACTCATCCTGATCAGCTCGCGTTTATCGAATTTCCCAATAAAGGACTTAGATTCGAAGTCAGAGAGCACGCGGGTCAAATGCGAGCGATGGCATTAGGAGATGCGACCGGATACTTCATCTCGAAGAAGCAAAGAGATGAACATTTACTGAAATATGGTCAGTACCTTCTCCTAGAGAATACAAGAGGGAAAAAAAAGGTCTACATAACCGCAAAACCTCTGAAATCACTTATGTCGGAATTCATTCTTGGCAATATTGGAAAGATTCAGACTTCTCCTCTGATAGAGCAATATATCAATAGTTTTACTCCAGACATCATGGAAAACCAAAAAGAGCTTCTCTCTTTTGATTTAGATGAAAATGGAAACTTAATGACCTCGGATCCGATGGGGTTTGCGTATCTTGCTTTATTCAATTTCATCAAAGGAGATAGAGAAGCGAGCTTGCGTTACTTTTCTGAACTTGAAAATTATGGAAGAAAACATCCTTTCCCAAAGGAAATCTACGGAATTTTTGAATTGATGTACCTTCCACTCCTTTGTTCAACGGACCGTTTTTCTCGAGAAATGGCACTCCGCTTGGGAGCAATCCAGGTTGAAAACCGTCTCATCCAACATAGTGAAGAAACCGGCAAAGTGACTCTGCCAAAAAGTTCATCCGAAGTGACCCGACTCCTTCAATGGATTTTGCTGCAGGTTAAGTACTCTGAATACGTGGCAGCAGTCAAAGCCGGTCTTCCACCGACGCTCAATGAATACCAAGAGCTTTTTCTTCTTTCTGGAATGGGGCAAACAAACCGCAAGTTTTATCTCAAGTATGTAGGAAAGACACTGCCACAGCCACTTGAGACTCTAAGTCAGAAAATTGGGGTTGAAAATCTAGCAAACTCCTTTTTGTTCACACCAGAAGTCGCAGAGCGTTATCACGAACTCCGTTTGCAGCTAGATAAAGAGTCTAAAACGAGTTCAATGAGCCGAGGATTAGTTCTGCAAGCGATTCAATCAGTTTTTGATACAGTAGGGCCTGATCAAAAGCTTGAAGGTAAAGGTAAAGGTGCTTTAGGTGAGGTGATTCATCTTGTTGAGCAAGCGAAAAGCAGTGCTTTTTTGAGAGACATGATCAGTCCAGTTGAAATAAATAGTTTTTACTCTAATATGGAAGTTTTTCCAGATTTAAACTCTCTTCCTACAGCTGTTTGGGAGTTGGATCGAGCAACATTAAACCGCTATTTTCCCCTCTACTATCGTTTAGCAAAGAATGAGCGTGGACGGGGAATGAATAGAGACTTGTTTAACCAAAAACGACACGAACTTCTCCGCGCACTGGAATTCATGCATGGAAATGATTCGACGGAAGCGTCGTTAAAGCGGGAAATTCTGCAAGTGGTGAGCACAGGTTCAACTTACTATCATTTCCCGTCAGCTAGTCGACTTGAAACAATTGTGGCAGCAAGACAGCGGCAAGGATCAATCGCAACAGAAATAGAGAGAAAGGCTTTTGAAAACTTCATTCAGTATGAGCTCATTTCTGTTTGCTGCAAAGCCCGTTATTCGAAACGTGTTTTAAGCTCAGGAGCTGTTTCAAAGGTGATCAAAGCGGCTCCAAAAACTCTTGATACAATTTTCCATTACACTCCTGGATTTTTACTTCCCTATCCGCTCCGTCTTGCACGTTTTGGAAAAGAACTCATTTCCCTCGCACGTGAAGTTGGTCAAGGAGAGGGGCAAATTTTACATCGAGGCCTTCGTGTGGGGGCTCAATTTGGAGATGTTGTAGTTGGGAGTCTCTTTCCCGAATATGAGTGGCTCGCTTGGGGATTTAGCTTCCTTCCTTGGGTTGGTAGAGGAGTGACTGTTCATCGAGGAGTTCAGCATGAAAACCAAAGAGAAATAACTTTGAGTGAAACTGTCACTTCTCGAGGACGTAGCGAATTAAAAAAAGAATGGTTAGAAAGAGGCATTGTCAACGACATCAAGAGAATGGATGCTCAAATCAACCGGGCGTTTGATCAACTCTTTGATGAATATTTCAATGCTGAAATGAAGCCTTTGCCAATAGATTGGAATCCCGTAGATGTTTTTAAAACGACCTCAGATGATGAAACTTTAAAAGCAGCATTTGATGAAGTGAATAACGGGTTAAAAGACTTTTATCATCGGGATGCTGAGCGGCGGCTTCAAGTGGAACTCAAAGTAGGGAGAAATCCCCAAAACTTTATTGCGACCGTTCGTGAATTTACTCAAGGCTTTGCTGCCCATCTTCAGAGAGAAGAGGATGAAATCGTTAAAATTATTGATGGAGGAAAGTCGCTTGTAGATCAGGAAGAAGGTGCTCATGTTGTCAAAAAGCTCCAAAGACAAAAACTTGGGGAAGAACATCTTAGTTTTGATCATATTTACGAGCTTTTCACAAACTGCGATGATGAGGCGTTCATTAGGAGAACAGAGTTAAGACCTGATAAATGGCCTGAGCTCAAGAAACGACTTTACCTCTATCTGACAGTTCGAAGAAGATTTAATTTGCTCTTCAACCTCGTCCATCAACTTAAAGATGGAAACACTCAAAACCTTGAAACATTAGCAATGGAATTCAAAAGGCGCCCAGCCTATGACTTAGGTCAAGAAGTTCCCGAACTTGTCTTACGTGCTAAACTCGCTTATGAAGTAGCTCTAGAATTCATGCTTTACGAGACAGCGAAGCAAAGCCAGCAACTTGACCGGTTATTACTCGAACATTGGACTCCCAATAAGATGCTCGTTTTAGAACAGATCATGGGAACTGGAAAGACCTTTTTATTACCCATTTCCGATCGCGTTTTTGCAGATGGAGAGAGCTTAGTTTTCAATATTGTGATCGATCCTGTGGCTCCTTCTAACTTTTCACTTTTTACTGAAAATACGAAAAGGGCTTATGGACAGATTGGGAGTATTTTGCGGTTCAATCGCTCTATGACTTGGACAAGTCGTCAACTTTGGGGATTACACCAAGTGCTTCAAAGAGCAGTGCATTTCGGTGAACACATGAATGCACGCCAAAAAGATATGCAAGCTCTCGAACTCCGCTATTTAGAAGAGATGCTAGATGTCGATGGGAAGTTTGAATTTACCTATGGGACTGCTGAATGGAAAAAACGGCTCACGCTCTATCGAGAGATCTTCCGACTTCTTGATAAGTTAGGAGTCGAAAACTCTGATGAAAAACATAAGCTTGACGATCCCACAAGTAACATCTTAAATTACCCTCTCGGTAGTGCTTTGACTCTTCAGTCTGAAGAAGTTAAAATGATGAACGAAGTGATGCTACTTCTTGTAGCCACCCCAGACTTTAAAGATTTCATCACCTTTAAATCAAAGCGACCTGAAAAATTGCCACCTGAAGTCTTCCGAGAAAAGATTAAATCAACTTTGGCACACCGGATTGCACATTTAGAAATGTTAGAAATTCGAGAAGAGCATCGGAGTGAATTTGTGAGATATTTGAAAGGCGAAGCAACGTCAATCCCTGATTTTGTCTTAAAAAGCCCACACAAAAGGGCCATTGGGCAAGCAAAAGGGTGTGTCACGGTTCTTTTAGAATATACCCTCCAGTGTTTGACTAACGTCGACTTTACCGTCTCAAAAGAGGGGAATGGTGAGTATTGCAGACCCGCAAATGGAAATGATGATCCCCTTGAGGACTCAACAGATTTACGTCCCGACGTCAGTTACATCAAAACACTCATGCGCTTATTCCAAAGACGTCTTAATGCGGAACAACTTGAAAAGCTTATTAAGTTTTTACATGAGCAAGCCAAAGCAGAATCAAAAAAGCTTGGGATACATGAGCAAGAGACCCGTGCGGGCCGCTTCTTTGCTCTACATTGCTCAGGCTATCAAATTGATACATGGCAAAAAGAAGATCTTTCTAAAATTATGGAAAAGCTCAATCGAAGTGATAGCGCCATGACTCTTTATGCAGAGCAATTCATTGCTCCAACCATCAAATTTTACAAGCGATTCATGTCTTCTAACTTTGCGAACTTTCACTCAATGTTTGGGAAAAAGCGGTATTCTAGAACAGGAACTCCCAAAAACTGGCGCTGTTATCATTACTTGACAAAACTTTTATCTCATGCAGGAACAGAAGGGGAAAGTATCCATATCATGGAGAAGAAAATAGGTCCAACTTCCGTTCATGTTCTTGAAGAAAGTGATCCGAAACCAGCCCTTCGTGAGTTAATTTACCGCTTTTTCCACACAAATCCGAAAGCTCTTGCTTTAATAGATCTCGACCCTCTTTGTAACAACATGAGTGCTGAAGAAGTGAATGAAGAATTTCAAAGGTATATTGAAGAACACCGCCCAGAGCTTCAAGGAGTTGTTTTTTACGATAGACATAAAAACCTTGTCATCGCTGAAAAAGGAAGTAGCCACACCATTCCACTAAGTGAAAGTACTATTCTTCCGAGCAAGAGAATTTCTCTGTTTACTCATACGCAAACAACGGGATCCGATATTAAACAAGCCGAGGATGCCGAGGCATTTTTGACAGTTGGGGAAAACATTACCCTTACTGATTTAGCTCAAGCTTATGATCGTATGCGAGAAGCCAGACGAGGAAAGCAACGGGTTTCCATTGTGATGACTAAAAGAGCTCAGCATAAGATTTGCAAAATGCTTGAAAAGAGCTCAGACACGACTTTGACAATCCGAGATATTATTTTGCTTGCGATTAAAAATGAAACGAAGAAACTTGATCCCCAATATCGACTTGCTGCTAGCCAGCTTTTAAGTGATATTGTCAGTCGAGCAGTCCGTGTGAAAGGAGATTCTGCAAAAACAATCGAAGAGACAATCGCCATTCATCGGGAAAGCAAAGATTTGTTCATCATTGAAACCGAAATCGATCCATTTGAAACGTATGGCCATGTTGACTTGATGTTAGAGCCACAAGTTGCCTTAAAAAATCTCTGCCAAGGTCTAGTTGGTGTTATTTCGGACTGTATGTATTTTTCCGAGGAAGAAAAGCAGGCTCTTCAAAATGAGTTAAAGTCTGTGCCACTCAATTATTCTACAGGAAAGGTGCATGTTTATAAGAAAGGGAAAAACATTCTCGATCATGATCGCTTTTTGGGACAACACGCTCATCAATCACAGAATCAAGCACAGGAAAGTGAAAATAGCCAGCATACAGAAGTCGACACCGATAACCATGTCAATGTGAGTCAAAAAGCAGCTCCAGCTTCAAAAGTGAATTACCGTAAAGAGGATACCCATGCTCCTTACAAGTGGCCAGTAGATTTAGACCCTTTTAACACTGAGAGCTACTTTCAAGTAAATAAACCAAATGCTTGGACTCTCTCCGGTGCTGTTCCAATCTATACTTTTCAAGACTTTGTGAAGTTGAGAAAAGAGGTTGCTTTTATGGCTGATTCACTTGAATCAATAGTGTATGTTACCGAGAATTTTGCTCAGCAAAGAGATAATCGGATGTTGGGTAGACGGGCTTCTCCTGTCAAACCCTTTAGTGAAAGTCAAACGCCCCTATATAAAGCACTTGTCATTCAAGATAGTAGATCTGGAACGTTAGAGCAGAAAGTATTACTCTTGCACAAAGATGAGGTCAAATTTTGGAGGGATAAACTGGAAAAATTGCATCGATTGGGAAAATCTCATCCCGCTATTAAGTTAGCCCTTTACGACTTCGGAACCCGATCGATTGAAGGAGATAAAATTGAGCAAAATACGAAATTTCAAAGAGCTATTATACAGATCAACTTTACGATGCGTGGAGAGCTCTCGTACTCAAGTGAAGACCAAAAATCTCTTCAATCCTGGATTGAAGCTGCAGGCTCAATCCAGATGAGAAAAGCTTTTGAAGAGATCATTCATAAAGAGCGCCCAGTGGGGTGTTATCAAGGAAGTGACGTTGAAACGGCCTTTTTCAAAGCAGCGAGAGTTCCTCTCGACATGCGTATCCGCGTTTAACTCACCTGAGGTTAAATAGGGCGTGTCATCAATGATTTTGGGTTTTATGGATCTCAAATGCCTTACGGGCTGCATTGCGGACGATTTCGGGAAGAGCGGGGTGGATATAGATCATTTTGAGAAGATCATGTAAGGTTGCGTCCATTTGAATGAAGGCGATTAACATGTGAATCATGTTCGAAGCTTCTTCTCCGATGATTTGAGCGCCTAGGAGTTTAAGGGAGTTTTTCTCAAAGAGAAGCTTGACGAATCCCGTTTTGGGCATGAGCGCCATTCCACGAGCACTGTCCTCGTAGGAATTCTTCCCCACGATGTAATCGACATTCTCCTCTTTCAGCTCCTTCTCTGTTTTCCCAACCCCTGCGATTTCGGGGTGTGTGAACACAGCGTGGGGCACAGCCTTGTAGTGAATCGGCTCATCCGAAGGGTTTTCAAATAGGGTGCGAAACAAATACTCTCCCTCAAAATTTGCAGAGTGGCGGAACAGGTAATTTCCGACGCAATCGCCAAGGGCCCACACGTTTTTTTGAGTCGTGCGCAAGTGGTCATCGACGAGAACAAATCCTTTTTCGTTACACTTGATTTTTGTTGCCGACAAGTTGAGAGAGTCGGTCCAGGGTTTAATCCCAGTTGCAACTAAAAGGGCATCTCCTTCTGCAACTTGCTCTTGCCCATTTGCATCGAGATACCGGACAGAGAAAGTGCCTTTGTTATATTTAACTTCTTGAAAATTGCATTTGATGCGCAAGTTCACTTGTTTGGCAAAAGCTTCTTGAAAGGCTTCACGGACGTCGTCATCTTCATGGCGCAGGAGTTTGCTACGAACCAAAAATTCAATTTTGGTTCCGGTTGCTGCGTAGAAGTAGCCGAGCTCTGTTGCAATGTAGCCCCCACCGAGCACAATCAATTTTTCAGGTTGCTCGCGATGACGCAGTGCTTCTTGATAGGTCATGTAAGGAGTTCCTTTCAAGCCTGGGATATTAGGGACGGCAGCTCTAGCTCCTACGGCGATAAAAATCTTATTGGCCGAAATAGTTTCGCTTCCAACTTGCAAAGTCATTTCATCGACAAACGAAGCTTCTTCGCGGTAATAGTCGATATTAGGCTCGTCGTCATAATAAGGGGCAATGCTGTCTGATTCTTTATCAATTGTGGAGCAGACTCGATCGACTAAATGGGAGAAATCGACTGTATACCCACCATGAACGTAGATTTCAAACCGTTGACAATCTTGAATGAGAGAAGAGAGTTGCGCTGTATGGATAAGCATTTTTGAGGGGATGCAGCCACGATTGAGACATGTACCTCCAAGGGGCCCTTTTTCAACGATGGCAACTTTCTTGCCTAACTTTGCCACAGGGCGGACGAGTTTGGTTCCACTACCAGACCCGATTACCAATACATCATAATGTTTCATAACTTCATCTTACGAATCCGGTCCCATTCCTGGCAAGTTAGATTCGATATCCCAATACCCAACCGTAAAGGGTGTTACCAGTTTTGGTCCAACTTCCCTCTTTTTGAAAATACGTACTTAAATGATCTCGAATGTGGTAGTAAATAGCATTTGTATTTTTGGTTATCTCAATATTTCGTATATGACCAAACAGGATGTCAGCAGACTTTGAAACGTCTTCTGGAAGATTTGGGAGAGCTTTCACAAAAACCAGGCAAGCAACGAGTTGACCATATACTCTTAAAGGAATGGCTTCATGTTTTGTATAGAGTGTGAGGTTAACGTCTCTTAACGTTTTTCTTATCGCAGTTGCGAACTCGGCAGGTGTCAATAGAGGTCCGCTTGTGGCAATTTTCTCGCAAGCACTAGCAGCTGCTTGCAAATTCCCAGTATTTGTAGAAAAAGTTGTCAAATGGTCTGAGTAGGAATCGTGTGGAAGCAAATTGCAAAAATAATGCATTCCATCAAGGACATCGGCCTTAAAATCTGAGGAATTTAGTCGGACTCTACCTCCCTCAAGGTAGGGGTAATCATAGGTTTTTCCAGGGTTTAGTAGGCTCTCAAGATCTGTAAAGCCTTGGGCTACGGAAAATTTTGGAGGTTCTACAGAGGAAGTTCCTTGGGTGCCATCTATTGCTTTAATTTTTAAATCGCTCGCCATCTTAAAACTCCTTAAGGATCAAGATTTTCATAAGAAGTTTATGTAAAGGAATTTTTAAAATACAACAAATTTTTTTTAATCTTGCTGAAGGTCACTTTTTTTCAGTTTATGATTTTTGACTAATCGGGTATAATTTGTTATAGATATTTTTTGAGTAGGTAGTGATGAAAGGACTTTTTAAAGCTCTATTTCTTTCCGGAGCACTCATAAGCGCTCCCATGTTTGCCGATACGACACCTGAAGAGAAACAAGGGCATGAGCTCTGTCTCTTTGCCCAAGATGTCTTCAATGCACTCAGTAGCGTGAAAGAGCAAAAGCAGATTTTAAGCTATGAGAATTCTCATGATCCTGTCATTCAAAACCTCGCTGAAAAATTTATCGCATCTTTTCAAGAGGGTGCTTCTCCTGAGGACCTACAGACAGCTGTGTCCGAACTCGGGCGTCTTTTAAAGTGTTCGGCAGATGAAGATTACCGATTGCCCTACACACTCCATCGGAAAGAGCTTCAAGAAAAAACGGCTCTTATGGAGAAAACCCTCAAAGGTTCTCTTCCCAAGAATCCCAATTATCACAAGCTCATGATCGAGTCGCTAGCAGATAAAAAGTGGGATGTTGCTCTATACGCGTATCTAAAAATCGCTGAAGAGCGCTGCGCGGATTAGGACATGTGATCACCTTGTCTTAGGTATTTCATCGTTGTCCTGCTTTATGAGCCCATAAGGAATTGCCTGAATCGGATATCTTGAACTTTTCTCATTGAAAGATCTTCTTCAACTTATTTTACTTGATGACAAGTAGTCTTTACAAAATTTCTTTTTTCACTATGGTGGAGGAAATGCGCTGTAGGTGAGAGATGAAAGAATCGGCATATCGATTTTGGTCGAGTTTAGGTATCGGTTTAGGGGTTTTGGCGGGTGCTATGGATTGGGCCATTGTCCAAAATGCCCTGCCAGCGATTCAACGAGATATAGGAGCTTCGATTAGCAGTCTTCAATGGATCATGAATTCTTTTGGCCTTTTCATGACCTCTCTTCTTGTGACTATGGGACGACTCGGTGATGTATTTGGGCGGCGCAGGATTTTTAACATTGGGCTTTTGATTTTTGCTCTATCTTGCTTAGGTGCAGCTTTATCAACGACTCCTTTTGCGCTCATTGTTGCGCGGGCTTTTCAAGGAATAGGGTTTGCCATGTTAATGCCCACGTCGCAAGCGCTGCTCACCCATGCTTATCCAGAAAATGAACATGGAAAGGCAATGGGGATTTGGGCGACTCTCGCAGGTGTCGGGCTTGTATTTGGTCCTGTTTTGGGAGGGATCATTGTTTCGCTTCTTTCTTGGAATTGGATTTTTTACATCAACATTCCCATTGCTTTAGCAAGCTTTGTCATTGTTAGAGCTGTTGTTGAAGAATCGCGTAACGAAGAGCATCCTCCTCATCTCGATATTAAGGGAATTGCTATTTTCATTTTAGCTTTAGGATCGCTCATTTTCGCGATCATCGAAGCTCCGTTATGGGGTTGGAGTAGTCCAACGATTCTTAGCTGTTTTGGGGCTGCTGTTGTCTTGTTTGTTATCTACTATTTTGTCGAAAAGAAAACCGATTTACCTCTCATCCAATTTTCTTTTTTTAAAAATCGGCAGTTTACCGCAGGGGCTTTAACCATTTTCTGTGGTTGCTTCATGTTTTGGACAACGTTTTTCCTCATGCCCCTCTATCTTCAGAATTTTCGGAATGAAACACCGTGGGTTTCCGGCCTTGCACTCCTTGCTGCAGGGATTCCCTTCACGGTGGTCTCTCGGTTTGCAGGATCTGCAGGAGACCGGATTGATAAAAGGTGGCTGATTCCAAGTGGAATGCTGCTCGTTGTCATCGCAGTCTTTTTCTTTGCATGGATTGGACCTTCCATCTCTCTTTTTTGGATCTGTCTTTTGTTGGCAATTTTTGGAATGGGTCAGGGAATTCTTTGGTCCCCTGGAACATCACTTGGGATTTCGGCTTTGCCGCGCAGTCAAACTGGCGTAGCTTCAGGAGCTATTACGACTATCCAAGAAACAGGAGGGTCAATCGGGATCGCTATTGCTGGAACAATTTTTACTATGGCAGAAATGGGCCGCTTTCAGGAACTTTCGACGAAGCATCAGCTCAATATTCCTCCAGTCATGGCAGAAAAAGTGAAGGCGCTTCTCTCTGCTCCAGAGAAACTTCATGCTTATTTAAGCCATCAAGCTCCGCTCTTGCAAGACAAAGTCATCACAGCGTTTAAAACATCATTTCTGCATGGGTTTCACTCAGGAATGATGATTGCAACGTTTGTTTCTCTTGTTTGTTTGATCTCTATTATCTGTCTCTTAAGGAAGAAGACTTGATTTCCTGAATGTAGAGAGGATAGAGGGTTTCATGAATCCCATGTCCCATGTTGGGAATGAGTAGCAATTTTGAACCTTTAATCTCATCAGCAAGAGCCTGCCCATGATCTGCAGGAAATATAGGGTCAACTGTTCCATGAAAGATAACCACCGGAATTTCAAGATCGCAAAAAGCTTCGCGTACAAGATTTTCAGAGAGCATATTGGCTTTGATGTGATTTGCCAATACTTCAGGGTGGCGCATCCGCTTTAAAAATTCTGCTTGGAGCTCTCTTTCCCGCTTTTCATTAAACGGGAGGTGCGAGCTAAGTAAATACTGCCACGTTTTAACGCGAGCTTCTAACATCTCTTCTTGTGTTTCAGGTGGGTTTTCTAAAAAGAGAGCCATGATGTCCAAATATTCTTGAGTGGGCGTTGAAAGAAGTCCTTCTTCAGTAGGCTTTTTTTCCAATGCTAAGTTGAGAGGGCGAAAGTCTGGAGAGGTGGAAATGAGGGCAATGCTTAAGATTCTTTCAGGCTGTTTCTGCGCCATTAAACCTGCAACCGGCCCTCCCATAGAAAGCCCAAAGAGGTGCGCTTTTTCAATCTTCAGGTAATCGAGGAGATGGAGGGCATCAATCGCGATATTCCCTAAGTCGTATGGGTTTTTCTCAAAATCAAAACAAGTCGAAGCTCCTGTATCTCGGTGGTCGTAGCGAATGACATAGAATCCTTCAGCTGCAAGTTGCTCACAAAATTCTTCTGGCCATAAGATTCCCTGACAACATCCGCCCATAATTAGTAGCATGGCAGGGTCTGTAGGCTTGCCAAAAGTCTCGTACCAAATGTCGATTCCTGATGTTTTTGCAATTTGGCCTCCTGCAAAAAGAGGAAGCATCAGTAAAGATAGAAAAATTGAAAGAAGCTTTTTCATAGGTTCCACCCAGATTCAGAATAAAAGGATTTTTTTTCGATGGCCCTCAGTGCATCATGGACATAGCCGATGAGGTTTTTAGGAGGGGAGCGAAGTGAGAAAAACTTGAGCTCCGCGCATTTGTGAGGCTCTCGGTTTTGAATCTCTCCGTCCCAATTCGTGCATTCGAAGAAGATGTCTACATTCAGCCGACCAGATTGACGGTGCATGATATGAGCTACCCGCAAATTTTCAGGCTTGAGGCGTATTCCCGCTTCTTCATAAGCTTCTCTTATCATTCCTTCAGTTGCGGGCTCATCTGCTTCCACATGTCCCGACACAAGTCCATATTGATTGTCCATGAAGCCGGTATTTTGACGGAGAAGCAAAAGGACTTCCTCGCCCCTTCTTAAGACCAAATAAACGCTGACTGCGGCAGTTGTACGTGTTGTCATCTAGTTAAATAACCTCCGTTAATTGGAATATCTAAGAAAACCTGCACGATTCCAAGGCCAATTCTTCGGGTGCCAACAGTAATAATGGTAACTTTTTGACTCAAGTTTAGCCTCCAGTTATGAATCGAAGAAGAAAGAGGGTTGCGTATCCCCATGCAAGTGCCAAAGCCATGAATGGAAAGATGAGTCCAAAAACTTTCCAGTGAGATTGTCTTTTCCCAATTTTGCAGTGCTTTTCAATTAAGGACTTTTGGGATTTTCTGGCAATTTCCATCATTACAAGCATATACGAGACGGGGATCACCACTCTTGGAATTTTTTCGAGGGCAGTTTCCGGAATGAAGCCAATCACGAGAAAGAGAAGTGTGGTGAAAAGAGCGCCCCAAAGGAGAGTTTTTTTTGCAGCAGACTGATTTTCAAAAACCTTGTAGTTTTTGCTCATCAAAAAGGCACCAGCAAAAGGACCTCCCCAAAAAGCCATAGCACCTATTTGCCCCACTGTCCAAACTTTTTTGGGGGAAATTTCAATTGTTTCTATTTCATTTGTCATACTTAGACAATTAAAGCACGAAAGCCCCGTTTTTCTTCAATCAAATTTAGACTTCAGAAGTTTCTGTGGTGGTGCGACCAAAAAGATCTTGATAATTCGGGCATCTTCCTTCTGAAAAATAGAATCCAAATGCTGAAATCACACTGATAGCGCATCCAAGTGGAACTGTATAGAGCATGAGGTGAAAGGCGAGGGGAGGTGATAAGAATATTGAAGGCAGAATCCATACGTCCATCGGTGACTGTATTGACCAATATTCCAGCAATGATAGCTTTGAAAACATTACTACCGGCGGTTAAGAGCACTATAGTTGGTGGAGAAACCGCGACCAGTCCTCCAATATAAATTCCTGAAATAGCTGTTTGACCTATGGGTGTAGTCATAGATTTCTCCATTTTTTGGAAAGATCATATTATGAAAGAACATAAAATTTAAGGAACGATTGTCATAAAATTTGCTTTAAAGCACCTATTTTTTTGAGCCTTTCTTCTGTTTGAAATGCTTCGCTATATGGCAATGCTGCTTCATAAAGGGTGAGACATCGTTCTTCCATTTGAGAATCGGGAACCCCCTTGTCTCGGAGAATGCAGCTTTGTTCATAAAGAAGATCTGCAGCGATGAGGCACCGCTCGGCCTCAAGAAAGCCATCAGCACCGGTGAAATGATCGAGCAGCCACTCCGCATCTCCCATGAGCAAAAGTTCCGGTTCAAGCTTGAGATAGAAGCGACTGGCAGCTGCGAGTTTAACCTCGGCTTCTTCGTATTTTTTTTCCCGTCTTAAATTGGCAACAGCAAGTAATGCTTGAACAAATTGCTGAATGATACGCATGACATAATCGCGCTGAAACATGATTTAACCTTCATCAGAATGATTAATGACCAAATTTTATGAAATTTAGTCATTAAAAAGGCTAAATTTATTGAAATTTTCTTATTGCTTCTTGAGAGAGGGGAGGCTTTTGATGAGTAGATAGGCTCTATGATAGGGGGATTTCGTATTGACCGAGACCCATTTTGAAAGAGGCCATTTTTTCCCAGAGGGAAGGGTGCACCAGTCCCAGATGCCCACTTTTTCTATGTTTTCTGTTTGAGACTCATACTCAACGAATACGATAATCTTTTGTACGAGTTCATTTAGAAACTTCCGTTGAGCAGAAAGGTTTTCGAAGCAGTAGGCCTTAAAAAAATGTTTTGCAAGCCCTTGATAATCCCACTTAGTGAAGCCTTCTCCTGGCATTTGGATACTCTTCTTTTCAATGCCAGATTGATACCACTCAAGAAGAAGCTTACTCCAACCAATTTGATAGGCAATGAGATCGACAACGCTAATCTTCAAATTCCCAAACATAATTCTCTTATCATGTATCTGGCTTGGTGGAATTTGAGTAAGAAGCTCGTCTAATTTCCGATATGCTGATTCGATCTCTTCAGACAGTTGGTACATTTGCATGGATAAGTTGCTTGGTTTCATCGAGTAATTGCTTCACAAATTGACTTTTTAGAAATTTTTTTAAATCCTTTTTGTGTGTTAGCGGAAATGTTACCTGTTTTAAGCATTTGTTGATTTCTATCCTCTCAGGGTAGTACTTGAGGAAGGTTGCAACGGACAATTCTAAATCTCTTGTGAATTTTTTTTCTCTTGGAATCAAGAGATAAAATCCAGCGCGAATGAGGTTTTTCATGATTTTTTTGCACCAAAATGCAACCTGATTGGGCTCTTTTTCAATTTTGCTTAAAACTTCATCGATATCCGACTGCAAATGCTGAAGCTCTGTTAGAGCTAGAGCGTAATCAGGACGAATCGGTGGGATCGATCTGGCCAAGTTATCGCCCCATAAACAAACGCTATTTAACTTCAAGATAACTTGGTATTCGGAAAGACTGTCAGTTTGCATTAAATCATTCCATTTCCAGATTTCTAGTTGAATATCTGAGACAACTGGATACTGACTTTGCAGAGTTTTTCCTGTATGGCTTAACCACGAAGTGTCTAAGTCATGATCTTTTTTTAGAACAGCAAATGTATCCAAATCAGAAACTTTTGAGATGGCAGTACCTCTTGAAATAGAGCCAGTTAGATAGAAACTATGAAGAGAGGAACCTAAATGGTCGATACAGGTGTTCTTAACAGCTTCGATCAAAGGGTTAAATTCGGGAGAAATACATTCTACGCCGGCATCATTTTGAAGATAGCCATTTTGATCGAGCTTCCAAAAACGCCCCTGAGTTTTCATGATCTACTCTATATTTTTGCTATGAAATTTTAGAAAAGAACGAGATTTTAAAATAGCGAAATTTTACCATGGTTTGCATGAAAAAAATAGTTCTTCTCCTATCTTTGATTTGCTTCGCTTCCCTGGGAGTTTTTGCCTTTAAGAACCAAGCTTCTTTAGAGGAGACTGAGTTGCCAATCACCCATCTCGACACCTCTGATCGTGAAGATGCAGATTGGGTCTTTGAAACTATCGTTGATGGGAAAGAAAGGCGCTTCTATGTCTATCAGTGGATCATCAAGGCACTTACTCAGCCTGAAAACGTCTCGTTTAATTTAACCGATTGCGATGATCAGTGCACTGAAGGGTATGTGATGAGCTCGGTCTATCTAGGCCAGTCGAAAGAAGGAGTCCACCTCTTATTAGCATTAGATCGGGACAACTGGAAACATGTGCTTCTTTTTTTTGAGATATTGAAAGGGGAAGGGGTTACGTTAGATGGCACTGCGGAAGAGAAATTTACATTTTACCAAGATCAAGTCCTTCTTAAAAAGGTGGGGTGTATTCCTCTTCCAGGGTATATGCATGAAAACGACGTTGCAATTGAGGGAAAAACGCTCAGGATTCTCCAGGAAACATACGATCTTGATTTAACTCCCCCCTCAAGGCCCAGTCTGATCAAGGGAAAGTTACCCTTTCACTTTGATTGCGCACCCTATATTAGTCCTCGATTAATCGACGATTTTTCTTCGAGCATGCGTACCGGAGGATCGGTTCTCATTGCTTGTGATCTGGAGAAGGCTCAACAAGCTCCTATCTACGATTTTTTAGGGAATGGGTTGACAGCTAAATATGGGCAGCTTTGCGAGTATAGCTATGAGGGGAGAACCAAAAATGGGGTGCACATTGTTCCGTCTTATTACTATGACTGTCGTCCCATAAGAGGCTACCACTTTATGTTTGTTTTTGAAAGAGATTATGAAGTTGTAGCTGACTGGAAGAATAAGACGTTTAAACGGAACAAAAAGCGAATTCTAATCAAGAAAATGGGTGAGCTTGACCTCTACTATTTAAAATACTTCAAGATCAGTGATGACACCATTTTCTATACAGATAGTTTTTGGGAGAATAAGCCTTATGTTGTTACAGGGCCGGTTGAAGAGGTAGAATATCAAAAAGAAGTCAAACTTAAGCTTGCAAATTAGAGTTGCATGGCTTTTGAAATCGTGGAAAAATCTTCAGGGCAGATTTCAATAAGGCCTCGGCGGAGTTGCATTCCCCAGCTTTTATGCTGCGTTAACTCCAATTGATCCATTAAATCAGCTATGGGCACGTCCTGAGAGGGAAAGTAGTCGATATCGATACGATAGGGGTGAAAATCTGGAGTCATTTCGACTTGATAGACTTTTCCCGTTTTGATTGTTCCAATTGCTGTAAAGCATTTGCAGAGATCTTTCCCAAAGAGAGAAACACGGGGAGAGTAATAGACAAACCCATCTCCAGTGACCATTTTCATCAAAGGCCCCTTTTTCCCATGGCAAACTTGTGCAAAACCACCTTCCATTCCTTTTTGGACATGTTCTTTTGAGACGACCCCAAGCCAATAACGCATGAATTACCTCCTCAGCAGTTTTAGAAGTTGATCGAGTTCTTCCTGGTAATTATAGAAGTGAGGCGCAATTCGAATCAATCCTCCTCTCAAAGTGACGGTGATTTGGTTTTTATCTAATGAGCTTTGTAAGTTTAAGTGCTCTGGAACTTTGACTGTGACAATCGCCCCTAGTTCTGTTTGATTTGAAATGAGAGAGGGAAGATGTTCGAGGAGGTAGGAGGTATGCGATTGAATACGTTTGAAGATAAAGTCCCAGCCGATCTGTTTGAGCTCGTTTAGGGAAGCATTGAGCCCTGCAATGGAGACAATGTTGGGAAGGCCTGGTTCAAAACGGGCTGCTCCGTCGGCAAAGTCGAGCTTTCTCGCTTCAAAATTCCTAGGGTCTTTCACACTTGTCCAGCCAACAAGAGGAACGTGGAGTTTTTCAATGAGTTCTTTCCGGATGTAGAGATAGGCGCAGCCAAGGGGACCGAGTAACCACTTTTGCCCCCCTCCCGCGAAGAAGTCGATAGGTTGTGACTTAAGGTTGAGAGGAAATGTGCCAACACCTTGAATTCCATCAACGCAGCTGATGATTTCCCTTTTTTTACAAAACTCTCCAAATGCTTTGAGATCAATTTTTTTTCCTGTGAGGTAGCTGACAAGACTCACGGAAATCAAGCGGACCTTCGAGAGATCTTGCTCTGACAAGAACTCAATGAGGGAACGGTCAGATGGAAGATCAAAGAATGTGCAGTCGACACCTTTGCTTTGAAGGTTTTCCCAAATGTATCGATTGGACGGAAACTCATTACGTGGGATTAATACCCGCTCACCTGGTTTGAAATTGAGACTATTTGCAACGAGGCTTAAAGCTGTTGAAGTGTTCGGGGTGAATGCGAGCTCATCGGTCTGACACCCTAAGAGCTCTGCGAGGAGTTGTCGCGTTTCTTCAGTGAGCTTAGCCCAACGCATAGCATGCTTGGCAAAAGGCTCTTCCATCTCTTGGCAGTATAATTTCATTTGCTCAATGGTGGCGTATGAGATGGGGCAAGTGGCGGCATGATTGAGATAGATGCCCTGTTTCAAGACGGGAAACTGCTTTCGAAGAGTTGTAAGATCCATAACCGAAGAATAAGCGTAAAGGAGATTGCTTAAAAGCGAAAAATGAGTTAAAAAGGCAAGCTTATGTTGAAGAAATTGAATCTAATAAGAGCTGTTTTTTTATTTTGTTGTTTGGGAGCTAGTTTGTGGGGGAAAGATATTGAAAAGCCACCACTCATTGTGACGGTGCCAAAGTCGGGGACCCATTTTATCAAGCTTATTGTACAAAACCTAATTAATAAAACTCCTATCGTGCCAAACCTGCCCGAAACAGGGCCTACTTTTGTTCCTTATTTGGATACGCAGTTTTCGCCATCGAAGAGCTTTTTAATTTTGCATGTTGAATCTGTTTTGGATATCGATGCCTATTTAGAGAGATATCCTACTTCAAAGAAGATTCTCATGGTGAGGAATTTAAGAGATGTGTTGGTTTCAGCTAAAGATTACATTTCACGCTACGGCTTTGATGTCTTACCCTTCTTTAAAGATGACTTAAGCGACCTCCAAATGACGCATAGCGATTGGATTTTGCTAAGCGAAAAAGAAAAACTCCTCAAGACAATGGAGTACTTTTTTCACTTTCAAGAAAAGGATTATCGGAGATTTGGATTGCGCTATTTTGTTGAAGATGCCTTGCGTTTTGCAAAGCTACATCCCGACGCGTTAGTGGTGCGGTTTGAAGATTTTTTTTCCGATGAAAGCGGGATGCTTGGCCAAGTTCGGAGGATTGCGCGCTTTCTTGGGAAGGAGTGTTCTCAAAAGCAATTGGAAAGGATTTTATGGAGATCTTTTGGAAGTATTCAAAGCCGCACTTTCACAAATAAGAAAAAACTCTATCGCTTCAAAGATGAATTCGATGATGAACTTCTTACGAAGTTTCTCGAGTATTTTGGAGAAGAAGAAGAGAGATACAACCGCTTTTTCAACTACAGTTTTTAAATTGAGAGCATAGGTTCTTACAAGTTGAAAAATTATGTTTTATCTGCAATATTTTGGCATCTTATCTTCTAGATTTCTAGAGATGCTCGAAAGCAAAACAACGGTTAGCATGATTAAAGAATTGTTCACTGCATTCAGTTTAATAGCTGCTGCAAATGAATCATCTGAAGCGATTTCTATGCCTTGGCGTCCTCAAGAGCCACAAGGTGCCATTCCTTACGAAGAAGAAGAAGTTAAATACTCTAACATAACTGCAGACATAACCTTAGCTGGTACTTTAACTCTTCCCAGGTCAAGAAAGCCATCCCCAGCAGTTTTACTTATTGCTGGCTCTGGCCCAGTTGACCGTGATGAAACCGTATTTGGGCATAAGCCGTTTTTGGTTCTAGCTGACCATCTCACAAAACAAGGTATTGTAGTGCTACGCATAGATAAGCGTGGAATTGGGCAATCCACAGGAAATTACGAGGTTTCAACTAGTGAAGATTTTGCTGCTGATATATTGGCTGGGGTCGAGTACTTAAAAACTCGAACGGAAGTTGATGCAGAAAAAATAGGTTTGATTGGTCATAGTGAAGGGGGACTGATTGCTCCACTAGTAGCAGTTAAGTCGAAGGATGTAGCTTTTATTGTGTTAATGGCTGCACAAGGCGTAACAGGCGAAACACTTGTTTATACGCAAGAAACCCTGATTTCTCGTAGTATGGGAGTGAGTGAAGAGCAGATAAGTCATCAACTTGATTTTCAAAAGCAAGTATTGTCTATCATTATAAATGAACCTGATATTGAAAAAGCGGAAAAACTCATACGAGAAATTGTTACAAAACAGCTAGTCAAACTACCCCAGGAAGAACAACAAGCAAATGCTAACGCCATGGAAGCCCAAATTAAGCGTTGTAACTCAAAGTGGTTCCGGTATTTTTTGACTTATGATCCAAGAACTTCATTAGAGCATCTTAAGATACCTGTTTTAGCAATCAATGGTGAGCTCGATTTCCAAGTTCCTCCAAAACAAAATCTTTATCTCATTGGTAAAATTCTTAAAGAAGCTGGGAACCAAAATTATAAGATTACTGAATTTCCCAAACTGAACCATTTTTTTCAAACATGTGAATCTGGATCTATTTTAGAGTATGGCAAAATTGAAGAAACTATTGCACCTATAGTCTTAGATACCCTATCTGACTGGATTTTGGAAACCACTACTCATCGTTGAAAAGGATCAGATCCATGTTCATAGTGGTTTTAGTGCAGGCTAAAAGTCATGGATATAGACAATAGGAATCTTATGGTCCTGAAACCATTTGAGCGCCGTATTCAGATGCTCTACATCCACATCAAGCGCTAAGTAGACTCGTGAGGGGTCTGCAGTGACTGGAATTTCATAAAGTTTTTCACAACCTAGGGGAAGGATGAGCTCTTGATTTTTTTCTACATTGAGGTCGACTTGTATTTTCTTTTGTCCTGCAATATCGACATACGTGAGATCTTCATTTGAAAGCTTAAGAAGGATATGGAACATCTCCATGTAGCGAGGGAGAATGATGTGTTTGAGATGGCTTTCAGGACACTCTTTTTCAATACGGATACGAGGGTCGATCTCTGTGAGGTTAGTATTTGTTCGAACAAGAAGATGAATATTCCGAGCATCTTCGATCGATTCATTCGTGTAAATCAGAGATAGGGGGTAGGAGATGGCTCCTTTGATCGCATACTCTACTGTGTTGAAGATCGTAATGAAGAGGTTCATGAGAGTACAATCAGAAAATAAGACCTCTGAAAATGATGCGTGACGTCTGGCGACTTTCCAAGACTTTCCAAAAACAGACCACATGTTCTTGATTTCAGTAAACCAAGGAAACTGATAGAAGGGGATGTCTTCAATGAATTTGCAATATCCTTGAGTGAGTCTCACATTATGCCATTCAGGGGCTGTAAGGTAGGTGCGGATGGGATCACGAACATACTCAGGGTCAGCATGGATTTGAGCGCAGAACTCTTCTTCTGTTGTGGCTTTTTTTGTGAAACGAATAAGAGAATTCAGTGTTGCATCACCTTGGCGAATGAGAGGAGGGTGAGAGTCCCGAACAAAGCCACATTTTTCGAGAAGTGATTCCCAATTAGCAAGGCTTTGGAAATTGCGAAATTCGCGGAGTTCTTCATCGAGAGGGACGTTTGTTCCTACATTAAAGATACTGTGAATCACAAAGAGCATCTCTTTGTGCTTTGAAGAAAGAGCGTCATGATCCATCAAGACAAAGGACCCTCCTGGTCTCAAAATGCGGTGGATGGATCTAACAAAAGATTCCAGCTTGTTTTCTGGGATATGGTGAAGACCAATGTACATCGCAACGAGATCGACACTTTCTGTCGGAATGTCTTGGTGAAGAATGGGCTCATACTCATTCAAATAGACAAAGCGATTGTAAGGTCTTGGAAAGCCAGATTCTACATAATCAGCAAGCTGCTCACCTTCATTGATCACATAGATAGGGCCTTTCAAATCAAGCTTTTTTTTGAGTGGTCGACAGAGCCTTCCAGGATAACCAATCTCGACATAACCCCTGAGAGTCTTTTTACCCATGAGCTTTAGCATTTGATCTGATAGATCTTCTTTCAGAGTACTCAGAGATTTCAAAGCTTGTTTGTTTTTTTTCAGAAAGGAGAATGATCCTTCACTTAGGCGTTGCTGCAAGATGCGATAAACATCCTCATCATTCACACTTGAGTCGGTTAAGATATCGTCGACAAGAGCCATGAATTTTTTTTGATCAAATTGCATAAAGACATGATTTAAAAATTCTTCAACCCATTTTCTTTGAAGGGGATCGGCAAAAGTCGAGCGAAAATTCGAGCGATTGGAATCAGCGATTAGAGTATTTTTTCCAAGAACATATTCTTCATAAAAGCCATTCGTGAAGAGATGATGTGGATCATATTGCCTTTTTTTCTCCGCAATTTTTTCCCATTCAGGGTAACAGGAGTGGAATTGCTCGAGTGTTGCAAAATTTTGATAAGGAAGGTAGTAGGTTCCTTCATGCACGATTAAATAGTCGATGACAGATTGAATCCATAGGCGCGATTTTTGTATCTCTTCTGGAAGGAGTGATTGATTGAAGAAAAGGACAATCGCAAACATATCTTCATGAGGAGCATAAGAAAAACCAAGACTTTCATTTTGCTTCACATAACGGATAGAGGCATTATAAACGGGAACGTCGTTTTTCTTGAGCACATCACCTAAAAATGAAATGAAGTCATTCAATTGGTGGGCAGGGACGAAATACTCTTGAAGCCATTCTGCATCGATTGTTGACTCATTAAAAATGCATCTGAGATGGAATGTCATTGCCTCATTCCGATCAGTTTTTTTTGTGCTCAAAGATCCAGATCGCTCCATTTGCCATGCAATGGGAAGAGCTTTTGGAAGGCGACGGATAATTCCTAATTCGACCCTTTCAGTTGTGTTGCCTCTTGCAGGCTCAAATGGAATTGCTGAAATGACACCTTCGGAGCTTTCTTCGAAATAGTTAAGAGCAATCCCAGTTTCAAACATTTGTTTAGGATCAAAACAGAGGCGGAAATAGTGCATCCCAAGCTTCTCATTATTCATGACCTGATTTTGAAAGTAGGAAAGATACTCTTGAGCAGGCATTTCGACCGACTCATAGGACATCTTGGTGTTCGGTGTTAACGCAAGCTCTGCTTCTAATATTGCCCCAAAGCCTCCTAATCCACCGATGACTAAATCAAAAAGCTCATCTTCTGGAAAAAGGCGTTGTATTTCTCCCTCACCATTTACAATCAGTAGGGAATGGACCGTTTCTTTCAATGTGCCAGCCTTGTGATCCCAGCCATGGCAATTAATCGAGAGAGAACCTCCGATGGAAAAGACGTTTGAGGCTTGCATGACCTTGACGGCGAGTCCATGCTCATTTGCAGCTGCTTGAACATCGCTCCAAAGAGCTCCTGCTCCAACTCGTGCGATTCTACTAGCTGGGTCTATCGTGACTTGATTTAACGCATCGAAATGGATAAGAAGATCCTCTTCATCCATTGGAAGAGCTTGTTTCCCTTGGCTCATCAAAGCCCCAGCAAACGTTGCTTTTTTGCCAGATTGCTTAGCCTCATTCAAGATCATCGCAACATCTTTATGAGTCCTTGGATAGAGCTCGAGACATTTCGTAGAGTAGAGTTTACCATAGGGTTCAACGAGTTTTTTACCTGAGTGATTGACCACAAAGTGTTGACTCACCATATCGGCTGAGATGATCCCTGCCGGAAAAGCCGCAAAGCCAAGAAGACAACGTTTGACCTTTGAAAAGTGCTTTTCAAAACGGTTCTTATCGCCCTTCTCCTCAGTGAAAAGGATTAAAGCTCCTTCAAAGCTCCCTTTTGCCGTATACTGCGCTGTATCGCATAGTAAGCAAATTGGAAGGGCAGTGAGACTCATCGTCTTTGCGATAGTTTTGCTTACGGGACGTCTGATAAAATTTTTACTTCCTCGATATAAGATATGATCAATAAGTGTTGCAACTTTTTCAGTGCAGCTGCAAATGTCATCTCTCTCATTTTCTTCCTTCAAAAAGGGCTCAAATGACTTTTCCAAGCGAGGTTTATCCAGCGAGAGTTTCTTCTCAAGCTTTTGATCTCCTAGTTCCTCTCGAATCGTTTCCACCCCACTGACTAGGAAGATGAAAACAAGCGCTGCTCCGAGGGTAAGAAAAAATTTTTTCTTTCGCATGGCATTGAATCAATGTTGTTCAAAAAGATAAGTAGTGTAGGCGATTTTTGCAAATTTCTCAATAGAGAAGCTGGGACTTTTCTTTAGATATTGAACCCAAAATCCCAGGAGAACTATACTTTTCTCCTATTCTTCTATACTCAGCAAAATTTGAAATTGTTTGAGTAGATAGATCTCCAATTAGAGTAGTTTGAGTATAAATGAAAGAAGTGAGAAAAATTGAAGTTGTTCCTTATGATCCCTCCTGGCCTGAGCAGTTTGAGGTCGAAGCGGGACTTATCAGGGATGCGTTAGGGGATCATTGCATTGCTGTGCATCATGTAGGTTCGACAGCTGTACCGGGTCTTTGCGCTAAGCCCAAAATTGATATCATTCTAGTCTCCAAAAGTCCGGAAGCGACCATTCAAAAGTTAGAGAAAATCGGTTTTAAATATCGGGGGGAGTATAACATTCCGATGCATTATGGTTTTAGTAAGCGGGGTGAGCGAGATGTCAATCTTCATGTTTATCAGGAAAGACATCCTGAAATCACCCTCAATCTAACTTTTCGTGATTATCTTAGAAGCCATCCCGAAGTGCGGGATGAATATGGAGCTCTTAAGCTTGAGTTACTTAAACAAAAGTCTTCTTTTGAAAAGAGTGAAGGCTCGATGTTTACTGGCTATAATCTTGGAAAAGATGCCTTTATTAGTAGCATCCTAAAGCGCGCTGGATTTGACTCTTTACGATTTGTTATTTGCACTCATCATAATGAATGGAAGGCAGCGAAATCTCTAAGAAAACGTTATTTTTTCGACAAAATCTCAATTGCTGATCCGTATGAATGGACCTTTAATCATCCAGACCATCTCCATTTTATCTTATACAAAGGAGTGGAAATTATCGGATATTGTCATATTCAGCTATGGCCACAGTCTAGAGCTGCCATACGCATCATAGTTATGGAAGAAGCTTATCGAAATCAAGGATTTGCTAAGCAATTCCTCGAATGGATAGAGACCTATCTGAAAGCCAAAAACTATAAGAGTATTCATACAGAATCATCTCCTGATGCGGTAGGATTTTATCAGTGTTTAGGATATATCGATATGCCATTTAACGACCCAGATGGGCATGAAGGGGGTGTTGATGATATCCCAATGGGCAAGTCATTGCTTTAAACCTTAAGTTTTGGCTAAAGGCTTGACGAGCCATAGTAAAAGATCGTCATCGAGGGGATAGGACTCTCCAGGCTTTGTGATTGCCCCCTTGTAGGTGATTCCATTTCCATCAGGAATATAACCTAACTGAAAATACAGCCTCTGAGCAGGGCCATAGTCTTGGTAAAGGCCCACTCCAATTCCAATTTGGTGATATCCCTCCTCGATTGCAAGACATTCGATTACTTGAATGAGGGCTTTGCCAAGCCCTTGTCTGCGGCATGACTCATCGATCCAAATGGCATTCACTTCTGGGATATTAGAGCCTTGAAATGTTGGGTTTTCCGATTTTCGAAGGAGACTGCCATAGCCTAAGATCTCATTTTGATTTTCTATGACGAAAACGGTTCGAATGCCCTCTTCTTGCTCTAGAGCATAAGTTTCCCAAATAGTTTGAGTTTTTTCTGGGGTAGACCAAGGAAACAAAAATCGATGGGTAATTTTTAGAAGGTCTTTTCCACTTTGCATTGGGCGCATCAAAAAACCTTCTTGTAGCATAGACGTTTTCTTAGCATTCATATTGACCTAAGTTTTGGGTTGATTTCACTTATTCTCAGGGATTTTTCTCTTTCTTCCCAGCCTTTTGTCTCGAGAAGGACCGTTTGGTCCTTCCCTTGTTTTGTCTTGTATAAAAAGCGCAATAGAATGGCTCAACCTATGCCATTAACATCTCTTCTATGTCTTTCAAATATGTGGCATTTTCTGTGTTATGTGTCATCTTAGCGTAATCCAGAGGCTTCAATGAAAATAAATCCCTTATATTAAGAGCTACTAGTAGGATGTTATGTTTTTTGAGAAATTGACAAAAGTAGACTAAAGATGGTTTTGGATAATGAGCAGCAATATAATGTAAGCGAGTGCAGTTATATATCTGTTCATCTTCAACTGGAAAAAGTATTGTTTTTGCTTGAGTGATTATTTTGGAGTCTGCATTTTCACCTTTCATTGATCCTGTTAAAATCCACTCTATGTCTTCCAAGTAAGCGGCATTTTCTTTGTTATCTTCTTTATTAGCGAAATCTAGAGGTGTATGATTGAATACATCCTTTATTTTAAGAGCTTCTAGTAGGAGATTATTTTTATTGAGAAGTTCACAAAGGTAGGAGAAAGCTGGTTCTGGATAATAAGCAGCTGCATAATGAAAAGCACTGCGACGTGATAGCGCTGCATCATCATCTGGACTAATCCAAGCTTCCATTTGGATTTCTTTGGAAATCTCATCGATTCTGGAAATTAAAAACTGCAATGTTTCCTCTGCGTTTTTTCCTTCCATACATCCTGATGTAATCGGATAGTCATATTTGGGCATGGTGACTGAGGGTCTGAAAGTGAGTTGTTTTGCATCTTTAAAAACGTCGCTTTGGTTTGCATTAACCAAAGGGTGTTCCAAAAAGTATTGATTAAGAGACTTAAAGTGGGTGTTTACAATGTGCATATTTCCTCCATTTTTTTGAAAGAAATTATGGGTTTATAATGATATTAACGCAATAAAAAAAGATGTTTAAAAAACTTATAATAATACTGTTTTCTTTCCCGGCTGACTATTAGCCTTCTAAATTTTCCTTACAAGATGTGCTCAAGCTACTTCAAAACTTGAGAGGCGTAGTCAAAGAGTTTCTGAAGGGGATTCGGGAAGAAAACCTCCAACTTGCATCTTCCACATTTTAGAGTAGAGCCCCTCTTTTTCTAGTAAAGAACTGTGAGACCCTTCCTCTACGATTTTGCCTCTATCAAAGACAAGAATGCGATCCATACGAGAAAGAGTAGAAAGGCGGTGAGCAATGACGATCGTTGTTCGATCTTTCATAAGAGTTTCCAAACTCTCTTGAATATACTTTTCCGTGACAGAATCGAGAGAAGATGTTGCTTCATCTAAAATGAGAATAGGAGCATTCACCAAAATAGCTCTTGCGATGGCGATGCGTTGTTTTTCTCCTCCGGAAAGTTTTGTTCCTCTTTCTCCTACTCTAGCGTCATATCCATCAGAAAGTTTTCGAATGAACTCATCTGCGTGGGCAAGACGAGCAGCTTGAAAAATTTCTTCCTCAGGAGCTTCGATCTTTCCATAGCTGATATTTTCTTTAAGGGTCCGATGAAAGAGGAGAGGATCTTGAGGAATGAGGGCAATTTGCTCTCTTAATGACTCCAAAGTCACATGGGCAATATCTTGCCCATCGATTAAAATTCTTCCCTTATGCAATGGGAAAAAGCGAAGGATAAGATTGATAAAGGTAGACTTTCCAGCGCCTGTGAATCCTACGAGACCAACCCGCTCTCCTCCTTGGATGTGGACCTTTTTGTCACTAAAGAGCTTATTTTCTCCATAATGAAAGGAAACATTTTCGAAACGAATCTCTCCCTTAGAAACCTTTAATAGGTGAGCTTGAGGCGTATCTCCTAAGTCTTGAGGATCTTTCATGACTGAAAGGGCTTGCTTTGCAACACCGATAGACTGGAAAAGAATCGGTAAAGACGCTCCAATATTCCAGAGAATCATGGCGATCCACCACATCGTTGTAAAGACTTGAATGACCTCACCCGTTGTAATATAGCTATGCAGCCAAGAGTAGGTAAGGGTGCCAAACATGATTACAATCACAACAATGAAGTAAAACAATGACAAATAAATGCGCATCTTTTCGACGTAGCGTTTAGCAGACATGCTCTTCATTTTCTCATCACGTTGAAAAGGAGAAAGAATTCTTTTCTCGTATTTGAAACGACAAAAGAGATTGACGGCAAAATTATTTGTTAAGCTATCAACGATTTTTCCTAGAAGGGTACTTCTCGCTTCTCCATGGAGGTGCTCAAGATGATCTGCTTTTCGAGCAAAAAGGAGGCAAATTGTCAGATGAATCCCAATCCAGGCAATTAAAAGCCAGGTGAATAAAGGGTTGACAAACCAAAGAAACCCTGCGCCTAAAATGCAGGTTGAAATTGCGGGAAGAATTGGCCAAAAGAGTTCGTTAATGATGAGCTCTACTTGTGTTGTCATGTCAGTGATTTTGTTTGCTAGGGAGCCGGCAAAACGTCTATTAAAATAATGGGGAGAGTGGTGCTGAATATGATCGAAAAGAGCCATTCGAATGTTGGCTAATAGCTTGGGAACCCCTTTTGCCATTAAAAACCCCATGATTCTTGAAGCTGTTTCTACATAGATCGTGAGACCAAGCCCTCCTAAGATGACCCATTTTAATGAGTCCCAAGCTGCCAAACGATCTCCATCAAAGCGGGTAAAAATGCTCACAACGAGATTAAGGATATAAGGCCATAAAAGGGCGTCTAAGGACCATACAAAAAGATCCAGGGTAAAAACAAATAGAAAAAGCCCCTTCTGAAGGCGCATAAACTGCCATATAAAACTGGTGAGTTCCTTATAGGAGATCATGAAGTACCTCCTCTTTGGCTTGTGTCCATCTTGAGTTGCATCAATAGGTTTTTGCCTGTTGGATCCCATTCGGGCACGAACTCTTCTCGCTTTTCAAATCCGGCTTTTTCGTAAACGTGGATGGCTTTATGATTCTCAATTCCAGGGTCAATGAAGACATCGGTGATCGAAGAAAAGCTTTCAAGGAGAAATTTGTTGATCATGATGTGGCTTAATCCCTTGCCGAGGTAGGTGGTATTGCCGATAAGTAGATCGAGGGTAATTGCCTTTGCATCCCTTTCACAATACTTTGCAAAAAAATGGTCCGTTTTAAGATCGACATTTGAAGTCATAAGGTATCCAAAAGGGATCTCCTTATCGTAAGCCATCCAAAGCGTAAACAATTTTTCTTGGCCGTTTACAAATCTCTCAATGGTATTAAGGGTGTTTTGCAGTCCGCTTCCGTGCCAATATTTTGCTACATAGTCTTGCTTAAGCCATTTATTGACGAGGTCTTGTTGTTCTTTCCTTAAGTGAACGAAGCGCATGTTTAGGAAGTGCTCAATTAAGAAGATGTCACGTAGATCTTTCTCCCTTCCAAGTTTGCGCTTATAATAAAGAATACGGTCTAACGAATCAAAAGGGAGTCCGTCAATGATTTCTGCTTTTGAAATTCTTTCGTCTATAGTTGGGGCATTGGCATCCATAGGGGCAGTATAAAATGAACCTTCTTGAAATGCTTCAATCACCCCATCCAAAAGGGTGATTTTTTTAATGCTTCCCGTATCGGTAACGCCATATCTTGCAGCAAGTGTATCCCATAGGCCTTGGGTTACAATAATATCGATATCATTGATATCTCTTAAGTTGCGGATTCCTAGAGGACCGCTTGCAGTGATTGCGTACTGGTCTACGGGTAGATCGAGTTGTTTGAGGGCGAGAAATTTTTTTTTGTTTTTCATTCTTTGACTTGGCCTCTAAGACAGGAAATTTAAATGAATTTTGACGAATTATTTCACAAAATGGATAAAAACAAAATGTGAGATTTTTTTAATTTGATATTTAGACAGCTGCTTTTAAACTAATCTTTAGCCTCAGAGCATCAAGCATATGAAAGAGATTGATAATTGTTGGATTCCCTTGCTTAGAGAGCGTTCTGTATAAGCTTTCTCTGTTCAATTGTGTTTCTTTAGCAAGATAGGCAATGCCTCCATGAGCTTCGGCAACATCTCTTAGGGCGACTAGAAAAACTCTTAGACCATCATCTTCTAAAGCAGCATTTAGGTATGCAGCCGCTTCTTTTGGATTTTTGAGCCTTTCTATTAAAGCGCTTTGGTAACTTCTTGTTCTAGCCATTATTTCCTCGCATGGTTATTTAAGATAATCCTTCCAAAGTTGGTGAGATTTCTTGATATCTCATTTTTGGCTGGATTTATTTCCACCTAGCAAAAGTAAGATGATTTTCTTTTCTTGTTTTCCAAAATATATTCTATATCCAGGTCCTACATGAACTCTAAGTTCATAAAGACCTTTTTTATACCTTGAATCGATTTACAATCACCAAAATTTCCCAGTTTAATTCTTGCTAAACGTGCTGATATTGTGGCCCTCAATGATCTTGTTAATTTGGACTCCCATTCCAGGCAGGAGCATTTTCCATCATTGGTTTCATAGATCTGTATATCGACCTCATTTTTCGTGTAGCATATTGTAGTATTTAAGCTACAAATAAATCAACTAAAATATCACATTTCACTTTGCCACGACTTTTGAAGTATTCGGAATTTCAGAATGGTTCAAAATCTCATTAATTCATTAAAAGAAGTTTCGAAAGAGAAGAAAGTAAGCCTTGGTCTAGTCCAGTGTGTTTTTTAATATTCTGGTACGGAAAGAACTTCTACAAGCAAATGGAATGAGAACGGCAAAAAGGTTTTTGTTTTATAAACCAAAAGAGCCTCTAGAAAGCTGGTTAGAGCAATATAGCATCGTGAAAAAATTCAAAATCAGAACGTATCGTTCTACCTTTTCTGAGAAGTTAAAGTGGTTTAAGGCTTTAAAGAAATCTGTACTCGATCAAAACGTGATCTTAGCTCCATGGCTATAAGAATACCAACTTAGAAGGACTAGAATTGTATATCCTTGATCCTTCGGTTAGAGAGAAGTTGGAAAATGATCTCCAATTAGAACCACAAGAAAAAGGGTATGAAGTATTATTGATAGAGCCGTAATATAAAATGCTGATCAAACAACTTTACTAAGTTGACCCTCGTTTTCAATAAAAAATTTTTCCAAAAAAAATCAAATGCCCTTGAAATCCAAAAATTCAGAGAACGCCTCTTAGGTATTATTCTTGTAAGAATTATCATTTTTTAATACTGTTGTTCCTATATGAAATGTCCAAAAAAATATCATGGCGTTGTGGTGCCGATGATCTCTCCTTTTACAGAAAAAGGAGACATTGATCTCAAAGCAGCACAAAAAATTACTGAACACTTGGTTGTCTCAGGGACATTCCCTTTCATTCTGGGGACTACAGGCGAGGGACCATCTATGTCAAGTGTGCAGCGGATTCACTTAGCCGAAGCCGTTGTTGGTCAAACGAACAAAAGGGTTACTGTTTATGCTGGCATCGGTCATCTTTGCTTAAATGATTCCATTGAGTTAGCAAAGAGATATTTTGATATTGGCATTGACGTGGTTGTCTCTCAATTGCCCAGTTATTACTCACTGTCTCCGGATGGAATGCTTCGCTATTATGAAATGCTTGCTACAAGTATTCCAGGACCATTGATCCTTTATAATATCCCTTTAACAACGCATATGTCCATCCCATTGAAGGTCATAGATGAACTTAGCCACCACCCTAAAATTGTAGGGATTAAAGATTCTGAAGGGGACGAAAAACGTTTTGAAGAATCGATTGCCTTGTGGAAAGATCGCGATGATTTTTCGCATTTTGCAGGGACAGAGACTTTGGCTGTTAAAGCGTTACTGCTTGGTTCTGATGGAATTGTGCCGAGTACTGGAAACATTATTCCCAAAGCGTATCGGGATTTATATGATGCCGCATGCTCTGGGGATGCACAAACCGCCACAGCTCTATGGGAGAAAACTTTAGAAACGAGTCAGATTTATCTCAAAAACAGAACCTTAGACCAATCGCTTCCCGCACTTAAAATGATTATGAACCTCCAGGGGTTTTGTGAGGAAATCATGCTCCCCCCTCTTTATTCGAGCAGTATTGAAGAAAAAGCGATTATCAAAAAACAACTTCATGAAAATTAATATCATTATTCCAGCACGTTATTCTTCCAAACGGTTACCGGGTAAGCCTCTTATAAAAATTGGAGGCCAAACTATGCTTAGTCGAGTGGTTGAAATCGCCAGGATTGCTGCTCAAGACTATGAAGATGTTTCTATCTTTGTTGCTACTGATGATGAAAGAATCAGCAATCACTGCGAAGAGCTTGGTGTCGAATGGGTAATGACTCCAGCAGAGTGTCCTTCAGGAACGGATCGGGTACATGAAGTTGTCTTAAGATGTCACCCACAACCGGATTTTGTGATCAATCTCCAAGGAGATACTCCTTTAACTCCGCCGCATTATTTAACCGCACTGATCAATGCTTTTATTGAAAATCCCCAGGTTCAAGTCATTACCCCTATTACCCAATTGAGTTGGGAGGCTCTTGATCAACTTAGAGAGAGCAAAAAGCATACACCTTTTAGTGGCACATGTGTGATTGTAGATGACAAACAGCAGGCTATTTGGTTTTCAAAACACATCATTCCTTCTATCCGCAATGAAGATAAATACCGTGCATTCCATGAGCTATCCCCAGTATTCAAACATATAGGGATGTATGGGTATTCTCCAGCAGCACTTAAAGCCTATACCTCATGGGAATCGTCTCAATATGAGATATTAGAAGGATTAGAACAACTCCGTTTCCTAGAGAATGGGTATCCTATCAGTACAGTGAAACTTGACAATGCAAGTCTTCCAATCATTGGTGTTGATAGCCCCAAAGATGTGGAGCGTGTAGAGCAATTGTTAAAAGAAGTAAGTGTATGACAACACTCATTATCGTTCGCCATGGAAATACCTTTGAAAAAGGCGAAACTCCTCGCCGCGTTGGAGGGAGAACAGACATTCCTCTTGTTTCTTCAGGTGTCTATCAGGCTCAATGTATTGGTCGATATCTGCAAAAAATGAATATTTCCCTAGATGCTGTTTACTCTTCTCCTCTCTTGCGCACCCGAAAAAGTGCGGATATCATACTAGAAGTTCTTGGATCCAACACTTCCGTTATTCCTTTAGAGATTTTTAAAGAAATTGATTATGGTCCAGACGAAAACCAGACCGAAGAAAAAGTGATAAGTCGGATTGGTGTTCGAGCTATAGAAGCATGGAACCAGCACGCCAAAGTACCTGAAGGGTGGAATGCTCATCCAGATGCAATTATCAGTAATTGGAAAGTTTTTGCTAAAGAAATGCGCGAAAAGTACCCAACAGGAACAATCCTTGTGACAACAAGTAATGGGATCTTACGCTTTTCTCCCCACATAACAGGAATTTTTGCTGCTTTTGCGCAAAAATATCCTATCAAAGTGAGTACAGGTGCACTTTGTATCTTTAAGTATCTTCACGATCGTTGGACAATCACTGAGTGGAACTTAAAACCGTCATAGGTTTATGACCATTCCCATATTGAAGGAGATTGTTTATAAAATTTTTCAAAGCAAGCTTTGCATTTTTCTAATGGCTGAAAAATATACTTCATCGAGCGTTTAAGATCTTCATCTTTAAAATATTCCATGACGTGCGGATCACCATTTAGTTTCGCAAAAGAATTCAGATCCTCAAAAGTGCAAGAGGCGTAAAGTTTGCCTCTCAGTATTCAAATTCTTTTTAGAAAACCTTTGCTTTTTCGGATTAGGTCTATTGATTGTATGTTATTCTAGAGGATTCAGACCAGTTGCGTGAAAAATGCGTAAATAGAGGGCTGTCTAGATGATTTTTTATCATGTCTTCTATTGTTTGTTTTACATACAAGAGCTTCTAGATGAATGAGATCAAATAATGATGGGGCAGGATGGGCTTGAACCAACGACCAACGGATTATGAGTCCGCTGCTCTAACCACTGAGCTACTGCCCCATAAAAGGGTAAGAGAAGCATCATAAATGATTTTTGTGTGAGAGCACAAGGACTTTGTTGTCTGGAGTTAGGGTTTATCTTGGACAGTTTGGATGCAATTTGTCTCTTTGATGAATTTGAGCAAGATGACGCAGATGAGGAGATAGAGGGGCATGATGGCAAAAGAGAGGTGGTAATCATTGAGCGAAAAGGTGGGTGTTCCATCCTGAAGGGGAGTGTGTTTTGTAAGGTCGAGGAACCACCCAATAAGCGGGTCGGTAATCGCGCCAAAAAGGGCGTTTAGAGTGTTCATGATGGCGATGGCTGTAGCAGTCATGAGAGGAACGTTGATTTCGTGAATGACGGAAAAAGAAAGGAGAAAGGCTGAAATACTAAACCCGATGAAGAACTGCAATATTGCATAAAGAAAAAAGGGAATCGGTGGCAGGTAGATGGCTAGAGTCAAAAGGATAAAGGCAATAAGAGTTCCCCAAAACATCACCGGCTTTCGTTTACCAATAAAGGAAGAGTACCAACCAAAAAGAGGGGCACCTACTGCAAATCCGATAAAGACGAGTGAGGTAAGGAAGGAGGCTGTTGTCCGATCGACATGATACTTGGCTTCAATAAAGGCAACACCCCATAGTCCCGCAAAAGAAAGCACGGGGGCAAAGGAAAGACCTGAGTAAATAGAGAGAACCCATGTTTGGCCACGTTTAATCGTATGGAGCAAGGCAACCGAAAGTTTCACCTTTCCTTGTGTAGGCGGGGTCACATCATAAGCTGGATGGCGCGGTTTGTCACGTACGACAAGAAAGAAGATGGCGGAGAAGATAAAGCCAAAAATTGCAAGATCGATAAAAGATTGGCGCCAACCGATGAAATTGATGAGATGAGAAAGAGGCGCTTGGCCAAAGACTGCTCCAAGTATTCCCAAAGTGAGGGTTAGACCTGCTAGGAGGGCGAACTTATGGGCTGGAAACCAGTTCGAGTTGATTTTAAAAATATTCAAAATCGCAAATGTAGCTCCGATACCAATTAAAAAGCGGGAGGAAGCCATCAGAAAGACGTTTTGGCTATACCCAAAAAGTAAGGCCCCAAGGGCACAACAAAGGAGGCCAACTGTGGTAGTTTTCCTGGGACCAAATGTATCAATGAGTAATCCGCCGGGAATTTGCATGATGGTATAGGCGTAGTAGTAAGATGCGGCCACATGCCCTACGACTGCAGCGTCGAGTTTGAACTCGGACATGAGTTGCTTAGTCATAATGCTGGGGGAGACTTCGAGAATGTATTTGTAGAAGACGAAAAGGACACTGATGATAAAGATGACCCAGCCATAAACGGGCTTTGGATGAGGTGTTATGGCTTTTTGAATCTTAGGTGGTTTCATTTAGTCCTCGAAATACTTTTGTTTGGCTTTCGTATCCTTGATAAACAAGGAAATTAGAAAGGCAATCCCAAACCAAATGGGAATGCGTAGAAGCGCTCCTTGAAGAGATTCAGCGGAATAATAGTACATGGTTTTCGAATAACTTTCAACCCATCGCTTGTCTAAGAAAATTCCAACAAATTGATCTCCCGCAGCTCCAAGAAGGGCGAAGAACGTTGTTAAAATTGCTGCACTTGTGGCTGTGAGTTGAGGAACAGTCCGTTCATGCATGACAGCGTAGCAAAGGGGAATGACTGCCACTCCTATCCCCATACAAATGAAACTCAAAATGGTCATGAACCGAGCGTCAGTGAATGGGTGAAGAATAGAGAGGATAGAAATAGTTGCTAAAAGAGTTCCCAAAATTAAAAAGAGCTTGCGATTTTTCATTTTGGTGGAGAGGTATCCAAATAGGGGAGCAAAAATGGCATTGGCAATCAGATAAAAATTATTGATGAAGGTTGCTTCGCTCAAGTTGAGATGATGGTATGCCGTTAAGAAGGGAAGAGCCCAAATTCCAATAAAAATGAAGAGCGGTGCTTCTGAAAATGTGGCATAAGCGGTTAAAATCCAGGTCTGTTTTTGCTTGAGAAGCTTTTTAAATGAGAAGCTAAAGTTGAAAGAGCGGTCTTTAGGATTGATGTCGTAACGAAGTGCGGGATTTTTGTCGCTCACGAAAATAAAATGGAGAATGGCTAGAACAACCCCAAGAATGGTGTAGTGGATCATTGCACCTCGCCATCCGAAGGTGCGGATGTGCTTCACGAGGATTAAATCTCCAAAAAGAACCCCTAAAACTGTGAGGGAAATAGTGACTCCTAAGATTGTGGCAAATAGCTGAGGTTTAAACCAATTCGAGAGGATTTTAATCACGTTGATGAAACTTACGGCACCACCAATTCCAATTAAAGCTCGTCCGAAACAGGCGGAAAACGTGTTGTAACTCATTGCGAAGATTAAGCATCCTACTGCAGCGGTCAGGATTCCAGCACTTGTGATTCTCCTAGGACCAAAACGATCAATGAGAATCCCAAAGGGGATTTGGAAAAGGATAAAGGGAATGATTGCCATGGAGGCAATAAGGCTAATATCTTGAGATGAAATGCTCAGTGAAGATTTTAGCTCAGGGATCATGACACTTGGGCTGACGATTAAGATTTCACGGTAGACGAGAAAAAGAGAGCTTAGAAACCAGATTGCCCAAGGGAAGAAAGGCCGTGGATGAGGGTGGAGTTGAATAGGCTCTTCTCGGGGCATTTATTAAGATTCCTCGATCAGTTGCTCAGCCTTTGTATCTTTGACAAAGAGGATAAAAATCACCCCAATGAGCGAAGAGATCGGAACAATCATGAGGGCTAGGCGTATGGTTTCAATCGGTAGCAAAGAGAGCTCTGCAGGTTTATTCCCGAAAATATGGTCGAAGAAGGTGTCGTGAAAAATGCGAATGAGGTTGTTGAAAATGAGGATAAGGCTAATGACAGTTGCTGTGATAAGAGGGAGGTTTTTTTCATGCGTCATTGTATAAGATAAAATAGACGATGCAAGGAAAAAGGTTCCAAGGAATGAGAGCATGCCGACGAGAGGGGCTGGAATGCCTGGAACATAGACCGTCAAACAAAAGAAAAAGATGTTCAAAAGAGGGCAGATGAACATGAAAATTTTTCGATTTTTTGCTTGGGTAGAGGCCCAACCTAAAACGGGTGCTCCAATCGCAAATCCTAAGATGCTAGTCAGGTTAATGAGCGCGGCAGTATCTGAGGAGAATTTGTATGTGACTTGAAGGAAGGGGATTTGCCAAATTGCAAGAAAAGTTGTCCAGGGAGCGATAATACAACCTGAGAAAAGGGCAACGAACCAAGAGTCTTTTTTGCAGAGCGCTTTTTTCAAAGCTGCTTTGAAGTTGATGTTCGAAGGGGTTGGGTTGATATTGAACCGTCTTCCAGGTTCTGAGTCACGGACGATGAGGAAAAATAGCAATGCATAGAGAATCCCAATGATCCCATAATCAATCATGGTTTGACGCCACACAAATGTTTTTGTCAGGTATTGGGTGAGATAAAGACCTAGTCCACCTCCAATGACACTAATACATGAGGTGAGGCCTGCCATCGCTGCAAAGTAGCGATGGGGAAACCAATTTGAAATGATTTTGAGCGCAGTTAAAAGAGCTACAGTTGATCCCGAACCCATGATAAAAAGGAAAATCCGCTGCTGATTGATGCTTCCTGCATAGCCAAATAGGATAGCTCCAATTGCTGCAATGAGAAGACCAGTACTTGAAATGCGTCTTGGCCCAAATCGATCGATCAAGATCGCGACAGGAATTTGAAGTAGAATCAATCCGTAGGAATAGAAATCCAGAAACTGTGCAATTGAGCCGATAGTGAATGTAGACTCTTCAATGATCGAAGAACGGACTGCAAATGTACTTGCGCGTAGCATAAAGTTATAAAAATGCAAGAAAATACAGAGTAACCACATGATCCAAGGATAATAGGGTCTTGGGTGGCGGTGAAAGACAACTGGTTCACTTACTTCAGGTGTATTACTTTCCATAATTTTCCTTGATAAAAATCACACATATGAAAGAGAGCAAGAGAAACACTGGCATTAGGATTAACCCTTGCTGAAACTCTTTTGTAGAACTTTCTAAAAGCGTTTCAAGCGGTACTTTGCTCTTTCCTGTTATTATCAAGGTAATAAGTAGATTTTCGATAAAACGCAAGAGGGCAACAGCAAAACAGAGGATTCCTACAGATAAGCCAACGCTTTTGAACTGATTATTTTCACAGATGAGTGTAAAAGTAAGTGTCACACTACCGATAAAAAAACTTCCAACTCCAGTTAAAGCGATAAGAGATGGAAGGGTGAAGCGAGGAGCATAGATAAGAAGACAGGTGATAAGAAGAGATGCAAGGATGCCTCCTCCTATAAGAACTTTTCGTTTGCCAACTTTTTTTCCATAAACCGAGAAGCATAAAGACCCAATTCCAAATCCTAACATGTCGATCAGGTTGATAAAGGCCGCATCTCCACCGTTCATCTTATAGGCCACGGTATAAAAAGCATGATGCCAAAATCCAGTAGAAGCAAGCCAGGGAGTGATGCCCAAAGCTCCTGTAAGGGCTATCAAATAGGTATTGGGAGAACTGAAGACCTTTTTGAGTGAGGGACCACATTCAAACTGAGACAAAACAGATTCGCTTTGATCTCGCACAAAAATGAAAAAGAAAAAAGCGAGAATGATTCCTACCATTCCTAAATTAATCAATAAGTTAGACCAACCAAATTGTTTTGCTAGTAGGATGATTAGGGGTTGTCCGATGATGGTGCTGATGATAATACCGATGACGGTCCAACTTACCATGAAGGGAAAGCGGGGATGAGAAAACCAGTTAGCAATAAGCTTTAAGCTATTGACGTAGGTGATCGTAGTCCCTAGTCCCATCAACAAGATCCCGATCCACAGCAAGGTTGGAGAGTGGGTATATCCAAAAAGTATCACTCCCAATGCTGCAATAATGAGGGTGAGGCTTGAGACTTTCTTCGGACCAAACCTGTCGATCAAAAGGGCAATGGGAATTTGAAAGAGGATAATAGATAATACGAGTGGGGTGAAAAGGGCTTCAGAATCAACAGAGAAAAGAAGCTCTTTTTCATGAAAGTGGGTTCGAACATCCCAAGAGCTAAATTGGAGGAGAAGAGCGTAGAAGTTAATCAGGTTGCAGGTTATCCAAACCATGTAGGGATAAACAGGGCGAGGATGTGCAATCATCGAGGGTTTATTCTTCATAAACTTGTTTCCCATGATTTTCCCTGACAAAAACAAGTGCAATCAAAGCAAAAAGAAGAGAAAAAGGAATGACGATTAAAGCCGATTGATAATCTGCGACAGAAAAGGTTCCTGTCTTTTCTCCAAATGACCCGAGGATTGCTAAAATGATTATTTCTCCGAGTAAACGGAAAATAGCCAAAGAAGTGACGATCATGGCGATCATTGTTCCAGTGACTGCAGGAATATTGTTTTCATGAATCATCGCATAGGCTAAAGCCATACTTCCAACGCTCACAGCTGCAAAGAAGTCTAAAGTCACGCGGAGGCCAAAAGGGAGATCTGGGATGTAGATAGAGCAAATAGACAAAATGAAAGCCATAGCTGTTCCGGTCATCATGTAGATTTTGCGCTTTTTCGTGTAATATCCAAGATATAAAAAGCCAATGATTCCGATCGCAAATCCGATCATTGGGTAAAGGTTCATCCAGACAGTATTATGAGGTGCGTGAATATAGGATGCTTCGAAGAAGCGGATGTGCCAAACCCCATAAAATGAAAACCATTGAGAAAAAGCAAGAGCGGTAGCAAATGCGAGAGCATAATTTTCCCCTTTTTTGAGGGCCTTCTTGACTGCTTTTGAAAGGTTGAAATGTTTTGGTAGAGGCACGATTTTGTAGCTTATTCCTAAGGCTGAGTCACGTACACAAATAAAGAAGATAATCGCGTAGAGAATTCCTATTAGACCATAATTGAACATCACCTTTGACCAATCAAAATTTTGAGTGAGGTGATGTGTCAGCCATTGCCCCATCATTGCTCCTACAATGAGGGCGAAAAATGTCCATGCTAGGAGAAGAGAAAACTTCTTAGGATGAAACCAATTTGAAACGATTTTAAGAATGTTGACTGTAGTAACGGTTCCGCCAAGGCCCATCAAGAAGGCCCCCCACCAAAACTCTGTTGGAGACCCGCTAAAACTAAGAATTAAAACTCCAATTGCGCATAATAAGATGACCAAACTGGTCATTCTTCTAGGTCCAAACTTGTCAATGAGTAAGGCGATCGGGAATTGAAAAATGATGACGGCAACATTGTAAGAGAGAAGAAGGTGGCCGACTCCAAGCGATGGGACGGAGCTGCCGACTATTCTTTCTGAGGAAGAACCCCATGCGCTAAATTGTACAAGGTAGAGATAAAAGTTAAAAATAAGACAAATCGCCCAGATGAAATAGGCAAAACCTTGACGAGGATGTGGGAGTAGTTCTTTTTCAATCTTACTCTTCATAAATTTGTTTTCCGTAGGTTTCTTTAATAAAGATGAGCACAATAAAAGCCGCGATTAGAGAAAAAGGAACGATGATGAGACTAGAAGGTTGATCTCCCTTTGTCGTTAATATGAATAAAATCAATCTTTCTCCAATTACTTTGAAAAAGGCGAGAAAGATTTGAAGCATTCCGATGACTGTTGCAGCAATTGCTGGTAAGTTTTTCTCGTAGATGAGTGTATAGGCAAGTGTTGATGTACTGATTGAAAACGCAATGAGGCAATCCAATAAAACGTGAACATGTAAAGACATCTCATCGATGTAAAGAATGCACAGGCTCAAAATGATGGCCACAATGAGCCCTGACATCATGAAAATTTTGCGTTTTTTCAAATAAGATGCCAAGTAAAGAAAAAGGACAACTCCAATGGCAAAAGAGCTGACTGGTGCGAAATTGAGTAAGTGAGCGTCGGTTGCATTCATTAAGTAGATGTCTTGGTAGTATTCTGTATGCCAAGTGCCATAAGTGGGAAACCATTGTGCGAAGACAAGCCCATAAAAAAGAGCTAGAAGATAGTTTTCTCCTGTCGATAGTGCCTTTTTCACTGAGCGTTGGAAGTTGAATTTTTTAGGGAGGCGAAGAGGGAGATCAGAATCACGTACAACTGCAAAGAAAAGGATTGCGTAAACGATTCCAAGCAAGCCGTATGTGAAGGTGATTTTTGACCATTCGAAATAGTTTAAGAGTTCGTGAAAGACGATTTGACTAATTGGAAATCCTAATACCAATGCAAAAAAAGTCCAGGCAAGTAAGAGGGTAAATCGCTTAGGTGAAAACCAATTGGATCCGAGTTTAAGGATGTTTACAATGGTGACCGTTCCACCGACTCCCGCTAAAAAAACAGTCCACCAAATAGCTAACCCCGAACTGGACTGAGAAAGCAAGAGAGCAGCAATGCCTGTCACAAAAATGAAGATAGATGTGATCCGTCTAGGTCCGACTTTGTCCAAGAGTAGAGCCGCAGGAAGTTGAAACAAGAAGATGGCGAGATTGAACGGAATGAGCTCTCTCCCCATGTTAACCATTTTCCTCGATGCCACTGCAAAGACACTCGACTGGATGAAATAGATGTAGAAGACAAAAATCAGCGATAACGCCCATACAAGATAAGCTGTAGATGGAAGAGAAGAAAACCCTTCACGTCTTGATTTTCGCCTTGAATTCATCCTAAACCCAATCAGAAACACGTCAAATTCAAGGTTTACAAGAAAAAAAAATATTTATCATCTTTATTTTTCCACCTGTTTTCAAAAGCACTGTTTTGCTATTTTTTTTACATGGATAAAGCAAAATACGGCATTGACGCGCCAAAGATCGTTTTCTATCTTGGAGTTGGAGGAGCAGTAGGAATTGTTCTTGGGGTGTTTCTATGGGGTTTTTCTGTTTTCATTTCTCTGCCGTTTCTACTAGCGAGTAGTATCTTTGTCCTCGAAGCTCTTTGGATGCTTTACAGTAGCTTATGGGGGAAATTTTCCCAAATTGATGAGATGGTCTTGCGGTTAAAACTTCAAGGGGCTGAAAAAGTTCTCGATGTTGGCTGTGGTAAGGGGAGCCTACTGATCCGTGTGGCTAAAAATCTCAAAGAAGGCAAAGCTTATGGAGTGGACATCTGGAGAAAGCAAGATCTCTCTAAAAACAGCATCGAAAAAACAGAGAAAAATATTCAAATTGAGGGAGTTAAAGACAGAGCAGAAGTTCAAAGTGCTGATATGAGAGAGCTTCCATTTAAAGATGGCTTTTTTGACTGCGTTGTTGCTTCCTTGGCGATTCACAACATTGAAACGAAAAGCGAGCGCAATAAGGCCCTTCAAGAAATCGATCGAGTTTTAAAAATAGGAGGAAGTGTTGCAATTCTTGATTTTCAAAAACTCGACGAATTGACCCAATTTTTCCAAACGGGATACGAGGTGAGCCTTAGCCCACTACAATGGAAAATGTTTCCTCCAAGCAGGACCTTGATTGCTGTTAAGAATCGGTAGGGTGCATATCGTTCCGTATATCGTTGAGCATTTTTTCAATCGCATATTGCCCTTTCGTTTCATCCTGAAGGATTTGGATAAGGCTTTGCTTTTCTGCCTCAAAATAGTCTAGTAGTTTTTGACGGTCTTTCTTGGAGAGTAGTTCTTGGATTTCATCGGCGACAATTGCATTGCTTTTGCGAAGTTTGGCCAAAATGGGCTTACAATTTTGCTCAATTTCATCCATTGATAGCGATGCGTTGCAGCAGTGGACATAAAGTTGGTTGATGTGAAAAAGGTTGCCGTGAATTTCTCGCTCTTGCTTATGAAGCTCTTTTGCAAGATCCTCTTCTGGAGTGATAGGTTCTTCCATAGATGTACCCCTACTTTATCTAAGTTATCCCTAACTTTATTTTAGCAAATAGCGAATTCTTTGTTGAATAATTTTTGCTGCCCATAATCGCCCTACTTTTGTATATAGAGTTAAAGAGCCTCTCTGAAAAAGGGGACGGCAAATCTTCATCATTTAAGATATTGATAATGAAAAAGAAGCGAATAGGAATATTCTTTTGTTTGCTTTTAGCTGGTGCCTTAAAGCTCCAAGCTGTAGAGCCAATTCCAATTGACGAGCTCCTAGCCGAGACTCCTCCTTCCCGCACAGACAGCATTCCTAGACAACATATTGAAAACGAGGAAGATGCATATTTAGAAGGATACATCCAAGCAATGGTTAACTCCCATTACTATGAGTTCGACGTTCTAGTCTATGTCGAAAATGGGGACGTGTATCTCTATAATCTTCCCAAAAACGATCTCATTAAAAGCAGTATTATCCGTTTTGTGACAGATATGCCTGGAGTGAAATCGGTAACAGAAGTCGATAAGTTTCCAGAAGCTAAGCTCGAAAAATTGGAAAAAAGAGAAGTGAAGCCCCAAATTTCAGGGGTTTGGTTTCCCCAGACAACTGTTCTCTATCCTCCAATGATCGCCAACCCTATGGAAACAATTTATTCTGCAGCTTATCGGATCGGCGATCATATCATGGGAAAAAACACCATTGCAGTTTCTCTAGGGGATGATTTCCCGATTTATCGATGGCGCAATGTCTTCTGCTGGAAAGGAGATCTTCAAATTGACATTCAGGCAGGAATCTGGTCAGTTTTCAACATGGGTGCAGGAGGCCGGGATGGAGAATTTGCTGAGCTAGTCAATACCGACTACCTTGTAGGGATACCTCTCTCATATGCTGTGAATAAATGGGCTTTTCGTCTTCGAGTATACCATATTTCGAGTCACTTGGGAGATGAGTACATGGTGAATCATCCAGGAGTCAAGCGGTTGAACCCTAGCATGGAGGCGATTGATTTCTTTACTGCCTATCAAGTCACGAAAAATTTGAGATTCTACATAGGTCCCGGGTGGGTTTTTCATAGTGATAGTACCTTTCATATCGATCCCTTTTACATAGAATATGGAGGGGAGGCTCGATTCTGGGGAACTAAGAATTTCTATCATAAACTCTATGGAACGTTCTTCTTTGCTTTCTACATTCGCAACTGGCAAGTGAATCACTGGCAGTTCGATGTCAGCCCAATGCTTGGGTACGAATGGAGTAAACTTCAAGGCGTAGGCCGAAAAATGCGTATTTTCATTAATTACCATAATGGGTATTCTGAAGGGCAATTTTTTAAAGAGCGTACGTCATATGGTGGCTTCGGGTTATCCTGGGGTTTCTAAGAACCCGAGTTCAGGATTTATTTTGCTTATTAGCAAAAGAGAGTTCTCTTAATCTCTGCATTTTTGGCGAAGGGAAGGGCCAAATGCCCTTTTTAGAGAGAAGAAAGAGAAATTCCTGAGAAGTATAAGTGAAATAACCCCGGAACTCAGGTTAAAGGTCCAAATTGCTACCAAGTTTTACCTCTGATTTAGACAATTTTATCCTTAAAAAGGGTAAACTGTAACGGCTTAGGTTGAAATTTTATGAAAATTTATCGCAATAAGACGCTAGGAAGTACCCTCCTAGTCGCAGGAACGCAAATTGGTGCGGGGATGCTCGCACTTCCTTTAACAACTGGAGTAACAGGCTTTTTTTGGTCGACAGTCCTGTTCCTTATCTGCTTTCTATTCATGTTAACGAGCCTCTTTTATCTCTTAGAGGCTAATCTTATGACAACAAAAGTCAATGCTAACCTAATTTCCATGGTAAAAGAGCGGTTAGGACCTTTTGGCCAGCTAGTCGCGTGGCTTTCTTTTCTTCTCTTGCTCTATGCAGTTGCTGCTGCCTATCTTTCTGGTGGAGGCTCTTTGATTGCAGAAGTCTTAAGTGCCGGTTGGAAAACGGATGTTTCGCCCAATGTTGGCGTGTTTCTCTTTCTTATTGTCTTTGGTTTAATTGTGGTTTTTGGAACTCGAGCTGTAGATGTGATCAACCGACTTTGCATGTTTGGCCTTGCTGGGTCTTTTCTTCTTTTACTCGTTTTTGTGACCCCTCATGTTCGCTGGGATCATTTTAGAGGAGGAGATCCTCGATACATTTGGGCAGCTGTTCCTGTTGTAATCCTTTCATTTACCTCTCACATCATTGTGCCTAGTCTACGCACTTATCTTAGCGGGGACGTACACAAACTTAGGACATCTCTTTTTTGGGGTAGCCTTATCCCCTTATTTTTCTATTTGGTTTGGGAAGCGCTGATTATCGGAATGCTTCCACTAACAGGAGAATATGGCCTTGAGTCCATTGGTGCCGCAGCTCACCCAGTTTCGGGATTGACAGAGGCATTAAACTATTTCTTGCATGTTTCGTGGATTGCCACATTGGTAGGACTATTTTCCTTCTTTGCTCTTGTGACCTCCTTTTTTGGTGTGGCTTTAAGCCTGTATGACTTTTTAGCCGACGGCTTTCATATCAAGAAGACAATTGGGGGACGCTTTCTCTTACTCGTCATGATGTTTGCGCCACCTCTTCTCTTTGCTTTTTTCTACCCAAAAGGGTTTCTTCTTGCAATCGGCTATGCAGGAGTATTCGTTGCCATTTTATATGGGATTTTGCCTGTGCTCATGGTTTGGAAAGGGCGTTATGTTGAGAAAAAGCAAGAGCAGTTTAAAGTTTGGGGTGGAAAATTTCTTATGCTTATCATGCTAGTTGGATCGTTATTTGTAATCTTTTTTCAGATTGCTGCGACGCGAGGGTGGTTGCCCTCACTCAGCTAGTGCTCCATAACAAAAAATTCTATAGCTAATTTGATCCAGATTTTCGCTGAATTTTTCTCTTCCAAAACTGACCGCATTGTCCATGAGACAAGGCGAAATTTTAAGAAGGCAAAGGGCACTAAAAGATGGGTGAATAGTGGTGAAGAATTTTAGGGACAAGACTCTAGAGCTAATTGCCGAAGCTCACTTACATCAACAGTATAGCAAAGTTGGATGTGCCTTTGAGGCAACGTTATTTCAGGTTCTCTTTGGGCAGTCCCTGAAAGCTTCGCTTCAATCGATTGGAAGATTTCGAAAACAGCTTGCGAGATAGCTTGGGTTTTGTTTTGAAACGCTTTGGAAATATTGTTCCACTTTTCGATGCTCCAGTTTTTAACTGGTCGAATTAAATCGTCTACTGCTGTTTCACGACTTGCTTCCCATGTTTTAATCATCCGATTCCAAATGTAGAAACGGAGAGCCCATTTTGTGATATCACTGAGATATGTCAAATATAAATACCGATGACACATTTCTGGAAACTGATGAAGATAACTGATTGGAAAGACTCGATTCCAAGTATAAGTAAAAGGGGTCCACCATTCACAATGATCTAAGGGTGTATCGAGATGGTAATGGGTACCCCAATAAAGGAGCGCGACGAGGCCAAGTCCTGTTAGATTTGTAAGCATCATACGAAAGAACTGGGTAGAAGCTATGACGCAGACTTTTTTAACGATTGCGTCTGAGATGCGGGAAATCAGCTCAAAGCGCTGTTTTTTTTCAAAGTTTCGGATGGGGCGACAGGCTTTATCTTGAATGAATTCATCAACTGTTTGCTCAAATTCGTCTCGTGTTCCAAAAGCTGCTTCGATTCCCATCTGCGTGACACTTGTCAGATGGAATGTGTGAGGATCTTTGATGGATGTAGGTTCTTGATAAGCTGCATCTACAAGATTTTTTCCCCACCGCTTTATTGCATTACGCGCCCCAAGAGGCTGACGTAAGAGATTTTGCCCTAATTTGGCAATTCTTTGAAAATCTTGAAGAAGGGTTGTCATTGCAGAGTGATTGCCAATGATTGAAAAAAAGACACCTCCTATTAAGAAGAGCTTCACAGGATTAAGCGTCACAAATGAAAGGGCGAATCCTCCAGCTAAAACAATTGTGCCAATCCCGATGTAACGAATCGCTCGAGGTAAAGATGTAAGTTCGTGAATGACATGCTCTGCTTGAGAAGCTTTATTTTCGACAAATGCAGCTCGATTGATCACAATCTGGGATGTTGGGCAAAGAGTATTTGTCAGCTGTTTTTTAGCAGTTTGGTACCAAGGTTGAGGTTTAAGATTTTCTTCAAAAAGCTCCTCTACTTTTTTTTTGACTTTGTCGTTTATCGTCGATTGAAAGGGGTCCAGCGTTTTTAACGCCGAGCCTTGGTCTTGCCCTGCCTGCTTGATTTGCCGATGAAGGGCGAGAAGGCCTGCGATTCCGCCGACATGAGAACGAACCTGGTCCCAATGATGAGCCAAAATGAACCTCGATTAAACTCTTGAATAGAGAATTTTTTCAAGGTAGTATAAGTTAAATTCTAATAGAGGTCAATGATGAATGAAATTAAAAAGAATCTTAAAAAAATGGTAATAATTATAATTTCAATTCTGGTGTTTGCTGTAGTGATGTACTTTATTTCGTTTATATCGAGGGTTTCAAACCACAACAAATCCGTCTCGGAAGATCGGCCCCTTCGGTCCAATGGGAAGCTTTCCACTAAAAAAGTCTTCATAGACCTTAAGCCCTTGCTTAGCCGTTTGGATGCAGTAGAAACTATTGCTGACCCACTCTGATCCTTTGATCGTACCAGTCTCGAGATTGGTGAGAAACCGAGTCCCGACCTTTTGCTTCCAATATGCAGGATCTCCCACTAAGAGAACAGGTGTGACTTCACCCGCCCCTGTTTTGCGGCGCACCTCTTCCAAAGTGTATTCAAAATCCGTACCGATTCCACCGGTTAAAAAGATCGGGAGATCCAGATGGAACTCTGCTTGACGCTCAACGAGACGATCTAACCGGTAAGTCATCTTAGCTTCGATGTAAGGATTTTGTTTTTGCTCATTGACAACCGATTCTTTGTTCGACCGAAAATCGATGATATTGGCGCACGAAAGCAAACCCAGCTCTTTTGAAATCTGGTTGCCTAAACTCATTACCCCCGGGCCTCCACCTGTCACCAGTGCAAGAGGGGTTTTGGGACTTAATAAGGGATGATTCATTTCTTCTTTCATCGCAAGTAATCCAGACATCAATTCCTTGAGCAGAGTGTCATAGGGTCCCTCAATTAAATTTGAACCGTAAATTCCAACCATCGTTGCATTGATAAACGTTTCAACTTTTGACGTGGGAACAAACATCCCTGAGTCTTTATCTGCACGGGGGACATACTGTAGGATTTGATGGGTTCGTTCATCGAGCCAAAAGACACGGATACCAAACTTTGCCAAGTCGATAAGCATTGAACGGTCTTCATGAGAAAAAAACTCGCCATGTGAGCGAGAAGGATACTGAAAGTAAATTCCCTTCAAGCAGCGGTGAACTTGTTCACTGATGAGCATCCGCTTCATAATTGGGGAAGGAAAGTAGCGGCAAAGTAAGATTCCTTGGCTCGTGATGCCCCCATTTTCTATAGCTTCTAAGAAGGGATAGGAAGGTTGAGCATGCAAATACGCTTCAACTTTAACTGCTTGCTCGGTAGGGAAAAAATATCCTGGGAAGGATTGAAAGCCTGATTCCTTTTGAATCCAATCCGAGCTTTTGAGATTGAGAAGCTGATTTCCTTTCACCACAAAGACAGCACATTTGTGATGCAACGGACCAGGTGCTGTTTCCATTGCCTGAAAGAGGGTTTCAGGATCTTCAATCGAAGCTTGGAGTTGGTCTCTATCAGAGAAAAAGACATGCTCACGGTAAGGAGAAAGAGTATAAAATTCGAGGGGAATCGTCTCCACTTCAGTGTCACATTTGCCATAGAATTCGTAGATATCCCCAGACGCAAATGTATCAGGTTGCAAAATCGAAGCTGCAGTGTGAATCATCCCTTCAGGAAGAAGTTCGTCCACGACCCGAGCAAAAACCGTACGAATATGAAGAGGAATCGTTTTCACTAAGAGAAGTTCTCCAGAGCGTACACACCGTTTTCCCCCGGGATTGTATTTTTGTGTCAAATGAAGAAATTCTCGAATTTTGATGTGGGGTTCTGTAAGACCTTTAACTAGGGTTGGAAGGATTCCTTTGATCGAATCGTCATACGAATAAGATCCAGACTTAAGCGAGAGAAAAGCAACAGTTCTTCCCTCCAATTTTTCGAGTCTTAAATCAGAACGGTCGGCTTTTTCACCCAAAGAGAGAAGAGGGCGTCCACGGCGGTCTGTCCGTCCGAACATGCGGGAGAGATATTCTGGGTCACGGACCCGTCTTGAATCATCTGCAGCAAAGAGTTTACCGATATAGGCGTCCACAGTGAGATACCGCAAAAGTTCCATTCCGATCTCATTAATTGCCTCAAGTTTAACCCGAACTTCAGCTGTGCGGAGTGTACTTGAGAGCACCATCTCTTCTTTGTACGCATGGACTCCCAACTGCGCGAGAGTGCTCTTAATATTGAACAAAACCTTTTCTGGAGGTAATGAGAAACCTAAAAAAATTGGTGAGATTTTTTCGATCAAAACATCAGCCATGACCGATTCCTTATCGATCTGCTCAATCTTTACGATTTTTCCGTCAGGAGAAACCAAATCAGTATCAGTGAAAGAGAAGTTTACACCCATGCCTCAAATTGTATAACATTTCATCAAAAGCTTGAATATTATTTTTTTGACATCTACAATTGTACGATTTCGAGGAGACGATCGATGACAAACGAGATTCAAGAACGAAGCTTCGGGACACACAATGGAAGTTTTCATGCAGATGAAGTCACAGCATGTGCACTTCTTATTCTCTTCGATCATATCGATCTTGACAAAGTTATTAGAACCAGAGATTTACATGTACTCAGAACCTGTGATTATGTTTGTGATGTAGGAGGCATGTATGAACCGACCATTCGTCGCTTTGATCATCATCAGCTCGACTACCATGGCCCCCTCAGCAGTGCAGGAATGATCCTCAAATATTTAAAAGATGAAAAAGTGATCAAAGATAAATTGTTTCAGTATCTGAACCGATCTCTTGTGATGGGGGTTGATGCCATTGACAATGGAAAGACCACGACGATGGTAGGACATTGTAGCTTTTCAGCGGTCATCGCAAATTTTGTCCCAATCCGCCATAATGTTGATGAAAACGTCATGGACGAAGCTTTTTTTCAAGCTGTCGATTTCACTTTAGGTCATCTTAGTCGACTTGTTGATAAATTTCACTATATCCAGGAATGTCGTGAAGTGATCAAACGTGAAATGGATAAAAATCAAACGGTCATGATCTTTGAAGAGTCGATGCCTTGGATGGAAACGTTCTTCGACTTGAAAGGAGAAAAACATCCTGCAGCATTTCTGATCATGCCAAGTGGAAAGCAGTGGAAGCTTAGAGGCATTCCTCCTTCGTATGAAAAGAGAATGCAAGTGCGCATCCCCCTTCCAAAAGAATGGGCCGGATTAATCGATGATGAACTCAAAGAAAAAACGGGAATTCCCGGAGCTGTCTTCTGCCATAAGGGGCGATTCATCTCTATTTGGGAAACAAAAGAAGATGCTCTTAAAGCACTTGAAATCACTCTACAAAAGGCAGACAAATGAGCAAGACCATATTCGGTAAAATTATCAGTGGAGATCTTCCTTCGATCAAGCTTTACGAAAGCGACAATGTTTTAGCAATCAAAGACGTGAGTCCTAAAGCCCCTGTTCATATTCTCATCATGCCAAAAAAAGAATACAAAAACCTGCAAGATGTTCCTGTTGCAGACCTTCCCATCATAGCAGAAATTGTTGAAGTTGCCCAAAAACTTGCTAGAGAATTGGGAGTTGAAGATAATTACCGCTTTCTGACAAATAATGGAACCAAGGCGGGGCAATCGGTTTTCCATCTTCACTTTCATTTAATCGGTGGAAAGGAACTTGGCCCCATGGCATAAGTTCGGTATGATTTATTTCTTTGTCGCATGCATTTGCTTCACAACCACTCTCTTTTCCTCACTCATTGATCTAAAAGAAGAAGACCTCGTTAAACGGGTTTATTCCCATCTTGTGATTCGAGATTACCGTTCTGCATTAGAAGAGTGTGAAGAGGGGATGCAGCTGTTTCCTGAATCATCAGCCCTTCGAGAAGCCTACATTCGGACACTAGCTGAAAATGGAAAAGATGATGAAGCCATTCTCCGTTGGAAAAAATGGAAAAAAGAAACGCTCAATCACGACATTTTAGAAGCCTTGGCATGGGGAGTGCTTCATCGCTCTGAAAACTCGAGACAAATCGTCGTGAATATCGCTTCCCTGATGGGAGCCTTTTACACCCATGATGTGCGCGCCGTTCAAATGCTTAGAAACCAAATGCACTCCTCCAACGCTTATATCCGCGCCATAGCTGTCCAGTTTGCTCCTCAATACCGTGACGAAGTTCTCATCCAAGAAGTGAAACGGCTTTTCGATGAAGAAAAGGTCTGGTATGTCAGACTAGAGGTCATCAAAGCCTTGGGCGCTTTTGGGACCCCTGACGTGCGAGAACCCCTTAAGCAAATCGTTGCGAACTCCCGCACCAGTGCAGAAGAAAAAGCCTTGGCAGCTGCCTCCCTTGTCAACTTGTACGACTCCATTGATCCCATCGAACTTTCAAAACTGATAAAAAGTAAAAGAGGAGGGTTGCGCCTTTTTGCCTGCCATTTGATCGCCCACCTCGATCTCACTGAAGAAATTCCCTCGTTGATCACGCTCTTAGAAGATCCTATGCCCGACGTACGCATTGCAGCGCTAAACACTCTTTATCTTCTCGGATTACGTAGCCTTTCAGAAGCTTCCTTGACCAAAATCGAAAAGCTCATGGACAATTCCCACCCAGAACTGTCTATTACTGCGGCTTGGATTGCTCTTCGGTTTTCTGAAGAAAAAGCCTTAGAGACTCTATGCAAATGGGTCTATTCTTCGATAGGTGAAAGCCGGCGCTATGCAGCCTTCGCACTTGGACATAGTGGAAAAGCAGGAAGAGAAATCGCAAAAGAAGCCATAAAAATTTCGCCAGACCCCTTTGTGCGCGTAAATGCTGCCTTAGGACTGATCAGGCAGGAGAGTGATCTTGGTCTTGCCTGCTCGACCTTGTATCAGTTTCTCATAACACACAAAGAAAATATCATGTGGGAAGAAAGTACCCTTTTCCAAGTTCTTGCCCCCTCGCGTCATCACCATATTCCACAAGTTCCTCAATATCCCGCTCTCATGGATCAGCTTTCACGCCTTGAAATTTTAAATTTTCTAGCCATCCTTCAACATCCAAAAGCAGAAGAAGCCCTCAAAAGTCTACTCACGAATGAACTTTTTGGTGTGACTTATGCAGCATCCAATACACTTTTGGAAGAGGGTGGAGAAGAAGCTTTAAATATACTCCGTCATCTTTTACAAGAAAAAGATGAAAAGATTCGGGTACAAGCGGCAATGGTTCTTGCGCTCTCAGGAAGTGAACCTGAGGCCATTGACGCTCTACAAGAAGCTTACTTTGTCATGGATCGTGAAATGAAGATTAACATTTTAGGAGCGATTGGGCACATCGGAGATCGAAAGTCGATCCCTTTTTTGCTTGACCTCCTTGATGAATCCCATCAAATTTTAAAAGTGGTGACAGCTTCGGCTCTCATTCAATGTTTATATCACTAGAGCTAGCCTTATGACTAAAATTCAAGCAGCCCAAAAAAAACTTCAAGAACTAAAGTTCGACGGCTGGCTCCTTTATGAATTTCATGGTGTGAATTCTCTTGCTATTCAGTTTCTAGAAATTCCAACCGAGCTTCTTATGACGAGACGGTGCTTTTACTGGATTCCTGTCCAAGGAGACCCGTTAAAAATCGTCCATCAAATTGAAGCACACAACCTTGACCACCTACCTGGTGAGAAAAAAACTTATAGCAATTGGCGTGACCTTCATCAGCATCTCAAAACGGTGCTCACTGGCAAAGGGAAGGTGGCCATGGAATATTCCCCCATGCAAGCCATTCCCACTGTCTCCAAAGTTGATGCAGGTCTTGTCGATCTCATCCGTAGTTTTGGTGTACAAGTTGTCAGCTCTGCCCCATTTCTCCAGGAATTCACCTGCGTTTGGACACCCCATCAATACAAACTGCACAAGGAAGCTGCAGAAATTTTAGACAACACTGTTCACATCGTTTGGAACCATCTCAAAACGTCTCTTGAGCAAGGAAAGACTATTACCGAGCATGATATTCAACAAATGATTCTGGGAAAGTTTCGTGATCATGGCTGCGTAACAGAAGGAGAGCCGATTTGTGGTGTGAATGCTCATGCTGCAGATCCACACTACATTCCCACTGAAAAAAATCACGCACCCATTCAAAAAGGCGACCTTGTACTTATCGACCTTTGGTGCAAAAAAGATCTGCCAGAAGGGGTCTTTGCTGACATCACGCGGATGGGTGTTGCAGCATCTAAACCCACCTCAAAACAACAAGAAATCTTTACCATTGTACGTCGAGCACAACAAACCGGAACGGACTGGATTGCATCCGAGCACCGACAAGGAAAGCTCGCTTTAGGTGCCGAAGTCGATCATCGCGTTCGAAGAGTAATTGAAGAAAGTGGCTACGGCTCCTACTTTACCCATCGAACTGGACATAATATTAACAAAGAAAATCATGGCCCCGGAGCTAATATCGATGGTCTCGAAACAGAAGATGACCGTCCTCTCATTCCGAATACCTGTTTCTCCATTGAACCCGGCATCTATCTTCCCGGTGAGTTTGGAGTTCGCTTGGAGTACGATGTGTTTATGCACGAAGGAGGGGAAATCGAAGTCACCGTTCCCCCACAAGATGAGTATCTAACTTTCTAAATAATCTCATTCGTAAAAAATAAAATCATATTTGACTATGTTAGCTTAGTAACCTGAACTTTGGGTTTATTTCACTCATTCTCAGGGATTTTTCTCTTTCTTCTCAGCCCATTTATTTCGAAAAGGATCTATACTCAAACTACTTCAAAACCAAATTTTGAAGTAGTTTGAGTATAAAAATCAGGTCAAGTAGATCTTTTGATAGAGCTCCAAAATTTCCATTTTCTGGACGTCTTCTCGGCTCAGACTTTCTTTATTCTTGGGGGTGAAGAAAGAAGCCGAGCAATTTCTATGTAGAGCTTGCCATGAGCAAAATTGAGTGAGCTCCCGCGTTTCAAACGTTCCAAAAGAACTGAGTTTTGCCTTATCAAACGGATGGTTGAGAAGATGCATCAAATAAGCGAGCTCGACTTTTTGAATACAGAGATGCTCTTCCAGTTCGAAATAGTTTTGCCTTTTTTCGTGTTGTTCGGTTTCAGATTTATTTTCAGCCTCGTCTTTTAAAATCTCGAGCTTCAAACGACTTAGCTCCTGCACTTTTTCATTCATTGCAGCCGAAAAATACTCATATTGGGTAAGCAGAGGAATGAAGAGCTCTCCTTTTTCAGGAGATTTGACACTTTGCAACTGCGTAGCTTTATCTTTTAAAACCGTTTCTGGAAGCTGGGCGAGTTTTTTATAAGAGGCTGTCAGCCCCTCATAAAGAAGTTTCCGTTCTTTTTCACTTTCTGCTCGAGCCTTCCATGCATGATAGGTGAATTCCATATAAGGCTGATAAAAATGTATTAATGCATAGAGAGCGGGTAGAAGAGCATAGGCATTGAGCTGCCCAAAAACCATCGTAAAAAGAGCAGAAAAAACCATGAAACCAAACCAAGCAATTTTAGCTAAAGTGTCATAGAAAGTTGCCAAATGTTCTTGGTTTTTGACTTCTCTATTTAAGAATGTGTTGTCCCATAAGGCAAACTGGTTGAGATTGTCCCTATGCAGTAAGAGAGATCGATTGATGCACTGTTCGCTCATAGCGAAAGATTCTATCCCATCAATAAATTTCTTTAAATAAATATTTGTCTCGCATGCAAAAGAGAGCTTCTTGAAATGGGTGATTGGGCGCAAGGGAACCGAGGATTGGCAAGAAGCTTTTCAGAAGAACGAAAAGACTGATCCATTTTTTCATCAACAAGTTGAAGAAGCGCTTTATTATAAAGACAGTGAAATCAATTCTTGGTATTTGAAGCGTGGTGATCCATATCAGACTTATGCAAAGCTGTAATGGCATCTTGTTGCATCTTGAGGAAAAGGCTCCTTAACCCATTGGCTCGGCTTGGTGAAAGGTAGCTTGTGATTTCAAGATGTTTTAGGGCAGTTGGAGGGCACTTCAAAAGAGCTTCTGGAGGCTCTCCGTCATAAATCATAAGTAGCAAGGCTGCAAGTCCCGCAGAGATAAGTGCATCTGATGTAGCTAAGAAATGCATCTTTCCCTCATTGAAAGTGCTTTTCAGATAAAGCTGACTTTGACACCCTTTAACCAGGCGATCTGGAGTTTGATCTTCTTTGGGATAGGGCTTGAGTGAGCGTCCCAACTCGATAACTTTGGTGTATTTTTCTTCAACCGTGTGCCGAGAGGAAAAGATCTCTTTCAATTTTTCTTGATTTTCGAAACAGCTTTTGAATTCCATGCAGACATCTTACCTGGAAAAGGGGAATTAGGCAACAAAGATTGCTGCATCTTTAAAAATTGTTTTAGCTATTTTTGAGATGGAAGCATCGAGCATCCATTGTTTCGATAAAGGGGCTCGTTTCGACTCAGGATCAAAGATGTAGTACGGTTGATCTTCGAGAGACTCAAAAGTGACAGAGTCGAGGTAGCTCGAAGGTTCTGGCGCTCCAAAGTCGGATGCTTCGCGCTTATCCTTGACGTCAGCGATCACATGGAGATTGTAGGCCGCAGCCAGCTTGGCAGGGAGAAGTTTTTCCTCTTCAATTTTTTGCTTGTCAATATTGAGAAGTAGCCAAGCTGATTTGATTTTACGGTGTTTTTCAACGGTGATACCCGGCTCTTTGAGAAGTGTAGCCTTTTCTTGAATTTTTGCATCCAGATCTCGAATTTCTTGCTTATATTGATTAGCGGTATCAGACCAGTACTCTACGCGACCGATGAGATTCTTTAGGGCGGGATATGCCGATTTCTGCGAATCTATACCTGCTAACTCTTGAAGATGTTTGATCCCTTTTGGATCGACATTGTGCTCATATAGCTTGTGGTAGAATTCACTAGGCGTTAAATTTTTCTGTTGATAGGAATCGATTTTAGCTGCTACGCCAAGCATATGTTTGGCAAAATCGGTGTATTTTGAAGCTTCTTCCTTATATTTTAAATAAAATTTATTATGAAATGTTTTCACAGAAGCTCCAGCGACGATCAAAATCACTGGGACAAAAATTGGGGCCTTAATCGCTGATAGGGTTACACTCACTATTGTAAGGACTGCGATTACGACAAGAGAAATTTTTGCTTTAACATCTGCTTTGAATGCTTCGGACTTATACTTTTCAGCAGCTTCGGAGGGGGTAGAAAGTAGGCAGATATTATAGTCTGAATGTGTAGCCGATGTTACACTCATTAAATACCTTTCCTTAATTATAGAGTAATAAAGATTACTTCTTTAGAAACATTATATCTAAAGTCTATTTATTTTAAAATAATAAAAAATAATTAATTCAGAGGATTATACAATATTAAAAATTAAATAAGCAATAAACTTTTTTCTTGGGTTAAATATCACCAGAAGATATAATTGCGAGCTCATTGGATTGAAAAGTCGCTCTATCTTGAAGAGATATTGACTTTTTTGAGACTCAATTGATAAGACTCAATTTTAAGTTCTACTAGAAACAAGGAAATTATGCCGAAAGAAGATACGATCAAACTTGAAGGAAAAATTGAAGAATTACTTCCGAATATGACCTTTCGCGTGACTTTGGAAAATGGAATGACAGTTCTAGCTCATCTTTGTGGAAAAATGCGGATGCGTAATATCCGTGTCTTTGTGGGGGATGTGGTCAAAGTTGAAATGTCTCCATACGATCTTACCAAAGCTCGCATCGTCTATCGCCAAAGGTAATCATTTCTTTGGTTGGTAACTCTCAAAACACAAATTGATATTCATTGTTGTGGGCCAATTTTGCCCCATTCTTAAGTTCTTTTGCAGTTTTGATTTTCAAAAAATTCGGGGGGAGTGTAGGAAAATTTTTCCAACATTTTGAAAACTTGAAGATTAGATGTTGCTTTTTTTTTAGTTGATAGTTAAGCTTTATTCCATTCGCCTATCTAGGCGCGATCGTTCATCTTGTCGCACACCTTATGTTTTGCGTGATTTAGATGCAACGCTTGCTTAGAGAGGAAGAGAAAACACTTAAAGGTATTAACATTTAAGTGCCCAGGTAGCTCAGAGGTAGAGCACTTGCATGGTAAGCAAGCGGTCGTAGGTTCAATTCCTATTCTGGGCAAGAAGCGCACGATAACATTTCAAAAGCTACATAAGGAGCCCCAAGCGGAGGAATACTACAATGGCAAAGGAATCTTTTCAAAGGACCAAACCCCACGTTAATATTGGGACCATTGGCCACGTCGACCACGGTAAGACAACACTCACAGCAGCGATCACCCACACTCTTGCAAAAAAAGGTGGGGCCAAATTCCGTGATTATGCATCCATTGATAACAGTCCTGAAGAAAAGGCACGTGGTATTACGATCAACTCAAGCCACGTTGAATACGAAACAGATAGTAGACACTATGCACACGTAGATTGCCCGGGACACGCCGACTACGTTAAGAACATGGTTACTGGTGCTGCTCAGATGGACGGAGCCATTCTTGTTGTAGGTGCAACAGATGGGCCAATGCCTCAAACAAAAGAGCACGTTCTTCTTGCTCGTCAGGTTGGAGTTCCTTCAATTGTTGTTTTCCTCAACAAAATGGACCAAATCGGAAAAGGCGATGAAGAACTCGTTGAGCTTGTTGAAATGGAAATTACCGAAATGCTCGAAGCTCAAGGTTACAAAGGTTGTCCAATTATTCGTGGATCGGCTCTCAGAGCACTTGAAGGTGATGCAGAGTGGGCGGCTAAAATCGAAGAACTCATGGCAGCAGTTGACGAACATATTCCAACTCCTCAACGTGAAGTTGACAAGCCATTCCTCATGCCTGTTGAAGACGTGTTCTCAATTTCTGGACGCGGAACTGTTGCAACAGGGCGTGTTGAGAAAGGTATTATTAAAATTAACGACAAGATCGAGATTGTTGGTCTCCGCGAAACTCGCGAATCAGTTGCGACTGGCCTAGAGATGTTCAACAAACTCCTCGATGAAGCAAGAGCCGGTGAGAACGTTGGTGTTCTTCTTCGCGGAATCGATAAAAAAGACATCGAACGTGGAATGGTTCTAGCAGCTCCTGGTTCTTGTAAACCACACACGAAGTTTAAAGGAACTGTATACGTGCTTAAGAAAGAAGAAGGCGGACGTCATAAGCCATTCTTCACAGGTTACCGTCCACAGTTCTTCTTCCGTACAACAGACGTGACAGGAACTGTTACACTTCCTGAAGGAGCAGAAATGGTGATGCCTGGCGATAACGTTGAAATCGCTGGCGAACTCATTGCTCCAGTAGCGATGGAAGAAGGAATGAGATTTGCGATTCGCGAAGGTGGACGTACAATCGGAGCTGGAACTGTTACAAAGATTATCGAGTAATAGATAAGTGAGAGGTCTCTCTGATAAGAGTGACCTCTTCCCTTTAACAAGGGAAATATGGGTGTGTAGCTCAGTTGGTAGAGCAACGATCTCCAAAGTCGTCGGTCGGGGGTTCGAATCCCTCCGCACTCGCAATAAATGAACTACATGAAGAATAAGAGAAAGCCAGATATGTCGGTCTCTCAAAAGATTGCAGAGCTGAGTGCGGCCAAAAAGAAAAAGGCAAAGACCAAGAAAACTCATTTCTTTCAAGAGATGAAAGAGGAGATGAAAAAGGTCTCTTGGACAACAAAAGAAGAATTAACGACATGTACGAAGATTGTCATTGGGGCGATTTTTGCTTTAGGACTCAGTATCTATGTTGTCGACCTTTTTATTCGGTACGTATTACAAGGCATGGGCAGCCTCATTCGCCTCATCAGTTAAGAGCATAAAAGGGAATAGATGGATAGTCATTGGTACGTAATTCAAGTGATGTCTGGTCAGGAAAAAAAGGTGAAGAAAAACCTAGAAGAAAACCGTGTAACAAAGGGCATGGTCGACCTGATCGAAGAAGTTCTTGTTCCCTCAGAGAATGTTGCTGAGGTTAAAAGGGGTGAACAAAAGATTACCGAAAAACGGCTCTGGCCGGGTTATGCGCTCATCAAGATGAAGATGACTGACGAAGCCTGGATGTATGTTAAAGATACAAACGGAGTCATTGATTTCATGGGAGGAGGAAAGCCAGTTCCTCTTTCAGATGTTGAAGTCCAGGAAATTCTAAAAGAATTGCAAGATAGGAAAGGAGAAGTTGTTCACAAACATAAGATCTCTATGGGAGATCATGTTAAGATCACCGATGGGGTCTTCGTGAACTTTATTGGAACGGTGCTTGAAGTGAACCATGAAAAAGGACGCCTTAGTGCCATGGTTTCGATTTTTGGAAGGGAAACCCGTGTGGATGACCTCGAGTTCTGGCAAGTGGAAGAAGTTCCTACAGATGTACAAGTGGAATAAATTAAGTAGGCAGGATAAATAAGAAAATGGCGAAAAAATTCGAAAAGAAAATTAAGCTCCAGATTCCAGCAGGAAAAGCAAACCCTGCTCCACCAATTGGACCGGCGCTTGGTTCGGCTGGTGTGAATATCATGGCATTCTGCAAGGAATTTAATGCTAAAACTCAAGATAAGGCTGGTGATGTCCTCCCAGTTGAAATTATAGTCTATTCCGATAAGAGCTTTACCTTTATCACAAAAAAACCGCCGATGGCAAGACTCATTTTAAAAGAGCTTGGTATCGATAAGGGATCAGCTGTACCAAATAGAGATAAAGTAGGAAAGCTCACAAAATCGCAAGTGAATAAAATCGCAGAAATTAAAGGCCCAGATTTGCGAGTCAGTTCAAAAGAAGCGGCTGCGAATGTCGTTGCAGGAACTGCCCGTTCAATGGGTGTAGATATTGTAGAAGGATAAAAGCACTCATGGCAAAGACTACAAAAAGATTTAAAGAGATTAACAAGTTATTTGAAAAGGGGAAAAGTTACACTCTCACAGAAGCAGTAGAAATTCTCCAAAAAACACCTTCTCCAAAGTTTGATGAATCGGTTGAAGTTGCTCTGAGTATTGGAGTTGACCCAAAAAAATCAGACCAGCAAGTACGCAGTACAGTTTTACTACCAAATGGAACTGGGAAAAAAGTCGTTGTTGTTGTCCTTGCAAAAGGAGACAAGGCGAAAGAGGCTGAAAAAGTAGGAGCTGACTTTATAGGCGACCAAGATCTCATCGAAAAAATCAAAAATGGGTGGACCGATTTTGATGCGATCATTGCAACACCAGACATGATGCGAGAAGTTGGAAAACTGGGTAAAGTTCTCGGACCAAGAGGTCTGATGCCTACGCCTAAAGCAGGAACCGTAACGACTGATGTAGCCAAAGCGGTTGAAGATATTAAAAAAGGAAAAATCGAGTTTAAGGTCGATAAGAATGGAATTATCAACAATTTCGTTGCGAAAATTTCATTCACCAAAGAGCATATCGTTGAAAACATTGAAGCATTTATCCAAGCAGTTTCAAAAGTAAAACCTTCGACTGCGAAAGGACAGTATTTGCGCTCATTGTTCATCTCAACGACAATGGGACCTGGCCTAAAAATTGACCTAAACTCTGTATCAGTAAGTTAGGATACCAAAGAGCTATGAGACCGGAAAAACAGTTATTATTAGATGAAATCAAAGCGCAAATCAAAAATGCACCTGGATTTGTTTTGATGAAGTATCAGAAAATGGACCCTAATCTTACATCTGAATTTCGCAATGCGATCTCAGAAGGTGGTGGGTTTTTATATGTAGTCAAAAAACGTGTCTTTCTTAAAGCTGCTCAGGAAGCAGGTCTTAGTATTGACGAATCGATGATCTCTGGTCATCTGGGCGTTATCTACTCTGGAGAAGATACGGTGACAACAACAAAAACCGTATACAAATACAAAAACAACTACTCTGAAATGATAGATATCCTCGGAGCGAGCTTCGAGGGGAAAATCTGCTCACCTCAAGAGGTTGAGGAAATTTCGAAGTTGCCTAGCAAGGATGAGATGCGAGCGCAGTTCCTCGGTGTGCTAGCCGCGCCGATGTCGGAAACTGTGGGAACCATTCAAGCAATTCTTACCAGTGTGATTTACTGTGTTGAGAATAAAATTCAGAAAGAAGAAGGGTAACTGAAACAAGAATTATATGAACCATATCAGGGGAATAAACCGTGGCACAACAACAAGAAGCAAATATTGAACAACTCGTAGAAACATTGAGCGCACTTTCAGTCCTAGATCTTTCTAATCTGAAGAAAGCTCTTGAAGAAAAGTGGGATGTCAAAGCCGCTGCTGGCGCACCGATGATGATGGCTGCACCTGCCGCAGCTGCAGGCGAAAGCGCTGCTGCTGAAGAAGCAACAGACTTCCAAGTGATTCTTGAAGAAGCTCCTGCAGATAAGAAAATCGCGATCATTAAAGTCGTTCGCGAAATCACAGGACTCGGACTAAAAGAAGCAAAAGAGTTGGTTGAAGGAGCACCTAAGCCTGTAAAAGATTCAGCTCCAAAAGCTGAAGCTGAAGAGATCAAAAAGAAGATCACAGAAGCAGGCGGAAAGGTCGCCTTAAAAGGTGTCTAAGTTTAAGTAGAACTTACGCAGACTTAGAACGTAAGCAGAAACCTAAGTGTTGGGTTTCTGCTTGCGCGTATATTAATTTATTGCTCTTTCAGAAGAACTAGACGGAGGCATTTATATGCTTAAAAGACCCCCAGAGCGGGTGAGCTTTATTAGCCGAGAAGAAATTATCGATCTTCCAAACCTTATCGAAATACAGATTAAATCTTTTCAACAGTTCCTGCAGGCTGATCGATTGCCACATGAACGTGAAAATATCGGCTTAGAAGAAGTCTTTCAGGAAATATTCCCTATTAAATCTTATGATGAAAAAACATCTCTAGAGTATCTCTCCTACAACTTAGGAGTTCCCAAGTACTCTCCCGAGGAATGTATCAGACGAGGAATCACTTACAATGTGACGTTGAAAGTGAAATTCCGATTGACCGATGAAACCGGGATTAAAGAAGAAGAAGTCTACATGGGAACAGTTCCAGTCATGACTGACCAAGGAACATTTATTATCAATGGAGCTGAAAGGGTCATTGTTTCTCAGTTGCACCGCTCACCTGGTATTTCGTTTGAGCAAGAAAAGCATGCCAAAGGGAACGTTCTTTACTCTTTCCGCATCATTCCATACCGAGGAAGTTGGCTTGAATCTTCGTTCGACATCAACGATCTGATTTATGTTTATGTCGACCGAAAAAAACGTCGTCGCAAAGTTCTCGCAACCTCATTTATACGAACACTTGGCTATTCATCCGATTCTGACATTATCGAGGAATTTTTCAACACTTTCCGAGTTAAAATCAAATCTGACAAGGATTTCCCCAAACTTGTTGGTAAAATCTTGGCAGAAGATGTATTAGAAGAAGACACGGGCGTAGTTTTTGGCAAAGCTTCTGAAAAACTCACCACGGCAATGTTAAAGCGCATGCTTGACGCTGGGATTACTGCGATTCGCATTGCAGAAGATGCCGACGAAACTAGCCCGATCATTAAGATGCTTGCAAAAGATCCGACTGACTCATATGAATCAGCCCTTAAAGACTTTTACCGTAAAATTCGTCCTGGTGAACCAGCTACACTTTCAAACGCACGATCGACTATTATGCGTCTTTTCTTTGATCCTAAACGGTATAACTTAGGTAAAGTTGGGCGTTATAAGCTCAATCGCAAGTTAGGGCGTGAGACAACAGATGAGGATCTTGAAATTGTCACTTTGAAAAAAGAAGACATCGTAGATGCCCTTAAATACCTTATTCGATTGAAAGCAGGTGACGAAGAAGCCCAAATTGATGACATTGACCACTTAGCAAATCGTCGTGTTCGCTCTGTTGGAGAACTCGTCCAGAACCAATGCCGAATTGGCCTTGCTCGGATGGAAAAAATCATCAAAGAAAGAATGAACCTCTTTGACTTTTCTTCAGATACTCTAACACCAGGGAAACTCGTTTCAGCAAAAGGGCTTGCTGGGGTTCTTAAAGACTTTTTTGGACGCTCTCAGCTTTCACAATTCATGGATCAAACGAATCCAATCGCTGAATTGACACACAAACGCCGCCTTTCGTCTTTAGGACCTGGAGGTCTTAACAGAGAACGTGCTGGGTTTGAAGTGCGCGACGTACACTCAAGTCACTATGGACGTGTTTGCCCGATTGAGACACCTGAAGGACCGAACATTGGTTTGATCACTTCACTTTCTTCTTATGCGAAAATCAATGAATTTGGATTCATCGAGACTCCATACCGGATCGTCCGAGATGGCATTGTCACGGAAGAAATCGAGTACATGACAGCCGACCAAGAAGAAAAGTGCGTGATTGCACAGGCATCTGCGGAACTCGATGAACACAACATGTTTGTCGAGCCAATCGTGTGGGCCCGTTATCGTGGAGAACCTCTCAGGATTGAAACTGAAAAAGTCACCCACATGGACGTTTCGTCCAAACAGCTTGTGTCTGTAGTGACAGGATTGATTCCGTTCTTAGAACACGATGATGCGAACCGTGCCCTTATGGGATCAAACATGCAACGGCAAGCAGTTCCTCTTCTTAAAGCAGAAGCTCCGATTGTCGGAACTGGACTTGAGTGGCGTACCGCTCGCGACTCTGGTGCGGTTATTGTTGCTGAAGAAGATGGAATTGTCGAGTATGTTGACGGGTACCAAATCGTGATTGCTTCTAAAGCTAACCGGATGAACAAAAAGACCTATACTTTGAAAAAGTTCCTCCGCTCGAATGCCGGAACCTGTATCAATCAGACCCCACTTTGCTCCGTCGGAGATGAAGTGAAAGCTGGGGAAACGATTGCTGATGGTCCAGCAACCGATAAAGGAGAAGTTGCTTTAGGGAAAAACGTTCTCGTTGCGTTCATGCCATGGTGTGGATACAACTACGAGGATGCCATCATCATGTCCGAAAAACTCATTAAGGACGATGCTTACACCTCGGTTTACCTTGAAGAATTTGAATTAACAGCCCGAGACACTAAACTTGGAAAAGAGGAAATCACACGCGATATTCCCAACGTTTCGGAAGAAGCTTTAGCTGACCTTGGTGAAGATGGCATTATCCGCATTGGTGCCGAAGTCAAACCTGGTGACATTCTTGTTGGTAAAATCACCCCAAAATCTGAAACAGAACTTTCTCCTGAAGAGCGCTTACTTCGAGCAATTTTTGGAGAAAAAGCTGCGGATGTTAAAGATGCCTCTTTGACAGCGCCTCCAGGGACGGAAGGGGTTGTCATGGACGTCAAAGTTTTCAGTCGACGCGATCGTCTTTCGAAAACCGATGATGAAATGGTTGAAGAAGCCACTCGCATCAAAGATGTCCACAAAGAATACAAGGAAAAAGAAGCAGACCTCTTGATGCAATTCCATGAAAAACTCGGAGCCCTTCTCCTTGGAGACGACGCACCAGATTCAATCATGCATCGCATCACAGGAGATGTTATCGTAAGAAAGGGTGAAAAGATCACCCAAGATTTACTCGAAATGATCGAGTCAGAAGATGCCGATCACTTGATTTTCCCACCAAATGACACGTACGAAACACTGAAGCAAGTCTTGCGCGAACATGAAAAAGCGATGCAGCAGCTTCAAATGGAACACAAATCCGAAGTTGAGTACATGCGTAAAGGGGATACGGAACTTGACCCTGGCGTAATCCGCCAAGTAAAAGTTTACGTTGCAACAAAACGGAAGTTGCAAGTCGGGGATAAAATGGCAGGTCGCCATGGAAACAAAGGTGTTGTCTCCAATATCGTTCCAGAAGCAGATATGCCCTATCTTTCTGACGGACAAACAATCGAAATCATTTTAAACCCTCTCGGTGTCCCTTCTCGTATGAATATGGGACAGTTGCTTGAGACCCACCTCGGAATTGCAGCGCGTAAAGCTGGAATTTGGGTGAAGAGCCCCGTATTTGAAGGTTTCCCAGAAGATCGTATTTGGGAAATGATGACCGAATATGGGCTACCATCAAGTGGAAAAATGCCACTTTACGATGGCCGTTCAGGCGAACGTTTCGACAACTCTGTGGTTGTGGGCTATATCTACATGCTCAAACTCTCTCACTTAGTTGCCGACAAGATCCACGCCCGTGCGATTGGACCTTACTCACTTGTGACACAACAACCACTTGGTGGTAAGGCCCAAATGGGTGGACAACGATTTGGAGAGATGGAGGTCTGGGCTCTTGAAGCTTACGGTGCCGCCCATCTACTACAAGAGATGCTTACTGTTAAGTCAGACGACGTTTCTGGAAGAACACGCATCTACGAATCGATTGTTAAAGGCGATAACACCTTGAAGGCCGGAACTCCTGAGTCGTTCAACGTTCTCGTCAAAGAAATGCAAGGCCTATGTCTTGATGTACGTGCAGAAAGCGCTGCCGAAGGGTAAATGAGAAAAAATTAGGAACTCCTTGGAGAAGTTCATGCAAGAAGAAGATTTTCAAGAATCGGAATTTGATAAATTAAGCATTAAGATCGCTTCGGATGACGTGATGCGGAACGAGTGGTCGCGCGGGGAAATTAAAAAGCCCGAAACGATCAACTATCGGACGTTCAAACCTGAAAAAGGTGGTCTCTTTTGTGAAAAGATCTTCGGCCCCACACGTGATTGGGAATGTGCTTGTGGAAAGTACAAAAAGATCAAGCACAAAGGAATCATTTGTGATCGCTGTGGTGTTGAAGTGACTCTTTCAAAAGTCCGCCGTGAGAGAATGGCGCACATCGAGCTTGCTGTTCCCGTTGTTCACATCTGGTTCTTCAAAACACAACCTTCCCGAATTGGAAACATTCTAGGAATGTCTGTTTCTGACTTAGAACGGGTCATTTATTATGAAGAGTATGTTGTCACAGATCCAGGTGCGACCACTCTTGAGCGGAAACAGCTTCTAAACGATGCTGAATTCCGAGAAGCTCAGGAAAAATGGGGTCCAGACTCGTTTAAAGCAAACATGGGTGGAGACGCCATTCGAGAGCTTTTAGAAAAAGAAGATCTTATTGTAATGATCAGTGAGCTGAAAGAAAAGCTTCGCAAAACGCGCTCGATGCAAGCTCGAATGAAAATCGCAAAGCGATTGAAGATCGTTGAGAGCTTCACCTCTTCTCCAAACAAACCTGACTGGATGGTCATTTCTTGCATTCCTGTCATTCCGCCAGACTTGAGACCACTTGTACCACTTGATGGGGGCCGGTTTGCGACATCTGACCTCAACGACTTATACCGACGTGTGATCAACCGAAATAACCGTTTGAAGTCGATCCTAAAACTCAAAACGCCCGATGTCATCATCCGCAATGAAAAGCGGATGCTTCAAGAAGCTGTTGATGCCCTATTCGATAATGGTCGTCATGGACATCCTGTTATGGGAGCTGGAAATAGACCTTTAAAAGCCCTTTCAGAAATGCTCAAGGGTAAACAGGGGCGTTTCCGTCAGAACCTTCTTGGTAAGCGTGTTGACTATTCTGGACGTTCGGTCATTATCGTTGGCCCTGAGCTAAACTTTAATCAGTGCGGTCTTCCAAAGAAAATGGCACTCGAGCTCTTTGAACCATTCATTGTCAAACGTCTGAAAGCTCGTGGGCTGGTTTATACGATCCGCTCGGCAAAAAAGATGATTCAACGTGGTGATCCAGAAGTTTGGGATGTTTTAGAAGAAATCATTAAAGGGCACCCAGTTCTCCTCAACCGTGCGCCAACCCTTCATAGATTGGGGATTCAAGCGTTTGAACCTGTCCTCATCGAAGGTAAAGCGATCCGTATTCACCCTCTCGTTTGTACGGCCTTCAACGCCGACTTCGACGGAGACCAAATGGCGGTGCACGTTCCACTATCTGTCGAGTCACAACTTGAAGCAAAACTTCTCATGATGGCCCCTGATAATATCTTCTTGCCCTCATCGGGAAAACCTGCAGCCGTTCCTTCTCAGGATATGATCCTTGGTCTATACTACTTGATGCATGATCCAATTTACATTGCAGAAGACCATGGGAAGCAAATGCGTGTCTTCGGTTCATCCGAAGAAGTTCTCCTTGCATTAGCAGCAGGCGGAAGTTTTAACTGGCACGAAAAAAATGCTCCAACAGAAGGGCGTCGAGATGACCTTGGACGTGGATTGCACATTCATGAAAAGATTAAACTCCGTCTAGACTCGGGAATCATTGAAACGACTCCTGGTCGCGTCATTTTTAACACCATCGTTCCAAAAGAACTTGGCTTCCAAAACTACGCGCTTCGTAAGAAAAAGATGAGTGAGCTCGTCTTGGCAACTTACAAGAAAGTGGGACTTGAAGCAAGTGTACGCTTCTTAGACAACCTGAAAAACCTCGGGTTTTCTCAGGCGACAAAAGCAGCACTTTCAATGGGAATCAAAGATGTTTGTATTCCTCAAGACAAGCAGAAGATCTTGGAACAGACCCAAAAGAAAGTTGCTGTTGTTATTAAGCAGTACGAAGACGGGATCATCACCGAAGGTGAAAGACATTCAAAGATCATTAGTATTTGGACCGATATCACCGAAGTTTTGGCCGATCATCTCTTTAAAATGATCAGCGAGCCTGCAGGAACTGTCCTAAATCCTCTTTATCTCATGATGGACTCAGGTGCGCGAGGCAACAAATCTCAAGTTAAACAGCTCGGAGCTCTTCGAGGACTCATGGCGAAACCTTCTGGTGAGATTATTGAATCTCCGATTACCTCAAATTTCCGCGAGGGATTGAGCGTACTCGAGTTCTTTATCTCGTCGCATGGTGCGCGTAAAGGTCTTGCCGATACAGCCCTTAAGACAGCTGACTCTGGTTACTTGACACGTCGCCTTGTTGACGTTGCTCAAGATGTTCTTGTGACAGAAGATGATTGCGGCACACTGAATGGAATTGAAGTTGCAGCGATCAAGCAAGGTCAAGAGGAACTCCTCCCTATTAAAGATCGTATTTTTGGACGAGCGGTTTGTGATGATGTTTACATGCCTGGAGACCAAACAAAAATTCTTGCACGTGCTGGTAATGTTCTCAATGCTCTACAAGCAGCTGAGATCGACGATGCGGGAATTGAAAGCGTTAAGATCCGTTCAACACTCACTTGTGAAACCCGTCGTGGTGTTTGCTCACGTTGCTATGGTCTGAACTTAGCGAACGGCCGCAATGTGGCTCATGGGGAAGCTGTTGGAATTATTGCCGCTCAGTCAATCGGGGAACCTGGAACACAGCTCACGATGCGTACCTTCCACTTAGGGGGGATTGCAGCGGCGCATGCAACACCAGACCTCGTTGCTGAAAAAGACGGGATACTCGTCTATCAAGACTTGCGTACTGTAAAGAACAAAGCAGGGATTTTCCTCGTTCTCAACAAAAATGGTTTTGTCCATGTGGTGCGTGATGAAGGACGAAGTCTTGAAGAGTATAAAAAACTTCTCAGTACAAAATCGATCGAACCACTTCAAACTTACAGCGCTGAACTCGGAACCCAGCTTGTTCTCGAAGACGGTTCAAAAGTGAAGAAGGGCGATCGGATCGGTTACTGGGAACAGCACAACATCCCAATTATTTGTGAAAAGCCTGGATTCGTGAAGTACGAAGATCTCGTTGAAGGGATTTCAACGATACGCGATGTCAACAAGCAAACAGGACAAACAGAGCTTGTTGTTCGCCAACACCGTGGAGAACTGCATCCTCAAATCGTCATTTACGCCGATGAAAATTACGAAAAGCTCATTGGTACCTATGCGATTCCATCTGGAGCTCTTATCTCTGTTGCTGATGGGCAAAAAGTAGATGCCGGGGAAATCCTCGCACGTCTACCTCGCGGAGCGATCAAGACCAAGGATATTACCGGAGGTCTTCCTCGTGTTGCAGAGCTCTTTGAAGCACGTCGTCCACGCGAAGCTGCTGAAATTGCCAAGATCGATGGAATTGTAGACTTCAAAGGTGTTCAGAAGAGCAAGCGGATTGTTGTCGTACGTGATGAAGACACTGGCATGGAAGAAGAGCACCTCATCCCGCTTACGAAACACTTAGTGATTCAACGTGGTGACAGTGTTGTGAAAGGACAACAGCTCACTGATGGACTTGTCGTTCCCCAAGAGATTTTGGAGATTTGCGGTGTCCGAGAGCTGCAAAAGTATCTCGTGAACCAAGTCCAAGAGGTTTATCGCCTTCAAGGGGTTGACATCAACGATAAACACATCGAAATTATCGTGCGTCAAATGCTCCAAAAAGTGCGCGTAACTGATCCAGGTGATACGACCTTCTTGTACGGTGAAAACGTTGACAAGAAGATGTTCCACGAACAAAATTCAAAGGTGATCGATGAAGGTGGGAAGCCTGCGCAAGCAGCCCCCGTCCTTCTTGGAATCACTAAGGCTTCACTTGGAACCGAATCGTTTGTATCTGCCGCCTCCTTCCAGGAGACAACGCGCGTTCTCACAGATGCAGCATGCGAAGGAAAGAACGATTACCTCCTCGACTTCAAGGCAAACCTCATTATGGGGCACATGATTCCTGGAGGAACAGGTTTCCACGACTACCAAAAACGGGTTAAAAAACTCGTCGAGCCAGACGAAGGCGATATTCTCGACTTTGCTTTCTCGAGCTATTAATCTATAGCGGGCTCAAAGAGCCCGCTTTTTTTTTGAAGGCAACATGGACGGACAAACTTACTGGGGAACGATCGGCTTTCAAAAAGAGTTTGAAGATCCTTTTCCTCTCGAAAAACTCAAAACACTTTTCTCCAAAGATGCTCTTGTTGTCGAATACGGATGCGGCTATGGTAGACTGCTGAAACAAATGCAACAGGTAGGTTTTACAAACCTTCTTGGCTTTGACTACTCTTCTAAAATGGTTGAGCGTGGCAAGGCTCTTTACCCCAGTCTCGACCTTCGACATATCCCTAATAGCGGCCATATTCCTCTTTCTGACGAAAAAGCTGACCTTCTCATTGCTTCAACCATTTTATGCTGTCTAACGGGCAAAGAAGAGCTCTCAAGCCTATTTCATGAGTTTCATAGAGTACTCAAGAACGGAGGAACCCTCTACCTCTTTGATTTTCTCCTCTCTAATCATCCCTCCAGCCTCAAGAAATATGAGCAAGGGTTCAATGATCACGGAGAATGGGGAGTCTACACCACTACTGAAGGCCTCACTGTACCTCATTTTCAAACAGGAGCGATTATGAACCTGAACTCTGGGTTTATTTCACTCATTCTCAGGGATTTTTCTCTTTCTTCTCAGCCTTTTTACCTCGAAAAGGACCGTTTGGCCCTTCCCATCGGCAAAAATACCGAGAATTTAAGAGAACTCTCTCTCCTGAGACTAAGCAAAATAAACCCTGAGTCCAGGTTATGAAGTTGCTGGATGCCTTCAATATTCAATGGTTCGAGCAGTTGGACTTCAAAACGATGAATCACAATCCTGCTCGCGTTTTTCAATGTTTTGCTAACCGCTAAAAGGGAACTGAAAATGAAAAAAATTGCGCTGCTACTGCTACTCGCTTTTCAAGTGGCTTGGGGAGTCAATCTCCAAGATCATCAAGAAGGAAATATCTCCTATGAATGGAATCATCTACCCGATTTTGAAGCCGCTCGTGAGCTCTTTATCAAGAGCTTTTTAGTGGCTTACGGTCCTGTCCCTCTTGAAAAAATTGGAGTCGAAAACAAAGAAGCCTTCCTCGAGGAAGCGATTGATGAGGAATTGCTCCTCTTCTTTCAAGGAGAACCTGTTCATTGGCTTATTGCAAAAGAAGAGGGGAAAGTCATTGGACTTCTCATTCTCGATCTGACGCATTACCCTGAAGAAGTCTATGGGCGCCAAATGGCAATCCATCCTGATTACCTCCGCCACTCCATAGGAACAGGGATGGCCAAAGTTGCCCATGCAAACCTTCCAGAAAGCAGGCGTATCGTAGCGATCACTCGCGTTTTCAATACCGCCAGTATGACCTTTTTTGAATCTCTCGGTTTCAAGCGATGCACCTACATGCATGAAGGATATGATCCCTCTCGCTATGTTGGCTATGAAATCGTAAAATAAAAGAAAGTCCCTTAGGTTAGAAACTAAGGGACAATGTCTTGAGTTAGCTACTCTGCTTTAAGTTCCCTAGAATATTCGCATTGTTCGTTTTTCCCATCGATATATAAGATGCTAGCTCTTTCGATGAGACCATTGCGTGTATTGACTTTTTCTTCAACCGGGAATACAGAGCATGAAATTCCGGATATCATGTATTCTTTGATGAGATGTCCTAAGAAAGCAAGCCCAAATGCCATTAGGTTTGTACACAAAGATATTAAAATAACGGCGTCTGGAGTGATATTGCTTCCAGCGAAGTACATCGCATTGTAATTTAAAGTGTCTAAGCGTCCTGAAATGAGATCCTCTGTATACAAGCGAGCCAATGCAACAGCTGTTGCAATATAAGAAATTTTCTCAGTATGAAAATTCTTTTGATGGACTGTAGATTGACTAAGCCTTAGTAATATCAAGTTTGCGAGAGAAATTGCGACAAACGTTGTGACTAAAGATGTAACGCTGAAACAACTATGAAAAGCTGGAGTTAAAGCTGCACACCAAGAACTCATATTTGTAATTCTAGCATCTGTAGTAGCGATAAAGAGAAAAGTTACATTAATTACATTGAGTCCAAATTCGATGAGGTGGCGCATCGCAGTTGCTTTAATACATTGAAGCGCAATTTGGTCTAATCTAATTGGATTTTGAACAATATCTAAACGATTCGCATTTCCTTCTGCATCAAACCCAACAAAAATTTGGCTTGAAGGAGGTATTGTTTTTGGTACTGACATTTTTCCCTACCTATTTTGAAATCAGTAAAACATCGCGCAATTTAGCAAAACTACGAGTAGATTTCCAGAATTTGTATACTGCTTAAATGTCTTAGACTTTAGCTGATGGAGGGCCTTTTTTCCCGATGAGGAAGAATGTTTTTATTTTGCCAATGCCACTTACATCGACTTCTTTCCGCTCTTGAACCTCGAATTTCTCTGAAAGCATCATGGCCATCTTATCTGTGATTTGGATCTTACCAGATTCACCTGTGGATTCCATCCGGCTGGCAATGTTGACGACATCGCCCCAGACGTCATAGATAAATTTTTTATGACCTATGACACCAGCAATAACAGAACCATAGGTCATCCCGATACGTAACTCAAAGTTGAGCTTATGGGTGTCATTGAATTCTTTTACTTTTTCTAAGATAGCAAGGGCAAAGTTAGCCATACGAATAGCATGGTCTGGAACTTGCTCTGGTACTCCTGAAACAGCCATGTAATTGTCCCCAATGGTTTTGACCTTTTCGACTCCGTATTGATCGGAGAGGAGATCGAACGTATCGAAAAGCTGGTTTAAGAGCATGACCATTTTGGAAGCGCCATATTTGAGGGTCGTATTGGTGAATCCGACGATGTCAGCAAATAAGACACTAGCTTGAGGGATTTCATCGGCAATCGGTTCTTCACCGTGTTTCAGACGATCGGCAATGGGAGAGGGGAGGACGTTTAAGAGGAGGAGTTCGGTATCACTCGTAGTTTTCGCAAGGGAACTGAGAGCCCGGTAAATCGAAATGATCATGACAATTGTGGAAAAGAGCGCAAGAAGAATGGCAATTGAGATGACGAGTAAGACTTTGTGATTGAGTTCTTTGTTTCTTTTTTCTGTTCGTTTCTCGACTTTTTGTAAGAATTCATCCAAAGGGATCATTATATCTTTTTTATACTCGAGATATGCCTTTCCAAAGACCATTTTTTGCGCTAGTTCTCGGTTGGGAGAGCCAGAAACGATTTTTCCTTCCTCATCCACATACTTCCCTTCGACAGCATCCATAGCTTTGGTTTCTATCTTTGCAAGTGCGTTACTTTTCTCTTCGGCTTTATCGAGAAGGGCGAACTCTTCGAGAGTGAATCCCTGTTCAAGCATGAGTTGCTTCAAGGATTTTTTTTCAATACCGGGGTTTTCGCTTGGAGTGTCTTCAGGAATGATTAAATCCCAATAGATCCTTCCAAAATAATTTGCAGGGCGAGCTTCTTCTCCGTTTCGGATTGCTAAAATTTGCTCAAAATATTTTCGGTATTTTGGGTCGCCAGTCATGACATATAAGCGGACCATTTTGGTCAAATTATCCGAGCCTTCTCGTAACTCTTGAGCGAGGAGGAAAGACTCATACCGATCGTTTGCGCTCATAATTTGAAGTTTAGAGAGGTGTTGAAGGACAATCAAACAAGAAAAAAGAGAGAGAATGAGTATCCCAAGAAATACAAAGAAGTAGGTGAGAAAGCGATCTTTTTTTAAATGGAGCTTCATGAAGCCTGTGAAGTAAATCGGTCTTTATTTTCAACCTACTCATTTAGCTTTTTTTCTTCAGCAAAAAATCATCAAGGGCGAACCCGAACAATTTTTTTTGTATCAAATGCATTTTCAGAGGCTACTGTTAAAAATTTATGATACACTTCTTCAGAGACGGAAGGATTTCTAGCTAGAAGCCATAGATATTTACGAGAGGGATCTCCTACCACAGCAAACTGATAATCTGGATCGACATATAGGATCCAATAATCTCCCCCAAACCACTGAAAGTAGCGCGCTAGGGGAACAAAGCTCACTTTCAATTTGGCATTTGTCTCATGATCGACAACCCATGCAACACCCGTTGCTTGAGAGTCACCTTTTCGAGTTTTACAGGAGTTGATAACTTTAATAAGGCCATCATTGAGGAAAGAGTACTTTGCAATAGCACCCTCTATGCATTTTTTCTGAAACCGGTTAGGTAAAAGGGCAATTTCATACCATTGACCGAGGTAGCGGCTTAAGTCAACAGATTCCATTGTCTTGACCTCTCCATGTAGATAAGCGCATCCTACAAAATAACTAAGAAGCAGGGTAAAGATTTTTTTCATTTAGGGGTCTCCTGTTGGCAGTTGGGACAGTAGTGAGTTGTTTGACTAGAACGACTTAAACGATGCTTTTGCCTGAGAACTAGCTGATTACAGGCGGCGCACTTTTGCTGGTTAAATACGCGAAACCAATTGTAGTGTGCATTTTTTTTACAAAGCTCCTGCACCGCAGCAATTGCCTGACAGAGCTGGCCGTATTGGGCTTCTGTTATGTGAGAAACAGAAATCCAGGGATTTAGTTTGGCATAGGCTAAAATTTCGCAGGCAAGGTAATTACCGATTCCAGACGGCGTTGTGAATTGATCTTGAAGCTCGAGCTTCAAATCACGTTTGCGCTTGTTTAGTTGCATTTTCCACATCGAATAAGGTTGTGGTTGGAAGTGACCGATATCAGGGGCAAGTTTTTGGTAAATCTCCAGTTTACCGATATGAGCATTGGGGTAGAATTTGATATCGGATAGGCATCGGGTGTCGAGGTAGGAAAGTATTTTGTTTCCATCTAGTTGAAGTTTGAACCGACAATACTGCATACTGCCGTCAACTGGTAAATTGAAGATTGTGTAGAGTTTGGTCTCATAGTTTTGCCCCTCCATATGAGGAATTCCTGTAAATCGGTAGTGCCAAACCATTGCTCCATGACTGAGTTGAAGGAAAGTGTATTTTGCTTTGGTTTGAATCGAGAGAATTTTTTCGTTTTTTAGCAGTTTTTCCCATTTCGTGAGGGAAAATTGCTTGAGCAGAATTTCCGAACCGGGAAATAGCTCTATACTTTGAATAGTGCTTCCTTCAATTCCCGCTTCTTGCAGGTAACAGCAAATGCGTTTGACTTCGTAATATTCTGGCATGGTGAGAGAATAATCTAGTCATAGAGATTGAAGCAATAGATTGAAGGCGCTGCCCAGCAAATAATCGGTTCGATTTGTGAGATTGAGCTTTCTTTCGTTGTGTCTGTTGTTATTCCGAGAGTTGATCAGTTCATTTGGGCCGCACCTGTTATCATGTTCTTGGCGTAATCAGTATGTCCAGGGCATTCAATATGGGCAAAATGGCTATTTTCACTGAATTTTTCAGACTCTCCATAGAGGCTATTAAGTTGTTGATTTAGAACAGCAGTTGCACTATCAGATGCTGAGATTTGAGATTGTTGCTGTTCGCCAACAATTGAGTTAATGTTTTGAAGGTTAGTGTTTTGAATATCCATATTTTCCCCATACTCTTATTATTGTTCTTAAACTCAGTTCATTTTCTCATCTCCCTCTATTGGCTCAATAGAGAGAGTTACCAGCAATATTGATTAACTCATTTGATGGAACTGATTCTCTAGAGATTGAGCGTCTGACTTGTCTACAGATTTAGGGGCGTTGTCAATGAGGTCTTTGGCCTCTTTTAATCCGAGATTCGAGGTTTCGTGAATATTCCTAATGATATTATGAACGTCTGTATGGACATTGTTAATAAAATTAGACTTATTGCTATTACCTTGTTCAGGATTTGCTGTAGCATTAAGCGCATCTTGCAACTGGCTAAGTTGTTGATTTAGAGCAGCTGTCGCGCTATCAGATGAAGATATTTGACTTTGCAGCTCGGTAAATCCTGAGTTAAGATTCTGGTTGTTAACACTTTGAATATCCATACTTTTTCCCATACTCTTTTTTTTGTTCTTAAATTCAATTCATTTTCACATCAATATGCGAAGATCAATTGAACTTAAAAAACTCTCTGGATTGGCTTGGAAATCTATGAGTGTCAGTTTCTTCCATAGTCACCAGAATAGAACGTTGCATACATGCCTAACCTTTCTTCTGAAAGGGGATCATGTACCCATTTGATTGTTCGTATTCTGTCTATGACTATATTATGAAACCAATAGAAACAATTTTGGGTGATTTGAACAGTTTGCTCCCCGTATATTAATATTAACATAATATTAATATTTTGCAAACTTGTTTCAAACAGCTGGTAAATAACAGCTTAACGAATTTTCATGATTTCAAGTCTTTTAGGATGAAAGGTTTATAAAAATCACATAAGTAGTTGAATCATTTTTTCAAGCTTCACCGTGTCTTTAGCAAAGTTACGGATTCCTTCTGCTAGTTTCTCTGTGGCCATGGCATCGTCATTGACCATCCATCGGAAGGCCTTTTCATCGACGTCGATCTTTTCGAGATTCATCCCCTTAGCTTTGTCAGAACAAAGTTTGCGTGGAACGGCCCCTTCTGCATCTGAGAGCTCTTTGAGGAGCTTTGGGGCAATGGTAAGTAGGTCACACCCAGCAAGTTCGATGATTTCATCCATATTTCGGAAGCTAGCGCCCATGATTTGGGTTTTGTGGCCAAACTTCTTGTAGTAGTTGAAGATAGTCGTGACAGAGAGGACTCCTGGGTCTTCGTCTGGAGGATACCCCTCTTTTCCCTCTGCTTTTTTATACCAGTCGAGAATGCGTCCTACGAAAGGGGAGATGAGTGTTGCATTTGCTTCAGCGCAGGCAATTGCTTGAGCCAAATTAAACATGAGCGTCATGTTGCAGTGAATCCCTTCTTTTTCAAGTTGGCGGGCTGCTTGGACACCTTCCCAGGTTGAAGCAAGTTTAATGAGGACCCGCTCTTTTTCAATCCCAGCGTCTTTGTAGAGCTGGATGTATTGGTGAGCTTTCTTGATACTGCCATCGACATCAAAAGAGAGACGAGCATCTACTTCGGTTGAAACACGACCTGGAACAATTTTGAGGATTTCGACGCCAAAGTTCACAAAGACTTTTGTGATGATCAGTTCAAGGGAGTTATTTCCACCTTTTGCCTTACCATATTTGACGGCATCTTCAATTAAGGGTTTGTACTCTTCAATTTCTGCAGCTTTAAGAATCAGTGAAGGGTTAGTTGTGGCGTCGGTAGGCTTGTATTTTTTGATCTCATCAATTTCACCTGTATCGGCGACAATTGTGGTCATTTTTTTCAAATGATCGAATTTTGACATATGAGCTCCTCATTTCTATTAACCTGAGCTCTGATTTTTTTGCTTATTCTCAGCTAGAGAATTCTCTTAAATTCTCTAGCTTTTTGCCGAAGTAAAGGGCCGATGGTCCTTTTCAAGGCAAAAAGGTTGGGAAGAAAGAGAAAAATCCCTGAGAATGGGTGAAAAAACCCAAAGCTTAGGTTATTAATCTTAGCAATAAAGTTTTTCTTAATAAAGTTCAAAGGTCACAAATTTTTCAGGCATGAATCGAGGTGGTTTAAAGCAGAGTTTGCGATACTGCTTGTCAAAAGAGACCGAACTAAATGTTTGGGTGTAATGGGCAATATGGATTGTGACTTCCTCATAGTTTTGAAAGAGTTCGATGAGTTTATCTAGAGCTTTTTCAGACAAGTGAAGACGCTGACCACCCTCCAAGCGATCGACCAGAAAGGAGAATTCTTTCCCATTTGCTATGAGTGAGATTTCAGCTTGATGTAGATTTTCTCCATGAGGGGGGATTTCAAAAGTGAGGACATTTAAATAACCTTCGATTGTTTGACTTTGCCTGATCAGCTCGAGACGAATCCCGCGGTTGAGTGAGTCGGCTTCATAAGAGAGCTTTGCCATGTCATAATTTGGATTGGTGTTGCGAATAGCCGAATGTTGCCACGGCTCTTTGTGACTGCAGCTAACAAGTGTGATGAGCACAACTAATTGAAGAAGTTTCATGAAGAGGGGGCTTTCTTTCCAGTATTGTGGCCTGAAACTAAGAGGCCGATGACGACAGCAGCAGCAGTTCCAATGACGACAGCAGCAGCTTTCTTATTTTGCATCATCTCAGGAGAAGGTTCCTTTGTAGAGTATGGCGGTCCAATAGGGTCTACAGCCCAAGAAGGGGTGATGACTTCTGTTGAGGGATCGTCTTCTAGTTGGATCTCTGTTGGAATAGGCTCATTTGCAATAAGCGTTGAAGAGAGTAAAAGCATTCCTAGATAAGACGTCCATTTTTTCATTTTTTAATACATCCTCATTAGTTGTTCTTTGACATATTGAATGGCTAATATCTGCCAACAAATTCCAAATTCCGCGTAGTTATGGGTGATGTACTCCGTAAACGGGAGCCATTGATTGCGTTGAAAGAAATTTGCTTTAAATAGATCTTCTTTTTCTCCCTTAGCGGTTTGGAGATGTTTTTTCCAACTCGTTAAGAGGGTAGCGAGTTTTTTATCCAACTCTTCATGATTTTCTAAAGTAGAAGGGAGGTCATCAGCAACACATAAAGATTGGAAACTTTTCAAGAGTTCTTGGTTAATTTTTAAAAAGTCTTCGCGCAAGCAGGTGGCAGTTTGGATGTAGGCGTATCCCTCTTTTACGAGGATAGATTGAAGAATGCGAATTTTGCCCCAATTGCTTTTTGTATCGATTTGTAAAAGATGAGACTTACCACTTTTGGTTTGAAGAAGTCCAAGTCCGCGTATACTTTTAGTGATGTCTGAGCGATGGTTTTTTAGCACAGCATTTAGATAGGTTTTTTCATCGCAGGGAATTTTTTCAATATAGAGGCTAATCGCTGGGGTGAAAATTTTCCGCTGGGATTGGACAAACCCAATCTTAAGCCCATCTTCTAAATGTGTGGGGTTGGACATGAGCCATCCTTCTGGAGGCTGAAAAAAAGTAAATTGAGGCTGATTTGAGCAAAGAAGTGATGAGAAGAAGAGAAAGCAAAGTAGTAGAAACCTTTTCATCATTTTTCCTTCCCCGAGGGGTGCTATGAACTTGAGCTAGAATGGGTCGCAGCACTTTGATGAATAATTCCCGCAACAAGCGCGATAGCAAGAGCAAGTCCCAACCCCCAGCCAATCATGGACATGTTGATGGTAGAATTTGCAGCCTGGTCCGCGCCGTAACCTAAAGGTTGGCAGTCGACGTCTTTATAGGCTCTGTTAGCTTCATAGTCACAGTCAGAAGGCGCTTGATCTGTTGCAGATAGATGGAGTGGTGCCGTTGCAAAGATAAAAGCTATTAAAACTTTCAAGACTTTTTTCATCAAAGTTTCCGTCATAAGCGTTTTAAAGAATCAATACTGCCTCATGTTTGTTTTCTGGTAAAGTCTAAATTGAATCTTTTTCTTCAATTTGTTATTCTTGATTGTCCAACTTTGGAGAAAAGTCGTGACTGTTAGAAAGCCAACAGCAATTGATAGTGAAACACTTGCTATGCCCCTTTGGGAATTGCGTGAGCCAACAACGATTTGGGGGGAAATAACACATGCCATCCAATCTTTGTATTATGGGGCTCTTGCCCGATTGGTTTACTTCCTGCGCTATTATCAGTGGAGACAAACGGCCAATGCACTTGCAGCGCTTCTAGCAGAAACGCGCAGTGCTCTTTTTACCGGTTACTGGCTTTCATCTGGAAAAGAAAAAACGTTTCAGTACTATGGTTTGAATCCTATCAGCTTGACCGAAGAGCAAAAAGAAAAGCCAGCCATTCTCCTTTTGCATGGAAAAGGGTCGAACCAAGCTGTTTGGGCATCACTTGCCAAAACGTTTCAAGAAAAAGGAATTCCAAATGTGTTTACGTTGAATTCCTATGATGGAGAACTCACCGTTGAAGACGTTCCTCTATTTGAAGCGAAGCTCAATGAGATACGACACCTTTATGGGGCAAAAATGCCTCGAGTGATCGTGATTGGTCACTCTCGAGGAGCTGAATTTTCTCTTTATGCAGCCCTTCCTCCCGAAACATTCAAGCTAGATGAAGGGTATTGTACACAGCTTAAGAAGTGGGAAACCTTTCGCCCTGAAATCCACAAGATGATTCGTTTAGGTTCGCCTCTTTTACCAGAAGAAAGGGAGCAATTGCCTGAAGAAATGCTCGCAAAGATTTATGAAATCGATGGCTTACGGGATTTGATCATCCCAGATCGTTCTTTGACCCCTTATTATCAAGCCGATTGTGGACATGTTGAACTTCTTTACAATCAAGAAGTCCATCAAAAGATTATCCAATTGGTAGTGGGTTGATTTTTATCGTTTTTTTCTGTAACATCAGATGGAAGCTACAATTAAAAGGTCAGCATTAGATATGAAGTCGGTTGATACAGGAAAAGATAAAGTTAAAAAGATTTGCGAAGTTCTCAAGCGGGAGACGTTAGATCCTGCAAAGAAGGAAGCCGATGCAATCATTCATCAGGCGCGCGAAGAAGCGGCAAAGATTGTCGAAAAAGCCAAACATGAAGCACAAAAAGTGCATCGTGAGGCTCAAAAGAAAATTGAAGAAGAACGGAATGTCTTCGAATCTTCCATGAACTTGGCCTGTAAAAAAAGCCTGTCGACCCTCAAGCAAGAAATTGAACAGAAACTCTTCAATTCAGAGTTAAGTAGCTGGATTAGAAAAGGAACTCAAGACCCTCATGTTTTAGCCGAACTGATTTCGGCAATTGTTAAAGGCATCGAAAAAGAGGGGCTTGATGCAAACTTAGAAGTACTGATTCCTTCAACAGTGTCAGCTAAAGCAGTGAACCAAACTCTTGTGAAGGGGATTGCTGAAAAACTCAAGGAAAAAAGTGTAAAAATCGGCGAGTTTGAGGGAGGCGCTGAAGTGAAAATTGTCGATCAGAATATCACGATCGATATGACTGATGATGCATTGAAAGCTCTCGTTGCAAGTTTTGTAAGAGATGACTTTCGGTCTGCCTTCTTTGGAAACGCGTAATGAGTTATTATTTTCTAGGTAGTGTGTTACCTCCTTTAAAACTTGGAATGGCTCCCGAGCTTCACTTTGAGGACCTGCTTGTTCTCTTGGAAGAAAACATGTCTGCACGTGATTTCAAAAAAATCGCAAAGATTAGAAGTTTTATCGACCTTCAAAATGTGAAGAACCTCCTTCAAAAAGAGCCTTTGGATGAACGGGGAAACATGTCAGAAAAAGAGCTTGATCAAGCTCTTGTAACTCGTGAAGGACTTCCAGAGTATCTTTATGAGTATTTGGACGAGTATGAACAGACTGTAGATCAAATCCGTCATTTTTCAAGTGTGTATGTGAAGTTTTTTCGAGAAATGGAACAGAAGGAAAAAGGGTTTTTATCCTTTTACTTCAATTTTGAAAGAGAGTGGCGTCTTTTGATGATTGGATTTCGGTCTAAGCGAATTGAGCGAGATCTTTCAAAAGAGCTCCAATATGAAGATTTTCAAGATCCGTTGGTGGCCCATCTTTTGGCACAAAAAGACAGCCCCCAATTTGAGTTTCCCTTCGAATATCAGGATTTTGATGAACAGGTGAAACAGGCTCAAGACCATCCGATGGATCAGTATCAGGCATTAGCCAAGTACCGTTTTAATCGCTTGCAAAATCAAGTGCAAGATCACCCCTTTTCTGCAGACTATGCGTTGGGGTATTTTGTCCAATACATGCTCGTGCAAGATTGGAACCAGTTAAATGACCATCAGGGAAATCAGAAGCTGAATGGAATTGTAAAAGAATTAGGATAAGAAGATGACACAAGAAAATCAAAATACAGCAACAGGCAAAGTTGTCAAGGCCTTTGGAAACCTGATTCAGGTGAAGTTTCAAGGAAATGTTCGCCAAGGTGAAGTGGCCATGGTTCAGGTGGAAGGGGTTTCTCTGAAGGCTGAGGTAATTGAAATTGCAGGTGACATCGCAAAGCTCCAAGTGTTTGAAGATGTTCATGGTGTAGAACTCAATACACCAGTTCGTTTTTCATCTCATCTTCTTGAAGCGGAACTTGGGCCAGGATTGATCAGTTCTATTTTTGATGGTTTACAAAATCCTCTCGAACGGGTAGCTGATGCGTCTGGCCTTTTCTTACAAAGAGGCGTCTATATTCCCTCACTTGATCGAACCAAGCATTGGGATTATCACCCTAGCGCAAAAGTTGGTGATGTTCTGCAACGTGGTGAAGCGCTTGGAACAACGATGGAAGGGCGGTTTCATCATAAAATCATGATCCCTTTCTCTATGCGTGGAAAATACACCGTGACATGGGTTGTCAAGCCTGGTTCGTACACAGTTGATACAGCAATTGCAAAGGTAAAAGACGAAAAAGGGCATGAGTATTCGATTTCAATGATGCAAAAGTGGCCAGTAAAAACTCCATTAATGGAAGGGAAAAAGGTTAAAGCGACTAAGATGATGGACACTGGATGTCGCATCGTCGATACGCAGTTTCCTGTTCTCAAAGGTGGAACCTTTTGTACTCCTGGACCCTTTGGAGCGGGGAAAACCGTTTTACAGCATCACCTCTCAAAGTACTCATCGGTTGACCTCGTTGTCGTAACAGCTTGTGGAGAGCGTGCAGGAGAAGTTGTTGAAGTATTGAAAACTTTTCCTCACTTGATCGATCCCCATACGAATGAATCACTGATGAGCCGCACGGTCATCATTTGCAACACCTCTTCGATGCCAGTGGCGGCGCGAGAAGCTTCTGTTTACATGGGAGCGACAATTGCTGAGTACTATCGTCAAATGGGGCTTGACGTCCTCCTTCTTGCCGATTCAACCTCTCGTTGGGCGCAAGCGATGCGTGAAATGTCTGGACGTTTAGAGGAGATTCCGGGTGAAGAAGCTTTCCCTGCGTATTTAGCCTCCCGAATTGCCAGTTTTTATGAGCGATCAGGTGTGATTCTGATGAAAGATGGTTCAAAAGGTTCGATGACAATTGCAGGAACGGTTTCGCCTGCCGGAGGAAACTTCGAAGAACCGGTTACCCAAGCGACACTGGCGTCGGTAGGAGCCTTTTTGGGCCTTTCACGTCAACGCTCTGACGCACGTCGCTACCCAGCAATTGACCCCCTCATTTCTTGGTCGAAGTATATCGACGATGTCAGCCATGACTTGAAAAAGAAAGTCGAAGGGTGGGCGGAGAAAAATCGTCTAGCAGCCAAAATCCTCCGCGAAGGGGATGAAATTGGAAAACGGATGGAAGTCGTCGGGGAAGAGGGAATCACAATCGATGACATGATTGTCTACTTGAAGTCAGAACTCTATGAGTTTTGCTATCTTCAACAAAACGCGTTTGATAAAGAAGATGCTTACTGTCCACTCGAAAGACAAATCATCCTTTTTGGTCTTATCCAAAGAATTTTTGCAGCTGACTTTTCTTTTACAGGACCAGATGAAGCACGCAACTACTTCTTAGGTTTGCAAAACGATATTAAAAATATGAACTTCATGCCTTTTGGCTCAGATGGGTATCAGAAAGCGTTTGCTTCCATCGAATCAAGAGTAGAAAATGCCTGCGCATAGGTGAATAGGAGCTTACATGAAAAAAGTTTACGATAGAATCATTGACATTCGAGGAAACTTGATCACCGTCATTGCAAAAGGGGTCAAGCTTGGTGAGCTCGCAAAAATCCATCGTAGCAATGGAGATATAACACATGCGTCTGTTCTCAGTATCGATGGAGAGAAAATCACCCTACAAGCATTTGAAAACCCACGAGGGGTTTCAACGGGTGACCGGGTCAGTTTTTTGAATCACCGTATGCAGGCAACTTGTAGTGCGTCCTTACTTGGAAGACGGCTCAATGGGTCTGGCGACCCAATTGATGATGGACCAGAAGTCATTGGAGACAAAATCAACATTGGGCAGCCTTCATTTAACCCTGTAAAACGGGTTGTCCCTCACCAAATCGTCAATACGAACATTCCAATGATTGACGTTTTTAACTGCCTTGTAAAATCGCAAAAAATCCCCATTTTTTCGATTGCGGGTGAGCCTTACAATCAACTCCTCATGCGGATTGCAAACCAAACCGATGCCGATATCGTCATCATTGGGGGAATGGGACTCCGCTATGACGATTATCAAGCGTTTATTGACAATGCAGAAAAGTCTGGCTCGATGGAAAAAACAGTCATGTTCATTCATAAAGCAACCGACCCTGCGGTTGAATGTATGCTTGTTCCCGATATGGCATTAGCTTGCGCTGAAAAGTTTGCTGTTCAAGACAAAGATGTTCTCGTTCTGCTGACAGATATGACCGCTTTTGCCGACTCGATCAAAGAGATCATGATTACAATGGATCAAGTTCCCTCAAATCGAGGCTATCCAGGATCTCTATATTCCGACTTGGCGGCACGTTATGAAAAAGCTGTCGACATCGATGGAAGCGGATCTATTACTGTTATTTCTGTGACAACGATGCCTGGTGGTGACGTGACCCATCCGGTACCCGACAATACAGGTTACATCACAGAGGGGCAATTCTACCTCCACGGAGGGCGTATCGACCCATTTGGTTCTCTTTCTCGTTTGAAACAGCAAGTCATAGGGGTTGTGACGCGCAAAGATCATGGAGACATTGCAAATGCTCAGATCCGTCTCTATGCCGAATCAAAGAAAGCACGTGAAAGGCAAAGCATGGGTTTCCGCCTTTCGAAGTGGGACCAAAAGCTCCTTGAGTTTTCTCATCTGTTTGAAGACAGGATGATGAATCTCGAGGTAAACATCCCGCTTGAGGAAGCCCTCAATTTGGGTTGGGCAACTTTAGCAGAATGCTTTGAACCTCATGAAGTCGGGATTAAAGAAGAACTCGTTAACAAATACTGGCCCAATCAAGGAAAGTAAGCGTGGCACAAATCAAACTGACCAAAAACGAGCTCAGAGATCAGCAGCACAGGCTGAATCAGCTGCAAAAGTACCTTCCGACTTTGCAGCTCAAAAAGGCGATGCTTCAGATGGAAGTGAACAATGCGATCTATGAGATTGAAGGTTTAACTCGGGCTTACCGCAAGGAAAAGAAGGAAAATGAAACCTTTCAGTCCCTCTTGACCGACCCGCAGGCGCTTCCGGTTTTTGATGGCACAATTGTACTTGAGGTTGAAAAGCGCTATGAAAACATTGCTGGGGCTGAGATTCCCTATTTTGAAGATGTTCTATTTAAAGAGCCCAACTATGCGCTTTTTGATTCACCCCTTTGGGTTGATGATGCTTTAGCTCTTTTGCGCTCCCTTGTGATTGCAAAAGAAAAGATCCATGTTGCTGAGGAAAAAAAGGCCATTTTAGAAAAAGAGCTTAGAGAGGTTTCCATTCGAGTGAATCTCTTTGAAAAAGTGATGATCCCCCGGACTCAAGCAAATATCAAAAAAATTAGGGTTTTTTTAGGAGATCAGCAGTTGGCTTCTGTGGCTCAGGCAAAAGTTGCTAAAAACAAAATCATTTTGCGAAAGCAAATGCAAGAAGAGCAGGAGACGGTATGATCATTCCAGTGAAAAAGTACATCTTTATTGGGGTGAATGAAGACCTGCAAGTCTTTTTTACACGAGCCCAGAAAAAAGGATTTATTGAGTTCATCAACTCTTCCGGAAAACAAACACGTGAACTTCCCGATGAAGAACAAATGCTTGTGAAAGCCATCAAGATTTTAAGAAAAATGCCATCTGTGAAGCAAGCAGCTTTAGTTAAGGATCTAGACCCTCTCAAACTTGCAAGAACAGTTGTTGAGAATAAAGAGTGGTTAGAACGTCTTTTGGAAGAAGGGCGGGTGATGCGGGCCGAAATTTCCCGGCTGATTCCCCTTGGCGATTTTTCCATCGATGAAATCAGAGACATTGAGCGAGAAGGAAAGAAACGCATCCAATTTTTCTGCGTGAAGAAGTCTAAAGCTAAGAAGATGGTGGTTCCAGATCAGCTTATCTATCTAAGTACCGAATATGACTTGGATTACTACATGAGTGTCAGTGATCGGGTTGAGACATTTTCAGGAATGATCGAAATGCACATCGAAAAGTCCCTTTCGACTCTTGAACGTGAACTCTCGCATATCGACGAATCGATCAAAAATTGCGAAAAAGAACTGAAAGAAGATTGCGCATATCTCAACTTTTTAAAAGAGCACCTGATTCATCAGCTCAACCACTATCGCTTAGCTGTAGCTCAAGATGAAGTGGATTCACATATGAATGCGAGCCTATTTGCTGTTGAAGCATGGGTTCCAGAAAACCGTTTACACAGCCTCTTCCCCCTTCTTGAAGGATTAGGGATACATGCAGAAGAAATCGCCATTGAAAAAACCGATCGGGTTCCCACTTACATGGAAAACTCAGGTTTTGGAAAGGTAGGAGAAGACCTCGTTCATATTTACGACACTCCTGCAGCAGATGACAAAGATCCCTCTACTTGGGTTTTCTGGGCTTTTGCGGTCTTTTACGCAATGATTATTTCTGATGCTGGCTATGGCTTTCTCTATCTCATGCTGGCTCTCTTTTTACGCAAAAAGACAGCCAATGCACGAGCGAGTATCAAGCGGCTTGTCCGCTTATTGACAGTCTTATCGATTAGCGTGATTGTCTGGGGAGTTTTAGCAGGATCGTATTTTGGAATCTATGTAGCGCCCAAAAATCCGGTCAACAAAGTCTCGATGATTCACGTGATGGCTGTGAAAAAAGCCAATTATATTATCAAACATCAGGATGCAACCTACAAAGAAAACATCGCCGTTTTCCCTCAATTAGAGGGGATAACTTCAGGTGAAGAATTCCTTCAAAAGGGAACTAAAATAGAACCTGGTGGACGAGTGAAATATGCCGTCTATGACGAGTTTCGCGATAGCATTTTCATGGAATTTGCACTCATTGTAGGAGTCATCCATATTTGCCTCTCCTTGTTAAAACAAGTTCCGCGCCATTTTGCTGGGGTGGGGTGGGTCTTTGCCATCATAGGTGGATATTTCTATTTTCCACAGATCTTAGACTCGACCTCCATTATCCATTTTATGCACTGGATCCCGAAACACACAGCATTTGAAGTTGGGCTACAACTCCTATGGGGAGGACTGGGCCTTGCAATAACCTTGGCTCTGATCCAAAACCGAGTGAAAGGTCTTATCGAACTCATGAAGCCGATTGAGATTTTTGCAGATATTCTCTCTTACCTCCGTTTATATGCGCTTGGACTTGCTGGAATGATTCTTGCAGAAACGTTCAATGGAATGGGAGAGAGATTGGGATTTGCTGCGGGATTTTTTGTGATCCTCTTAGGGCACACGACTAATCTTGCTGTTGGAATCATTGGAGGCACCATTCATGGGCTCCGTCTCAACTTTATTGAGTGGTATCACCATTGTTTCGGTGGAGGTGGCAAATTATTTAATCCGTTAAAGTTACTGAAAGTCAGAGGAGAATAAATATGGGCTTTGAAATGATTGGGCCAGTGCTTGTCTTAGCACTTGGTTGTATCGGGAGCGCGATTGGGTGCGGTATTGCGGGAATGGCTTCCCATGGTGTGATGAGTCGTGTGGATGAAAACCACGGTAAATTTATTGGGATGTCGGTATTGCCGTCATCGCAAGCGATCTATGCCTTCGTTCTCATGCTACTCATGAAAAATGCGATTATTGCGAAAACACTCACGCCCATCAATGGAATTGCAATTGGTGCATCTGTTGGTGTTGCCATCATGCTCTCATCCATCTACCAAGGGATGTGTGCAGCAACGGGGATTCAAGCCTCGGCAAAACAACCTAGCGTTTATGGTAAGTGCTTTACCGCGCTTGGAATTGTCGAATCTTTTTCTCTCTTCGCCTTCGTTTTCGCTCTCATGCTTATCTAGCTAGTTAGATCACAGAGGCTAAAAACCTCTGTGACTCTACGTTTTCTTAAAGCCTAAGATCTTTAATACCAATGATCTAATCAATGTCAAACTAGCGCTCCATAACAAAAAATTCTATAGCAAATTTGATCCAGATTTTCGCTGAATTTTTCTCTCTTAAAACCTCCCCTTGTCACATAGACGATGTGATCAAATCCACGTTATTTACTAAAAATCTGAACTCTGGGGTTCTTTCACTCATTCTCAGGGATTTTTCTCTTTCTTCTCAGCCTTTTTGCTTCAAAAAGGACCATTTGGGCCTCCCCATCGGCAAAAATACCGAGAATTTAAGAGAACTTTCTAAGCAAAATAAACCCAGAGTTCAGGTTTTTAGCAAAAGGAAGGGGCAAATAATTTTTATCATGAATGATTAAGAGCAAGGCAAGCTTTTGGTAAAAAAAAAGTCCAGCTCTGATAGCTGGACCAAACGAACCGCTAACAAGTTGTTAAGAGAAAATGCTAGAAATCGAGACGTACTTCCAAGGTGAACCCCTGAAGGCTCAAACTTCCTTTATCTCCATACTCGGCAACATCTACAAAGTGATTGTTGTCGATCCAAATTTGTTCTTCCCATCCAGCTTGGATGAGAAATCGGAAATCATCATCGTTGTAAAAGTATTCATAACGGAGTCCAAGTCCAAATTCTATGACAGGCTTCACATAGTGAATCACTTCACCTGTATTTAAATACTCTCTGGTACTTTGACCTTGAAGGGATTCTTTATCTACTCTAGTGGTATTGAAACCACTCCACATTCCCGAAAGAGCGAAGTCACCATAGAGACCGAAAGAACGGATGAAATACCAGCAAGTATTTAATCCTGCTCGTATCCCAATTCCCCAAGAGTCTTGATGACTATGCATAGAAAATGTCGATCCATCTGAGACTCCGTAACGAGTGCGAAGGTCTTGATCTTGCCATGTCCCTTTGAGTCCTACATGTGGTCTGAGGGTAAGAGCGCGGCTGATATAATAATTACGTCCAAGCTCGAGATCTATCACATTGAAATGGTGTGACCAATTTGTTTGAGCACTGTCTAATTCCCCAGTAATGTTACCTAATGAGGCATTGAGAAGAATGTAGACGAGGTTTGCTAAGGTTGGCAAAAATCCGCTTGGATCCGTAAATGAATCACTGGCATTAGAATGCAACCATGTGTAGTTGGCGTAAACATCCCATCCGTCATGTTGCATTTGAACTCCTGCACCCACTTTAAAACCTGGTGCAAATTCCCAATCAGGTTCGCGAATTCTACCTGGTGCAGTATCAAATGACAAAAGTCCAACATCAGCTCCGCTTATCGAATAGGCGAGTCCTTCTTGACGAGATGTCCAGTAGATAAAATCTGCTGTAAAGAAAGGGTCTGCAGCCCAAACGGTGCGAGGACCAGCTTCAGGTGTGATTTGCATGTTTTCAGATTTAGATGGCGGGGGAGAAGAGGATGTTATTCCTTGTCCTTGATAGGAGTCAGCTTGTAAAGTTGATCCTCCTAGGAGAGACACAATTCCCGCCACTTGCGCGATTAATGCTTTTGCTTTCATAGTTACTCCAATCAAATTTTAACTTTTTAAAAATCCAATCTAACTTCAAGGGTAAATCCTTGAAGACTAAGATTGCCTCTATCGCCATATTCTGCCAAGTCGATAATCTGGTTGTATCCAAACCAAATTTGCTCTTCCCATCCAGCTTGAATGAGAAAGCGAAAATCATCATTGTGATAGAGGAGTTCATAACGCAAACCTAGTCCAAATTCTATGACAGGCTTGACGGAATGGTTGAGGTATCTTGTGTCTAAAATGTTCACACGGGTTTGGTCGTTTTGAATCCGGTTGTCTTTTCGCGTATTGCTAAATCCACTCCACATTCCAGAGAGAGCGAAGTCTCCGTAAAGACCGAAAGAACGGATGAAATACCAGCAGCCTTCTAAGCCAGCACGGATTCCAATTCCCCATGAATTTTGGTGTTGGTGCACCTGAAAGATTTCTTGCTCAACTAGGGTGTATTTTGTGCGAATGTCTTGATCTTGCCAAGTTCCCTTGAGTCCCACATGTGGACGTAGAGTCAAGAAGCGGCTGATGTAATAACCTCTTCCAAGCTCAAGATCGATTGTATTGAAATGCAAGCTCCAATCTTGTTTTGCTGACTCGAAAGCAAAACTAGCTGGTGGGGTTGGGAATAAATTGAAGAGAAAAAACAGGAAATTTGGAATCGTAGGTAGAAACCCGTTAGGTTTATTCAGAGAATCATGTGAGGAGTTGTGAAACCAAGTATAGTTGGCATAAACATCCCAACCGTCATATTGCATGTCTAAACCCGCACCCACTTTAAAACCAGGGTCAAAACACCAGTCCGGATCAAGAATTTTTCCTTTAGGAATTGTTGGTAAATTAGCGTTAAAGATGCTGGCATTTGCTCCTTCCATTGCATATGCGAGTCCTTCTTCACGTGCTGTCCAGTAAATGAAATCGACCGTAAAAAATGGATCGACAGTCCAAGTTGTATTTGGGCCAACATTAGGAGTTACGGATTGCAATTCTTTACCGTTTCCATTTTGCGCATAGGAAGTGTCTTGAACAGCCTGTAATTGAATGCTACCCATGAGACAGCTACAGACAACCCCTGTTAAGATTTTTTCCGTTGAGTTTTTCCAAAGAGCCATAGCTCCTCCAAACATATTGTTAATTATTTTTGCATCACACCAATTCTCTAAAAAAAAGTAAATGTTTTTTTGATATGAAAATTCGTAAATGGATATAAGATGAAAGTAGACGCGGAGGCAAACACCATGAGAAAAGAAACCGATTCATTAGGCACTGTTCAAGTTCCCGAAGACCGTTATTGGGGGGCGCAAACAGAGCGCTCAAGAAACAATTTTCCAAATGCTGGAGAGAAAATCCCCATTGAAGTTGTTCATGCGCAGGCTATTGTCAAAAAAGCATCGGCAATTGTCAATGAAGAGCTGGGCCTTCTGCCAAAAGAAAAAAAAGACCTAATTGTCCGCGCTGCTGATAAGATTTTAACGGGAGAACTTGACGATCATTTTCCTCTAGTTGTTTGGCAGACAGGTTCAGGGACTCATACCAATATGAATGTGAATGAAGTGATCAGCAATTACGCTATTGAACTTGCTGGGGGAAAAATTGGTTCAAAAGATCCTATCCACCCTAATGATGATGTCAACAAATCTCAGTCTTCAAATGATACTTTCCCCACGGCTATGCACATTGCAGCATGTCTGAAAATTCGAAATATGCTGCTACCGAACCTAGAAATTCTTCTAAATGGTCTGAGGAAAAAAGCAGAGGAGTTCAAGAATGTGGTCAAGATTGGGCGCACTCATTTGATGGATGCGACTCCTGTGACATTAGGACAAGAGTTTTCTGGATATGCGTCTCAAGTAGAACATGGGATTGAGGCCATCAAAAATGCTTTGCCCCATCTTTCTGAAATTGCGCTTGGGGGAACAGCTGTTGGGACTGGTCTCAACTGCCACCCTAAATATGCGAAGCGAGTGGCGGAAGTCATTTCAGAAATCACTGAGATCCCCTTTGTCTCAGCTCCGAATAAGTTTGAAGCTCTTTCTGCGGACGACTCCATGGCTGAAATGAGTGGAGCGTTGAAACGGCTTGCTTGCTCTTTGATGAAGATTGCCACTGACATTGCATGGCTAGCTTCGGGCCCTCGGTGTGGAATAGGGGAGATCAAGATTCCTGCCAATGAGCCAGGTTCTTCGATCATGCCTGGAAAAGTGAACCCAACCCAATGTGAGTCCTTAACGATGGTTGCTGTTCAAGTTCTCGGAAATGATGCTGCAGTCGGAATTGCTTGCTCGCAAGGAAATTTTCAACTTAACGTCTTTCGACCTGTCATTATTTATAATCTACTCCAATCCATTCAATTACTCGGCAACAGTGCAGTCAATTTCTATGAAAAATGTGTCAAAGGAATCGAGCCGAATCTTCCACGAATTAAAGAGCATTTAAATAGCTCGCTGATGCTTGTCACAGCGCTTAATCCTGTTATTGGATATGATAAGGCAGCTCAGATTGCAAAAAAAGCTTATGATGAGCATAAAACTCTCAAAGAAGCTGCTCTTGAACTCGGTTTTTTGAGTGAAGAAGAATTTGACAAGGTCGTCGACCCCACTAAAATGCTCGGACATTAGTATTAAATTTTTGAATTGATTTATATCCTTTAAATTGAGATCATTCCCCCGATTTTTATAGCATGAGAACCCAAAGGTAGGTGCTTAAATGGAAGGAATAGATTTTGCCCTAGGAGGCGTAGGCGCTTTTGAAGGCTACAATTTTGAAGACTCTAGTGAAGTAGAAATTTCATTTTTTGACCGTGAGCCCGCTTATGATGCGCAGGTAACACAGGCCATGAAGAACATGCAAGAGCGTGTCCTTCAAAATCACACACAAAAGCACACTCTTTCGACAATTGACAACGTTGTAAAAGTGAAGACGCTTAATGCACAAGTAAGACAAGACAAAATTAATTTTTGGCAATCACGTCGTGCAGAGATGTTCACGCTTGGTGGAGCAAGTGTCATAGGTCTTATTGGATCAGCTTTCTTAGCTGCATCCTCAGGCGGAATCTTAGCAGGTGTTCTAGGAGTGACATCATTAGTTGGTTCAATTCTAGGATTTTACCGTGGGTACCAAGCTTCAAATCAAATGAGCCAGTGGAGTCTAGATCTCCCTGTTGCGATTGCAACTCAACGTCGCCTTGCCTTTGAAGAAGGACTCTTGCACGCGATGAGACTCGATGCAACAGGTAAAGCTCATCCTTGTCCGTTCTCTTCGATCATGACTTCAACAGAGATGCAAGGAATGTACAACGTTTATTTCCACAATCTCGCTCGATCATTTGAGCGTGGTGGAGATGTCAAAGAACAGCTAGCAATCATCCAACAAGTGGCTGTAGATGGCCCCCTTTGCCCTCATGTTTACGGCTATGCTAAGCTACATCCTCACCATGTGACTCAGTTGCAGTTTTATATAGGCGAGCATGACAAATTTGTGAATGCCTTTGCTTCGATTGAAAAACGAAGACTTGATCAAGAAAAGCAGGTGAAAGACAAAGCCCACGATCAAATTTGCACAATTGAGAAACATAAAAATGCAGCTCTAGCAGTTGTTAACGCGACTTATACCTCTTATAAAGACCAAGTGGACAAAGAAAAATCTGAAGCCCTCTTTGGTTTATCTCCAGAGGAAATTAAGGTAGTTTCTCGTGAATTTGATCAGAAGCTTGCTGATGCAAGACAGCTACGTGACCTGGGAGCTGCAGCAATCAGCTATCCTTTCCAAGTGCAGTGTGAAGGTGTTGAGAAAGAAAGAGACCAGTACTTGACTCAGATCCGTTACGATCGTGATGCTCAATTGCTTCCTTTCTACAATCATTTGAGATTGCTTCACACAAATGCTTACCGTGCACTTATTGGGCAGCCTCCATCGGCTTACCCAACGCTTTCTGACCCCTATAACCTCTCATTCCAACCGCCAGTCTTCACGATGCCGCAGCCTTCTGCTCCATCCTATGAAGCAACATTTGGTGGATTCCGGGATCGTGTCGATAGCCGTGTTTACGATGCGTTCATGGGAGCATATCGTCAGCAGCAGCACCAAAAAGCTAGCTAATTTGCTAAAAAAGAGACCGGGCTGTGGAGAAACAGCCCGGTCTACAATCCACGAAGAGAGAATATAAGAAGAACTTTTAGTCTGTAATGGGCTGCAGCCGCCCGCCCGGTCTAACTTTACCTTGTTGGAACCGATCACCCTGTGTAAACCAACTTTCAATATTTTGACTTTCAAGCCCACTATACCCGGCTATACACCAGTCGGGTATGTGCTTATTTTGTGAACGCCCTGCTACAATCACGCCGATCTTATAGTATTTATTCGTTGGATCACAATTTGCGGCTTTCAAGAAAAGAGAGAAGGTTTCTCTTGTTTCCGATTCAAAGTTAAGGTAGTCGTATAAATTGGCCATTTTAAATGGGTGCTCCCCATTTTTTGGGTCGAAATGCATCGCAATGTCATAGAGACGGATGGCTTTGAAGATGAACCCTTTTTTAGCTTTAATATGGGCAATCCTTTCCTCTTTATCGATGATGAGCTTACCTTCTCGGCTAAATTCACTTAGCGAATCTGCAAATTGGGTCACCATTGTGATACCACGCTCTGTTTGTCCTTCGCATTTGAGTGCTTCTAGATAAGTTGTGACCCAATTGCCATCAAAAAGCTTATCTAGGATCACATTCTCTTTTTTGTAGTGAGCAATGGCTTTTTCAAAGTAATTGATGGCAACTCCAAAATGACGCTCCACACGCCAGCCTGTTTTGGCTTTCTCTGCATGGGTTAAATCTTCTGCAGCTTTAACGTAGAGATCGGCAAGTTTTTTCGAATCCTCAGGAAGCCCATTTTCGATTGCTAAGAGATAGTAGTTTAATGCCTCAACAGGACGACGCTCATCGATTGCTTTTTCGTGTAGCGTTAAATAAAGATCACGTTTTTCATATGTGACATCAGCACCAAGGAGTTTTGCTTGCTCGCAGTAACCAAGTGCTTCTTGAGTGCAGCCTAAAGCACCTGCTGCTCGAGCAAGGCGGATGAGGATATGGGAATTGGCTTCAGGAGATGCTTCAGGTTCCATCCGTTTCAATATGCGGTCAAATCGAAGTGCTCTTTCATCTTGTCCTTTATCGAGTGTGTACCCTTTGAATTCTTTGAGCCTACTTATCAGCTTATCATTGCGGTGAGGGATTTTATTTCCAATGCGCAAGAAGAGAGAGAGAACATCATCGTAACTTTCTCCTAAGATATAGGCATTTTCGCCATACTGAACTGCTTGGTCAAATTCCCCTTTGCTGAGTGCGCGGTCAGCAAGGATAAAAGGAGTACGACCAAAGTCAGGATGAGAGCTGTCTTTAATTTTTGTTTTTCCACCTAGAGCATTCACATTATCTCCATGTTGAGCGCAAAGCCCAATGAGGTGTCCTTGGAGTCCATCTCTGATGTTACCTCTATTTTTTTCAAGGAGGTTGAGAATCGCTGCCATATTTGTTGTGAAGTGAGTTCCTTGAGTCCTCTCTTTTAACTTTGATAGCCAAGGTTGGAAAGCTTCGTGCTTTGTGTACCCTTGAAGGTGACCATAAGTTAAAAACTTGGCGAGTGCGACTTCAACATTTGCTTGTGAGGTGTGATCTTTTCCGCCGAAAAAACCAATAGTTTTTTCAAAGATCATAGTCGCGAGACCAACAGTTTTTAAGCCGCTGCGATCCGCATAAAAATAAGAATCGGTATTTGACTCGCTAAGTATTTTTAAGGTCTCAAAAAATTCTTGTGGTTTGTGCCGAAATGGAATGTGATCAGGTAATTGTTCGTAATTTGACATAAGCCTAACTTTCCCATAATTATGTAATAATTATATCTCATTTATAATTACAAAACAATTAACTATTGAATTAAAATCAATTATGTATCATAGAAATGATTTTTTATTATGCGTTTTAAATTTTATTTAGAGTTAAAAGTAATACCAATTTTTGTAAGAAGAAATCGGATGACAAGTAGAGGGTGCAAAATTAAATTTTTTAGCATCACAAAATAGGTTACACTTGCAATCTCTTTTTTTAAAAGAGAGGTTTGAGAGCTTATAGCATCTTTAATCCAGTCGGGGTAGGGAGGTGGAAGTCGTTTTGGTAGCTCATTTAAAGAAAAAAATTGAATCGCTCTTGTTTCATCACCGGTTTGAGGGCGACCTTCGATTGTTTCACACTCGTAAAAGTGGGTAAAGCGAGCTAGCCGACATAGAGGGGTATACTCGGCGATTTTACGGGAGATTTTGACCTTGAGTCCTGTTTCTTCTTCCATTTCGCGTAGGACAGCAACTTCAGGGGATTCACCCGTATTGATGCCTCCTCCTGGGAGTACCCAGACGGGAACATCCCGCCTTTTGATGAGCAGAATTTGGGACCGGTCTTTTGAGAAGAGGATCCCATTGACACTTTCGTTTGAATGATCCATCATAGTTTTTTTCATTCTAGTTTACTGAATATGATCATAGTCCGTCAATTCTGTTTTCTTATCTTAGCTCTCGTTATATTCTCTGGATGTGAGAAGTATTACGTCACAGTTAAGCGAGAGTATGTTGATCGGGACCAACTTGCAAGTACCTTTGTGGGGAGTCCAGACCCTAGGCAAGAAAATCCTCCAAGAGGACAAGAACTCACGATTGAATGGAGACTCCCTCCCGAAGCGATGGATCAGGCGCTCCACCTTGAGCTGAGCGTTCTTTACCGTGATTATTCACATGCTACTTTCACTTATCCTATCGATCGACGTCGAGGAGTGGTGATCTACTCATTGCTGAATGAAGAGTACTTTGAAAAAGAGGGATTACTCACCTATAAAGCTGAGATTGTCGATGTGAATAGAAAGATTCTAAAAGAGTGGAAGCAAATTCTTTGGACTGATCTTATCACACTTGAAGAACCTGAGACTGAAATCAAGTAATTTCGTAACTATAGAGCTGCTTGGTACCCGTTTCTCTAATAAAAAGCGAAAAGATAAACCCAATAAAGAGATAGATTGGGATGCGAAGAAGGGAAAGTTGCGTGCTATCGGAGGAGGCAATTTCGTAAGATTGAAGGAGCCCAATTTGGAACAATGTGACAATGAGAATCTGGCTGACAGCGCAAAACGCGCCGAAAAATAGGTTTGAAATTCCTAGCGCTGTTGTTCCAATACGAGGCACATTGAGTTCATGGACAATGACGTATCCCAAGTTGATTGTCGAAGTTGCGAGCCCCAAAATGACATAACAAATAGCAAGAGACTGCACTCCAAGGTAGGGAGGGTAAATGATCAAAAGAAGCATGAGAATCGCTATGGCAATCCCCCAAACGATGAAGAGTTTTCGTCGCCGAATTGAAGTTGAAATTCTCGCAAAAAACGGAGCTCCAATAGCATATCCAGCAAGGAAGAACATATTCATCAATTCTGCTGTTGTCTCAGAAAAGCGGTAGGTAAGGAGAAGAAACTCTTTCGAACACGTTGTACGAAATGCAAAGAGGGGGCCTAGGACAAATCCAACAGTTAATGAGAGGATCCAGTTTTGGCCGTTTTGAAAGACTTTGCGAAAAAAATAGCCAAAAGATTCTTTCTGCTGTCCTGTGTGAACACTGAACCCCGCCCCGGGAGCATCCTGAACGATGAAATAGAAAAGGCATCCTAAAATCAAGCCGATAAGACTAAAAACGAGAAGAGCTTGTCTCCACCCTAGTGCGTTTTGAAGGCTAACCATCGATTCTCCTAAGATAATCATGCTAAGGGCTGAGAGGCCGATGAACACTCCTAACATAAAGGCAAAACGTTTGGAGTAAAACCAATTCGAAACAATTTTAAGTCCATTTAAGAAAGCGAATGAGCCTCCGATCCCCATTAACGCTCTTCCAATTCCGATCATCATGAGCGAATGACAAAACGAAAAGACAAGGGCACCTGCAGCGCAGGTTAAGATCGCGAGTGAAGGAATCTTTCTCGGTCCAAAACGATCTATTAAGACCCCGACAGGTATTTGCATGAGGAAATAGGCGTAGAAAAAGGCGTTTTGGGTGTAGGCGAGCTGAGGGACAGAAATCTGAAAAAGACTTGAGAGCTTTTCTGTCAGTTCAACGGTTTGCAGTTGGAGTGTCATAGCATAACCGTTGAAAAGAATGCTCAAGATGAGAATGGTCCATGCCATAACTGGACGTGGATGTGCTAAATAATCTGTGAGCTCTTTTGTTTTCGACATAACTTTTTTTATACTCAAACTACTTTAAAAGTTAGTTTGATATATACCTGAACTCTGAGTTTCTTTCACTCGTTCTCAGGGATTTTTCTCTTTCTTCTTAGCCTTCTTGCTTCAAAGAGGACCGTTTGGCCCTTCCCGAGCCAAAAATACCGAGAATTTATGAGAACTTTTTCTATTAAAGACACAGCAAAATAAACCCAGAGTTCAGGTTATTTGAGAGTGATCAGAAAAAAGCTGACAAGAGGATTATGCCCTCTTAGCAGTGAGGACAGAGGTGAGAGAAGAGTGAGCTTTGAGGATGATTTCTTCTGTTGTTTTCCAGTCAAGGCAGGGATCTGTAATCGAAATGGCATGCCCTTCTTGGAGATGGCTTTCTAGCATTGAACCAACGATAAGGTGATTTCCTTCCATGATTTGATCGAGAACTGAAAAGAACACATCGATTTGTTTTTTAGGATTTTTTTGCGAGTTTCCATGAGCGCAGTCGATCACAAGAGGAGTGCTAAGACCAAAAACTCTTTGGCGATGGATAGCTTCTGAAACAGAGAGTTCATCGTAGTTGGGATGCTCAGACGAGCCTCGCAAAATGAGATGGGTATAAGGATTACCTTGAGATAAAATGGTGCAAATTCGACCATCTTCGTCAATTCCAATCGATGTTTGGGGATGTCTTGCAGCAAGCGCTCCACAGATAGCATTATCTAAAGTTCCATCCGTTTCATTTTTAAATCCAACAGGCATGTTGAGGTATGAAGCCATTTGTCTATGCACTTGAGAAGCAGAGGTGCGCGCACCTACAATACCCCAGGTGAAAAACTGATGATGGTAGTGGAGAAGAAAGGGATCGAGAAATTCGGTCGCAATGGGGATTTCGAACTTCATGAGCTCCATAAGAAGTTTGCGAGAGGAAATAAGTCCTTTATCGATTTGATTGGTCCCATCTAAATCGGGATCGTAGAGAAACCCCTTCCAACCAAATTGAGTTCGGGGTTTTTCGAGAAAGACACGCATGATGAGGAAAATGCGATCTTCGACTTTTTCAGAGAGTTTTTTGAGCTGAGAAGCATATTGCAAAGCGATATCCTGATCATGAATCGAGCAAGGTCCTGCGAAGATAATGAACCGCTCGTCTTCTCCTCTGAGGATGTTTTCTGCAACCTTTCTGTTTTGATGAATGATTTGCTTATAATGAGGAGATAGGGGATAGTCATTTTCAATTTCGGAAGGAGGGGGAAGAGGGCTTAATAGGGATGACATATAGCTGATCCGAAAAATAGTTTAATGTCATTTTGATAACACAAAGCGAGACATGAGTGCAATCAAAAGACGCTTGATTCTTACCCTTCTCGTCATGCTAGCGATTCTAGTGGTCATGTTTTCGACTGTGACCCGTTCTCACCTCAAAAGAAATGGACGTATCATTATAGGAGCTAAAGATACAACCGGACAAATCATTTCTGAGGTTTTAGCGCAGGTTTTAAGAGATCGAACCGATCTTGTCTTTGAGGTAAAACCCGCATACGAAGGGTTCATTTGCTTCCAAGCTCTTCAATCAAGTGCAATCGATCTATACATCGAATATACAGGAACAGCTTTGAGCACCATTTTACATAAAGATTATCGGGAATTAGCCGAAGAGAGAGTTTTTGAATTTTTGAATCAAGAATTTATTCGTCGCTTTGCTTTAGAGTGGATGCCCCCTGTTGGTTTTGAGGCGGCATATGTCATTTTAACCCGACCAGGCTTTGCTGCAAAGCATGGGCTTAAGACTCTTTCTGACTTACAGACTCTTCTTGCGAGAGATCCCAAAATTCGGGTAGCTTTCGATCCCGAGTTTTACGCACGACCCGAAGAAAAAGTACTTGAAAAGGGGTATGGAATGGAGTTTAAGACTCTCAGCTTGCTTGACCATCCATTGATTTACCTTTCCTTAGTCAATGAGGCAGTCGATGTGATCGATGGTTATGCGACAGATGGATTTATTCTCGAGCATCGGCTTGTTACGCTAGAAGATGATTTAAGCCTTTTTCCTCCCTATCAAGCAGCAGCAATTGTCAGGCAAGATGTTTTAAAAAAACATCCAGAAATTCGAAAGGTTTTTGATGAGATTTCTGGAAAAATTACCCTAGAAAAAATGATCCAAATGAATTATGAAGTGGAAAATAAAGGGAAGAATGTGTACCATGTAGCACAACAATTTTTAAAACGAGAAGGTTTGCTTTCTGATACTAAGAAAGTTCCGTGATGTTAACTTTGCAGTATATCATAGATACCCTCAACGACTGGATTTGGGGGCCACCACTCCTTATTCTCCTTGTTGTTGTCGGACTTTATCTGACAATACGGACTCGTGCGCTTCAATTTCGTTATCTCTGGTATGCCCATAAACTAGCCTTCACACGACATGACGACAGTGCCCAGGGTGATATTAGCCATTTTCAAGCGCTTATGACTGCTTTAGCGGCAACGATTGGAATTGGAAGTATTACTGGCGTTGCAACGGCCATTGCAATTGGGGGAATGGGGTCTCTCTTTTGGATGTGGTGTGCAGCTCTTTTTGGGATGGCAACGAAATACGGTGAAGCTATTCTCGCAATCAAATATCGTGTTTCCGACGAAAGTGGCGAGATGTGCGGAGGCCCGATGTACTATCTCGAAAAAGGAATGAAAGCCAAGTGGCTAGGTGTTCTCTTTGCATTTTTTGCAGCAATCACTGCTTTGGGAACGGGAAATATGGTGCAAGCTAACTCTGTTGTTTTAGCTGTCCAAGATCTCTTTCATATTCCTCCCATTTGGACTGGATTAGCTCTCATGATTGTTGTCGGGGTTGCTCTTATAGGAGGGATTAAGAGTATCGGTAAAGTTGCTTCAGTTCTTGTTCCTGCAATGGCTGTTTTTTATATTGTAGGAGCGTTGATCATACTTCTGATCAAGGTTCAAGCGATTCCTGCTGCGTTTATGTTGATTTTCAAATGTGCATTCTCAGGTCAGGCAGCAGTTGGAGGATTTACAGGCGCAACGATTATGGCTGCAATTCAACTTGGGGTTTCTCGTGGAGTCTTTTCGAGTGAAGCGGGACTTGGAAGTTCCCCAATTGCCGCTGCAGCTGCAAAGACCGATACCCCTGGACGCCAAGCTCTCGTCTCAATGTGTAGTGTATTTATTACAACTGGAATTGTCTGCACCTTGTCGGGTCTAGTGATTGCTGTATCAGGCGTTTTTGGTGAGGTTGGACCTGATGGAAAGCTCCTCAACGGTTCATCTCTTGCTCTGCGCGCTTTTGATCAAATCATTCCCTACGGTGGATTGATTGTAACGATTGCTCTTATTCCTTTTGCTTACTCAACCATTTTAGGTTGGGCTTATTACGGAGAAAAGTGTGTCGAGTACCTTTTCGGCATTCGTGCAACTAAGGTTTACCGTGTTATTTTTACTCTTCTAGTCATTCCTGGATCACTTCTCAGTTTGAAGCTGGTTTGGGGTTTTGCCAATATGATGAACGGACTAATGGCTTTTCCAAACTTGATTGGCCTATTTGTCCTGGCCGGAATCATTTCCAAAGAAACGCGCTTTTTTGAGCGCCTCCTAAAGAAAGAAAAATTAGAAAAGAAACAGCAAAATCAGTAATTTTATGAATCCTATCCACTCAGAAGCATTAATTGAGTGGCTAGATGGAATTGATTATTTCCTCTGGTCACGTTGTTTGATCTTTCTCCTTGTCGGAGTGGGACTTTTTCTCACATTTCGACTCAGGGGAATGCAATTTAAGTACCTTCCTTATGCAATGAAGTTGGCTTTTACCCGCCAAGATGATCAAGCTCAAGGAGACATTAGCCAATTCCAAGCCCTTATGACAGCTTTAGCTGCAACAATTGGAATTGGAAGCATTGCAGGGGTTGCCACTGCCATTGTAGGAGGTGGCATGGGTTCCATCTTCTGGATGTGGGTGATTGCTCTCATCGGGATGGCAACAAAATATGCCGAGGCGATTTTAGCCATTAAGTTTCGAACCAAAGATCACCGAGGAGAAATGTGCGGTGGTCCGATGTATTACATCCGAAAAGGTCTTAAATGGAAGTGGCTCGCTGGTTTTTTTGCCGTATCGGGGATGCTTTCTGCCTTTGCCGGTGGAAACTTGACCCAATCCCATTCAATAGCTGATGCGGTCTATGATTTACTCCACATTCCACCTCTTTGGACAGGTCTTATTGTTGCTATTGCAACAGCGCTTATCGTTATCGGGGGAATAGGGAGTATTGGGCGTGTTTGCTCTGTGATGGTTCCCATCATGGCTGGCCTGTACATCGTGGGTGGTCTCTCGATTATCATTATGCACATTCATTTGGTTCCTGCCAGTCTTGTTCACATTGTAAAAAGTGCTTTTACAGGTGAAGCCATGACAGGAGGATTTGTTGGAGCAACTGTGATTGCCGCCTTGCAATTTGGAGTAGCCCGAGGAATTTCATCGAATGAAGCGGGACTCGGGAGCGGCCCGATTGCAGCAGCAGCTGCGAAGACAGACGTTCCTGGGCGACATGCCTTGATTTCTATGACAACTGTTTTTCTTTCGACTCTTGTCGTGTGTACGATCACAGCCCTTGTCGTTTCAGTCACTGGGGTTCTAGGGCAAACAGATGCTGAAGGAAAGGTCTTAAATGGAGCGCCTCTTGTCATGGAAGCATTTCGTTCAGTTTTACCCTTTGGAGACGTGATTGTCGCTATAGGCTTGATTCTTTTTGGCTATTCGACCATTATTGGTTGGTCTTATTACGGTGAAAAGTGCATGGAGTACTTGGCAGGCGAAAAGGCTATCTATATCTTCCGAGTCATTTTTTGCCTTTTTGTCTTTATGGGTGCACTCATGAGCATCGAGCTTGTTTGGCCTCTTGTAGACATCATGAACGGTCTCATGACATTGCCAAACCTGATCGGCCTAATCGCTCTTTCTTCAGTGGTAGTGAAAGAGTCAAACGAATTTTTTAAACTTCTCAAACGGGAAAAAGATGAGCGTTTTCGAGACAAAACGACTACATTTGCGTCATCTGAAGACTAGTGATCGAGAGAGCCTTTATCAGCTCCTTTCAGATCCAAAAGTGATGCATTATTACCCGCATCCATTGAATCTAGAAGAAACAGAAGAGTGGATTGAGCGCTCGAAACACAGTGTTCAAGAAAAAGGGCATTCCTTTTTTGCCTGTATCCACAAACAATCTGGTGATTTTGCTGGAATCTGTGGTCTGATTCCTCCAGGAAATAATCCGGGAACATCGGAAGTCGAAGTCGGGTGTCTTTTTCATAGGCGGTATTGGGGGCTAGGGCTTGCAAGGGAAGCAACATTTGGCTGCATCGATTATGGGTTTTTCCATTTCGGTTATGAAAAGCTCGTTGCAACAATCGATCCTGAAAATCATGCCTCTATTCGTTTAGCAGAGAGAAGTGGTTTTGTGTTCGAGTCAAAAATTCATCGATTCGACAAGACCATGCTACTGTATTCGATTACAAAAGAAGTTTGGGAAGACCATGCCTACTCACGCGCTGGATAACGCGCAGCCGATCTTTCTTGACTTTTACCGGGGAAAAAGTCCCAACCTTAGTGGAGCTTTGCTTGAAGCCATTTGTCACTATATAGAAACGGAACTCGAGTTTTATCACAACTTCATTCAGTGGTTTTTCTCCATGACCAAAAGAAGTCGGATGACTTCGGAACCCATTAGTCTAAACCATTATTGGGGGAAATCCCTACGTGTTTAAACGAATTTTGCTACTTTTTATCTGGAGTATGACTATGTTAAACGCTCAAATGATCTCAAGAGAAGAGCTTTTTAATCCTGTCAAAATTCTATCGGTTAAAATCAGTCCGAGCGGTCACCATTTTTGTGAAGTGCGCTGTGATCAGAAAGGAACGATGAACCTCTTTCTCGAGGACGGAAAGGCTCTTACGCACTTTACTGATCCCGAAATCAAACGGTTTTATTGGTCAAACGATAGCACAAAAATCGTCTTTCTCAAAGATGTCGGAGGGACTCGCAACTTTCACATTTGGATTGTCGATATCAATACAAAAGAGCTCAAAAATTGCACTGAAGAGAGGGAGTTAGTTTTAGGAAACATTTATGGAGTCAGCTCGACTCAAAGCCGAGCAGTTGTGGGAATTGCTGGAGAAAATCCTCTCTATCATGATGTCTATTCTCTTGATCTCAATACAGGCTCCCTTGAAAAGATTTACACAAATTCACGTTTTGCCCGTATCTGGTTAGACGATAATTTAGATATTGCTCTCAAAGCTGAAGTCCATAAAAACGGCGCAATGACTCTTGTACATGCCAATGATGAAGTCTTGCTTAATCTTTCACCTGACGATAGCTTTCACACCACTCCAGTGGCTATTCATGGATCATGTTGCACCTTTTTAGACACACGCACATCTGACACGACTTCCCTAAAGACCCTCGATCTTAAGACAGGAGAAGAGCAGATCCTAGCACATGATCCCAAAAGTGATATTGGGGGACTCATTTTTGAAGGAAATCGACTTGTTGCCTATTCGACCTGCTACACGAAAACGACCTGGCATGCCTTCGATCCCAAAGTCAAAAGTGATTTAGACTTTTTGTCACAGCGCATCTCAACCGAATTTGAGCTTCTCAGCCAATCAGCAGATCATAATATTTGGATCGTGCGGAGTACTAGCCCTTTAAATGGAGTGCGGATCTTCCGCTTTAAGCGTAGCGATCAGACGCTTACATTGCTTTCTCAGTCACCTAAAATTGAAGGTCTTGTGGACATGAAACCCCTTGTGATTCCGTCACGAGATGGACTCAATCTCGTTTGCTATTTGACTCTGCCCAAACATCAAAAAGGTCCTGTTCCCCTCATTTTATTTCCTCATGGAGGCCCATTTCAAGCGCGTGATTCTTTCGGCTTTAACGCCTACCATCAGTGGCTTGCTAGTCGAGGCTATGCTGTTCTCAGTGTGAACTTCCGCCTTTCATCGGGATTTGGCAAGTCCTTCGTGACAGCTGGAAATGGAGAGTGGGGAGGAAAAGCTCAAGACGATCTCATCGACGCTGCCAATTGGTGCATTAAGGAAAAAATCGCCGATCCAGAAAAAATCGCTCTTTTCGGAGGAAGTTATGGTGGGTACGCAGCCCTTGCAGGTCTCGCGTTTACCCCAGACTACTTTGCTTGCTGCGTTGCCGCTTGCGCTCCATCCAATCTCAAAACTGTCATGCAAAAAGTTCCCCTCTATTGGGAGTCTTCCGCGTCACCGTTATCTGATGAAGGGGTTTTCTTCACAAAAGGAGCGTTTGTGACAAGTATGGGAGGCGATCCTGACCATGAAGAAGAATCAAAACATCTCGAGCTACGTTCACCTCTTAACCATATCGATAACATCAAAAGACCTTTTTTACTCATCCATGGGGATAATGACCCTATCGTTGCAAAGTCTGAATCAGACCAGATTTTCGAAGCGATGAAACAAAAAGGGTTGCCACCAACCTACCTCTCATTTCCCGATGAAGGACACGGGGTGCGCAAGTTTCATAATTTGATGATTGAGCTTGCCACTTGTGAAAAGTTTTTTGCTGAAACCCTAGGAGGGACCTACGAACCTCCTTCAGAAGAAGATCTAAAACATTCGCAGTTCAAATTAGTAAAATAGCTTCAAGCATCTTTTTCTCAATAGTTCAAGTTGAGGTAAATGGATGAAAGATTTAAAAGGAAGCTTATATATAAATGGGCTTACCTAACCTGAGTTCTGGGTTTATTAACAACTTCTAAACGTGAAGGCTTTCGAAATTTGTCGATCTTAGGTGACCTAGTATTAGAAATATGAGGCTATCTAAGATTGGCAAATTGCAGAAAGTCTAACTTTGAAGTTGTTTGAGTATGTTTTCAGGAAAGAATTCTTTTAAATTCTCAGCATTATAAAAAGACTGGGAAGAATGAGGGAAAACCTAAAAATAAGCGAAAAAAACTAAGAACTCAGGTTACTTAAAGAATTACAGAAAAAGATGCGTTTTTTTAATAGTTGTTTAACTTTGTGCCTGATGAGTTGTACTTTATGCTATGGCATAACATCGACTTGGAAGGGAGATCATACTGCTTCTTGGGATAACAAGAAAAATTGGAGTAACGGGATTCCTGAAAAGGCTGGAGATATTGCTATCTTTCAAGCAAATCCCGAATTTTACTATGTTTTTGCTGAAAATATTTCAATTGGCACCATCCAATTTAACTCTTCCAATCCAGACTTTACGATTACTAATTATGGAGGAGGAGGATCCTATACCTTAACATTTAATAACAATGGGAATCCTCCCGTATTAGAAGTTCTATCGGGAAATGTTGGGACAAATGGCATAAATGCGAATATTGCTCTTGCTAGCCCTTTCGTTCTACATGTGACCAACAATGCTACCCCAGATTTCTGGTTCTTTTCAGCTCTTCCTTCAGTTAGTAACTATACCTATGTCATCAATGGTACTGGAACTGTTGTGATTCAGGATACACCTGCAGCGAATTTCGAAATCGATAGTGGCATTCTCAATGTAAAGTTCAACCTGAGCGGCAATCAGATGTTGAATGTTGCTATTAACTCGCCAGGAACACTCAACCTTGGGTCGAATAATTCTATCACTTCATTAAATGGTTCCGGCACGATAACAATGGGAAGTGCGAGACTTACTATTCAAGGTGGAAATTTTTCTGGATCTATTCAAGGATCTGGTGGATCAATTAGAAAAACCTCATCAAATACCCTCATTCTCACTGGAAATAATACCTATAGCGGTGGAACAACAGTTGAAGCAGGAGTTCTACAAGGAACTACAACAGGATTAATAGGACAAATCAGTACCCAAACTTCTACATCTGTAGTGTTTGATCAAACAACAGATGGGACTTATTCTGGTGCCATATCTGGATCTGGATCCGTCACCAAAAATGGGACAGGAAAAGTGACCTTCACAGGAAATAATTCCTACACCGGCGGAACAACGATAAATGGAGGAACACTTGCAGGGTCAACAACAAGTTTGAAAGGAAGCTTCTCAGTTGCCAACGGAGCAGCGCTTGACTTTGACCAAAGCGCAGATGGAACGTATTCTGGAGGTATTACAGGTGCTGGAAATTTGCTGAAAAATGGAACTGGTAAAGTCACACTTTCAGATTCAGGAACCTATTCATATACAGGAGGAACAACGGTAAACGGAGGAACACTTGCCGGAACAACAACAAGTTTGCAGGGTGCAATCACAAATAATGCTACTGTGACTTTTAATCAGACTGCAACGGGTACTTATCTAGGTGTGATGTCAGGAAGTGGAGCTTTATTCAAAGAAGGAGGTGGAACTCTGGTTCTATCTGGGGCTAACACCTATAGTGGAGGAACGACAGTTACAGCCGGAACGCTTCAAGGGAATACAACAAGTTTACAGGGTGCGATCACAAACAATGCTGTGGTTACCTTTAATCAAACCTCAGATGGGGCATATGCAAGTGTGATGTCAGGAAGTGGAAATTTGACAAAGATTGGAACAGCAAAACTCACACTGACAGGAACAAACACCTATAGTGGAGGAACGACAGTTACAGCCGGAACGCTGCAAGGAAATACAGCAAGTTTACAAGGGCCAATTACAAATAATGCAGCAGTGATATTCAACCAAGGAGGTCTAGGAACATATGCAGGCAACATGTCTGGGACAGGAAGTCTAACGAAAAGTGGGGCAAGCACATTAACTCTATCTGGAACAAACACATACAGTGGAGGCACAACCGTTTCAACTGGAGTACTTCAAGGAACAACAAGCAGCCTGCAACGATCGATCGTCAACAATGCGGCGGTTACCTTTAATCAAACCTTTGATGGGACGTATGCAGGAGTGATGTCAGGTAGCGGTAGCTTAACGAAACAGGGGACAGGAAAAGTCACTCTGACAGGAGCAAATACCTACAGTGGAAGCACGACTGTTTCAGCTGGAACGTTGCAAGGGAATGTGGAAAGTTTTCCAGGGAATATTCTAAACAATGCAGTCGTTACCTTTGATCAAGCCTCAGATGGAACATACGGAGACGTTATATCAGGAAGTGGAAGCTTGACGAAGATCGGGGCTGCAAAGCTCACACTGACAGGAGCAAACACCTATAGTGGAGGAACAACCGTCACAGCTGGAACGCTGCAAGGAAATACAGCAAGTTTACAAGGGCCAATTACAAATAATGCAGCAGTGACATTCGATCAAGGGGGTCTAGGAACATATGCAGGCAACATGTCTGGGACAGGAAGTCTAACGAAAAGCGGAGCAAGCACATTAACTCTATCTGGAACAAACACGTACAGTGGAGGCACAACCGTTTCAACTGGAGTACTTCAAGGAAGTACAACAAGCCTGCAAGGATCAATCATCAACAATGCAGTAGTTACCTTTAATCAAACCTCAGATGGGACATATGCAAGTGTGATGTCAGGCAGTGGAAGTTTGACAAAGATTGGAACAGCAAAACTCACACTGACAGGAACAAACACCTATAGTGGAGGAACGACAGTTACAGCTGGAACGCTGCAAGGAAATACAGCAAGTTTACAAGGGCCAATTACAAATAATGCAGCAGTGATATTCAACCAAGGAGGTCTAGGAACATATGCAGGCAACATGTCTGGGACAGGAAGTCTAACGAAAAGTGGAGCAAGCACATTAACTCTATCTGGAACAAACACGTACAGTGGAGGCACAACCGTTTCAACTGGAGTACTTCAAGGAAGTACAACAAGCCTGCAAGGATCAATCATCAACAATGCAGTAGTTACCTTTAATCAAGCCTCAGATGGGACGTATGCAGGAGTGATGTCAGGCAGCGGTAGCTTAACGAAACAGGGGACAGGAAAAGTCACTCTGACAGGATCAAATACCTACAGTGGAGGCACGACAGTTACAGCCGGAACGTTGCAAGGGAATGTGGGAAGTTTTCCTGGGAATATTCTAAACAATGCAGTTGTTACCTTTGATCAAGCCTCAGATGGGACGTATGCAGGAGTGATGTCAGGAAGTGGAAATTTGACAAAGATTGGAACAGCAAAGCTCACACTGACAGGAGCAAACACCTATAGTGGAGGAACAACCGTCACAGCCGGAACGCTGCAAGGAAATACAGCAAGTTTACAAGGGCCAATTACAAATAATGCCGCGGTGATATTCGATCAAGGAGGTCTAGGAACATATGCAGGCAACATGTCTGGGACAGGAAGTCTAACGAAAAGTGGAGCAAGCACATTAACTCTATCTGGAACAAATTCGTACAGTGGAGGCACAACTGTTTCAACTGGAGTGCTTCAAGGAACAACAACAAGCCTGCAAGGATCAATCATCAACAATGCAGCAGTTACCTTTAATCAAACCTCAGATGGGACGTATGCAGGAGTGATGTCAGGAAGTGGAAATTTGACAAAGATTGGAACAGCAAAACTCACACTGACAGGAACAAACACCTATAGTGGAGGAACAACCATCACAGCTGGAACGCTGCAAGGAAATACGGCAAGTTTACAAGGGCCAATTACAAATAATGCCGCGGTGATATTCAACCAAGGAGGTCTAGGAACATATGCAGGCAACATGTCTGGGACAGGAAGTCTAACGAAAAGCGGAGCAAGCACATTAACTCTATCTGGAACAAACACGTACAGTGGAGGCACAACCGTTTCAACTGGAGTACTTCAAGGAAGTACAACAAGCCTGCAAGGATCAATCATCAACAATGCAGTAGTTACCTTTAATCAAACCTCAGATGGAACATATGGAGATGTCATATCAGGAAGTGGAAGTTTGACAAAGATTGGAACAGCAAAACTCACACTGACAGGAACAAACACCTATAGTGGAGGAACGACAGTTACAGCTGGAACGCTGCAAGGAAATACAGCAAGTTTACAAGGGTCGATTACAAATAATGCAGCAGTGATATTCGATCAAGGGGGTCTAGGAACATATGCAGGCAACATGTCTGGGACAGGAAGTCTTACAAAAGAAGGAACAGGAACTCTTACTCTTTCCGGAACAAACACGTACAGTGGAGGCACAACAGTTAGTGTAGGAACGCTTCAGGGAACGACAAGTAGCTTGCAAGGATCAATCATCAATAATACCGCAGTTATCTTTAATCAAACCTCAGATGGAACGTATGCTGGTGTGATGTCAGGCAGCGGCAGCTTCACCAAACAGGGAACAGGAAAAGTCATCCTGACAGGGGCAAACACCTATGGTGGGGGCACAACCGTTACAGCTGGAACGCTGCAAGGGAATGTGGGAAGTTTTCCAGGAGATATTTTGAACGATGCAGTGGTTGTCTTTGATCAAGGCTCAGATGGGACGTATGGAGATGTGATATCAGGCAGTGGAAGCTTGACGAAGATCGGAACTGCAAAGCTCACGCTGACAGGAGGAAACACCTACAGCGGAGGCACGACAGTTACAGCCGGAACGCTTCAAGGAGATGTGACAAGTTTACAAGGTCCGATCACGAACAATGGAGTAGTTGTTTTTGATCAAAGCTCAGATGGGACGTATGCAGGAGTGATGACAGGAAGTGGGAATTTGACGAAAATCGGAACTGCGAAGCTCACGCTGACAGGAGCAAGCACGTATAGTGGAGGGACAACGGTTACAGAAGGAATTCTTCAAGGTGATACGGGAAGTCTTCAAGGAAATATCGGAAATAATGGTGAAGTGATCTTTGATCAAGGCTCAGATGGAACATATATAGGTAAGATGTCTGGGACCGGAAGTCTAACGAAAAATGGAGCAAGCACATTAACTCTGTCTGGCGCAAACATCTATAGTGGAGGTACGACTGTTTCAGCTGGAACGTTGCAGGGAACTACCACGAGCCTGCAAGGATCAATAGTCAATGATAGCTCAGTGATCTTTAATCAATCTACTGATGGAACGTATGCTGGGATCATATCAGGAGGTGGAAGCTTAACTAAACTAGGCTCTGGTACAGTTATTTTAACAGGAGCAAATTCATATAGTGGAGGGACAACTGTTATAGCAGGAACTCTTCAATGCAATAGTGGAAGTTTATCTGGCGATACCCTAAACAATGCAGCAGTTGTCTTTAATCAAACCTCAGATGGAACGTATGTAGGCGTGATATCAGGCAGCGGAAGTTTAACCAAGATCGGGACTGCGAAGCTCACACTGACAGGAGGAAACACCTACAGTGGAGGCACAACTGTTTCAGCCGGAACGCTGCAAGGAGATGTGACAAGTTTACAAGGGTCGATGATAAACAATGCCGCAGTGATCTTTGATCAAGCTTCAGATGGAACGTATGCAGGGGTGATGTCAGGAAGTGGGAATTTGATGAAAATAGGGACTGCAAAGCTTACGCTTTCCGGAGCGAACACCTATAGTGGAGGAACGACAGTTAGTCTAGGAACCCTTCAAGGGGATACAGGAAGTCTTCAAGGAAACATCGGAAATAATACCACAGTGATCTTTGATCAAGGCTCAGATGGAACCTATACAGGCAAGATGTCTGGGACAGGAAGTCTTACAAAAGAAGGAGCAGGGATGCTCACACTAACAGGAGCGAATACGTATAGCGGAGGAACAACAGTTAGTGAAGGAATCCTTCAAGGAACAACAACAAGCCTGCAAGGACCTGTCACAAATGATACGATGGTCATTTTTAACCAATCTACTGATGGAACGTATGCTGGGATCATATCAGGAGCTGGAAGTTTAACTAAACTGGGTTCTGGCAAAGTTGTTCTGACAGGAGAGAACACCTACAGTGGAGGAACAACTGTTACGGCAGGAACTCTTCAATGCAATAGTGGAAGTATACCTGGCAATACTCTAAACAATGCAGCAGTTGTCTTTGATCAAGGCTCAGATGGAACGTATGTAGGCGTGATATCAGGAAGTGGAAGCTTAACGAAGATCGGGACTGCGAAGCTCACGTTGACAGGAGCAAATACCTACAGTGGAGGCACAACTGTTTCAGCCGGAACGCTGCAAGGAGATGTGACAAGTTTACAAGGGTCGATTACAAACAATGCCCTAGTGATCTTTGATCAAGCTTCAGATGGGACGTATGTAAGTAAGATATCAGGAAGTGGGAATTTGACAAAGATGGGGACATCCAAATTAACTCTGACAGGAGAGAACACCTATAGTGGAGGAACGACAGTTACAGCCGGAACGCTGCAAGGAGATACGGGAAGTCTTCAAGGAAACATCGCAAACAATGCCGCAGTGATCTTTGATCAAGGATCAGATGGGACGTATGCAAGTAAGATGACAGGCAGTGGAAGTCTGACTAAGAAAGGGGTTGGGACATTAATTTTAACTGAAGCGAATACTTATAGCGGTGGAACGACCATCGAAGAAGGAACTCTTCAAGGAACGACAACAAGCCTGCAGGGCCCAATCGCTAACAATACGACAATTGTCTTTCAGCAAGGGATGGTCGGTTCCTATGCAAATTTCATCAGTGGTTCAGGAGACCTCATCAAAAAAGGATTAGGAGTCGTTACCTTAAGTGGAGATAACATCTACACAGGAAAAACAACTGTCAGTTTGGGGGTTTTGAATATCACCGGAAGCATCGCAGGAAGTATGACCGAAGTTCAGAGCGGTGCAGCTCTACATGTGAATGGTGAGGTGAAGAGTCCTATTACGACCATTTCAGTAGGAGGGCTTCTCAAAGGATCAGGAAAACTGCAAACGGTTGACAATTCAGGAATTGTTTGGCCTGGTAACTCTATTGGGACTTTAACAGTTGTTGGAAACTATACTCAAAATGCTAACGGTCGCTTACTGAATGAACTCAACTCATTGGGTGATACAGACTTGTTAATTGTGACGGGAACTGCAAACCTAGCGGGAGCATTAACGATTCTTCCACATCCAGGGGTTTATCCTGCAGGGCTGGAATACACTTTCATGACCTATGCTTCAAGAAATGGCAATTTAAATTTAACAGATATCACCTCTTTAGGATTTTCCATCGTCTATCATCCGACTTTTGCGGTTCTCACAAATTCAAATCAAGGAGTCATCCTTCCAGTCCGAAAGAGTAATCTCAAGGGAAACGCCCGTGAAGTTGCAGACTATTTATTTTGCCCGAACTTTTTTCCGTCTAATCCAGACTTATATGAGGTCATGGAAGCGATTGTGACGGTTCCAGCAGATCAGTTTGCTGAAGATCTTGTGAAACTCAGTCCTGTTCAGTTTGGAGCACTTCCTGTGATCGAGCTTCAAAATCAGCGCATGATTGCGGATGTGGTAGCAGAAAATGCTGAAAAATTCTACTGGTGCGATCCTTGTATCTCGAATGAAAATCAAGATCAGCAATGCCGATTAAATCAAAATAAAACCTCAGTTTGGATTGCTCCTGTTGGAAGTTATTATGATCAAGGCTCAATTGGTGGTGAAACCGAGTATGATTCTTACCTTCCCTTTGATACTTATTCTGTTGGAGTAGGAGTGGGAGCGAATCATATGTTTTATGACTCTCTCCAAGTTGGAGGAGCCTTGGGGTACATGTATTCCAATATCGATTGGAATGAAAATAGAGGAAAAGGGCACTGGAACTCGATTTATTTCGGGCCTTCATTTGGATGGGTCATCTCAGAGGGATTCGTGAATCTATTGGTATTGGGGGCATATAACACCTACACGATCGATCGAAACATTCGTTACACAGGAATCAATCGAAGAGCGAATAGTAGTCACCATAGTTACGATGTATTAGCAAGACTCGATGGAGGGTATAAATTTCGAGTCAATATCGGAGGAAACATCGATCACTTTTTTATCCTTCCTGAAGCACGCTTGAGTTATTTGAATATGTTTGAGGAAGGGTATACCGAATCTGGAGCTGGTAGTATCAACCTCAAAGTGGATAGCAAGTATTCCGCCTACTTGCAACCCACCCTTTTGGTGAAGTTTCTTAGAGATTTTTATACTCCCTCAGTTTGTGTAACACCAGTCATTCAGTTAGGTTGGATTTCGAATATTCCACTCAACTCAGGAAAACGAACTTCTCGATTTTACAAACAAACCCTTTGTGAGTCTTCTTTCACTGTGAAAAGCTACCATAAGTCAACGAATCACTTCACCGTTGGTGGAGAACTGGTTTTGAGAACAAATCATGATTGGATCATTGAGCTTGGGTACAAAGCCGACCTTTTCGATAATGCTGCGATCCAAAGCGGTAAAGTCAAGGTTGAAAAGAGGTTCTAATAATCAGAATTCAGGTTAATACCTCAACTCTAGCTTAATTTTTTTTCGATATCTTGAAGCAGTTTCTCTAAATCTTTAAGTTGCTGCTCTGTTTTTTCGACGAGCTCTTTCGGAGCGCGCTCTACAAAATTGGGATTGCTCAATTGCTTCTTTGTTAAATCAATCTGGGCAATGCATTTCTCTTTTTCTTTTTCGAGACGTTTGAGCTCCTTTTCAATGAGCTCTTGAGGAAGAGGAATGATAAGCTTTAAGCTGCCCACTTGCGCTGAAGAGTGAAACCCTTCGGGAGCCTGGGTTTTGATTGATTCAATACGGACAAGCGAAGTGATGATGCCCATATTTTCTTGAAGAAGGTCAAATTCTTTGCCACACCCCTCGACAACAAGATCTGTTGTAGTTGAAGGGGGAAGTCCCATCTCTGCGCGAATATTGCGGATTGCGTAGACGATTTCATTTAAGAACTGGAATTTTTCTTCGATCTCTTTACGGATGTCTTCTTTGCGAAGCACTTTTGGATAGGCCGATACAATACATGCTGGGGAAAGAAGGGCGTCAATTGCCTCTTGCGTATACGGATCTGACGAAGAAGGTTGAATGTGGGCGAAGTGCTCTTTAAGCAGATGGAAAATTTCTTCAGTAATAAAAGGAGCAAAAGGATGCATCAATCTAAGCGATGCAAGTAAGACAATCACGAGAATTTTTTGCTTTGTGGTTTTTTCGCCCCGCTTGCCAAACAGAGTGGGTTTTGACATTTCGACATAGTAGGCGCAGAACTCATCCCAGAAAAACGAATAGCAACGCATCGCAGCACGGTCAAAGTAATAGCCCTCTAAGTGGGAGTGCATCTCCTCAATCACGGTGTTGAGTCTCGAGAAAATCCATTGATCTTCCAAATACAATTTGGAAAAATCGAGTCCCTCGGCAAAGGTTTCGGGTGTGAGATCAGAGAGGTTCATGAGGACAAAGCGCGAACCATTCCACATCTTGTTGGTGAAATTTTTGAATTCTTCAAACCGACGACGGTCGAGATCGATTTGCATCGATTGGGTTGCACTTGCACCAAGTGCCATCCGCATCGCATCGGCTCCATATGTATTGATGATCTCAATCGGATCGATCACGTTCCCTTTCGACTTTGACATCTTTTCCCATTTCGAAGAAACATCTTTTGGCGGGACCTCGCCCAAGTCGAAGGCTTTTTTCTCATCAGGGGAAACGTAAGCAATCCCACCGTCTTTAGCCTTTCTCCAGTAGGACTTACCAAAGATCAGCCCTTGCAAATTCGTTTCAGCGAAAGGAACTTCACCCATGACATATTTTCCCATCATGATCATACGCGCCACCCAGAAAAAGAGGATGTCATGACCAGTGATGAGAGTCGAGTTGGGATAGAATTTTTTCAGTTCGTTTGTTTGATGAGGCCAACCTAATGTACTAAAAGGCCAAAGGGCAGAGGAGAACCATGTGTCGAGAACATCTTCATCTTGCTCCCACTCATTTGGAGCAGCTTTCACTTCAGGTGGAAGATCATCTCCAGCATGACAAATCATGCGAGAGGTATCCTCCTTGTGAAACCAAACAGGAATACGGTGTCCCCACCACAGTTGGCGGGAGATACACCAATCGCGGAGATTTTCAATCCAATGGAAGTAGGTTTGCTCCCAATTTTTCGGAATGATTTTAACTTTTCCTGAGCGGACAGCATCAATCAGATCTTCTTTAAAAGCTGTCATTTTCACAAACCACTGCTTTGAAAGGTAAGGTTCGATGACAGCTTTAGAGCGGTAAGAGACTCCCACGCGATGTGTGTAGGGATCAATTTTTTCAAGAGCGTTGATTTCCTTTAAGCGGGCAACGACCAAACTTCTGGCTTCTTCAGTAGAGAGACCTTCAAATTCGAGACCATTTTCATTCAAGGTGCCATCAGGATTAAGAATATTGATCATCTCAAGACCGTGGCGCAGCCCCATTTCGTAATCATTCGGGTCGTGAGCTGGAGTGATTTTGACAACGCCTGTTCCAAACTCTGGATCGACGAAAGGATCTGCCAAAACTGGGATTTTGCGGCCCACGAGAGGGAGAATTAAGTGCTTGCCAATCCACTTTTTGTACCGTGCATCCTCAGGAGAAACAGCAACCGCAACATCTCCAAGCATGGTTTCAGGGCGAGTGGTCGCGACAATGAGGTGGCCACTTCCATCTTCTAAGGGGTATTTCAAATGCCAAAGATGAGTTTCTCGCTCTTCGTATTCGACTTCGTCATCAGCCAAGGCCGTTTGTGTCACAGGATCCCAATTAACGAGGTAGTCTCCTTGGTAAATGAGACCTTCATCATACATTTTTTTGAAGAGCGTACGCACTGCTTCATTGAGCTCTTTATCCATCGTGAAACGGTGACGCATCCAATCGCACGAGCAACCCAATTTTTTCAGCTGATCAACGATCCGGCTTTCGTTTTCTTCTTTCCACTTCCAGACGTGTTTTAAAAACTCTTCACGCGAATAGTCTTTGCGGCGTTTTCCTTCTGTCGCTATAAGATACCTTTCTACAACAGTTTGCGTTGAAATCCCTGCATGATCTGTCCCAGGAACCCAAAGAGTTTCGAACCCACACATCCGCTTATAGCGGATCATCACATCTTGAAGCGAATCGACAAGGGCATGGCCCATGTGGAGAATTCCCGTCACGTTTGGTGGAGGGAGAACGATGCAATAAGGCTCTTTATCCGATAGAGGATCGGCATGGAAAAGCCCTTTTCGCTCCCAAAAGTAGTACCACTTTTCTTCGACGATATCTGGGTTGTAATGTTTCGGTAGATCTTCGTTCATGACAAATAGAATATATGATTTTAGATGAAATTTAAAGGAATTTGAGAGTTTTCTCGTTCTTTTACGATCATTTGCTCATATTGAGAAGCTTTCCGCTTTTTGCCGAGGCAGAAATAGTAGAGGGAGAGCTGACGATAGAGTTGCACCTTTTCCCAGAGGAAAGCGTTTTGCATCCAAGGTGATTTGAGTTCAATTGTCCCTTTCAAAAAATGGCTAAGGAGGGCGTTTGTAGGAGGGTAGGAAACGTTGAGCAGCGACTCAAAATGACCAAGCGCTCCTTTTTCTCCTTCCTTTTGAGCAAGAAGACACCCATAAAGCGAGTAATAAGGAGAGGTGATTTCTCCGATTTGCTTAGGGAAGAGCTTTTCAGCTTCTTGCTTTTGATCAGAAAGAAGATAGGCCCAAATTTCAATCGGTTTGAGATCGATTTCAATTTTATCAAACTTGGAAAGCTTTTCGAAATAGGGGAGGAGAGAAGAAGCATCCTTTGTGCTGAGCCCTTTTTCAAACAGAAATTTAAGGGTCCGCGCTTCCCGTTTAGAAAGATGGTTAGGGGCAACGCTGAAGAACAAATCAAGGCAATCTTTAATCGGCTTGTCTTCAGACTGAATTGCAATTTCGAGATAGTTTTTAAGCAGCAAACATTCGGGATCACTTTGCATAAACTGCTTTGTGATGATGTAATTGGCAAGTTTAGAGTAGCCCATTTCAAGTAGAGCAAAAAGAGCATTGCCAACAAGGAGGCAGTACTCAGGAGCATCAGAAGAAATTTTCTGCATGATTTCATAGAGAACTGTCGGTTTTGACAGCCAAAACGCAAGCTGAATTGCGAGATGGTTATAGCGCACTTTGTCACTGGAAAAACTCTTTGGCGATTCGATAAAAGCAAGCGATTCCCAATCTGCCGTCAAATGTTCGATTAAATCTTGCGTTTCTTTTGTATGTAAGACATGAGGAACATGCCTGAGAGCAAGTAAAAGAAAGGAATAGGCCCCTTTTCTGTCCAAGCGCGAAGTTTCGTGCAGTCGGAACCCGATGTGCTCTTCAACAACCGGGAGCAGAGGATGCTTGGGATATTTTCGGATCGCTAGTTCTAAACATTTGATTTCTTCTTCTAAGTCACCTTCTGTTCGGTAAACTAGAGATTTCCCCAAGTATTCCAGTGGAGCTCCTGGAGTGCCGTGCAGCTTTTCAAACTCATCAAGCGCGCGCCCAAAAAACTCCTCTTTTTTTTCCTCGCTCGCCTTATTTTTTGCCTGTTCTAAAATGGTGATTCCTGCTCGAAACAGCGCTTCTCTTCCTTCAGCACGTCCCTTAAACGAGTGGGCAATGCGGCGGTATTCAGATAAAGCTTTTCCGTAGTCTTTGCTCGTTAAAAAGGCATCGGGGATCGACAGGCAATTCACCATCACGTTTTGACTTCCAAACAAGATGTGAATCTTTTCTAACTTGAAATCAGTATCGCGAAGCAGCATTCCTAAATGGCCTCCAACAAGAGGAATATGGCTGACATAACTCAGCACCAAATTCCCATCGATCAAAAGACGGACATTATTTTCAATTTTTTCGATTGCGATGGCATATGTTCGTTTTGGCTCGAGAGCGACTTCCGGAATGTGCATCACCTCGACGTTTGAGCGAAAAAGGGTACAAGAAGGATTTTTCTTCGTACCAATCCACAAACAGTATCCATCTTCTAACCCTTTTCGCTCACTTGGTTCTGGAATGCAAAGAAGAAAGCCCACACCTAGGCAGGGTTCTTCGATCTCGAGCGTTGCTTCGATCCGGATGTTGCCCGAATAGGACTCTTTTGAGATCATGAGCATAACCCATTCGAGAACATTAGAAATCCGTGAAACAGCCATATGTTTAGAAAGGAGAACGTTTTCTTGAAATTCCCAATCTTTCGCATGGTCGATCTTAAGTGTTGTTGTTGGAATCCACTCAGGGCAGCCTTCAATGTAATTTTCGAGCTGCTCGATCATTTCATGCACTGATTCGTACCGCTTACTTGGATCAGGCTGTAAACACCGTTTTGCAATGTGCGACAGTTGAGAGGGAATATCTCGGTGTGGAGCGACCTCTTGAGGTTCAATCCATCTTTCGAGTTTCATTTGTTTCCGAAAATCTCGGAGCGAAGGACGGATAAAGGGGAGACGCAAGGTAAGTAATTGGTACAAAATAACCCCTAGTGAATAGATGTCTGTCTGCTCATTAGCTGGTTGTCCTAGCGCCCGCTCAGGAGCCATGTAACCAACCGTTCCCACCACCTTGCCGGGCTTGGTCAAATCATGAGGAGAAGAAGTAGGGACTTCATTTGACTCTTCTTCATCTTCATGCCCCATAGGAAGGGCAATACCCCAATCGAGGATCATGACCTCGCCAAACTTTCCCACAATGATATTTTCTGGCTTTAAATCCCGATGCAAAAAACCCTTCGAATGGGTGTAGTGCATCGCTTGGCAGACACTTAAAAAGATACGGATAAGAGCTGGAATTGACGCACCAATAGGGTGAGGAGTGTCACCAGCCTTTTCCCTATCACGTGTCAGTTTGAGAATTTGCTTGAGAGTATCACCTTCGACATAAGGCATTGTGTAATAAATCTGATCTTCATCTGCATGCAACGTATAAATCGGGATAATCGAGGGGTGGGCCAATTGGGCCGCAATTTTAGCCTCGCTCAAGAACCGTTTTTTGATCGTAGGGTACCGGATGAGCTTTTCTAAAATGCGTTTGAGTGCAACCTCCCGTTCACAAACAGGATCCTTTGCTAAAAAGATCTCACCCATGCCTCCTTTTCCAATGAGACGTATGAGATCGTATTTTCCAATCTTTTTTGGCAGACTATCGCTCATGCCTGTTATTTCTAGATAATGACGTTAAATGCTACTTTGAGAAATAGCTCTTCCTAGGGAAAATTTCATCGTTGTCCTGCTTCGACAACCCACTATCGGGGTTGCCTGTATCGGACGCCTTGAACTTCCCTCCTGGGAAGAGCTATTTCTCAAAGTATCTTTTAAACGACATTATCTAAGAACAAAAAGGAAAACTTTTCAATAACTCTTTTCCTTGTTATCCTCACTCACATGACGAAAAAGCAAATTGTACTAACCGGAGACCGTCCAACAGGTCCCCTTCATCTTGGACACTATGTCGGATCCTTGCGCTCCCGTGTCGAGTTGCAAGACTCTTGCTTGCAATTTGTCATGATTGCCGATATGCAAGCACTTACAGACTATGCAAAAGAGCCGCAGCGTGTCCGCGACAGTGTTCTTCAAGTTGCGCTCGATTATCTCGCAGTTGGGATTGATCCTGAAAAAACCGTTATCTTTCTCCAATCACTGATTCCTGCTCTTTCGGAGCTCACGATGTATTACCTCAATTTGGTAACATGGAATCGTCTCAAGCACAACCCCACTGTGAAGCAAGAAATCAAACAAAAGGGATTTGGAGAAAGCGTTCCTGCGGGATTCATGACCTATCCCGTTTCACAAGCCGCCGACATCACCGCATTTAAAGCCAACCTCGTTCCTGTCGGAGAAGATCAACGTCCTATGATCGAGCAGACGAATGAAATCGTCCGATCTTTCAATCGCATTTACGAAACAGATGTTCTTGTTGAAGCTGAGGCCCGCATTCCTAAAATTGCCCGTCTACCTGGAATCGATGGACAAGCCAAAATGAGTAAATCGCTCAATAACGCCATTTATCTTTCTGACGATCTAGACCAAGTCTCAAAGAAAGTTAAAAAGATGTACACCGATCCAAGCCACCTCCGCGTCGAAGATCCAGGAAAAGTAGAAGGAAACCCCGTTTTTGACTACCTCGATGCCTTTGACACGAACATCGAAAAAGTACAAGAGCTCAAAGATCATTATCAGCGTGGGGGATTAGGCGACTCAGTCGTGAAAAAATACCTTCTCGAAGTTCTCATTGAATTTTTAGAGCCGATCCAAAAAAGGCGCACCGAGTTCGAAAACGATCCGGCAGCTGTTTTAGAAATTGTGCGCAAAGGAACCGAAAGAGCAAACGAAGTTGCTTCTCAGACCTTAGCCGATGTGCGCAGGGCCATGCATCTAAACTATTATGAATAACGATTGGATCAAGGCTACCTTTCGATTCGAAAAGATTCCCCGAAAGTAGGCGTGAGCTTTCATTGGTAGGGTAAGCTTCTTCGAAATCCTCAGGCTTTCCATCAAGATATCCAAGCTTTTGCCGACCGGTATCATGGTCAAAAGATCGGTGTTGTCCTAACAATTGAGGCACGAGGGTTTATTTTTGGTTCAGCCCTTGCTTATGAGCTTTCGCTGCCTCTTGTTCTCATCCGGAAATGCGACGATTTCCCGAAGAAACCCTTTCCCAACAATTTGAGCTTGAGTACGGGACAGATTGCCTAGAAGTTGAAAAAAATGCGCTCCAAAAGGGCCAACGGGTCCTTATTCTTGACGATCTCCTTGCCACAGGGGGGCAGCGGCTGCAGCAAGTCAGCTTGCCAAACAGACAGAGGTAGAAGTCGTAGAAATCGCCTGTCTTCTTGAAATGACCGCCTTTCAAGGAAGAGATTCTCTCTCAGCCCCTTTCTTTTCGCTCTTTCAGATTTGAAAAAAATCACATCTATTTAATAGTTAGCTTATTAAAGTTTATTTAATTATAAATATTTGATATTAAATAATAATATTTTTTGATAATTTTTTATTATATTATTATTGTTTAAATAAACATTTAATTTATGTTATAATAATAACTTGGAGATGGAAAAAAGAGGAGATAGAAGGAGTATGTCTACGACTTCAACACAAAATCCAATTAAATTGGATTCATCAGAAAGTTCACCTTTAATCAGATCAGATAGAGAAAGTTCACAATGGGTGGATACTGCAAACAATGTGGTCAGTTTCTTTGCAAATGGCTTCACTTCATTTGCGCAATTTTTTGTGAGCGCTTATGAGTTTTTATGTGAGCTTTGGACTGGAAGGGACGACGGAATTGGAGCTGTTGCAATTGCAGGAGATGAAGATCTTCTAAAGGCTATAGATGATATATCTATGATTGCAGAGAAAATGTCTGTAAATGCCTTAAATGTTTTCGCCAAAGACCATCAAGGTGAAGCGATTGTGGTATTAACCGAAAATCAAAGTATCATTTCAAGTCACGACCAAATTAGAGAGTTGCTTCCTAATGCAGTCGGAGAAGCAATTCGGGACCAGAAGCGTTTTGTATTTATTCCTTTGATAATTGAAGGAGAATCCCAACTTATTTCAATTGATCTAGTTGCTAGAATCATAAATGCTCCTGGGAAATTAACCCCAGTGATTTCAAGTACTATTCTTGAGAATCTATCCTTTGCAATAGGTTCTAAGCTTTTACCCCACACAGCAACTTTCTATCAAGCGCTAGTAAGTCATGACGAAATAACTTATCCAATGGCGGAGCAGCTTCAAAACGAGTTTCCAGAGGAAGAATGTGGAATTGGAAAGGCATTTTTAGTTGCTTTTGGATTTAAGTCTTTGAAAAGGTTAAAATATATTTTAGATAATTTTGATTCAACGACGCAAACCATACCGAATTTACAACAGAACTTGGGGGCGAAATTTTCTGGGATTCCAAGACAGGTTTCTGATTCCATAAGAGAAATTCTTGAGTTAAAAAGTCATGAATACTCAAAATCTCAACAGCTAGTTGATCTCTTAAATAAAGAAGTAACGGTTTGGTTGGCGACGTCTATTGAGGATTACCAACAGCAAGTGAAAAGTGATTTTAAAGAGAGAATACAACAAAAAGGAATAGAAATGACTCCCTTTAAATGTTCGGTAGCTTACGGACCTCTAAGAGATTCAAAGGCTCAGGCACTTTCTTCAGAACTAAATCGGCTTTTTTAAGAAATATCCTCGAACATTGCTGCGGAGATTTTCGTTTTAGATGGTTTTAATACTCAATGAATTTCTATTTTTCAGTCGGGTTAGTAAAAAGCTGCAAGCAAGTTTGGCTTCACTCCAAAAGAGTGAAGCTTTTTGTCTTTTCAGGTCTACTTTATTGATTCAGAAATTGAAAAACTGAAACCACAGCTAGAACAGATGCACGCTGCTTCTAAAAAATTTGCTCTGGCCAAGAGATGTAAGAGACCTATTGATCAGGACTTCACCGTTACCAAGATGAAGTTTTTTTATTTAAACCTTTAATTTACAAATTCTTAGTAAATTATTTTTCATAAATTTTATCTTTTAATCAACTTATAATTAATTGCTTAAATAAAATAAAATAATATATTGTCACATTATTAAATTTTAATGTGTTATAATACTTGCTTTGGGATACGGAAAGGGATAGGAAGAAATATGGCTACTTTAGACCAAGCTTCAGAACGAAGCCGCTTGCTTGAAGCCACTCATCAATCAGATGCAAATAGCTCCAGCCAAGAATCGTCTTGGCAAGACACAGCTTTACGAGTTCTAGCACTCGTTGGTTGGGTGTTAATATCGATTCCTTTGGTTACACTTTGCTGGACAGCTGACCACATTGCGGAGAATTGGAATGCAATTTGGTCATCACCAGAAGAAGGAGTTGGAGCTGTGATGCATGCTTCCTATAGCTCTACTGGAAATGAAAACTTGTCTCATGTCTTGCCTCAACATCCACAAGAAAAGTCGAGGTTGGCTGATTTTGCTCATGATGAATCAATGTTACATGATTTTGTTGACGTTGACTCGGAAGGAATTTCTGATTCTGAGGTTAAACTTGAAAAGCAACGTGTGACCCAGGCAGCCGTAAAGAATATTGAAGGAGGCTCTTACACCGAGAAAGGAACAGTCTACGCCTACATCGATTTTCTTGAGAGTCAGTATGGAGAGCAGGCTATTTTTATTAAGGAACTCGTTGATCCAAATCCTAAACAAAACATTTTACAAACGAAAATTATTCCAGAAGTGGTCAGAGCCATCGATGAAGGGAAACAGTTTGTTTTCATTCCGGTTGAACAATCATCTCCTCAGAATCATATTGTTCTATTCGCGCTTAATTTGAAAAATGGAGCAATCGAATATTTCGATCCAAAAGGGGAAGCTCCTGGGGCTGCAGAAATCCGCGCCCTTCCCGGTGTTACTGTCAGTAAGTTTCCCAGTATGCTGACTGAATATCTCTTTTATCAAGTTACCAGAATGATTGGAGAAAAAGAAAACCCCGATTTAGTTAAACTTCGAGACATGTTAGCGCAAAAAGACAATGATTCTTTACAAGAAACGCTTCGCAAGGAGCCGATCCCTGGTTATGGCAAGTTAGCTAGAACAGTTTCTTATAAAGGACCTACTCTTGGATATGCAATTCATGGGGTGTTCGCTCATCAAAGCCCTTCGATTCCTGAGCTAAAGAAGGTCATTGCTGCTTGCGAAAAGACAGAATTACGTGAAGTACGAAGCGACCTTTGCAGTGTTTTCTGCTCGACTTTCTCACCTGAAATGCAAGACCAAATTAAAAGGATGTATAGCTCCGATTTTGATAAAGAGAAGCTTAAAGATACTGCAGAAAAAGAGCTAGGTCGTATGCAAAAGATGCAGAATGCGTTATCTAGCTGTGTGGATGATGAAATCATGAGTCGCGGCAGGCCCAAAAACCCCTATAGAAATGGAACAACTAACTACTCCTATGGGAGCAAGACTCCTCATCAAGGACTAGGAGACTGGACAAACTGTGGTCGATTTGTGATGCATTTCATGAAAATGCGCCTTGAGCAAAGCTTGCGACCTAAACCCGAGCAACCATGGTACAGCGATCAAGAACGTCTAGATTTCGATGCTGCAACCAAAGGGGTGAAGAAGCCAAAAGAGATTCGATTGGAACTCATTGCAGATTTATCTTAAAGAGATAATGCTAAATTATTGAAGATAAAATATTTGCAACAATAAAACGGTTAAACTATTATTTATAAATGATTTGAGTGTTTTAAATTAACTATTTAAATAAAATTTTCGATATGTTATAATTTTTATTAAAAGGTAAATTTTTTTGGGGGAATCAATATGGCTACATCAGCTACATCATCACATATAACAAAACACACACCACTTATCGGAGAACACTCAAACTCAGGTTTTTGGGACAGTAAAGAAGGGAAAATCACAACAATTGTGGGTTTGCTTTTTGCTTCACTTATTGTACCCATTGCTCCATTGACACTATATTTTGCTTACCAGATCTGGACAGGCCTTGACAGAGACGAGGGTTCAGGAATTAGCACGACATTTACTGCTGATTTTTATTCGGAAGAAGGAACGGAACAAACTATTGAAGGGAAAAATATTTCTATTGACTCTCTTGGGGAATCTGAGGGGTCTTCTAGTTCTATTAAGCCACCTTCAGAAGATTCGCAAAATAATGTTATTGCGGCAAGATCAGCACCAATAGAACCTAATTCAAAAGAGAGAGAAACATTGTTATCGCAAAAGAGTGCAGTTGAAGCTCTACATTCTGTTCTATCAACAAAGCTTTACGATCATCTTGTTTTCAAACGAGCGTATTTTGATACAGTAGCCTATTGGAACTTACCAGGTTGGAGTTTAGCAGAAGCAGAACAACCGCCCTTAATAAAGGACGTGAAACAATTTCCAGCTTCAGACGACTTAGACGGATGGGAGGAGATGTGGAGCTATGACAGAGAATTTCTTAGTGTCGTTAAAGATCAAGCAGCAACAGAATTAGAAAAAATTAATACACAATTGGAAAACATGCGTTAAGACCTATTAAGTTAACAATGCCTAGTAGGTTTCTCCTCTGATAGAAGCTCTACTTAAAGATTTCAACTTAAACTTCACTCCTTCGGGGGTGAAGCTTTTTTGTTTTCCTCTTCGTGTCCTGTCTCTTATTCAAGGGACGGTCCTTCTCCTCGTTTTGCACGTCTTGAAAATCGAAAAAGGTGGAATAAAAAAAAACTTTAATATGAGATAAGGTTATCAACGTAGGTAAAAGTTAGAGGAGACATCCTTGAAGAAGCAAAATATTCAGCCGCTCCTTTCTCATCCCAGACCTATTTATGCTCAAAGCGTGTGGTTGGCTGCTGTTTTTTTTATTTTTTTTCTCCTTTTGGTTGAATTTAGCATTTGGGATGCGCGTTCTCCTCTGGTTATGAAAAAACTTGTAGCAGTGAGTTCCTTAAAAGTCATTTTCACTCCATATTTGGTCGCAATCATCCTTTTTCAACTTCCTATCGCATTTATGATTGATGAGTATGGTCCTACGATAGTCATAGGTAGTTTCATGCTCATTAGTACGATTGGTATCTTGATGCTCGGATTAAGTTATTCCGCTCTAATTTTATGGACTGCTCTTTTTATTACTGGAATTGGTGTAACTGTCACCTATGCCAATGTTTTTAAACTCATTTCTAACTGGTTTAGACCTGCCTATTTTCCGATAATGGTGGGAGCAACCATTTGCATTGCACATATAGGGGCAGCCTTTGGTCAGCCTCTAGTGGAATTTTTTCTTGCAAATTTCGCTTGGGCAAAAATCTTTACCAATTATGGAATACTGGGAATCATCTACGCTTTATTCTTTTTTTTCATCTTTCGAGCCTCTTCCTCTTCTGCGTCTTATAATATTTTCGCCAATCATCAGACTTCTTTTATAAAAGAAGCCATTTTGACTGCTCTTAAAAATCGTGAAAACTGGCTTATCGCGATTTGTTTTGGCCTCTTTGAAGGGCATAGAATCGTATTTGATGGATTTTGGCACATTGCCAGCTTCGAAGCCTTACATGAAACCTCCCATCAAGCTACATCGCTCTTGAATGCTCCTACGATGCTAGCCTACGGGTTTGGAGCGCTCTTTTTTGGCTGGCTTGCGATGCGGAAGAAAGTACGTAAGAAGCTAATTATCATGGGTGCAATTATTGCGATTTGTGCAAATTTGACGTTTATTTATTTTCCAACCCTTCCTATCCCATTCATTTTAAGTCTCTTTTATGTAAACTCCTTTTTTGCGGGGACTTTTTTCCTCACTGCAACTCTTATTCATGAGAAAAATTCTCCTCAAGTCACTGCAACTGTGATAGGTATGTTAATCGTCTCTCTTTCTTTTTTTAGACTGATTACCGATTGGCTGATTCGCGCGATCATTTACTTTACGGGAATCAATCTTGATGCTTCAGCTTACTCTTCGAATCATATTAAATGGATCTTTTTGATCTTTCCATTATCGGCCTTAATAGGCTTGATTTTGTTTCTTCGAGTGAAAGAAACATACGGCAAACAGAAAATTTAATGTTAACGATTTAAAATCAATAACTTAAGAAATAGTTCTAGTTTTAATCCTTTGATTGTTAATTATTTAACTTTTTTAAAAAATATGTTTAATTAAAATAGTAATATGATATAATAAAGTTATCTTGAACGAAAGTTTAAGATATAGTTATAACAACATATCTCTGTGTCAATATCAAATTAGGGATATAGCTAGTTTGTTTTTTGATTTTTTATAATACCCTCAAAAAACAGAAGAAATGCTTTAACCCTATCTATTTATTATCAATTTTTGATGGATTTTATATCCAATTTATTTTTTAAGATTTTTGTAAGCAATAACTTATGTATTTTTTTTAGAAAAACTGTTTATTGCAGTTTTGATTTTGCATGACATTTTTCTCGAATAGAGGAATGGCTGCTTTCGGTTAATTGCCATCTAGAAAGAAGAATGAAGGTTATCTTTCGGTCTTCTTCGAGAAAAATAGTGCTAAAAATAGGGCCAACTTTATTGGGTCGATCGAGACTTTGGATGGGCTAGTCATCCACTTTCCGATCATTTGAATACCTTAGAGTAAGCTCATAAAATGGGTGTAATCGTAGCTGAGATTACATGAGGAACCATTTGTGCAAAAACATTTTCCAATTTTTAAGGTTTGAAGCTTAAAAACCTTATAAATTGAAAAATTTTTTTGCAGGAAGTTGAGCTCAGATACAAGATTTGAGAAGCTTAAAGCAAAATTTTATATAAACTATTAATAATCAAAAAGAAGGGGACTTAATTTATGACGGCTGACACAGGAAGTATTGGCATTCCACAAAAACCTCCTGGAGAAGATCCATTTCAGGCCAAAAAAGAAGCAGAAGCTCTTAAAGAGCTTTACACAAAGGAGATGCTCGAATTTGACAAAATAGCAATTGCAAATGCTGGGGCAGCTCTCATGTTTTTTGCCTTAGTCCTGAGCAATACAGTTTTAAGTTATCAAGGTGGAGAAATGAACATAGAATCCTCACTCATGGATACTATTTCACTTCTCAATAACGACTTAAACCACATTAACTCAGATATAACCAACATTTTCCAAGATATTAAGAACAAAGATACCAATAAGGAAGGAGCTGATATTGAAAAGTTTGTAAAAGACACTGATCAATACTATATCGACCTGAACTACTACTTCAATACTGGAGGAGGGGGTAAAGAAGCCCCATTCAAAAACGCGGATTTCGTCAAGGAAATTAGCGGCGACTTTGATCCTTTCCAAGTGAATAATGGTCAAAAGACAGAAAGTTTATTTGCTGCGTTTGCCGATCCGAATACAGATTGGACAAAGGTGAGCTCTTCGCTCAAAACCCTGTTTGAAAATGCTTATCAAGGCTCGACCCAAAACTCAAGTGGTTCGGACCCAAGCGACGGCAGCTCAAGTTCGATGAAGCAAATTGATGACGTCGTTTCAAATGCAGAAACTCAGCAAAACCAAATCAATTCAACTGCTTCCACTAACTTGTCGGCAGACCAACAAAATTTCAATTCCTATGAAGGAACGATGAAAAATGTCCTGTCAATGATTACAGGGCTTATTACACACGTGAATAGCCGAATGGGAACTCAGTAACTTTAGACAATAACAAAAGAGGTTTTTTATGAGTTATCAAGAAAATATGCTCATCGCAATTAATAATCAGTCAAGCTCCATTACTGGGCTTCAAATTTCTCAAGCCGCTTCAACGGAGTTGATGGCAGATGTGCTCAATGCAGTTTATAAAGACTCTCAAGAGCAACTCAACCTCATCATGACAATGATGGCAGCAATGAATGCCTTTTATCAGGCTATGAGTAGCAGCAGTCTTCCCGATTTTTTTGAAAATTACTGGAATCAAAATGGAGGTGGCCCACCACCAAAAGGAGAAGACGCTTTAGAAGCAGGGGCAATGCTTTGGTGGCATAATTTTAATAATGAATTTGGACATCAACAGCAAAAAACAAATGGAAGTGATGGTTTACAAAATCCTACTTATCAAAAAAACGGCGGTAAAGAGCATGATAGTTATTTTGATGATCCAGAAAATTGGGTATTTAGCTTCACAATTGATGGGCACCTCTATCAAATCGATGGTAAACAATTTAAAGATGGTTTTCAAAATTATCTTGGGATGGCTCAGTCAGAATATCAATCAGAGCAATCAAGTTTTACAAATTTGGAACAAAGTGACCAAACAACTTTACAAGACCTTCAATCAGGAGTACAGAGCACCGCGCAAGCAGGATCGAATTTACTGGCAACAGGAGGTTCTATGGTGCAAGCCCTAGGATATACGTCAAATCTTTTACAGTCGGCCATGTAAGAAAGGGAGATCAAACATGTTAGAAAAAATAAATCAGCCTTTAAATAGTCAACTTATCTCAGTTGATGAGTTAAATGAGAAAAAGCACTTGGCTTCAGTTTCTCTACTTGCAGTTTTGAACACTGCTATTGATCAAACAAATGAAAACACAAATGACAATGACTCTCATGAAAGCTTGCGACAGGCAATGGCAGAAATGCAAGGAATCTTAGCCGAGCTCATGGGAAAATATGCAAAAATTCAACAAGAATTAGAAAATGGTCAGCTACAAGTTGGAGCAACGGTCGCTAGTGCGTCAAAAGAAGAAAGTGAACTGAGACTCAAAGAAACAACAGATCAGATTAGTAAAAATGAGCAACAAGGGAGACAACAAAAGCTTTTTACTGCTCTTGAAATTATTGGAACAATCATCGGTTCCGCAATAGCAATTCTTACAGGAAACCCTGAAGTTGCTATTGCTTTGATTGCAATGACGATTGCTTCGACAACAGGAGGGATGAGTAAGCTTACAGACGCTCTTTCGAAAGGAATTGCTAAAGGCTTAGAAGCTGCAGGAATGGGCTCGGATGAAGCTCAAAAAGTAGCGAGCGCTTTAGCTGCTGCAATTGTCGTTGTTGCTACAATTGTTGTAACCTTAGGCGTAGGAGCCGTAGGCGGAGCTGCTATAGCCACGTTAGATACTGTTGCAGAAGAAACAGCAGAAGAGGGAGCTACACTTGCCTCCAAAGCAATCGGAGGCTTAAAAAATGGAGTGAAAAGTGCAATAAGGATCTCTGTCATGACGGGAACCCAAGCGACTGCTGGAACGAACGCGATTGTAAATATTTTTGAAGCCGCTGCCGTAAAATCTTCAAATCCAAAATTAAAAGAAGCTTTAGAGATCTTAGGCGAAATTATTCAACTCGTCGTAGCGATTGTTGGTGCAGTTGTAGGTGGTGGAGGTTCGTCGGCTGAATCTTCTGAAAGCTCACTTTTAAACTTAGGTAAGAATTTAATCTCAAAGCTATCGAGTTTAAGTGAAAGATTCTCTTCATTGATGGAAATGGTTCAAGAGGCGGGAGCAACTCTTGAAACGAAGTTGTCATCACTGAGTACCGCAAGACTTAAAGTTCTTGCAACGAGTGCATTGTTATTAGCTCAGGCGCTACCAGCAGGACCTCAAATCGGTATGGGAGCGATCGATATACAGCTAGGGAAACAAGAAGAGATTTTAAGCGAGTTGAAAGCCAATATTAACCAGTTGAAGACTGAGGCTGAATTAAATCAGATGGCGACTAAAAAAACACAAGAGGATACCAAAGTATCACTCCAATCCTTTGTGAATCTTATTCAAAATATATCAAATTACATCGCTCCGATGCAAGCTGAAGCAAGCGTCTTAGCAAGAGCTAGTTAAATAAGGAGGAATTTTATGTCAAACCCACAATTAACAATATCTTCAAACAAACAGAAAGAACCCTCTAGTAGTCCCTATGATTTTTCAAATTTTCAAATGGGAGCGGCTGGAGCTGTTATTGCTATCTTACTAAAGATGAGTGAAATTGATTTAGAAATTGGACAACTTCAAAACACTCTTGCAGCTCTTAATAATAACGCGAGCATCACAGAAGCCAATGCGACAAGCGAACTGCAAAAAGATCAAGGGACCCAGCAGAAAATAGACCAAATATTATCAGGAACTGGCGAAATTGCTGGCGGAGCCCTCAGCATTGGAGGTGCAATTGGAGGTGAAATATATTTCAGAAAAGCAAGCCAAAATCTATCAGAAGGTGAAAAGTACCTCAAACCAGTCGATAAACCTCAAACTGATAAAGTAGCTTCGAATCAATCCCCAGAAAATCTTCCAAAAGATTTTATCGAGAATCCAGAAGTCAAGAAACGCATTCAACAAATGAAAACAGAAATTGACATCACACAATCTCCTGATCAAGTTAAAAAAGTCACTATTGACGGAAGAGAAATATCAGATGCAGATATTTTGAAGTTTGCTAAAAATGAAGATGTGGAAAAGATTCAAGCGCAAGCGAAAAGTCAAATAGACAAGAGAACAAATGAAATAAAAGATGTTGGTGAAAAAATAAACCTACTCACTCCAGGATTACAACATATGCTCCAAGGAAGCTTCTCTTTAGCAGCTGCAAATCGAAAAGAAGTTGCGAAAGATGATGAGGCGCAAGCAACTATTGCTCAAAATCTTACATCACTATTTAACTCAAACCAGTCTGTATTGCAAGGACAATCGACAAGTACATTTGGACTGATCACAGCATTTGCTCAGTATATTGATCAACTAGTGATGGCTAACAAATATAACGGAGGTTAATCAAGCTTTACAAACAAGATGAGAAAGATGAAAAGTTATACTGTAAATTCAGGACATTTTTAGAAACACCGATGAATAGCTTTTCTTCAATCACTAAAGTTACATAAATTCAGGAGTAACTATTGTTTTTCTGAGTTTATAACAAAAATTACATATCCTTTTTTATACTCCTATCCCCAACTGGTTGCTAGGTTTTCAACTTAGCAACCTTTTTTAATGTTAAATTTATATAAAAATTTTTGTTTTTTATTTTTAAAAAAATATAAATATGTTATAATTAATTTATAGAAAAGAAGGGAAAGTAAAGATTAACTGATAACACGATTACAAGAAGTGGGAGATGGTTGGTCACTACAGCATAGAGAATCCAGAAGTCAAGAGTCGCATTCGACAAATGAAAACAGAAATTGATGTCACACAATCTCCTGGTTGACGAAAGAGAAGTATTCAGAATCAAAGATTTTGAAATTTGCTGAAAAAGATTCAACCGCAAGCGAAAAAACAAATAGGCAAGAGAATAAAGGAAACTTCTCTTTTAATGCAGTAAATCAAACAGAAGTTGCGAAAGAGAGTGAGATACAAGAAGCTACTAATCAGAATCTTACATCTCTACTTAACTCAAATCAGTCTGTATTGCAAGGACATTTGGACTGATCACTGCATATTGATCAACTAGTGATGGCTAACAAATATACTCAAACTACTTCAAAATTTGGATTTTCGGCTGCGCCAAAGCACCGTAATTTGCCGATCTTAAGTGACCTCATATTCCTAATATTGGGTCACTTAAGATCGACGAATTCCGAAAGCTTTCGCGTTGCCCAAAACCAAATTTTGAAGTAGTTTGAGTATATGACGAAGGTTAAACAAGCTTTACAAACAAAATGAGAAAGATGAAAAGTTGTATTGAAAGTTCAGGACATTTTTACAAACACACCGATGAATCTATCCAACTAAAAAGTTAAATGCTATATTCTTTTAAAAAAATTTAGGAGATGACATGGCAGGATTTAAGTGTTTATCAGATGAACAATGGCAACTCATTGAAGGTCTTATGGACCATACTTTTCCTTTGGAGAGAGGAACTCCTCGAAGTGATCTACGCAAAACCTGGAATTCAATACTCTTTATCTTAACGAGAGGATGTCGTTGGGCGGATCTTCCGACAGATTCCTCTCTTTTTATCCCTCGTTCTACAGCTCACAAATGGTTAAAGCAATGGAGTGTTGAAGGAGTTTTTGATAAGGTGATGAGTGGGCTATTACAGATAGCAATAATGGAAGGAAAAGTTGATCTTTCTCAAGTAGCTGTGGACGGTTCTTTTTCCCCCCGCTCCAGGAGGAGGGGAAAAAGTTGATTATGGTTATAAAGGCAAGGGAGTTCTGCTTCACTTGCTTATCGATAAAAACGGCAATGCAATAGCCATTACAACTACCGATGCAAAGGGGGATGAAAAACAGGAAGTTAGCAGATTGCTTACACAGCTTCCATTAAAGTCACTCAAAGGGCGAGTAGTTGTTCTTGAGGCAGACAAAGGTTATGATGCAGGCTGGTTACGTCAGTTTTTGTTAAACATGGGAATATTTCCTCTAATTCCCTATCGGAAAATCAAAGGAAGATGGGCGCCAGAAATTAACGAAGTTACCCATTTCTTCAAATTGAGCCCACAACGCTGGAARGTAGAACGAGCTTTTGCTTGGTTAAAAAGACGTTGTCGTCGGCTATTGATGCGATGGGAGCGTTTATTCGTGATATGGAATGGATTGGTAATATTGGGGGTAGTTTATACTTGGATAAAAAATTTAGTTGGATAGGTTCATGAACAGCTTTTCTTCAATCACTAAAGTTACATAAGTTCAGGAACAACTATCGTATTTCTGAGTTTATAACATAAATCACAGATCCTTTTTTATACTCCTATCCCCCCCCAATTGGTTGCTAGGTTTTCAACTTAGCAACTTTTTTTATGTTAAATTAATATAAAATTTTCGTTTTTTATTTTAAAAAAAATATAAACATGTTATAATTATATTATAACAAAGAAAGGGAGATAAACATGACAGACAAAATTAATCAAACTTCAGAAGTAAAATTTAACTCAGCTACTAGCCAAGATATTAAAGAAGATCAATGGTATGATCTTGCGCAACTAGTTTGTGACTTTGCAAAAGCCTGTAAATGGGCTGGAGGGCGGATCTTGTCAGCTCCATTGAATATGGGTTCTTGGCTAGTTGAGAAGGTGGGTGTATGTTTTAGCGGAGATTCAGGAATAGGAGCTACTAGTCCTGCTACTCCTTCCTATAGGCTAACTGATGATGGCGACTGGGGTGATGGCGATACATCAAATCATCGAGAAGTTCATGAAGAGGTGAATAGTTTGCCACAGGGAAACGCTAACAACGAGACAGCCGCTTGGCCTCCAGAAGGTTACGAAACAGTTGAGAGTTCTGATTCCGAAGCATTGCTAGAAGACGAGCAAGATGAATCAGTTAAAAAAGACATAGTAAAGCAAAAAACTACATTTTTAGTGGATTCTAAGAAACAGGTAAGCTTATCAAGTGAGGGACTAACTAATCCGAAGCCGCAAGAAATACCACTCGAAGAGAGATTGAAAAAATTTACTGAGACTTATTCTCTCAAGGGAAAAGATACAATTAATCGTTTCGCAGATACTTTCGCAAATGGATCCGACAAAGATACAACTTTGATTGATAAGATTTGGCTGAGAAAAGGTCGAGATAATACAGAGACTATTTCTCATATTAAAGGGAATATTTCTTGTCTAGTCGTTCCAAAGTTGGAAGAAGCAATTGATGAGGATAAGAAATATGTTTTTATCCCTATTTGCGACGACTCTGGAGTACTTACTACAGTATTTGAACTCGATCTTGAATCTCATGAGTTAACGCAATGTAATTTAACAGAGCAACATGATTTGGCAGATAAGTTTCGTGGAGAGCTTCAAATATATCTTATGGTAGAGCGGAATAAAGGAAGAGATAATCCTTATATAGATCTAGGAACAAGAATTGAGAATAGTCAACAATCCTCGCATCCAAAAGAACCTTCATTTATGGATCGTTTAAGATTTTTAAAATGACTTTGGAAAAGGGATTTAAAATGAATCTCTTTAAGACTTCTTTTCGAATTCCTTAGCTTGGTACTTTTTGTGAGTGCTCAAGTTATTGAGATGCAAATCTCAACAAAATTGCTTCACTCCTTCGGGAGTGAAGTTTTATTTTTTGTCTTCTTCTTCGAATTCTTTGTTTAGATCTTCTTCACGTTCATCTTCGGAGATGAGCTTTCCTTCGACCCACTCTTTGCAGAGGATGTAGACCGCTGCCATGATAAAGAGAATGGGCAAAAGAATTTTCCATGAGATGTTGAATTGGGCGATGATGAAAAAGCCGACAAATACAAGAAGGGTAAGCAGGGTGTCATGGTAACGCCCTTCGAGAAATTGCTTGAGGGCAAGAGGGACTCCAATCACGACCATGATGCCGGGCCACCATGCGTCAAGAAACATCACAACGGCGATGCCGATCAGAAAGAGAGCCGATGAAATGGCTTTAGCTCTTTTTTTAGAGGTGAGGGGATGTGCCATGACGAATTCCTAGTGTAAAATCCGGTGTTTCTTTTGGGTTGCTTTTTTATGTTTGGGCGACACAAAGGAACCTTTGTTAGCTGACACAATGGCTTCGGGGTAGGCTCGCATTTTTTCGATGTGTGTGTAGGGGAAAAACTCGGCGAGCATGTGGGGAGTATCGTCTCCTCGTTCGGCCATTTGAGAAGCGCTATAGAGGCAGAGGCCTGTTCCTGATCCGACTCCGTAACCTTCGAAGGAGGCGATATTGCCTTTAAGACTCACGGAGAAATCATTGCTTTTGAGTTTTGCTTCTCCAATGTGTTTTTGAAGAGTGAGAAAGTCGATGTCTTCTGTGTGCACTCCGTCATGAATGCGGACGGCGTAGACTTTGCTCGAGAAATGGTCGACAAAAAGGTCAATGCCTGTGATACGGTTGATTTTTGCGACTTTGGCAAGGTCTTGGGTGTTCATGGTGAACGCCCAGTGGGTATCTTTGCGTTCAGCTAAAGCAAAAACTGAGTCGACTCCTTGTGGAGTCGGAGTGTTTTTTCTAAAGATGGTTTGATAGGGAGCTGTTTTTCCACCACAATTTTCGGTCCAAGTGGAGGGAAAGGGTTGGTCTTCAAAAGTCATGACAAGATGGCGGGTACTTTCAATAGAGCGGTCAATTGCGGGGTTTTGGCAAGTGAGACCAACACCCTCGTAACAGACTTCATTTGCATCGACATGCCAGAAGGCATCGTGATTGAAGAGGGCACTATAGTAGGCATCTGTACGCGCGATGATAGCAACGGCATCCATGACAGATTCGGGGTAATCCCCATGAAACTTTTGCGGAAGGATGCTTTTTAAGTAATTTTCAACGGTCACCTCGTTGATGATGTTTAGCTTTTCTTCTACATGGTAGATTTCAAGGACACCAGAGTATTGAACTCCGTTGACGAGAAGTGTGGTATCAGGACTCGTTGGAATGATTTGAAGTTGGAAAATGCCAAGAAAGTCTTCTCCCCATTTGATTCCTTCTTTATGGGGGTAAAGATAAAAGCGTTTCCCATTGCGACCAGAACTGACTCGTTTCCCAGTTTCAGGATTGACCACTTCAAATGAACCGCGTGCTTCGAGAAGAGCTCCTGTTGAATCTTTATGAAGGAGAACTTTGATAGTTGCTGGTTTTTGATCTTCGGTGGTGCTGGCAACGATGTCAGATTGGTGAGCTTGTAAAAATGAAAAGTTCAACAGGCAAGCAAAAAGGGTCAGCAAAGTCTTTCTAAAATTCATTCGTCGGCTCCTTCTTTAGGTTGATAAGAACGGCCAAAGTGCTGAAAGGCCATCTGGGTTGCTTCGCGTCCGCGAGGGGTCCGTTTGAGAAACCCTTGCATGATGAGAAAGGGTTCGTTCACTTCTTCAAGGGATGAGGCTTCTTCACCGACGGCAGCAGCTATGGTGCCGATCCCAACGGGGCCTCCTTTGTGATGTTCAATGATGTGCTGAAGAAAACGTTTATCCATTTCGTTCAGTCCACGGAAATCGATGTCGAGCATTTCTAAGGCAGTGCGTGTCGAGACTTTATCGAGACGGTTATCGGTGCGCATTTGAGCGTAATCGCGAACCCACTTAAGGAGGTTGTTGGCGGTGCGTGGGGTACCTCGGGAGCGGAGGGCAATTTCCATGATCGATTCGCGATTGATGTTGACCGTTAAAATTTTTGAAGAGCGTTCAAGGATGTCAGCGAGAAGTTCTGGAGCATAGTAGTCGAGACGGCTGGTAAATCCAAAGCGAGAGCGGAGGGGACTACTAAGCAGACCAATCCGAGTAGTGGCTCCAATGAGGGTGAACCGGTTAAGTTTGACTTGAACAGTGCGCGATTGAGGACCAGAGTCAAGGAGTAGATCAAGGGAAAAGTCTTCCATTGCGGGATAGAGATACTCTTCGACATTTCGGCTTAAACGGTGGATCTCATCGATGAAGAGAATGTCTCCTTCACCGAGGTTGGTTAAAATTCCTGCCAAATCAGCGGGTTTTTCGATCGAGGGGCCAGATGTGACAACGAGATTCGTGCCCATTTCTTGTGAAATGATGTAGCCGAGTGTTGTTTTTCCAAGTCCTGGGGGACCGTAGAAAAGGGCGTGTCCAAGGGGCTCTTTTCTCTTTTTAGCGGCACCGACGAAAACATCGAGTCTTTCGCGGACTTGCTCTTGTCCAATAAACTCTTTGAGTGTTAGGGGGCGGAGTTGTTTTTCTAGCTTTTGGTCGCGTTGGGCCCACGAAGATTGAATAAATGACTGATTCATAAAACACCGTTATCCATAAGCAATATCCACATGAAAAAATACTAGCAGGAAAAGGATTTCGCGCGCTATATCTATTCGTAAAAAACCGAAAAAAATATGCAGGTATTTCGATGACGTTAAAATCAGACAAGTGGATTCGCAAAATGGCTCTAGAAGAAGGGATGATTGAACCTTTCGTCGAAGGTCAAGTGCGCATGGTCGAGAATGAAAAAATTGTAAGTTATGGTCTCTCGAGTTACGGGTATGATCTTCGTGTAGGTCCTCAGTTTAAGGTCTTCACAAATGTGTACAATTCAATTGTGGATCCAAAGAATTTTCACGAAGATGCGTTTGTTGACATTGAAGCAGATACTTGCATCATTCCTCCAAATTCATTTGCCTTAGCAGTGAGCGTTGAGTACTTCCGCATTCCTCGTAATATTTTGACCCTCTGTATTGGAAAGTCGACTTATGCACGTTGCGGAATCATTGTCAATGTGACCCCATTTGAACCCGAATGGGAGGGGTTTGTGACAATCGAGATTTCAAATACAACACCTCTTCCTGCAAAGATTTATGCTAACGAAGGGATTGCGCAAGTGCTCTTTTTAGAAGCGAATCAAGTTTGCGAAACTTCTTATGCAGATCGTAAAGGGAAATACATGAAGCAAGTGGGAATCACAGTTCCTGTGATTTAGTCATGCTTAAAGCAAGAGAAAGCAAAGGCAAGATTCTTTCTTTTTTTCTCACCAACTGGTGGATAGGCGCGTTTATTTTGATGGCAATTGCTCTTTATGCTCAGGCGCTTTATCAGAAAAACCAGCTTGCTTCCCTTTTGCAGAAAAAGGCTGAGCTACTAAAAAAAGAAAAAGAACTAGCAATTCGGGATCAAGAGCAGCTAAAGCTTCGGATCAAAAGTGAAGAAGATCCCGAATGGGCATTGCTCGTTTTGAAGCAGCGATTGGGTGTCGTTGAAGAGGGTGAAACGAAAGTCATTTTTAAAAAGAGGTCCCAGTGACTCTTGCTTTAATCATCGTTCTCATGTTGCTGATTATTGGATCTGCAGTTTTGTCAGCGTCAGAGACGGCTCTTTTTTCCCTCTCTTCGATGAGAGTGCGTGCGTACCGTTATGGAAATGATCCTCGTGGAAAACTGATTAGCAAACTTTTATCTGAGCCGCGCAAATTACTCGTGACGATTTTGATGCTGAATGTGCTCATGAACATTCTCGTTCAAAACGTCGTTTCAGGTCTTTTTGGGACGTTTTCGAGTTGGCTCTTTACAGTGGGCCTCCCTCTTGCTCTTACGTTGATTTTCGGGGAAGTGATTCCGAAAACGATTGCTTATCCTATGAACAATTGGATTGCCTATCGTGTTGCGCCCTTTATTCGGATCATGGAGTGGATTGTCAAACCTGTCCGTGACGTGATTACTTTTTTAACGAGTGGGATTTCTCGTTTTTTCTTTTTCTTTTTAAAGCATGAAAAAGAGATTTCGATTGAGGAGCTCAAGTACGCCTTGAGGACTTCCAAAGAGACAGGAACGGTTTCTCAAGAAGAAGCGACCCTTGTGCGCGGGTATCTCAATCTCGAAGAAGATTTAGTGAAAGAACTGATGTGTCCTCGAGGAGAGGTTCTCTTTTTTGATATCAACGAGCCTCTTTCGAAATTGGTCCATCTCTTTGTCGATGAAGAGTGCACCCGGATTCCAGTTTGTAACCGTTCGCTAGAAAATATTCTTGGGGTGATGACAAGCGGTAGTTTTTTCCTGCACCAAAGCCGGATCAAAACAGCGCACGATTTAGTCCCTTTTTTACGCAAACCTTTTTTTATTCCCGAATCGACTTTGTGCCGCTCTGCTTTAAAACAGTGTTATGAAAAAGAAGAGACGATGATGATCGTAGTTGATGAATATGGCTCAATCTCAGGTCTACTGACATTGGAAGATCTCGTGGAAACTGTGATCGGACAAATCGCTGATCGACGGGATCAAAAAAGTCACTACAGCCAGTCATCGCAGGATATTGTCATTGCGAGTGGAAAGTTGGAACTGACCGAGTTTGAAGAAATTTTCGATTACCACTTAGAAAGCCCAAATAACATGGCGACAATCGGTGGGTGGTTGACAGAGGAATTGGGCGATATCCCTAAGAGTGGGACCAAGTACCAAACACGGGACTTTTTATTTCACGTTCTGTCATCTGATGTGAATCGGGTCAGGCGTGTCTACATCCGCCGTCTGCGGCATGGAAAGAAAAAGTCAAAGGAGAAGAAAGACGATGGCTAAATCGTGGCAATACTTTCTCCTTTTGCTAGTTGTAGCACTCATTGTGCAAGGGTTTTACTCGATGCTTGAAATGGCGTGTGTTTCGTTCAATCGAGTCAGATTGCAATACTATGTGAGTAAAAATAGTCGGCGCGCAAAGTGGCTGAGTAAGCTACTCAGTAATCCTGCCAATCTTTTTGGGGCTACGTTGATTGGGGTGAATGGATCGCTTCAGTTCGGTTCAGAATGTGCTCGTCGTTTGTATTCGTCTTTAGGGCTCAATCCCGATTGGTCAGCTTTATCTCAGGTTTTTATTGTTTTGATCTTTGCTGAATTGGCTCCTATGTTTGCTGCTCGTCGCTATGCTGAAAATGTGACGATGCTCGGCATTCCGATCCTTTATTTCACTTCGATTATTCTCCGTCCAATCACGATGATTCTTGAGGGGATCTGTCGAGTGGTAAACTGGCTTTTTGGCGTCAAAAAAGAAGCGGCTTATCTTTCACGTGATGAGCTTCAACGCGCTATTGAAGAAAGAGATGACACGCTTTCTTTAGAAGAGAAAGCAGAGTTTGATCCTGTTCTCTCTAATATCTTTTCGCTTAAAGCCAAAACAGCAAAAGATTTGATGAATCCCATCAATCGGGTCAAACTGATTTCTTCAGAAGGGACAATCGGGGATTTACGCACCATTTTAGGTCTTGAAGCAATGCCATTTATCCCTGTCTTTCACAAAACAAAAAACAACATTGTAGCCATTGCATTTCCTCGGGATCTTCTTCGCTATGGAGATGAAATTCGTCTCCGTCCTTACTCACGTCCCCCTTGGTTTGTGATGGAGAAAAACTCGATTCTCGAAATCATCAAAGAATTTCGCCGCAACAATCAAAGTCTAGCCATTGTTCTCAATCAAGCAGGCTTGGCTGTAGGGGTGTTGACGCTTGATGCTGTTGTTGATGAAATCTTTGGACAACGTGATGATTGGGTTTCATTTGGCGAGTTTACTCCAGAAAAACACCGCGTTCTCGTTGATCGCGTACTTCCAGGAGAAACCAAGGTTGCTGAAATCAATCTTTGGTTCAAGCTCTCTCTTCCAGGAGAAGAAGATGAGACGTTAGATGAGCTCATGACTCGCTTAATTGGCCACCGACCAGAAAAAGGAGAACCGCTCCGTGTGGGAGAAGTTGAGCTCATGGTTGAAGAAACATCGCTCATTGCAGGTCGCACGATATCCATTCGCTCAATATAACGGTCATGAGATGTATACTCAAACAGCTTTTGAAATTATTTGAATACAAGTAATTATGTAATGTTTTTTTATAAAAAAATTTATAAAAAATTATTTATTTTACAAAAAAGATAAAAGAAATAAGATACAGAATAAGGGAGAAAGGGTTTAGCTGGAATTTTCTTGCTATGAAATAGCAAAATGCCAAGTAATCGTTCCATTATCAAGTACAATATCCTTTCTCGTTAAAATTTTATCAGATAAACACAAGTTGTTCCCATCTAATAATTTGGGTTATAAAGAAAGTCCGGTTTATCGGAAAAATCATTAAATTTTTGGTTATGAAACATTTAAAAAGGGATATTTATGAAATCAAAATTGCCTATCTTAGAAAAAGATACCCAGGGCTTTATTGATAAATTAGCTTCTAAAAAGGGAAAACCCATTTATGAAATGACTCCGGAGGAAGCTCGCGCATTTTTAGAAAAAATGCAATCTGGATTTACTGACAAGCTGCGTGTAGATACCGAAGATAAAACGATTCCTGTTGGCCCCAATGGCCAAGTTTCGATCAAAATCTTTCGCCCCCAAGGAAATAAACAAGCTTTACCAGTTCTTATGTATTTCCATGGAGCAGGTTGGGTTATGGGAAGTCATAATACTTTTGACCACCTTGCTCGATTATTGGCAATTAAAGCCAAAATAGCCGTTGTGTTTGTTAATTACTCTTTATCTCCCGAAGCTCAATTTCCTATTGCAATTGAAGAAGCCTATGCTGCAACTCAATATATATCCGAGCATGGGAAGCAGTTTAATCTTGATAGTTCGCGTATTGCAATTGGTGGAGATAGCGTTGGAGGAAACATGACAATTGCAGTATCCATGCTTGCAAAAGAAAGGAAAGGTCCAAAATTTCTTTTTCAACTACTCTTTTATCCAGTCACCGATGCTAAGCTCAATTCAAACTCTTACAAACAATATGCTAAAGGACCATGGCTTACGAAAGCCGCTATGGAGTGGTTTTGGAACGCTTATGAACCTAAAACTTCTGCTAGAAAAAACCCTTTAATGTCTCCTCTTGAAGCATCTATAGAACAAATTAAAGACTTACCTTCTGCTTTAGTTGTTACAGCAGAACATGACGTTTTACGAGATGAAGGTGAAGCTTATGCTCATAAGCTAACTCAAGCTGGGGTTCAAGTGACAGCAACGCGGTTTTTGGGCACAATACATGATTTCCTCATGATTAATGACTTAGCACACACTCCTGCGGCACAAGGAGCTATTAACCTTGCAACAATTCATTTGCACCAAGCTTTATATTCGGAGCAAGAAATATCAATATCAAAAGTTGCTTAAGTTTAAAAATGAAGTGGGTTGAATAAATAAATTATTCAACCGTATGAATTTATACTTAAACAACTTCAAAAGTTGAGAATCGTACACCTTTTGATATTTAATTCTTGGGTTAATTCGGGAATCCGAGCATAATGCCTCTCTTTAAACTAGAAGAGTGATATTTATATGAGTATTTTATCTGGAATGGTGACTTCGGCCTATCAGGGGGCATGTCGCAATGGATTTAACGCAGCAGCTGCGAGCTATTTTCTCAATTCTGATTGGTTTCATCAGATGGCAAAAACGGCAAATCTTGCTGAAGAGTACATGCCTGAGACACTTGAGCCAGAAAAAATGTTCATCTTTGGTGTGGTTGCAGGTGTAACAAAGGGGCTTACAACAGAGCTTCTTGAAGCCACCGATCGATCAACTCTCAATATTCAAAAAAGTACCCAATTTATCTTTAAAATTTGCGCGCTTAGCATCGCTTTTTTTGCAGCATATAAGGCGACAGCCTATTTTTCTGAGCGTTTTGGATACCCAGGAACAGTAACGCGCTCAGTCATGATGGTTGAGAGTATTGATTTGATGCACCAACTCCTTTTTTACAAAATTAAAAGTCCTATAGAGCCTCATCCTCATTGGGGAAGACGGGTGTAGCTTTCTACAGCTTCTGAGATGATTTTGGTGGCCTGAAGCACCTCTTCTTCGGTATTCATCCGGCTAAAGGAAAAGCGAAGAGAGCAGCTTGCTTCTTCTTTGGGAAGCCCCATGTTCAGGAGAACACGTGAAACTTCAAGGGCTCCTGCGGAGCAAGCGGTAGCATGACTTGCTGCAATTCCTTTCATATCGAGGTGAATGAGGAGTGACTCTCCATCCACTCCTGGAAAGCAGAGGTTGCTTGTATTCGCAACACGTGGGCCGGTTCCGTTGATTTGCAAGTTGGGAATCGATTTTTGTAAAGTCTTTTCAAAAAGGTCGCGCAAGTGATGCATGTGAGCCGAATAGGCTTTACCTTCTTTTTCAAGAAGAGAAATCGCTGTTGCGAGTCCAACAATTCCTGGAAGATTTTCTGTGCCGGCGCGTAAGTGACTTTCTTGATTTCCTCCTAAAAAGAGGGGAGAAAGGGGAGATCCAGAGCGGAGAAAGCAAAAACCAATGCCTCTTGGACCATGAAATTTATGCGCAGAAAATCCCATGCCAGTCACTCCATGTGGGATTGCAAAAGGTTCTTTCCCTAGGAGGGCGACTCCGTCGAGAATGAGGGGGATATTTGCCTCTTGCGCAATTTTTGCAATGGAGTCGATGTCGAGTTTGACACCTGTTTCACTGTTGACGGCAGATAAGATGATAAGTTTGGTGTCTTGGCGAATAGCTGCTACAACTTGCTTGGGCGAAGGCGCACCGGCTTTTCCAGGTGAAAGGAAAGAGACGTGATAACCTGCTTGCTCGAGAGTTTGCATGTTTTCATAGACACAAGGGTGATCGAGGTCGGTAGTAATGAGATGAGCTCCTTTAGGTGGAAGGGAACCGCGGATTAAGAGATTCATCGATTCGGTTCCACCTGAGGTAAAGAGAATCTCTTGAGGTTTCACTTTCAGGAAGCGAGCAATCGTTTGACGGGATGTCAGCAGAGTTTTCTTCGCTTCTTGCCCAAAAAAGTGAACGCTCGAAGGGTTTTGCGGACCCTTAGCAAACTCTTGCATCATGACCTCAGCAACGAGAGGGTCAATTGGGGTTGTTGCATTATGATCGAGATAAATCCTCTTCATTAACGTGGACACTCACAATAGTAATGTTGTCATTTCCGCCATTCTTTTTGGCGAGTTCTATGAGCTCCAAAGTGATATCTTTGGGATCTTTCGATTGACGAAGGATTGAAGAAATTTCTTGATCTGTGACGCAATCGGTCAGCCCATCTGAACACATCAAGTATAAATCATCGACATTGACTGGTGCAATATGGATTTCTGCTTCGACGTCTCCGTGAGTCCCGATGGCTCGAGTAAGTACGTTCTTATAGGGGAAAGGCTTATTGGGAGACTCATAAAACTTTCCTTGAGAAATGAGCTCATTTTTGAGTGAGTGGTCAATAGTGAGCTGATCGAGTTGCCCTTGTCTGAACCGATAAATCCGGCTGTCTCCCACGTGGCCGTAAATGAGAGAATGTTCATGAAAGAGAAGGGTGCAAAGGGTGGTTCCCATTCCTGAGTACTCTTTTCTCTTTTTACCCAAGTGATGGACCCAGCTGTTTGCATTTTCAATGCAGAGTTTTGTAAAGGAGCAAAGGTCGAAAATATTCCACTCTTTTTCACTTGAGACAAAGAGTTCTTCGACTGACGAGCAAACAAAGCGAACGGCTTCTTTGGCAGCCACTTCTCCTGCATTGTGACCTCCCATTCCATCTGCTAGGGCAAAGAATCCACTTTCGTCAAGATAAGACCACACATCTTCATTATTTGATCGGACGAGACCAATGTCTGAAAGCCCGTAAGAAGAGAGCTTAAAACGAAAGTGATTCATTAGGGATTCTCCTCCTTGTAGGAAATAGAAGGGTCGTTAACGACTCCCATAAAGAGAAGAAGTTTAGTTTTAAGGTCGGCAATGCAGTAGAAAAAGGGATGATTGGCATTAAAAGGTTTAGGGGCTTGGTCGGGAAGGGTTGATTTCAAGTTGAATTGTACGCCTGAAGCGGCTGCAGCAAAGATGCCTCCTTCATCGATTTTTACATAGCTTTCGTGAAATGCATCGCTAATGTAGATGTTTTTTGCGCCCGTGATTCCCGAAAAATCTGCACTAGGTGAAAAAGCATCATCCATTCCAATCGAAAGGAAGAAGTTTTTCAGAAAAAAACGTTTGCTGAAGGCAAATTTAGGTAAGTGGATATCAACTCGCGCGTTTTCAAATTTATTTGTAAAGTCGAGAAAGGCTGCAGAGCTTTGTTGTTGCTGCGCATAATAGAAGTCAAAAATATCAGTCAGTAGGGTCTCTTTGGGAAGGAAGATGATCAGGGCAAGATTTGGTTGGGTGTCTTCACTTATGAGAGGAAGAGCGAGAATTTGGGAGTTATCATCTTCATAGTAGGGAAAGGTTCCAATTTGCTGCATGGTTGGAACGTTTATTGAAACCTTATTGCTTGTTAAAAAGGGTTTAGACTCTGTCAGTTTTGAGCTAAAGGGAGAGTTCCAGGGACCTTGCAGAAAGAGCCCATTTGTCAAGAGCAGGACAGTTGATGGGCTAATGTCTTGAGGAGACAATAAATGTTTGATGTTTCCACCAGTTTCCTCTGAAACCCAGGCATTGATAGTTTCGGCTGCGGTAGTAGGCGCTCCGAAATCAATTTGTTGGACATCACCGTTAAAGTCTTTTGCAACGATTTCTTTGTATGTGGAAAGGACTGAGAGATTGTCATCGATCCACATTCCATTTCCAATCTTGAGTTTATATCCATGCTGGGATGTGGGAGCTAGAAGGTAGTCGGTCAGCTCTGCAAAAGCTGTTCCTAATTGATTTTGGGGGAGGGTCATCGAGAGAACTTGCGCTATTTGCTTAGCTGTTTTTCCTTTTGCACCCATATAAGCCATAAGAAAAGACGATTGAATAGAGTAGGGAGAGGCGAGAGGATTATCTCCCTTTTTCATCAGGTAAAACTCAAGCAGAGCTGCTTGGTTTAAATCGTCGATTAATGTTTCTGTTTGTTTTGAGAGAGCACATTCAAGGCTGCCGCAAATTCCGAAGAGAAATCCTAAGATAATGAGCAGAGCTCTTTTCATAGAGACCCAGTTAGCTTGAAAATAAAACTATACGAATAACACTTATTGAATTGAATGTCATGTGTAAAGCGATCGGAGCGATCAAAGATTTTCGTTTTTCATAGAGAAAACCGAGGTATAATGCGAGGGTAAATAGTGATAAAATAAGGGTAATGTTGCTGATTCCCTGGGTGGGTGAAAAGTGAAAAGCTGCAAAAATAAATGCAGTAGAAAAAAGGGCTTTAATGAAACCGATTTTAGATTTCAGATAGGTTTGCATAAAGCCACGGAAAATACACTCTTCTAAAATAGGAGCTGCTAAGACAGTTGAAATTGTCGCAACTGTAAGAAGATAGGGAGATTCAGCAGACAACCGGATGAAGCGAACTGCAATTTGTTCCACACGTGAAGTGCCAAAAGCAAGGGAGGTTAACAGGTCTCCAATTTGGTCAACACATGCCACAACAGAAAAGCTGATCACCCATGTTAAAACGCCAAGCTCAAAATCTTTAATGGCAGACGGAAAGGTGAATTGTTCTTTCCAAATGCGTTTAACAACATTTTGATCTTGAAAAAGGGAAAAAATGATCACAAAACAGGTGATGATCATGATTGAGAGAACTTGAACTGTAGCTATAAAAAGGGCCGGATGAGCCTGAAAGGCAGTTTCCAGAGGACTATATACAAGGGAAAAGAACTTGAGAGCAAACGGAACAGCGAAAATAAAGAGCACTAAGTAAAGGAGGATACCGATAATTGGGTATTGAATGCGAGGGGCGGGAGAGCTTTCTCCGAGCTTAAAAAAACCACATTTTTTAGCAATCCATGTAACAATGGCTCCCATGAGAGCAAAGAGTCCTGCTTGTTCAAGATGCTCGATAATGACTTCTTCCACTAACGACTCTTAGAAAGGAGGATGTAATCTTCAATTCGTTTGGCGATTTCTTTAGAAAATTGGCTGTGAGCCAGTCCGAGTGGAGTGATTGAAAAAGACATCTTTTTCCATTTCTCAGAACTTTGTTCTGTGAGATCCGAAGGCTTGGGAATCAAGTGACTTTGGTGGAAAAGTTCTTGCAACACAATTTCAGGTTTTTCCCCACGTAGATCGAAGACACGGACACGCATGGTCATTGAGAGTTCACATGAGGGAGTCAACTTGTCGAGAAAATTTTTATTTGTAGCTTTGGGGTGAATGTCATGCTCTACAAGCTCTGCAAAGACAACGAATTCCTCTTCACCAAACGCTTTTCCAATCCAAGCGTAATCACGTGAGAAGGGATCATTTGTTTCATTAAGCGTTTCGATCTCGGCATTGATTTGCTCTGGGGTATTGATGTAAAACTGACTTTGCTTCAAGAACCGTTGACGCAACTGATCTGTAAATTCTTCCGAGAGGCTCCAGGAAATTTTAGCTCCGCTTCGGTCAAAAACGGGAACAAGTGCTACAATAGGCTTTGATCTTCCATCATCATAGTAACGAGTCGCTTGTTCGTGTACGTTTTTCGAACACCCAAAGGAGACGAGGCAAAGGGCGAAAATGAGGCAGAGGTTTCTAAACATTTCAAACTCCCAGAAGATTTTCTTATGATACTATCAAAGAGCTTTCTTTTTTCCAAAGAGAACAGATGTATAGGGTTGCAATTTGTCTAAAGTTTGCACTTGACTTGCAGTAGAAAGGAGGATCTCCCATCCTTCTTTTTCGAGCTGATACTCTTGAGCAGAGGGATTGAAAGCGATGAAAAGCTCCTCTCCAAGGGTAAGCCCTAAGTAATCCTTTTCTTCCCACTTCACTGCTGAGGGAAAGGTTTTTTGACGGAAAATCGGGTGGGATTTACGCAAAGCGATCAGTTTTTGAATGAACTCAAAAAGAGGAGAAGCTTGATCCCAAAGGAAGTAGTTGAGCTCATTATCTTGACAATAAGCATTGTTGTTTCCTTCGCGCGTATGAGCGTATTCATCTCCCATAAGGAGCATTGGGATTCCTTGAGCAATAAAAAGTGCGACCATGAAATTACGCATTTGTTGGAGGCGCAAGTTAAGGATGGCTTGATCAGTTGTTTTCCCTTCCACACCACAATTCCAGCTTTCATTGTCATTGGCGCCATCTTGGTTTTGCTCGCCATTTTGCTCATTGTGCTTTTCGTTGTAAGAGACGAGATCATGCAAGGTAAACCCATCATGAACTGTGATAAAATTAATACTATGCTGAGGAGTTCCTTTTTCGGTGTAGACATCTGGAGATCCGAGAAGGCGGTTTTTCATCGCTTCGATATTTCCATCTCCTCGAATAAACTTGCGTACATCGTCACGGAATTTTCCGTTCCATTCTGCAAACCTCCAAGAAGGGAAGGTTCCGACTTGGTATAACCCAGCTGGGTCCCAAGGTTCTGCAATCATTTTTGTAGGAGCAAGAATCGGATCACTTGCAATACGTTTGATCAGAGGTGGATCTTGAATAGGCTTTCCATCTTCACCGCGGGTCATAATCGAGGCTAAGTCAAAGCGGAAACCGTCAACATGGAATTCAGTGACCCAATAGCGCAATGAGTCAAGGATGAAATCTTGCACGACGGGATGTTGGCACTTCAATGTATTTCCACACCCAGTGTAATTGTGATAGCCGTTTTCATCGATGATGTAATAAGTGGGGTTATCTAGGCCGCGAAAAGAGTGGTAATAGTTTTGATCATTTCCTTCTGATGTGTGATTGTAGACGACGTCTAGTATCACTTCAATCCCTTCGCGGTGGAGTTCTCGAATGAGAAACTTGAGATCTTCTTCTTTTCCAAAGCGACGCATCGGAGCAAAGAAGTTCGATGTCGAATAGCCCCAGTAATTGAAGAGTTTTCCCCCTGTTCCAGGACTGCGACGTAGGTTTTCCGTTTCATTAAACTCGTGGATCGGCATCAATTCGACGGCATTAATCCCGAGCTTTTTTAAATAAGGAATTTTTTCGATCATTCCCAAGAACGTTCCTGGGTTTTTCGAGCCGCTAGAGGGATGCATTGTGAAGCTTCTCACGTGCATTTCATAGATGATTAAATCTTCTGCAGGAATCATCGGGCGAGAGGTATGTTCCCAATCAAATGGCATTTTCGTTTCATAGAGAGCTCGCATCGGAGTATGGTGGTTTCCCCATGTGTCGCTCGCATTCACAGCTCGTGCGTAAGGATCGACAAGATCCATTTCCTTGCAAAATAATAACCCTTTACTAGGATCATACGGCCCTTCTGCTTGATAGGTATATTCAAAGGTGTAAGGGAGGTTAGTGACGCATAAATGCCAGTAGTCATCACTACGTTCCATAGGAAATTCGGCAAATGGCGTCTTTTGGCCTATTTCAAATAAGCGGAGTTTGATATTTGTGGCATGGTGGGAATAGACAGCGAAATTGATTCCTTTTTCGGTTGGGGAGCTACCTAAAGGGAGTTTAGATCCGGTTGTAAAGGATGGGTTCATGTAAACTAATTATTTAAATTGAGCTACTTCCTTCCGCAGTATAGGAGCTCACGTCATTTTGCAAAATTAATTTTTTAAACCTCTTGATTTCAGTGGATTATGATGTGTATAGTTAAATTTTTAATATTGAAAAACAAATATTTTACTGTTATAATTGAAAGTGGTTTCTGAGAGATAGATCCCGAATAAGTGGGTTTACGCCGAAAAGAAAGTCAAGAAATGATGAATTTTTTGTTGCTATTTTTTTCTCAGCCTGAAAAACTTCTTTCTTTAATGTGTTCATGTATGAACGCGAAAAGATACAAACAAAATTCAAGGAGGAGACATCGATGTCTTTGGAAAACGCAAAAGCTAATCTTAGAGAGTTTGGAAAAGAGCTAAATCTCGAAGGACTGGCTTTCGATGAAAACCATACCTGTATTCTAGGGATTGACAATACCTTTTCTCTCCACTTGACATACGAGCCGAATTCAGATCGTCTCTACCTTTATTCTCCCATCTTGGATGGTCTACCAAAAGATGATCCAACCAAACTTAAACTTTACGAAGCATTGTTAGAAGGTTCGATGCTTGGTGGCCAAATGGCTGGTGGTGGAATTGGTGTTGCTGTCAAGGAAGAGCTCATTTTGATGCACTGCGTGCTCGAAATGGGAGCTGGCGCTGATACATCTTCACTTCGCCGCTTTGCACCACTCTTTGTAGAGTCGGTTGAAAAGTGGAGAGATCGCGCGAAGAGAATTATGGAAGGTCATGATGTACAAATTGAGCGTCCACAAGCTGGCATGCAGCCTGGACACCGTCCTGGTGGCGATCAGCCAAAGCCAGGCGATCGTTTTATCAAGATCTAATCTCGATTCTTAGACAGAAAGCAATTAAGAAAAGCAGCCATAAAAGGCTGCTTTTTTGTCTCAAAAAAATAGTCATCTCTAAAATAATGACTAAAACCCTTTGCGGTAGAATTCGGTCCAACGTAGGTCTTCTTTTTCCTGATTCGTATGGGCTGTCTTTTTTGTTGGGAAAGCGCTCTGATCAGATCTTTTGAGAACCTTGACTTCTTCAATTTTCCATCCCAAGAAGTCCATATTTCTCATCGCTAATTTTTGCTCTTCACTCATATTTTTAAGGAACTGTGAAAGAGCTAGACCTGGCTCAAGGCGACTTGTAATGGCTTCTTTTTTCTTCACAAGGATAGGGGGACCTAGGAGTTGATAAAGGGTATCTTCAAACCACTCATCTTGAGGATTACCAATCATGTAGTAGCTTGTTTCATCTTCATTTTTCGCCTCATTCCCTCCGCGATCGAGCTTATCCTTACAAATATCTTTCATTGAAGTTACTTGATACCGCCCACTTTTGGTCTCTATCTCAGAAAGCCTAAAAATGAGATCCTTTCTCATGAATGTATAAGCGAGTTCAATAAAGACTTGCCATTCGCGCAGAGGATAAGGCTCTCTTGGCTTTGTAGGGCTAAATCCCTTAAAGTCAATTTCCTCTTTTCCATCAAAAAATTCCCTATGAATCCTCTGCAGTAATCCTCTTAGCTCGGTTAAATACTCTGCTCGCAAGCCTGCATTATCCCAGAAAACTTTAGGCAACATATTTTGTGCATAGACCCCTTTCCAAACATCATCTTGTTGATTAAAGGTTTCCACAAAAGCATCGATCAGATCTTCAAATCTCGTGATGTTAGAATAAGGATCTTGCCTCTTGAAAAGAGTTCCTTCAACTGATTGAGTCAAAACAAATTCATTATCATGTCTCGTTTGTAATCCCTCAATAACCTCAACGCGGTCTCTTTCATTTTCCACTCCTCCGGGGATTCTTCTTTGGTGGTTGACGTATAAGTCTCCTTCGCCTCTTGCTGCTTTTGCATAAAGCATTTCTTCATATTCAGGAGCAACTGCTTCACCGCTTCTAGGAGCGACATCATAGCCACTCCAGTAAGAAAGAGATCGCCCAAGCATTCCTCCTAAAATTTTCCAGTAACTTCCAGGCGTAACAGGGCACCCATGACGGAAGTAATCGACCGTTTGGACTTTCCCAGTTTCTCGATGGCGGTAGACATAGGAATTACGTAAATGGGGGACGTTTTTAGTTCCGATAAAGTCTTCAGTCCCTAAGGCTCCAGACCCTTTTTGTCCCTGAAGGGCAGCTGTGGATTTACCAAGAATGTCTTTAGGAGCATGCTTGATATCTTCATTTCTCTCATGGATTTTTCTGACGAAGTTTTCTGCAGTCACGGGCTCAAGATCTTCGGACTGGCTTCGGTGATGCCTACTTGTTCCTACAAATAAGTCTGTAACCTCTTTTAAGTGACTATGAATTTCGGGTAAGAAGATTATTTCTGAAAGCTGCCGAATGACACGACGGCAAAAAAGATTCTCCCTAAAATCGTATGCATTCATTTCTTCTTCAGGCTTCAAGCGGAACTCTTGATAATCTGTATGCACAATGGCAGCACGTAGACTGTTGATGAGGACCTGCCTTTGAGTTCTAGCATCATTATAGCTGCCAAAAGCGGATTGAGGATTTAGGTCAATCGATGACGTGACAGCTTGAAGTGCACGGTAAATGGCTTGATATAAAGTATTATGAGGATTTTTTTGGGCTAACCACCTAGCATGATTACAGAAATAATTAACATCACATGATTCATTAAGGATTCTTGAGTATTCCTCTAAAGCTACCCGATATTTTCTTGTTTTACTTGGATGGCCATTGTCACCAACATAGTAACTGTGCGTCCACCATTTCGTTTTTTGAGCTTCATAAAACTGAGTTCTATTTTGCTTGTTTTGTTCGGCTTCAGATCTCATTTGTTCTTCGGATTTGGGTGAATCAAAATTGAAGTCGAAAAGCTCATCTAGAGGGTCCATTTTTTCTTTTTCTTTCTCTTTTCTTTTCTCTGAGACCTCAGGAGTTGATACTTTCGTTTCACACTTGCTTGCTAACTTAACCATTTCCTCAATAAAAACTTGAGTTGCACTTTGAAAAGCATCTAAATGGTATTCGACGGCCTCACCTTTATTCAGAATTTTCATTAGAATTTGTGTATTTGGGGAAGGTTGTCTCTTACCATCAATGCGTGGCTTTAACATAGATCCTAACCGCTGTGGGAAGGTAAGATACATACGTAGATGTTGTTTCTGATCGATTAAATCAAACACAACTTTTTTGACGTTGCTTAGTGCATCCCAGTCCTTCTTTGGATCAAAAAATTCTAGCCCTTCAAATTGAGATGCTGGAACATCTCTATTTAGGCTACTACAGCTTGAGGCTTCAGCCTTTGGGATTTCATGTGGCTGATTGGCTAGTGCAGACATCTGTTGAACACTCTGCTCCTTCTGAGGAGGTATGAAAACAGTGGTAACATTCGGTCGTAAGCTTTGCAATCTTGCCTCTTTTTCTACTTCTTGTGTAAGGCGAAGTGAAGTAGAATGCAATGGCAAATCACTAGAACCGAGGGATGATATAGCTGGGGTAGAAGGAGGAATTAAGATTTCAGGAACATCAGGGCTTGCAGAAAGGGGAGAGAGGTCATACTCTAAAGCAAGTGGATGAGGAGTTCTCATAACCGAACCTTGATGGTCTAAAGCAAATTGTTTAGAGGCACTTGCAACAGATTGCTGGTTTCTTCGCGCTTGGATGGCAAGACCTTGAATAAGAGCTGCAATGGGAGGATGGCTTAGGTTGAGATGAGCAATGCATCTCATCCCACCACTTATAATTCCTATTTTGGCTCTCATATTTGCAGAAGGACCAATCGGACCTTCATTTGCAAGAGCTGGAACGTCGTTTTGAGACTGCTTCATCATACGATAAAACTGACTGAGGACTTCTGGATCGTTTGGATCAAAAGCAATCTGAATCCTTTCACCTTCCATTTCAATCTCAATTGCTGTGGCTTGTGCATTCTGCATTAGGTTTGCAAGCTCACTACGAGCGCGCCTTTCATTTACAACTTCAATTTGTCTACCTTCATGCATTAAAGGGGCTGAGGGACTTGCAGGATTGTATAGAAGTGGAAATACAACGCTGTTTCTCGGCTCCTTATTCTTCCGGACTACAAGCTTTCTTTGCTTAGGAGAAACCTCATTTAAATTCTCTTCCTGTCTCTCCTTGTCGAAAAAACCGAATGTTACAATCGTTGTAATGGCACCTAAAAGCGTCCAAATAGAAAATCCAGGCTGTTCATCTAGAATCGGCTCTGTCGTAGTGCATGTTCCTTTATAGAGATAAGACATATCCAAAATCGTAAAAGGATCGTTTTTGTTTGATGCTGTGATGATTTCTTTTTTGGGAGGGGGAAGGACGATGGGTTCATAAACAGGGGGAGTTGCAAAGGGTTGTGGAGCATCAGTTGCAGCATTGTAAGCAGGGTCGATGAGTGGTGAGGAGATTCTCGTCATACTGTTATTTTCTAAGCAAGGCTTAATGGCTAGAATGGAGAGAGAGAAAGCCTCAATTTTTTGCGCAGATTCTAAAGAAGGTTCCCAAGAGCGGTCTTTAACTGAGATAACATGTCTTCGTTTAACAGGATGATCAGTAACTTTACTTCCTTTAGGAATTGTCAAAGAATGAGCATCTACTGAGCAGACTTCTTCGCGAACTATAGATACAGCTCTGTTATTTGCCTCAACTTTCGAGGGGCGGTTGATCTCGATGAGGGTTCGATTTGTTAAGGCAAGCTGTGGTACAAGTGAGGTGTCAGATGGGGAAAACTCTTCTGTGATGACAGGTATGGTTGCATTTTTTGCAAAGGGAAAAATGAAGGGCTCTATCATATGAAGGGAGCCAGTTTCACGTGTTGCTTGAGAAATAGGAAGGGGCGTTGAAGTCAATACAAGGCAGTTGTTTTCAGGGCAAACATCCCGAGGATCTGTTTGCTTTTGATGAGCGAGGAATGAAAGGGTAAAAGCATCAATTTTTTTCGTCGATTCATCAAAGATCCATGATTGGTCATGGACTGTGATATTCGGGCTTGCTACCGGATGGTCGACGACTTTACTTCCACTCGGGATCATTAAACAATTGTTATCTGGACAGAAGTCAAATTTTGGGAGCGAGACTTCTTCTGATGGTGAAGGAATGATCTCTTGTGTTTTATTTTGATTTATTGGCTCTTCTGCTGTCGATGTCGAAGCCCCATAATAAAGACTTCCGAGAGCTGCAATAGCAGGAACTGCAACAACCATTACAATGAGTCCTACAGTAAGGACTTGTTTTGGTGTGACTCTTCCAAAGAGGTAATAGGGCTCAATTCTTTCTTCCCCTTCAAAGAAAAGAGTATCTATATCAAAAAAAAGATAATCAATATCGGTGCTTAATTTCTCTTCAAATCGATCGGCAAAAACGCGGCGCATTTCAAGAGGAAATTCCTTCTTCAAATTGTCATTTATTTCGAAGGCATCCCAGTAGGTTTTGAGTTCTCCCATAGTCAAAGCATTCACATCGCCTTTAGTCTGCGGAAAAACGAGATAGGGAAGGGTGATTTTTTCTTTAAGCTTTCTTTGCGTTTCCAAGTCAAGCGCTCTCCACTTCTCAGGATGCGCAATGAGATCGTTTTTCACCCATGACAAGTCAGTCTTACTGAGTAAATCCACTTGGATAGGCAATGCCCAATCGATCCATTCAGTTTTTGCTGGAGGAAACCCTTGTTCATAGAACTGTTTTGCAAGCTCGGGAGATATTGCGGTATCTGAGAGTTGCGCTATGAGATGGGTCCAAGTGAGCTGCTCAAGTGAGAGTTTTGTAAGAGATTCAGGAAAGGAAGGGAGCTCTCCTTTTACGTAGTCCCGTTTTGAAGGGAGGAGATGATTCTGCAAAAAGAGTTCGTTGAGCTCTTTTTTTTGCTCCAGTGTGAGAAAACTGAGATCTTGCTTTTGGACAACTTGCAGACTTTCTTTTGTCCAACCATCGCCTATTCCAGAACATTTACCTAAGGGAATTGTTAAGGCATGTTGCAAGGCTAAGGTGAGATTCTCTTTTTGATCTGTATGATCCATAAAAAAGGCTTTCACATGTTGCAGTTGTGAAGTACCAAGGTTATCGAGGTCCTTGAGTTTTTTTGGCGTTTCCCAGTGGTATTGATCTACGAAAGATTTCCCGATCGAATACAAGGTAAAAATGGTCGTTTTCACAAGTAAGCTTGTGACTGCGGTACGAACAGCTGTTTCAAAATTCAAACGAATGGCCGAGTGAATGGCCCATTTTCCAATGATATAGGGAAGTGCGATTGTACTGAGTGCAAGACCCATCACTGTTGCCGCAACATGAAGCTCTGGAGAATCTGCTTTAAAGACTTTTTTTACAGCGTAGATGGATAGTGCTTGAGTTGCTGATGAAGTTAAAGCCCCTACACCATAAGGGTCTAGAAGTGTCACTTGACGCGTCATTAAAGAAATAGTTTGACTCATTGTAAATGAGCATAAATCAATACAAGATTCCCATCGCTGGTAAAGCGATGAGCTATTGGGGCCCGCCATTATATTTTCCTTTTTTTTTGTCTCTCTTTTAATATTTTAAAAAAGAGTGAATAGATTATATGTAAGGTAGGGAAAAGAGTCTATCAAAGAAATAATTTCAATCTTAAATATTCAAAGAACTATCTGGAAGAAATACATAAGGATTTGATGGAGTTATGGCGACATTATCTCAGGTTGGAAAAGCGACTCATTCTAGTCACAATATACTCAAACAACTTCAAAAATTGGTTTTGGGCAACGCGAAAGCTTTCGGAATTCGTCGATTTTAAGTGGCCTAATATTAGGAATATGAGGTCACTTAAAATCGGCAAATTACGGTGCTTTGGCGCAGCCGAAAATCCAATTTTTGAAGTTGTTTGAGTATAAATAGGGAACTGCGAGACTTGCAGCTTTAAAACAAGTAGAAGATAGACAAGTCAGGTACTCAGAAGCTCCAAAAGTTTCGATGACTTGATCAGCAGGCACTTGTAAAAGTAGTAGGGGGTTTAGTTTGATGGTTTCTCGGAAAATGTTAAGGTGACCCTTTTGCACAGCAAAATGTAGAGGGATTTGATGATCATTATTAGTTGCAGATAGTAGAGAGGGGGCAAGCTCTGCAATTTCAAGGAAAAGGGTTAAATGACCATAAAAAGCGGTAAAATGAAGCGAATTATTGCCACAAAGAGTGGTGGAAGAAAGTATAGAAGGGAGCTGATTGATTATTTCTCGAAAGAAGTCTAGGCTGCACCCATCAGCGATGAGAAGATGAAAAGAATTCCAGCCTAAATCATTTGTAATAGATAAAAGAGAGGGATCTTGTTGAACAATTTCAAGAATGATTTCACGTTGCTTGTATTTTATCGCTAAATGAAGGGGTGTGTTCCCATCAGCAATTGCAGTAGAAAGAAGAGAAGGATTATGGTGAACAATTTCTCGAAAAGCGTTGAGTTGGTCGCATTTTATGGTTAAATGTAGAGGTGTTTCCCCATAAGTATTTGCAGCAGAAAGAAGAGAAAGATTGTGATGAGCAGTTTCTCGAATGACTTCTGGATGACCCATTTGAGCAGCAATGTGAATAGGAGCTTCCCCCCAGTGATTGGTCACCAGTAGTAGAGAAGGATTTAGGCTCATGATTTCATGAAAAATATCTAAATGACCATTTTGGACAGCTTCATGTAGATGAGTGTTTCCTTCATCGTCATTGATGAACAGATGGGAAGGATTATGAGTTACAATTTCGCGAACGATATGCAGTTTACCCTTTCTTACAGCTTCATTTAGTGGAGTGAGGCCAAAATTATCACAGATATCAAGGAACTCAGGATATAGGGAGTAAATCTCTCGAAAAATCTCTAAGTGACCACTACGAGCAGCTTCATGAAGTCGAGTGGTGCCATCAATCTCAATCTTTGCAAGTTTAGAAGGGTCCAGAGAAACGACTTCTCGAAAAATGCTCAGGTGGCCTGATGCTATTGCAGCCCCGAGAAGGTCTAAATGTTGGGGAGCTTCTTTGATGAGCAATTGCACAGCTTCTAAATTTCCTGAAAAGCAAGCTAACTCAACGGGATGAAGAATATCGAATGGAAAAGTAGGATGATCTTTTAGATGCTCTCTTAAGTAAGATACATCTCCTTTTAAGGCTGCTTGATGAAAAGGATGATCTTTTAGAGCATCTAAAGCTCTACCGTAGTATCCCTCTTTCAAAAAGTAGAATATATCCCCACTCAAATTATTGGTTTTTTTTTCTAGTCTTTGACCTGCTTTGCAATTTGAGGGAAAAGCGGGAGAAGAAAATCTCTGTGGGGTTTTTTGCCCTGTAATCCCCTGAAGAAGTTGATAAATTTGACCTTGGAATAATAAATTAGACTGACCTTGAATTTTCTTTTCTGATAAAGCCTTTAGAGTTTTATAGGGGATGTTTGGGTAGCATTGTAGAGAGCTTGAGATCCAAGATTTGTTGTAAAAGGGGGATTGAGGTGATGTCCAATAATAAGGAGGCATCTCCTGCATTTTTAGAGAAAACAAGTTTGCAAACACAGATAGCAAGGTAAAATGTTTTTCACTTCTTTCTTCTAGATCAGGATCGAGAGGGGAGTAGGTCCTTGGTAGGATTTCACAGACGATTTTCAGAAAAAGGTCGCTTGGAAGAATTTGAAGAGAAGCCATAGAAGGCCACCAGGTATTTGGAATTTGGGGATTATTGAGAATTTTTATTGCCATAAACAGCCTCTTTTTATCTCCTTAACTTATAGCAGTTTATTTATTATAAATATATATATATGAATATCTTGAGTTCTGGGCTTTTTTAGTTGCTGCTGGTATCAGTAGTTGAGGAATTTTTGTTGGATTTGAAAGAGGGCCGGAGCGATGTTTTTATCTTTGGAGGCTTTCCCTTTTTCAATCTGCTTCACGCTAGACATCACTGTTGAATGGTCGCGTGAAAAGAACTCCCCAATTTTTAAATAGGGCATCCGTAGGATAGTGCGGCAGAAATACATCGCCATTTTGCGAGGTAAAACGTGCTCTTTATTTTGACTTTTTCCCATAATGTCTTCGGCATTTACCTGGAATGTTTCGGCAATGTGTTGCAAGATTATATCTGGAGTCAGTTGCTGTCCTTTCTCTTCTCGAATGAGATCTTGAAGGAGATGGTCGATCATCGAGATGTCTAGTTTGAGCTGGGATTGATGGAGGCGCAGAGCTAGGGCTTCAAGGGCTCTAATAAGGGAGGGAAGGGTTTGAAAGGTTCGAAGAAGGTGGGTTTGCATCAGTTCTGTAAGAGGTAAAGAAAGAGACTCAGAGCGTTTGGCGAGAATTTGTTTGCATTCAGAGGAGGTAGCTACAGATAGAGGAAGGGTAATTCCCCACTCAAAACGACTTTTGAGACGTTCTTCAATTCCATCAAGCTCACGAGGGGAAGAGCTAGAGCTGAGTACAATTTGCATTCCTTGTGTGTGGAGCCTATTGAAGGTATGAAAGAGTTCTTCTTGAGTGGTATTTTTTCCTTTTAACATTTGGATGTCATCGAGGATGAGACAATCTAAGTTTCTATAGGTAGGGCGAAATTCTTGAAGGCTACTGGTTCGAAAGGCCCGGATCACATGTTCAGTAAAAGTTTCCGCACGGACGTAGAAGACATTTTTTCCATCTTTTTTTAATTTATGGGCGGTGGCCATTAGGAGATGGGTTTTCCCGCATCCTGATGGGCCGTAGAGAAAGATGGGGTTATATGTGCTGTCGATATGGGTCAGCAAATCGCAAGCGAGAAACGGAGACTCTTCTTTGATGAAATTTTCAAAGGTTGCATGAGAAGCGAGGTGGTCTGGAGAAAAGTACTGCTTTGGGCTGGATTCTTCTGTAGTGGTTTTTTTTACGCGGCTCTTAAGGGGTTGCCCGTTGAGATAAAAATGGAGCTTAATTTTGCGGCCATTTGGATCCATGAGCTCTTTGGTGACATGCTCTTTGTACCAGAGAATTTGAAACGAGTCAGTTGCATCTAAGTAGAGATTAGCTGCATCAAATTTCAGAATCTTAAGTGGCCTTAGCCACTTATCAACGGTTTCTTTTCCCAGATCTTTCTCAAGCATCTTAAGAAAGTCGTGCCATGTTCTCATTGGTTAGGTGCTTATTTGCTCTTTTTAGGGTTGATGACAACTTCTCTTGGATTGTTTGGGTTATTTTTAAGCTGTGTCCGCTTCGAAGCGTACCATTGCTGTAAGATTTGGAGGAGCATTGATGAGAACCAGTAAATGTTAAGCCCTGAAGGAAACTTATAGAACAGCACTGTGAAGGCTATTGTCATGATTGAACCCATTTTTTGCTGTTGTTTTTGCTGATCGGTCATTTCCTCTTTGTTTTTCGACGTCATTAGCTTTTGTTGGAAGAACATCACCACCCCGAGCAGGATCGGAAGGAGGTGGAAAGAGGTGCCGATGAAGGGGATCGGGTAACTCCAAGAAAAGAGAACATCGGGGGCTGTCAAGTTGTCGATCCAACCTGGGATGAATGAAGCTCCTCGAAGAGAAAATGTCGATTTGAGGAGATCAAACATTCCAATCAAGAAAGGCATTTGAATGATAAGTGGGAGACATCCTCCAAGTGGATTGGCTTTATGCTGCTTGTAAAGCTGCATCATTTCAAGCTGTTGTCTTTTGGGATCTTTCTTGTATTTGTCTTGAATTTTCTTCATCTTAGGACTGAGAGCTTGCAGCTTAAGATTCGATTTAATCGACCAGGCATTGAGGGGATACATCATGATCCGGAGAACGATGGTGAGCAAGATGATCGAAAATCCCCATGAGTGGGTGATTTTATAGAAGAAGTTCATGATGAGAAAGAGAAACTTAGCAAAAGGCTCAGAAATGAATGAGAACCATCCATGGAAACTCTGTGTTTCAGTGTAATGAGGATTATATCCGGTCACTTGATTAGTGAACGTAGCATCTACTTGCTTGAGAATGGTGTGCTCTTGAGGTCCCATGAAAAGACGAAAATCAAGGGGCTGTGAGGTTTTGCGAAGGGGCATGTGTACCATGTAACCTGGGTACTTGCTGACAGGGTAGAGGTCATATTTTGCGTCAATCATCGCGATGCGTGAGGGATCAAGATTACCTGGAACCTTGTTGGCTTGAAACCCTGCTGAAATTTCACTTAGAGGGTCCATGATAATCGCAAAATATCCGTTAGAGTTGGCAACCCAATCAGGTTCGATGGAACTCATTGTCGTCGATTCTTTTGGCAGAGAAAGCTTATCTACAACCGACTTTTGGTTTTGAACGCTGCTATATTTGATGATAGGGGCGGGGCTTCCAGAAATTAGTTCCACTTCAGGAACTCCTGATGTGACCCAGAGTCCACGTGAATCCCCATCCACTTTTACAGAGGCAAAGAGGCAGTAAGGAGCAGGCTCCTTTGTCTTTGGAAATGAATAGATTTTTGTGATGCGACGGTTTTGGAAATTGGCTGTGAACTCGATGGAATTTTCATCAAAGCGGGTCATTTCATAAAAAACCTGCGATGTTTCTGGATCTTCAGAGACAATGTTAAATCCGTAATATTGGGGAGGAACCGTATAAGGAGGGTAATCGGCACCTTTTTGAATCCCACGGCGGAGCATCGGATAGTAACCCCCTTCTGTTGGTTGTTTTAAAACAGGTTCCGATCCTTTTACAGGAGCGTAGAAAGGGCGGCTGGGAAAGTGGGCATTCGAAGGGTATTTTTTATCGATGATCCGATCAAAGCTGATAGGAAGAACGACGCTCTCAGATGAAGTTTTTTCGAAGGGAAGATTCACTTCTGCAATGGCTCCACCCCAGTTCGAAAAGACAACTTGCATGTATTCGTTTTCCAGGACATAGAACTTTTCCTGACTTGGGGTTCCAGAAGGGTGCATGTCAAGGCGGTAGGTCGTGAGATTCTCAAATGTTTTAAAGTTTGTCATGGGTTGAAAAGAGTTCTTTGCAGCATTGTACAGGCCGACAGGAAGGTAAGCTCCTTCAAGTTGATACATAGCGATAGCGTTAGACGAGGGAGTTTCAGCAGGAAAAAGCATCTGGCCATTTTCATATTCTGCTAAGGTGACTTGAACAGCTCCATTTAAGAAAGTGACGAGCTGAACGTCTTGCATCCCGATCTGAGGGACGTAGGTCGATACAATTTCAGGTTGGTGAGCTGCACTGTAAAGGGAGAGTTTGCCGACTCCTGTTTCTCCGGTGATGAGATGAACCGGAATGAAGTTGCTTCCTTTTTGAACGTAGATTTGCTTGGGCATTTTTTCTGCCCAATTCATTGTAAGGTAAGAATCATCTGATGAAATAACTGACCAAGAGAGAAAGGTGTGTCCTTGTAGATCTTCAAATAAGCGAGTGAGAGGAAGTTGTTTTGCCGAGGCAGTGCGCTGCTCAAGCTCTTGTTTCACTGTTGACATTTGCTCTTTTTGAACGAGCTCTTGTTGCTTTCGCTCTTCAGCATATTCTTGCTGGCGTTTAGAGGTGAAGTGCTGGTTTACGAAAAAGAGGATGGCAGTTAAGCCAATCACAAAGATCATGCTACGGGTATTCATCGCTTCCTACTTAAGTGACTAGAAAAGGCTATTTTAACAGAATAGACCTTATTCTTGAACGTTTGATTCAACTTTTTCTATGAAACGGGAAAATGCATCTGTTTCTCGCACACCTTCTAACCATTCGTCTTCCAAGACTTCTTCGATTGAAGGAAGGCTTTCAAAGGCATGAGCTTTTTCTAAAAAGCAGATGCTACGGTCATAATCTCCCAGTAGAGAATAAAGGCAGGCAAGAGAAAAATAGGCGTGGGGGTTACCTAAGCGCGCTGACTGAATCATTTTGTACTCAGCATCGCGATAATATTCGTCTGATTCCACGCTGTTTTCGAGAAGTTCTGCGAGATTCACTAGGGTAATTCCCCAGTCAAGAATGATTTGATCATTTTCTTTATCGCGCTGGTGGGCAATCCGGTAATGGTGAAAGGCCCGTTTATAGATTTCAGGTTCATTTACAAGCTCAGCATAATGGCTGTACGTAAGGGCAAGTTGGCTGTGAATATGGGGAAATTCGGGATTAAGCATCAAAATATGATTTAAAATATCGAGCGCTTTGACATAAGAGCTATCGTTTTCGTTGTATTCACCAAGATAATCAAGTGAGATTGCATAATGGTAGAGCCACTCAGGATGCTGGTAAGCAACATTTTTTTGCATACTGATTGCTTTTTCAAAGTGGTAAACAGCTTGTTCTACCGTTTCTTGCTCTTGGTTTAAATCGGAGAATTTTAGCAAGCAGTAGCCGTAATTGTAGTGATAGGTACTATTCACTTTCAGGTTTAAAGCCCGCTCGAAAAAGCGGCAAGCCCGCTCAAAGTTCTTATCGTCTTGATCGATTTCTGCTGCTAAAACGTGAGCAATGGCAATCCCAAACCATAAACGGTGAAGAGAGCGGTTTAAGCTTAAACCTTCCTGAAATTTTTCAATCGCCTGGTAGTAAAAATCGACATCTTTGAAGTAGGATGCAGTTGCCATGAGGCACATTCCATAAGAGTAATGGACATTAGGATCTTCTGGAGCCTCTTCTGCTAGCTCCTCAATCTTATTTTCAGCTTCATGGAGAAGCTCTAACTTTTCTGTGAAAAGGCCAAGGTAGGCTAAAGCTTCTGCCCAAATGCCGACGAGTTGAATGGCATCTGGATTACACTGGTGTCCTCGATGGCACTTTTCTACGCAAGAACGGAGCTTTGTAGTGTCTCGAAAATGGAGCCCACTTTCGAGTAAGAGCTCTGCCCATCGTGTCCAGAGGTGTTCATCGTTAGGACAAAGTTGTGCTGCTGCCGAGTAGCATTCACTTGCTTGTGAATAGTGGTCTTCGTCATGGGTGTAGCTGTAGATCTCTTTCAGTGTATCGGCTAGTCTTAGCCATCCTGTATGGGAGGAAATGGTAATAGAGATGCTGTTTTTGTAGCAATTGATTGCCTTAACATGGAGGCGGAGGTCATTTGTTTTTTCACCGAGATTGAAATAGACATCTCCAAAATTCAACCAAAATTCAGCAGAGAAATCGTCTTGATAAAGGGTGGCTTTTTCATAAGACTTTAAGGCGAGGTTAAGGTCGGTGGCTTCTCCAGAGATTTCTGCAAGCTTTAACCAAAGATCTCCGAGATCCCAGTAGAGATCTGCTAAGATATCTTGAGGTTGATCAGCAATAAGGGTAAGAGCTTTTTCATACTTCTTGCGTGCATGTTGAAAGTAGCTAGGTTCACTTTTGCGGATTCCAAGAAGGTACAACGTGTTGCCCCAGGCGTGCCAAGCTTCAAAATAACTCGGGCTCAAGGCTGTAGCTCGTTTGAAACTTTTTCCTGCTAAGATAAGCTCTTCTTCTTTCCCTTCTTCGCTACCGTATTCAAATAGTGCTAGACCTTGCTGATAAAACAAGTTAGAATTTGCGGGATCGAGTTTGATGGCCATCTCGAAAAAGCGGAGACCTGAAATATCGCCATGAAGGAGGCAAAACTCTCCCTTTTTCAGCAGAGCTTTACTTAACACAGAGTAATCACCTGCTTTAGGAAGCCCCTCAAGATCCAGAGTATGATCTTCAGGAAGCTCGAGGTTTGAGGAAGGTTTTATGTGTTGTGCTTTTGCCATGCGATGCTCAATCTACTTAGAAACGAATTGGTGATTATAGGTAACCTTCCGAATTTTAGACAATGATCAGAATGGCCTCAAAATACCTTTTGAGAGGCATTTTAATAGTATTAAGGCGGGCCATAAACTCAGAATAAACAGTTTAAAAAAAAGTTCTCTTTACATAAAATTAATGGGACTTGTTTTTGCTTGGAATTGAAGCTATGTCGTTTATTTATGAAAGAATTATCCGTGTGCAAGATACGGATGCAACTGGCGTCTTATATTTCGCAAATCAACTTCAAATTTCATTAGAAGCTTTTGAAGAATTTATGCGGATGTCAGGATTTTCTTTAACCCAGATGGTAGAGCAAAGAAACTTTTTACTCCCCATCGTCCATTCTGAAGCCGATTACTTTCTTCCGATTACAATAGGAGAAAGGGTTGAGGTGGCCCTAAATTTCACCCGTATTGGCACCACTTCGTTTACCTACTCTACAGAGCTGAAAAGAGAAGGTGAGCTTATTGGAACGGCATCTATTGTTCATGTCGTCTACTGCCCTAAAAGAAAACAATCGCAACCGATTCCTGAAAAATTAAAATCTATTATTTACAAAGGAGAAGAGAAATGAGCGTTCAAAAATCCCACTTTGGCATTCCTAATATGGAAAGATATATTGAAAGGACTCTGTGGACCTCTGCCACGTTTATCACAGCCAATATATTTGCTTCGATGTTTTTCAGTAACCAATCCCTTATGAATCGAGCCGTTTTTAGTACTCTCCAAGCTGGAACTTTCATCTATTTATTTGAAAGTACCTATGTAGAAGAGCAATGTAAGAGTTGTAAAGAATATTTTGATGGTAAAACGGCCCATAAATTGATCGATTATGCCCTCTTTTTCTTTCTAGCCGGAGCTCCTATTGTCGTAGCTCAAGGGATCACAACTTGGGTTTTCCAGCCTCTTTCATTCAAAGTTGGAATTCAAATCGGAATTTACAATTATGCTGCAGGAGGAGTTGGGGCATTGATTTATGAGAAAATTTTTAGAGGGGATTCCATCGATGATGATTCGGGGCCAAAGGATCCGCCTCGTGTTCGATCTCACCCTTTGGGAGGATCCGACTTGCTAGGGAAAGATCGACTTAATAGAGACCCTTTAGCAACTCCTGGAAGAAAAAAAGATCACAAATCTTATTAAAACGTAATAAAGATAATTATAAACGTTGTTATTAATATCACCTTGTTTTATAAATTAGTCGTCTTTTATAGAAAAGTGGGTGATTTTAATGTCTTTTATTACTAATTTATATTCTAAAATGCACACGACTGTCTCTGAGACATTCGATAGCATTGTCAATCCTGATTACAAAGCAATTGATACAGATTTAAAACGGATTGAAAAATTTTTAAGTAAAGCTGGCTGGATTCCTGGAGTTTCGCTTGCGACTGGAGCTGCCAGAGAGTCTATGGGGTATCTTGAAGTTGTCATCGGTCTAGCCCTTGGATGTTTTCACCAAGCCGCAGCTCGACTTACCAAAAATGAGGAGACCCGAGACAAGTTCTACAAGTCAGCTGAGATCGATTTTTCTTACTGCGTCAATGGAATGGGGAATATCTTCCGCGGGAAGCTTGAGCAAGCACCTCTTTGGGCAATCCCAGCTCTTATTTACAGTAAGCTTGTTCTCATTGCATACGATGCGATTGCTCTGCGCCTCAATTATGGTCATGAAGAAAAAGAAGGCCGAGAGATCCAACTTCTTCGTAACTTTGCAAGCGACGGAAAAGTTTAAAAACCCATCACTCGGGTTTAAAAGTCATTTTTATATGATCTGTCCTTATATGATAGTGCTACTCTTGGGTGGCACTATTTTTTTATATTTGGGATTTGAGTCCTTTAGGAATCCCTTTTTCTAGCGGGTAAAAGGCAATAGGGATTTTATACTTTGGCAAAAAACTTCCCAAATAGTCTTGAAGCTCTTCTTGGTGGTAGGACTTAGCACTTTGAATGAAGGCGACAGGACGCATTCCATACTCCTCATCCAGCTTCGGTTCAATCCGCACCTCAATCATTCCTTCAACCTGTCTGAGATAAGTTTCGATCTCTTCGGGGTAGATGTTTTCTCCACCACTGATAAAAAGGCGATCTTTGCGTCCATGAATTTGGAGCCCTGATTTTGGGGAGTAAACCCCAAGATCACCTGTTGCAAAGAAGCCATTTAGATTCAAGGGGAGATTCAAAGACTTTTGCTCATTGAGATAGCCGAGAAAGAGTGTTTTGCCTCGGACTTGAATTTCATTTTTGGAATCAATAGCAATTTCTCGGTAGGGAAGAGGATGTCCAAGAGAAAAAGCCGAACAATCGGTTGTAAATTGGGTGCAGATTTGAGAGCTCATTTCAGTCATTCCATAAGAAGGAAAAACAGGGAGCCCTTGTTCGCGGCAAGTTTGGACTAGAGAGGTATCAATGGAGGACCCTCCAAGTAAAATGCTTTTGAGTTGGTGTTGAATTTTCAAAAGGTTGCTATATGAGGCACTATCAAGGAGACGTTGCAATTGCGTAGGAATGAAGGAAACATGCGTTGCTTTGGAGTTTAAAACAGTTGTTACTTCGTGGGGCTTTCCTTCTGGAATGACCACAGTGGCACCAGCTAAAAACGTGCGAAAAAGGAGAGCAATTCCAGCAACATGATAGAGAGGAAGAGAGAGGAGCCAACGATCGCCAGTTTGAACGGGTAGGTAAGCATTTGAACCGAGAGCGCTGTAGTAGTGGTTTCCTAGAGAATGGCAGGCAATTTTAGGGGTTTGTGTAGTCCCAGAAGTCATCAGGTAAGTTGCACGAGCATCTTTACTTAGAAAGTGGGAATCTGTTGAAAGAGAAGGTGATTTTTTTAAAAGAGTTTCGAAAGTTAGGGCGATTTGTTTTACTTGAGGGATCTTTTTTTTGAGAGTGTTAGGAAAGACGAAATAGGTTGCAGTGAGGGCATCGAGTGTTTGAGGGAGCTGATTAAGAGGTGAATACGTGTTAAGAGGACAACAAATTGCACCTAACCGAAAAAGGGCAAAAAAGAGGAGAGGAGTAGAAAACTCGAGGGTCGGGTAGATGGCAACACGGTCGCCAGATTTGACTCCTTGTTGTTTTAACGCTGCTGCAAGGGTTTCAATCACCTGATGGCAAGTTTTATAATCCCAATTCGTTTGCGCGCTAACTAACGCAATTTGCTTAGGATTTTTTCTTCCGTGATAGCTAAAAGGACACTCAAATGCATTCATGTGCAATGACACAGCCCGCTCTTAAATTCCACTTTTTGGGAAAGGTGAGCTTTCCCTCATTACAATTAATTGTTTCTTCAAAGAGACGATCTTTAAAGAGTCGATAGGTGTCAAGTCCCATTGGAACTGGAGGCAACTGAAGGCGCGATGCGACTTTTGCCAAGAGACCTATTCCTAATTCACTTTCATAGCTACTACTTAAAATAAAATCGACGTCTTTTTGCTTTGCTTCCCGTAAAAGTGGGACAAGTTTGGTGCATCCTCCCATTAATGTGGGTTTGATGATAAGGGCCCTAAGGTAGGGAAGAGAGAGGTAAGATGTTGAGGGGGCTAGGCGCACCGTTTCATCAAGAGCAATCGGGTAAGGGAAGGCAACGTAGTCTTCAAATGTTTTAAAAGGCTCTTCTAAATATTCAAAAGTGTCAGGGGTAAAAGAGCGAGCAAAGGTCATTCCGTCATCATACGTCCAAGATTGGTTAGCATCGATGCGAACTTTCATTCCTTCGGGCATCATTGAGAGAAGCTCTTCGACTAAATCGATGCTTTCTTCAAGTTGAAGATGGCCGACTTTGATTTTGACTGCTTCATATCCTATGAGGTTTTGAGCTTGAACGCGCATCTCATCAGGGGTGCCTACAATTAAAGCATTGATTGGAATGGGCACAGAGACTGTTGGCAAAGTTAAATCCAAGATTGCAGATTCAATGCCAAAATGAACAGAGGGTGAAAGGTATTCAGGATGCCACTGCTCATAAAGCAAATGAGGAAGCTCTTCTAAAAGTTCAGCTTTCGCTTGCTCGAAAGATTCGTCGCTAAAATTCTCGAGTGGCGCGATTTCTCCCCAACTTTCAGCTCCACCTTTTCCTTCAAGCTGGAGAAGAAGACCTTTTCTCATCTGATTTCCAAAAGGGCGTGTATATTCATGAACTGTTGCGGAATGAGGGTTCATAGGAACCATCCGATTAAAAAGGCTAGGGTGTAGAGAGACATCCACTTTCCCGTTTTTGGAAGAAGGGGTTCGAGCTTGGTTTCTCTAAGTGCTGACTTGATTAGCGGCGCAGCTGGGACAAGAGTAAGTGTTGCAAGTAAGGAGGCGAAATGCTTTCCAGTCATCATCACTAAAGCGATGGGGATCATTCCAGCAATCACTAAACATAGAGCGTATTCCAGCCGCCCAAATGTTAAACCAAATCGGACAGGTAACGTTTTTTTACCCGCAATTCGGTCTTCTTTGACATCCCGCATGTTATTGCTTGTTAATATGGCTGTAGAAATGAGTCCTGGTGCCAACCCTGCTAAGATTGCAATTGATGAGAGTTCATGTGTTTGCAAGTAAACGGTTCCTGCTACAGCGACAGGGCCAAAGAAGATCAAGACAAACAAATCTCCTAGTCCCAAGTAAGCAAGCGGAAAGGGACCCCCGGTATACAGGTAACCTAAGACAATTGAAAGTGCCGCTAGAATGCCGATCACCCAGCCACCTTGGGTAATCAAGTAAAGAGCTGCAAGAGCTGCAATCCCAAAGGTCATTGCTGTGGCTTTTTTCATGGTTTCAGGAGAAACAAGGCCAGATTGTGTCAAACGACGAGGGCCCTTCCTGTCTTCTGTATCGGCTCCTTTGCGAAAATCAAAGTAGTCATTTGCAAAGTTGGTTCCGATTTGAATGCTTAAGCCAAATAATACTGTCAGAAAAAAAATCAAGGGGTGAAAAACCCCTTGTTTAAAAGCGATCATGCTTCCAATCAAGATCGGTGATAGAGAAGCGATGAGTGTTTTAGGGCGTGCTCCTTCAATCCAAACATTCATGGTCTTTTGGGGAACTTGGTAAAATCGGGTTTTCGTTTTTCTAGGAAAGAACGGTGCCCTTCTTGAGCTTCTTCACACATGTAGTACAAGAGGGTTGTGTTTCCTGCGAGCTCTTGAAGCCCTGCTTGTCCATCACAATCTGCATTGAGTGCCGCTTTTAAACAGCGCAACGCAAGTGGCGAGTGTTCAAGCATCTTTTCGCACCATTCAATGGTGGTTCTTTCCAAATCTTCATAGGGGACGACGTGATTGACGAGCCCCATGTTGAGAGCTTCTTGAGCTGTGTATTGGCGACACAAATACCAAATCTCGCGCGCCTTTTTTTGACCGACGATGCGGGCAAGGTAACTGGCTCCAAAACCTCCGTCAAACGAGCCCACCTTTGGTCCTGTTTGACCAAAAATAGCATTGTCAGCAGCGATTGTTAAATCGCACATGACGTGAAGCACATGTCCCCCTCCAATCGCATAGCCTGCAACCATTGCAACGATAGGTTTGGGGCATGCACGCATCTGTTTTTGGAAATCGAGAACGTTGAGGCGATGGACTCCTTCCCCATCGGCATAACCTGCTTCTCCCCGAATTGACTGGTCTCCACCAGAGCAGAAAGCGTGGCGACCTTCACCAGTCAAAATAATGACCCCAATTTCTTCGTCATTGCGCGCATTTTCTAAAGCTTTGATCATTTCTACGACAGTGAGAGGACGAAATGCGTTGTGGATTCGAGGACGATTGATGGTGATTTTGGCAATCCCACCATATTTGTGATACTTGATGTCAGTGTATTCTCCAGCTACTTTCCAGTTTACTTCTTGCATGACGCTTGCTGACATAAAAACTCCTTAATTTTGTGAGCACACTCTGTTGGATTTTCTAAATGAATTGCGTGTCCGCTATTTGAGATCAGGTCTGTCTTGACTCCCAACTTTGCAAGTTTATTTCGAATCAAATGGTACTTTATATCACGTTCCCCAAATAAAAAAAGAGTGGGGAATAAAAATTTTTCAATCGCTTTCCAACAGGAGGGTAAGACTCCTGGGCTAAGCCGCCTAAAAGTTGCAATGACTTCGTCAGGATCATTTTCCATGCGTCTTTTGAAAATCTGATGAAAATCAGAGCGTTTACGCAGGTCTGTAAAGAGAGGTTGGGCATACCATTTTTCGAGAAAGGCTTCGAATCCTTGATTTTTGATGAGGTGACACCACTCCTCGTCCCATAGGCGTCTAGCTTCACGCTTTATTGGGTCATCAATTCCTGGATTAGCAGAGAGAATGATGAGATTTTCGACTCGCTTCGGATGGCGCGTTGCAAAATCAAGAGCGAGCCGTCCTCCCATTGAATAACCAACAAGTGTTACAGGCTTTTCTATCTCTTCAGGAGAAGCTAATGTTTGGTAAGGACCTGGAAGCTGCTCTATAAGAGGATTCCAATCTTCTGGTCCGCCTAAAAAACCATGAATATACGTGATCATGTCTTTAGAGATTAGCTCATTGACCAATGCAAGGCAACCACTCCATTCGAAAAAGGGAGTTTTTCTTTTTCGCCCCCTTATATTGGTGCGGTAAAAATAGCATGGGTCATGCTTTCTTTTTCCATGACAATCATATTTTCAAAAATGTGTTTTATAATAAGGAAAGAAGGCGAGCTATGTTGGTTTTTCAATCCGCAAAAAGTCTCAAAATTTTACAATCCATCAAAAAAGGGTGCAATTTGAATATTTTTTCTTCAAATTACACCCTTTTTTGTCATAAGTCGTTGTTTATTAGCTTATTTTAATTTATGAAAAGCAAAGGTTCCATTCTGATGTCAACTCTAAAAGATGTGTATCAGCTTTCATCTATGAGGGTTTTAATCTAAGCTGTCCTTTGAAAAAGATATGGAGAACTTAAATGAGTGAAATAACTCAAAATTAGGATTTTTAAAGAACTTGTGGTCAATTTGCTCGTCGTATATATTATATCATTTTTTAAATAAACCACTTAGACTGCTAGGTATTTATGTCAAATGTTTCATTTTTAACGTTCAATTACACTCCTTTAGAAGGTCTTTTAAAACAACCTTCTACCCACATTTTAACTCAGCTATTTTTCAACTACTCTGAGTTAACATGGTCCTCTTGTTTCACTCATGGGGCAAGTCAAATCTTTATTGAAGACGGTCAAAAACAGATCGAAGATGTCGAGCCATCCAATCTCGTTCATAAAGTCTTGCAGGTAGGGAATTGGGTGATTTTGGCAGCATTACTTACAGTTCGCATGACAGTGGCTATCCCTATTTTGGCTCTAACATTTGGTGCGAAGCTTTATGAGTATTCTTCCTTAAAAGCTACTAGCGAAGAACATCCTATCGATGAGGCGAAACCTTCATTAGAGACTACTGATAAAACGATTTTACCTATTGTCAACGGGCTAAAAGATCTAGGAGGGGAGCACCTGACATTTGGCGTTTATAATGAGCCCATTGATGAAAAGCAGTTTCATTCCATGTGTGAAGAACATAAGATTCCCATTGAGAAAGCAAAAAAGATTTATGAAACGATTCTATTTGGTTACTTGGGCATATTTCATAAAATTAAGACAAAAGACCTTCAGCTATTCCTTCTCCATTTGAAAATAACTGTCAGACAGAGCCTTCAAGATAAGGATAAAGCGCATCAAGGTGAGCTCTTGAAACAACTTTCTGAGGCCTTTGATCTAGAGCACGATAAGTGTGTAGAAGCAGTCAATGCTTTGGGTAAGAAAATTTTGCCAGATATTAAAACGTTAGAAGGTTATTTATTTCACAATTTTATCAGCTATTATGAATCTGTTTTGGAAAAAGTTCAAAAAGATATAGACAATTACAGACTTAATGGATGGAGCGATTTAGAGAGAAGCGCTATTGAAAAGATTCCGAATGAAATACATTACCAATTCTCAAAGTTTGTGGAAGACATGGTTGCTAAACTAAATAACGAAAGCAATGGAATGATCGGGATATTGATGCAGTTTAATGAAAAGCATGAAGATCTCAAAGAATTTGGGCTTTATCGCCAAGGATTGAAAGCTTTGAATTGGTACAAAAGCATGCCAGATCCTACTCAACCTCAACTAGACAAAGAATGCCCTTATATTTCGAAAGGTGAATTAGTTTATTTACTTTCTTTAATTGGAATCATTCATAAAAAGACCAGTATGACATCATCATTTCAACTATAACTTTAAGTTATATCTTCGAGCCCCATAGTGAGATCATTATCGGGGCTCTAGTGCTCGTTTTTAGGTAAATGCTTCAAGAGAGCTACTTGATGTCGTGAGGATTTCTTTGACATGAGCAATGATCTCTTTATGTAAGGCGAGGGTTTCATCGCGATCGGTGTACATCTCGAGGATTTTTGATTGCGTAGTGCCACTTTGAAGAGCAGTTTCCATTTCATCAAGAGTTGTCACTTTTTCATATTTGAGTCCAAAGAGAGGAGCAGCATGTTCTAAATTCAGGCCGTGAGGTGTCACAAAGAACTGCTCGAATACAGCCTTTCTTTTAGCTATGGGAAGAAAAGAAAAAATTCCTCCGCCATCGTTGTTGATGACAAGTAAGGTAATCGGGACAGGAGAGTTTTTAAGTTGAGCAAGAGAAGTGAGGTCATGTAAGAAAGTGAGATCGCCCATGATCGCGAGCAAGGGCTTGCGAAGCCCTTTTGCGATGCCTGTTGCGGTTGCAATATTCCCATCAATTCCAGAAACCCCACGATTTCCAAATACGGGTCCACAGTTTTGCTTAGGAGCAAAGAGAGCATCGGCTTCGCGTATGGGTAGACTATTTCCTATGAATAGGCTCCGATCTTCCCCAATCCATCTAGAGAGGTGATGGAAAAGTGCTGGCTCGCTAAGATCCTTTTTTTCTTGGAAAAAATGGGTGAGTGTTTTTTGAGTGATTCGATTCATTTCTTTCCAGCATTGAAGCCAAGGCGCAGGAGCGCGCCCAGGTAGGTGCTTGCTCAGTCCTTCCATGACTTGCCAGGGGTCTGCAACAACTCGGTGAGTGAGCGAATGGAGGGGATCCATGCGCCACTCGTGATCGGCTACCAGGGTGTGACATTTTGGTTTTTTTAGTCTAATCCACTCGAGTAATTTTTTAGATACAAATCGATTGCCAAATTGAAGGATTGCGTCGGGCGTGAGATCTTCATTAAGCGACATGCTTTTCAAGATAAGGTCGTAGGTAGGGACCATTCCTTCAGCTTGAACATGTGAACGTAGTGGCGAGAGAATATCTGGAAAGAGAGGCCATTGCAAGAGTCGCGAAAGGGTGAAAAGTGGTTCTAATGAGGTGTTTGGAGGGAGGGCTCCTACAACGATCACTCCCTTTTCATGTTCAGAAAGCTCATCACATAGCTTCTCAATTTGCGTCTCTGCAAGATGCTTTTCTCCAAGAGTGATTTGGGTTTGAGAGCCTTTAATCGACCGTTCGTACGAGGGATGGGTATTCTCAGTCTCATTTTCGAAGAAGGGTTCCCGAAACATGCAGTTCAGTTGTACAGGCCCTGCAGGAGCGTAGAGAGCATGTGCAAGTGCTGTCGCAATCGTTGATCCGATAAAAGCAGGGGAAATATGGGGATCAGGACAAGGGAAGTCTTCTTGCCAGCGGACAAAATTTTGAAACATTTTCACTTGGTCTGCAGTTTGGTTTGCTCCTGTTTGGCGGAGTTCAGGTGGGCGGTCTGACGTCAGAAGAATCATCGGGACATGATCATTATGAGCTTCCATGACTGCAGGCATGAGGTTACCGACAGCAGTTCCTGAAGTCACAATGACAGCCGCAGGAATTCCTGTAGCTTTGGCATAGCCTAAGGCGTGAAAACAAAGTGCCCTTTCGTCAAAATGGACAAAGGTGTTTGCCAAAGGATGCTCACTCGCTGCAACTGTAAGAGAGGTACTGCGGGACCCTGGCGCAATGCAAAAGTAGCGGACGCCTTGATGAATCAACTCTTTGATAAGGAGTTTTGCCCACTTTTCATTTAATTCGCCTGTTCGACTGCTCATGTTACTCCCATAAGATGAATTGTGAAATTTTGTGACCCAGTTCGTCCCATTCTTTTTCTGGAATAGAGCCAGGGACAATTCCTGTTCCAGCAAACAATCGCAGCTCATTTGCATGAATTAAAGCAGAGCGAATGGCTACGAGGATGTGAGCTTGTTCAGGAGAAATCCATCCAACAGGTGCAGCATACCACCCTCTGTCAAATGTTTCCCACTTCCGAATTTCTTTCAAAGCAGCTTCCTTGGGGCGCCCGCCTACAGCTGGCGTGGGGTGGAGAGCGTGAATCAAGCTTGTATCATCGATTCCTTCGCTTAATTCGCCTTCAAAAAGATTGTAAATGTGTTGAACGCTTGAGGTTTGAATGATCTTGTCTTCATTTTGCTTGGTAAGCGCTTTGCAAAGAGGAGACAGCCTTTTTTCGATTTCTTCTTTAACGACATTGAATTCATGCATTTCCTTGACATTTTCAAGAAGATCAGCTTGGAGGGCCTTATCTTCTGCATCTGTTTTTCCTCTTTGACGGGTTCCTGCAATTGCTGCTGTCTCTACTTTTGAACCAGTCCGTGAATAAAGCGATTCAGGAGTGGCACCGACGAAAGCTTGATCTGTAGAAAACTGATAAGAAAAAACCGTTGCTGTTGGTGACTTTCCTTGCAAAGCTTTGCAAAATGCAAGAGGAGACAAGGGCTTTTCGAATTCAAAAAGACTCGCTCGTGCAAGGACAATTTTATCAAGCGATTTTTCTTGGATTTGCTTTAAGCTCTCCCGAATATTTCGGTCCCAAACAGGAAAGGAAGGAGAATCGAGTCGACTTGTCGCTTTTTGGGAAATAGTGGAAATCGGAGCAGGATTAAAGCGAATTTCTGACAGGTCTAATGCTTCACATGTGCGGTTGACACAAAGATAGGTCATTTCGTGGCGTACTTCGATCTCGACAAGGGGTAAAACGTAGCGGCAGCGTGGAAATGTTTTCCAAGTCTCAAACTTTCGCTCGTAAAAATCCATTCCTCCAAAAAAACGTGATGAAGCACTTAATCGGTGGAACGAAGGAATTTCGTCAAGGGTGTAAGCAGCTCCCACCCCTGCGACGCGAAATCCAGTTTTCGGCGTTTCGAAGTAGATCTTAGGGTAGAGAGTTTGCTGCTCTAGCCAAGCAAGGAGATCGATGCCAGGGATAGGGATTTCCAGGCGCATGAAAGGAAACGTGTGATTTTTGAGTGTGACAGTCTCAGGTTTAAACGGCGTTTGAACAAGAGCCTTTGTGATGAGCTCATCAAGGTTTAAAATGCGCTTTTGCAAGGGACTTTTTCTCCAACGTAAAGAGTCGTAACACCAAGGGTCATGGGATGAGCTTTCACTCGAACAAATCCCGCTTTTTTCATCAGATCACAAAAAGCATCACCACTTGGAAAAGTTTCAATTGTTTCGTTGAGATACCGGTAAGCCTCTTTTTGCCGAGAAATGAGCCCACCAATGGTCGGGAGAACGTACCGTAAATAAAAAAGATGGCACCCTTTAATCAGTCGATTTTTGGGAATGGAAAACTCTAAAATTAAAAGACGTCCTCGAGGTGTGAGAACGCGCATGCATTCACTTAAGCATTTTTCTGTATTTTCAACGTTGCGGATTCCAAAGGACATTGTCACGCAATCAACAGACTCGTTTCCAAGAGAAATATCGGTCGCATCTCCCTCTGTTAAGGTGATTTGATGAGTGTAAGGTTTGTCGATGATTTTTCGTTGTCCCAGGCGAATCATTTCTTGTGAGAGATCGATCCCAAGAGCCGATTTCACCTGCTTGGCTTTTTTTACAATCGTAATGAGCTGGTCTGCGGTGCCTGTTGCTAAATCAAGCAATCGAATATCTGGGTTTTTAGGAAGGTATTGAATGAGTTTTTTTCTCCAGTGGATATCAGCACCAAAAGAGAGTAAATGGTTCAGTAGATCGTATTTCGGAGAAATTTGATCGAACATTTTCCAGACATTTTTTCTAGAACGCTCTTTACTTTTGGCTTGCATAATCGGGATGATCCTTAGCTTAAGAAAAAAATAGAGACTGTAGCAAAGTAGGTGCAATAATGACAAGGCTATTACAAATTAAGATTCAACCCGAAATAAGGTGATAGAGCCCTTTTCGATTGTCAGGCGAATAAAACCATAATAAGCATTAAATTGAAGCCGCTCAGTGTCAATTTGAAAAGAAGTCAGTTTTTCTATAGATTGGGCTGCAGACTCTTCTAAGGAAGGAAAATCAATACTTTTCCATATCTGTCGAGTGACTAGATCTTCATGAAATCCTTTTGACCGATCCCAAAAGCATCTGTGGTAACAAATCCCAGTTTTGATATCTACCACGTAGTGAAGAAAACCTCTATAGGTTTTCTCTAAAAATCTGATCTCAACTGGAATAGCATAGAGGGTATCAATTTGCTGAATGCGTGGATTGTTATAGGTCGTTTGGAGGGAGTATTGCGTTCCAACAAATTGATCGACTATTTTAGGAAAGGCATGGAAGAGGGTGGCTAATTTCTTTGCTCCTAAAGTTTGACGTGCGTATTGCTTAGTTTCGAGTGTTGCTTCTAGATCATCAAACCAACGTGTTACGTGAGGGGGATATAGCAACTTGATGGGAACTTTTCGTCGGAGTTGAACTTTCTCTTCCCAGTTTTCTATAGTGGCGATCGTTTCGAGGTTAGCAGTGGAAATAACCTCCTCTACAGGTCCTACTTCAAGAAGCTTTAGGAGATGTTCGCGCCTTTTGTCAAATTCAAGTTGAAATGGAGGTTCAACCATAATTTGTTGATAATTTTTGGTTGAGGGCAGAGTTCGGTGTGGATCTAAGAAAGCTTCGTGTGTTGTATCGAAAATACTAGATAAAATAATTGAGACATTTCTTCCTTTTAGAGCTCTACAATTTCCTCTAAATAAGTCATTCAGTTCTCTACGATAAAAGGCATAATCAAGGGCGGAGCGATTGACTTCTTCTTCAAGAGGTTCCATAAACCTGAGTCTTCGCTTATATTCGTCTGCTTCAAAATCTACTTCGAAGCCGCAATTTGCAAAATAATCAGAGACTGTCTTGAAATAGGAAAATAGAAGGGGAAAAGTCTTTCCATGAAATGCGATAAATTCCTTGAAGGCGGGGTTATTTGGATCGGTTGATGAGAGGTATGTTTTGAGAAAGATTTGTGTAAATAGCTTTCCATTTTGTTCGGCGAATTTTATACACTTTTCTCCTTCAATATGAGTTAGGTGCTGATGTGCTACAAAACATACATCTGGATTTGAAGATCTGAATTCTTGTAGAAACTTAGTTTTAGGGATTTTTTCCAAATGGGGGTTTAGAGTTATTTGACCATCTTCCACCATTGCACATGAAGCTTGAATGCTAAGTGCTAGCGCTTCGCTCGAAGTTCCACTATAATTGCAGGAATAGATCGCTCCGCCTTGTCCAGAGCGAACCCCAACAAGATGAATATCTACTTTTTTTCTATTTTCATCTGAGACACAGACAGTCCATCCGTTTTGAGCTTCTTCCTTAATGATTTTGAAAAAAACTTTTCCTGCATGAAGGTAGGAAAGTTGCATTTGGAGAAAAGCCGTATATTCATTTGATTTTGCAATGTTTTTCCTCCATAAAATGGATATCTGGAAGAGTTCCAGCATTTTTTTGCATAGTGGGTCCTCTTTGTAAATGAGACCGATTGTCACGCGAAGACGTTCGACAGTTTGAAAGACGGTTGGATTATGAACAGCCCAATGTTGTTCTTGCATCCATTCTACAATAGTTTCGATCTTCCCTTTATATTTCTCGTCAGACACAACATTAAATTTTGCATCTAAAAACAAAGGGCTAGCCTTTGAAAGTCTTGTTTCAAGGACTTTGGAAGCACTATTGAGAGCAGAATCTAGGTTAGCAGTCATCTTGATTCACTATAGTAGTATTGTAAATCATCATGTAAATTTACTAAAATTAAACGTTTAAAGCTAAGAAAAGCTTTGTTTTCAGACAATTCCTGCACAACTAGAGGTGATTTGTATATTTTACAAGTAATTGTATATAAGCAAGTTATTGAATTATTTATTTAAATAATTGAATATAATTGATATAAATTAATTTTTTATTGTACAATAATTCTTGGAAAGAAGGAGGAGAGATGAGCACAATTTACAATTGCGCTGGATCATTACTTGGTGCAGTTTATTCATATTTTTCAAATTCAAAAGTATCAGAAGATCAATGTTTTAAGAATTTAAACGAAGCTTACAAAGCCCTAGCTGTTCATGCTACGGAGGTTTTCCCCCTCCTCTTAGATTCTACAGAAGGCTCTAAGTTTTCAAGGCTTGAGAATGCAGTTGAGCTTTTACAAGCAAACGGCTTTATCATGGATTCAGAGCTTATAAGCCGTTTTCAAGAGGCCTTAAGAGTGTATGAAGACAACTTTTCGGGATTCGTAGGCCTCCAGGTCGGGGATAACTCAACTTTAGAAGAAAGAGCTCAAGAAGCTTCAAAAAAAGCTCAAGCTCAAGGGAATACAGATGAAAAATTAAACTACCGCGCAGAGTTCTACCAACACCTTGTGAAAAAAGACTACTTGGCTCAAGAAGCAGAGTCAGAAGCTGGAGCCTATGCAAACTTTATAGACCTAAGAGAAAAACTGCGTTTAGCTTTTCAGCTTGGCTCTGATAATAAAGTTCAAGTTAGCGATCTAGAACGTTTAGGAAGTGCTCAGGACCTGAATCCAAAATTACAGCTTTATGTTCAAACCTATCTTGAAGCTGAGGCTAAATATCAAGAGAAGTTTCAAACTTGGTTTGATTCAAACCCAAATGTTTCTACCCGCATTCTACTCAAGCAAGCTCAAGAACAAGTTGCAACAGGTGGGGGGAAGTCATTTGTATGGGAAGGAAGAGCTGAATTTTTAGAAAAACGTGTTCAGCAGTTAGACCAAGTCGTTAGAGGTGGTTTTACTGCGCTTTATGACACTTACCATTCTGAAGTAGAAAAAGAAAGCTTAGCTCTTCGTGGGTGTTTAAGCCAAATTGATCCGAGTCTAGTCGGAGAGTCTCGCTGGGGAAATTCAAGCTGGAAAGTTGTGAGACTTTTCACTTGGATAGGAAATACCTATTCAGCATGGAAAAATAGCGAAGAAGCATCGGATTTAACTCGAAAATATCAAGGCCTACAAGTCGAAGTAAGTACTCCTAAGCCGATGGTTGAGAATGATGTCAAGAGTTGGATGGATAGAAGTGCAACTGTTGAAAGTTTGCTTCCAGAAGAAACTAAACAGACTCTTCAAGAGAGCAAGAAGCGCTATCTAGACGACATAAAACCTCATTTAAAGCATGAAACACTTGAAGCAGTCGTTGCTGGTAGAGATGGAGAGATCTCGAAAGAACAAGAACTAAGAATGCTTTATCAAAGCTTAAAAGCAAAAAATCCCGGTCTAAGAGACAAACAAGGCGAAGCAATCGAATTCAATGACAGAGAAAGCGCACTTTATGTTACAGGCGTTGGGTATACAGTGATTGTCGGAACTCCTGCAGAGGGTTCTGCAAAGAGTACACTCTCGAGAACTTTAATGGGAGGTGATTTAGAAGGAGAAGTTACTTCTTTACTAAAGGATAAAATCATTCCTCCTAATGTTGTAGGATACGTAAGGTGGAAGGACTCTTCTAAGCGTGAAATCCTTTATGCTCAGCCTCAAGTTGCAACATTTGAGAGTGTTGGAGAAAAAGGGGATAAAGATCTCCTTAAGTCAAAAATTGTTGCCAGTGATCGGATTGTTTTTGAGACAACAGATGAAGGAGAAGTCAAGTTTGAAGCAGGGGCTCTTCGCTTTGGATGTTATGTTTCGGATTATGACAAAGCTCTTAAAAAAGCGCCTGGTCTAGTCAAAACGATTGCTTTACCTATTCTTAAGAGGTCTTACCCAAATGGAACGAAAGTGACTCTGAATTTGACTTCTATGAGTGTGGCATTAGTTGAAAATGCGGAAAAAAATAAGACTTCACGAAAGGCTTCAATGGACTATTCTTTAAACGAAAAAAACAAGGTCGAGCTCGAACATGGTGATGAATTTAATCAGACTCTTTTGGGTTTAGCTAGAAGCAATCCAATTGGACATTATAAGGGTTTACCGAAGCTTCGGTCAAATTTTGAAGGAATCACCTGGAAAACTCTGTAAGCACTTCAGATTGAAGTGAGATCCAACTGCACACCCTGATTGTCAGTTGGGTTAAATGTTCTAAGTTGTGACAGAAGATTCGATTCTGGATAATCTAGAGTTGAATTGCAGATTTTCCAGGTTTTTGTTTATAAAAGGTTTATAAAAAAAGAGTTATTAGATTTAGCCAAAGGTGATCCTGTCGTTGCAGTTACGAGAACTAGGCAATCAGATAATTTGAAAAATCTTGTATTTGTCAAAACTTAGCTCGAGAACGATTTGATCGAGGTTTTTTTAATCTATTCAAGTGCTCAATTATTCCCACTCTCTTTAAGTCATGGGAAATTGAGCACTTTTAAGGATGTTATCTCACGTCAGCGTGCAATCCGATGGTTCCAAAGGGCTCAACGGTTGTTCCTACTCCAGCTGAAATTGAACCTGTAAAAAATTCCCAAGGGGGAAGCCAGTTTGTTTTATCGACGCTCAAGTAAAGCTCTTCTCCTTCAACCAAAATGTAAAAGGCGCGGAGCGCTATGAGAGTTCCACTTTCAGGTGGGCTTTTGAATGCCAAAGTATCTCCTGATAAGTCAAACTTTAGTGGGAGTTCATCTCCCTCGCGCACTTCCAAGATGCAGTGAAGCGTTCCTTGTTGCATTTGCTCCATATGCTCTTTTCCGAGATCTTTAAGAAAAAGACAAGAGGGCTCAGCTAAGAGCATCGAACTTGCAAGAATCATAGGGATGAGATATTTCATAATTTTCTCCTACTACACATGTAGTATTTAAGGTTAAAAAAATTCAAAATGGAAGGAATTGACTCATGAAAATAAAGGTCAAAACCGTTCCGAATAAAATGAAATAAAAGATCTGTTTCCAAAAAGATGTTTTTGCCATGGGCTGTTTAAGTAAAGCTTGTACTCTTTGAAATGAGGGGGAAGAAAAGCTAAGGGTTAAGAAATCAGAAGAGGGTGTCAGGGCTTTTTTAAGAGCAGTAGCAACGGCTAGAGGGGCATTTGCCGCTCGATCGCAAGCCATTTCTTGGCAAAGTTGGAGTTTATGTATCAGCCGCATTTTAAAAGGGAGAAACCAAAAAAGAGGTTCAAAGAAAAAGAGAAAATGGTGGACGAGATGGTCGCCCCAGCGGATGTGCGCTTTTTCATGAGCAAGGACTGCTGCTTGTTCTTCAGCGGTTAGCGATTTAAAGTAGTGGGGAGAAGAGACAATTTTGGGTTTCCAAAAACCAATCACAGCGCAAGAAGAAGTATTAGAGGTCCGTTTCGAAAAGAGGATGATGCGGTGTATCAATTTGAAGCAAGAGAGGGTTGCAAGTGTCAATGCAAGGCACCATGAAAAGAGGGGCCATGATTCGTGCAAGAGATCTCCAATTGAAAACCTGAGGGATTCAAATAGGGATAGGTAGATTCCACAAGTAGGCAGACCATTATATAGTGCATAAATGCTGAGCATACGACTATTTTTAGGGACATCGAAGATAGAGAAGTCTTGCAAGTAGGCCCAATTTGCATGTGTTAAAAAGAAGAGATCCCAAATCACTTTGAAAAAAGGAAGGAGAAGTAGACAGGCGAGTAGGCGAGGGTTCTTAAGGCGGGAAAAAAGAAAAACAATACCTAGTGAGAAAAGAAAAGACAAGGTAGCGCTGGCGTAGATATTGAGGATAAAGCGAGCGATCATTTTTGTTTCCTTTTATACTCTTGGATCATTTCTTCAATCTGCTCGATTTCATCTTGTGAGATGTTTTTTTGATGGTCGAGGAAATAGCTTAATACCTGAACAGGTGAAGCTGTGAGCAGGCTATTTTTGATTTTTTGGAAAAGAGTGTTTTCTTGTGATTTTTTTAGGAGGTAAAGGTAGCCACGTCCTTCTTTTTGACGGGATAAAACTCCTTTTTGGTAAAGGCGGCTCACGACCGTTAAAAAGGTCGTGTAAGCGCGGCCTTTGCCTAGAGCCGAATGAATCTCCCGGACTGAAAGAGGGCATCCTTTTTTCAAAAAGAGGGAGATAACGCTGTCTTCTAATTCGCCAAATTGTTTCCGTTTCATGAATTAGAATCTACTACAATTGTAGTTTTAGAGGGAAGCTATTTTTTCCGTTTACGATCGGTTTCCTTCAGGAATTTTTTTCGAAGGCGAATTGATTTAGGAGTGACTTCGACAAACTCATCATCTTGGATAAAGTCGATGGCTTGCTCTAGAGTCAGCTTGCGTGGAGGAGTTAAGGTGAGATGTTCATCTGCACCTGAAGCGCGGACGTTTGTAAGTTGTTTTTCCCGAGTGATGTTCACGGTTAGGTCGTTATCACGACTGTTTTCTCCAACAATCATCCCTTCGTAAACAGGATCTGTGGGTTTTACAAAGAGAGAGCCGCGATCTTGAATGTTAAAGCAAGCATAGGCTGTGACTTTTCCTTCACTGAGCGAGACCAGGGCGCCATTTTTGCGGCTGGGGATTTCCCCTTTATGTGGTGCATAATCGTGGAAAATAGAAGTGAGAATACCCAGTCCCTTTGTTGCAGTGAGAAACTCATTGCGGTAGCCGATGAGGCCACGTGTCGGTAGATAATATTGAATGGTTGTGATGCCGTGTTCGTTTGTATTGAAAAAGTGCATTTCCCCTTTGCGGCGATTGAGCTCTTCAATAATCGATCCAGAAAATTCTTCGGGAACTTCAATGTGTGTAGATTCGATAGGTTCGTGTTTAGCACCGTCGACGATTTTGAGGATAACTTGTGGTTTGGAGACGAGAAATTCGAATCCTTCACGGCGCATAGCTTCCATGAGAATCGAGAGGTGTAATTCACCTCGACCAGATATGCGGATTGCATCTTCACGTCCTGCAACTTCTTCGACTTTCAGCGAAATATTGGATTTCTTTTCGCGGGCCAAACGGTCTCGGATTTTATTCATCGTGACGTGTTTCCCTTCTTTTCCTGCGAAGGGGCCTGAGTTCACCTGCATTTCGACCGATAGAGTAGGTTCGCCGAGTTCGATACTAGGAAGCTGACGGATATTTTTGGGGTCACAAAGAGTGTCGCCAATCATCACTTCGGGCGCGCCGGAAATGCTGACAATATCTCCAACACCAGCTTCATCCATTTCGATTTTTTGCAGCCCTAAGTAGCCCTCGAGTCGGGTGACTTTAAAGTTAGTTGGGTGCCCATCTTTGTCTACAAGAGTAAAGGACTCTCCTTTCTTGATCACTCCCTCTAAGATCCGGCCTGTTGCTTGTCGGCCTAAGTAATCATTATAGGAAAGAGTACTCGCTTGCATGAGGAAAGGAAGGTCGTGGCGTCCTGGAGGAGGAGGGACTTTCTCCAAAATAAGTTTAAAAAGAGGTTGTAAATCTTTTTTAGGATCCTTTAAGTCCCGTATCGCGTAACCTTCAAGAGCTGAAACGAAACAATAGGCAAAATCGAGTTGTTCGTCGGTTGCGCCGAGTTCGACAAAAAGATCAAATGTTTTATCGAGAGCGGCGTCAGGATTAGCATTAGGGCGGTCAATTTTGTTGACGACAACAATCGGGTTGAGCCCCATTTTTAGAGCTCTAGAGAGGACGAAACGGGTTTGTGGCATGGGCCCTTCTTGGGCGTCGATAAGGAGGAGGACAGAATTTACCATCCCAAGAACCCGCTCGACTTCTCCTGAAAAATCTGCATGTCCAGGTGTGTCGATAAGGTTGATTTTGAAATCCTCAAAAATCAAACTTGTATGCTTAGCAAAGATCGTGATGCCACGCTCTTTTTCAAGCTCGTAGGAATCCATAACTCTTTCTGGCACTGCTTCGTTTTCGCGAAAAACATTCGCTTGTCGAAGAAGAGCGTCCATAAGAGTCGTTTTTCCATGGTCGATATGTGCTATAATCGCAAGGTTGCGAATCTTCTCTGGAGAATACATAAGCGCAAGTGTAGCGCTTTCTCGGATAAAATGCACTCTTTTTTATGAGCAATATTTTGTGTCAATTTAAGCAGTTTTTTGGTACAATAAAAGAGTTGAATGCATTTATAAAAACTCTTGCTATTTTGCGAAGTCTTTTCTATAGTTTGAAAATCGGGAAGCTGATGAAACGTATACCAAAAAACTACGATGGTGATAAGCCAACTTCGCGACAACTCAAGGATTTGCTTCCAGAAATCATGACCCAAATCACTGGGAAAATCGATGAAAGTCCCAGAGAAGTTTTAGAAGCTTGGACACGAATAGTAGGACCCAAAATTTCAAAAATGGCACGCGCTGTCAGCTTTGAATCGGGGGTTTTAAAAGTGAAAGTTGAGAATTCAACGCTTTATAGTTTACTGACTCTACATGAAAAAGAAAAGTTGCTTGCTGAGTTGCGAAAGCAGTTTCCAAAAGTCAAGATACGCAACATTTTTTTTCGCATAGGTTAAACCAGGTTAACGAACATAGATAGGATATTATGACAATGACCAAAGAAGAAGAGACTAAACAAGACTATACCGCCAGTTCGATTACGGTACTAGAAGGTCTTCAAGCGGTCCGCGAGCGCCCTGGGATGTACATTGGGGATACTCAAGTGAATGGTTTACATCAGCTCGTTTACGAAGTTGTCGATAACTGTATCGATGAAGCCATGGCTGGTTATTGTACACAAATCCAAGTGACGCTTCACAAAGATAACTCTGTCACCGTTGAAGATGATGGGCGTGGAATTCCCGTAGGAATCCATGAAAAAGAATCGAAGAAGCAAGGACGTGATGTTTCAGCCTTAGAAGTTGTGATGACTATCCTTCATGCAGGTGGGAAGTTCGACAAAAGCACATATAAAGTGTCTGGGGGGCTTCACGGAGTGGGTGTTTCATGTGTGAACGCCTTATCTAAGCACTTGCACGTGGATGTCTATAAAGATGGAAAAGCCTATTCGATGGAGTTTTCTCGAGGAAAAGTTTCTCAAGACCTGAAAGTTGAAGGAGACTCCAACAAGCGGGGGACCATTGTTCATTTTGTTCCAGACGATCAAATCTTTACTGTGACAGAATATGACTATGGTATCCTTCTCAACCGTTTAAGAGAACTCGCTTTCTTGAACAAAGGAATCACCATTTTTTTCCGTGATGAACGAGAATCTGAAAAAGAAGAAGTTTCTTTCAATTATGAAGGAGGAATTTCTTCGTTTGTCACCTATCTCAATGAAAATAAACATGCACTTTTTGATAAGCCGATTTATATCAGCGGGAGCAAAGAGCTGCATGATGGTCCTATTGAGTTCGAAGTGGCGATGCAATGGAACCATTCTTACTCTGAATCGATCTATTCCTATGTGAACAATATTGCAACCCGTAATGGAGGAACCCACGTTACCGGTTTTTCCGCAGCATTGACTCGCTCACTCAATCAATACATTCGTACGAACAATCTGCTCAAGAATTTAAAAGTTTCTGTCACAGGGGAAGATATGCGGGAAGGACTCACAACAGTCCTTTCGATCAAAATTGCAAACCCTCAATTTGAAGGGCAAACGAAGCAAAAACTTGGAAACAGTGAAGTAGCTTCAGTTGTACAGCAAATTGTTGGGGAAGAGTTTTCGATTTTCCTTGGTGAAAATCCCCAAATTGCCCGCACAATTGTCGATAAGGCGATTTTAGCAGCGCAAGCACGTGAAGCGGCGAAAAAAGCTCGTGAATTAACCTTGAGAAAAACAGCACTAGATAGCGGACGTCTTCCTGGTAAACTCAGTGATTGCCAAGAAACTGATCCAACGAAGTGTGAAATCTATATCGTTGAGGGAGACTCTGCGGGTGGTTCTGCGAAAATGGGACGCGATCGTCGTTTTCAAGCGATTCTTCCCATTCGCGGTAAGATTCTAAACGTTGAAAAAGCCCGCCTTCAAAAAGTCTTGCAAAACGAAGAAGTTGGAACGATGATTTCGGCATTTGGATGTGGAATTGGAAATGACAATTTCAACATCGAAAAATTGCGTTACCACCGGATCATTGTCATGACAGATGCTGACGTCGACGGATCTCACATTCGCACTCTACTTTTAACCTTCTTCTACCGACATATGCCAGCGCTTATTGAAAATAACTTCGTTTATATTGCGCAACCTCCTCTTTATCGGGTAACGCGGAAGAAGACCAGCCGCTATATCCATTCTGAGCGAGAAATGGATGAATATCTTCTCAATCTTGGAATGAGCGATGTGATGCTTCGTTTAGCTTCGCATCATGAGCCTCTTGAGAAAGATGAAATGAAGAACCTCCTCTTTTCTATTTTAGAAGTGGAGCAATTAATCGGTTCGATTGAGCGTAAAGGGATCCCTTTTAGAGAGTTTTTAGCTGCTCGAAATGATCAAGGGATGCTCCCTCGTTTCCACGTGATTCTAAACAGTCAACCTCTCTTCGTTTTTTCGAACGATGAATTTGTTAGACTGAGAAAGGAAAACGAAGAATTGCAGCGCCAAAAACACGAAGAAACATTAGCTTCGATCCCAGTGGAAGAACAAACAGAGGAAATGAAAACTTTCCGTTCACGGCCGCTCTCTTTTGTAGAGCTGTACGAGGAAGGTAGACTTCATGCGATCAAAACTAAACTTGCAAATTATAGCTTTTCCATCGATCAATACGCTGTCGCTGAAGGTAAGTTGTTAGACATTATCGACGAAGAGGGAACTGAAACAACCGCCTACACACTCAAAGATGTGATTGAGTTCCTCAGAAAAAATGGACGCAAGGGAATCGAAATTCAGCGTTATAAGGGTCTCGGTGAAATGAATGCCGACCAGCTTTGGGAAACTACTATGGATCCAGCGAAACGGACCTTGATTCAGGTCACCATTCCTGATGCAGTGGCTGCAGACCACATGTTTACTATGCTAATGGGAGATGAAGTCGCCCCTCGTCGCGCCTTTATCGAAACACATGCATTATCTGTAAAAAATCTAGATATTTAAAAGGAGCATCATGAGTTACACAGAAGGTGAAATCGTCGTCCCACGTAATGTCGAAGAGGAGATGAAGGAAAGTTATCTCCGCTATTCGATGTCTGTTATCATCTCTCGTGCTCTTCCCGATGTGCGCGATGGATTAAAACCCTCCCAACGACGGGTCCTCTTTGCGATGCGTCAGCTCAATCTTTCTCCCGGAGCCAAACACCGAAAATGTGCAAAGATTTGTGGAGATACTTCAGGGGATTACCATCCACATGGTGAAACAGTCATTTATCCCACTCTTGTCCGTATGGCGCAAGACTGGGTCATGGGATATTGCCTCGTTCAAGGGCAAGGAAACTTTGGATCAATTGACGGTGATCCTCCTGCTGCGATGCGTTACACAGAAGCCCGTTTAACACGCGCCTCTATGGCGCTTATGGAAGACCTGGACAAAGAGACTGTCGAATACGTTCCTAACTACGATGAGACGAAACAAGAACCCACTGTTTTCCCCGCGAAATTTCCTAACCTCCTTTGTAACGGGTCTTCAGGGATTGCTGTCGGAATGGCAACTAACATCCCCCCCCACAATTTAAAAGAGCTTGCTGAAGCAACAGTGCTGCTTCTTGATAATCCTTCTACAACAATTGAAGACATCATGGAAGTGATGCCAGCGCCAGACTTTCCAACAGGAGGGATGATTTGCGGTTACCGCGGTGTGAAAGAAGCCTATCACACAGGACGTGGTAAGCTAACTCTACGTGGACTTCTCCATACAGAAGAGATGAAAACAGGTGATCGTCAACGGGTTGTTATTGATGAAGTGCCTTACAATGTCAACAAGTCCCGCTTGGTCGAGCGTTTAGCTGAGCTGATCAATGAAAAAACAATCACTGGTGTTTCTGACATCCGAGATGAGTCAGACAAAAGCGGGATGCGCATTGTTCTCGACTTAAAGAAAAACGAAATCCCCGATGTAGTCATCAATCAGCTCTATAAATTTACTGATATGCAGGTGACTTTTGGCTGCAATATGCTTGCGCTTGATAAAGGGCTTCCTCGAGTCATGAACATCAAGCAAATCATCAGCGCTTGGATTAACCACCGCATTGAAGTTGTGCGTGCGCGCACTCGCTATGAATTGAACAAAGCTGAAGCTCGTGCCCATCTTTTAGAAGGTTATTTGAGGGCACTAGACCATCTTGATGAGGTCGTAAAACTCATTCGTCAGAGCGCGAATCGTGATGATGCGAAAAAGGGACTCATTGAAAAATACCAATTCACCGATCGTCAAGCGAATGCTGTTCTCGACTTGCGCCTTTACCAGCTTACTGGCCTTGAAAGAGAAAAAATCGAAGCAGAATACGCAGAGCTCCAAGCTAAAATCGCTCACTATCGAGCAGTTCTTGCAAGCGAAGCCCTTGTCCGTGGCATCATCAAGGATGAACTAGAAGAGATTCAAAAGCATGATAAGTTGGAGAGACGAACACAGATTGTTCCAGCAGAAGAGGAATTCCAAATGGAAGATCTCATTGCTGACGAGACTGTGATCATCACGATTTCAGACGACGACTATATCAAGCGGATGCCACTTTCTACGTTTAGAGAGCAAAGACGTGGTGGACAGGGCGTCATCGGGTTTGACACGAAAAAAGAGCATGACGGGCTAAAAGAGCTTTACGTTGCTTCAACCCATGATTACCTCATGAGTTTTACTAATCTTGGGCGCTGCCACTGGCTCAAAGTCTGGCAGATTCCAGAAGCAGGGCGCCGTGCAAAAGGAAGACCTCTCGTCAATATGCTTGAAGGATTGCAAGAAGGTGAGCATGTAGCAGCTGTCTTGCGCGTTCGCAATTTTGAAGAAGCAGATGCTTCTATCTTACTTGCGACGAAGCGAGGAGTTGTGAAGAAGACGATGATCGATTCATTTAGCTCCCCACGTCGTAAAGGGGTTTTTGCCATCAATATTGATGAGGGAGATGAAGTGATTTCTGCTCATGTCGTGCGAAAAGAGCAACAAGTTATGCTCTTTACCCGAGAAGGAATGGCAGTCCGCTTTGATCAAGACCAAGTCCGTCCAATGGGTCGGGTTGCGCGAGGTGTACGAGGTGTTAAACTCAAGAGTGCAACAGACGCTGTGGTTTCTTGTGAAGTGGTCAAAGAAGATGAGACTGTTCTTGTCGTCTGCGAACACGGCTATGGAAAACGGTCGAGTGTCGAAAGTTTTAGACAGACCCATCGCGGTGGCGTGGGTGTTCGCTCGATTATCACGAGCAAACGAAATGGATTTGTTGTGGGAGCCCTTGCTGTTGGAGACAAAGATAGTGTTGTCTTGATGTCGAGCAGTGGTCACACATTGCGCTTAGGAATGCAAGATATTCGCGTCATGGGACGTTCGACTCAGGGAGTCAAGGTTGTTAACCTCCGTGAGCCAGACGTTTTAGTTGCGATGCAAAAAATCGAATATATCGAAGACAGCGAGAATGGAGAGAAAGAAGACTAAAGGGCTATTCATCACCTTTGAGGGAGGTGAAGGTGTTGGCAAAACCACCCTCATTGAACGTCTCTATGACCATTTAACAGAAAAAGGGTTTTCTGTTTTTAAAACGCGTGAGCCTGGTGGGACAGAGTTCGGCAAACATGTCCGTGAGATCTTACTTCATCATGAAGGTTACTCGTTTGGAAAAAAGTCTGAGCTTTTTCTCTTCTTAGCTGACCGAGCGCAGCACGTTGAAGAAAAAATCTTACCGCATCTCGAAGAAAACTCCATCGTATTATGCGATCGTTTTAATGATTCGACCCTAGCATATCAGGGGGTAGCTCGCTCAGTTGATTTAAAGCTACTTCGCACCTTTTGCAAGTTTGCGGCTTCGGATTTAACTCCTGATTTAACCCTCTTTCTTGACCTCGATCCGGTGACTGGACTCGAACGTTCGCGCAAGAGCAAGAAGCTGGGGGATTCTCACGACAGGATTGAGCGAGAGAAAATAGCCTTTCATACTAAAGTTCGTGAAGCTTTCTTGAGCTTAGCTCAAAATGAACCTGAGCGGTTTCACGTACTCGATGCTAGATTGGACTCTGATGAAGTGTTCAAGCAAGCCATGAGCGAAATCCAACCTAAACTTGAATACATGTCATGTTTCAGTTAGACGTCCTTCCAGGTCACCCTCAAATTAAAGCCTGTCTTAGAAAGCTGATGTCGGCACCTCCATCGACTGTTTTGTTTGAGGGACCCAAGGGAGTGGGAAAAGCTGCATTTGCCAAAGCCTTTGCCCACGCACTTCTATCTGATGCAAATCCTCATAAGCTTGATTCGGGAAATCACCCCGATCTCCGCGAACTGTACCCTGAAGGAAAGGCTCTCATGCATCCGATGCAAGCGATGAAAACACTGATTGATGAAACGGGGCTTCCCCCTTTTGAGTCGAAACGCAAAGTCTTTATCATTTATGAAGCAGATCGGATGCTTCCTTCGTCAAGTAATGCGCTTCTTAAAACTCTAGAAGAACCTCTTTCTTATGCCCATTTTATCCTCGTTTCTTCTCATCCAGAGCAACTTCTGCCAACCATTGTGTCGCGCTCCTTACAAATCACGTTTTTCCCTCTGAAAGCAGATGAGATATCTGCTTACTTGGAAGGGACATTTAAGAAGTCTCCTGCAGATGCAAAACAAATTGCGTGGCTTTCTCATGGAAATCTCAGTAAAGCTGAAAAGCTAGCGAAAGAAAAAGACGATCAGCTTCTATCTGTTGTCGCTGAAATGGGGACTGCAGCCTTGCATCAAAGTTACCCCCACCTTTTTCGTTCTATTGCGAAGCTTGAAAGTTTACTTGAAAAAAGTCAAACAGATGCGATTGAAGAGGTTCTAGCAGCAGTTTACTATTGGTATAGAGACTTGCATCTTTTAAAGGCAGGAGGAGATCGCTCACTTTTATTTTTTCAAGCGCATGAAGAAGAGCTCAAGAAAAACCTCAATTGCCCTTTGCCTGAACTACCAGAGCTTCAACAAAAAGTGAAGCGGATTAGAGAAGCCTTAGTTTGCCACATTACTTTACGGCACTGTCTGACATATCTATTGCTTTAAGATCTACTCCGGTTAGAGCTTCAAAACGATCAAACCGTTTTTTGGCTTCAACCCCTTTAACTTTGCTGTCATAAACCTCTGTTCCTTTGAAAAAGTGAACGAGAAGCTTATTTTGATAATGGTCGCGAAGGGGCTTCAAGTCATTTGTCTGAGCTTCGTTTGCTTCAGCAAGCTGCACACCAATTAAATCTAGGTGCTCTTGAGGAGCAGTAGCGCCAAAAAATGCGGGAAGGCTTAATTGAAGCTGAAGTTTCGAAAGCTCACTCACTCTGACTGTTGAATTGAGTTTCAGAGAAATGGAATCAGAACCCTCTTGAACAATCAACTTGATTGGATTGAGAGAAGTCATTGCAGAAAGCAGTTCAACTAAAGCTTCTTGAAACTCCTCATAATTTGTTGCGTGTACGCATCTCTGCTGATAGTCATTAAAATTAACACCTATCTGGCTTAACGTTTGTTCTTCAAGACCTGAAACCGTTCTTTGGGTGATTGTTTGGACAGTACGCTCTATCTCCTCAACGATATTTCCATGATCGGTTCTTATGTGTTCCATTGCTTTGTCTGAGAGTTTTCCGTCTTTAAGAAACTCTTCAAGTAGGGTTTCTTTTTCCTCTTCTGTCGCTGCAAAATCCTTCCAACAGCTTAAAAAATCTTCTTCACTTAGGTTAAAAATCTGAAGGATTTGAGGAAGAAACATCTCTAGTTCGTCTTCCTTCATTGTCCGCTCTGTTTCAACTGGGTGTTGCAGCTTAGGCTTTTCTAGAAGGCCTCGAATGCAAGGGAGTGTTTCGATGACGTAGTTAGGAAGGTGAAGATATTTACTGCTATTGAGTTCTTCATCGGGAATAGTCTCTAAAGAAAACATGTCGGTCACTTTACCATCTGCGTCACGACCATTTGCCAAAACGTCATGGTGAATAGGCGAAATATCTTTTTTCGAAAAATCGACTTGTAAGACCTCTGGGAAGGTTCCAGCTTTGACATAGAGATAGGCTTTTCTCATAACATAGAACATGAGGGGGGCACCGGTAAGAAATGAGAGGCTGAAGTAGGATTGACACTCTCCATGAAGATAGTAAGCAATTGCAAGCAAGGAGACAAAAAGGGCGATCCGCTTCCATGTATCTTTCGGAATAAATTGCACGCGATAAAGAGTTGAGGCAAATGTCCAATTGTCAAACACTTCAAAACTTGATGTAGAGAGAGAAGAATTTGCTTGGCTAACGTTTGCTTGGACTAAAGCGCGTCTGACTTCGGACTTAATTGAGTCAGATGTTCCTGTAAATGGCAATAGTATAGAGGACTGCTTTGTACTGATTGCATCTTGCACAGTTTTTGCGACATCTACCATTTCATGACCCCTTCGTCATTCTTCAAAAATTTCGCATAAATAATGTAGAAATCTAGAAAAAATTTCAACGTTTAACGCCGATCGCTTCTCCAAAGGTGCCAGCGACATGAGCCTTAGGATGACTGCCCCATATTTGAAGAGAATTTTTGATAGATTCTATTTCCTCATCGGATGCAAGACTTAAAGAGCGCACCTTGAGAGACCAAGGAGAATGGGTCCAATTTTTGATATAATAGACGACGATACCCGCAATATCATCTATTTGATCAAAATAATCGGTAGCAAGGGAGGCTTGAATATTTTTTAAACCAGACTGTTCAAAAAGTTCTTTCAGTTGTCCCCCTAAAAATGGGTGAGCTCCCGTGGCTAGTAACCCTTGGGTTTGCAGCTCAAAGCCCCTGAAAAGTTCGGGTGTTGCAGGATAGATTGAAAATGAGCTTCGATCGATTTCACGGCAGGCAAGAAGGCCGCCAGGTTTTAAAACTCGCTTCATTTCGTTCAGAGCTAAGAGGGGCTGTGGAACAGTCCATAGCATGGTGTGAGTGAAGACGACATCAAAGGTTTCATCATCGAAAGGGAGAGAGTGAGCATCGCCTTCGTAAAAACTGAGATTTTCAACGCCTCTTCGGTGCGCTTCATTTTGTCCCCAAAGAAACTGTGAAGAGTCGAGATCGATCCCTGAAACATGTCCTTTTTTTAGAAATTCTGCAAGGTCTACAGTGATGGATCCTGGGCCACACCCGCAATCAAGGAGGTGAAAGTTTTCTTTCAGATGAGGGAGAAGGAACCGCGCTTTTTCCGCTGCACGTCTTCGATTAAAGTGGTTGATGGCATGTTCACCATAAGACAAGGGATAGTTCATCTTAACCTTCCTTTAGCCAAATACTATCGTCGTTTTCCCAGTTTGTTTTAAAGACAATGAGTTCGAAGGGTTCGTCGTAAGGATTTTCTGCGCTATGGATCTCTTCAGGTTCGCAGGTCAATGTATCTCCTTCGTGCAGATGAACTACTTCGTCGCCAATTGTCATCATGCCTCGTCCTTTGAGAATGTAAAAGACTTCAAGTCCTTTTTCGTGGTAGTGCGGAGGGACAGCCGTGTTCGGCTCAATTGTCAGAAGTTGAACAAGGGCCCCTTGTGAATGGAGATCTTCCATCCCTTTTAAAAGGATGTTTTTTTTGTATCCCTTTCCTTCAATCCAATTTCGACTTTCTGCAGGAATGTATTTCATGTTGTTTTTTCCTCCGGAAATCCAACAACAGCCTTGTAACAAAGGAGAAGGTGATCGACACCATTCATCGCTTTGTGAGGAGTGGCTTCCGTTGGGAGATTATAAGCAGCTGCAATTTTATTTTTCGAAACCCCTGTTTCCCATGGAAAAGGGGGAGCAGTCGACAGACGTTTCATCCAGAACATTGAAGCGAGATCGAGCCAATGGTAGGGCCAGTTGAGTAGTTCTTGGGCATCTGCATCTATCAGCTGGTTAAAAAATGCGCGATCAAAGGACGGGTTTTGGCAAATAAATACGGCTTTGCCCCTTTCGACTCCACATCGGGCGAAGGAAGCCTTAATTTCTTCTGCCGCTTTTTCAGGTGGCATTCCACCTTTAATATCGTTCCAGGAAAACCCATTGACCTTAAGGCTTAATGGATCACTTTTTTTCCACTCTTCAAAGGGATGGTAGATGATTGTGTCAAATGATTCAATCAAGGAGCCTGTTTTAACATCGATAATTTTGTAGGCGATTTCAACGACTTTGTGCTTTTTAGTATTGAGTCCGTTTGTTTCTGTATCAAGAAAGATTCCGAGCACGTTCCTACCTTAAGTCAAAACTAATCGAAAGATCATACCTTTCGGGGAAATTTTTTTACATTGTAATAGGCTATTAGTAGCGCAATGGCAATGATTGGATGAAAGATTTCAATATACACAGCAAGTCCCACATTGCCCGAAGCGACATCGTAGTGAAGAATAAGCTCTAAGTAGTGGCCAATTGCGATCCCCCAATCTCGAATCGTCAGGGTAATGACGCTTGCAACCCAGAAGAGATCATGAAGCCAAATACTGAGAATGCCTAGAGTTGCAATGATGAAGTTAATGATAGAGACCTCAAATTGCCAAGCAACATTCGGATTCCATCCAAGAAACTTTGCATATAGTTCAGGATAAAAAACGTTTGCATAGAATTTCTCAAGCCCAATAGCTCCTGCAGAGGTGAGAGCCCAAATTAAAAACATTTTGAGTTTGTTTTGAGCTGAGCGGTCCTTTTTCAGACAAACGATGTGAATGAATCCTCCGATGAACATCGCGCAAAACGTGGCAATAAATACAATTTCTATCAAGATCAACAAAGAACCATTTTTTTGTTGTTAAATTAAATTTTACACATTAAGAAGAAAAGCAAATCTTGTAAAGAGGATACGGAAATGAATCGAGATATTGTTGAGTTGCATATTGGACTTCAATCTAAAGAGAGAGGAGATTTATGCGAAATTCTTCAAAGATTGTTGGCATCTAGTTATGCCCTATATTTAAAAACTCAGAACTTTCATTGGAATGTAACAGGTCCTGCTTTTCATTCATATCATCTCCTGTTTCAAGATCAATATGAAGAGCTTGCAGAAGCGATTGATGAAATTGCCGAAAGAATCCGAATGTTGGGTGAGTACCCAGAAGGGTCTTTCGAGTCGTTCACAAAAATAAGCTTAATTAAATGTGCCAAAGAGGTCCTCCCGCCACTCCAGATGATGGAAACATTGCTCCATGATCATGAGACAGTGATCCGTTACTTGAGAGATAAGCTGCCCTATGCAGAAAAGGTCGAAGATGGGGCAACTGCTGATTTTATCAATAAGAGGCTTGCGGTTCATGAAAAGACTGCCTGGATGCTTAGAAGTTCTCTGACTCAGTTTTAAAACCAATTTTTGAAGTTGTTTGAGTATATCTAATCTTCCTCACCTTGAAATTGACGTTGATGTTTTTTCTTCCACGCCATCCAGCCGGGTACGCGATAAAGAGATAAGAGCAAGAGAATGATCACAGTGGAAGCACTTGCCAAAATATACATCTTATTAGCAACCCCAAGTCCAATGGAAGCTGTAGCCCAGACTGTTGCAGCTGTTGTCAGTCCTCGAACCCGTCCCCGGTCTCGCAAAATCACACCTGCTCCAAGGAATCCGATCCCGCTAACAATTTGAGCTGCAATACGAGAGGGATCGGCAAGGCCAACGACACTATTGGGGTCGCTAGCTCCAGTAACGTTAAACGAGATAAATCCAAAAAAGCACGCTCCTAATGCGACAGCGGCATGTGTTCGAATTCCAGCAAGACCTACGTGACGCTCTCTTTCGAGGCCAATAATAGCCCCTAAAAAGGCCGCAAGTAATAGGTCTCCAGCCATGCGCAATTCTATATGCCAATCCATCATCATAAGTCGTATTTCCTCTTGAAAATTTGATTACTCTATTAACCCTAATCAAAGGGGTTTGTAAAGAAATTTTTCTACGTATGCGAAAAGACGAAAGATTTGCTATACTCTATTCCTGTTTCAATTTAAAATATGAATATGGTTGTTCCACAAAGAAAATTTCGCGAGCTTGTGTTTCAGATGCTGTTTAGTCAGGATCTCAATGAGGGTTCTGATTTTAATGTCATCACGTCGTTGCTTGATCAATTGACAGTGACAAAAAAAACGCTAAGGCAAGCTCATGAGCGGATGCAATGCGTTTTTGAGAAATTAGGCGACATCGATCAGCATATCTCGAGATGTTCACGTGACTATGACTTTAACCGAATCTCCCGTGTGGAACGGAATATCTTGAGACTTGGAGTTTTTGAGCTTCTCTACGATAAGGACATCCCCCCCAAAGTAGCCCTTGCCGAATCCATTCGACTGGGCCGTAAATTTGGGACTCCAGAAGGTGGGGCTTTTGTCAATGCTGTGCTCGATGCCATCTACCGTACGAGTGAGGCCGAGCCATGTCTATCGAAGACAAGTTAATTCCCAATCAATCTCTTGCTTCCTACTCGACTTTTGGAATAGGAGGGCCAGCCAAGTTTTTCGTCGAAATTAAAACTCCTGAAGAAATGGCTGAAGCTCGACGTTTTATCAACCGAGAAAAACTCCCTTTTTGGATTATTGGGCGAGGCTCTAATTCTCTTTTTGATGATCGAGGCTTCAATGGCCTTGTGATTTTAAGTTCGATCCGTTTTTGCGACTTCAAAGAAGGAAAATTGATCGTCGGTTCCGGATACAACTTTTCTCTTCTTGGAACCCAAATGGCAAGGCAAGGTTATTCGGGTTTAGAATTTGCAGCCGGGATTCCAGGCTCTGTTGGAGGAGCGATCTTTATGAATGCTGGTGCTAACGGATTTGAAACCTGTGACATTTTAACAGAAGTTTCTTACGTTGATCCTGAGGGAACACTCTGCTCTAAAAAACGAAGCGAACTCGAATTTTCCTATCGTCACTCCTCTTTTCATGAAAATCGGGGCATTATTGTGAGTGGTACATTTACACTTCAAAAATGTAAAGACGCGCGAAAGAAACAGGTCGAAATCACAAGATACCGAATTGCGACCCAACCTTATGGTCAACCTTCTGCAGGATGTGTTTTTCGGAATCCTTCAAAAGAGAAAACAGCAGGATTACTCATTGAATCATGTGGCCTAAAAGGGAAACGTGTAGGCGATGCAGAAGTGTCTACTGTCCATGCTAATTTCATTGTCAATCGAGGAAAGGCAACGGCTCAAGAAGTGCTAGAGCTCGCTACGCAAGTGCGCCAAACAGTTTCCCAAAAAGCCGGAATTCTCCTTGAAATGGAAATGCGGCTAGTTCCTTATGAAAAGGGGAATGCATAATGGACTATCGAGCAGACTTACATTGCCATACGACCTGTTCAGATGGAACCATGACTCCTAAAGAAGTATTGCATCACGCTAAGGAAAAAGGGCTTTCAGCCCTTTCTTTTACTGATCACGACACCTTAGATGCTTACACAGATGAAATTTGGGATTTAGCCAAAGAACTCGGAATTGATCTTTTTGTGGGAGTAGAATTTTCGACCCGCTATCATAAAGTGAGTGTGCATATTTTGGGTTATGGAGTTCAAAAAACAGAAAAACTTCTTGCTTTTTGCGAAGAACATAAACATCGACGCAACCGTCGTAACTTAGAAATCTTAAAGAAGTTAAGCAGTCTTTCACTTGTTGTGACAGAAGAAGAACTCGAAGCGAAAAAGACAGGGGAGATCGTAGGACGCCCACATATTGCACAGATCATGGTTGAAAAGGGATATGTCCGAAGTATTCAAGATGCTTTTGATCGATACATTGGGGACCGGAAGAGTTGTTTTGTTGAAGGAGAACCCTTTGCTGTTCAAGAAACCATCGACACTATTCATGACGCTGGGGGGAAAGCATTTATTGCTCATCCTCATCTTATTCAAAAAGCTGGCGTGTTGCGCTTTTTACTTGGAATGAACTTTGATGGGATTGAATGCTACTATTCACTTCTCTATCATGAGATGGAAAAAAAGTGGCTTAAAATTGCGCGGGAAAAAAACTGGCTGATTAGCGGTGGCTCTGATTTTCATGGAGCAGTTAAGCCTCAAGTTACCTTAGGGTGTTCTTGGGTTGATCGGGAAACTGTCGAATCGATATTTGGAAAGACTCATGACAACTTATGATTCAGTGATTAGCCATCTGTTTTCACTTGGAAATAGTGCAAAGCGTAAACAAGACCTCGAAGGGAGTAGAAAACTTGCTGCAGCATTGGGCAATCCCCAAAATAACTATCCCACTGTGCACATTGCAGGAACAAACGGAAAGGGATCTGTTGCGAATAAAATTGCTGAAGCGCTCCGCCTTGAAGGGTATCGCGTTGGCCTTTATACCTCACCCCATCTCTTCACTTACCGTGAAAGGATCATCGTCAATCAAGAAATGATTTCTGAAGAAGAAGTTGTGACGGGGTTAATGAGACTTTTTGAACTTGCTCCTGAGTCTCAATTTTTTGAGCTCACAACGCTGCTTGCATTTGACCATTTTGCGAAAAAAAATGTCGACATTGCAGTCATTGAAACAGGTCTTGGCGGGCGACTGGACATGACCAATATCATTTATCCTCTTTTGAGCATCATCACGACCATTGACTTTGACCATCAAGAAATTTTAGGGTCGACTTTAGAAGCTATTGCAAAAGAAAAAGGGGGAATCATCAAAGATAAAACCCCTTTGATTCTTGGAGCAATGGCCAACTTCCCCATTTTGAGAAAAATGGCACATGCAAAACAAGCTCCACTCTATCTTATTCCTGAAGATGAAAATGAAGACATTGCCTATAAAGCTCTTGAAATTTTGCACCCTTACTTTCCTACCTCTCCTTTAGCCAAAATGAAGGGGATTGCTAAACTTCCACCCTGCCGTTTTCAAATGGTCGAGGAAAATATTCTTGCTGATGTGGCTCACAACCCGAGTGCTTTTCGACGACTTTTTACGGAGATAAGAAAGCGATTTCCTACGAGAAAGATTGCATTGCTTCTTGCCCTTTCTAAAGACAAACCTTTAGAGCCTCTGATTCCTCTGTTTAAAAAGTACGTCGAGGAAATAGCCCTTTTTTCTTCTCGGCACGCAAGATTAAAAAATCCAAAAGAATTAGAAAAAAGATTGAAAGATGGGGGGTATTACAATGTAGAGGTATTCGAGGCAGCACCTGCTGCCCTCAAACACCTGATAAATGGAGAAAATAACCGTTTGGTGACGATTGCTGGATCCTTTTACATGATGGAAGAAACCCTAGTATCACTCGTCACGATCTAATGTTTCGACTTCTCGAAACATCATGTGAATTTCGCCCTCAGAAGGAAAGAACATCAGTGGTTCTCCTTGAGCAACTTCATTCGCATAACCCACTAAAGCTTGAACCCAAAGCATAATGTCCTTTTGACACTCTGAAAGGTCTTTGCCGATAAAGTGGTCTGGATACTCCGCACCAAGAGCTAAACAAATCTCTTCTAGGCGATTTTTTTGTGACGGAGTGAGTTGATGCAATTTTTTCATCCCTTCGTTGATTTTATTTTGGTAGAAACAGTGGGCCATCTCGCATAAGTCAAAGGCAAATTCCGCACTTTCCCACTCTTCTGCATCAATAAGAGTTGTGCGCAGTTCGGTTTCAGGGAGCATATCTTGATCCTTGCTTAAATATGCAATGTGCGCACTGTTATTTAGCACATCTGCAGTTTTTGAGGAAGGAAAGACTTGCAATTGGTTTAAATTATAAACGACAATTCTTATGAATCGTCTGTTTGGCATTGAGAGCGCATTGTCATACCAAAGGCGAGCAAGCTCGCTTTGTATTTCCCCAACTTTGGCCGTCATTTTTTCTTGTGGAAATTCAGTACGTTTTGCCACAAGTAAACAGGTTGTGTCAACAAGTCGGTCGACAGCATTGTCTGTTCTCAAAGTATCCAATCTACCATAGTAAGAAGCCAATTGAGCTTTTGACTCTGGCGATTGCAATTTACCACGAAGGCTATCACAGCGCATCGTTAATTGAGTCAGGTCTTCATCTGTATGAAGAGTCCTGTCTAATTCTTTTCCAATACTTTCCAAACCAGCTTCGTGGAAAGTAAAAGAGATGTCATGAAAGACATTGTTACCATCAATTCTTGGATCAGCCACCTTATCTCCTAGTTGAATTATGTTTTATAGGAGCATTATTACCCGGAGTGCGCCGTATTCGAATCAGATTCAACTAGGGCGCCCTCCAGAGTATTAACCTAAAAAGAAACACATTCTTGATTTAGGTTCTTTTTCTGACCTCCCTCACCGGGCCTTACCCTAATTCTACTCTTGTCGTAATTAACACACAATTAGCAAACTTTATTTTAATTATTTAACTTTTGAATTAACAATAAAGAAGGTGATTTTAGACGATTTATCCATTGATGATAACAAACATTGAAATCGTTTTTATTTAGCGACTTAGAGAAAGATAAGAGCATTTTTTCTTCTTCCTCTCCTCCAGGATGTCCAACATAGCACGTCAGACAGATCGCTCCTCCTGGTTTTAGAAGAGAAAGAGCCTCTTTCAGGCTCTTCAAAGTCTCGAAAGCGTCTGTCACAACTGTTTTATCACTCCCTGGCAAATATCCGAGGTTATACACGATAAGAGAAGGAGCAGCTTTTAAAGGGGGGAAATGTTCGTGTGACCCTAAATGGTAAGTAATTACTTTAAAGATGGAAGGTGTTAGATTTTTTTTTAATTTCTCGCGTGTGGCGTTGATAGCCCTTTCTTGAATATCAATACAAAGAACATGCCCCGAGACCATTTGCGCTAAAGCTAAACTATCATAACCGTTGCCACAGGTAGCATCGATGACAAAGTCACCAGGTTTCAGAAAAGATTTCCAGTATTGATGTGCTAGTTCTATGTGTGATAAAATCATACCCTTGATTCTCTCGTATTTTTGCATTATGCTTCAACTATGATTAAAGAAACCGATGTCTTAGTGATTGGCTTGGGAGTTGCGGGTGGGGCCGCTGCTCTTGAACTTGCAAAAAAAGGATTGCAAGTCACTTTGATTTCATCAGGGGACCAAATCTCTTCAGCAAATTCTTATCGGGCACAAGGGGGTGTCGGTTATCGTGCTTCTGAAGAATTCTCAGACGATTTCAAGGGAGATATTCTCAAAGCAGGAGCAGGACTTTGTTATGAGAAAGCGGTAGATAGACTCGTTGAATTAGGTCCCGCATGTGTAGAGGAAATTCTGCTAGGCGAACTCCAAGTTCCATTTCAACGAGATGAGTATGGAAAGTTAAAGCTCACAAGAGAAGCAGCTCATCAGCATCCGCGGATTTTGTACCATCAAGATCAAACAGGCCGCGTGATCATGGAAGCTTTGCTTAAAAAAATTCTAGCTCATCCCAATATCACAACCCACTTTCGTCGCAGTGCTGTTGATCTCATCACTCTTTCGCATCATTCTAAAAAGAGCACTGACATCTACTATCCCCCGACCTGCGTAGGTGCGTATGTCTTTAATCAAGAGACAGAGCAAGTCAACATCTACTTTGCAAAGGAAACTATCCTTGCAACAGGAGGAGTTGGAGAAGTCTTTCTGCATACGACGAATACCCGAGAAGCACGAGGTGACGGCCTTGCCATGGCCTTTCGAGCAGGTGTGCGGATTATGAACCTTGAATACATCCAATTTCACCCCACCTCGTTTTACAAAACAGGCGAGCCCCGCTTTCTTCTTTCTGAAGCTTTAAGAGGGGAAGGAGGAAAACTCCTTTCAAAAGATTTCAAGCCTTTCATGGCTGCGATGCATCCACAAGGGGACTTAGCTCCGCGTGACATTGTCGCACGCGGAATTTTTCAGGAAATGGTGCGCACAGATAGTCCTCACTTATGGCTCGACCTTTCCTTTAAGAACCCCTCTTTTTTAGAAGGGCGCTTTCCACATATCTACGCCTACTGCAAATCCAAAGGTGTCGATTTAACAAGAGAACCTCTTCCGATCGTACCTGCTGCCCATTATTCTTGCGGAGGAATTGCCGTTGATTTAGTGGGGAAAACCACTATGCGAAATTTGCGGGCTATTGGAGAGGTTTCCTGTACAGGGGTACATGGAGCGAATCGTTTGGCTTCAACTGCATTGCTTGAAGGACTTGTTTGGGCAAAAGCCGCCGCCGCCGATATTGTCACAAAATGGGAAGACAAAAAAGCTTATTTTCCTGAAGTAGATGGATGGCAGCATGGAATAGAAGAAGTTGACCAAGCTTTGATTCAGCAAGATTGGCTGACCATTAAACAAACCATGTGGAACTATGTTGGATTAATTCGCAGTCCGCATCGGCTTAAACGAGCCGTAAAAATGCTCACAGAACTGAAGTGGGAAATCAACTCCTTTTATGCAAATGCTAAACTGACTCCCGAATTGCTCGGACTACGTAACGGGTGTCAAACAGCTCTTTTAATCACAGAAGGGGCTTCACGAAACCCGAATTCTCGAGGATGTCATTTTAGGTTGTCTTCAAATAGGGAAATCGTGTAAAATTTTATACTATTTGAAATGGGGTATTAGCTCAGTTGGTTAGAGCGCCACGTTGACATCGTGGAGGTCAGCTGTTCGAGTCAGCTATATCCCATTTTCTTTCTTGAGTCCAATGGTTTAAGGATGTTATACATCCTGTTATATGACATCTTTAACACTCACTCAGATCCGTCAAACTGCTGCAGAGATCCTAGCTGCTGCCGTCTTAGAAATTTCTCCCGATGCGCATATTATCGAAGGAAGAGCCACATTTAGTGGATTTGCCTACGATTTTTTATTTCCCAAGCCCTTTTCTAAAGAACTTCTTCCCTATATCGAAGAGCGGATGTACAAAATCATAGAAGAGGATCTTCCAATTGAATACCATGAGATGATCCCAGACAATGCTGCCGAGTTTTTTCGGTCTTATCCGCGGTATTATCCTTCCGTCTATGCCAAACAACATCCAGGCCCTCTTGTGGAGGTGTTTAAAATGAGAGGATTTGCCGACCTTTGCCCTGGTCCTTATGCACGCTCAACAGGTGAGATCGGAGCAATCAAGCTCATAGCGCATAGTAAAAGACCAAATATCCGTTATCGAGGCATTGAAAAGCCTGTGATAGGGATTCATGGTGTTGTCTGTGAAAACAAGCAAAAACTCAAAGAATTTCTCAAAAATAAAAAGCAATTTTTTCAAACTGAACATCGTGAGTATGGAGCAATGATTTCTCTCTTTCGGATTCGAATGGAAAGAGGTAAGGATTTGCATGAGTTGCACAGATGCTATTGGCTCAAAAACGGAGAGCGACTTAAAGAAGCTCTTTACCACTACTGGAAAGAATCCCATGAAAGTGGGGCTTTTGAGGTGGTTCAGACTCAGGGAAACGATCTCTTGAAGAACCATGAAGAGCTCCTTGAAGTTCTTGGTAAAAATTTGAAAAAGGGACCTTGGAAAGTTGCAGAATATAGCCGAGTTGTCTCAGCAGAAGGGATAGACGCTTGGAAGGGACTTTTTGACTCAAAAGATTATTATTTCGATCGGGCTCATATATTTTGTTTAAAAGAGCACCTCATTCAAGAACTTATTTCTTCCTTGCAATTCCTAGAAAAAACTATTAAAATGTTTGGATTCGAAGGGGCTTTAGAAGTCTTCATTCCAAAGAAAGACAAAGAGTTATGCGAAAGTCTTAAAGAAGCTTGTGATCAAGCGGGAGTGGAATATGAAGAAAAGCCTGGGAAATTGGCTGTAGCTTTATGGAGAGTGACAGATCGCTATGGTATGCGACGAAGTGCATCCTTTATTGAACTAAAGAAGAGAGAAAAAGGGTTTACGATCACCCATTCCATTTTTGATCGAGTCGAGAGATTTATCGCACTCATGATGGAGGCAGAAGGCCCAAGTTTTGAAGATCGAATGAAAGGTATCGCAAAAAAAACAAAATTTGAGTAGAATGACCAATTTGATCGATTTTTCGGATAATAGGAAGAGAAAGCTTGAGAGTTAACAGAGAAATACGAGCACCCAAAGTTCGCTTAATTGGAAAAGACGGAAGTCAAATAGGGGTTGTTTCAATTAAAGATGCGATGATGCACGCCGAGCAAGCTGGATTAGATCTCGTAGAAATTTCACCGAACGCCAGCCCGCCGGTGTGTAAGATTATCGATTACGGCAAATACCGTTATCAGATAACGAAGAAAGAGCGGGAAAGTAAAAAAGCTCAGCACCAAGCGAAGCTTAAAGAGATTAAAGTAAAGCCCAATATCGATGAGCACGACTTGATGACAAAAATCAAGCATGCCAGAGAATTCATCGAGAAAGGGAATAAAGTTCGAGTCACTTGCATGTTCAGAGGACGTGAAATGGCTCACCCAGAGTTAGGAGAAAAAGTGACTGAACGCTTTGTTCAGGAACTTAAAGACATTGCTCAAGTTGAAGCGTCACCAAAATTGATGGGGCGCAATTTAAGTTTAGTTCTTGCCCCACAAGGGAAGAAGTAGTTTTAAGGAGAATGAATCGTGCCAAAAGTGAAAACGAAAAAGGCCATCAAAAAGCGTTTTAAAGTGACCGGAACAGGAAAGCTGATGCGCTGCCAGCAGGGACGTCGCCACATTTTGACTAAAAAGACATCGAAACGGAAGCGTCATTTGAAAAAGCCTGCTAAAGTGTATGAAGCTTTTGCCAAGCTATACAAGCGCTTAGCACGAGTAGCCTAAGAGTTAAAGGAGAATAAGGAAAATGGTTCGAGTTAGAAACCCAGTTGCTTCAAGACGTCGCAGAAAAAGGCTATTGAAGCGCGCAAAAGGTTTTGTCGGCGATCGAAAAAATCACGTTCGTCTTACGAAAGATGCTGTGATGAAAGCTCTCGCTTTCAGCTATATGCACCGAAAGAAAAAGAAAGGCGACTTCAGACGTCTTTGGATCACACGTATTGGTGTGGCTGCCAAAGTGAATGGAATTTCCTACAGCAAATTTATCAATGGTTTGATAAAGTCTGGTTGCGCCATCAATCGCAAGATGCTCTCAGACTTAGCAATCCAAGATCCTAAAGCTTTTTCAGCTGTTGCTGATCATGCTAAGAAAGCGCTCGCATAACATTTGCGAGTGCTTTCAAATGAAGCAAAAGGTTAACCCTTGCAAGATAAAATCCGAGATTTAAAAGAAGCCTTCAAAAAAGAAGTCGATTTAGCTCAACATACTAAAGAGCTAGAAGACCTTCGTGTCAAATATCTCGGAAAAAAAAGTCCTGTCCAAACTCTCATGAAATCCCTACGTGATGTTGCTCCAGAGGAGCGTCCTCAAGTTGGGCAACAAATCAACTCCTTAAAACACGAGATGACAACTGTCATCGACCTGAAGTTTAAAAACGTACGCAGGCAAGAGCTCAAAGAGCGTCTTACCCAAGAAAAAGTCGATGTGACTCTTCCAGGGCGTCGCCGCTTTCCTGGAAGAAAGCATCCTTTAACGCAAATGCTCGATGAGGTGACTGAGATTCTTGCTGGGATGGGCTTTTCAGTTCAATATTCAGGAGAGATCGAAACCGAATACTACAACTATGGAGGACTCAATTACCCTCCAGACCATCCAGCACGTGACATGCAAGACACCTTCTACATCACAAAAGAGGTACTCCTTCGCTCTCATACGACCACCATTCAACAACACATCATGGAAAACCGTAAGCCACCTATTCGGGTTATCTCAACTGGAAAATGCTATCGGAATGAAACCATCACTGCTCGCTCTCATGTCTTTTTTCATCAAGTTGATGGCCTTTACATTGACAAAGGTGTGACTTTTGCCGATCTCTTATCCACAATGGAAGAATTTTACACAAAAGTGTTTCGCCAAAAGATTGAAATGCGCGTCCGTCCTAGTTACTTTCCGTTTGTCGAACCTGGGATGGAAATTGACATCCGTTGCACAACTTGCAATGGAAAAGGATGTCAACTTTGCAAATATACCGGTTGGCTTGAAGTCTGTGGTGCAGGAATGGTTCACCCCGAAGTGCTTAAAGCAGGAGGTGTTGATCCAGAAGTCTATTCAGGTTATGCATGGGGTGGGGGAATTGAACGTCTTCTTCAACTGCGCTCTACAATTAATGATATCCGCCTGTTCACTGAAAATGACATACGGTTTCTCGAACAGTTTGAAGGGTAAAGTCGCAGAAACGCTAAACTTCTTCTTTTCMATTTTTCTCAAAAGGGTTAGAATCAACTCTTACATTTTCTTTTGGAAGAGTGGCAGAGTGGCCGAATGCGTCTGTCTTGAAAACAGAAGTCCTGAAAGGGACCGGGGGTTCGAATCCCTCCTCTTCCGTCCCTTATTAATTATTTAGCGAATTTTAACCAATCTTATGAACCTTAAAGGGAAGTCTTCTGTTTCAGTGTTGACCGATCGGTCAGTTCTATGTTATGCTATTTTCATGAATACAAAAGAGAAAATCTTAAATGCTGCAATTAAGGTCTTTGCTTCCAAAGGATATCATGGAAGTAGTATCTCAGAAATTGCTAAGAAAGCCCAAGTTTCTAAGGCCTTATTTTATCATTATTTTGAAAGCAAAAGAGATCTTTTAGTCATTTTTGCCAAGAAGCGATTAGAAGAATGGAGTCCACTCCTTGTGCAGCTCGAAACAATCATGGAACCGTTTAAGAGAGCCTGCTTTGTTATCGATTTTGTACTTGATGAGCTTGAAGAAAAGCCAGATTGGCTTCGATTCCTATACATGCTTTACCTTTCCGAGGAAGGAGTGAAAGCTATTTCTCTTGCTATGAAAAAGTATGCTGCGCAGTTTAATCGTTTGTTTGCTGCAGAAATAAAGCTTTTTGAAGACTTAGGGTTTGAAAACCCCCAAAGCGAGGCGATCTACTTGAGATCCATGTTACAAGGGATTTCTTTGGAATATCTCCTCTCGGGAGGAAATTATCCTCTTCAAGCTATGAAAGACAAAATAAAGGAAAGATATAAGACATGAGAGCTAGGTTATATAGAGAACACAAATACGTCAGTGCTATCCTAAATCGGCTTGAGAGACTCATTGGTCAAGCTGACTTCAACTGCAAAGACGACTTAGAGCGAATCAGAGCAGAGTATCAAGAGGTTCACATGATGCTTTTGGCACACGCAAAGCATGAAAATGAAAATTTTCACGCCTTACTTGAAAAAAAAGGCTCAAAAGTTCATCTGCATGCTCACCTAGATCATGATGAGATGTCTCAAACACTTGTACATTTGCAGAACCTTCTAGATGAAATGATGCTAGACGCCGATCAACAAGAGGCTGGATATCATTTTTACCTAGAGTATCGAAAGTTTGTCGGTGATAATCTGCTTCACCTTCATGAAGAAGAAACAAAAATATTACCTGAGCTTCAACGCTTATATTCTGATGATGAATTAAGAAAAATCGAATTTCCGATTTATGAGCAAATGACTCCAGCTCAACTGATTCACATGGTTTCGGCACTCTTTCCTCATATGAATCTGTATGATAAAGATGCTTTTCTTGCAGACATTCAACATGCTCAACCAGTTAAGTTTGCTCAAATTTGGGAGCAAGCAGATCAATTTCTCAATCAAGATGAGCAAATCCGATTTTTACACAATCACCCTGAGCTACAAGCTGTAAAGAAGAGATAACCCTCTTTTAAAAAAATTGAATTGACTGTGAACCTATCCGGCATTAGAGAACCTGAACTCTGGGTTTATTTCACTCATTCTCAGCCTTTTTTCCTCGAAAAGGACCATTTGGCCCTTCCCGAGCCAAAAATACCGAGAATTTATGAGAACTCTCTCCTGAGACTAAGCAAAATAAACCCAGAGTTCAGGTTAGAGAAGATATTTTTTATTCCATCTTTTCCCTTTTCATTTTGACTTCTTATCTCATAGACAATGTGGTCAAAATGAAAAGAAGAAATTAAATAAATTCTTTAATACTGGATAGGTTTTTTAGAGGAACTAGGTAGTCTTTCTAATTGCTTTGATATCAAAAGGAATGTATCATTTTTCTATTAATCTGGAGACTGAATTTATTTTGCTTATTTCCAGCTGAGAATTCTCTTAAATTCTCAGCTATTTTGCTGAAGGAAAGAGTCAAATGGCAAAAGGGTGGGAAGAATGAGAAAAACCCCTGAGAATGAGCAAAAGAAACCCAGAACTCAGGTTATAAATTAACAATGCGAACATTTTGATGATTGCAATTCATGAGATCAACCCACATTCATTCTTTCAGCAAGTAGGACATTTAGCACTGGAGACTTACGCTTTAGTTGTCCGCTCTGCTATTAAAGGCATGATTGAAACGCTTGCTTTGGGATCCATATTCTATTTGGGGCAAAGGTTTATCTTGAGAGCTGATATGAACACAGCGACCCCATTTGAAATTTCGACAATGATTGCCTGTAACCATTTTGTAGATAACCTCTTTCAGCCCCTTCAAGATGAAGTTTTACAAATTAAAAAACCCACTTATGAGCAACTTCGTAAGGAAGTCGTTTATTTCAGCGACCTTAGTTGGAAAAAAGAGGCACTAGAAGTTCTCATCTATGCCGCGACCTTTTTTCCAAAGGCCTATCTTAGTTTTAAAGTTGCCGATTATGTTGGGTGTCTTTCTGAGACGATTGAAGCAAATAAAAATTCTCTTAAGCTTACATTTTATCTTTTCACAGCTCTTCGTTTATTTCACTATTCTAGGAGACATTTTAGAAATTTAGTTGATACTTATCGACATCCTAAGGCTGAAATTGAACCGATCTTTTATCTTCCTACTTAAGAGGAACTGAAAGCTAAGGTTCGTTAACCTAACTGCAACTGGTATTTGAAATTTTTAAGACAGAGCGCAATAGAACTATCGATAAACTTGTGTAAGGCAGTCTTTTTTTGAGTGTAGTTTTGAACAAAGTGATGCAGTTTTATTATCTGTTTCTTAAGCAGAGAAAACCCTATTTAAGCCTTTGATAGTCAAAAAATTAGAGGTGTCAATTTTTTGGAAAAAATAAAAAAAATAAATGACAAATTTCTTCTTTACAAAATATTCACAATGACTCTATGATTGTTGCATCAGAATTAAAATGAATACAACAATCCACGGAGGACAAAATGACCGTTCATTTACAAAACCTAGGTAACCAAGCTAAAGCAGAAGCTATTCCAGCAATCATTAACACTGTTGGAACAGGTGCTTTAGCATATGCTGGTCAATTCGTACCACAATTGGTTTCTTATGTTACAATGGCTCCTGAAGTTTTAGCTGGTGCTTCTGTACTGACTTCTTTAAGCGGTAGCCTAGTAAACGTTCTTGGAAGAACTTTTGCAGCTGGAACTTTCGAAAGCAACATGGTTAAAACTGGAGCACATGCAGTTGGAGCATTCGCTTCTGCTTACTTCCTACCACAAATTGCTACACTAGCTGGAATGGCAATTACTTTTGAGAGCGCAATGGCTGTTGCTGCTGCTTCTACAATTGTTAAATTTGCTGCACTTTTCCTCATGCCAGAGAAAAAGCCTGCTGAAGAAGATAAGAGAACAAAAGCTGACCTAGAAAAACTAGATGACAAAGCTTTTGAAGCTCTTGCAAAAGACATCGCTGATGGCAAGAAAGTTCTTACTGACAAAGATGCTAAGCAATATGAAGCTGATCGCTCTGCAGTTAGCAAAACTCACGATTGGGATGCTAAGCTATATGCTAAGCACCTTAAAGACGGTAAGCTTAATCAAGAAGAATACAAGAAAGAAGGTACTGAGAAAAAAGCTGCGTAAGCTATTTTCAAGTATCAAGTTCTTGATGAACGAGGTGGATTTCCACCTCGTTTTTTTTAAACGAAGAGGGCAAAATGTCTAGTTATATTCAAAATTTTATCTCGCAAGGGGCGAATGAAATTCTTCCTTTTAGCTTCAATACCCTCGCCTCTGGAGGATTGACACTTGCTGGTCAGTATGTACCAAAAGCTGTAGAAGCTTTGTCTTTTGATATGCTGCCTAAATCTCTTGGTTTTGGCGCTATTTACACCTCTTTAGCTGGCAGTTTAACATGCATCTTAGCAAAGACGTTTGCTGAAAACAGAATGAAGACTCAGGCAGCTCAGGTTCTTCTCTACGCTATGGCAGCTTTTGCGTCTGCATACTTCTTGCCTAATGCTGCAAGTTCGGCTGAGTTGGTGATTTCTAAGGAGAATGCTTTGGCTTGCGCCACAATGAGTTCGCTTGCAAACTTTATCTGTATCATGCTTAAGACCCCTTGATAGCGCAGATCAGAGTAGAGCGTGATCCAAAAATTTTCTATGAAGTTAGCTAAGTAAGCTGTTCTTTACTTTTTCTTTATAATTATTTATGATTTCATTACTTTTTATGAATCTTTCTCTCTTTATTGAGAGAAGGGTTCAAGAGTTTATTTGGAATGAAACATGACTTGTGATGCCCTATGTATTTATAGACAAAAAACTTTTACAAGCGACTTTGCCTCAGCGTTTCTCGGTCGGACGACAGACCACCTGATTGTAGCAACTGTAGCGAATAGCCTACTCTCTTATTTCTTTAAGGTGAGTGAGGTTAAGATTGGTATTTTGCAAGGAGCTGTGACAGCCTTGGTTGTCAATGTGACACATCATCTCTCGCACTTGGCTCCGGGAGATGAAAATGAAGAGCTCAGAGCTGTTGTGGTTACAGCTGGGATGCTTTGGGGCTCAATTTATTTTTTTCCAGATATCGCAACATGGTTTGAGAAGGAAGCGACTTTTTATGACTCTCTTAAATTTGGAGCAGTATCGTGGATGTCGATTGCACTATGCAATCGGTTTTATCATTAAATCCCATGGGTTTAGAAGAAGGAATGGATGATGAGTTGGAATCATGTAGGTTTTGCAGTAGGTGAGCCGAATTGGAAGCCTTTTTTTCAGGAAACTAAAAAGATTGGAGTGCACTGTGCGACCACGGTCTTATCCAACCTCGTCTTGACTGTTGCTCTTAATTATTTTTTCCCAAGATGGAATATTACGCCTCATTCTGCTACTGCAATTGGTTTGGTATCAGCTATTTCCTACACATTGACACATCAAATGATTGAATACTTTAGAGGGGATACTTGCCAATTGGATCATAAATATAAAGTTCTCCTTGCTACGGCAGCTGTAGGGTCAACTTATCTGATGCTAGGGAAAACTTGTGCTCCTCGTCAACTTGCATTGGCGTTTTTAGATGTTGGGATATTGGAGGTAGGGCTATGTTCCACTCCATAACTGCAAATGTCGACAAAATTTACGACCACTTTCAGGATTTGACTGCAAAGTGTTTTGTTTCCAATATCGTTTTTGCGAGTTTTATACGGGAAGTGCGATGGATGCCAGCTCTTGTCACTTCAGTTACATTTGCTTTTTCCAGTAGTGTGGCAAATTATGCGGCTGCTGATTTCACTGAGCACTGGATTCCAGAAACTTTTAGAGACGACCCTACTTACTACGAAACGCATCGCTACTTACATGGCGTATACTTTGCTTCGTTTTTTGCCCTATCATTGATTGGAGCGACTGTCTTAACGCAGTGCGCCTTGCCTTTATTTGGTCGAGAAGCGCCGATTGCGCATACTTTTTTTCTAGCAACATTTGACTTGTTTCCTTTTTATTATCAAGAAATTGTCAAGCTTTTCAAACGTGTAACTGAGAGCTAGTGCTCCATAGCAAAAAATTCCATAGCTACTTTAACTATCTTTTCCCCTCTTAAAACTTCCTTTTATCTCATGGACAATGTGGTCAATTTTGGGAGAGAAAAATTTAGCGAAAGTCTGGATCAAATTAGATATGGAATTTTTTGTTATGGAGCACTAATACTCTGCCTCACAAATTCTTCGCCGCTATTAATACCATTAATAGTGGATAGGTTCATCCATTAGGATCTTTTTTTGCGTCACTTTTCGCAACTAAGTGAAGCTTATGCTCGAAAAAAGAATAGACCGCGACGAGGCGCGAGACAAGAATGGCTATGTAAAATTGGCCAATGATTCCTTCTAAGATGGTGAAGGTTTGCCCGACATCTTTAACAGCGATGATGTCACCGTACCCAATCGTTAGCAAAGTCACAAAGCTAAAGTACATCATTTCTGAGAGATAGCGGCTATGAGAGATGGTTTCAGCTTGAAAGAAATCGGCATGAAATGTTCCTGGAGAGACGAGATCGAGAAGATAGTAGATAAATGCAAAGCCGAAGGCGACCATGAAATAGGCGCAGACAACCCCTTTCAAGGTTTCTAGGCGGACTCTTGCGTTGACAACAACCTGATTAATGATTGAGGTGGTGATGATGAACGTGAAGATGATGACAAAGACTAGAAAAATGATAATAAAAGTGGTGCTTGGAAATGCAAGGTGAAGGAAATGGAAGACGAGAGCCGGGATAGCGAAGCAAGAGGCTGCAATTTTAACTTTTCGTGAGTGTTTACAATTGAAGATAGCAGAGAGGAAGACGACAAGAAATACGAATTGCCAGATTGATGAATAAATAAGCCCTCGATCATAGGGGCGAAATACAAACAGGAGAATGAGGGAGAGGAGGAGTTGACTAAAGTAACCTGACAATACTCGAAACGTCTTGGATGTGTAGAGCTTAATCAATTTTGTCATTTATTGTACCTCAAGTTTACCTATAAGGGTTTCACTTTTAGGGATCAATAAATAATTTAATTGTTTGGTTTTTAGTTAAATATGATTTCATCTTCTATTATTTCTATAAAATTAAATCACCTTGTTTTATTTTATAAATAGGGAGTCATGTGAAGGGGGTATTCCGTGAGTACAAATCCAGAGCCAACACCACTTAGTCAACCGTTTCCAGGTGCATTGCCTGTCATGAAGCGAGAACTCGATGAAATTCTAGGGAATTTTTTCTATCGTCTTGTAAATGAAGGGTATTCAAAATCAACAATGAGTCATCTTTTGCGGCTTTACGAAACAATGATACTCAGTCGGTCAAAGGAAATTGGTGGGAAATTATATGAACTGACCCAGCAGCTCATTCAATTTTGTGCAGACTTTGCGAATGGACATGGGAAGCTCGATCGGGTGAATACACAGCTAGAACTTGTAAAGGAAGTTTTAAGGAGTTAACAATGAGCCTTCCTCCAAAAAAGGGCAAAATTCAAGGGGTCAAGAGGCAACTTATTCTCGATCTTCAAACGTTTTTATGGCGCTTTGAGCAAGGGGGATATTCAAGAGACTCGATGCATGAGGTCTTAGAGTTTCTGGAGAAAGCCCTAGAAAGTGAGGCCCATGAGATAGGAGGAGCAATTGAAGAACATATCAGTAAAATGATTACGGATTGCCATGCCTATGCAGAAGGAAAAGGAAATCCTAAGGATGTTGTTCGAGATTTAGATCAGCTCAGGCAAGATCTTGAAAAGTAGGGGAATATGTATCCAGAAGAGGAAGCTCCAGAGGAGCAGGAGAAGGAAATCCTTCGTGGGGAGATCCAAGAGTTTTTAGGTGAGTTTGAAGCTTCAGAAGAAACTGAAGATGATATGAAGACAATTTTGCCTATTTGGCGAAATGAAATTCTAAATCATGCCCGCGGAGTGGGTGGAAAGACGCTCTCTTCGATTAAAACGTTGATGAATGTTTGCGAAGATTATGCGAATAATCGAGGAATGCTTGAAAGAGTGCGCAAAGAAGCCGAAGAAACGCGCATTCATCTGGGCTTATAATTTTTTCTATAGTGCACTTTATTCTTATACTCAAACTACTTCAAAATTTAGTTTTGAAGAGCGCGAAAGCTTTCGGAATTCATCGATCTTAAGTGACCCAATACTCGGAATATGAGGTCACTTAAGATCGGCAAATTACGGTGCTTTGGCGCAACCGAAAATCCAAATTTTGAAGTAGTTTGAGTATAAAGCGCACATCCTCTATTCCTTTTTAACCCTGATTAACTGTAAGATTAGTGCTATCGTTATATAACCTGCGTTTTGGGTGAATTCTGCTTACTTCCTAGGGCGGATTTTCTTAAATCCTCAGCAAAGTCCTTTTCTAGGCAAAAAGGTTGGGAGAAAGAGAAAAATCCCTAAGAAAGAGCACAATTAAAACGAAACAGAGGTTGCATAGGTTTTTTAAGGATTTTCCGATGTTTTACATCACCAATACGAGTAGTGTTCGTTCTCCTTATCGGGTAGAGGAAATTGATAAAGATCGTTACGATCAACAAAGACAACCTGGCCAGCAATTTGGTGAAGAATCGGATGCTGAAAAGCATGAGAAATTTCTAAAAGCTAGTGAAAAGCTCTACAAGCAGCGGTCTGTGATTGTTGCTGGAGAGATCATGAATAAGAAAATACTTCCCTTACATGAAAATCTTTCTTTGGATGCGGCCTGGAAGCTCGTGAAAGATCACAAATTTGAGCATTTTCCTATTGTTTCTTCAGAAGGAAAACTCGTAGGTCTTTTATCAGAAAAAGAGATTTTGCGAAAAATCCAAGCAAAAGAAGGGAGTAAAAGCTTAAAAGAAGTTGTATCAAAAGAAACCCTTTGTGCCGATCAAAGTACCAATTTAAATGAAGTAATCCAGGCTTTTTTCGATGAAAATCTAGACGCGCTTCCCATCGTAGATGATGATCATAAAGTTCTTGGAATTTTAAGTAAAAATGAGCTCCTACAAACGATGATTAAAGTTTCTCATTTGCGACCCTAAAAATGGGTTGTTGTTAATTGAATAATACGATAGAAAAACGCTAATAATACGATGCATAATGTGACCGAGACAAAGACCCGTTTTACCCCCTATATACCTTTTCTGACGCTGATCAGTTTTATTTCGTTTGTCAACATTTTGGCACGCGTGATTTTTTCACCCTTGACTCCCTTCATCTGCTCAGAGATGAATCTGTGTCACGCCGACACGGGAAATATTTTTTTGGTCTTATCTCTTGGTTTTGCTATCACACTCTTTGCTTCTCAGTATCTCTCAGCAAAATTTTCTCATAAGTTTACGATCATTTTCTCCGTCTTAACGACGGGATTTGCGCTGATGTTGACTGCTTATGCAAACTCGTTTGAGCAGTTCAGGTGGGCTATTTTTGTTGTGGGTGTGAGCGCTGGTTTTTTTATCCCTTCTGCAGTGGCTTTGATTCGAGAAAATGTTCCAAATCACCATTTAGGAAAAGCCTTTGGAATTTTTGGAACAGCTCAAAGTTTTGCTTTTATTTTGGGACCTCTTTTTGTTCAATTTTTTATCCAATTCTACAACTGGAGAGGGATTCTCAATGGTTTTGGTCTTCTCTCCGCAGTTTTAAGTCTTATCCTCCTCTTTATGATCCGAAGGAAAGAGGAAAAAAGCGTTCCCATTACCTTTTCTTTTGCTCGTGAAGTTTTTTCCAGACCTTCTTTTTGGATCATCAATTTACTTCTTTGTATCATTAATGGATTGAACATCGGGATCTATAATATGGCTCCTGATTACTTTGAACGCCACAACTTGCTTGAGGCTCATGAGGTCAATCATTTGATTATCATTGCCCGAACAATTAGTATTTTTACGGCAATTGTCGGGGGATATGTTGCTGACCGTTTAGGGTTAAAAAAGTCATTAGTGATCATTTTAGTGATTTGCGGAACTGTCACAGCAATGATGGGGATGACAAACCCCTTACTAGCACTTCTTCTTTTTTGTATTCAGTCCCCGATTGCTGCTTGTCTGATGCCGATCATTCATTATGGAGTGGCAACGATTGCAACACCTGAAAAGAATGCAGCAATGGTCTCGATCATGGCCCCATTTGGCTTCACTTTCGGAGCTGGAATCGTTCCTCAAGTTTTAGGCTTTTTTGGAGATTCCAATCTTTATGCTGAGGGATTTGTTATTTTTGGAGTCACTTCACTCTTATGTGCTCTTGTCTTTAGTTTGAATGCCGTTTATAAGCATGTCTATCTTAGCCAAGTCAAAAGCATGGAGTAGTCAATGAGTCCGAGAGTGGGGATTCTCCTCGTCAACTTGGGGACGCCTGATTCAGCTAAGCCTCGAGCAGTTAAGCGTTATCTCACCCAATTTTTGACAGATGGAAGAGTCATAGACATCCCTTTTTTCCTTCGCCAATTGCTTGTCAGAGGAGTGATCATTCCAAAACGGTACAGAAATTCTGCAAAGCTTTATCAAGCCATTTGGAAGCCTGAAGGCTCTCCCCTTAAAATTTATAGCTACGAGCTTAAAGATAAACTGCAAGAAGCTTTGGGAAATTCTTTTCAAGTTGAGCTTGCAATGCGTTATCAAACCCCTTCTATTGAAACTGGGCTTGAGAACTTAAGGAGTTGTCAAAAGATCGTTCTCATTCCACTTTTTCCACAGTATGCCTCTGCAACCACAGGCTCAGTTTATCAAGAGGTTTTTCGCATTCTTCAAACTTGGGAAGTAATCCCTTCTTTGGTTTGTATGGATGGATTTGCGACCCATGAAGAAGTCATACATGCTTTTTGCCAAGCGGCTCGCCAATACGACTTGGCACAGTACGACCACTTTCTCTTCAGTTATCATGGACTTCCAGAAAGACAAGTTCAAAAAGCAGACCGGTGTCATCACTGCCTGAAAACACCTAATTGCTGCCAAGAACTCACTGACAAGAATCGGACTTGTTATGCTGCACAATGTGTTGCAACAACCGCTGCCATTTGTCGCCAGCTTAAACTTCCTCAGGAAGCTGTGAGTCATTGCTACCAATCTCGACTCGGTAAAGATCCTTGGATCCAACCTTATGCAAGTAATGTCTTGGAAAAGCTAGCGAAAGAAGGGAAGAAAAAGATTCTCGTTTTTTCTCCAGCCTTTGTGGCGGATTGTCTTGAAACATTGCAAGAAATTGGGATAGAATATCAAGCTGAATTCAAACAGTGGGGAGGGGAAAAGCTGGACCTTGTCGAAGGGCTCAACGCTAGACCTGAATGGGTTTCAGCTCTAAAAAGTATCATTTTAACCCAATTGCCGTCGAAGGAAAGAAATGAGTGCACCCGTTCACCCAACATCTGATCTTCAGAAGTTAAATGTCAAAAGACCTTCTCTTTTAACTTTGATTGTCTTGATTTCTTTTGGATCGATAGGGGCAGCCCTTTTTACACCCGCAATTCCTGCAATCATCAAGGAATTTGGCATTTCGGTCACCGTTGCACAACTAACAGTGACTCTTTACTTGCTGGGATATTGCATTGGGCAGCTCATTTATAGTCCTGTTGCTAAGCGGTTTGGAAGAAAGCCGGCGCTATACTTTGGCATTTCAATTGCAATGGTTTCTTCGTTCCTTTGTGCTCTTTCAGGACCGCTAAACAATTTTTCACTCCTCTTATTGGGAAGGCTTCTGACCTCACTGGGTTCGAGTGTGGGACTTAGTCTTACATTTTTAATTATCAGCGATTACTTTTATGAAAAACACGCTCGCAAAATCACTGCATATACGATGCTTGCCTTTGCTGTAGTTCCTGGAGTTTCAATTGCTATAGGGGGGAGTTTAGTCACTCTTTTTGGATGGGAAAGCTGCTTTTACTTTTTAACGCTTTATTCGGTTTTCGCCCTTTACTTGGTCTATCGCCTTGCAGAGACAGGCCCGGGCCAAGAAAAAGAAGCAACCCGTTTAACTACAGTTCTCAAAAATTACCAACGGGATTTCAAAAATCCCATTTTAGTGATTTATTCGATTTTAATTGGAACCTCCACCATTTTTGTGTATGTCTTTGCTGCCACAGCTCCAGTCATTGTGATTAGTATGATGGGATTGCGACCTGACACATTTGGGCTGCTCAATTTGATTCCAGCAACAGGGTATTTCTTGGGGAATTTTGTGGCAGCTCGTTTAGCAAATCATTTTGAAATTAAAACGGTTTTGCATGTTGGGATCGGGATCATGGCATTGGGAGTGGCACTCTTATTTGGCTTGCTTTTAGGAGGTTCTCATTCCGTTTTCAGCATTTTCTTGCCAGTTTGTTTACTCTACTTTGGAATTCCACTCATGTACTCGAATGCCGCTGTTCTCGCGACATTTAGAGTGAAAGACAAGCCCAACGCCTCGTCAATTATGAGCTTTATCAATATCGGTTTAGCGCTATTTGGCATTATTGTCATGGGAATGATTCCAGGAAATCGAGCATTTGTGATGCCAAGTCTTTTCCTATTCTTTTTTCTCTGTATGCTAGGACTCTACATTATAAGTTATAAGCGTCTACGAGAAGACCAAGAGGAAGCGATTTAGAAACCCAGAGTTCAGATTAGAAGGGACGTACTTGACCATGGTAGTCGTAAAAACTACCCGAGCGATAGGTTCGACATTTTTCGATCACTTTCAGCATGCCTAACACGCTTTCTTCAATAGGAACGACTGCATTTGGACCACCCATCGTCGTTTGAACCCAACCTGGATGCAGAAGAAGGACGTGAACTCCTTGATCTTTCAATTTGATGGCAAACTCTTGCATCCCCATATTAAGTGCAGCTTTGCTCATCCGGTAGGCAATAAATCCTCCCGATGCATTATCTGTGATGCTACCTGCACCGCTACTAATAGTTGCAATGAGTTTCAGATTACTTTTGACAATATGAGGAACAAAAGCTTCTGTCATTTTGACTGTGCTGACGGCGTTGATTTCAATAGTCTGCATCATCCCTTTTCGAGACAGAGTTCCAATTTCTGTAGGGTTTTCACCCCATCCGATCTGACTGTCAGCATAGAGTACGCCTGCGTTATTGATCATGAGGTCGATGGGGGTATTTTCATATTTAGTAGCTAAAGCCTGAATGGCCTCATCATCTCGGATATCGAGCAATTCAACGGTGAGATTTTTTTGAGGAGTAATGCTATCTGGATTTTGACTGGTTCCAATCACTGAAAAGCCGCGACTTAACAAGTGTTTGACAAACCCTTGCCCAATTCCTCGACTGACTCCAGTAACAAGAGCTGTTTTTGTCATTCTTCCTTCTTTGAAAACAGTGTAATGATACTCGTAGGTGTGTTTGGACCTTCATTTGCCATATATTTTAGAAGATCACCTGTATTTCGCTCAAACCAAAGCTCGGCTTTCCAAAACATTTTTTTTAAGCCGGTTAATGTCACTTTGACTTTGATTGCATCGTGTGTTTCTCCTTTGATTTCGACTTGCTCAAGTCGAGGTGATTTTGTAGCAATCATGTGATGGAGGCTGAGTTTAGTTGGATGGACAATGTAGAATTTAAGAGAATCTGCAGCTGAGAGAATAAAGGGGCGGAAGGTAAAATCAAACTCTTGAATCCATAAATCATCTCCGATATTGAACTCTTTTTGAGTGACGCCTCCTTGATCATTTCGCTTAGCAAAGAGGTAGGGGCCATCTCGATGAATGTAGTATTCATTTTTTTCGTTCTTCGATTGATAAGAAAAGCTTTGCGTGTTGATTGGAGGTGAAGTGATGATAAGGGTCTCACCATTTCCGCTGATCCCTTGGATATGAACGTTTTTGTCTTTTTCTTGAAGGATCCATGTCGTTTCAGAGGTCCGTCCTTCGATATCCTTTTTGTAAACATAAGTTACCTTTGAGGGGACGGGTTCTTTAGATATCTTTGAAGGGGGGGATTCTTTGCCCACTAAAGGAGCAATGAAAAGACAAGAGAAGAGAAATAACCTAAGTAGTTGCATGGATGCACCTCTAACGTAAGCAAATTATTTATCAACCTGAGTCATGCTGAGAATTTAAAAGAACTTTCCAGAGAATGAGCAAAATAAACGCAGAACTCAGGTTATCAGTCTATATCAAGTTTGATTTTATGGGTCAATGAACCTTAAGTTTTGTCGGGTGGCCTTCTAGTGCTCTGTCTCAAAAATTCTTCACCGCTATTAATCCATCTTTTGGGGCCCTTTGCTTTATCAAAATTTCGCCTTGTCACATTGACAATGTTCTCAATTTTGATAAAGCAAATTGCGCTCAAAATTTGGCTCGCTTTCGATGAAGAATTTTTGAGACAGAGCACTAGATAGTGTCGTCAAATTATTTTAATATGGTACTTTTGTAGGAAAAAACATCCAACAAGAGGAAGAAAATGGAAACACATCGACGTCATGACATATCAGATGCAATCTGGGAACAGCTTGTACAAAAACTCCCTGGGAGAAGAGGATCTGTAGGCGCACCAGCGAAAGATAATCGTACGTTCATTAATGCTGTATTTTGGATATTGCGTACAGGGGCACCCTGGAGAGATCTACCTCCGGACTATGGTAACTGGAAAAATACACATCGAAGATTCTGCCGGTGGAGGAATCAAGGGGTTTGGGAAAAATTGCTAGAAAGTCTGATAGACGACCCCGACTATGAATGGCTCATAATAGATGCGAGTCATATTAAGGTTCACCCACACGCTGCAGGAGCAAGAGGAGGCAATCAGGAGATGAGTCGGACAAAAGGGGGCTCAACACAAAATTGCATTTGGCCGTGGATGCGCATGGTATGCCAGTCAGAATTGTTATTACAGAAGGTGCCAAACATGATAGCACACAGGCTAGCTTCTTGATTGAAGGTATTTCTGCAGAACATCTTCTCGCAGATAAAGCATACGAGAGCGATGCAATCCTTTTACAACTTAATCATCAGGGTATAAACCCTGTGATTCCACCAAAATCGAACCGACGAGAGCCTTGGCCCTTCGACAAAGATCTCTATAAACTTCGACACTTGGTGGAAAACACACTCCTACACCTAAAACGTTGGAGGGGAATTGCTACAAGATATGCAAAAAATGCAGCCTCATTTATGGCTGCAGTGCAAATTAGATGTATTGCTCTTTGGGGAGGTTTATTTTGACGACACTATCTAATATTCTGATTATTAATGGGTAAAAAAAAAGAGCGCACATGATGTCGTTTTGGCAATCATGTCTGCGCTCTTGGAGTTCTTGATTACTGATTTTTAGGGTTTTGTAACCTATCTCAGCGAAATGATAAGAACTTCGCCCCAGCCGACTTCAGAGCTTTGATCTTCAGCAGCTTCAGTAGATTTAATGTTTAGTGAAATACGCATGATCTCCCCTTTTTTTGATTTCCTCTTAAGCTAATATTAATCATTTCTTGATTTATTTAAAATAGTTTTTTAATCCACTCATAATGAATCAGATGAGTGTTGATTTTTCTTAAGATATTGATAATGTATAGATTGAGGAAATCTCTCTAGCGAAAATCTCGTTCCCTAGGATTTCTATGAAAGTCATGCTCTCGCTGTTGAGGGGATGAATGCTCATGAGGGCGGTCGTGTGAAGGCAATTGTCCAGAATGATGAGGCCAGCTTCTATTATTTTTGTAAGGAAAGTTAGGGTCATTTTTATGTTTGTTGTAATAGTTTTGCCATTTTTGATTCCAAGTATTGTGCCAGTAATTATTCCAGTGGTTGTTCCAGTTGACATTTTTGACATACACATTGGTATGTCCATTCCAATAATATCCATTGTGTCCAACCCAATATCCATCCCACCACATGAAGCCCATCATGAAGAGAGTTAAATAAATGCTGGCATTCTCTCCTTGATTTGCATTTCCAACATCTACTTGTTGAGTTTGTGGATTATAAGGGAAAACCTGTTGGCTCATGTTACCATTTCCATCAACGACAATTGCATTGACTTGACTCGATGTGGTTGTGATATTTGTAGCACCTTGAATATTGATGACGTCTCCGAGCAATTGTGTTGAAACAAAAAGAAAAAAGAGAGAAAGGATCGTTTTCATTATCTTTTGATCTCCGACTAAGAAAGATATCTTTTTTCCGTATAGGTAAAATGTGAAATATACTCAAGTAATAGATAATGTAATTGGGGTTGCTTTAAGGAGTGTCGTATAGATAAAAAGGTGTAATAAAACCCATTAGGCAAGTAAAAATACTGTGGTTCTTTTGCTTTGCTTTCAACGACAGCTTCGCCTGTTTTCTGTTAAGGAGAAAGGTTGTCATGCTCTACCTCTTGCTTGCTAAAATTCTCTTTTACCCATTCATCAAGCGTATCTTTGACTTGCTTTACACCTTGCCATTTTTTGATCCGGAAGAGTTTTTCTTTCAGGGGTAAGCAAAGAGATAAGATTGAAGGTTAAAGGGGGCACTTTGAAACCCAAAACAGGAAAACCGATCCAGTGGCTCAGTGATAATGGGAGTTGTTCTATAGCTAAAGAAACAGTTCAGTTTGGACAAACGCTTGGGGTTAGACATTGGAACAATACCGTCTCGAAGCAACAGAACGTCTGAAGTGTTCGTAAAAACGTTTAAAAGCGGGTTAGTGGTCCTTTTTTTTGGGGCAACTTCACTGTTACAATAACTCGTATATCTCGCTCTACTAGTTACTAGCGCTCCATAACAAAAAATTTCTTCATCTTTTGACAAAAAGACTAAAAAAGGACTCAAAACGTGAGTCAAAGAGGTTCCTGCTACAAATAATTACGCAGATGGTTGAATTAAAAAAGCATGCATACTTTTCCTCTTTCAAAAATTTAACGCCCAATAATCATATTGGTTAACGTTTTAATCACTTCAAGATGGCGCTCTTTTAGCGAGGTGTCATTCTGGCGCGCTTCTTGAATGAGTTGCTGCTGCGTCTCCAAAGCTTGACGTTCTTGCTGCGTTTCCCAATCAAGTAAAGTTTCTTTGTCTTGCTTTTCAAGTTTGCTTATTTGAGTGCCGAATTCAATTGTTTGCTTTCCATTTTTATCTATCAGTTCAGCAGCTTTATTAAGTATAGGCTTTCCTAACATCGGAAGGGTTCCAGAAGCGATCAACATAACTATAGAAGCATTTCTCCACCACCTTTGACTGTCTGCCATTTCAGTGTAGTGCTTTGCTTTATTGCACATTCCTGTTCGCCAAAGTTCACGCAATTCTTTATGTCTTTTTTCCTCAGCTCTGATGATATGGCGGCTAGACTCTTCTACAAGACAAAGAGATTTGTGGGCTTGAACCCATGGGTTTGCTGATTTTGAGTGATCACCCAAAATTGCCTCAATACAGGCAAACTTCTCATGCGGATGGCTGTAATATTTATCTCTATCTCGAATAATTGCTTCAATTTGGTTAAGCTTTTCCTCAGACTCGCTAAAAGACTTTGTTTCAGAATTGTTTGTATAAGAAAAATCTCCAGTCAAAACGCCTTCTAGAGCGATTTGTTTATCTTCAGTCGTTTCAACTGTCATGATCTGGTCAGAGAGAATAGCCTGAATAGTTGTTAATTTTTGATTGGAGGATTCTTGTATGTGGTGCTGTTCCTTTGAAAGCATTTCCAACGCTGCGAATCGCACCTTTTCCTTAGTTGCTGGAATCGGACTTATCGCGTCATTACTAAGGGGCGTATCATGAGATCTTTCATAAAGCTCAATCAGAGCTTCAAAAGGTCCATCGATTGCTTCAATTGCTTCAGCCATATGTTGTCCTCAATCCTTAAGTTAACCTTTTAATCTACCTCATGTCACTTCTTTGATACTGACAATCGGAGATATTCATTGCCTTTTTTATTTAGACAGGTTTCATCTTTCAAATGCAAGTGTATCTAACTCTCTATTTTTAGTGTGAATTAAATTGATTTATATATTTTTAAATTAAAAGCTTGCATCAAAAATCAATAATAATATCCACCTCCACACATATCCGATTTGAAGCCATGGTTTGTCTGATACTTAAGCTGGTATTGGTTAGAGTATTTAATAGTAGACACAGACGTTTTTAAGGTCTTTCCAATCGGGTGATGAATCAATACGGGAGATTCATTTGTTACAGCTTCTTGCTGAACCGGGAGCAACATGAAACCCTCCATCAGGAGGTGCAACATTCAGTTGTCTATTTCGGAAATTGTGAAAAACTAGTTTTTATTCATTCTGGATCGACGTTTTGCCCTATTCGAAACTTGCTTCGAGAGTTATTCTCTTCAAGCTGTCAAACTGGTGTGGAGATTTTGATAGGAGCCTTAATGGGTGCAAAGGTTCTTACTCCTGCTATGGGTTTTTATTCGTTGGCGATTCAAGCGATCAAAGGAGCCGATTTAACCTACTTTAACCTGAATTAGAAATTTTGATTTTTTTGATCCTATTTTCAGGGTCGTTTTGAGCTTTTGCTAGGCCTGTGATTCTTGAGAGGCTCTCTGCTTCTCCCTTCGATCCCACAAAAAGAACATAAGGTCAAAGGTAAAGGCCCTTATTAAATAGCTCGGAAACTTGTTTAGAAATCCACCTTCTAAGACAAAGGACCATCCTCTCATGAAAAAAGCCCACGAAATAATCACGATTCTCAGAACAACTATGATGATCTAAATCGTTTTCATGGCCCATTTTAAATAAGGGACGGAAGAGAGAAGGTCGAAAGCTCTATCTAAGAGATTTATTTGATCTTTTGCTTATTGTGATTCAACTTTTCGGATTCCAAATGATTGTCCTCGACGCTTGATTCTCAGCCTTAAGCAGAGACGAATTCTTTGAGGAAGATCAAGAAAAATCTTTCCTTTGCGCAAGCTTCTTGCTAAATTATGAAATCTCGTCGTTCAGGACTAGAGGTTCAAAGTGAGAATTTTTCGTTTCCTCTTGCTTTTCTGCTTGCCCGCGTTTCTATTAAGTCCCATTCCTTCCTACACCTTTGAATCCAAAAACTACCATCTTCAAACAGGACAGAAGCTATTCATCCCTCGAGACGAAAATGGATTAATCAACCCTTGGGGCTATTTTAGTCCGCGAAATATCCTGACCCATCTTGATGGCTATGTTGACCATGTTTTTGGCTTTATTGATCTTCTGACAGATATTGATTTCCTCGAAAGTCTTTGCGATGAGGAAGCAGAGCGAGTGATCGACTTTGCAATCTTTAACATAAGGTTTAGCGTTCCTAAGAGTCGGCCAGATTTAGCTGAGAGATACGAGCGAGAAATCGAAGAATTAATCGATCTAATGTACGCAGATGTAGATGACGAAGAAGAGTACCAATTATCGTCAAATCATGACTTTCATTGGGAGTTTATCCCAGCTATTTGCTACGAAAAGCCAGAATTCCTTTTATGCAAGAAAAAGAAAAAGGGCTGGGTTGCGAGGAAGTGGCACCACTTTACCCACTGGGTAGACAAGCACAAAGAGCCTGTAATAGCTGTAGGTGCTGTTGTCGTAGGAGCTATTATCGCCGGGTTAGCAGGTGGAGGTGATTCGGTTGATGGCGTACCACCACCATATATCAACAAAGCTGGAGAAGTGTGTTTTCAAGATAACCCGCGAGAATGTGTACCTCCATCTAACATTAATAAGCCTGGAGATGTGGGTTTTCGTGATGATTCACCACAATACCCTCCCTCACATTCATTGAATCCAAGCGGCTCAATTTCGACGTTTCCTTTTGAAGAACCTCAGTATTCCGAGCTAAATTTTGATGCTGATCTTCCTGAATTAGGGATGGATTATGAAGGGTTAGTTGAGGAAGTCGAACGTGTAAAAGAAGAGGTTCTAGCCCTCAACGAACCTTTTGAAGATAGTCACGCCAGCATTAAAGAATATGCGAAAAATCTTGTGTCAGAGTTTGCTCACGAAATTATTGATGACCTATCTGAAATGACAAAATCAGTGGGTGTGGTTGGAGGACTGGTTGGTCAATTTGTAGATGAAAATTATCAAGAAACTCTTCAAGAGACTTACTTTCACATTCATGAAGCTATAGACAGAGGATTAGGGACCGATATAGGTTATCTGTATACCCAGCAGGGGAAGGAAGAAGCTGCGTATCTCAAAGAGAAGCTAGGCTTAGATGTTTTAAAAGAAACAGATCAAGAACTGGCTTCTGCTGGACTGATTCCTCCAGGGGGAGCGTTGGCAACCGGCGTAAGAGCTGTAGCCAAGGGAAAGGGTGCAGGTCCTATTGCAGCGGCAGCAGCAGGAGCTACGATTGTTGGTTCAACACTTAACCCTGTGGTGCCCCAGTCTGTTGAACAGTCAATGACGGTGTATAAGGCTTTTAATGAATCAACCGGTGAAGTTAGTTATGTAGGCATTACAAATGATTTTGAAAGACGTTTTGGTGAACACTTAAGAAATAAGGATATAGAAATTTTCAAAATACAAGGATTAGAAAACTTATCTCGATCAGACGCTCGCGCAGTTGAACAGACGCTTATTGAATTACATGAGCTTGAGAAAAATGGAGGCACTTTGATCAATAAAATCAATAGCATAGCAGAATCTAATCCTGCTTATGCTGAATCTTTAAAAAGAGGGGCTAAAATTCTTGAAGAAGTTGGGTATGAAGAATGAATAGCAAATTAGTAAAATATTCTTTAGGAGATGTTTATGAAGTCCAAACTTCAAGGGGCTTAGCCTACTTCCAATACACTCATGAGTATACAAAGCCTCCTAAATGGGGAAGTTTAATTCGAGTTCTTGAAGGGTTTTATGAAAAAAGGCCATCAGATGAAAAGCTTTCTGAAATAGCGAAAAAACCACATCGATTTCAAACGTTTTGTTTTTTGAGAAGTGGTATTAAGGATGGAGAAGTTAATTTTATTGGTAACTTTCCAATACCTGAGTTTGCTCAAGAATTTCCAATTTTTAAAGGAACTAATTCATCACCTAGAAAACCTAAAGAAGAAAAAATTTGGTGGCTATGGGATGGCGAGAAAGAATGGAAGGTAGGCTTTTTGTCACCAGAAGAACAAAAAAAGTATCCTTTACAAAAACTATGTAGTATTAGCTCTCTTATTAAAAATATTGAAACTGGGAAAAGCTTAGGCATTGAACTTTGTTAGTTAACTACTACAAAAGAAACTGTGCCCTTCTCTCGAAGGAATAAGATTCATGACTGAGAGCTTTTGTTGCGAAATTGAGTAAGCATTCCATTCGGGCTCGAATTTAATCCAGAAGTCATGGATACTACAAAACAGTTTAGCTAAATCAGTCATCATTTAGCCTCCTTTGCTGGCTTATTTTTTTGTAAAGATAGAGTAATGAAGGAGCATTTTTTATTCAAAAATTTTATAACTTATATCATTAGTTTTTAGAGAGTTCAAAATCGAATTCAGATTACTTTATCAAGAGGTGCCTTCCAGCAGTCGAGAAGATGCTAGAAGAAGAAGGTCAGTACTTTCTTGCTCGAGGTGATAGGAATGCGGCTGGGTATCTAAGGGCTTTACGTGATAAGGCCGATCAGATTCAAGCGGAGCTTGAACTTGAGTCAATTCTGAGAAGGGGTTGACCATTCGAGCCATTTCGCGAGGTTGTCCATTAAAACAGATGTAGGAAGAGAGCTCCCCCCTTCAGCTCCGACGGTTTCTATGGGAAACGTCTTAGGCATACGGGCTCGCAGGATGGCGTCTTGGTAGCTTACATAGGGTTGAGATGAAAAGACTAGGCAGCTTCCTGGGTTGGGGGAAAGCTTAAGCCAAGCATAGACTGTACTTTCTGTGGTAGCGCGGTCGCGTCCGGGAGCCGGCCTTGAGTCAACGATAATTGGCGTAAGGTTTTTGAGAGCTTCGGGCATTTCTGTTTGATTCCAAACGCGTATCATCATTTCGGTTTCAGATTGCAAATCTGGGCACTCTTCAATTGGACGTAACTCTCTTTTCCCCGTTAGGAAAACTACCTTATCAAAGCGAATTCCCCGTTGCCATTCTTCGACTAAGAAATCGATCCGCTTTTGAACTGAAGAACGGAGAGCTCCTAAGACCACTGCATAAGAGTAATGGCTGTTTTTAGCATGAACAGCTTGAAAAAAACCGAGCTCATCTAAAAGGGGAATAAGTGTGTCGCGCTTATCTTCAAACCGGTTTGTAAAGTTCCATCGATCTCCTGTTTGATGACACTTTTCTTTGAGCTGAGCTATTAGAGTTTCAAGGGGAGCATCAGTCGAAATTTCAAGGGTTTCAAAAATGGTGATAAGGGGAGGAGAAAGCTTGTTTTCAGGTGAGAGCTGACTTGAAAATCCAAAGGAGCAGAAAAGGAGAATAGAAAGTAATAGTGCTTTAAACATGTGACATACTCAGGAAAATTCAATCACTTGAGTTTTCTTGAGTAAGATTATCTTTGGGGAAGATAAATATTTGCAAGCTCTTTGAATTCTTTAACTTGGCTTTCTTCCCATGATTTGGGCATTTCCCGCTCTTTGGCAATTAGACTGGCAACTAGTGGGGCAACGGCCATGGCGATTCGGGCATCGATAAGGAGGCTTCTTGTGCGGCGCGCGAGAACATCTTCGACGGTGCGCGCCATTTCTTCGCGCACAGCCCAAATGACTTCCCCTTTCATGTAGGGGAGGCGATTGCTAAGGAGCTCTCTATAGGAAGGGTCTTCATTGAGTACTTTTTCGATGTTTTTTCTGTCAGATCCGTATGCGCTCCAAGGATCAGAAGGGTCAACTTGATCGAGCCATCCGTGCAATTGAAGTGTTTTGGTACGGCAAGGACACTCGGTTAAACTACCGACCACAATGGCTTTGTCGATGACATCTTCTGCCATTTTTCGATAGGTGGTCCATTTTCCCCCTGCGACGGTCACAAGGCCTGTCTCTGAAACAATGATCGAGTGATCCCGAGAGAGAGCGGCTGTCTTTTTTCCTTGGTGGGCGATAAGGGGGCGCAATCCTGCAAAGACGCTGAGAATGTCAGAGCGTTTTGGCCTCTTTGCCAGGTATTTTCCAGCGTGTTTGAGAACAAATTCGATTTCATCTTCTAGAGGTTTGGGTTCCAAGCTCTTTTCTTTAACAAGTGTGTCGGTTGTACCGACGAGAATGCGGTCATGCCAGGGAACCATGAAGAGAACTCTTCCATCGTCTGTATGAGGCACCAAAATTGCGGTTTCACTTTCGAGAAAGTGTTTTTCTAAAACGATATGAATGCCTTGGCTAGGTTGGATAATAGATGGAACCTCGGGTTTGTCCATGTGCCGGATATCATCGGAAAAAACCCCCGTTGCATTGATGATCACTTTAGCGTAGAGTTCTTTCTTTTCTTTTGTTTCTTGATCTTCAACGACAACACCCTTGAGATGGTTTTTATCTTTTATCAAGCTTGTGACTTTCATGTAGTTTAAAACGGTAGCGCCATGATCAGCGGCAGTTTGAGCTAAGGTGAAAGCAAGACGAGAATCATCAAATTGCCCATCATAGTAAAGAGTTCCTCCGCGGAGTCCTTCGGGTTCAAGGTTAGGAAGTGCCCCTAAAGTTTCTTCGCGGGATAGGTGTTTAGAGGCTTCAAGTCCAAGTTTTCCTGCAAGCATGTCGTAAATTTTCAGCCCAATCCCATAGAAAGGACCTTCCCACCATTTGTAGCTCGGAACGAAAAAGGCGCGGTGATAAATGAGGTGGGGTGCGTTTTGACAAAGACGCCCTCTTTCTCTCAATGCTTCGAGCACAAGTGCGATGTTTCCTTGCTGCAAGTAACGGAGGCCTCCATGAATGAGTTTGGTGCTACGCGAAGAAGTGGCCTTGGCAAAGTCGTGTTGTTCGACTAAAAGAGTGTGGAAACCCCGAGAAGCGGCATCCACTGCTGCTCCCAGGCCTGTGGCTCCACCACCGATGATGATCACATCCCACTGATCTTCTCGTAGGTTTCTGAGCATGTCTTCCCGTTTCATTTAGTACCCCTTGAGCTCGGGTTGTTCTACGTCATGGATCTCTTCGAGATCTTCACTTAAGTTTGCTTCGGCAAAGCTAGAGCTATTTGGAAAGTGGATTTTTAAATTTTCGCACGGTTGAAAATAACAGGTCCCCGATTTTGTTGAAACTTCGAGGACATGACCTCCTTTCGTATGGTCAGAACTGATGAAGTGAAAGTGGAATCCGCCAACATTGACGCCATTGAGATATTCGGGAAAATAATATCCGACAAGGGTTCCTTCAATATCATAAAAATCGTATTCGTTTTGTTTTTTAACAGCTTGTACTAGGTCGGAATAGGGCGGTTCTTGCTTTGGTAAGCTGCGCAAATGGAGATGACGAAATGATCCTTCAATTTTGAGAGCATGAGGGGTGTTTTTTTGTACAATGGAAGGGAGTAGAAGTTTTCCGAGATGTCCGAAATTTTTTGAGCTCAAAAGTTTTTGAGAAAAGCTGCTCTTAAAAAATGTGACCACAGCAAAAGGAGTTGTTTCTGAAGGCTGAACCTTGCTAAGTGTTCCGTTCGGTGAGTCTTGATAAAAGACGCCATCAAGCGCCACCATTTCTCCATTGATTTGGTTAAAAGTTCCAAGACCAAAATCACCTTGTTTTGCCACTTCTTCGTAAGTCATAGATCCGTCATAGACTCCTTCCATGAGAGCACTAAATGTAGAGACTTGAAAGATCTGAGATTCTTTTGAGAAAAGAGAAAAAAGAGGGAAGAGAAAAAACCAAAAATATTTCATGAATTGCCCCACATTTTTGCCCAATGTACAGCTTTATCCCATTTGTTTTTTGCTTCTTTTCGTTTGACGTCATTGATCGATGGAAAGAACTCATGCTCTTTTTTCCAGAGCTTCTGAATTTCATCTAGATCCTTCCAAAATCCAACGGCGAGTCCTGCCAAAAAACAAGCTCCGAGAGCTGTCATTTCTTTCCACTTAGGTCTAACTAGTGGAATATTTGAATAATCAGCTTGAATTTGCATGAGTAAGTTATTTTCAACAGCCCCTCCGTCAACTCGAAGTTGGGTAATAGGGGTTAACTCGTGCATGAGATCTAAAACATCCGCAACTTGAAATGCAATGCTTTCAAGCGCTGCATAGGCAATATGTGAATTTTGAGTCCCTCGAGTCAGGCCAAAGATTGTTCCTCTAGTGTTGGGGTCCCAATAGGGAGCTCCAAGTCCAGTAAAGGCTGGAACAAAAGTCACACCATTCGAGTTCATGCTTTGTTTAGCTAAAGTCTCTATATCTCTCGAATGTTTAATAATACCGAGATTATCTCTAAGCCATTGCACAACAGCTCCTCCTATGAAGACGCTTCCTTCTAAGGCGTAATGTGTTTTGTTTCCGATTTTGTATGCAATAGTTGTCAGAAGGTGGTTTTTTACTGGAGCAGGCTTTGGGCCGGTGTTCATTAAGATAAAACAGCCCGTTCCATATGTCGCTTTGCCCATTCCTTTTTTAAAGCAAGAATGACCAAAGAGAGCAGCTTGTTGGTCTCCAGCTATTCCTGCAATTGGCGTTGATGAGGAACAAACAGTAGAAGAACATTCAGCGTATACCTCGCTTGAATCTCTCACTTCTGGCAAGAGAGAGCGGGGAATTTTTAAGATTTCTAAGAGCTCATTATCCCATTCATGGGTATGAATGTTGTATAGTAACGTTCGAGAAGCATTTGTGGCGTCTGTGATGTGATAGCGCCCATCTGTGAGCTGCCATAACAACCAGGAATCTACAGTTCCAAAAGCAAGTTCTCCTCTTTCAGCTTTTTCTCGCGCATTAGGAACATTATCTAAAATCCATCGAAGCTTTGTCCCAGAAAAGTAAGGATCTAACAAAAGACCGGTTTTTTTTTGGAAAAGAGGTTCATATCCTTCTTGTTTGAGACTTTGGCAAAATGTGCGAGTCCGTCTATCTTGCCACACGATTGCATTGTGAATGGGGTGGGAAGTTTTTCTATCCCATACAATCGTAGTTTCTCTTTGATTTGTGATTCCGATAGCTGCGATGTCTCGCATTTTTAGGTGTGCCATAGCTAGAGCACCAGTCATGACAGATGCTTGCGAAGACCAAATTTCACATGCATTGTGTTCGACCCAGCCTGGGTTGGGGAAAATTTGTTGCAGCTCTTTTTGCGCAATCCCAACAATATGTCCTTCTTTTGTTAAAATGATTGCTCGTGAACTAGTCGTTCCTTGGTCAAGGGCTAAAATATACTGCATTTCTCTAACTCGTCTCCTCACTTGTACCTTTTCATTGAAATCTGCTATATGTCAACATATTATTTTTAAAACTCAAGTGACGATCATGACAATATTCTGGGGTGAATTCATTGGAACCTTGTTGCTCATCCTCTTAGGGAATGGGTCTGTTGCAAACGTTTTACTCAAAAAATCAAAAGGAGAAGCATCTGGTTGGATTGTGATTACGGCAGCCTGGGGGTTTGCCGTTACCATAGCAGTCTATACAATTGGGTGGGCCACGGGAGGTCATATCAATCCCGCTGTGACTTTTGGTCTGGCTATTGCAGGAAAAACACCTTGGGCTTTAACTCCTTACTATTTTATCGGACAGCTTTTAGGAGCAATGGTCGGGGCCCTCCTTGTTTGGTGGACTTATCATGCCCATTTTGAAAAATCTGAAAATAAGACGCACAAGCTCCTCATTTTTTGCACCCAGCCAGCGATTCGGGGCATTTCATGGAACTTTGTCACCGAAGTCATTGCGACAGCAGTTCTCTTGATCGGAGTTCTTGGAATCTTTAATTTTCACAATGGACTTTCCTGCGGTTTGGGGCCACTGTCTGTCGGTTTTTTGGTTTTTAGCATCGGTTTATCCTTAGGGGGACCTACTGGATTTGCGATCAATCCCGCGCGTGACTTAGGTCCTCGGATCATGCATGCCCTTCTTCCCGTTCAAGGAAAAGGGGATTCTGATTGGGATTACGCTTGGGTTCCCATCATAGGTCCGCTTATCGGCTCTGCGATTGGAACATTGATTTATCTCTATATCATTAATCCACTCATTCCTTTGGGGACATAAGTTGGTTTGGCTCACGCTCACAGCTTTTTTTCTTCTTCTCGTTTCATGGGTGACGAAAAAACTCCATCATATCCTCGGGCTGCTTACGTTGATTTGTCTCATTTTTGGAATCGTACTCGGATATTTTCATCAAATCCCCCCCCTTAAAGCGGTTCAAGCCTTATCTCAAATCCCCTTAGTGTTGTTTCTGTTTATCGATGGGATACGCATTCACGTTCCCAAAATCATCCACTACCATCGAGAAGCCTTTCGACAACTCACCATAGGATTTTTCATTCAAGTGTTTTTGGGAGCTGTTTTAGCCTATTATTTTTTAGCTTTGCCTTGGATGGCGTCGATTTTACTAGCTTTAGCCCTTGCAACGATTGACCTCAAGGCAACTCCTATGCCAATCGAGTCTAAGAGGGTACCATCTCGCATTGCCCAAGTTCTCAATTTAGAAACTTCTGTCACTCCTATTTTAACAGTTTTGCTTTTTATGGTTTTCAAGGCAAAGTGCTTTGTTGCACTTCTCCTTCCGATTCCCTTTGGAGTGGCTCTTGGGTATGTTATCATTCACCTGACCCGTATCGCCTTGAAAAGTCATATGGCTCATCGACCATTTGTGATTAGCAGCTTGTTTGTGGCTCCGTTTGCTCTATTTTATCTTTGTGAATGCTTACGATTGAATGGGTACGTGGGGGTCATTGCTCTTGCCTTGACGATAGGACATGCTGGACGCTCACTTTGCGACGGCCTGTTTGATTTTGGGCGCAGACAAGGAAGACTTCTCTTTTTCCTCTTTATAATCACCTTTGGCTGTCAGATTTTAGGATCACTCGCCCACTCTCTCACAGGAAAAATGATTTTCTATGCGGTCCTTTCGCTTTTTGTGATTCGGTTCCTGGGAGTGATGGTGAGCTTTTGGGGCAGTAAGTTTCAGTGGAAAACCGTTTGCTTTTGCGCGTTTTTTGGACCGCGAGCCCTTGTTCCAGCTGCTTTAGCTCTTCTGGCTCTTCCGTATGATTTACAAGTGTATGCAACACTTTATGGAGCCGTTTTGATTTCCCTTCTCTTTCACACTCTCTTTTCTTTTTCCGTTACCTATTGGTATAGCCATGCGATCTTAGAAACGGGAAAAGCTGAGTTTTTACCTACCGTTTCATTTCCTCATTAGTGAGAATTGCCGCAAGGTTATCTGGTGAAATAAAAATTAAGCTGTTTCCTATGCGGCGTTCGGTAAGGTATCCTCGCTTTTCGAGTTGTCGCAGATCATGGCGGGCCGTTTCATAGGCAATGTGGTGGTAGTTTTTGTGTGTATCGATGGTAAAAGGCTGTCTAGGAAAGCGCAATGCGTAGGCGAGCAAAGCACTTTGCCGATGGTTGAAGAGTTCTCCTGAGCGAAAAAGGTGTGTGACTTTTGCAAGCTGCTCCGTTTTATGTGTAATGTACTGGTTTAAAGCTGCCAAAGACCTTTCAATCACTTTCGATTGATAAATGATAAAGTAAGTAAGGTCATTATCGTCGGTTTCTGTTTGAAGGAAGGAGACGGCATATTTCGATGGGGCGCGTAAAATCACCTCTGAAATCGAAATGAACTCAAAGAGCCAATAACCTTGTCTGAGCATGGACCAATAAAATAAAGCGCGAGCTGTTCTTCCATTTCCATCGACAAAAGGATGATCATAAGCTAGCCAAAAATGCAAAATGATGGCGCGTACGACAGGATGAACAAAATACTCAGGAGTTTTACCATTGGCAAAGTCGCACATGGCTTCGAGCCGCTTCCGAAGTTGGCTCGCTGGTGGGGGAGCATGCAAGATCTCGTGGGTTGAAACATCTTCGATGACTACCTTTTCTTCTTTTTTTCTCAACCTTCCAGCAGCATCTTCTTTCTCGAGCGTTTTTTCTGTCACTTGCCTATGCATTTCAAAAATCAAGCTTTCTGTTAGCGGCTGATCTTTCCATTTTTGAATCCGTTGCATCATTTGGTAGTTATTGAGCACCATTTGCTCGTTTTTATCTCTAGGAGGACGACCTGTTCTGAGCATTGCTTTTGCTGCAGCCCGAACGGTGACAGCTCCTTCCAACTGGCTCGAAGTGATTGCTTCTTGCATAAGAGAGCGGGCGAGGTATTGATTTCGCGTTTGAGGATTCATGATCGGTTCTGGAATTCCAATAGAGCCTCCCGATCCCAGATCAATTTTATGCAGTTGTTCAGTGACAAAATCTGTCATGGTGTAGTTAAAAAAGCGCCCTTTCACATCTTTCAAACAAATCTCTTTGCGTCCTCCCATCCGATGTATTTTAATTCCTGTCCACCACTCTTCAAGAGTTAAGCCTTCCGGAGGGGAGAGGTGGCGCAACGTATCCCAATGTCGGTACTTTTTTTTGTTTTCTAAATCGCGCGCAGCACTTATTGCTTTTTGGAACTTAGAGGCGTTTTTAATTCCTGAAACTTTGGGTGGTGTGCGAGGTTTTTTCATGAGATTCCTTGTGTAAAAACCTGAACTCTGGGTTTCTTTCGCTCATTCTCAGGGATTTTTGTCTTTCTTCTCAGCCTTTTTGGTTCTTCACCGAGCCAAAAATACCTAGAATTTAAGAGAACTCTCTTACCTAAGACTAAGCAAAATAAACCCAGAGTTCAGATTAAAAAAAATTGTACCAATCTATTCTCCCTCTTTTCAACTCCAAATTTTCACAAGATCAGAGATTGTTTTTCATTTTTTTTCATAAAGAATGTAAGATGCAAACCAACATCATGTTGGTTAAAATGCTAAACCGGTCTGTTTTTGTAGCTTTGTTGTTAACATTGACTTTTCTTAGTGGGTGTAAAGGATACAACATCTTTCTTGGTCATGATGGAAGCCCTCCGATTCTTCAAGAAGCTGCAGATACTCGAGAGTTGATCAACCAAGAAACTGCTCAAATACTTGAAGAGTCGCTTGAATCTTAACCAAAAGATACCGTTTTACGTACCCAGCTCTTGCTGGGGTTAAGTACCGGCTTCTCCCCAGTTGGGGGTTTGAACTCGGGTACCTTTGGTTGAGTACAACAAGATTTCGTGGTCCTTCATTTGTTCGAGATTCACGAGGGAACTCGGCAAATATTACTGGAAGCGAATGAATTCTTTGCCAATGTCAAGTACTCTTTCTAATCATTTTGGAGTAGCTTTGAAGACTCCCTGAGGTTGAACAATGTTTAATATTTCAACTTCAGTGCCGTTTTTCATGACAAATTCGAAGTGAATATTGTCGTGTCCTTTCAGGCTAAATGAACTTATATCTTTAGGAACAAGTTCATAGAGGGGCTGACCTGAAACTTCGGCTTTTAGCGTCTTTCCTTCAACGAAGATCTTGATTGTGGTATTTTGCAGAGTGTATTCCCCAGCATAGATCTCGAGATATTCTGGGGTTGATAAGTTACTTTGAGGTTTCTTGACAAAGGGAACTTCAATTCCCTCAAATTGAATGGGAAGAACAACTTGCCTCACATTTCCATACCAGTCTGTTTCAAAAGATAAAGAGAGCTTAAAGGGAGCAAAAGGGGTTTTAATTTCACCTTGAAAAATATCGTAATGAAGATGATTGAGTGCCGCTGTAAATTCATGAAAGTTGAGCTGCAGTCCATTATCATAGAAAACTTCTAGTTTTCCATAAGCTGGGTGCTCGTAAACTCCAACATAGTGCTTAAGGTCATGAGAAGGAGACGTTCCTTTTTTTGCTGGAAACTCTTCTTGATTCACAAGATCGACATCCACACTTTTTGGCAACCATTTCTCTACGTCTTCATCTAAAAGTGTTGCGAGAATCGATTTGGTAAGAAGGCCCAGTGCATTCGGTCCTAGTTGATTTGAAAGGACGCAAACACCGATTTTATCAAGGGAGAGTAGAGCTAAGTTGGAATTAAATCCATCGATTGCACCCCCATGAGAAACGAGATAGCGACCATAAAAGGATTGGATCATCCAGCCAAAACCATAGGCTTCTAAAAATTCATCGTTAGATAAAGGAAATCCTTGGACTGTTAGTGAGGCCACAACTTGGGGGCTCATCAAATGTTTGATGTGGGAAGAGCCTAAAAGTTGTTTTTCCTCAAACTGCCCAAAATTCAGCAGCATTTTTGTCCATGCAGCTAAATCTAGTAAATTCGAATTGATGGTCCCGGCTGGACCAACATGCCTGATATCGTGGTACGGGATGCGGCGAGATGTTGCTTCCTCAAGAATGTAAGGAGCAGCAAAATCCTTTGATCCATTTAATCCTTCGATCGAAAAAGTAGTGCTTCCCATGCCAAGTGGGATTAAGATTTTTTCCTTAACATAGGATTCCCAATCTTGCCCTGTAACTTTTTCAATCACTTTCCCTGCGACCATGTACATGAGGTTTTGATAGCTAAAGCCTTCTCGAAAGCTCGTAATAGGTTCAAGATATTGCAGTTTTTGATAGAGTTCATCGGTGGTGTTTTTTCCAAAAAACCAAACGAGGTCATGTCTTGGCAATCCAGAGACGTGTGTCACAAGATCCCTAATAGTCATTTCTTGCGTTGAGTAGGAATCTTTCAATCGAAAATCGGGGAGATAGGATATGACCTTATCGTTCCAAGAAATTTTTCCTTGTTCAACCAGTGTTGCTAGAGCAAATGTTGTAAACGCTTTGGTCATCGAACCGATCATGAACACAGTTTCTTCAGTCACAGGGAGCTTTTTATCAATATCGCGGTAGCCGTATCCCTTGGCGTAGACAAGCTCTCCATCCATAACAATCCCCACAGCCAAACCAGGAAGGTGGAATGTTTCTCGAGCTTGCTGTGCTAAAGAGTCAATTCGTTCCAGCTTTTGGTTTAGACTCGGTTCCTTTGAATAAGAGAAAGAAACAAAGCCAAAGAGAAAAAGAAGGGTGACTATAAGAATGCGTTTCATGGATGCCTCCCGAGTGATTCCATACAATTCTATCAGATTTTTGTTGCGGATACAACAGAAACTGGGTGAAAATGGAAGATATGACACAGCAACTCACACGTTATTTTTCTTCAGGAATCAAACGTTTTTTTTCTGGCATTTTCTTAAGTCGTTTGACTGGGCTTGGCCGTGATCTCGTGATGGCGTATTCATTTGGCGATCATCCAACGGTTGCTGCGTTTATGATCGCATTCCGCTTTTCGAATTTGCTCCGTCGATTTTTTGGGGAAGGCCCCCTTCAATCAGCCTTCATTCCCCACTTTGAAGGACTTCGCGCGCAGGACGAGCAGCAAGCCTATGCGTTTTTCCGGCGCCTGACTTTTCTCTTGGTGGTAGTCTTAGTTGGGCTGACGCTTCTCATTGAAGGAGGACTTGGAGCTTCGCTCCAGTTTTTTTCTTTTTCTCCTGGAAATCGGGAGATTCTGTGGTTAACTGCTTTGTTCATGCCATGCTTGCTTTTCATCTGTTTGTATGGAGTGAACATTGCTGTCTTGCAGTGCCACAATGCGTTTTTTCTTCCGAGCATGGCTCCAGCCTTAGCCAATTTCGCTTGGATCTTCGGAGCGCTCTATCTTAAAGGATGGGTGCCAGAGAGAGCAATGGGTCCCCTTGCAAAGTGGGTCGTCCTTGGAATTTTCCTGCAATGGGCCGCCACCCTTCCTCTCATTTGGAAGAAAATTGGAGGAAACTTCAAAAAGTGGTTTGAATGGAAAATCCACCCCGAAGTGAAAAAACTCGCGACATCCTTTAGTTTGGGAGCTCTGGGCGTAGGCGCAGTTCAAATCAATGCATTTTTTGATACGATCTTTGCGCGGTGCGCCGACCCCTCAGGTCCTGTTTACTTGTGGTATTCTATCCGATTTCAGCAGCTTGCCCTTGCCATTTTTGGTATGGCTGCAGTCAGTACCCTTGTGCCACTTTTATCAAGGAAAGTTAAAGGAGGGGAAATCGAGGAAGCAAAAGGGATTTTTTCCTTTGGTGTGCGGCGGGTTCTCACCGTGATGCTCTGCGTGACACTTGCCATTTTTTGCTTGGGTTATTTTGCCATCGACCTTGTCTATGGGCGGGGAAACTTTTCCCTTCACGCCGTGAATCAAACAACCGTTTGTTTTTGGGCCTATAGCGTGGGGTTGATTCCTTCGGCTTTGATCATGCTCTACTCGGCAGTGTTCTATGCCCAAGGGAACTTTCGCACACCCACAATTGCTTCAGCAGCAACTGTGGGGATGAACCTTCTTTTAAACACCTTTTTTGTGTTTGGCCTCCATTGGGGAGCCGTTAGCACCGCTTTAGCAACGAGTTTGGGGTCTTGGATCAATTATTTAATCCTGCGTCAGCTTTTGGGTGGCAAAGGGTGGCATGCTCATTACGCTCTGTCCGACTTTATTCCTCTTCTTGCCGGAGGAGTTTTAGCTTCACTCATGGCTTACGGAACCTATTTAGGCTACATTCAAATCTTTTCTTTTTCATCGCACACTTTGACACAGCTTTTTCAATTTTTGTTTCCTGCATTTGCCTTTGTCGGAGGGCTCTTTTTCTATGCGCGCTTGCGAAAAAACCAGGATCTCTTAACAGTCTTTCGTGCCTTTTTAGCGAAAGGGTGATTTTTAATCATTTTTTCTCTACAATATTTATCTTTTCTCTACAATAATCGGCAAATTTTATCAAAGGAGACGACTGATGTCAGGATTAACTTTCGTTCAAAAGCCCCTCATCCATATGGGACTTGGTTACGTCCTTGCTACAGCTATTCAATCTGTCGGGTTGCAGAATTATACTGCAAGCCGCCTTGGTTTCATTGTTTCTGGTTGCATAACAGGGGTCATTGACACCACCTATGACACTCACCATGTAGGTGCGGATCACAAAATGGCTACATGGGTCCATCAAACGTTCAACAATGGAAATATTGATCCAAAAAGCAAAACGACTCTACTTGCTGCAGCGTTTGCTCTTTCCTTTTTTGCAAACTTCACACTTTTCCTTATGACGGGGAATTACCGCTCATTTGGAAATGTGGCACTTATGACCGTGCTTAACTTTGCGACAGGCTGTGCAACTACGGAGCTTTTAAAGAATAAGAAGATCATCAGCTAATTTTGACATTTTAAATAGAGATGTCCTAAGATGCTCTTTTATTTTTTCAGGGAGTAAAGAAAAAAGCTCCTATTTCATCAGCTATCCCTAGAGCATCCTTAATAATTTATCAGTCAATCACCAATAAAAATCTTTTACCCCCATACTTTTGGTTTACTCCCCAGTGGTTTCTACGTATGGACAAAGAAAATAGCCTTGTCTTAGCATGTATGGCCATACTAATGAGAAAGAGGAAACTCTTATGTCATCGATAAGAAGATGCCAAGATGGAGGAATTAACCACACAGCCCATTTTGAGCAAGGTCATTTTCAAGATAGTACTGGAGCTTCACTTCCCAAAACAAGTTCTAACATAGAAAAAGACAAGGAAGCAGAGCGCTTAAAACAAGCCACTCTCATCGAAACAAATCACTTTTCATTTTTTGGAAGTCTTGCAAATCGGATCTTAAACCTTTTTATTTATGTCTTTTGGACAGTGCCAGCAAGTGCATGTTCTTATTTCACATCATCCAATTCTCCTGCAGTTCAGCTTGAAGAAAGACCTCATCCTTTAGGACAAGAAATTTCCATAGCTTCCATCGATCGACAACTCTCAGCGTTTGAGAAACACAAAAACGATTTAGAAAATGATAGCTGCCTTCGAACATCAAGGGCTCTTTACCAACCCTCTGATCTCGATCAAGTGACAACAGATCTTAGCGCTATAGCAGAGCATTATCCATTTGCCCGTCCGTCTTTAGGTCGGAGGACATTTAAAATTGTGCGACTTCAACTAGAGTCTCTTCCTTTAACTGCGTCCCGTCTAACCCAACTGCGTAAGATTATTTCCGATCTTTTCGAGAGCGCTGTTAACAAAATGAAAAGCTCTTCATTTTTTCAAACAGGTCGTGAGTCCAGCGACCATTTAAAAACAATTTTTGCAAAGATTGATCAGAAAGAGATTGCTAGATCCTGCAGTAAATGCTTTGATGCATTGGATTATTTTAGTTGCATTTCAACCACAATGGCGAATTATGAACTGAGAGGGATCACGATTTTACCTTCATCACGTTCCTCTATAACAGCAGAAGAAATTGTAAGGAGCGAGTTACATGAGCTAATAAGTAAAGCGCATGAGATTCTCTTAAAAGCTTTGAAAAAAGAAGAGTTATGTATCAATGATCGAGGCTGGATCAATCGTGAACAGGGGATTCCAAACTTCTTAAATTGGAGCAATCAACCCAACCCTACATTAGAAGAGCGACTTACTTCTATCGTAGGGGGCCTGATTGTTTTAGAGTATTTCAAACAGCATAAGAAGCTCTTAAAAAATCATGCTCAGTCTCTTAAAGAGCAGCAGCAACGAAAAAGCAATGCTAGAGCATCCACGATAAGCAGGGGCGTATCAAATATCACGCCGGCTTCTCGCTTCTCTGAAGTAAACGAATCCATCCTAGAAGCCATCATTCAAGAGCTCTTGCATTTGATCCTTGCCTCAACAACCACACTAATTCGCCCCAATCCAAAATACCTAACCGATCAAATGGTCAGCTCTTTTATCTCACTCACTCATCGAGCACTTGATCCCACGCAAGAAAGGCAATTCCTCCACATTATAGCTCTTACGAGTCGATCTCTTTTGCAACTGCACATAACAGCAGGCAATTCTTCTCTCCTTGAGATGGGCAAAGACTTTATCAAATCAACACTGATCAGATGCGGAATTTCTACAGTCTTTGGCTATTCAGCAAGAAAGCCCTCCCAAGAGCTTCAAAATACCCTTGGAGGATTGATTCATACGGCAATTACAAACGATGAGCGCCATTTTGTTTCAGCAGGACTGTTTTTAATCACCTCTAAAATAAACGACTTCCTTCAAGGAAAAGCCCAAGAAGTGAGCGCTGCAGGATATCAAGAAAGTGCAAAATGGGTCTCTCGCGTTGCGACAGCATTTAAGTCAGATTTATCAGTGAATGCAGCCCTAACAGACACAATTATCACTCGTCGTCAAGCCCTACAAATGCAACAAGTAGAAAGTTCTGATGCCGAACCTGAAATAGAAGAGCAAGAATTTCAAGAAGAATGCGAATCCTGCCCAGCTCAAGAAAGCACCGAGCACCTGATGGACCAGCCAAAAGAAGCTCCGCTAAATTTTGTGATAGAGGAACATCACCCCTACAATAGTTGGCTTGGTAGGCCATCAAAAGAAGCAGATTATGTAACAGTCACACTAAATGGAGTAAAGAGCACATTTCCCAACCGCAAATATGCAGAAGACTATGTGCAACAGATGCAAAGACAGCAACGGCTCGTTCATCAGGGAAACAATCAATCCTATGAATCTCAACAGCAAGCCCTTTATTTAGGAAAATCCCCCTCAGAAATTCCACCAGCTCAAACCCAACAAGAACAATCTTATCGTGTAACTTACGACCCTAAAACAGGAAACATCGAAGTCTATGTTGATAGTAGACCTACTCCACCCTTTCAAGAAAAAGGGGATAAAGCCGCCAAACATGCCCTCAGGTACATAAACGATCACATCAACGGTCATAACAAATACATCCGAGAAACCGTCGCTGCCTATACCACTTCACTAAAAGCTGAGCTGCCTCCTCATATTCCACCTCCTGAAACACCTGAATATATCTACCATGTTCACAAAGCAAAAGACTCAAGTGGAAGTAAAGACACCTTCATAGCCTACGCAAGCCCAGTGAACGGACTAGGACCCCAGATCAATTTAGGAGAATTTGATAGCAGAAACAAAGCCAATGAGTGGACAAAGCTCATTGCTGATCACATGGCACAAGCGCATCATTTAGCAACCGTTATTTTTACAGCGCAAGCAGCTTATTTAGAAGCGGGAGGATCTATTGAAGATTTACCTCCCATCCCCAATCTAGTCACTCATGAATTTAGCTTAGACCTCTCTGAAAATAAAGTTAGACTCTACCAAAATGGGGAAAGGATCTTTAAAAAGCCTCTAGATGATCACCCACGAGCACTCGAAGACGCCTTGGGAAAAGCAACCACAACAATTAACGGCATCAACAGACAAAATAGAGAAATAACCAACGCCTATATAGAAAGTCTCAAACAAAAATCCGATATCCCACTTCCCCTTGAAATGGTAGGAAAAAGCGATCATGAGCCCCTGCAAGAAAAGCTTATGGACATCAACACTCGAAACAAAGGATCAGAAAAAGAGCATGGATTCTGGTACCATGCATGGAGATGGCCCTTTCAAAAAGCAGACCAAGCAGCTGAGTGGTTAGACGATCATGGAGTAGTAGGAACAATCTCAATCAGCAAAACCATGCCCCTCTATTCACAGCCAGTATCCAGCACAACCCATGAAGAAAACAGACACCGCCTCGTGTTAGAAAGAGAAGAGCTTGCCCGCATGGAACAAAGCAAGCCCCTTCAACAAGTCGATAGCCTTCCCTATGTCGCATCTTCCAGCAATAGAATGACAACTGCCGATCCTCAACATGTCATGATGCACTCAAGCCCTTCTTCGCACCCCTCTTCAGAAATGATCCCAATGGCACCAGAAGAAAAACCCAAAAAGCCAGGAGAAATCCCCATCTTAGAAAAATACCAAGATGGAGAACTTGCCGAGTCCAACATCCCCGCCTGGCTAAGATCGGGAGCCAACCCCGATCGCATTATCTCTCTCGATCCCAAAGAAGAGATAAAAGCCCAACACGCCATACTAGCAGCTCTCTCAACATCAGTCGCGAGATTTTTGGGAGGCATTGTAGATAGTATAAGAAATTGGGGATCTGTTTCACCCAATCTAGATACAAGAGGGAAGCCAACATTTGAACCCACAACGACAGAAAAGTTCGAAGACCTAGCAGAAAGAGCTGTTCCTTACGACAGAACACAGCCCAGCTTTGAAATGCTACAAACCGTCTCAGATATTGGAGTGGATACAATAGGCTTTTACATGTTGGGAGGAATGGGAACCACAGGAGGAATAAGCGCCAGCCGAACAGCAGGAATGACCAACCAAGTCATAACAGAAGAATTTGAGCCACTTTCTCAAAGAGCCGCAAGAAGCTTAGCCGAAGAAAGAGCCTTTTTAGAAGAAGTGCAACAGCCTGCTTACAGAAGTGGCTTTAGTTCAACAGGTCAGCAAATCAAGTCCAATCGAGTCATTAATGTTAAAAGCGACAACCCTAACCATCTGGTTTTTTGTGAAAACGGAAAAACAAAGGTTATCTCCTTTGCAGATTTGAGTGAAGCTGGAACATTAGCTGATAAAGGGAATCTCTCCAAAGCAGGAAGAGCTTTGCAAAAGAAAACAGATCGTTTAGACTCGGTGTTTCCAAAGCCTAAAGGTACGCCTGAAGAAGTGAGCTTGCAGGGACAAAAAGTGCTAGATGAAATCCTGAACCATCCTGATAAGGTTGTAATACAGGACACTGCAAAGAAAAGGTATGGAAATGTTTTTGATATTAAGATAGGCGATGAGAAAGGAAGAGGAGTTCGGTTCAAAACAGATGGTGAATTTGTAGGATTTTTAGAGCCCAAGCAATGAGTGAAAGTGATTTTAATATAGATATTTTAGATCTTCCTGATAGAGAAAACTTGGTTGCCGAAATTGATTATAAACAAAATCAATGGGTAGAAATTTCTGCAGAAGTACCCAATGAATTTGTAATACAGTTCTATAGCCATCCAGAAAAAGATTACTGGGAATTCCCCTATGAAGAAGCAATGGAGGTTTTGCAACAGGCCAAAGATCGTTTAGCAAGGTTTCAAAGAACTCCAGAAGAGCAGAAAAGTTATGATGAGTGGATAGCGAAGCTCGAATATGACTTCAATAAGAAACTAGGGATTATGTCACCAGAAGAGCGGAGGAAAATTTATCCTCCCTTTTTGGTGAGAGAAATGGAACAGATTCTAGAAAATCCAAAGCTTAAAGAAGAGTCGTGCGAAAAGGTCACAGACTTTCTTCAGCTCATGCGAGCCATATGGGCGATCTCGAGTCAGCAGTACCAAGAGCGGTTTTGGATTCAGAAAGAAGAGCCGATGGAACATGATAGCTTTGAAGAGACGACTGCCACCCTTATCCATGATGGGAAAGAGGCGTTAAGGCACAAAGAGATTGGCCGCATTGAAATGTCTAAAAAGCAGTATGACATGCTTAAAAGCCTGTGTCATCGTGTTGAAGTGTTTCAAGCAGCTATTGAGAAGGGCAAAAGTGACCAGGAGATTATTACCGATCCAAGGTGGGAAGAGATTCGGGAGGAGGCCAAGCTTGTTTATCAAGAAATCACAGGCGAAACTCTTTAGAGCCTTGCTACGAAATTTGAAAGTACACAAAAGGAAACGAAAATGAAAACGCTAAAAAATACTTTTTTGATCACTCTACTATTTTTCTCATCTAGCGCTTTAACTTCTGAGCCCCCATTTTCAGAAGAGTTAAATCAGTTAAGTGCTGAAATGGGAGAACCCAATACTGATTTTGAAAAAGACGACTTTTCTGACATGACCAAATGTATTATGGTAAGCGCAGAGCAGGGAGCAACTTGGGCTCTCAATCAACTCGGTGCGATGTATTTTTATGGGATTGGAGTGGAACAAGACTATAAAAAGTCTTTTGAATGCTATCAACAAGTTGCGGCCAAAGGCTTTCCAGGGTGTGAGTGGGGATTAGGAGATTTTTACCTCAAGGGGATCGTTGTTCCGCAAGACACTGAAAAAGCAGTCAATATCTATATCAATTGTGCCAGGGCTGGGAATCCTTTAGGAGCTTACAGAGTCCTTACTTTATACAAAGATCAAAATCCCCATTTTGCGTGCAGCTGGTGTTTTATCTGTCTTGCTCTTCTGAGCGATACTGAGGCGGAAAACGATCTTTTTGATACAGTGATGCAACTCATTTGGGATTTTTCTAGAAAAATGGATGATCGAGAAATCTTCGCAGCACAAGTTGGTGCGTATAATTTTTTGAAAGAAAATGGCTTACCGACTTTTGAAGACTTGTGAACCTCATTTAGATAATCATTGTATTTTCGATTTCACTCTTTTCAATCAAAAGGCAGTACTACCATTGATTGGTGTGCTGTAAAGACCTACATATTTGCCGTCTCAGACCTATTTTTGCTTTGCATATGTCGGGAGTGTAGAGGAGTTTTGTTCTCAGTGCACACTAATTGCGCTTTAAAAAAATAGTGTCTGCAAAATAAAATTATGAGCTTTCACAATCTTATGTCAAGAAGGTAGTAAAGTGTCTGGTATTAACCCATTTAACGTTAGTGATATTGAAATTGGTAATTTAAGTCCCAGAAGAAAGCAATATATTCAGCAAAGAAATGTTGCTCAGGATGAACGAATTAATGACATTGCTGCAGCAATTATAAAATACCAAGAGATTATTCAGACTGTCCAGGAAAGGTATAGGAAATCTGAACTTGAAGATCAAACCCTAATTAAACCATATTTGATGTGTCTTTATTTTGAAATTGGCCAACTTTTTGAAGAACAAGAAAAAATCCAAGATGCGTTGCGCTACTATGAGCATGCGGGTAAGCAAGGCCACTTCTTATCTGTAGAGTGTGCTAAAAGGCTTGGTTCTAAAGTCATTTTTCCTCCAACAGATAAGGTCTTTTCAGGAAATTTGAGTGATCGAGCAAAGGCAGCTGCTGGTGAACGCGCATTTTGTAAAGCTCTTCATAGTGCTTTAGTTCTCATAACAGGTGAAAATCAAAAGGGATCTGGAGTCCTTGCTAGGCATGATGAATTAGGCTATGTCCTTATGACTGTCAAACATGTGGTAGGTGCTGGTGCAACTGCTTGTATTGGGAAAAAAGAAATCCCTTTAGATGATTTAGATGCATATGAAAACGGATCTGATATTTTACTATTCATTCTAAATGACGTATGTTCAACAGATGAAGAGAGCATTTCAATCGCCCCTGCAAATATTCAGCTTGAAATAGGAGAAAAAGTCTATTTTGGCGGTTATCCTTTCAAAGAAACCGGAGCTCGCCTTCATATGGGACACATATCCTATGTAGGCATAAAGGGGGAAATTGGTATCGATGGGGCAGCGGTTCCTGGAATGTCTGGTGGACCTATTGCGGTAAAGCGAAATGGAAAGTTCTTCATTGTTGGAGCAGTTGCTTCAGAAACTTTCGATCCGATTGAAGGGTTTTCCAAAGCATTAGATAAAATGTATATAGACCAATCAGATGCGCAAATCCGATATGAACATGATATGGGTTTACAAAACGAAACATGGGAATGGATGAAACAAGAGGCACAGTTTACAAAAATTACAAGGGACAATTTGTTTATTGGGGCGTTAGATTATCTAAGACAAGATGATCCAGAGTGTTTTCATCATATGTGGGACGACTTAAACAGCAATGGGGTTATTTCTGAAGAGGGAGAGATTGATGTTACAAGGATTGTCCCAGGCCATTTGGGACTAAGAGAAGCGTATCAGCAATATGAAGAATATATATTAGAGCGTTTAAGAAAATCCACGACTGATCTTTTAGAAATGAATCCTGAAAGCATTCAATTGCCTTTCGAAACCGAAAGGCCAACAGATTCCATAAATACTGTGAGTCTGTCATTGATCCAGAGTTTATCAACTGGATTGATAACAGGTCATTTATTCCAAGAATTTCATGGAAAGCCCTTAAGTTTGCACGAAGAAAAGTCGACAGAGCTTGAAATCGGAAGAAAAAATCGTGTTGAGAAAATCAAGAAAAAGCAAAAGCAAGAAGCGAAAACAGCGAGGGCTGCAGCTAAACGAGAGGGGACTTTTCAGAATAACGGAATTCCACCTATTCTTTATCGTTTTGTCTCTAATGAAGCTGCAAAAGATATTAAAAAGAATGGGATCGTGCATTCAGGGAGTGATTTAGATGAGATTCATTTTATGACTCAGCCAGTAAAACACTTGGCTCAGTCTGTAGGAGCTGTGACATCCCAAAAAATGGTAACTGTTTATACCGATAGAATTCCAAATATAACGAGAGACAATGTTAGGAAGGTATCTGAAAGGAATCATATAGGGACGTATAGGATCAACATGTCAATTCCTTCAGGTGCTATTGAAATTTCTGAGGCATCTTAAATGCTTATATTAAGCTATTTAAGCAGTTGTTGATATCAAATGATTTGCTACTTTGATGAAATGGTGTTTAGGATAATAGGAGGAACTATGACTAAGACTCTCCAAACAGGTTCTCAGGGTCGTTTAAATTTAGGTAAAAAATATGCATCCTCTACTTTTACTGTGGAAGTAGTTGATGATGAAGGTTTTTTGCTCAAAAAAACAGCTGTAATCCCAGAAAGAGAGCTTTGGCTTCTAAAAGATTCAAAGACTTATGAAAGTATTCATAGAGGAATGAAAGACGCAAAAGAAAAACGGCTGACTAAATTAGACTCAAAGGAATTTGATGTGTGATCTTTTTTACTGATGAAGCGTTATCTATTTTTACAGAATTAAAAAAATCTGAAAATCGTTCCTCGAAATTTATCTTTATTCAGCAATATGTGATCCAAAAATTTCTGAAAAAATTGCAATGAGAGTTTCACCTTTCAAAGGTGATTAGATTTGACCTTATTGCAAATGCAAACTGTAGAGAGAAGGTCCTGCTTTTTCAATGAGAGCGCCGCCAAGGCAGGTGTCACCATCGTAAAAGACAACCGATTGGCGGGGCGTAATGGCCCGCATGGGCTGTGGAAAGGTCACATGCATTTTGCCGTTTTCGACCGATTCTATCACGCAGGGTTCTTCTTGTTGTCGGTAGCGGATCTTTGCTTTGCAGGTGAAGGGGAACTCTGTGGGGGGACTGTGGACCCACGAAATGTCTGTAGCAAACAGCTCATATGAGAAGAGAGCTGGGTGCTCACTTCCTTGGGCGACTAAGACGACATTGCGCTCGATATCTTTTCCTACGACGAACCAGGCATCGCCTGGGCCTCCAATGCCCATCCCTTTTCTTTGACCAATGGTATAGTAAACAGCTCCTTCATGCGTTCCAATGACTTTTCCGTCGAGGGTTTCAAAATGGCCGGGACTTTTTGGAATGTAATTTTCTAAAAACTCTTTAAAGTTCCGTTTTCCAATGAAGCAGATGCCTGTACTGTCTTTTTTATCGAAAACGGGAATATTAGCATCATGCGCGAGCTTGCGCACGTCAGGTTTGAGCATATGCCCAATGGGAAACTGCACGTTTCTTAGGATATCTGATTTGATGGTATAGAGAAAGTAGCTTTGGTCTTTTCCACTATCTTTTCCTTTCAAAAGTTGGCCATCGGATGTTTGGCAGTAATGGCCAGTGGTTAAAGCATCGGCGCCGAGGGCAAGGGCCTTTTTATAAAGGACATTAAACTTGATTTCACGGTTGCAGAGAATGTCCGGATTAGGTGTGTAGCCTTGCTTGATTTCATCTAAGAAGTGGGTGAAAACTTGATTCCAGTATTCTTCGGCAAAGTTAATACCATAATAGGGAATGTCGAGCGTTTCGCAGACTTTAATGACGTCTTCGTAATCTTTTTCTGCAAGGCAATGTCCGGAAGCGTCTTTTTCTTCCCAATTTTTCATGAAAAGCCCAAAGACATCGTGGCCTGCTTGTTTGAGCAGATAGGCTGAAACTGAGGAGTCTACCCCTCCTGAAAGAGCAACTGCGATTTTCATAGTTGAAATGATACAGGTTTTTTTCTTAAGAAAAAAGGCAGGAGAACGTTATAAAAAAATTTATGAGTGAAAAAGAAGTCTCTATCCCCGTAGGTGAAGGGAAAATTTCAGGTACCTTTGCCGGAATGCAAGAGGGGAAAGGACTGGTTATTTTTGTCCACGGGAGCGGGAGCTCGAGGCATAGCCCTCGGAATCGCTTCGTGGCGAGCGAGCTTAGGAAAGGGGGAATGGCCACCCTTCTTTTCGACCTTCTCACTCCAAAAGAGGAAGGGATCGATGACGTCACAGCTGAGCTGAGGTTTAATATTCCCATGTTGGCGGAGAGGACAGCTTTGGTCGTCGATTGGGTCGAAAACGAAATGGGCCATTCCCTCGGTCTGTTTGGGGCAAGTACAGGTGCTGCTGCAGCTTTGGCTGTCGCAGTGCTAAGAAAGAAGAGTATCAAAGCGGTTGTCTCAAGGGGAGGACGCCCGGATTTGGCGCTTGGGTTTTTACCAGAAGTGCAAGCTCCGACCCTCTTAATTGTCGGTGGGGAAGATGGGCCAGTGATCGAGATGAATCGCGAGGTCTTTGAAAAAATTGGTGGGGAAAAAGAGTTAGTGATTGTTGAAGGAGCCACGCATCTCTTCGAGGAAGAAGGGAAATTAGAAGAGGTGGCTCAATTATCAAGAGAGTGGTTTAAGAGATTTCTATGAGTGAGCAACAAGACTTTAGAAAGGTGCTGGGATTTTTTATCTATTGCTTAGCAACCCTATTCCTCATTTACGAAATGGCATTGCAAGTCTCTCCCAGTGTCATGACCCATCAACTCATGGCGGCTTATAAAATCGATGCGAGAGGACTTGGAATCTTGGCTTCTTTTTATTTTTACAGCTACACCTTGATGCAGATTCCTGTGGGAGTGCTTTACGACCGATATGGTCCTCGGCTTCTTATCAGTTTAGCGGCGTTTGTTTGTGCTGCAGGTTCTCTATTTTTTGGTCTTACACGGGATCTCTATTTGGCAGGTCTTGGCCGTTTTTTTATGGGGATCGGTTCTTCATTTGCCTTTGTGGGTGTACTTGTAGTTGCGACTCGATGGTTTCCTCCTTATGTTTTTGCCTTTTTGGTGGGGGTTGCTCAATTTTTAGCAGCCATTGGCGCACTTGGAGGAGAGTTGCCTCTTGCTGTTTTGGTCAATGAGTATGGTTGGCGAACTGTGATGGTTTTATCAGGGTTTTTTGGACTTGTCATTGCCCTTGTTTGCGCGATGATAATACGGGACTATCCTTCTTCACACTTGCATCCCCCTCCTCAACCTCATCATCATGTGTGGAAAGAGCTCAAAGAGATTTTTCATTCTGGTCAAACTTGGTGGACGGCTCTTTATGCATTTTCAAGTTGGGGGCCGATTGCCGTTTTTGCAGCTCTTTGGGGTGTACCTTACATCATGCTCAAATACAATATTTCCAATACTAAAGCTGCATTTGCTGTTGCGATGATCTGGATAGGTTTAGCGGCCATGAGCCCATTTCTAGGTTGGTTTTCAGACAAGTTAGGGCGACGTTGCATCTTGCTCACGACGACATCATTCATTGGGCTTATTGGATCGATTGTGGCTATTTATATTCCTGGCATTCCTTTTTGGCTCTCTTGCATTTTTTTATTTTTTATTGGAATGGCAGCAGCTGGTCAGATTTTGACCTTTGCCCTTGTCAAAGACAACAACCGTCATTCACGCATCGCCACAGCAATTGGTCTTAACAACATGGCCGTTGTCATTGGTGGTGCCCTATTTCAACCATTTGTTGGGTATATCTTAGACATTTTCTGGAATGGTCAGACGGAAAGGGGTATTCCGATCTATTCAATCGAAAACTACCATATAGGCCTTATAGTTGTTCCTATTTGCTTTGCAATAGGCGCCATTGTGAGTTTGTTTTTTATTCGTGAGACCTACTGCCGCGCTCAATATAACGACTATTCAGACTACGTGCACTAAACGCGGTTATCCTTTATCATTGGAGGTATGAAAAAATTTTTATGCCTTCTTCTACTTCTTTTTCCTCTTTGCAGTTTTGCTAAAACTCATCTTTTTGTTTTATTTGATGCTGGGGAAACCCACGCGCTCAAGCCGGTTATAGAAGATCTCATCGCTCATGGAGAAACAGTTGATGTTTTGGCATTTGGAACAGCTCAAACACTTTACCCTGATACTTTAACTGTTAAGCAAATCGATCGATCTTGGGATCGCTACGCTCCTCTGCCTGATACGGAGCTACTTGGGGCTTACTCTCCCGATGTTGTGATTATCGGAGTCGCTTCGGCGATTCAGCTTCAAATTGCAAAAGCCTTTGAAGGGACAGCCACTATTGTGGCTTATTATGACAACTTCAATCCCATCGATCGAAGCGTTTATGCTTCACTTATTCGAGAAATAGAGCCCCATGTTGACCTTTTCCTCACAGCTTCAGACAAAGGAGCGGCTTCGTCGTATGCGAAAAAAACCCTCACCGTTGGAAATCCCGATGTTGAAAAGGTGATAGAAGCACTCCAGGACTGTGAATCTGATTCCCAAGTGATTGCGTATATCGGAGGATATGACACCGATTATCCAGAAGCATTAGAGCTTTTTGCAACTGTAATGCGTCAATTTTCAGGCTACCATTTGGTGATGTGTCCGCACCCCAAATCTGATGGAAGCCTTGAGCATCATCTTTTTCCAAATGCAACGTTTTCGCAGGATTCCCTAGCTGCCATAAAGCAAGCTGGAGTTGTCGTTTGTCACAGGTCAACTTTAGGAATTAAATGCCTTTTAGCAGGAAAAAAAGTGATTTTTGTGGATCCAGCTGCCCATCCTATGGCTGAGGAATGGGGTGCATTTTTAGCAACAGATCCTCTTTCTTTTCAGAGGGCTATGGAAGGGAAAGCTCAAGCCGTAAAGGGGAAGGTTCCGATGGAATCAGTCCTCCTCTTCCGGTTCCTTCTCACGGACGAAAAAGGCGAGCAGGAATGCGAGCACCAAACAGATCGGTAGGGGAATCAAGGCGTATTGGTAATCATCAATTGTATAGACTCGACTTCCAGCGACGACATTTCCTTGAATTTTTAAAAGGTATCCGATGAGTGGCTGTAAGACGGGAGCTCCAAAAATAATGCACAGCATGTTCGTGAACCCCATCGCAACTCCTTTGCGCTTTTTTGTCACATAATTGCCAGCTAATGCAAAACAAAGGGCATATGAGCTAGAAAAGAATCCTAGCACAAGGATGACGATAAACATTGCTGGAAGAGTGATTCCTGGAACATATAAAGCGGTCAGCAATGCGGCGAGAGAAACTAAAGACCCTGTAAACATGATCGGTTTTCTTCTAGGGTACCGAACTGAAATCCAACCTAATGCAAGGGTTCCAAAACAGGCGCCGACAAAAAACATCGAAGCGACATAAGCTGCAATGTCAACTGTGACATTGTAACGGGTAGCAAAGTAGGGCACACCCCAAAGCGCTGCAAATCCTTGAAACAAACCAAAGATCAATCCACCATAAATCCCATTCATCCAGATTTGGCGAACAGAAAGGACTGCTGCGAGGTTTTTTCCAGTCTCTTTTAGAGTGTCTTTAAAAGACTTTCCATTGTGAAGAGGTTGATCATGGTCAGGATGGTCGTGGATGATAAAAAGAGAAAGAAAGGTCAAAACGAGTCCAACCACTGCGACGAGGGTCATGGTTTGCCTCCAGCCAATTTGAACGACACTGAAAGCCATGCCTCCTTCTCCCACGACTCCACCAGCAAGAGCGGTAAATTCAGTGAGTGCGACAATCAGAGTGAAAAAAGCTGGTTTAAACCAACGAAAACCAAGACAAAAAGCTGAGACAATCGCCGGAGCGGTGAAAAATCCCATGAGCATCCGCGCTGTTTGTCCTTCCCAATAGTTTTGGGAAAAGGCGAACCAGCCGACAACAATCGAGCAAAAGAGAAAACCAAGCTTGAGAACGCGGCGCGGTCCCCAAAGATCGACGAGCATTCCAGCGGGAATTTGCATCACAATGTAGGTATAAAAAAAGCTCGAAGTCAAAACCCCAATTTTTACAACGTCGATTCCATAAGTCTTCATGAGCTGGGGGATCATGACGCTGGGACTACCTTGGAGAATGAAGGTATAAAGCCCTAAGATTGCAGCGAGCCCCCACACAAACCAAGGGCGCAGTTTTGATTGATGAAACCGATCAAGCCATTTCATAAATTTTTTTCCGTTTGATGGGCTGAGTTGTAATTCCAAGACCTGATAAAATCAAAGCTCCACCCACGTAAGCATTCCAGGTCAAGTGTTCTCCTAAAATCCAAACACCAAGAGCTAAAGCAATGAGAGGAGCTAAAAGGGTAGAATAAGAAAGATATGAGGGGTCTGCCACCTCAATCAGTCGATAGTAGAAAATGAAGGCTAGTGCCGATCCAATCCATGCCAGTCCGAGTACTGAAGCTATCGCTTCAAAACCAACAAGGGGAACGATTAATGGCTTTTCTAACAGGAAGCAAAGTGGAAGTGCGACAAGTGAGGCCATAATTAGTTGCCATGTTGAAGCGATAAGGGAAGGCAACCCTTGAAGATACTTTTTTGAATAGACTATACCAACGCCATAGGCAACTGAGGCCAAAATCACCATGAGAGTTCCTTGTGTATCTCTATAGCTTTGTTCTAAACTAGGAACAAGCACAAATGCAAGTCCAATGATTCCCAGGAGAATTCCAATCGTTTTTTGCACACTCAGTCGATCATTTGGCAAAGTAAAGTGAGCTAGTACCCCTGCAAAGATGGGAACAGAACCATTAAGCAATCCTGCCAATGAACTTGAAATGGTTTTTTCACTTGTCATGATAAGAAAAAAGGGGAGGACACAAGTGATACAACCCATGACAAAAAAATGCTTGGCATGTTTCCGATAAGACCATAGCTTTTTTCTTTGGAGTTTGAGTAGAGTGAAAAGAGTTAAAGCAGCAATAAAGACCCGAAAAAAGACGAGTGTCATAGGCGGAATTGTTTTTACTCCCACTTTTATGAACAGGTAAGAGGGACCTGAGCAGCAGGAGAGCAAGATGATCAAAATGAGCTTTTGGTACTTCATGAGAGTTTTCAAATATTTGAAAAATTCTAATGAAGAAGGCTGATTTTAAGCTAATGATTTCTATTGACCTGAAAAATTCTATTTCCTTTTGACCAGCAGGCTTCAAAAGCAGAGCGTTTAATGTCGATTTCCCAGCCATGATAGGGATCGCGAATACGGACACACTTTTCTGTGATTTCATCTACAAGGATCACATGTGCTCCACAACTGTCTACAGATGCGATTGCAGAACCATTTTTTTTAATTTGACTTTGTAGCGCTTCTATAGAGAAGCACTCTGTCGTTATGAAAGGCACATTGGCCTTTTTAAAATCGTGTTCGAAGTCAGTATCATTTCCAAGATTTCTGAATAAGACTTCGTGTTCATCGAACTGCTTAGTTTGCTCATAAATGAGCATTGCAGCGGCGGCAGCTGTACAACCTCGTGTCGCTTGTTGCATAATGATCGGCTTATTGTTTGCAGTATATCGAACAGGAATGTCTTTGAAGTTTTCTTGTCTGATCACCGAATAGACTTGCAAGATTTCTTCGTCTTGAAAGGAATTTGCATAGCCATGTACTCCTTGCTTTGAAATTCCCTGCAATTCTGGAAAGATCGTCGCAATTCGGGATGAATGAGGGTCTCGATGAAAAAGAGATTGAGTCGTTTGTGCAGGCAACTCAATGTGATGCTGTTTGGCATACGCTTGCAGAGCATTATCTAATTCTTTTTCTAATTTGGGGTTGTTGTCTAAGCGCATTGTATCACCCCATCCTACAGGGGGATAGGCTCTTTTGAACTTAGTATAGGGAATATTGTAATATTGGAAGATCAACCGTCTAAGCTTCTCATTATCATCTAGTAGAGGGGTGAGATGTGGAGTTTCCTTTACTGTTACTTTTGTCTGCTTGCTTGGTGTAACAGGTGAATTTCGAGAAAGGTGCTGCTGGGAGGAGAGATGTCCCAAAAGGTTCAATAAAAGAACTTTTAGGATAGATTCGGTGGTTAATTTTACTGAAAAAAAGCGGCTCAAAGTTGGCATAAAAGTTGTGGCTGTAAAAAACGTCAAAGCAAATACAAAGACTGTAGTCAACGTTTGATAGGTGGCATTTCCATTTTTGTCTTGGAGGGCTTGCTTAACACTTGTTAAAGTTCCTGTAGTAACACCTATGAGAGCTGCTTCTTTCAATGAAATCGAAAAAAGGGGGATCGCAACGAGACCGACTCCGCAAGTAAAAGTAAAATTTTGAACAGTTTCTTTTGAAAAGTAATTTTTTACAAAATTAGATGTAACCGACATAATATCCCATTTAATGCGCGATAAATAATAGTAAATTAATATAAAGATTAAAAGGAAAATATTGGTTTAATTTATTTTTATGTGAGGGATTTATTTTAAGTTGAGTATATCTCGAAGTTCGTATATCATCTTTCTTTGAAAAACAAAAAATAGAGATAAAGTGGTTAGCCAAGTTGGTTTTCTCTGCTCTTATCAAGCCTTTAGAGTTGCAAGTGGAATGATTCTCCCTCCAGTCGCAGCTGTGGTGTTGCGACCAAAATTTGATCACATACTTACGACGCAACCAAGAGAGTTTATCTTTTATACAATGGGCTCCTTTTTTCCTATCCTGGCCCTCTCAATAGGGTTTGGAGTGACGTGGGAGGTCAGTCTTTTGGCTAGTGGTTTTTTCACAGGCTGTGCGGCAGAAATTTCCCGTTATTTAAGTCCTAAGAAAATATCACATGAGCCTCAAAAACCGCCCATTCATGTTACATCAGGAGAAGAGACAGGGGAAGGCTGTCTTCAATTGCAGTCTTCCACAATGTTACAGAATTTTGCTCCTACATCTTCAAGTGAACTTCTCCATCATGTTTTTCCAGGGGATTATCAAGTGACGGAATCTGATGGTAAAGTCCAAATTGATGACAAAAATGTAGAATCGAGTGTGAAAATATGGCTTGGGAAAAAAGGGGAAGATCCTTTGACCTCTGAAGAGTTAGCGTCTTTGAAAACTTATTTACGCTACCGGGTCTTTGATGGGGAAGAGAGAAAGCAAATCAGACAAGAAATCTATCGCCTTTTGTACCCTTTGCTGGAAGGGAAAAATGAAGAGGTGACTCTTCCTTGTATGACAGGGTATGGAGGGGAAAAAATGAGGCTTAAACTAGAAGATGGCTGTCTTGTTTTAGAAGGGTTGAGTTGGAACTCTTGGTGTATCAAGATTGATGCGGAAGGTAACTGTTCGTTTAGTGATTCCTATGTAAGCATCAAAAATGAAGAGCGAAGTCAATTGACGCTAGTTAATCCTAACCACTGCATTCGAAAAGATGCACATGCATGGTTCAAAGGTGAGTGGATTTTTGAAACGAATGGACCTCAGCTTACAACACTTAAAGAGCACTTACAAACAGGACCTGCGCATCTTGAACTTTTAGTTTTTAAATTGACTCAAATTCGAGCATTTTTAAGTGAAGGAATGGTGCAACGAGTCCAATCTGATTATGTCTCTTGTTGTAACCTCCTGAGCGTTATTCATAAAAAAATTGAAGGAGAAAAAGGGCTTCAGCTGGTTTCAAGGGATGCAACAAATGGAGAAACGTGTTGGATTTTAGGTCCGATGTGGAGTCCTGTTGTTGCCTCTGAGGATAGCTATTTTAATTGGCAGATCAAGAAGAGTTCTGCGGGAACCCTTTCTCTTAGCTTGCAGAAAGAATCCTGTGGTCGAGGAATGATGGGAGGCACAGCAACTCGGACTGTGACCCTTTCAACTGGCGAGACCTCAAAGCAACTCAAGATAGAGGTTTCTAAAAGTGGAGCAAATGATCTCGATTCTTATACGTCGTCATCAGTCTATTTGTTAGAACAATTACCTAATCAACAGATTCGAGTGCAGCCTTTAGGTAAAGACTCAAAAGCTTATTTTGGAGCATTCATTTTAGGGATCCCAGACTTTCATCAAGCTGATTCAGGTCTTCAAACACAAGAAGAAATCAAAAAAGACATGGATTTCATCATGCAGGTTTTTGCGACAATTGCAGATATTCAAGCGAGCCCTGACACCATGCTTATCGATGAGAAAAAAAGAGAGATTCTCACTCTTAATGGGCACTTAGTTCCCTTAGAACGACTTAAACTTTTATACACACTACGCCAAGGCATTTATGGGCATCCATTCGTTTGGTTCGATGAGAAAGAATCTGTAGGGCGTATTGAGGGCTCAGCGATCCATTATCGAGGCCCTTTAAGCATTACCTTATAGCTTTTACTCCATTTGAAAAAGAGAGCATTCGACCAAATTGGTTAAGCTTTGATCCCTTTGCGATAGCCTTGGCTTTCGACAAAGTTCAGCATCACCACATGGCGCAGGAAGGACTCAAAGGTATTTGGATCCTTATAGAGGTGGAATGCACCGTCGGCGATTTGGTTGAGTCTTTGGTTGGCGTAGAGCTCAACTTGGTCGAGAGCTACTGGGGCGCCGTGGCGGATCAGTTTGCTTCCCCACATGCGAGCTTTTTCAGAGAGAGTATCGCCCGATGACTGAAGGCGGATTTCTTCTTGTTTGATTTGCTCAAGCTCTGCTTGGTGCTTGTATACACCTTCATGAAACTTCTCAAGCTCTTGACGCACGTATCCCAAAGATCCCACATTTTTTTGTTTGAGAAACTTACGCAACCCTCCTTGAAATGAAACGAGGTGAGGCATGATCACTGTATTGGAAATTTCATTGATCCGTCTGACGTGTGCTGTCGTTTGTGTCTTACCGTTCACTTTGTCATCGATGAGATGTTGCCTTTTTTCATACTCTCGCAGGAACTCAACAGTCATTTTATTGATCGATTCGAGGATTTCATCTTGGGTTTTCTTGTCTGTTACTTTTTCAAATCGGGTGAGCGCGTCTTCTATTTTATTGAAAAAATTAGTCGAGCGAGATCCATTACTTTCAAAGAGGTGGCGGTCCATAAAATCGATGTAGTTGATGACTGATTGGCTTGCTGTCATCAGGGCGTTTTTTCCTTCGTCTTGAACAACTTGATGTACGCTCTTTTTGATGATCCGGAAAGTTGTTTCACGAAGCGACTGCTCAGTTTTGTTGAACCGAATTTTCATTTGAGCTTGGATTTCAGCATCGGTAACAGCAGATGCTTTTTTTCCATGCTCAGAAGCAAATTTTTCTTTGAGATCTGCATCAGTTGGCTTGTGACCAAGTTTTTTCGCGAGCTTATCTTTTTCATCTTGCGAGTAATACATCTGAATCACAGTTTGTGGAAACATGCTGTCATTGGTCTTTTTGAAGATTTTCAAGATCATTTCGTTCATTTGATCTTCAGTCAAAACAGATTGGTAAACGATGATGAGCAGCTGCACGATGGCATTGCGCAGTTGTTCATCAGCAAGTTCTTTCACTGCATCTGTCGCTTCACTTAGAGCGTTATCTCTAGGGTTTTGGGCTTTTGCAAGCGATTCAGAGGTCAGGTTGCGGTTGAGATCGATTACGCGGACAGCATTCGCGACGGCTTCTTTGAAAAGCTTTTTCGCTTCTTCGCCTTCATGTTCGATGGCTTGACCTCCTCCTTGCTCGAGAAGTTTTTCAACTTCAAGGAGTTGGTCGAGTAGGACTTCATCGATCGCATTTGTGTATTGTGATTGGCGATATAGAGAGTCTTTCATCGATTCGAGAATCATATTGGAGATATTGAGTTTTGTCATGAAGAGCTTTCCAGCCATCTGGAGGAATTTTGATCCGGCCCATTCGACGGTTTTTCCTATGAGGTAACCTGCACTCACAACGATCTGAGGAACGAGTATTGTAAGGGTGCGAACTCCTTTTCCAACAGCTGATTCGGTTTGGTTTGTCCAATCTTCTAGTGAGCGGTTTGCTGAGAAGCAGTAATTCGAAAGGAGACCATCAATCGATAAAAATTGATCGATGGCGCAGTTTGTTGTTTTTGCAACAAGTTCATCATGTGTATATCCACCATTAAGGTCAGGTGAGCGCATGGCAATTTCTAATGCTTTTCTTCGACTGAGAGGGCCAAACTCTTCCCCTCGCTGGTCTTCTGCCCAGCGTGTCATGGCTTTTTTCTGAGCAATGAAACAGTCATTGATCCGTTCCACTGGGCTAAGGTGAATTGTACTCAAAGGTTGCTTTGTCGGGAGGGAGATAGTCTTTGTGAGGTAGTCGATAAACGATCCTGCGAAGTGCTTGGTGAAAAAACGGACCGAAATCATAATGACCCATGTTGTTAGCTTAGCAGTCCACTTTCTAAAGAAGCTAATGTCTTCACGGGCCTCAATTTCTTCTTTCATTTTTGAGACAAACACATTTTTTTGCTCTGTTTCAGGTGCGGCAGCGACAGCATTCATGATACGCGCATAGGCTGCATCGCTTTGCTTTTGAAAGACAAGTGGATCGGTGCTCTGTGCGGGGACGCCTAAGACATTGTAAATGGTTTTAAAGGTCGAAAGATAGCCTACTTGGTCGACGAGGCGCTCTTTTTCGACTGCCATTGCCTGCTCCCACTCGCTCATTTCTGTTTGCTTTTTTGGGCTTAAGATCTTTTCTTGTTTATCTTTGAGTTCTTGCAGCGTATTGATCGGGGAAACAGAATCTTGTCCCTCATGCATTTTTTTCGCGAGAGGACTCTTTTGGATTTCTTCTTTGAGCTCTTTTAGAGCTTCATAGTGGTTGCCACGGTTGATTTGTTGTTTCATGCGGTTGAGGCGCATCTCAAGGTCGCGAAGCTCCGAAGATTCTAAGTCTTCGCTCATCCATTCATAGACGGTCGACAGCCAACCTGCTGTGACACGAGAGATATTTTCTAGAGCCTCTTTACCCAGTCTTCCTGGATCGTTTTGGAAGAAACGAAGAGCCAAATCAATGCTGCGACTGAGCTCTGTGGGGTTTGTCACAGCCGTTGTCATGCTCGTTTCAAGGGCGCGCAGATCTTCAATTTCATCGAATTCGGCAGCTCCCACCCAAAGTTTTTGGTGGCCAGCCATTCCGAGCTCTTTTACGTGGTTTTTGGCCCATTCGATTTGCTGCGCAGGTTTGTCGGTTTTGGACCATCTTCCCACAAGATTGCTTTCTAAAGCTTTGTGATAAACAAACTGATAAATGTCATCACTACCGTTTGTATTGATAAATTCTGAGATATGAGAAATCAGCTCTGGAAGATTGGTATGCAATTTTCCTTCTCCGACTTTCTCATAAATATACTTTTCGATCCCTTTGAAAGCTGTCGAGCGTTGGTCGAGGTGACGCAGGGCTGCTGCCAAGTGGTTTTCTTTGCTAACTTCTAAATAGTCACTCCCATGAGTCAGATAAGTTCCGATGAGCTCACTGAGTTGCATGAGGGGATGTTTTTTGATTTCTGGCTCGACTGCAGATGAAGAACCTGTAAACTCACGAGCGATTTTTTCGACATTTCGTCGAGACTGAGCCCATAAGGTATCGGTTGCACGTGCAACCAGTCCCTTTTGGTACTCCACTTCGCCATTGATAAGAGCTTTCACAGGAGTTAATGCTTGCTCGAGTCGATGAATTTCGGGTTGTTTTGTTCCTACCCCCGGCCGGATGTAGATCTCAAGTAGGGTGGCTAAATTTGAGATTGGACCTGCAACGCGGCTCATGAAATTGTCTAGCGAAACGTAAGTGCTTTTAAAATTTTCATTTGGGTTTTCAAAAAGTTTTTTTAGTAGGGAAAGAACGTTGGCAGCTTCGTTTCTGATTTCATAGTGATCGCCTCGTTTGAAGGCCTCTCCCAAAGTATCGAGGGCTCCATCGAGCTCGCTGATGAGAGGGGTGTCCATTTGAGTGAGTTTTGTAGCTTCTTTAACGCCTGTATAGGCAGTGTGAGCATGTCCAATAACAGGAGTCGCTTTAAAGAAGCTTCCAACTTTATTCATGAATGACATAATAATACCGAAATAAAAAACCTTTTGCTTGATATTATAACAATAAAAATAAATAAAATCGATAACAATAAAAATTAAAACGGTAATTATTAGTTATTTATATAAATTTAAAATTTGGATTTTTATGCTGTTGAAGTTTTCAAAAGAAGATTTTAAATAGAAGGGAGGTGATGCCTATGAAGAAATTAGACGAATTGACCGAAGAAGAGATGCGCCTCCTCCAAACAGGAGGAGATGTGGCCCCGTGGAGCAAATGGGGTCCCTATGTTTCAGAAAGGTCATGGGGGACAGTTCGGGAAGACTATAGTAAAGATGGAAATGCCTGGGACCACTTCACTTACAAAATGGCCGCTTCTCGAGCCTATCGATGGGGAGAAGATGGAATTGCCGGGATTTGCGATCGGTATCAAACCATGGTTCTCACACACTGTTTTTGGAATGGGAATGATCCGATACTGAAAGAACGTCTCTATGGGCTGGGGACGCATCGGGCAAATCATGGAGAAGACGTCAAAGAGTACTACTATCACCTAGACTGCGTTCCTTCTCATTCCTACATGAAATACCTCTACCGGTACCCCTGTGAAGAGTATCCTTATGAAAATCTTGCAGTGGAAAATCGGAGCCGCTCTCTGATGGAAAGAGAGTACGAGCTTCTCGATACAGGGATTTTTGACTCGGGGCGCTATTTTGACATCACCATCGAATACGCAAAGTTCAGCCGAGATGATATCTGCGTAAAAATCGAAGTTTTCAACCATAGCTCTCAAGAAGAAAGCCTACATTTACTTCCGCAGCTCATGTTTCGTAACACTTGGTCTTGGGCAGAGACACCCTTACCAAAGCCCCTCATGGAAATGGGGCCTCAGCCTAATGATGCCGTTTGCATTGTCACAGATGATTCGGGAACTGTGCCCCCCACACGCCTTAATTTCGATTACTATCTTGGGAAGAGGTATTTTTATGCAGATCAAAGAGCCGAGGTTCTTTTCACCGAAAACGAAACAAACAGAAGCGAAATCTATGGAGAGAAAAATCCCACCCCATATGTCAAAGATGCTTTTCACCGCTTTGTTATTTTAGGGGAGAGAGACAAAGTCAATCCCGAAAAGAAAGGGACAAAGGCTTGTTTTTATTTCCGAGACCTGAAGATTGCTCCGAAAGGAAAAGAGGTGATTTATCTTCGCTTTTCTGATGCAGCTCTTGACCATCCTCTAGCGGGGGTCCAAGAAATGATTGATAAGAAAAAAAGGCAAGCTGATGAATTCTTTGAAAAGATCCATCCAAAAGGGATCTCAGAAGAAGATAAGTTGATTCAACGGAGAGCACTTTCAGGGATGCTGTGGAACAAACAGATCTATCTGTATGACGTCAATTTGTGGCTGAAAGGAGATAACCCTGCAAATCCTCCACCTGAATCACGTCAAACTATTCGCAATACTCATTGGAAGCACCTGATTTCAAAACGGATTCTTTCGATGCCTGATAAGTGGGAGTACCCGTGGTTTGCTGCGTGGGACTTGGCTTTTCACTCGGTATCACTTGCACTTATCGATATGCAGTTTGCAAAAGAGCAATTGTGGTACCTCCTTTTTGACCAATTTCAACATCCTAATGGACAAGTTCCTGCATATGAATGGGAATTTTCTGATCTCAACCCTCCCGTTCAAGGGTGGGCAGCACTTCGCCTGTTTCAAATGGAACAAAAAAAAACAGGAAAGCGGGACATTGACTTTTTGAAAAAGTGCTTTCATAAACTCATCTTGAACTTTGTCTGGTGGGTGAACAAAGTTGATGCTAAAGGAAACAATGTTTTCGAGGGGGGCTTTTTGGGGCTGGATAACATCACCGTTATCGACCGAAGCAAGGTTCCTGGGGGAGGGAAGCTTGAACAGTCAGATGGAACGGGATGGATGGGTCTTTTTTGCCTTTGTTTGATGCGTATGTCCCTTGAACTTGCTGTCGATGACCCTGTCTATGAAGGAATGGCCCTGAAATTCTTCGAGCATTATGTTTATATTTCTAATGCTCTTGTCAGCGCTGAAAATCGGGACATCCAAAATTGGGATGAAGAAGATGGTTTTTTCTATGATGTTATCAGTTTTGGTGGCGTAGGGCACGAGCGGATTAAAGTCCGTTCGATGGTTGGACTCATTCCCCTTTTTGCTGTGGATTGCATCACAGCTGAAGATTTAGAAAGGCACAAAGAGTTTGCTGAAAACTTTCGTTGGTTTACGAGCAATCGCCCCGACATCTGCTGTCATTGTGTCACTCCGCTCGAAGACGGGAAGGGGACGAAATATCTGCTGACCCTCATGAATCAAGAAAAGCTTCAACGCGTTCTTCAAAGAGCATGGGATCCTGAAGAATTTCGCTCCTCGTATGGGTTGCGTAGCCTCTCCAAACATTACGAAAAAAATCCTTATGAAATGCGGGGCGCAAGCATCAATTACCAGCCGGGGGAATCAGAATCAAATATTTACGGTGGCAACTCGAACTGGAGGGGACCCATATGGTTCCCTACTAACTTTCTCTTTATTGAATCCCTTTCAAAACTCAACACTTACCTAGGTGACAGCGTCAAAATCCAAGTTAAAGGAGAAGAGCCGGTCACTTTTCGAGAGATGGCCGCTTATTATGCGAAAGGACTCATCAGTCTTTTTCGCAAAGGAGAAGAAGGGAAAAGGCCAATTTATAATTCTTATGAAAGGCTGCAAAACGACCCAAATTTCTCAGATCACATCCTTTTTTATGAGCATTTCCATGGAGACAATGGACGTGGCCTTGGTGCTTCCCATCAAACAGGCTGGACAGGGCTTGTTGCAAATCTCATTGATGAGTGGTTGTAACCCATTTTTTAGGATAGGCTATGAACTTAGCCCGACTTGTATAGTTTTTCGGAATGACGAAATGAATAGCATAGTCTGAAAAGACTTTTTGCAGATTTTCATAGATGTAATCGATAGAACATTCATTTTTTTTGTACTTATCATAGGGAATATCCTTACGGCCAGGAACTTTAAAGTCGTCGATCACAATCACACAATGATCTTTATGTGTCTTACTGATTTCTTCGAGTTCTTGACGAAGAGGCCACTTGTCATACCAGTGAGCATCTAGGTAAAAAAGAACCGGTTTTGATTTAAGAGAGGGAAGCAAGTCTTTTAAGACAAGATCGGAGCTTCCAAGGTGAAAGGTGATATTTGAGCGACCTTTTAATGCTCCTTTCGTTTCTTCATAGATTTCTTCAACGACCTCAATCGTGTGCACCTCTTTGCTAATCGTTGAGAAGAAAGCTGTTGTAAAGCCCCTATAAGTACCCGTCTCGACAACGATTTCAATTCCAAATTCTTTCACAAGGTATTCTATGAAAGCCCCGATTTCAGGAGCTGTATTGAAAGCTAGATTTTCCGGATGACTCAATGTTCGTTGATGAGGCGTTGCATCCCAAGTCGGTAGTGCGCGGTGGAAGTCAATTAAAGGTGGGAGTTCTTTAGCAAATAAGGCTTGAGAGAGGAGACAACTAAGTAGGACTAAAAAGCTTTTCATGTTCAAAATGATCAGCAATTGCAGAAATTTATTCAACCCTTGAATGAAAAATTTCTGAGTCGTTGGCAGGAAGCTTAAGAACAGAAAAGTGCAAGTCGTTTGACTATTGATAGCAGGCAACTCTTTATGGGCTCATGAAGCAGGAGTTGATGAAATTTTCCATAAGATGACACGTCCAAGTCAAAAGATAAGAGAACAATATGGAAGCCCATGCGTGTCTAAAAGTCTACTTGCATTTATTCAGAAAAGCTAACTAGCCGATATTTCCAGGAGTCAAAAGTTTGTCTAGATAAAAATACCAATTTTTGGTATTTTTTAAATTTGAAAGCGATTAGATGGTTTCCAACATGGCATGGCTTGTTGAACTCACGCATAACACAGTTAAACAGTTAAACAGAGAAAGAAACTGCCAATAAAGATTCAGACTCAGTTTGATTTATTAGCAAAAGAGATCGAGATCTTAGGGCCCATGAGAAATAAATGGAGCAACTTTGGTGTTTTGCGGAAAAGTCGAACTGTTCCGTCTAATAGTTTTCATTGCCATATTAAGTCTGGACGTCCAACTTATGTGGTATGTTGGAGAGTTATTGATAAATCAAAGAAAATTGTAGAGATCTATTATGTCGGCACGCACGAAAAAGCGCCCTATTAGGAAAAAACCTAATCTTAAAAACAAGCAGTCTTCTAGGAAAAACGTAGCTTGGAGAGAAGCTGCAAAATCAGAATTGAAGAAACATTCTGAGCCGGGTCAAATGCTTAGAGGCTGTAGGCATAAAGAGAGATTAACTCAAAATGAACTAGCAATAGCTTTGGAAATGAGCCAACATCATATTAGCGAGATGGAAAATGGGAAACGTTCTATTGGAAAGGTCATAGCCAAGCGCTTTGCTGCATTTTTTAATATTGATTATCGGGTGTTTCTCTGAAAGGTTGGAAGAGGTTTTAAATAAGACCCGATGATGCCTGATAAGAAAGTGAGAGGGAGACCATATATGGCCCAATACCATGTGTAGAGACCGGCTTCTCCAAAGTGGAGATAGCAGCCAATACCCCACCCTAACCCGACAATGATGCTTAAAAATGCTCCAAAAGGAGAGACTTTTTTCGAATAGAATCCTGCAAGGAGTGCGAAGGCAAGGGCTGCAACGGGAATGTTGGCTAAGATCAGTTTGGCCAAAATCCGGTCGACAAGTGTGTTTCCTAAAAGGTAAGAGATCAACGCAAAAGCTAATGTGAGCATAAGTCCTCGTTTGTAATTTCCTTCAGGTCGACATTTCCAAAAATCTGCAATCACCATGGCGCTCATAGCACTCCAAACACCTGATAAGGTGGTTGCACAGATGGCAAAAAGGGTTGTGAAGGCAAGCCCTTTCATCCCTGTTGGGAGAAGTGATTGTACAATGAGGGGAATCCCTTCATCAGGTGAGTTTAATGAGATTCCTGCCCCTTTGAGATAAGCTGTTGCAATGACCCCTGCTCCATAAAAGAGAAAGACAAGAATCGCTGCAAGACCTACTGAGGTGCGAGCAACTTTTGGTGAACGAGCGGAGAAAATCTTTTGCCCATACCAGGGGGCCAAGATATAGGTGAACATCGTGAGGAAAATGAGCGAAACGACAAAGCGTGTCGGGAGAATTTGTGCAGCTTCAGGAAAAACAAGAGAGGTCTTTGGTGCGGCACGATAGCTGACAAATAAGATTGTGGGGATGATAAGGCACATCAGCAAAAAGCTTAAAATATCGGTCCGAATAATGGCAACAAGACCTCCACGTAGGGTCATCATGAGAGTGATCCCGATTAGGATCAAACTGATTACCCAGGGAGAAAAATTGGGAAAAAGAGGATGAAACAAGAGAGAAAGAGATTTGACGTAAGTGGCGGTGAAGCCGATCATGGCAGTGATGAGCGCGAGTGATGAGAGCTTTGCGAGCGTTTCTCCGTAACGTTTGCGAAAAAGTTCAACAACTGAGTAAGCATCGAGGTTTTTCCATTTTTTGGCGACGGTGAGCGCATAGAAAATGAGGCCAATGAAAAAGACTAGAGGAAGTGAGAGGGCGCGGATGCCAGCTAAATAACCGAGCCCTGCAAATGAGAAGAGGGTAGAAGTGTTCATCTCGGTCATAACAAGGGTGCAAGTGAGTTGCCACACATTGCACTTTCTCTCGGCAAAAAGATAGCTTGATTCGGATTGAACAGAGCGGTTTTTAAACAAACCGAAGAAAAGTAAACAGCCGATGACCCCTACGAATGTCAAGACATCGAAGAGAATCATTCCACAGTTACCGACTTTGCTAAGTTTCTGGGTTGGTCAATTTCTGTTCCCCGCCGCTTTGCAATGCAGTAAGCAAACAATTGCCCTGCAACGGAGTAGGGGATCGAAGCTAGGAAGTCACTGACTTTTGGCAAATACAAGATATCTGAAGTGATCTTTTCAAGTTCTTTGATCCCTTTAGGAGCAAATGCCAAAATTTGTCCGCCACGTGCTTTCACTTCCATTAAGTTGCTCAGGATCTTGTCTATTGTCTGCATGTTACCACACATGCCAATCACAGCCAGTTTTGGACTGACTAATGCAAGTGGACCATGTTTCATCTCTCCAGCAGGGTAGCCACAGGCATTGAGGTAGCTGATTTCTTTTAATTTCAGCGCGGCTTCTAAACTTGTGGGAAACATGTAACGACGTCCAAGGAAGAAAAACTGCTCAAAGGAGGCATATTTTTCTGCGAACCGTTCGATCACATCGGCCTGTGATAAGACTTGCGTGACCTTTGTTGGTAAATGGCGCAGTTCCTTCAAGAAGTTTTGACCCTCTTCTTTATCAAGGTGACGGATCCGTGCCATAAACAAGGTGAAAAGGGCGAGAACTGTGAGTTGACTAGTGAATGCTTTGGTTGAGCAAACGCTCACTTCTATTCCTGCGTTAAGAAAGATACAACTATCTGATTCTCGGGCAATGGTCGAGTGGTTGACATTGCAAATCCCAATGACTTTTGCTCCTTTAGCTTTAGCTTCGCGAACAGCTGCTACGGTGTCAGCGGTTTCACCTGATTGGCTAATAGCGATGACAAGTGTTCCTTCAGAAATGATCGGGTTGGTGTAGCGGAATTCGGAGGCGATCTCTACTTCTGTTGGAATTCGGGCTATATTTTCTAAGAGAGATGCTGCAATACAACCGGCGTGCCATGAGGTACCGCATCCTAAAATAAGGACACGGTCAATCGACTGGAGTTCTTTCGGGTCTAAATTGAGCTCTTCAAAGACGGCTGTTCCAAACTCTTCTTGTGTTCGGCCGTACATGGCTTGTTGGATGGTTTGAGGTTGCTCAAAAATTTCTTTAAGCATGAAATGCTCAAAGCCGTTTTTTGTGACTTGGCTTGACTCAATTCCAATTTTTTCCATTTTTTTAGCCACTTTTTTCCCAGCTCCATTGAAGACTTCAACATGACTATGATCGAGAATCGCTATCTCATCATTTTTTAAATAGATGACCTCAAGCGATTTTCCAACAAGAGAATTAGCATCAGAGGAAAGATAGGCCTCTCCCTTTTCTCGGTCGATGCCTATGACGAGTGGGCTTTCTCTTGAGGCGGCCACAATTTGATTCGGATGGTCGACATGGATGATCGCGATGGCGAGAGAACCATGAAGCTGTTTAAGTGCGGCTTGGACCGCAATGCGTAAATTTCCTTTGTACAAGTAAGAGACCAGCTGGGCAATCACTTCAGAATCGGTGTCTGATTGGAACACCACTCCTTTAGCCTCTAGCTTTTCCCTGATAGATGAGTGATTTTCAATGATTCCATTGTGGACGACTGCAAGGGTTTCTTTTTGATCGAAGTGGGGATGAGCATTTTCTTGGTTGGGAATTCCATGGGTTGCCCAACGGGTATGGGCAATGGCCGTATCAAGGCGGAGCTTTTCCTGTTCGACTGCCGTTTTAAGAGAGTGGACTTTGCCAGCCCGTTTGCAGCTCTTGATTTTGCCATCGATAATCCCCGCGATCCCAGCTGAATCGTAGCCCCGATATTCGAGTAACGAGAGCCCTTCTAGGCACACATCAACAGGGTCGATACCATCTTTTAGTTCTTTCGGTCGTATATATCCGTAAATTCCACACATCGATTTTCAAACCTATTTTTTTTCATTTTACGACTTCGTCGCCTCAAGCGCAAGAAAAAGGGGAAATTCTTTCCGAGCTCTGTTTTCCATCTTCGCCCATTTACCTGTGCTCTCTTTGTTGGAGCACCACTCATCCAAACGGGTAATCACTAGTCCGGCTTCAGTTAAAAAATGGCAAAGATCAGATAGGGGAAAGTGGTAAGAGTAGGTTCTGACCTCCTCTTTTTTTTCACCAGGATGCATTGTGATGGGAATTTCCATGGGACTCATGTAACGATCCACTTTACGAGACTGCAACTTTTTTTCAGGGTCGATTTCCCAATGGGACTGCCGAGGAATCCGAAAACAGGGGTGGTTCAGCACTAAAATGAGCTTGCCACCCTTTTTAAGATGGGTTGTGGCTTGAGCGATTGCCTGACCCGGGTCTTTCATATTTTGGAGCGATAAGATGAAAAGTGCATAGGAAAAGTTAGTTCGATCAAGATCGAGCGGCTTTGTGACGTCCCTTACGAAAAATTGATGTTCTTTGGAACGTTTCTGAGCTTGCCCTATCAGTGAAGGGGCAAGATCGAGGCCATAATAGACGATCCCCTTTTTCAGCTGGCGGGCGAGAACTCCTTGACCACACCCCATGTCGAGGATAGCATCATCTTTCTGCAATTTTAACCAGGTTTGCAGTTTTGGGAAGATGACCTCTTGATGGTAGTAATGTCCCTCATCTGAGACAATTTGGTCATACCATTTTCCGACTTGTTTCCATGAAGTATCGTGACTCATATCCGTCATTTTAACCAATTGACATTTACGGCGAAAGCGGTAAGATAAACTCATGGATACAAACTATAACAAACCTCTTCGCGATTTCATCACACCCGTTCGGACGACTGTGCATGTCGAGCAGACAATTGAAGAAGCTCTAGGCTTCTTGCGGGAAAAACACATTGATGAAGAGATCATTTACATCTATGTTGTGGATGAAGAGAGAAAACTTGTTGGGGTTGTTCCTACTCGTAAGCTTCTTCTTTCCGAACCAGATACTCTCATTTCAAATGTCATGGATACGACACTTGTGACTTTGGGCAGCGAGCAGACTTTGCAAGAAGCTATGGAGTTTTTAGAGTCGCACCGTCTTCTTGCCCTCCCTGTAGTTGATGAGAACAAACACCTTCTTGGAGTGATTCATGTCGGGCATTACCTTGATGAAAAAGTTGATGTGGCTAATGCTCGCCGTCGCAATGATATCTTTCAAATGATTGGTATGGTTGTAGAAGAAGGGAAGCGTGCTAGTGTCTGGAGTGGCTACCGGAGTCGTATGCCGTGGATTTTTTGTAACATGTTTGGAGGGTTTGCTTGCGCCGTCATTTCACGCGTTTTTGAAATTGTCCTTGCGAAAGTCCTCTTGCTTGCCATGTTCATTCCCCTCGTTCTCACTCTTTCAGAGTCGATTTCGATGCAGTCAATGACTCAAAGCATGCAGTTACTGAAACGACCTACGCACCATATCCGTTACCTTTTTCAATCACTCCTGCGAGAATGGCAAACTGTTTCGATCCTAGCAGTTTCATCAGGGATCATTGTAGGGGCAGTCTCTCTCTTTTGGGGAGATGGTATCATGCCTGCGCTTACGATCACCTTTGGGATCATGGTTTCCGTTGTGATCACTGCGAGTATTGGTTCAACGATTCCTCTTATCCTGCATGCTCGTAAATGGGACCCTCGCGTTGCTGCCGGCCCAGTTGTTCTCATGTTTGCCGATGTTCTCACCACACTCATCTATCTCTCTCTTGGCACCTGGTGGCTTTTATAAAAAAAACGCTCAACAATTCGTGAGCGTTATAAGTCAACAAGATCTACTTATTAGAGATTTTAAAGCGAATTTGCTCCAGCGCATAAAGGAGTTGCAAGAAATGCGCAGACCCCTCCACCGATTCCGGCTCCAATAGGCCCGCCAGCAAGACCTCCGATCAGGGCGCCAACAAAGCCTCCAAGCAAGAATCCTCCTGTACCTTGTTTGATTCTTCGACAGGTTTCATCGTCAAAAGTTTCATCAAATTTTTCTTTAATCTCATCACCTGTGTCAGATATTTTTTTTGAAAATTCGCTAAAAAATTCGTCGATCCCTTGAAAAAAACTTGAAGCGACATCATTGATTGACTCAGCTAAAGAGCTAAATGAATCCGAAACATCAGTTTTATGTGCATTTTTTCCTACATAGGATTTGCTTTGAGCTTCGCCTAAATAACGAGCTGCCATTACTCCACTCATTGTTCCCTCTTTTTGATTGAATTTTAGATATTCGACCTCTTCATTATAAATAATTATATATAATAATTAATATTAATTAAACAATTAATTTAATTTATTAGTCTTTTATTATTAATAATTTATAAAATCAATTTGTTCAATTTGTGTAAAGGTTGAATCTTCGGAATCCTCTTTTATTCTACCTATAATCAATGACTTAGGATTTTTATTATTCTTATACGTCTGATTTCAAGTGGTTTAAACATTTTATAATAATTATCAAATATTAAAATATTTACTATTACTACTAATTAAATATTTTTTAATGATATAATTTTTCAAAAAAAGAAGGGAAGTTTTAAGTATGAGTTCTGATTTTAAAACCGCTGGTCCTAGCATATCTTCTGTTTCCTATGAATATGGTGGATGTACTTTCTATGGTGAGCCAGCACCAGTCTATTACCAGCCTGTTTATGCTGCTTCAAACGAAGAATGGCAGCAAATATATAACGAACAACTTGGCTTTTTAGCAGATAGTGATAATCTGCTTGCTGCAGAAGAAGTTCTTCAACTTTTTAATACATATGGTTTTCAGCCAAGTTCAGTAAACTATACCAAACTGATTCATGCCTATGGTCGAAGTGGAAAGTTAGATGCTGCTTATGAGATTTTTCAAAATATGCAAAAAGGTGGCAGAAAACCAACTGTGTTTCACTACCATGCTCTCATGCATCAATGTGTGAAAAATGGCCAAGAATCCAAAGTTTTTGGTCTTTTTCAAGAGATGAAAAAAAATCTGATTGTTCCGAATCGATTTGTCTACGATGTGCTTATTTCAGCAAATGTCCAGAAAGGGAATATGAAGCAGGCGGGTCGTCTATTTAGAAAGTATTTTGGTCAACCTAATGCTTTCACTCGAGGAGGAAAACCTCATCTCGATTGCCATGATTTGAGCCCACAAGTGGCTTTTGTTCAACTCAATGAATTTATTAAAACAAATGATAGAAAACCTTTTTCAGTGATTGTCGGGCAAGGATGGCACAGCAAAGGGACTTTCCAGATGAAAGACTACATGCTTGAAAGGTTAAAAGAGCATTCTCTAGAAGTGACAGAGAGGAAAGATAATCCTGGAATCTTGGATGTAAGCTCTACCTAGATTGCTTCTGTCCTTCAATGGATTTCGCTATCCCATTGATGCTTGCAATGACCACGACCCTGTTCAATGTAACTACTATCGTGGTCTATTGCTATTCCTTCTTGAAAGTCGCTAGGCTGCCGCTCATCTCGGCTCACAAGGTTTTTAATAAGATCTAGGATAGTTTCGAAGACTCTTGTCCAAGAACCTATCCAACTAAATTTTTTATCCAAGTATAAACTACCCCCAATATTACTAACCCACTCCATATCACGAATAAACGCTCCCATCGCATCAATAGCCGACGACAACGCCTTTTTAACCAAGCACAAGCTCGTTCTATCTTCCAGCGTTGGGGGCTTAACTTGAAGAAATGGGTAACTTCGTTGATTTCTGACATCCATCTTCCTTTGATCTTCCGATATGGAATTAAAGGAAATATTCCCATGTTTAACAAAAGCTGACGTAACCAGCCTGCATCATAACCTTTGTCCGCTTCAAGACAACTACTCGCCCTTTAAGTGACTTTAACGGAAGCTGCGTAAGCAACCTGCTTACTTCCTGGTTTTCATCTCCCTTTGCATCGGTAGTTGTAATGGCTATTGCATTGCCGTTTTTATCGATAAGTAAGTGAAGGAGAACTCCCTTCCCTTTATGACCATAATCAACTTTTTCTCCTCCTCCTGGAGCGGGGAAAAAGAACCGTCCACAGCTAATTGAGAAAGATCAACTTTTCCTTCCATTATTGCTATCTGTAATAGCCCACTCATCACTTTATCAAAAACTCCTTCAACACTCGATTGCTTTAACCATTTGTGAGCTGTAGAACGAGGGATAAAAAGAGAGGAATCTGTCGGAAGATCCGCCCAACGACATCCTCTCGTTAAGATAAAGAGTATTGAATTCCAGATTTTGCGTAGATCACTTCGAGGAGCTCCTCATCAGTCTATTTCAACATGCTAAAGATTTTTTTGTTTCATGTTAATCTCCGTCGTAATATAACAGAATTTCATGATGATGAAAACTAAAACTCTTCTTTTTTTTCTTCTTTGTTTGCCGCTTGCTTTATTAGCAAAGGATTCTCTGCTTGAGCAAAAATTGATCGAGAAAGTTGATGCATTTACGAATGAACATTCGGTGACAGGAATTGCCGTTGCCGTTATTGGAAGAGAAAACCACCAAAAATTTACGCATATTGTGGCACGTGGAACCCTTTCACAAAAATCTCCGATTCCGGTTAATCAATATAGCGAGTTCCGCATTGGTCCTGTGACACAACTTTTTACTGCTGGCACATTAGCTTATTTTGTTCAAGAAGGGCAGGTTTCTTTAAATGATCCTATTTCCAAATTTTTACCAAAATCAATGGATCTTCCAACTTACAAAGGGCAGGAAATCACTTTAGGCGATTTGGCAACTCATACCTCAGGCTTACCCGATCTTCCCTACAACCTCTCGAGTCGTGCTTCTTTTAGTGTGAGTCAAATGTTCCGCTTTTTGAAAAATTATGAACTCAAACGGGCTCCTGGAACAGAGTACGAGTATTCGAACCTTGGCTATGCCTTTTTATCCAACATTCTCATGCGGATCTCCAAGCGATCGTTTCCTGATTTAGTCAAACAACTTCTGCTTGACCCTCTCCATCTAAAAGATACGACTTTTACTCTTACTAACGAGCAAAAAAAACGGACCCTAACAGGATATGAAAAAGGGAGAGGTGTTTCCCCTTTAGAAGGAGAGAAAATTTACTCGGTTTTTATTGGGGCAGGTGGACTTCATTCAACAGCTCATAATATGCTGACATTTCTCTCGTTTAACATGGGAAAAGAGACGACAAGTTTAAATGCGATCCTTCCGCTCATGCAACAGCCTTATCATGCATTTAATAAGTTCCAAGTCGGATTAGGTTGGAAGATCACTTCTTTTAACGCAGCGACTAACCTCTTTTCAATCGAAGGGCTCTTATTTGGTTTTGCATCTTATCTTGGAATGGTTCCTGAAGCTGATATTGGGGTGATGATCATGACAAGCCAAGGAGATCTTTCTGTCGAACAGTTAGGAGAAGAGATTTTGCAGTTACTTGATCAGGAAAAGTCATGAAAAAGATCTTCATTACTCGCAAGTTAACCCCTCTTCTTTCAGAGTTGTTAACTGCTGATTTTGAAGTGGTTAGTCACTCTGAAAATGCCGTTTTACCACGCGAAAAATTGCTTGAAGTCGTCCGAACCTACGATGGAATTCTTTCGACTATGCCAGATAAAATCGATCGAGAAGTTCTTTCAGAGGCGGGTTCTCAGCTCAAAGTGATTTGCAACTATGCCTCAGGGCTTGATAACATCGATGTTGCGGCTGCGAGAGAAAGGGGGATTTCCGTCTTTAATGCCTCTAATGCTGTGACCCATTCGACTGCCGATTTTACCTTTGCAGCTTTTTTGAGTTTCTTACGCAAAATTTCCAAAGGACAAGCTTTTGTGCGTGAAGGCAAATGGATCAGTTGGGATCCTTGGCTTTTTTTAGGAGAAGACCTTCCAGGAAAAACTTTTGGCATTCTGGGATATGGTCGTATCGGCAAAGCTGTTGCCCGTCGTGCACGAGGCTTTGATCTCAATGTAATTTTTTCACATTATCGCGAAGTTGACCCTGAAGTTCCTGGAGTGAAACAAGTGCCATGGGAAGAAATGCTTGAGCAGGTAGATTACCTCTCTCTTCATGTTCCGGCCACAGCAGAAACAATTGGAATGATTGACTATCCTACCATCCAAAAAATGAGCAAACGACCTATCATCATCAATATGGCGCGGGGACCAGTTGTGAAAACTGACGATTTAGTCCGAGCTCTAGAGCAAAATCTCTTGCGAGGAGCTGTCCTAGATGTGACCGATCCCGAGCCTTTGCCGGCAAACCATCCTCTTTGTCACATGGAAAACTGCCTCGTTGTGCCTCATTTAGGCAGCTCGACAATCGATTGTCGTGAAATTACTGCGCGTGAAACTGCAGCTAACTTTAAAAAGGGTTTTAACATTTAGGAATCTCATCCCAGGAAGTGGTATAAAGTGGAGAGCGGTGAGCTTGCATTCCTTGCCATTTTTTGACGATTCCTTCGCTTGCAAAAGAGAGCATTGGTGTTTCAAAGCGGCGGTTAACGGTGTCTAGAGCTGTCATTACAGCTTGTTTGCGATCTGATTTGGGGTCAACTGCAAACAGATCAAATTGAGTTGCGTTTTCATCAACAAGTTCTCCAAGCATCACACCGGCTCGTTTGTACTCTTTGCCTTGCATGAAGATTTCATCTAAAAGGGCATGTGCATGGGCGCTAAGATCGGGCGTGTAGGCCGTTGACAACGGTAAGTGTTTAGCAGCGCTTGTAGTTGTGTCTGAGGTGATGAAAACCACTAAAAATTGAGCCTTGAGCTGGCTGCGGCGCAGCTTGCGTGTGGCATGGGCTAGAAACGTACTAAGCGCTTCTTTTAGCAAAGCATGGTCGGTGATTTTTCGACCAAACGAACGGGAGGAAACGATCGATTTCCTTTCTGTTTGCATCTCTTGGCAAGAAAGACAGGGGATTCCTTGCAGCTCCCAAACTGTACGCAGTCCCGTCACACTCATGTAACGCTTCACCCAAGCATCAGACCGCTTTTTCAGATCAGCAGCTGTACGGACACCGTAAGAGTAGAGGCGCTTTTTATGATGACGTCCAATCCCCCAAATATCTTCGACGGAAAAGGTTCTGAGCAGAGAATCTGCCGCTTTTGCCGAAGGAAAAGAGACAACACCTGGGCCATTTTTGGCGAGCTTATTTGCCACCTTAGCTAAGGTTTTAGTTGGAGCGATCCCAATAGAGATGGGAATACCAGTCCATTGCATCACTTTATCCCGGATGAGGTGGCCAAGTTTCGGGTCGGCTTCAGGAAGGAAAAGAAAAGCCTCATCGATCGAGTAAATTTCTACGGGAAATTCAAAAGTCTTCAGAGTATCCATAACCCGTTTAGACATGTCTCCGTAAAAAGCGAAGTTCGACGAAAGGATAGAGACGCTATACTCGAGAAATAGGCTCCGATACTCAAAAGCCGGTGCCCCCATCGGAATGCCGAGTTTTTTCGCCTCAGGTGAACGAGCAATGACGCAGCCGTCGTTATTTGAAAGAATGACAAGGGGTTTTCCCTGCAGCTTAGGATTAAAGAGCTGCTCGCACGAAGCAAAGAAATTGTTACAGTCGATCAGAGCGTACATGGACCTATCTCACCTTTGTAAAGTAGGGTAGTCTCAAAAGAGTGGGATAGGTTCATTAGCGCGCCTTATGAATAATAAAAGTCACAACCCCCCAAATTTGGAACTCGGTTTCTGTAGTAATCTCAACTTCAGGAAACGCTGGGTTTTCAGGTAAAAGATAGAGGCGGTTTCCTTTTTTCTTTAGTCGTTTCACCGTAAACTCCCCATTTAAAACCGCCACGATGATCAGTCCATTATGTGGAGTGAGCGCACGGTCAACAACGAGAATATCCCCAGGATAAATGTTTGCATTTTCCATCGATTCTCCTTCGACACGCAGGAAAAAGGTAGCGGCAGGGTGCTCGATCATCAAACGGTTGAGATCAAGCTTTTCCTCGATATGGTCTTCGGCAGGTGAGGGGAATCCAGCTTTAACCGAGCTGGAAAATAAAGGGAGGGGAAGATTCATCTCAATTTCTGTCTGAAAAATTTTTAATTGCATAGGATGCCTCTCTCAATTCGAATATAGCCGATCTAGAGATTTTGCCTTAAGATTAAAAAAAAGGGTTGATTTGACATCGATAGAAAACGATAGTATCCTTGTTAGTATGATCGCAGTTTGGACCTTTTTATTTTTATTAGCTTTTCCTTCTCTGTGCGTTAGATTTACGATATTACATCGAAAGCTGCCGCTCCGCTTTAGCGTGCTCTTATCGTATCTAACAGGAGCCTGCCAAGATCTCTTTGTAGCGTTTGAGCAACTCTTACTTTTTGTGGCTTTCAAGACACTTTTCCCATTTCTCAACCCCTATCTTTTTTGGATTTTCATTGTCTTGGCCTCAATGCTTCAGCTTCACATTCTGTTTGACGCCTTTCTGCACCGCAACAGTGCCATTCGGATGGAAATTTCGTTTTTGTCTTTTATCGACGATGCTCGCTGTTTTTGGGACTCAGCCAAAGAGAAAAAGATTTGGCGCTTCCTACCAGGAGCCTTTGTATTTCTCTCATTGCCGGTCTTGGTCTATTGGGGCTACTGGAATCATTTAGAAGCGCTATCACTTCGAGGAGGATGGATTCAAGACGGGCTTATTTTGGGAATTATTGGAACGCTTGGATTTCTGCTGCTTCCAAAAAAGCTTGCCTATGCAACAGACCACATCGTCTTTCAGCACCAGATGTGGTTTCTCCAAAAGTTTTATCGTTTTTTCAAACGCAAAAAAGACCGAACCGATTTGCGTTTTTTAGTGCGCGAAAACTTCACCCCTCAAAATGAAAAGAGAAGTTACCCCTCATCCGAGTATCCACTTTATAAACATACCTACGGCTTTTCTGGAGAAAAGACCTTTAATTTAAAGCTAGAAAATGGGGAAAAACCTCATGTGATTTTCCTATTTCTCGAGTCGTTTCGCTCGAAGAATGTCGGTTGCCTTGGTGGAGAACATGGAGTTACCCCTCATTTCGATCGACTTGCTTCTGAAGGAATTTTGTTTTCTGATTTTTACGCCAATTCAGTGCGAACCTCACGCTCTGTTGTCGCTTCACTCTTTGGAGTTCCATCTGACGTCGATGCCTCGGAGCAAGCTGTGCGTGTCGATGCACCTCTTGTTGGCATTCCCGACCTAATGAAAAGTGCTGGGTACAAGGCCTCATACATTCATAATGGACCGATCCATTTTGAGAACCAAGACGTCTTTTTCCAAAATCACGGTTATGAAACCGTTTTGGGACGAGAAGATATCTTGCATAAATTTCCCAAGGCCAATACAACTAGTTGGGGGCTACCCGATGAATATCTGATGCAATATAGCGCACAGTGGCTCAAAAAACACGATAAAGATCCACAGTTTCTTACATTGTTTACTATCACCAACCACCATCCCTGGAACCTTCCGTCCCATTGCGAGCCCCCTTCTCTTCCGACCGAGCTCAATGCGACCTATCGGAAATACCTCAGTACCTTTCATTATAGCGATGCTTCTCTAGGACTTTTCGTTGATTTACTGGAAGAGCAAGGGCTCTTGGAAAAATCGATTCTCTTTATCTTAGGAGACCATGGATACCCGATGGGTGAGCATGACTCTAACTATTTTGAGCAGCGGTATCTCTATGACGAAAACATCCGCGTTCCGCTCCTCATCTATGCCAAAGGACGGATTGCCGAGCCTAAAGTGATTTCCTCTCCTGCCAGCCAACTTGACCTTGTTCCCACTGTGATGGATCTATTCAAATTGCACGGATTCAATCACTCCATTGGAAGCTCGCTTCTTCGAAAGACAAAAGACCGCCGCGTTTTTTTTCATAACCCTTACGTCTTCCGCAACTTTGGCTGTCGGATCAATCATTATAAGTTCATCTACACTCGCTTGTCACAAGAGGTCGAACTCTACGACCTCGAAGACGACCCAGAAGAAAGACGTAACATTGCGCGGGAAAATCGGATGCTAGCACGCGAGTGCCTCCACCACGTCAAAGATTACGAACGTCTGTTCCACCGCATTTATGCGGAAAAGAGTCTTGTTCCCACCGAGACTTACACCCCAGAAGATGCTCGCTCGCTTGACTACTCAAGCGACCCCTTCCTCGCCAGCTCAACTGAGCGGTAGTTTGATGCAATACATTTTTTTCACAGCCCAAAATCCTTTTAGACGATAAGTTGATAGCGCAAGCTATTTGAGAATGTCTCAAGGAAAACGATCCAATTTTTATAGATTTTTATTCATTTCACAGATAGCATTCTTGTAATGTCTATTCAAAATGTACCAGAAACTACTACTTCTTTTTTAAGATTACCTCATCTCTATGAGGCATTGATTGGAAAAGACAAGATTCCTTTCCAAGGAAACGTGTTGCTGATAGGTGCAGGTGAAAGAAAGGGATCAAGACTCTCTTGTTTTCCTCAAGTGGATGAACTTGCCCATTGTTTAGATGAAAACTCAACTCTTTATGTGGCAGACTGCAACGGCGGTGTGGTCGAGAGAATCAATGCTGCGCGTGACCGATCATGCTCTGAAGCCTGGAGCAGTTTTGAGCTTTTAAATGAAAACATTGTAGGGGGTATGACTCTAGAAGAGTTAATATCCTTTTTCCAAAATAGAACGAAAATCGCACCTGTGGAAGCTTTTCGCTGGAATGTAGGAACCGAAAGTTTTCCTGATGAACGCTCTACAAAGCTATTTGATGTGATTATCGTGACGTTTTCAGCTTTTTATTATTCATCGGACCGAGAACATCCCTCAATCTATAAAGCATGCATTGCGCACTTAAAAGATAAAGGGGTTTTATACCTCGATAAAGCTTCTATTTCTTGTTGGAATAATCTTCATAAGAATTGTGATATCTTTCTTATGATTCAAGAGTCTCTAGAAAAAGAAATTCACTGCTCTCTTATAAGAAGGTGTATTCCACTCAATACGCGTCTCGATGCACAAGCATTAAGTCTTTGCCATGATTTTAAAAAGCTTCAAGAAGAGTTTACTCCAAAGTACGATAAGACTGATGCAGATCGTCCTTGCTATGTATTTTATAATTTGAAGCTGCCCTTCGAAATATCTATCATCAGTAGTAGTCCTCTCTATGCTATTCAAAAAATCCCAAAGTTGTAAAACTGAACGCTTTTTCTAAAATCTTTAATGAAGAAAAACTTGTTAGCCTTGAAGTTTTTTGTTCAAGTCATCTGATCTCGTTGCTTTGACGGATGGCGAAGTTATCGAAGTCAGCAGAACTGACGCATCAAAATTCTCCTAATAAACATTTTCTTCGAAAAGCTGGTGAATAAGCGGCTTTCTTTTTTTTGATAATCATCTTGTTTTTTGGTTCTATTTGCTTGAGCAATGAGATCCCTAGTTTTCGCAATATTGATAAGTTTGCTGCTGCATTTCGATCATGCTCTTGACAAGCATCTTCTTGAAAATGAATATCTAAAGTTCGATGTAGGTAGTTTTCAATGTGCCAATGATCTCTTGATAATTTCAACAAGCTACTAGCATCCCAGTCTAAGCTTGTAATATAATACCTCTTTTCAGCTTTGATTTTTCCTTCTTGGTAACTTTCTGTTTCAACTTGAAATATGTGCTTCAGTCCCTTCCATCTTTCTTTTTGATCGATCCATTCTGCATTTCCTTTTGTTCCTTTTCTCTCCTCTACTTGTCCTCGGTTTTTTTCTAGGGTTCTTGAGCTGCTCATTCCTACTTCTACTTCTTTAAAGTAAAGTTGGACATCTTCAAAAAGGCTCCCTTGATTTCCCTTTAAAGCCATAAAATATTCTCCTCCTTGTTCAATAATTGTAGTTGCTATTTCTGTTTGGGTCATCATTGCATCTACTGTGATGATGGTTTTTTCTAAGTGCATTTTTTTTTAAAGTTTAGGAGCGGCAGAGATTTCATTTTCTTTACAATCAATGGACATCTGCCCTGCAAACTTTTGATCGCTACAATCCCAGGCATTGAGAATATGAAGCTTTTCTTCATTGACTTTCCAAGAAAGTCCCCGAACTGATTTGCCATCTAAGGCTATAACTCTCTGACTAGATAAGTTTTTCTTTCTCAGCTCTTCAAGCCATTTAATGATACAAGTTTCAAAATCTTCAGGGTTAATCAACGAAAAGACTCTTCGAAAAGTATCATGGCTTGGAACTCCTGATGAGATATCAAGAAACTCTGAAAACCAGTCTAGTGTTTCCTCACAAAACACCTGCATTTGATACCACGATTCTTGCCCAGCAAGAATCGAAACAAATGAAAAAACCAAGATATTTACTAGTGGATATTTTTTAGATCTTTCTATTCTAGGGTCCTCGATCAAAGAAAACTGTTCGATTAGTGTTGCTGCTTCTAATTGACTACTTAAACTCATTTATCCTCCTTGGAAACATCCAAGGAGGATAACATAATCAATTAAAATTTTGATGCGTCAGTTCTGTCGAAGTCAGCTGAACCATTGATAAATAAACCTTTGATCGGGCAAAATGAGGTCTTTTTAAGGTGGCAGTATGAAAAAGACGATTGTCCTTCTCTTCACTCTTTCCATTTTGACAGTTACAGCCATTGCAGTCATTTCTCGTAAGAGTTCTAATAATCGGATTGCTGTTGCTCCAAACGGGAGAGAGATCCCAACGAAATGGGGACCTCTGAATCAGCATCTTTCTCAAGAGACTATTGATCAGAAAGGGTATGAGGAGGCATGGATTGACCTCGATCAGGTTCCGAAGCGACACCAATATTTCAAGCGCCTTAAAAATTTCATTCTCAATAAACATGGGGCTAAAGCTGTAGTATTTCACAACTACCATCCCTTCTTCTCGAAAGCAAAGATCGATCAACTTCCGAGAGGTAATCGCATTCTTGTGATGTGGGAACCCCCTTCAGTCCTGTTGGAGATGTATTCTGAAGAGATCCTCTCACTGTTTGACAAGGTTTACACTTGGAATGATGATCTAGTCGATGGAAAAAAGTTCTTCAAAATGAACTATAATGTTCTGCGACCTATGGAGGAGAAGCTCCCTTCTTTTGAAGAAAGGAAACTACTTTGCATGGTTGCATCTAACCTAAAATTCAACAATTTCGAAGAAGAACTATATTCTACGAGAAGAAAGATCGCTCAGTTTTTCGAAGATTATCCTGAAGGGACCTTTGATTTGTATGGGCGACTTTGGGAAGGGTATCGTCATGCCAAAGGAACCATTCCTAATAAGCTTGACAAACTCAAAGAATACAAATTCAATATCTGCTTCGAAAACACAAAACAGCCTGGTTATATCACTGAAAAGATCTTTGATTGCTTTGTAACCGGAACGGTGCCCATTTACTACGGTGCGACAAATGTCGACAAGTACATTCCTAAAGGGTGCTATATCGATTACCGGCAGTTCAAAAATGAAAAAGAAATGCTCGAGTATATTCAACAGGTGTCAAAAGAAGGGTACGAAGAGTATGTCAGTAACATCCGCGCTTACTTAAAGAGTGAGCAAGCAGAGCAGTTTTCGTCAGAAACATTTGCGAAAACTCTGATTGATGCTATAGAAAATTAAATCACTTAGATAAGGAGTTTGAAAGTTCGCTAAGCAAACTAAAAGGGAACATTGGAAGTCCCGCATCGGATTTATTTGGGCAGCCGTTGGTTCGGCGATTGGATTAGGGAGCATTTGGCGCTTCCCTTATGTTGTTGGAGAAAATGGAGGAGCAAGTTTTGTTATCCTCTATCTGATCTGTTTGATTATTGTTGGCTTTCCCGTTCTGATTTCTGAAATCATGATTGGCCGTAAGGCCCAACTTAATCCTTCTGGAGCCTTTAACAAGATTGGAAAAAATCGCACTTGGAAAGGGATGGGGACAACCACGATCCTCACCGGTTTTTTGGTCAGCTCATTTTATGCAGTGATTGCAGGCTGGACCCTTGGTTACTTTTTTCAAGCCCTATTTGGGCAGCTCACCCAGTTTTCAACGACAAAAGCAGCGCTTGACCACTTCAACCAATTTAGTACGTCACCTTTCTGGGGAATAGGTTCTTTATTTGCGTTTGTGCTTTTATCGATGCTGGTCCTTTACACGGGGGTGAGAAAAGGGATTGAAGCCGGAAATAAAATCATGATGCCTCTTCTACTCATAGTCTTGATTGTTCTTGTGATCAAGGGCTTAATGATGCCAGGAGGAGCGAAAGGGATTTCTTTTGTGTTCAAACCGGATTGGTCTCATATCACACCTACTGCCATCTTGATGGCCCTAGGACAGGCCTTCTTTTCTCTTAGCTTGGGACAAGGAACCATGGTGACCTATGGGAGTTACATAGGGAAAAATGAAAATCTTCCCAGCACTTGCGTTCCGATCACTTTATTTGGAATCTGCATCTCATTACTTGCTGGAATTGCAATTTTCACGATTGTCTTTTCTTCTGGCATGGAGCCAACTGCGGGTGAAAGTTTGATGTTTCAAACCCTGCCCATCATCTTTTCAAAGTTGCCGGGTGGATACTTTCTCTGCTTGCTCTTTTTTGTGCTCCTTGTTCTAGCGGCATTGACATCGCAAATTTCGGCGATGGAACCACTTATTTCTTACCTCATTGATGTGAAAAAGTGGGGGCGCCACCAAGCCGTTTTAGCAACGGGGATTGGGGTGTTTATTGTTGGGATTCCATGTGCGCTCTCTTTTGGACCGCTAGCTGAGATCACCCTCTTTGGAAAGACGTTTTTTGGATTGCTCCTGTTCCTCTGCTTAAATATCTTGATTCCGCTAGGCGGATTGGCCGCAGTCCTCCTCTTAGGTTGGCGCTGGGGGATCAAGAATGCGATTGCCCATTTAAAGGAAGGAGCAGAAAGCCTATTCAAGAACTACCCCTTCATCGAGATTTACTTTCGGTTTAGTATCAAGTATCTGGCGCCAATTGTGATCATCTTGATCATGCTCGATGCCCTTGGAATCTTTTAACCTGAGCTCTGGGTTCAGGGATTTTTCTCTTTCTTCTCAGCCCGTTTGCCCTTTCCCTTCGGCAAAAATACCGAGAATTTAAAAGAACTCCCTCTCCTGGGAATAAGCAACATAAACCAAGTTCAGCTTTTAGTAATTGATGACTACAGAAACGGTGCCCCCAAAAAATTGAGTGGCGTTTTTTCCCGCGACGGTGAACCAGACGCCACCAATGAGTCCGAAGTTTTCGGTATAGTTGTATTCAATGGCTGGAGCTATGCTAATTAGAACAGAGAAGGGATTTCCGACGGAAGCTTTTCTTCCGCTTTCGTCTGTTCCAGGCTTACCACTGAAGCGGTCGTGACGCATGATGAGATATTCTGTATCAAAGGCAAAGACCCAATTTTGGGTGATCTGCAATTCTCCTGAGAGATATCCAGTAAAGCTTTGACCAGGAAAAACTTTTCCAGAGGTATTGGGAGCTCCTCCATAGACGCTGAGTCCTTGAATGTGGACGGGAACTGCAAAAAGATAGCCTAGGCTCCATCGGATGCGTAAAGATTTGTAGGGTGAATAGTGAAAAGTTTTCTCAAAATTGAAATTCACTCCTGTGCTGTAGGCCCCTCTTCCTGTTCCATCAATACCGAGTTTTTTTGGGTTGAGATGATCGTATTGCCCAAAAGGAAAGACTTGCTGCAGAGTGATTCTAAGGTTAGGTTTCCAGGTTCCTGGGGTGTCTCGGAGGGCTTGAAATCCCAAAAACAAGCTCCAATCAGTAAATCGAAGAGCAGAAGACCCCTGGCTATAGTTATAGATAATAGAGGCAGCAGCCTCGATGTCAACGAATGAACCAAGCCCGTAGGTAACATTGACAAAGGGGGTCATAGACCAAATGTTAGGAATGTTTTGACGGTGCCAGTGGTTATCATATTCACCAAAGGTACTCGTCACAAAAATATAAGGCTGCCACGTCGTAACACCCTTGGAATTGCACTGGGCAGCAGGGGCGAGAAGGGGACCGGTAAACCATGGAGCGAGCATTGCTTCATTGACAGAAGGCTCTTCATGCATGGCGTATAAGGAAAGTGGCAGAAGCAGAAGCAAGAGCATAAACATAACTTTTTAGAATACAGAAATACGACTTTTTTTTCTTCTTTGTGGAACGAAAATCAAGAAAGATCTAAGATTAATACTTTCAGTCTATTTAAAGCTTTTGTGTCAAATGGGAAACAGCTTTCGGTTTAGCTTTTTCATTCTTGCTATTTTCTTGTCGTTTGGGCTATTTGCATTAGAAGGGTCAAGTCAGATTAAATCTGAAGCTCGCATTTCAAATTTGCTTCCTTATTTAGTTCGTCCTCCACTTGTAGATCCTTGCTTGCCATTAGACTTTACTTTAGGGCAGCGAGAAGATGATCCTTATTTCTCTCACGGATATTATTGGGGCAATGCCAAAACAGTTAAGAGTTATTTCGAAGATCCTTCTTCTCTCAATTCGTGCATTATTCGTGCTCAAGTCTCGACAAACGTGACCCAGATAGGTCTCGACCGGTTTAGTAATGATGGGAAGACTAATGACCTTACTGCGGCAGGCTTTACTGAAATCATGGTCAACAAGGGAAAATGGGGGATTTTTCCCTACCGCGAAGTCCATGCAAAAGGTCCAAAAGGACGCCATTACTACCAACTTTGGGTCGGGCTGAATGAAGAGAGTGGTGCTACGATCTACTTTCAATTACTCTATCCCGAGTACCTCAATGAACCCACGCAAAATCAAAAAAAGGTATGGAATGACTTTATCAAAAAAACTTCATTTATGAGTTTGCAGGACTTGATGGTCTTTCATGAAGTGAAGAAGCCTCAAGCTCCCGAGGTTCCCTGCAAATTTTTTGTTGAAAAGCGTTTATATGACAACCGGTATGCCATCATGGTTGAGACGCAAAGTCAAATTGAAATTGATGTGAAAGAAATCAGAGAAATCAACCTTTTGTCTGGAGCATTTGACAAACCTTGTCTTGAGCTTCAAGTAAGCATTCGGGAGAATGCACAGGTGAAATCCAGCACGTTTCAAGTTGATTTCACGCCGGTTGATGAATTCACCTTTCACTCCTGTCTTCTTAATCCTAAGTCCTTAAAAATCCATCCAGACTTCTTCTTACTCTTAAAAAAATAACCCCAGCTTTAAAGAATTAACCTTCTACTAATTGCAAATTTTTTGTATCGTTTTCACGTGAAAAAAACACAGGATCTTAATCATGTCAGCGTCTATTCTTGAGGGGGATAATCGGATTTTACTTGCAAAAGAGTTGACTCAAGCGGTTGCTCTTGTCACAGCCAGTGTTCTTTTGGGCTCGAAGTATTTTGTGAGCTACTTTCCTTCTATTTCGAAAGAAGCCTTATTGCTTGCTCCTGCAAGCACCAGCATTGGTCATTATGTTTTTGAATCCATCTGGAAAAGCCCACCCAAAGACGAAACGCTGATTCGAGTCATTTGTAACACCACTCTTGTTGCTTCAGGCCTATTATTTATTGGGTGGATGACTCAATCATCAACTCTCTCTCTCATAAAATTAGGACTCATCGAGCTTGCTATCTTATCCGGAATAGACCAGGTGAAACCTAAGCAATGGGAAAAGTTGCTCTTATGGATTCCTGGTTTTTCAAGCCAACCTCAAGGCCCCTCATCTAGTTCGGTAAGAAAACCCGTTCCACCAGAAATCGAAAATGCTTCTTTTATACCGTCTGATCTAGCGAAGATCAAAATAGCTGTACAAAAGCTTGAACAAGAACTTGCCAAGTCAAGAGATCCAAATATTTCTTATGTTCAGTCAGCCATGAGTCTTTTTCTTCTCCTAGGGATGCTCCTTAGAGCCATGCCCTCGGATGAGGTTCCTCCTTTCATAAAAAAGCTTGGGTTAGAAGGAATGAGCGAAGAGCAAATTCACAAAGGACTCAATCAAATTCTAAAAGATCTATCTGGCGACAATCCGAAAATTGTGATTGCAAATGCAATTGCTGCCAAAGCTGGAAAAGTAGAAGAATCTTTTGAATCTGTGATTCAGGGGGTATACGGCGCCGAGCTACTACCAGCAGATGTCGACAAAATCAATGCATGGGTCAGTGATAAAACAGATAAACTCATTCCAAAGCTTTTTGATGATTTCGCAAGTGATAACTGTGCACTCATTAATACAACACTTTTTGAAGGAAAGTGGGAAGACCCCTTCGATGATGCCACAAATGGGAAATTTACAACATTCAGTGGAGCAGAAGTCAATGCTCAAATCATGAAAAAAGTAAGCGATTTTGTCTACTTTAAGGGTGACGATTTTGCCATGCTTCAAATTCCTTATCACACTTCAGGTGATTCGACAAGGCCCTTTGCTTATACCATTTTTCTTCCAGATGATCCAAAAGCAATTGGGGAACTTGAGAAAAAACTGACCCCCGATTTTATTCAAGATTGCCATGCAAAAGCAAAAATGACAGAAGGGATCCAACTCTACTTACCTAAATTAGATCTCAAAACAGATATGAAAGACTTGAAAAAAACTTTAGAAGATCTTGGTTATCCAATTCCTAAGGTTTTAAGCCGCTTTAATGGAGACCCTCTCACTGAAATTGGACAAAAGTGCTATCTCAAATGCGATGAAAAAGGGACAAAAGCAGCGGCAGCTTCTTATGCCATGACAAAAGAATCGGCTTGTTTTCCACCTCCTCCTGAAATCACTTTTGACGCAAGAAAACCCTTTATCGCTCAAATCACCCGGGATGGTCATGCATTTTTCCAGTTAGCAATCAAAAATGAAGAAGGCTTAGTTCAAAGATAGATTGTCACTTCCGTTTTAAGAGGTAAGCTTTCGTCTTGCCTCTTTTTTTGCGATATATTTCAGTGTATCGGAGTGGGTTTCTAGAAAGAGAATGACCCGCTCGGGGTTATGCTCTCCTAAAACCCGGAGCCACCAGCCGATAGCTTTTTGAATGAACCACTCGGGATCTGTTGCATAACGTGCTGCCCAGCTGAGCATTCTTTCAGGATTGAAATTAGGCTTTGCGTATGGGAGAGTGTAGACGAGCGCTGCGCGCCTTATCCAAAAGTTTTCGTGATAGGTCCACTTTTCAAGTTCATCTAGAAGAGATTCATCTGCTAAAATGCACTTGCGTGCAGCAGGGGCAAGTTGATCCTCTAAAGCCCATCCATCTACTTGCGTTAAAAAGTCGACAATTAAATTCCAAATAGCTGGGGAGGGATTGACCTTTGAGGAAGAAAGGATTCTGGCTGCGCATATCATCGGATCAAAGAGATCTGTTTTCCATAAAGCTCTAGCGAGAGGCAAAGCGCTTTCAAGGCCAAAGACTCCTAGAAGAGAAAGGGCATATTGTTCACTTGCTACAGCCGGAACTCCCCAATGTTCACGCTTTGATTTGTGATAGCTTTGGTCCCATATGGCACGCTCTTTTGAGCCGAGCTGCTTTAAGTGATGTAATAACTCGGAAAGTGAGCCGTTCAAGTGGCAGGCTCAGGTTCAGGCTGAAGCTCTCCCGCTCTTTTCTTAGCTTCTTCTTCCTCGAGGAGTGTTTCTTCACGCACAGAAAGCTCTTTATTGAGGTAGCGTACAGAGTAGCTCCAATAGAGGGCGGCACCTAGAACGATAGGCAGTAGATAAGGAGTGATTGAGATCACCGAACCAGTCCCAACTAGTTCAATCAAGCCAATTTGTAGCCAGGAGGAGCTCGACTTACCCAATCTTGAACCGACCATGTCGATGGCTGCTTTTCCTTTCACTTTAGATTCAGGGTCTAGTGGAATATAAGCCATTTCTTTCGTCGAATCAAAGAACGAGTATTTGACGACTTTACTAGTGATATTTTGGAAGGCTCCAAAGATGACAATCATCATAAGAGGGGTGAGTCCAACATAATGAGCGAAAGACCCGAGATAGGGCTTCAAAAGGCAGAGTAAAAAGAAAACACCACCTGTGATTCCAATCGCCCATGGGGTGATTTGAGCACTGAAGTGCCATCCAAACCGTCTCAGGAAGTTTCCTCCTAAGAAGAATACAGTGATGAGGGCAACAACTCCAACAATAGTTGTGACTCGCCCCATGAACATTTGGTAATCAGCAGTTGTTGGGTATTGCATCTTTAAGTGAGCTTTCCAGGTGACTTCTACCATGTTGATGGTGAGAGCGCAACCGACAACGAGGACCGCAATAGCAAGGAGATACTTTGATGAAAAGATATGCCGGATACTATCACGCAGAGAGAGTTTGGTCTTTTGGTTGACTGTTTGCTTCGTCACTGATGGATCGTAGTACCGTTTGTCTGTTAGGACATATCGATTCATCCACCAATAGACTGCCATGATGAGTAGCCCGCAGACTAAGACATATCCTAGTAGGGATTGAAGAGTGAGAGCATAGCTTTGTCCTAGAAACTTTTTTCCGTAGTAATAGGTAAGTGGACCAGCCAAGATCGTTGCTAAATCGCCTGCAGCGATGAAAAGAGTGTAAGATCTTTTAGCTTCTTTCACTTGGCAAATGTGGTTGGCAAATCCCCAGTAGAGGAGGAAAATGACAACTTGCCCCCAAAGCTCTGTGGTGACGAAAAAGAGAGAATGGATCCAATTCCGATAAACTGCAATCCAGTGTGTGTATTTTTCCCCAAATTTAGCTGTTAACAAGTTTGCAGAGTCGCTTGGTGTGAGAATTCCCATATTGGGATACAAAACGAAGCCGTAGATAAGAACAATAGCTAGGAAAGCTGTAATGATTCCGTAAAAGAGGGTGGAACGTTTGAAGTGGTTGCTTAACTTTGAGTAACCAATAGCACAAAGAATCGATAAGGGGAAAACAATCCAACCTTTTAGAACTGGAATGACTTCTGCTCCAGAATGTTTTGCCGTCACCACAAGGGGATCCTTGATTAAGGTGAGAGTGGCATAAACCATAGAGACTAGAAATTTAAGGATTAAAAGAGGAAGGACTTTCTTAAGTTCAAAGCGCCTTATTGGCCAGATTTTTTGAGTCCATGTGGACTTCTCATATTCGGTACTACTCATGATCCGTCATTTTAGGACGTTATTCTAGCACAAGTTTTGGAAAAAGCAACAGAAAATGTTCAGAGAAAAAAAAACCTCGAGCAAATCGCTCGAGGTGAGTGATCTAATCTGATGGTAAGCTTAAATTTTTATTCGCTTCTTTTGTGTTCGAGAAGAGTTTCTCTCCCGCCGCGATCATCATGCGTTAAATCTTTAATCACGTTTTCTTGAAGTACCAAACGTTGCTGCTCACCAGTAAATTGTTCTTTGAATTTGCGCAATTCTTCGAGTTCATCTCTGTTATCTTTAAGCGAGATGCTCTTTTGAGAAGTGAGTTCACTTAAGATGTAATTACATTTTGCAATTTTCATCTTTTTTTTCTTCGAATGTTCGTATTCGACTTTAGTGAACTTCTCGGGATGTTTCAAATAGAGAATACGGAGAAAATTTTCTGCTCGTTTTGCTATCCGTTTTTCAGCCCAAATACGAAAGGCATGAACTTTAGAGTTTAACATTTTGTTTTCAAAATTTTCGTTGAGACCAAAAGGTTGAATCACGCGTCCTAGAGCAAGCATCATTGCTATGTCACTGAGATCAAATACAATTTGTTTTCGATTCACATTCTTATAGCGGATTTCTTCGTCTTTTCTCTCTGATGATTGGAATGTGACGAATTCAATCTTTTTAGAGAGTTCATCTGACTCGAAAATCTTTTCATCTATTAACATGTGTCAAATTCCCTTTTTTTATATTTATCCTTAATATTATTATTACATAAAATTAATAATATTCCAATATTATATTAGCAAATATATAACTTATTTATTTTAAATATATTAAGATGATTTGTGTGAGTCGACTGAGCTCTCTTCCTTTTTATTTGGAGTAGAGGGCTAACAGTTTGCTAAATTATCTAAAAAAATTTAAAAAGAAGAGAGGGATAATCTTTTTAAGTTGTTTATCATAAGATATTTATAAATTTAGCAAATCCAAAAAAAAACGGTCGAAATAGGTTCGACCGTTTCTAATTAACTTGAAATTAGACGTTTGTTCCGATTAGCTTTTGTGCGTTCACATCTGATTCATCGTGAGTGAGTTCTTGAATGACTTCTTTTTGATGACGTAGTTTCATTTCTTGTTCTTTAAATTTCGCTCTAAACGATTCTAATTCAGCGTGATAGTCTTCCTTGTTATCTTGAAGAGAGATGGTCTTTTGGTTTGTAAGTTCGCTGATGATAAGCGTTCCGCGTGCAAGTTCCATCTGCTTTCTCCCTCTGCTTTTTAGTTCGGCATGAGAGAATTTCTCAGGAGATTTCATATACAGGTTCATCATGAACGCTTGACCGCGCTTTGCTAGGCGTTTTTCGCCCCAGTAGCGGAAAAATTCGATATTTGACTTAGCTAGCTTGTTTTCAATAAGTTCCATTACCCCGTAAGGACGCAGAATTTCACCTAGTGCTAGCATAATTGCTACATCACCAAGGTCGAATCGGATCTGCTTCCGATTAATATTTTTATAGCGAACTTCTTCTTCACGACGTTCGCTGGATTGAATAGTAATAAACTCGACTCTTTTAGTAAGAGACTGAGACTCAAGCATTTTCTTTTCGAATTCCATGCTGTAGCCCTGGGTTAATATGTTGTTAATAATACATACAATTATCGCATTTTAACCAATTTAAATCTATTAATTGTTATTAAATATAATTTTATATTAATTACTTACATTTTTAGCGAATCGCTGTTTTAAGTGCTAAATAATATGAGGCAAATTTAGCACTCTCAGGTAAACTTAGCACTCTCGGGGAAGGGATTGACAAAAGGGAGGAGATCGGTCATGCTACGCGCATGTTTAAACGAAAGATCTACTACGAAGCGAAAAGCGAGCTGCTAGAGGATTTGCTGGAGATTGCCGGCGAAGAGGGGCATGAGCCCCCTCCACCCCCTCAAGGCATTCCCAAGCGGTGGCTGCCAGGGTTTATCCGCTTTCCCCTCAAATGCGTCCTCTTACCTTATATCCTCATCGATGAGCTGATGCAAAAGCTAGCTAGGAAGATCATTCGCCCTCCCTTCAAGCAGGTCGGGAAGTGTAAGAGGCGAGGGAACTGCTGTTATTACGTTCTCATTCGGCATTCAGGAACCCTTTGGGGACGCCTCTTTCTAATATGGCATACCCAAGTTCAAGGGTTTTATATGCGGTACAAACAGCCACATATTTATGAAGGGCACGAGATGTATATTATGGGGTGTCGCTATCTCAAAAAAGATGGTTCCTGCGGGCAGTACAGATTGCGGCCTCAAGTGTGTCGGCAGTGGCCGGTCATTGAGCATTTTGGGCAGCCTAAAATTCTCAAAGGATGTGGCTTTAGCTCAAGTCCTCCCTATCTTCCAGAGGATCTAGAAGATGTCTTTGAAGAAAAAAAAGAAGGCGATCCTCGTTTAGCTATTTTAAAATAGTTGTTTTTCCTCTATACTCTTCACAAAAAATGAGTGATCACATGACAAATCTTAAATCTATTTCTTCGACTCATCTTAAAGAAATGAGTTGTTTTGGCCTTAGTGGAGGTCTATTGAGTACCCTCATTGAGGGTGCAACTAAAACTCGAGAGTCGGTAGTCCAAGTTTTAGCTCTTGGGGTTCTCAACCAGTTTGCGTTTCATGTTACTTCGCATTTGATGCAAGGGCAGTATCAGACATCTTGGAGTCGATTGGTCATGGGATTTGTGACAGTGGGATTGAGCGCGAGCGTTTTTGCTTCGCTACTGAGTGTGGATTCTTTGCTGACAGGATACGCTATTGGAATAGCTCATCTCTTTTTTCACTCTTATTTTTTTCCGTCTTTCCCTAACATTCGATATTCTAGTGCGTCTGTTTCTCTTGATCACTCAAATAATCAAGCACATAACAAAATCGAAACCAATAGGGCATTTTTCTTACCTGATGCTGATGATCTAACTGCTCGCCCTGGTTCGCTTTGCTATCGTGATTCGAGGTTTATCTTTTTGCATGGCCACTTGAATTTGAGTTTTATTTACGGCTTGATGAGAGTCATCGACTTAAAACCAAATGAGGGGACATTAGAGAGAAATGGACAAAATTGTTTGCTTGCATTTTGTCATCAAGAAGAAAATCTTGTTCGTCAGGATGGAACAGTGTCTACAGCTCGGAAAAAACCTATAAGCGAATGTGATTATCTTGTGTCTGAGACTATGGTCTCGGATGAGAATCGGAAAGCTAGAGCTCTTTTCATGGATCTCATAAAAGGGCTATATGACAAGAACCATGCTTTTCCAAAAAAGCTTTTTATTCCTTATAGTGAAGCAGGTTATCATGCAGCTGGTTTGGTGGTTGAGTTTAAAGACTCGGAAATAGATGTGACGGGTTTTGATTCGATGGGCGGAACGACTATGATCAGAAAGGCGGCAGAGGAACTGAAAGCTGTTCTCAAAGTCGTTGTTCCTACTTGCCGAGTTAAGACTGTAGTGACTGAAAAAAATCAAAACAACAACTTATGCTGTGGTTTTCATGCAGTTCATAACATTTTTAGAGCTGCTCGTTTTGAGGGATCCATTTTTAATGCTGTGCAAGAATCTAATCGAAAAGGTCTTTTTTCAGAATGTTTCCCTTATGTGGATCCAAAGGAACTGTATGACAACATGAATGCTTTTCGTCGTATTGCGATCGAAACGCTTCAAGAATTTCTTCAGGATAACCCCGGAATGATTCTGGTAAAAGGAAAGCCTTATGACGTTGACTTATCTCATGATCCACGATCATGGTGAGAGCAAGGTCAATGTCATCATTTCAACTTGGTTAGTGCCCCCCACGCGGTAGTCGAAGAAGGAGGCTAAAAATACTCCAACTTCTTGGGGAGTCTCCAGGATTTTAACATAGGCAGCTGAATTGCCTGGATGCAACGCTGTGTTACTATGAGAATCATAGATCAGATGCTGGTCCTTTGTTTTTGCAATGAGGATAGTCAGGCCGTTGCAGGTGAGAACCGTCCCTGCTTCCTTCTCAGGGATTATTCCTTCGAAAAAGGTGAGTCTTTCTTTTTCCTGAGGGGGGAGAGATGCAACCGTATCGGAAACTTGTTTTAGAACATCTATGAAAGTTTGAGAGGCTTCTTTAGAAGAGACCGAATGCCCTGAAAGGAGCTGCGCAGCAGGTGTTGTGTCAAATGTGGTGTACCGGCCTAAAAATTGTATAAGAGGCCATTCTTTGGGTGAACCAGGATTTGCTCGTAGAAACTCTTCGACCTCTTTTATAGGAGCACCTTGTTTGATTAGGTAGTCGCGAGCCTGAGTGCGCCTTTCTTCATGGAGCCGCTCGCTCAAGAGGGTAAAAGCTTGGAGTCCTTCTGTTAAACATTGATCGATCATGGGACCGTCTATGAAATCATTTTGGAGAAGGTGTTTGAGAAAGGTCAAGGCTTGAACAGTGCAACTTTGTCTTTCTTCTTCTTTTTTTGCGTCAGTGTATTGGTTTTTGGTTCCAAAAATAGTTCCTTTTTTAAGTGAAACTCTTTCAGGTGCGATCGGGGGAGATTCTTTTGGTGCTGCAGTAAAAAATAGCGAGAGAAGGCCTTCGAGAAAATAGAAAAGGGGGAAGATATCGAGAAGTGAAAGGACTAGATGTGTGATGGCGTGGCAGTTCCACTCTTTTTCTTTAAAAAAAGCGTCTTTATGTTCTGTAAATCCCTCAAAAAAAAGGGCTCCAGAAAGAGAGTAATTTTTTAAAAAAATTGCATTCATTGAGTAATAAAGATACCTGAAATTCAATTTTATGTAAATTATGGAGACAAAAACTTTAATATGAGTTATTTTTTTTGTCGTTATTGACTTCCAGGAGGGAAAAATGGCAAGTTCAGCAATAGCTTCAACTCAAAAAATTCTTTTTACAACCAATCCCCAAGACAATTTAGGGGATATCAGCTGCGCTTTTAAATGCGCTCAAAGCCTTGTTCAAGCTGGGACTCTGGAGGATAGGCAAGTTGAAATTCGAGCACCTAACTTAGAAAGATGTCAAAACTTTCATCAGTATCACTTTGCAATTGGGCCTCTTTTGAAGCCGCGACTCTGGCATTTTAGAGGCGATCCAGAACTAGAGGAAGTTTCTGATTTGGCACTTCAAGTGATTGCTCCTTCAACGGGGTGTGGAGATGCTTTTTATCATCTGCGTCGAAAAGGGATTAAAACTCTCTCTCTTTTTGAATATGGATTTGATCCTGATAGGATTCCAGTTCTCGAGCCTTTTTATCTTTCAGTTGGGCTTGGTTTAGGTCCGGATAAAGCTGGGATTTTCATTGAGCATGACTGGGAAAAGCAACACTTACTCACGTCAAGAGCTCAACGAATGGAACGTTTGAATGAGATCTCTTCTGAAATGCGATTGAGGGTTGTTGGTGATCTATCCTTAGAAGCTTTTGCCAAAAGTTGTGGTCTCTATGTCGGTTATTCAAGTGATGATACGTTGCGGCTGGGGTTTGTAGATGCGCTTCTTAAAACAAACCAAAGCGATGAAATGCTTGTTTTTACTCTTCCTCGCTTCGACGTGGACAAAAATAAAAGAACACTAGAAGAGATTTGTCGAATGAATCATGTGCAAACATTGATCATTTCTGATGAAAAAAAAGAACGATCTATTTCGATTGGTGGAGTAGGGAGAATTGTCAGATGCTGTGTTGGAGACTTTAATCATCGAGATCTCCTTATATTGTGGCAATCTTCAGAGGAAGAAGTTTTAGTTACAGGAGATCAAAGTATCAGTGAAGCCATTTCAGCAAACAAAAGGTTTTGTTATGAAGAACGCGATCATAAAGTCACTTTTTCTTCATCGTTGGCAAACCTCTTTTCTCGGTGTAGACCTATCCAGCATGCCCGAAGAACCATACCGACGGTTAAAACTGACCGCTCGAATACATATGATTCATATTCTAAAATCATGCAGCAAATATTTCTTCCAGCTCATCGGGAGCATTTTACGGCATTTAACCGTGAAGTGTGCAAGAATTATAACTGCGTTCCTTACGTTGACAAGGTTATTCGTCAGATGCTTGAGAGTGGTATTGAGAATAAAATTGTATACCTCTTTGATTCTGATCATTTTGATCCAACTCAACTTGAAGATGGCATAGTATACATCCTTTCTTTAGATCAAGTGAGCCAGATGCAAATGAGGTGCGATAATGGAAAATCTATGCTTCCAGAGCTCGAAGGGAAAATTTTTCAAAGTGGAGATCTTGCTGGTTTGCATTATGTGGTGCAAACAACAAAGAGCGGCTAGTCGCATTTTGCCTTAGTTAAAGGGAGGGCGCAACCTGCCCTCCGTGATCTAATCTCGATTTTACGTAGAGCTAAAATCATTTTTTTCGTACACTTAAAAGTTCGTTTTAAATCCTGTTACCAAGGTGTATTCAAATGGCATTCAAACAACCTGATCTACCTTATGACTTATCTGCGCTTGCTCCTTTTGTCTCTGAAGAGCAAATGCATTATCACTACAACAAACACCATGCTGCTTATTTCAACAAGCTCAATGGACTTGTTGAAGGGAAAAAAGAAGCGCAGCTTTCATTAGAAGAAGTGGTTGTCCAGTCTTCGGGTGGGGTGTTTAATAATGCTGCTCAAGCTTGGAATCACACCTTTTTCTGGCATTGCATGTCTCCTAATGGGGGAGGGCAACCTAAAGGAGAACTTAAAGAAGCCATTGAGAGAGATTTTGGCGGGTTAGAGCCTTTCATGAAGCAATTCTCAGATGCTGCTGCGACCCTTTTTGGATCAGGCTGGGCTTGGCTTGCAAGTGATGGTCAAGGAAAGCTCGAAATCATGGCTCTTAGTAACGCTGATACCCCATTAAAACACAACAAAACTCCCATTCTCACTTTAGATGTGTGGGAACACGCTTATTATATTGATTATCGCAATGAACGTCCTCGATTTATCGAGCAATTTAAAGATGTGATTCATTGGGATTTTGCTCAAAAATGTTACCTAGATGCGAAGTAAATGGACGCGAAAAAAAAGACCCTACTTAAGCTCCTTGATGTCATTGCTGTTCAGCAGAAGGAACTCAGTGAATGCCATGATTATTATCAGCGGTTGGAAAAAGAACTAGATCATCGTCGTGAACATTTAGCGAATCCTGAAGATTTGTCTGATCTGACGCGTGATATCGCGACTTTGAATCGGGAATTTGAGCAAAAGACAGAACAAATGCATGAAAATCTCAATGAGGCTCTCGTAAAAGGGCATGATTTGGCTAAAGAAATTGGCAAAGAAATTGCCCACGATTTCAAGCAGCTTTGGAATTATATGACTGATACGATGCATCAAGAAGTTAAGCTTGAAAAGGTTCTAAAAGAAATAGAGCGGATCAAGAAGGACTTCTTAGCTTAGGGTTCTCTCGAAAGGTTGTAAGAAAGGGGGGGATTTTATAAAAGGTGCTTGAGGGCGTTTAATAATGAGCTACCTAAAAGGCACCAAAGTCTGTTTACTTTTTCTTATTCTCCTCTCCACATTTAATCTTGCATGGGCGTATCACCAAGGGAAGGTCATTTTGGATAAAAAATATCAGGAGCCTGATAATCAGGAGACGCGTACTTATCAAGATGTGATTCTCGATTGTGGCCAAGATGGAAGGGCTATGTTTACGATTAGCCTTCCAGAAATCATTCCAGATGGGGGTCTTCCTTGTATCGTGATTGTTGGTGGGCTCATGACGGGGAGAGAAAGTCTTCGCTTCGTTCCAGATCATGGAGACTATGCTCTTGTAGCCTATGAGTATTCTGATACGCTAAAAAAACTGCGTAAGCTAGATGTTTTATGGAATCTGTTATCTGTTCGAAAGGCCCTTTTGGAGGTACCCCCACAGCTAATTGAAATCATCAAGTACTTGCAGGAGCAAACTTGGCTGGGGCCGAAACCGATTGAATTCATGGGGTATAGCTTTGGGTCGATTTTTATTCCTGTGACGTATGTGACAGCTCAAGAAGAGGGGATAAAACTAGGTCCTGCGGTATTAGCTTATGGTGGAGCGGGGATTCACTGCCTTCTCAAAGCAAATCTCAAGGTGCCAGGTTTCCTCAAAGGGCCGGTTTCCTCGATGGCCGCAGCTTTATTTAAACCCATTGATCCGTTACTTTATGCTCCGAAGATGAAAGGGAAATTTTTGATCATCAACGGCCTTTATGATACCCAAATTCCCTTCGAATGTGCTCAAAGGCTGCAAGATGTGATTCCTGAGCCAAAAACGGTAGTCAATCTCGAAACAGAGCACATGTCACCTGACAATACAGAGTTGACACTTCGTCTCATCAATATCAGCCGTCAATGGCTGGAAGAAAACGATTAGCTTCTTGCTTCAGCGATTCTCTGTGAGAAGTAGTTTATCATGGCTTCTTCAGATTCGTGGGCTTCGATATACCTGTTTCGCAATGAATACTCTGCTGGGAAGATGAGAAGAGGCCGGTTGCAGTAGGCCGAGATGTAGTTAGCGATTAATCGTCCCATCCTGCCATTTCCATCGCCAAAAGGATGGATTCTTTCAAACCGGAGGAAGTACGAGCCTGCAAAATTTGCGAAAGCTTCATCGTCTTTGGTGTATATTTCATGATTCTTTGCTAAATCTTCATTGAAGTCCTCAACCCAACACTGTAGCAGAGCAGGGACACGTTCGTAACTGGGAGGAACATGCTTTCCAATTCGGACATTTTTCTGCAGCGATGGACCGCGGATATGGCCAATTTCTCTATCGTCGATGTGATCTCCACTTTGTTCTTGCTGCTCTTTTCCCAGTAGGGCTTGCCAAGTGCGTAGAATTTTTACCGACAAGGGTGTGTGGTTTCTGCCTGCATCTTGTGACAGGGTAAATGCTCCAAAGTGCCCTTTTTGGGGATCCTGAAACGTAGGATTTGCATAATCGATTTCATGAATCCCTTCCATGTAGTTGCTTTCGTTCAGAAATTGAATCGTTCTGTTAGAGACAGCTGAGATAGAAGTCATGTTTACTCTCCATGAATCATGCTGTAACTTCTTTGAACTCCTCCAAAGACTTTGCGCACAAATTCATCTTGTTGTCTAGGTGACTTGACCTTTAGGCCAAAAACTGCGTCATCAACAGACTCTCCCAATGCAGCAGGAGGAAGTCCAAAACGTTCTAAAACGTAGTCCATCATGTGTCTCGACATTCTTCCGTTTCCACCATCAAATGGGTGAATCGAGACGAGCCGTTGGTAAGCTTGCGCTGCTGTCAAAATCACACTTTTTTCCCCTTTTTCACAGAGAACAATTTGCTGATTGAGCCAGCGTTCATAATCGCTTGTCATGTCTTTCACATTGATTTCACGAGGGTAGATTTCGACGGCTCCACTTGAGCGCACAGCTTTTTTACGGAGTTGCCCCGCGTTTTCTTCTTCACCTGCGGTGAGAGTTTGATGAATGGCTTGAACAGTTGTAAAAGTAACAGGTTGCCCTTGCCTTTCATGCGTAGCTGCTTCTTTGCGTGTTTTTTGATCAGCAGCCTGCCAATTTAATGTGGCCCTCTGCGTTTTATCAGTAGGTGTGCTAATTGTTTTAGACCCATTCATGCGCAACTCTATCCATTGGCTGAACTGAAGAGGGGAACTCGTTTGAAATCTGCTGATCTCTTGAGAAATATCTATTGATCGATGTTGTTTTTCATATTCGAGCAGGGCGCTATTGAGAGTGGGGTCAACTTCCTCGTTTTGCATCTGAATCCAGTTAAGGCGGTCAGATGATAAACCAAATAAATTCACTTGAGAAAGCCACGATTTATTCTCGTTAAGAAGGTCGGGGTCTATGACACGCAGAAATTTTTCAAACTGTCGGTTTTGTGCTTCAAGAGTGCTTCCATGAAGTTTTCGGAAGTCTCTAAATGCTCCTTGATTTTCGAATAAATAGGCATGAATGGCGCGAACTTGTTTTGGTGAAGCTAAGTTTGATGTCAGAAGAAAGTCGATGGCATCTATTGCTTTATCTCGTAAAAGTTGATTAAAGTCAGTGATTGCTAAGCGTGGGTCGTATCTAACCCCGGTTTTTTCCTCTAGTAGCCGATCAAGGGTGCTTTTTTTGGGTTCCGCTCTAAGTGTGGCAACTGCAGGAATTTCCCTAACGTCATCAGATTCTTTTGGGGGTGTTGTAATTTTTTCAGGATCGATAGATTTATCTTTTTCGTTTTGGTTTTGTGCAGACATGATCACTTCCATTCCAACAATGAGAGTGGCTACTTCAACTGGGTAGTGATGATGCTCTACTAAATTTGTAATTCTTGGACCGTACCCACGTGCTCTTAGAGTTGTGGCTATTTCTTCTCTTAGTGGTGCGATTTTTTCAGACCTTAGCGTAGGCGCTAGCTCAGTTAGCGTTGACGCTAGCTTAGATAAATAACTCATATTCCCTATCCTTCTTTCCATCTTTAAACTGTAAATTATAACATAAAATTTAATTATATTTGTATAAATTTATATATTAATTACTTAATTATTTTAAATATCTTATTTAAAGTGATTTAATATTAATTTACAAAAAAGATGAGCTTTGCTATAATTTGCAACATTCTAAAAATGAGGGAGATATAAAATGATGTCTTTAGTGGAATCCTATAAGGATTTCTTTTCTGGTATTGACTGCAAGTTAGATCTTTTAGAGATCTCTTTTGAGACATCTGATACGCAAGGGCATAAGTCTCTTTGTCGCTACAAGGATCGTGTGGTCGTTCTTTCTCGAGAGTTTAAAGAGTTACCTAAGATCGATCAGATTGCCTATATTGCATTTGAACTCTATAACCTTACAAAGGGAGAAGAATTTGAAGTGTTGATTCAAGGCTCAGCTTCAGTTGATGACCTTGTCCGAGCGGTTGAGAGGTTAGAACATGGTTCTGCTTTGCAAACTCAAGAGCTCGTAAAAAAGCATTTTGGGGCGAATGTAGATTATGAGCTCAAGCATGTTGCTCCTAATTTTGATTCGTTTTATGCATTAGAGCAGCTCAAAGGACACTCTCAATGGATTGCAAAAAAGTATCGCCCACATGAGACATTTCATGGGACCATTGCTGAAACGGTTGCAAAGATGATGCCAGATGAGCATGATAGCCTCTATTCACTCCTTCATGCTGAGCATCATGATCCTGGGCGTTTTAAAAAGCTTTATGCGGCACTCACTTCTGCATCGAAGGAGGATTCTAGTTGGGCAAATGTCTATCAATGTGCGCAAACGATCTTTTCTTCATCAAGAGCTTTAAGCTAAAGCGCGTCATTTTTCTCACATTTGTGCTCCTTTCGCGTTGCCCAAAACCAACTTTTGAAGTAGCTTGAGTGTATTCCTATGAAAAAATTCTACGAGAAATATCTTCCACTCCAGAATGAAAGTGCTTAAAACGACCTAATGAAGGCCCAGAACCATTTCCAATTTGATAAAAATGGTAATCACCTGATTTCTTCACAGCCACGATGTTGTGAATGTGGTCTATTCTTATTTCTTTTACGTTATCTTTATTCACATGTTGTTGAAAAAGACGGAGGTCTGCTTTTTTTATGGCTTCCATTTCTTTCGAAAATTTTTTATCTTTAGGAGTCACACCATCCTCAAATTGAAGGAGTTGTTTTGCTGGCATTTTTGTATATGTGTCTTCGAGACTTTGCTTTTCACGATTCGTTGTGTCACAACTTTCATCGCTTGCCTGTTGAGGATTTTGAGGAGCTACGTTCTCTCTTTGCTGTGCCCATTCTAGAGCTTTTTGTTGAAGTTCTTCTAAACCTTCTCTTAAATTGTTATCAACAAAGAAGTTGTCCCTTGAAACTTCGACTCTGCAGAAAGGACAAGACAAGTTGTTTTTGAGCCACGTCTCAATGCATTGTAGATGAAAGCTCGCATTACATTGCACGTTATGTCTCATAGGACCATCCTGAATTGGTTCCCAGCAACTGCGACAATTCCATGCATCAATCTCTAGAACTTGATTAGGATTTACCCTTTCCATAGCTCAGCCTTTTATTGTTAACTTTAAAATTAGCACTATGATTTTTCCTGAATGAAAAAATAAATGGAAGAAATTTTCCAAGCGGTACTCTGGGTTTCTTGCACTTATTCTCAGGAGAGAGTTCGCTTAAATTCTCGGTATTTTTGACGATAGAAAGGACCAAATGGTTTTTATCTCAATCAGGCGACTTAATTTCTTATCCATGATGATGGAGTCTTCTTGAGGTTTTTTCTAAAAATTCCTCAGTACTACCTTTATAATTGAGAATTTTGTAGATCACAATCTTTGTCCACATGCAAATCACAAACCAAACTGCAATGTAGAGCCAGGAAAGGCCGACGTACTTCCAACCAATGCCTACAAAGTCTGCAGAGCCGAGCCCATAGACAGAAGCGAGTGTTCCTACTACTTGTGAGAAAAGAGTGGCAAGAAAAAACTTCCATTCAGGGAGAGGTTTAGCAAAAAGCTCGCCGGTATTTCGTGTGAGGTAGATGGTCAGGTTCCCTCCACATAGAATGGCCATAAAGGCTAGGGTGCGGCTGTGCTGCAAATCAAAGTGCCAAAATTCTCGTCCTATCCAAAAGAGGCCGAAGGTCGAAATGACTCCAACAACCGCAAGGCCAATAGCGACGGTAAAGACTTCCCGCATGTCCCATGAGACCGGTTTGATTTGTGCTTTCATGTGGTCGTAGGCAATCATCATAATCGGGATATCGTTGAGAAGGGCGATGACGATGATCATGACAGCTGTTAGCGCGCTTGTTTGAAAGAGAACTAGAGCGAGAAAGAGGAAAAAGAGGAGGCGACAGGTTTCACTGATCCGGTACATGGCGTAGCTTTTCATACGACCGAAAATGCGCCTTGCTTCATCAATCGCATGCTTGATGACGAGAAGGCCTGGCTCGGTCAAAATGAGATCGGCAGCAGCACGCGCAGCATCTGTGGCATTGCTAACGGCTATGCCGATATCTGCTTGTTTCAGCGCGGGAGCATCGTTCACTCCATCGCCTGTCATGCCCACAATGTGCTTTTTGGCTTGAAGTCGTTTGACAATTTGAAACTTGTGTTCTGGAAAGACTTCAGAAAATCCATCGGCTTGTTCCAGCATTTTTTCTGAGGCTTCTTCGGTTAGATCTTTTGAGCAGAGCTGACTTGCAGGGACAATATTGGTACCAAGATCAAGTTTCCCAGCAATTTCTTTGGCGATGGCCGTATGATCTCCGGTCACCATTTTCACTTTAACGTGCATCTCTTTGGCTTTTTCAATGGTTTCTTTTGTATCTTCACGAGGGGGATCAAAGAGGGGAATGAGTCCTAAAAAGGTCCAGCTTTTACCATCTCCTTTTGCGACACCGAGTGTTCGAAACCCACGGGCAGCGAGTTCTTCAACGGCTTTATTGACTTGTGCCGCAAGTTTTTCATCAGGGTTTGCAAGAGCTAAAATGACTTGGGGTGCTCCTTTGGCGGCATGAAAGGTTTCGCTGCTAGGACCTGTAACAAGAGCTTCTGTTTTTTTACTCACCGGATCGAAAGGGATAAACTTGGTGATTTTGTACTTAGAAAGATGCTGTTTTTCTTTGTAGCTTGCGCCAATGGCTAAATCGATGGCGTCATCTCCATTGAGATTCGAGGCCAAGCAAGCGTTTAAAAGAACGTCTTCAGGTGTTGCTTTGTAGGTTTGAATATCGCCAACGGTGAGTTCGTTTTTTGTTAGAGTTCCGGTTTTGTCTGAGCAGAGGACATCCATGCCGGCAAGTTCTTCGATGGCGATGAGTTTGGCGACAATGGCTTTGAGTTTGGCCATCCGACTGGCTCCAATGGCCATCGTCATCGATAAGACGGCAGGGAGTGCAACGGGGATTCCTGCTATGACTAAAACGAGGATGAAGATGGCAAGGTTTCCTAAGTCGATGTGTAAGGTGTGGCTTATTTTCATACGGAATAAGGCAAAGATGAGGAGCACTGCTGCAATCCCAAGCGTCAAAAAAATCAAAAAGTGACCGATCTTCATGACAGCTTGTTGAAAGTGAGACTGTGTTTTGGCTTCTGTGACGAGCTTTGCTGTGCGTCCAAAGAAGGTGCTAAATCCGGTTTCAGTGACAATACCTGTCATTTCTCCAAGCTTGGCGATTGTTCCAGAAAAGGCCATATCCCCGATCTTTTTATTCACTGGGAGTGATTCTCCTGTGAGCGCCGATTGGTCAACAGTCAAATACTCTCCTCTGCTAAGTTTGATGTCAGCGGGGATGATGTTTCCTAATTTTACTGAGGTGACATCCCCAGGGACGAGGTCTTTCGCATCAATTGTTTGCCATTTCCCGTCGCGCAAGACGCGTGCTTTAAGAGCGAGTTTTTGTTTCAGAGCTTCGATGGCATTGTTTGCTTTAAACTCTTGAAAGAACCCAAGAGCTGCATTGATGAGAAGCAGAGCGACAATCATGATAAAGTCTGGCCATCTTTGTAGATAGCCTGATAAGACCGCTGCGATTTCGATCATCCACGGAATAGGTCCCCAGAAGAAGGTGAGAAGCTGGAAATAAATGCTTTTCTGTTTCGTCTCTAGGATGTTTTCTCCATACTTTTCGATCCGCTTTTGAGCTTCTTGGGATGTGAGACCTTTTTCAGAATCGGTTTCGAGTTTTTTTGCTGTTTCTTCCACAGATAGTTTATCAAAGTCACCCATGTTTTTTATGCCTCCCATTTCCAATTACGGACTTCAGGAATATCTTCCCCATGTTCATAAATATAGACCTTATGGTCATCTAGCTTCTGTGTGCATTCTGTAATAAAATCTCCAGCAACGGATTTCATCTGTGGCAGGTGATGCAACGCTTCAACTGCTAAATGAAAACGGCTCATCTCATTACAAACAACCATATCGAAAGGTGTTGTTGTCGTTCCTTCTTCAATGTAACCCCGGACGTGGAATCGGTGAGGATAAGAGCGCTTGTAGGTGAGTTCGTGGATGACCCGAGGGTGGCCATGAAAGGCAAAAATAACAGGAGTCTCTGTTCCAAAAAGAGAGGCGAAGGTTTCCTCATCAAATCCGTGAGGATGACGCGAATGGGGCATCAGTGTGAAGAGGTCGACAACATTGACCATGCGGATCTTTAGATCAGGAAATTTTTTTCGCAGAATTGAAATAGCAGCAAGGGTTTCGAGAGTTGGAATGTCACCAGCAGCTGCCATGATGATGTCGGGATGCCCATTGTCATTGGATGCCCAATCCCAGATAGAGGCTCCTTTAGTGCAATGTTCTTTAGCTTGTTTCATGTTTAGCCATTGAGGCATGGGCTGTTTTCCAGAAATAATCAAGTTGATGTAGTTTTTACTCTTTAAACAGTGTTTTCCGACCTCGAGTAAGCAGTTGGCATCAGGAGGGAGATAGATCCGGGCAATGGAGCATTTCTTTTGCATGACAGATTCGATAAATCCAGGTCCTTGATGGCTGTATCCATTGTGATCTTGACGCCATGCATGGGAAGTGAGCAAATAGTTGAGAGAGGCAATGGGCTTTCTCCAGGGAAGTTCTTGGCAAGCTTTGAGCCATTTTCCGTGTTGGTTCAGCATCGAATCGACAATGAGAGCAAAGGCTTCGTAGCAGGGAAAGATCCCATGCCGTCCAGTGAGGAGATACCCTTCAAGCCATCCTTGACAAAGATGTTCGCTGAGCACTTCCATGACACGTCCTTCATGAGATAAGTCGTCATCGCTATCAAAAATTTCTCCAAGATAAGTTCGTCCTGTGACTTCAAAGACGTGATTGAATCGGTTGGAATTGGTTTCATCAGGACAAAAGACCCGAAAGTTATCTTTGTTTTCTTTCATGATATCCCGCACGAGTTTTCCAAGTACGCGAGTGGCTTCGGCTATCACACTTCCTGGGCTCGGGACTTTCACTTCGTAATCTGCCGTGTCTGGGATGGTTAATTCTTTGAGGAGAAGGCCTCCATTTGCATGAGGGGTAGAGCCCATGCGGAGTTCTTTTGGAGGAACAATAGATAAGATGTTTGAATTGGGTTTTCCTGCTGCATCAAAGAGCTCCTGCGGCTTGTAACTTTTCATCCAATTTTCGAGGATTTCAAGATGGTCTTTTTTTTCGATGACATCGGAGAGGGGAACTTGATGCGAGCGAAAGGTGCCTTCTATTTTTTTTCCATCGACTTCTTTAGGGCCCGTCCATCCTTTTGGGGTGCGCATCACGATCATCGGCCATTCGACAGGATTTCCATCGAAAGGTTCCGATTGTTTTTTTCGAATTTCAGCATAAGCCCAGTCGAGCGTTTTCCAAAGGACAGGGTGAAGAGACTTAGGATCGTCTCCTTCAATGAAACGGGGCTGATATCCACACCCTTTGAAAAATTGCTCAATTTTCGTGTCGGGCATCCTTCCAAAAACAGTTGGTCCTGAGATTTTATACCCGTTGAGATGTAGAATCGGCAAGACAGCTCCATCTCGTTTCGGGTTGATAAACTTGTTTGATTGCCAACTTGTTGCAAGAGGTCCCGTTTCAGCTTCTCCATCTCCCACGACGCAAACAGCAATCAGCTCGGGATTGTCTAAGATGGCTCCGTAAGCATGGACGAGGGAGTAGCCAAGTTCTCCTCCTTCATGAATCGAACCTGGAGTTGGAGGGCTCACATGACTTGGAACTCCACCTGGATGGGAAAAGTCTTTCATCAGTTTTTCTATTCCTGAAAGATCTTGAGTGAGGTCGGGGTAGGTTTCTGTCATGCACCCTTCTAGGTAGACATTAGCGCGTAAGGCAGGCCCTCCATGACCGGGACCTGTCAGATAAATCATTTTTGCTTTTGTATCTTGGATCAAGCGATTGAGGTGGGCATAGATAAAGTTGAGTCCAGGAGAGGTTCCCCAATGCCCCAAGAGCCGTTTTTTGATATGCTCAGGTTTGAGTGGCTCTTTGAGCAGTGGGTTAGAGCGCAAGTAAATTTGTCCCACCGACAGATAATTACAAGCACGAAAGTAAGCATCAAGAGCATCGATGCGTTTGGGATCGACGTTTGCCATACCAATCTCCTCTATTACTTAACCTAATAGAAGAAGGAGAAAGAAAAAAGCAACTCTGTTTCTTATTCGATCACTAAGATAGCCGGAGGAGCGTCTGGTGGCACAGGAGTTGGCAATTTGGGCTGGAAGAGTTGAATAACGACTCGATAAACAGCGTAAACAAGAGCGATGATTCCCAGGATTTTGAAGATTTTTTTAAAGATTTCATCATCGACTTTCTGGGTTAGGGGATCAAACTCAGAAGTTTTAGCCGGTTCATATTTTTGAAGAGGAATGAGATAGTTTTTTGTAGGGCTGTATTTTTTGATCCAATCAGTTGCAACTTGATGAACGGCTTGTGGGATCCTTTTAGAAGAAGCTGGTCCCTGACACTCTCCACTTAAGATCACTTCTACGAAAAAGAAGGGATGTGAACAAGTTGAAGGAAAACAATCAAAAGTTTTTGGCAAAGGCTCTTCTTCGGTTTTTTCGGGCGTAGATAGCAGTGTGCAATGGCGTATTTGTCCCTTATCTTGTTCAAAAAGGCTGATATACACAGAATCTTCTGAGCTAAGGCGAACGAAGGTTTTATTTGCATCACCAGCAACCTGAACGTTCCAAACGATTTCTCTGAATTTAAAATCGACTCCATATGTCAAAGCATCAAAAAAGGTTTTTTTTTCTTCTACTCCAGTCGTGGGATGCACAATAGTGGTGGGATTCTTTAGAAGAGGTTGAATGCGTTGTTGAAAGGTGATAGGAAGATTTGCTAGAAGAACAGTTGACATTTTTTTACCCCAAAGAAATTCATAAAGATAAAAGTTTATTGAACACTAGACATTCCTGTCAAATGATCTGTACGTTGCATGCGTCCGATCACATAGGTTGCAACTTTATAAGCCAAAAATAGAGCAAAGGCGATTGCAGCAAGTTTAAATGCGAGGGGAAAAAAATTTTGAGAAGGGGCAGATGGAGAATCTGTAGGAGTAGAAATCTCTTTTGGAGGGGTGAATTCTTTTCCTGTTAATTTTTTACAGTCTTCTTCCAATCCTTGCTGCTGAATCCACCCCATTGCAAGATTGGCAATTTTTTCATCTAACTGAAAAGATCCTTCAGGGCCTAAGATTTTTCCTTGGATGATTAGCTCGGAGAAGCGCTGCCCAGTTGTTTCATATGCAATCGTATAATCTGATGTGAGAGGACCACTAAATTGAGAGACTTTGATTTTACCTTCTTCAGAGAGATGTTTCATGCAGTTCCAGATATGAAATTCTCCATCTGATTCGATGCGAATGTAGGTTGCAGATGCGTCAGATTTTACATCAACTAAGACATTCCACTTTTTTCCATTATGGGAAATTTGCTTTCCATCAATGCTAGGATTTTCATCAACAAATTTTGACAGCTCTTTTGGTAAGCATTTCTCGTAGGTATCTGTTAGATCGATAATGTGAGACATAAAAACTCCTTTTTTGAAGCAAAAGTATACTGAAAATCTAAAAAAAAGTAACTTCAAAAAAAGATTTTCTCAGAGTAAAAGAAAAGCTTCAGGAAACTCATGACGACATCATCTAAGAGAAGGAACTTTAAGCGGTTCAAAGAGCCGAAGGCAAAGGTGGCAAAGTCAGCTGGAAATCCAGCTTTTGTCGTTCAAATGCATGCGGCTCGCTCTCTCCACTATGACCTCCGTTTGGAAGTAGGGGGTGTCATGAAGTCTTGGGCTGTTCCTATTTGCACTTGGAATAAAAAGCTAAAAAGAATAAGCCGTGACATGTTCAAGGCTTATTTTTGCTAGTTATTGACCGCTTAGCCTTGATTTCATCATTTCCATACAGAACTTGGTTCCTTCTATAAAATCTTCGTCTGTCTTAGTTGTTTCATATTGCCTAGCCAACTCATTGAGCAAATCTCTATCACTTGCAATTTCTTCTGGACTAGCAGTTGCTAGCCTATCTTGAATAAATGGAGGAGCTTGCTTAATTTCTTTAGTTTTTAAATAGTTGTTTTCAGGAGAAACCTGACTATTAAAAACCGTACGACCTTGAGTATTCGCTTTGTTAGTTGTGCTATAGGAACAAGATCTGAGTTGCCCCCATAGGTTTAACGAGTAATTGGGGTGAGGATAAAAAGTTCTTATGCATCCCAAAAAAATTCTTCCAGCCATAATAACCCTTCTTACTAATAAGCAGACTTATTATCATCTGATGAGCTTTAAAAATCAACTTGCCTATATACTCAAACAACTTCAAAAATTGGTTTTGTGCAATAACAAAGAGACTCTCAAGTATTTGGCAAATCAAGCTTGCATCACTCCTCATATTTGGCTGAGCCGAAGTGACAACCTCGATTGTCCCGACCAGATGATTTTTGACCTTGATCCTCCAGGAAATGACTTTTCCCTTGTTCTTGAGGCAGCTCGTGATTTAAGGGAGGTACTAGAGAAGGGGTGCAAACTAAAAACCTTTGTGATGACCACAGGTTCTAAGGGACTTCATGTCGTGGTTCCAATCAAGCCAGCACATACTTTTGACGAGGTGCGAAACTACGCCAAAGAGATTGCGGCTTTTCTTGTGGAACAAAAGATGGGTAAGTACACGCTGAACCCACGGAAAACAGAGCGAGGAAGAAAGCTTTTTATCGATTATTTGAGAAATGGGTATGCGCAAACCTCTGTGGCTTCCTACGCAGTTCGCAGCCTTGATGGGGCTCCCCAATCGCAATGCCTCTTAACTGGCGTGAGGTAACTTCGAGCTTAACAGCCCAAAAGTACCACCTGAAAAACATCAGGAAACGGCTCTCCAAAGATCCCTAGAGTGGGATGCAACGTAGCGCAAAGTCTTTAAAATTAGTAAGCAAGAAAATTGAATTGCTGAAGCAGAGGCGACAGTCTAAAAGAGACTGATCCACCCTTTTTCCCGCCTTCTAAGACGAGGAACTTCGCTAACGCTATGCACATAAGTGGTTTGTGTGGAAACTCTTTCATCTTTCTACTTTTTTTATCATTAAGATACATCTATGATAACATTTTTTGGAGTTATTTTCAATTTGCAGAGTAGCTGTGAGATATGCTTATCATCAAAGATTTAAGACTTACCCATTTCTTAAAGCACATGATTTCAATCTTCTAAGAATTTAAATTTTTTGGAAAAATTGTTTCTTCAGCGTAGTGAAAGCCAGCAACGATATGGCTTAAGAAGTCGTTTGAAAGCTCTTTAGGAGGCTTTTTGGGGAGGACAAAGTGAACCACTTCATCTGTGTTTTCATGGATGTGAATGGCAATCTTTTCGGGAACGTCGATCCCATTTTCTTTTAAAACAGTCCGAGGGTTTTCAATAAGGGCCTGTTTTTGGGTTGGATCATCCCAAATTTTACGGATGATTTTATTCCAATTTTTGATTGCGCTTGAGGTTTCGTTATTTTCGTTCATATAAAATATACTTATGTTATGAGGTGAATTTAAAACAAGTCTAGATGGTGTCGTCGTGATATGAAGCTAACTCACTATTTTGGAACTAAGCTTTTTGCCTCAAGGGATCATCACTTTCCAATAGTGAGATAGATTCATGGCTAAAGGGATATTCAGACACGATTCAGTAGAAAGACTTTCTTCTCCATCGCAACTTAACAAACTTCTTGTTGTGATTCGTTTGCGCGGTTGGGTCGTGTTAGCCACACTTGTTGCGATTATTTTAGGGATTTTAGTTTGGTCATTCTTAGGTGAAATTCCCATCATCACAACGGGAAAAGGTATTTTACTTGCTCCGGACGCACAGTACACCTTAAATAGCCCAACGGATGGCTCTATTTTGCAAGTGTATATTAAGACAGGAAGCGGTGTTCAGAAGGGAGAAGTTCTCATGGAGCTTTCGGATGGGAAAACGGTTTTAGCCCCTGACAATGGAACTATCTTTCAAATGGCTACGGGCAAAGGTCAGCAAGTGAAGCAAGGGGATATCTTGATGTGGTTTGAACGAAAAGTCTATCCCAAAGATTTCGTAGTGTATGCCTTTATTCCTGTTGAAGCAGCAGAGCGGGTCAAGCAGGGAATGAAAGCAACAGTCGAGTTAGGAGCAGTTGATACACAAAAATATGGGCAGTTAGTAGGCCAGGTTACAGAAGTGGTTTCTTATGCGGTTTCGAAAGATTCAGATCGGCTTAAGGTGATTCCTTCAGAAAAACTTCGAGAAGATCTCACGAAAGGAGCAACTGCAATGCTTGTGATAGTTCAACCATTTCTTGCTCCTGATAACAAATCAGGACTTGCTTGGACTTATGGCAAAGGGCCAACGGAACGTTTATCTCCTGGATCACTTGGAACAGTGCGTATCACAATTGAGAATAAAAAGCCCATTTCCTATCTCATTCCAATTCTATCTTAAGGTGAGGAATGCTAAAAGCAAGAACATACTGGAGAGCTCGAACCCCCACAGTCATTCAGATGGAAAATGCTGAATGCGGAGCGGCTTGTCTCTCAATCTTGCTTGCGTATTACGGCCGTTTTATTCCGATGGAAAAGCTCAGAGTCTCTTGCGGAGTCTCTCGCGATGGAAGTAATGCTCTCAATCTCATTAAAGCTGCAAAAGAGTTTGGCCTCAAGGGAAAGGGAACTTGGGAGGGGCTGAGTGAAATCTATCAGGTGAAGCAGCCAACGATTCTGTTTTGGAACTACAACCACTTTGTTGTCCTTGAGGGGTTTGGACGGGATGGAGTCTATCTCAACGATCCTGCTTTTGGGCCTCGGACTGTCACCTATGAGGAATTTGATGAGGCTTTTACGGGGATAGCTCTTCACTTTGACAAGACCAAAACCTTTAAAAAGGGGGGAGCTGCTCAAGGTCTTTGGCGAGAACTGAAAAGGCGCCTCACCCCTGTCAAAATGTCGCTCCTTTTCATTTTGATTGCAGGGTTTTGCTTGCTCATTCCTGGATTAGCTTTGCCAGCATTCATTCGGATCTTTGTCGACAACATTCTCGTCTCAAATATTCTTCCTTGGAAAGAGGCCTTTTTGGGAGCGATCGCCATTGGAATGGTACTCTCTTGGACCCTTTCTTGGACGCAGCAATACTTTCTCAATCGGCTGAATGCAAAACTTTCGATCCGGTTTTCGAGCGAGTTTTTGTGGCATATTCTCCGCCTACCTGTCACGTTTTATTACCAGCGGTATTCTGCTGAAATTGCCACGCGGATGAGCTTTAATAACCAAGTCGCACAAACCATTACCGGAACTTTGGCAACAACAACAATCGACCTAATTCTCGTCATTTTTTACGGGGCTGTCATGCTCATGTACGATGTAACTGTTGCTAGTGTGGGAATCATCGCAGCTCTGATGAGTTTGGTGGTGATGCGCCTCATCCAACGGACGCGCACTGACATCTATGCAAGATTGCAAAAACAGCAAGCTCAGTCGTCAGGCTATACGATTGGAGCTATCCAGCAGATTGAAACGATCAAAGCGACCGGAACTGAAAACGATGCATTCAACAACTTTGTTGGACACGAAACAAATAAGATCAATTCTCTTCAAGCCATTGGGGAAAAGGATGCTATCCTCTCTACAACCCCCGTCTTTTTCCAAGGTCTTGCGATGGCTGCCCTTTTAGGAATAGGGGGGTGGCGGATCATGAAGGGAGACTTGTCCGCAGGAACCCTCATTGCTCTTCAGATTCTTCTCCTTAGTTTTTTGCAACCTGTCACCCGGTTTGTCAACTTTGGACAGCTCATGCAGTTCATGAAAGTGAACCTCATGCGTCTCGATGACGTTCTCAATAACCCGATCGATCGTATCTATGCCAAAAGGAAAGAAGGAGACAAGGGAAAAGAGGTACTTAAACTCGATGGGTACTTGGAGTTTAAAAATGTCACCTTTGGTTATAGTCCTCTTTCGCCGCCACTTATTGAAAATCTCAATATCAAGATCAAACCCGGTCAACGAGTTGCTCTTGTAGGGCCTTCAGGGTCAGGAAAGTCGACGATTTCGAAACTTTCAACCGGTCTTTTTCAGCCTTGGAGTGGAGAAATCACCTATGATGGCAAACCTTATGAGGAACACCCCTCTGAAGTGATGCAACGCTCACTTGCCAGCGTTGACCAAGATATCTTTCTCTTTAGTGGAACAGTGCGAGATAATATCACTCTCTGGGATGCCACTGTCCCAGATGATATGCTCATTCAAGCTGCTGAAGATGCTTCAATTCACTATGACATTTTGGGGCGCCCTTATGGTTACGACATGGAACTGATCGAAGGAGGAAGAAACTTAAGTGGAGGGCAACGGCAACGCTTAGAAATTGCTCGCGCCCTGTTGTACAATCCTTCTCTTCTCATCATGGACGAGGCAACAAGTGCCTTAGATTCACGCACAGAAAAAGTGATCATGAACAAGATTCGAAAAAGAGGGTGCTCTGCAATCATGGTTGCACATCGGCTGAGCACGATTCGGGATTGTGATGAAATCATCGTTCTGGAGCGTGGAAAAGTAGTAGAGCGGGGAACACATGAAGAGCTAAAAAAGCTCGGAAAAGTTTACAAGAATCTGATTGAAAGTGAGACGGTGGAAGATGAATAAGCTCGAAACACTGTTTCATGAAAAAGGACGGGTCACAGAAGCGGAAGCAAATTACCGCTTAGATCTTCAAGTGAAAGGATCTGTTTGGCTTCTTGAAAAAGGATCGATGATCCTCTTTGCAGTAGAGAAGAAGGGTGAGCAAGAAGGAAGGCGTATCCTCCTTTCCACAGTTGAAGAGGGCGGTCTCATTTTTTCACTGCAGAGGCATCACGACAGTCACTTTGAGATTTTTGCATTTAGCGAACAAGAAATCACTCTCATTGAGCTTTCTCAAGAGGAGTTTGAGATGCATTTGAAAAATGAGGAAATGGAAGAGTGTTTCTTGCCGAAACTCGAACATTGGGTCCACCAGTTTGCTCCTCTTTTAACTACAGATATTGAAATTAAGGTCGATTGTTGGGCAGAACTAGAAAATGAAATACACCTCGATCGAGGAGAAATCTTTTCTTTACGGATAAGTGAAAACCCCTACGAAAAAAAGCGGGTTTTATGGGGTGATTTTGAAAGAGAGATTCTCAAACTTTTAGGACCCTATGAAATTAGAATTCCCGAAGCCCGCCGCAGTTTTCCGATCATTCCTTATCAGTATTTTCTCGGGCTAGAAAATGGAGAAATTGCATTTAAATCTACTCATGCGGTGATACAAGATGGAACATGGGCATCTGGGATAGAGCAATTTCACACCTTCTTGATGCATTTTTTAGTGAAACGACAACTGAAAACAACAGAAGAAGAGCTGAAACGTTTTCGAGAAAAAGAAGCTTTGCAATCGGAAACCTTGCACGAGAGTCTCAATCAAATGGCCGCCATTCTCAAAGAAGAGATGGGGGAAGAGCAAGTTCAGACATCCGATCCTCTCTTTAAAGCTTGCTATCTCGTCGGAAAACACAAAGGAATTGAGCTGAGTCTTCCTGAAAGAAAGCCCTTCAAAGGAACAATCAAACAGCGTCTTGAAAGGATTGGAAAACAGTCCAATATTCGCGTTCGACTGACAAATTTAAGCCCAGATTGGTGGAAAAAAGATGCAGGATCTCTCTTAGGGTTCTATGGAAAAGAAAGACATCCGGTTGCCATTCTTCAAAATAAATGGGGTTTTTACGAAATCCATGATCCCGTTCAAGGAACAAAAAAACCCTTAAACGAAAAAGTTGCTAAAACGCTCTACCATGAAGCCTATGCATTTTATCTGTCGATTCCCGATCACATTCATGTTGGGAAGAAAGTGATGCAGCTTTTCACAAAGAGAAATTGGCGTGAGTTTGCCGTTTTGGGAGCTTATGGACTCATTGCAGCTTTACTTGCTTTAGCCCCTCCTTGCGCAATGGCAATTTTGTTTAACCACGCGATTCCGAATGCGAACATGCATATGCTCTATCAGCTCTTTGGAGGACTTATCGTTGCAACACTCAGCACCTCTCTTTTCATTTATTTTCGCTCGCTCATTATAGGACGCATTACAGGGGTGGCAACAGCTGAAATCCAGTCGTCTTTGTGGGATCGTTTACTCAAGCTCCCTGCTAATTTTTTTCGGCGATTTTCGGGAGGAGATCTCCTGTTGCGCGTTTGGATTATGGACCAGTTAGTACCGATATTGGGAGGCGATGGGCCGCGCGTCATCTTAAATGGATTCTTTGCCCTCTTTTACCTTATCGTGATGGCGATCTATTCTCTCAAACTTTCCTTGATTGCCATTCTACTCATTCTAGTTTCGATGACCCTGACTTATTTCTGCGCCCGCTACAAAGTGAAAATGCAAAAAAAGGTTCTGGAATATCAAGGAAAAATCAACGGGTCCTTGATTCAAATCCTTTCGGGGATTTCGAAACTGCGGGTCGCTGGAGCTGAAAATAACGCTTTTGCTCATTGGGCCACCCAATATGCTAAATCCAAAAATCTCGAAATGAAGGGGCAACATGCACAAAGTTTTGTGGCAGCTGCCATGTCAGCCTTTCCCCTCTTTTCCTTCCTCATTATTTTTGCTTTTGTGATTCAACTTGAGGAAGCCGGAAGACTTTCCACAGGAGATTTTTTAGCTTATAACACCGCTTTTCTCACATTTTCTGCCGCGATCTTTGATCTCAACAACACCCTCATGCAAGTTTCCCAAATCGTCCCTATTCTTAAACGGACCAAAGTGATTCTCGAGGAGAAGCAAGAGCTTCTCCAAAGCAAATCTTCACCTGGAAAACTCACAGGGGACATCCGCATGGACCACATCACCTTTGGCTATGACCCTAAAAGTGCCCCTATTCTCAAAGATGTTTCTATCCAAGTAAAACCTCATGAAATGATTGGCATCGTTGGCCCCTCGGGAAGTGGAAAGTCGACACTCATCCGCCTCATCCTCGGTTTTGAAACTCCTCAGGGAGGAGCAGTCTACTACAATGGAAAAGATTTATCTCATCTCAACATCAACGAAGTACGCAAACAAATGGGGGTGGTTCTTCAAGGTGGGGGAATCATAGCTGGAACGCTCTACCAAAATGTCGTTGCAGGTGGACGCTATACCCAAGGAGAGATTGACCGGGCGATTCGTCTTTCGGGTTTTCATCGCGACCTCCACTACTTTCCTATGGGACTCCATACTGTCATTCCTATGAACGGGGAAACCCTTTCTGGAGGGCAGAAACAGCGCTTGCTCATTGCTCGAGCGCTCCTTCCTCAGCCAAAAATTCTTCTCTTAGACGAAGCTACAAGTGCTCTCGACAATCACTCTCAAAGCGAGATTTCACAAAATATCAACCAGCTCGATATCACACGGATTGTTATTGCCCACCGTCTCAGCACCATCCGCAATGCCAGTCGCATCTACGTGCTAGAAGGAGGGGAGATCACCCAATCGGGTACCTTTGATGCTCTTGCAAAAGAAGAAGGGCTTTTTGCCGACATGCTCAAGAGGCAAAAGCTCTAGAGTTTTATTCTTCTACTAGGTAGAATTCCTCTGTTTTAAGTGCACAAAATTGGATGAGAGATATGACTTCACACTGGCAACCCCAAATTCCTATGGATCCCAAATGGATTCATCTTTGGATGGATATTACAAACAACCTTTCGCCTTATCGAAAACTTCAAGGATACACCGTTGCCTCTCATAAGCGTGTTCATGAGCTAAAAAATCAGACCACACCTCCTGCGATACCTCCTCTTACAGTTGTTGAAAAATGGGCAATATTGCATTCAAAAAATCCCTTAGCAAAAGAGGTCGCAGAGTATGCTAGAGAGTATGTGTCACATTGTTTTAAGACTGAAACAGTGTCTGCAAGTACTTCTCAGCTAAATGGGCATTTGGGGGCTGAGTTGCGTATCCAACAACTTGATCTGGACGAATAACAAGAGCAGTCGGCTTCTCAATCCCATAGTGGGTGTGGGCAGAAGGTTCACGGTCGAGCAAACACCGATCTTTGCTTGCTGGACAGTCTTTGACTACTTCTTCATCGCGGATGAGAAAGTAGGTCTGCACATGTGGGGCATACTTTTGCGCCATTTCCTCCATTTCTTTTAATGCTTCGAGGTCTCCATGGTGGGGCTTTTTCCCAGAAAAGAGAAGCAGTGTGTGATGCGTACCGTGAAAAAGCTCAAATAAGCGCTTGCCATTTGTGAGGGTGTGATCGGGCGCTCGATGACCTGCTCTAGCATGCATGGGGTGGTGCTCACAGTCTTCATAGATGATCTTGTTATGCTCATAATGGAGATAAAGCTGAGAAAACTGTTTTGGCATTTGGGTCTTGATCGCATCGAAATGACCCATTGCCGATAAAAAGGCATCACGCAAAAAAGCCAGCGTTGAGTTTTTAACAGTCATCATTTTCGTTAAGCGATCGGTGACATTGAGAACCCATTTCCCAATTGGATGCCTTTCAAGATGGTAGGTTTTGAGTAGCTTTTCACTGCACACCCCTTTGTGCACCAGGGCTAGCTTCCAAGCGAGGTTGTAAGCATCTTGCATTCCCGTGTTCATTCCTTGCCCTCCTGCTGGGCTGTGCAAATGGGCGGCATCACCGGCGATAAAAACCCGCCCGTTCTGATAATTGACTGCTTGACGATGGTGAATAATAAATGTACTGAGATCGCGAGGTTCAATCAACTTAATGTCTTTTGCTACCCGTAATTGCAGCACTTCAAGGACCGTATCATAGGTTACAACAGGTGTTTCGTCTTTGGGATTTTTCAGATAGATTTCATAGGTGATCCGCATCCGACTCCCAGGAAGAGGGAAAAAGGCTGCAATGCCCTGCTCATGTAAAAAGAGTTGCAACTCTTGGGAATCAAACGGCCACTTCAAACCAGAATCAAGCACTGCCCAATGAGAGGGGTACTCTTCCCCCGGAAAAGAGATTTCACAAAGGTGACGGCATGTACTGCGGGCTCCATCACAACCGACTACATAGGCAAATTTTTCAGGAACAAGACTTCGCTCGCCATGTTTCAAGATCACTTCAACGTGATCATCGTGCTGCTCAAGATTGTTTAGTTCAACGCTGCGCTCGACTACAACACCAAACTTTCTCAAATGCTCAATTAGCATTGGTTCGGTCAAACTTTGGGGCATATCGAGCACAAAACTGTATCTGCTGTCTAAGTTTTTAAACGCCGTCTGGACAAGTCTTTTTCCATGCGAGTAGAGATTGATTCCGGTGACTTTTACCCCTTTTTCGAGTGCTTCCTCGATCAGTCCCACATTTTCATACAGTTCAAGCGTTCTTGCATGAACACCGACCGCGCGTGAATCTGCAGAATGGTGCTTATTTTTATCGATGATACGACATTTTGCTCCATGACGCGCTAGTTCCGCTGCCATCATGAGCCCAACAGGTCCTGCACCTACAACGAGAATTTCATCTATAGCCATTTGCCATTCCTTTTTCTTTTTTCTACCAAATCCTATCTGATTGTGCAACTCTAGTGCTCCATAACAAAAAATTCTATAGCTACTTTAACCATCTTTTCAGTGCCTTTTCCCCTCTTAAAATCTCCCCTTATCTCATGGACAGTGTGGTCGATTTTGGGAGAGAAAAATTCAGCGAAAATCTGGATCAAATTAGCTATAGAATTTTTTGTTATGGAGCACTAGGTGTTGTCCTTACGAGTTTCTCTAAGAGAGGACTTTTCTTAACTGAAATGGCCATAGCGTCTGATGGAGGGGCCACAAATGGGATCATGAAGCAAGAGAGCACTAACATAGAGAAAACCTTTTCATTGGTGTATTCCCAAAGGCTCGGTGTTTGATTCTTGAGATATTAAAGTAGATTCCGTTTGGCAAGCTCTTCGCGGGCTTGAGCAGCAGATTCGAAGAGAATAGCATCGAGACCAGCTTGTTTTGCAGCTTCGATATTTTCTTCTCGATCGTCAAAAAAGACGATTTGATGAGCTGGAGTGTTTAAGTGGTTTAAGGCTACTTCGTAGGCTCGAAGGTCTGGTTTTTCAGCACCGATGTCGCAAGAGAGAAGGCAAGGTTCAAACGGATAGTACAAGTCTAGCTCTCTTAAGATTGTGCTCAGTCGTTTGTCGATATTTGAGAGAAGAGCAACGGGAATTTTTTTGCTTTTAAGTTCTTCAACGAGAGCGTACATCTCGTCATTGATTCCAATGGCATTTTTTAAAACGCCTTTGAACTCTTGCTCCCATTCTTTTGGGAGAGAGATGTTATGTTTTGACGCATATTCAAGCCAAAATTGCAAATCATTGATTCCATGTTCCACAAAAGCTTGCCGTTTTTCTAAGTTCGCTTTTTCAAACTCACTTGGCATCAGCTCGAGAGATTCACAGAGGAAGTTCATCACAAGGACTCGGTTGGGTTCACCTGTCATCACGCCACCGAAATCGAACAGAACTGTATTGGATGTTGCAAAAAGAGCAGATGAAGTCATAAGCGTAAGGAAAAATCTGCGAAAATACATAAAATTCCTCCTTAATTAGAGGTTGCCCAGGAGAGGACTCGAACCTCCACACCTTACGGCACCAGAACCTAAATCTGGCGTGTCTACCAATTCCACCACCTGGGCAAAGACACATGATCCATAAAAAATAAAGATTTTGTAGGATTTTCGTCAACAACCAAAATAACGATCTCCAAAATCACCTAGACCGGGGACGATATATTTTCGATCGTCGAGCCCTTTATCAATAGCGGAAACCTTAACTTCAATGGCCGGAAAAGCCTGTTTGATCGCTTCTAATCCCTCAGGCGCAGCGATCATTCCGACCAGTGTGATGTTTTCAGGCGAACTTCCACTTTTTGTCAGTTTTTCAAGGGTGATGAGGGTGCTGCCTCCTGTAGCAATAATAGGGTCAAGAATGATGATAGAGTCTGTTTTGCAAACAGCAGGGAGGTTTTCGTAGTAGAGGACTGGCTGGGCCTTACGGTCTCTTTGAACGCCGATAAAGCCCACACGGGCTGATTGAAAGCACTGCAAAAAAGAGTAAAGCAAAGCAATTCCTGCTCGGAGAATGGGAATGAGGACGACTTCATCTGAGTGAGTCTTAATGTCGGTTGCAATGAGCTCGGCTAATTTGTCAGAAGCCTTTCGAAAATTGACGGTTGAAGTGCTTCGGTCACGTAAAATACTTAAAAGGGTCTTTTTCATGTCAGTTTTTTATGATAAAGGGTTTGCTTTCTTTTTTTTCATAAACAGGATAGATGGTAAAGCCTTCTTCATGCATGGCGAAGATCAGTTTGGCAATTGAGGTCCATTGAGCATTTTGGTCGATGTGGAGCAAAATTTGATTTTGGGAAGGATTATCTACATGCTGTAGAAGGGCTTCTTTAACTGTTTGGATAGTGTTATAGGTTTGCTCTTCGGAGGCATCCAGCCACTTGTACTCACCTTTAGCTGAAATGCTTAAATTGACCGTGTTGGAATGGGGACTAGGAGTTGCCTTGATTGACGGAGCGTCGTGTTTCACGAGGCTGACATTAGCATCGTAGAGGGCTTTTCGGGTGATAGCCACGACAGCAAAGATGGCGATAACGATAAAGAGAAAATCGACCATGGGGGCAAAGTTGAACGTGAGGCGAGGAGAAAAATGTTCATCAGGCACTAGGCTCATGGAGGAACCTCACTGCGTGGGATAAGGCTTCGTTTTCAACTTCTGTGAGCGATTTTGTCAGTCGGTATTTCAAGAGGGTACAGAGAATCATGGCTAAAATGGCAACGATCAGGCCGGCGAGGGTAGTGCCTACAGAGATGCCGAGTCCATCAAAGAGGGCGCTGATACTTTCGAGAGAGCGATTGAGGTCGTAAAAAGCGTAAAACATTCCTGAAACGGTTCCAAGAAGGCCCAGCATCGGGGCGACAATGGCAATGTCATTGAGAAGAGAAACTTTTTGCCAGAGGGAAGAGGTTTGCCTTTTGCCAACATCTTTCATGGTTTCGACCAAGGCTTGGTGCCCAAAAGAGTGACTGCGGAGGCCTGCGGCGATCATTTGATTGAAGATAGTGGGTTTGTTTTCGCAGATCTCAAGAGCAAGAGAGTGATTGCGGTTTAAAATGGCTTTTCCGAGGATTTCCCGGTCTTCAAGAGGCATCAATTGTTTGGGTCTTGAGGAAAAGTAGGTATAAATATAGATCATAACAGCGCTAAAGGAGAGGAAAAAGAGAAGGGAATAAATGATGGGGGCACTACTAAAGACTTGTTTCAAATCGATGGTGGTTTCCTCTGCAGAGAGGAAAAAAGGGGCGGTTATGAAGAGAGTCGTAAGGAAGGTGCGCATGAGTCGATCTAAATTTTTAATTCGACGATAACACTCTCTCTTGTAATCATCAAGAGGGATCGTTAAAATGGCTACCTATGAAACCAAAAGATTTAAAATCCCCTTTTTCTTTTCGAGATCGTCGTCCCTGCATATTGGAGCGTATCTTTTACGTGCCAACTTACTATGACAAATATAAAGAGTTTTCCTTTCCCTTCTGGCAAGAGTTATTTGGAAATGATCATCCCGTTCATATCGAGTATTGCAGTGGAAACGGAGAGTGGATTCTCGAGCGGGCGAAGGCCCATCCTGAGGTAAATTGGGTGGCCGTCGAAATGAAGTTTGAGCGTGTGCGGAAAATCCATTCGAAGCGGATAAACCGAAATATTTCCAATCTCTTGATCGTATGTGGAGAAGCTCAAGTGTTCACGCGAGAGTATGTTCCTGAAAATAGTGTGGAAACTATTTATGTGAACTTTCCTGATCCTTGGCCAAAAGATCGGCATGCAAAACACCGATTAATCCAAGCTCCCTTTATGCGGGATGTGTTAACAGCTGTAAGACCGGGAGGGAACGCGCAACTGGTCTCTGATGCGAAAGAGTACGTTTTGCAGATGCAAGCGGAAATCAGTCAAGTCTCTGGATGGAAACCATCAAACCATCAAAACCAAAATAACTATGGGAGTTCTTATTTTGATCGCCTTTGGCGTTCATTAGGACGTGAAATCTATTATCTTGAATACCTTTGTGAGAAGTGATGACATTTACCTGTGACGACATTCAGTTCCAAGAAAACGGAACCCTTTATCAACCGCTAAGTGATGAAAAATTGAAAATCCTCTCTCTCGATCTTTCACTGGCATCTGATCTCGACTTTTCTAAGGCCAAAGAAGAAGCTGAAATTGCTGAAAAGATTTTGTGGAACCTCGAGTTTGATTTGGCCTCCATCTCATTTTATGACAAGGGGACGCTTGCCTCTTTTTTGGTGGCAATTAAGTGTTTTAACGAGCAGCTCCTTCTTCCATTTCTAGGCAAGACTTTTGGAGTCTGTTTGTACCAAGGACCACTTCTCTTTCCATTTAAATGGCACCTGGAACATGAAGAAGGTTTGGTCGACTGGCAAGAGCCTTATGAACAATTTCCCGGCCTGAAAGATTTGTACTGCGTCGAGATCCTTTCTCAGTATCTCCATCGCCTTGCAGCAGCCCTCCCTGATGAGGTCCTGCCTATTGTGCTGTTTGAGCCGTTTGAGGGGTCACAGGCGCGCCTTGCGCAGTTTCTCTCAAAAGAGCATTTTCCGTATCTTTACCTGGGTTTAAAAGACCATAATCTTCCTTTGGGCCCCTTTAGTTCTGAGGCTGCTGACGCCCGATTGGGAATCACATTGCCTTTGCATATCCATTGCTCTCTTGAGAGCTTGGCTGCCATGGATCAATGCATGGAAGAATTGCGGCAGCTAGGAATTTCTTTTCGCATTGTTTCAGAAACGCACCTGACAGAGAGTTGGGATGGGCTGGATTCTCTGATCATTTTTTCCAACTTTCTTTCAAGTCAAGGCAAGCGGAAGGCGCAGGGGTTTGTAGCTGCTGGAGGAGAAATTGTGTCAGTAGGAAACTTGCTCGGAATGTCTATAGAAATTTCTTGGGAAGAGTTTCGGGGCAGAGGGATTCGAACCCCCGGCCTTCTGCTCCCAAAGCAGACGCGCTAGCCAAGCTGCGCTATGCCCCGAAGACAAAGATCCCATTAGTTTACTGAGCAAACCTTTTATTTGCAATTGTCTTTGCAAAAAAAGAGGAGGGTCACCCCTGACTTTGTAAATAAGTTGTATAATCTATTATTTTTCCTGGGAATCCGAGTTCTTTTTTAGCTTCTTCTAAAGCTCTTTCTTCCCGAGCCCTCGTTTCTACATCATCCATATCCCAAACAACTTGTAACAGCTCACAGTTGCCCTTTTGATCGCGTACAACAAAGTCGATTTCATAGCCTTGGCTTGTAATGTAGTAATAGACAGATTTCTTTTGCCTTCTAAGATCTAAATAGACTTGGTTTTCGAGGAATTTATCCAAATTTTGAGAAGTGTTAAAAGTTGTAGAATTGATGAGGCCATTATCAATTGCGTATATTTTCTTAGGGGTTGTTTGAAGCTTTCTCAATGATTCAGTAAATAGAGGGATAGGAAAAATTAAGAAAACGTCCTCGAGATAACTTAGATAGGAGTAGAGTGTGTCTTTAGCTACTTTAAGCCCCTGGCTTTTAATATCATTGTAGAACTTATTGATTGATAATGGAGAAGAAACATTTTTTAACAATGACTGTGTAAAATATTTCAGCAAGGGAATATTGGTGATTTGATGTCGCTCGATAATGTCTCTGAAAATTACTGTTTCTACATAATTTTGTAGAGTTTCGAGATGTAAATTTGAGACTAGTTTTTGAACGCCGGGAAATCCCCCTATTTGAAAATATTCTAGAAGGTGTTTACGATGATGATCCATGCATTTTTTCCCATAGGGTTTTGAGGGAGGAGGGATTTCATGTGCGTCAAGATATTCAAGGTAGCTATAGGGAAAAATTTCGATCGAAAGGGAACGGCCTCTAAGAGAAGTCGCAATCTCTTTACTCAGTAATTTTGCTGAAGAGCCAGTCACATAAATTTGGAGATTTTTTGTATCTGAAAGACGTCTTAAAACAAGAGGCCAACCCTCGATGTTTTGAACTTCATCAAGGAATAAATGACACATTTTTTGATGATTCTCAGGGTAGAGGGTGTACCAAAGGTCGATCATTTTCCCCATAGATTTATAATCCATAGGAACAATACGATCATCCTCAAAATTAAGATATAAGATCTGTTCTATCGAAACTTTTTGCTTAATCAGGTCACGGATGGTTTGGAATAAAAAATAAGTCTTTCCTGCTCGACGCATGCCAACTGCGACTTTAATGGCGTTTTGTGCATCTGGAAACTTATAATGTCTATAAATGCTACCTGAAGTTGCATCGATCGTTTCTCTAAATTCTTCGATAAGAGTCTGTAGGAGGTCTTTCATGGCTATCCTTCTTTATAAGGATACATATATCATTTTTTATCCTTTTTGAAAAGGAAAGGATTGAGAATTCTCGTTAAGTTACTGATTATTAAAAACTTTTATTGCAACTGCTTTTGATATCTGATATCATTTTTCTCACAATTAAGGAGTAAGCCGTGAGTATTGATGTCGTGGGAGAAGGAGCAGACAATTTTTTAATTCTCGCTCAGCCAACCACCACAGAAACAATCGTGGATAGGGTCAAGGTTGCTGCTTCGTATTTGATGATGCCTTTTTGGGAAGCAGAGACGGCCTTTCAATATTGTCTATTGTCTTTTCTTCCTGGCGAGTATGGCCAAGAAATGAATAAGGCTGTTGAGTATGCGAAACGCTTTTTTATTATGCTTGGGGCTTTATTGGCCATGTTGATCACAACGCCACTTGTGGTTATGGCACATGCCTTGACAGGCATAGCTCGAACCTTTGAATCGAGAAACTATCGCTACCTGACAGGCAATGCTGAAGAAAGAGCAAGCGAAAAGCCAAAATTTATGCATCTCAATTATTGCGGTTTATATGGGGGACTTCCCTACTCTTGCGGAGGAACAACTCCTGCTAATGCCCGTCTAGAAGAACTTGTTGGGAGAGTGCGTGCAGAGGACTTGGACCTTTTGTTTTTATGCGAATGCAACCGGATGCTAACTCCTGCATTATACTATAGCTTGAGAGAAGACTATTCTCATTTTTTTGTCGATATTGGGTTGAATACATGGGGGATTGAAAGTTGTCAGTTTATAGCTGCCCGCGTCCCCATTGTTTCACCTCCTTCTTTCCATCCTTTTTCGGAAAAGGTTGAAGGTGAATCAAGGTACATGAACCGGGGCTTTTTTGCTTTGGAGACTGCTGATAAGTGGTATCTTTATACCCATCTCTATTCGGGAAATGATGAAAATGATCGAGAGATGCGTCAAAAAGAGCTGCGAGCGATTCAAACCTTTATTGAGGATGAAACAGGAGATAAACCTTGCATCCTATTAGGTGATTTAAATATCAACCGTTTGGATAAGTCCAATGACGCTTACCAAGACATGTTAAACTTGGGCTATAAGGATTATTTTCCCGAGCAGCATCCTGATGCATTTACAGGAAGCGATAGGCTTGATCATCACATCAAGAAAATCGCTGCAGAAGCTGAGCCAGAAGTCCTAGATTACATCTTAATCAATGATAAGGGAAGAAGTCTTCAGCTTCAATTGAGTGTTTTCGAAACGTACAAGTCCCGCCTAGATCAATCCTTGTCAGATCATAAAGGGTTGATTGGTGTTTAGGCTTGTGCTATACTCAAGCAACTTCAAAAATTGGATTTTCGGCTGCGCCAAAGCACCGTAATTTGCCGATCTTAAGTGACCTCATATTCCTAATATTAGGCCACTTAAAATCGACGAATTCCGAAAGCTTTCGCGTTGCCCAAAACCAATTTTTGAAGTTGTTTGAGTATAGAATAAGGGGAGAACTTACGAGAGGTCGTATCTAGTGAAAATTTAAGTTTGATTCCAGTCTTTCACAACTAACCCAGGAACAAACTTATGTCTAGACTTCTCATTCAATTTTCACATTTATGTAAATCATTTGGACTTTCGCCCATTTTGCACGACATCTCCTTGTCTGTTCATGAAGGGGATTTAATGGCTCTTATTGGAGAAAATGGAGCAGGTAAGTCAACGCTTCTCAAGATCATTGAGGGCGCCATTCAAGAAGATGCGGGATATGTCAAAAGAGAAAGGTCTCTTAGAATAGGAGTGCTTCCCCAGGAAATTCCCGTTTTACATGAAGAAATGAGCATGCGGCAATACTTAGCAGATGCTCCGTTACTTAATCTTGAAAAGGAGATGGAAAAGTGCTTGGAGGATCCGCACCGGCTTAAGGAATGGGAGAACCTTCACAAGCAGTACGAAATTTTGGGCGGATATTGCCGCTTGCCTCTCGAGAAAGTGTTGAACGGACTCAAAATTGACTGTACTCTTTTAGATTTACCCATGAGTAAGCTGAGCGGTGGCGAAAAAGTTCGCATGGCCTTAGCTAAAGCACTTGCTCAAAATCCAGATATCCTTTTGCTAGATGAACCAACAAATCACTTGGATGATGACATGCTTGTTTGGTTAGAAAAGATGCTCAAATGTCGCATAGGTGCCACAATCATTGCTTCGCATCATCGGAGTTTTTTAAATCGGGCCTGCCATAGCCTTGTTCATCTTAAAGCAGGAAAGCTCTCTTTCTATAGAGGGAATTACGACTTTTACCTTTCAGAAAAGCAAGCAGAGCTTGAGAGGCAAACCAAAATTTACGAGGAGCAAGAAGAAGAGAAAGCGACTCTCAAAAAACAAATCAAAATGTTGACTTTTTCTTGTCCGAAGCCCGGTAAACCAAAAGATCGGAACCTCATGGCTTATGATCGTCATGGTGAAAGCTATCAAAAGTCTAAACAGCACCGTTTAAATGTTTTAAAGGGAAGACTTGAAACCTTAGAGAAGGAGGCAATTTCGCATCCAAAACCGAAGAGTGTCAAAGGGCTTCGATTTATAGTCACTCCTTATCATCACGATCAAGCCATAGAAATTGCAAATGTCACTCATGCATTTGCGGGAAAATGTTTATATGAGAAATTTTCAATGAGTTTTGCATTTGGTGAGCGTGTAATTTTATGTGGGCCAAATGGTGCGGGAAAAACCACGTTACTTCGCTTGATTTTAGGAGAATTTGAGCCAGATCAAGGAAAGGTGTTTGTTTCCTCGCAGGCATGCATAGGATACCTTGATCAAGAAGTACAAAATCTTCCGATGAATCAAACTCCTTTGGAATTTTTTGCAGCGAAGTTTCAACTCACAGAAGAAAATTTAAGAAACGAGCTTCACAAAGGAGCTCTTGCGGGGGAACTTCTTGTGAGGCGTCCTTTTTTTTCGATGAGCGTTGGAGAGCGGAAACGGTTCATGCTACTTGCTCTCATGCTTTCAAGGCCGAATGTACTACTCCTTGATGAGCCCACAAACCATCTTGATCTGCTAACGCTCGAAGCACTTGAAAAGGCTTTACTCTCTTTTGAAGGGCTCATCATTGCGGTCTCTCATGATCCGACTTTTAAGAGTAAGCTGGAGGCGCAAAAAATAAGAATAGAAAACAGATAAAAAAGTATTTACAATCAGTGCATTTCGTTGTATGAGTCGTTTTTTTTAACTAGATGGGATGGGCAATGTCTGCGTTCAATGAATATGAAGCTACAAAGAGACTGAAAGAGTTAGCAGAAAAACCAATTGATCTTTCGAAAGAGGGGGCTCTTACTCCTAAGCGATTGGAGCAAATGGTTGCATCGAATTTAAATCTTAAGCTTTTTTATGGAACAGAGCGGGTGACGGAGAAGGTCATGGATGCACTTTGTGACCTAGCGAAAGAAGCCAAAGTGATTGACAAGATGCATGCCATGCAAAATGGGGAAATCATCAATAAGATTGAGGGGTATGAAAGTGAAGAGCGATCTGTTTTGCATACGGCGATGCGCGATTTTTTTGACCGTCGTGTTGAAGCTGAGGCTGCCAAGAAGGCTTCGACGGAAGCGTATGCAGAGCTTGAGAAATTAAAGATGTTTCTCGATACAATCGATAAGCAAAACTTTACTGATATTATTCAAGTGGGGATTGGGGGATCTGAATTAGGACCAAAAGCCATTTATCTGGGGTTAGAGGCTTTTAGTCGACCAAATCGGCGCGCGCATTTCGTTTCAAATGTCGATCCCGATGATGCAGCAAATGTCTTGAATCGGGTCGATTTGGGTAAGACGCTCGTGGTTATTGTATCTAAATCTGGCTCAACACTAGAGACACGGACAAATGAAGAGCTAGTAAGAAAACGATTTCTCGACGTAGGACTTTCTCCGCAAAATCATATCATTGCGGTGACCGGAAAGGGGAGTCCGATGGATGATCCAAAAAAATACCGGGCATCATTTTACATGTGGGACTTTGTGGGTGGTCGTTACTCTGTCACTTCGATGGTAGGCTGTGTTACCCTTGCATTTGCAATTGGAATGGAAAAGCTCCTTGAGTTCTTAAAGGGAGCCCATGCAATGGATAAAGTGGCTCTCAATGAAGATCCCTATCAAAACCTTCCTCTTCTTTCAGCTCTACTTGGAATTTGGAACCACAATTTCTTAGGGCTACCGACAACAGCTGTGATCCCTTATTCGCAAGCCATGTCCCGCTTTCCTGCCCATTTGCAGCAATGTGACATGGAGTCGAATGGAAAACGGATCGATAAACAGGGGAAGCTATTAGATCATTGGACTGGGCCGATCATCTGGGGTGAGCCCGGGACAAATGGGCAACATTCGTTTTATCAGCTCATTCACCAGGGAACCATTCCTGTTCCTGTTGAATTTGTCGGTTTTTGTAAGTCGCAACGGGGGATAGATAATGAGTATGAAGGAACCACTTCTCAAGAAAAGCTTTTATCGAATCTGTTTGCGCAGTCTATTGGACTTGCTACTGGAAAAAAGAGTGATAACCCCAATAAAGAGTTTCCAGGAAATCGCCCAACGCGCATTTTAATGGCAAAGCAGTGTGATCCCTATTCGATAGGGGCGATTTTAGCCCTTTATGAGCACAAAGTAGCTTTTCAAGGGTTTGTCTGGAATATCAATTCTTTCGATCAAGAAGGGGTTCAACTCGGTAAGGTTTTGGCAAATAAAATCATCTCTCAGTTTCAAAAAATGCGCAAAGGGGAAGAGTTTGAAAAAGATTTTCCTCTCGGAGCAGTCTATCTCAATCATCTTAAGGAGTTTTAGATGAAAAAAGGCTCTGCAATGAGCTGGTGGATTTGGACTCTAACGGTTGTTTTTCTCTTTTATGAGTTTTTCATCCGAGTCTTTCCAACAGCCATGGTGACTGAACTCATGGCAGCCTTTTCTGTGACGGCTGGAACTTTAGGAACACTGAGTGCATTTTATTTCTACGCCTATGCGCCTATGCAAATCCCCGTGGGGATTTTAATGGACCGTTTTGGAGCGCGCAAACTGCTCACTTTTGCTTCTCTCATTTGTGCACTGGGAAGTTTTATGTTTGCTTTGTCTCCTCACTTACCCATGGCTGAATTGGGACGGCTTTTGATGGGGATTGGTTCTGCTTTTGGTTTTGTTGGGATGGTGTATGTTTCTTCTCATTGGTTTCCAGCGGATAAGCTTGCCCTTTTAGTCGGTTTGGGAAATTCGATTGGGATGTTAGGAGCTGTTGGTGCTGAAGGGCCTCTAACGCTAACTGTTGCATCTATCGGATGGCGCTACACCTTACATATTTTTGGAATCTTTGGAGTGATTCTAGCTTTTGCGATCTACTTGTTCATTCGAAGAGAACCACAACGGATGAAAAGAGGCGAAGGGAAACATGCGACTCTAAAGCTCGTTCATAAACTAAAAATGGTTTGTTCAAACTATAAAACCTACCTCAATGCCGTGATTGCTCTTCTTTACTACATGACAACAGCCGGCTTTGCATCTCTTTGGGGAATTCCATTTTTGGTCCAAAAATATGGAATGGAGAAAACCCTGGCAGGTTATGCTGTTTCTATGATCTTTGTCGGTTGGATTGTTGGAGGGCCTCTCATTGGTCTTGTTTCCGATCGTTTTAGTAAAAGGAAGCCACTTCTCTTTGGAAGCCTTATTCTCACCGCGGCTTCAATTGTTCCTGTGATTTATGTGGATAATCTTTTTACTGAAGCCTTGTTTTTTCTCCTCTTTTTTGTAGGTTTTTTCTCTTCAGCCCAACTCCTTCACTTCTCCTTAGCAATTGAGTTAAACCCTATTGAGGCAAAAGGAACGAGCATTGCGATGACGAACTTTATTGTGGCAGTGGGATCTTCTATCATTCAGCCTTTACTTGGATACTTACTCGATTTGGGCTGGGATGGTGTGATGAAAAACGGGGTGCCGTTTTATTCTGCGTCAGATTACAGGCAAGCAATGGTTGTATTTCCGATAACATTGCTTCTTGCTCTTTTCCTTCTTCTTTTTCTCAAAGAGAGGAAGCATCAAAAGGAAAAAATTGCCGAGATGATTGGTTTAGATTAACCTTGGCTCTGAGTTTATTTCACTCATTCTCAAGGATTTTTCTTATTCTTCTCAGCCTTTTTATTTCGAAAAGGAACATTTGGCATTTCCCAAGCCAGAAATTCAGAGAATTTAAGAGAACGCTCTCTTTAGACTAACCAAAATAAACCCAGAGCTCAGGTTAGATTAAATCCCTTCGAAAGAGCCGGGGCGTTCATGCGTTACCTTTCTACGTGCTGCTCTGACTTCGCCGATTAGACTCACTCCAATCCCAATCAAGATAACGATTCCCCCAATAATTTGAGCTTTGTTGGGAATTTCACCTAAAATGAGGTAAGCAAAGAGGGTTCCTGCAATTGGTGTGAGTGCAGTTGCCATAGAGATGTCTGCAGAAGAAGCTTTTTTTACCCCTTTATACCACGTGATCTGACCCACAACAATGATCAGCGCTCCATAGACAAGCATCCATTGCCAGAGAAAAGGAGAAAAGAGTTCATCAAAATGGTGTACTCCAAAAACTGACATGACAATAATCGAAAAAAGGATCACTCCGACAATCATGCGAAGGACGCTAAAGATTCCAACCGAAACACTTTGGAGAAGAGAACGACTGATCTGAACGGCGATGATACTCATCAATGTTGCTAATGTCGTTAAAATTTCTCCACTCTTTGGAAGCATTTGTAAAAAGTGGTTCACAGCAGGATTTCCTACATCGATCATTTTCATTGTCATCCGATTTTCCATTGGAGGTTGATTGAGAAAGAAAATGAGAATGATTCCTCCGAATGCAATCAGGGCGCCAAGAACAGCTGTGAGACGGGCTTTTTCTCGAAAAAATAGATAGGCGAAAAAGAGACTGAGAGGGACATCGATTGTCGAGATCAAAACGACGTTTGTAACTTCTGTAAGCATGAGAGCCATAAAGTAAAATGCAGGAGCTAGAACTCCGGCAAAGAGAATCAGAACAAGCATACAAATCCACAGCTTCAGTGGAACTTGTTTTAGCTCATTCAGTTTCCAGTTTTTGCGGTAAACGATAAGGAGTGTGATTCCAGCAAGGACATTCCCTGCAAAAAAGAGGTTACAAAAAGAGATCGGATTATGACCAGATGGTGTGGGGTGCATAGTCCCAAGTTCACCTATTTTTGCGACGACGGCATTTGATGCAGCAAAGATCAAGATGGAGATCCAAAGCCAGAAGAGAGTCAAATTACGAGGAGCTGGAGGCTTTGTGGGAGTGCTCATTTTGTTACCTCATAGGTTTAAACTCCTGTAAAGGAGGTGGGGCGTTCATGTTTAACTTTTCTACCTTCTTTTCGTAGTTCTCCAAAGAGACTGATTCCAATTCCGAGCAAAATGACAATCCCCCCAATAATTTGCCCCTTGTGGGGGATTTCTCCCAAAACAAGATAAGCAAAAATAACTCCAGCAACAGGTGTTAGAGCTGTAGCCATGGAGATGTCTGTTGAGGTTGCCTTTTTTATCCCTTTAAACCAAGTAAGCTCTCCGACAACAATGATCAAGGCTCCATAAATAAGCATCCATCCCCAAAGAAAGGGAGAAAAAAGATCATCAAAGTGGTGAGGCCCAAAAACTGAGATAGCAATGGTGAAGAAAATCGCAACTCCTAAGACCATACGTAGGACAGTAAAAATCCCAGCTGAAACAGTTTGAAGTAGAGAGCGGCTCATTTGAACAGCAATAATTCCAAGCAAAGTGGCTAGTGCCGTTAAGATTTCTCCTGATTTTGGAAAGGTTTGTAAAAAGTGGTTCATAGCAGGATTCCCCACATCGAGCATTTTTGTGGACATCCGATTTTCCATAGGTGATTGATCAATCAAGAAGACGAGGACAATCCCTCCAAAGGCGACTAGGGCTCCGATAATAGCTGAAGGCAGCGCTTTCTCACGAAAGAAAATGTATGCAAATAAAAGAGTCATAGGGACCTCAACTGTTGAGATCAAAACAACGTTATTCACTTCGGTAAGCATCAATGCGAGAAAATAGAATGCAGGAGCAAGAACGCCAGATAGTATGATCAGAAGAAACATGCAAATCCACAGTTTTAAGGAGATTTGACTCAGTTCAGCTGGATTCCAGTGTTTTCGATAGACGATAAATAAAGAAATTCCAGCAAGAAGGTTCCCTGCGAAGAAAAGGTTACAAAAAGAGATGGGGTTTTGACCATTTGGAGTAGGATGCAGAGCTCCTAGCTCACCAATTTTAGCGACAACAGCATCAGAGGCTGCAAAGATGACAATGGAGACCCAAAGCCAGATAAGAGTGAAATTTTGGGATTTGGAGGAAATCGAAGGGAAGCTCATTTGTCACCTAAATTTTTTATTTCACAGATAAAGTTATAATAAATTTTTATCTACACATTGTTTCGTAATAGAAATTCATTTTTATATTATCTTTATAATCCCTGTGTTATAATCTTAAATAATTAGAGGGGCAAGGGTTTTTTTATGACAACTGTACAGACTTTAGGTCAAGAAACGACTTATGTACCACTGCGAGCAGAACTACAGGTTCGAGAAAGACAAGTAAAAATTTTAAGCGACACTCCTCTCGAAACGTCCTTCTACATTTATGGAAAGGCGATAAATGCAATTACTTATGCATTTTTCAGTTTCTTGATGCCTGTTCTCTACACGATTTTCAGCTCTTTTCGCCACCATGTGGTCGAGATGATTAACCTCAAAGGAGACTTAGCTCAAAATAAATTTGATGCTCTCCAAAAGATCCTAGATCACCCTGACTATGATGAAATTGTACTCTACGCAGACCGTAAAGACTATATCGCGTTTTACGCTCAAGCACAAAGATTGGGGCGTAATCAAACGACACAGCCAGAAGTTTTAGAACTTGCTCGTCAACTCATTCCATACTCTCTCATAGAATGTGTGAAAGACAAAGCTATGGAGTTTGCAAAAGAGGCGGGATCTTCTTTGTGTGAGGAATTCAAAGCCATTCGCACCGATGAGCCAGGGGAATTTTTGCGTCAGGCGACTGCGCAGGCAGAGGGATATCCTGAAGTTCAAAAGAAGCTCCAGCTTCTTAAATTAGCCACTCTACATCAGATGGATCTTTCAAAGGAACTCGTCATTAATTGCGCGAAAGAGACTTTAGCAAAAAATGGTTTTGATGAGACAAAGCTCCGAGAAACACTCGAGGTTTTAACGAATAAGGCTGCACAGAAAAAAGATGTGAAACAGTTTCTTATTGAAGAGAAGACTTTTGGCACCGATCCTTCTTCTAAAATATTTCAAGCCGGTTACCTTGTATTGATGAACCATTTAGAACCCTATCGCGATAGACAATTTGCTGTTGTTTTTTTTGATTTGATTCAGAATTTACGTAACTCTTCTGATGAAGGCCGGTATGGTTACAATGTTGGTCATAAAATCCGCGATTTGGCTTTTTTAGCTTCTCAGTCTCCTCTTTATCAAAGGATGCAAAATCAATCTGGTCGATCTAATCTGTTTGTAGCTCTTTTGCAAGATCTTTGTACAACACTTCAAATGAAAGTTCCAGGCATGAGAGAACTGAGGCAATTAGGAGGAATGTACTTGGATCAAATCAAGGAAGCTCAAGGGGAGTTTCCGGAAGAAGGGCAAAAAATAACCTATCTTGCTAAATCCTTGGATCGGGCTCTTGAGAAGCATCGGAAATTTTCGTTTGAGTCTTTTAGAGACCGCGCTTTAACAGACAATGGTCATTTTGATTTAGGGGTGGGACAGTTTCAAGTAGGAGATCGAACTCTTCACGCCGCATTTGGTCCGACACATAAGAATGATAAGGCGCTCGAAATGCATCTTGAGTCATTAAAAGAGCGAGGAGGAATCCACTTACATCAAGGGTTGGCAGCTTCCTCTTTTTCGTTGCGGCAATTAGCCTCCGAGTATCCTACTGTCATGCGAGTTTTTTCGATGCCCTTAGATGGTTTTTCCCATCTGTCTGAAGAAGAAAAACGGTATTTTCTTCAGTTTAAGACAGCAGAAGAATTTCTGATGAAGTACGCAAAATACGCTTTGTGTAACCAAACGTCAGAAGATCCGACCCCAATGCGAGAAATTTCTACAGAAAATCACCTCAAGTATACAGGAACAAATGACAACGGGTTTTACTTTGGGCAGAATGTGATGAGTACTGACCAGTTCAAGCTTGCCTTTGAAAAAAGTGTAGAGGCCTTTTCCCATGTGAATCCAGCTGTGGAAGATCCTGAGCGATTAGCCCGCGCTTTGCAGCTTGGGGCTCAAGGTTTTTTGACGGTTGGGGCCATTGTGAAAACTTTGCAAGATCTTCCTCCTGGTCAAAAAGATCAGTTTTTGAGTGCGACTTACAAACAAGCTTTTGAGAAAAATGTTGATCGAGGAATTGTGATGCATGTCCTCATCGAAGTCTATTTTCACTTGCTTTCAGGAGACCCTTTAACAGAAGAGGCCATTCAGGAAATGATAGGAGCTGTGATTGCTCGGGCAGAGCTAATTGTAGGGTACAAAGTCACAATGAGTGATTATCAACAGCTCAGTGATTTATTGCGGATGATTGGCGCTGATGAAACCCGTGTCCGGAAGGCCCTTCAAAGTTACGTGAAAGATGGGTTTGCAGCCCACTCAGTTTGTAAATTTGAACCTTTACTCACCCAAGCACCTGATCGGGCAAAACGACGAAAGATCACAACTGAGCGAGAAATTTTTGAGGGACGAAAACAACATCCACCTACTTTGAACAAAGGGTCCTATGGATCGGTGATTTATCGAGATCGGAAGGGGAAACCATATGGAATTTTTAAAGCGATCGACGCCCATTTTTCTTTCGGAAAACGGTTTAAATCAAAAGCCTTACATTTGATGAGAATAACAGGGCAGGAAGGGTATCTCCCACTCCCTGAAATGCGTCAAGTTGGAGCCATGATTTCTGAAAGAGCGACCTACTTACTTGATCATGCATTTGATGCTCATTCTGTTCCGAAAACAGAGATCATCTATGCTCAGGGGCATAAAGGATCGTTTCAACATTTTGTGCATGGCTATAAAGAAGCTCAAGAAGTGGACCTTCCAACAGAGGTGACAGAAAGTGAACTAACTCAATTTCAGAAGTTTGCCATTATCGACTATATTCTTGGGAATCTCGACCGAAAAGAAGATAATTGGATGGTCAAAATGTCAGAAGATGGGAAGAGCATTGACGACATCAAAATGATTGATAATGCCAATTGTTTCCCAAGAGGGCATTTGCCTCTTTCTTACCTTCCTGATGGATCGACTTGGAATCAATATGCTTGGAAAAGTCTCCCCCTTTCGGAAAAACCCCTTACCAAAAACACCATGCATTTTATCGAATCTTTGACCGGGTCTAAAGTTGCTAGGCTCATTCAAACTTGGAAAAGAGATCTAGGGCGGGAATATTTCGAGGCATTTTTTGGAGGAGATGAAGGGGAAGTCATCAAAGCCTTTCTTGATCGGGTCAATGTTGTACGCAAATTCAAAGAGCAATCGGAGTTAGCTCCACAAAATGTCAGAGAGCTTGCTACTTACAATACCTACGAAGCGATCGATGGATACCTAGGCTCAGAGAGAAAAGCTGCTCGAGCTCAATATACCTTACCCACATATAGTTGATCACTAGTCACAGTTCCCCCTTCGACATAAAGAAAGCGGTCATGTGCCACTTCTCCAATGAATTCATCTGAAGGGACGGTTAAGAACACTTGTCCAACAGATGAGATTGCTGTATGCAATAAACTCTTCCGTCTCTCATCTAAATGAATCCCGAAGTCATCAATACTGAGCAAAGCTTCTTCTTTTGTCAGCCTGTCTCTTTCGGATAATTTTAAAGCCGCAACGCAGGTTCTCTTTTGCCCCTCACTGGCGTAAATCTTTGCTTCTGTTTTGTTGTATGAAATCAGAAAATCATCGCGGTGTGGCCCATTTAAAGTGGTTCCTAAGAGGAATTCTTTTTTGCGTCCCTTTTGGAAAATAGTCTGGAGCTGGTCTAAGTGCTTCATACTAATTGAAGGGGCATAGACAAGATCAAAAAAGTCATTTTCATCAGACAGCACTTTGGTAAACTCTTGCAACTTGGGCTTGAGCCCCTCGATAAGAGCTGCCCGTTTTTCCATCAAATAGACCGCAGAGTGGGCCATCATTTCTTCCCAACTATCGAGGCTTTTCTCTGTTTTCGTCTTGAGTAGAGCATTTCGATTTTTCATAGCTTTGTGGTAGCGCATCAAGTGATGGACATAGAGAGGATCACATTGCGCAAGCTGGATATTTAAAAAGCGCCTCCGATCAATAGGTGCACCAGCAACAAGTTGGCTATCAGTTGGGGCATACAAAACAGAAGGGAGAATTCCAAGCAAATGAGAAAAATTGCTGAGTGTTGCAGCATTGTGATGGATCTTCCGATTTTTGCCATCGAATCCAATAGAAAGAGATTGATCGATTCCATCTTTTTCGAATTGTGCTTCAATGTAGAAGTGGGAACTGTCAGTCCGAATGAGGTCTGTTAAATGTGCTGTTCGAAATGAGCGCCCTGTACTGAGTAAGTAGAGCGCTTCGAGCAAATTGGTTTTTCCAGCCCCATTTTTTCCATAAATGAGATTCACGCCGGGGCTAAAAGTGACAGCCTCGTCCACATAGTTGCGAAAATTGCGAAGTACGAGCTGCTTGAGTTGCATTGGTCACGCAGATAGCCGCATCGGCATGATCACAAAATTCGCTGTCGAGGAGTCGGTAATGAGCCCGGGGTTGTGGGCGTTTGTGATCGCAAACGAGACCGTTTCATCTTTACAGTGACGCAAAATATCATGAAAGTAAAACGGATTAAACGCGATTTCAAACTTATCTCCTGAATAATCGACCGGCATCGAGACCTTTCCATCTCCGATGTCGCTACTATTCGCAGTCAGTGTGAGTTCACCTGGATTGAAGATGAAATGCACTGAGTGGTTTTTTTCACTCGTGAAAAGGGCAATCTGCTTGAGAAGAGACATAAGCTCCTCACGATGCAACGTGAACTTTTGCTCAGATGCTGTAGGAATCACACGCTCAATATCAGGATAATCTCCAGACAAGAGTTTAGTCACAAGGGTTGTCGATCCGACTTCAATGCCAACTTTATCCGGAAGAAGTGAGATTTTAAGCGCTTCATCTTCGTCGATCATTTTCACGATTTCTTCACATGCCTTGAGGGGGAGGAGGTAGTCGTGTTTGTGCTCTGTATCGATTTCGATCGAGGTATGGATTTTTGCAAGCCGCTTTCCATCGGTTCCCACGAAAGTTGCCGTGCTCCCTTCGATTTGCATGAGGACCCCATTGAGTACATGACGACTATCCTCGCGTGCTGCGGCAAAGACCGACTTTGAGAGCATCTCTTTAAATGTTCCTCCAGACAGAGTAAATGACTGCCCTTGGCTCATATCAGGAAGAGAAGGGAATTCGCTTTTATGGATTCCATTGATACGAAACTCTGAGCTGCCCCCGCGAACGTAGGCAATCTCACCAGTGGTGCACTCAATTTCGACATCTTGAGCTGTCATCTCGCGAACGAGTTGGAAGAACCGTTTTGCGGGCAAGGTGATTGCACCCTCTTCAATGACATTGGCCATAGTTTGTGCTCGTGTACTCACAGTCAAATCGGTTGCGCTGATGATGAGATTTCCATCGAAGGCTTCAATGAGAATATTTGCCAAAATAGGAATCGCAGGCTTAGAAGAAACGACTCCTTGAATGGTTCCGATAAGTTGAACCAATTCGGTTCTTGAGATGATAACTTTCATAGTGTATCCCTTTATTACTTTGCACATAGAAAAATATAAAAACTTCTCTAGCTGTGTCAACCCTGTTGTTTCAATATGCGCGCAATAGACCGTTTTTCTTCCCGTTCTTTGATCGCATGCCGTTTATCATGCCGTTTTTTCCCTTTAGCCACACCGAGCTTAACCTTGACGATTCCTTTTTTCAAATACATTGCAAGAGGAATGATTGTGAGTCCTTTTTGCTCAATTGACTTTTTCAATTTCGTGATCTCATAGAAGTGAAGCAAGAGTTTCCGGTCTCGCCGCTCCTCATGATTGAAGACATTGCCAAATTTATAGGGGGCAATGGAAGCCTGCTTTAAGTAAGCTTCACCTTTATCGATGATCACATAGGCATCTTGAAGCGATCCCCCATGATTTCTGAGAGATTTGATTTCTGTTCCGAGCAATACAATTCCCGCTTCGACGGTTTCCAGAATTTCATATTCATGCCTAGCACGTCTGTTTGAGACTAGTTCTGATTCGCTTTTCATATTCATATGAATTATGGTACCCTTCCTTGCAATTTACCTCAATTTTTGTGATAATGCCTTCTCTAAACCAAGAGGAAAACATGAAAAAAAGACTCATTCTCACGACTGGACTTGCAGCTCTTCTCCTTGTCGGATGCTCAACCTCCTATCACCAAAAGGGCTTTTTTGGCGATGGCTACAGCGATTACCGTGTTAACCAAGACAAATTTGCCGTGACTTTCAGAGGAAATGAATATACCGATTCAGAAGATGTCCGCCGTTTTGCTCTCACACGTGCAGCCGAATTGACTCTTCAAAATGGATTCCGCTATTTTAAAATCCTTTCTGAAAAAGATATCTCACGCCAAGCTATTGAAACATCTACAACAGAACAAAATGAATCAGTTGTGCAGAGGAAAGTTAAGAAGCAAGCTCCAGGGATTGATCTCATGATCCGTTGCTTTGATCAAGAGCCTGAAGGCGATGCCATCGATGCAAGAGATTTTTTGTCGTATAATCAACCGAAGAAATAGAAATAAATGCCGCACACAGCCGCTGCAATAAGCAGGAGCACGTAGCCTAAGCAAGTCACTTTGGCGTTGAGTTGCATGCGGGTTTCATGCATCTCGTGAAATGCTTCGGTTTCATCGTCTTTGAAACCTTTAGCATCATGAGGATTGGGAGCGATAGGTTGAAAATTCATGAGGCTTAAGCCTTACTCCAAGTTTTAAAATCGAGAAAGTCTTTCGCCATTTCGGGGAAAAAAGCTCCAAAAAGACCTACAGGCACAGCCGCGCAGTACACTAGTGTTTGGTAGACGCCATGAGTGATTGTATCTTGAATAGTGAGTGGGTGGCGTAAAGCATTAAAAACTGTTTTTACAGCTTCATAGATGGCGAAACAAAGCGCAAAGCTTGATCCAATTATAAATTCATATCTACCGATATAGTAACATGACTTGCCATTTGCCGTTGTCAGTTGAGCTGGAACATCTCTAAAATAGCAAGCAATTGCCTGGATAAAACTTTCCATAAATTCTCCTCCAAAAAACAAGAATAATTATAGGGTCTTTAAGAGTTAGAATCAATGGAACCCTTCTTTTTAAAAAAGAAACTCGAGATAAAAAATGCGACAACTCCTACCCAAAAGAGAATTCCCACCCAGGTCGGAAGACCGGTATAATAGGCTATGGTAGCTTTGAGCGAGGCCTCTAGGATAAGTTTAAGGCCGATCCAGCCAACGATCAGGTGGGCACCAAGCTCGAGACCGGGGAAGCGCTCAATGAGTGAAGTGAAGAGACGCGCTGCAAACCGCATCAAGATAATCCCCATGACCCCTCCAAAATAGACAATCCAAATCTTCGGCGGAAGATGGGGCGGTGTGAAACGAACCCCAATAAGCGCTAGACCTGCTAAAATTGAATCAACCGCAAAGGCAAAGTCGGTGAGCTCAACGAGAATGACAACTTTCCAAAAAGAAGGCTTTTTAGCTTTTCCTTTCTTTTCTTTGTGTTTACTTTGGGTCAGAAGATGGGAGCATGCGAGGTATAAGAGGTAGGCTCCTCCAGCAATTTGGATCCAAAAAATCTGGATGAGATAGGCTGCTGATAAAATTCCAATGGCGCGCAAAATGATCGCCGAAACAAGTCCCACAAAGAGAGCCTTCTTCTTTTCCATCGGGGGAAGATGACGCACGATGAGAGCTAGCGCGAGAGCGTTATCAACTGATAGAATTCCTTCGAGAAACGTCAATGTCAATAGACGTGGAATATCTATGAGAGAAAAAGTTTGATCGAGCATGTCATCTGTCCTTTTTCCCTATACATACTGAGCGAAAGGAAAGAGATCAACCAAACATCGATTGTCCGAGAGGGGTGATCTGCAAGCAGGGCTTGCCTTCATACATCCCTGTTGAGATGATTCCACCTTCAAAAAGCCAATCAAAAATGACTTTTTGAATCAGGTGGGTTTCGTCTGCAGAGTAATCGGGAAGGGTGTATTTCCAATAGCGTCCGGTTTTTTTGAGAACCATCTTGCTATTTTCACTGATGGGGGCAATGATTCCACGAAGGAAATCTTCGAGGAATACCCAACCCGAATCGATAATGCGACTGACTGTTTTTTCAATTTCATGAATGTTGCGTTCTGTGCAGATTTCTTGAGGAAACTCTGAGAACGGATAACGATTGACTGTCATTTTATAGGTATTAAGGGCTCTCTTTTCGATAGGGAGAGTGAGCCATTCTGATGTGTCTTCAGCAGGAACAAGTTGGCTTTTTTCGATAGATGCGAGCTTGAGAAAAAGAAGTTTTTGGATCACCCGATTGGTATAATTTTTGAAGAACTCTTCATTTTCTTCAGTTTTGAGATCGAATCCACCACACTCTTTAGCAATGATTGATAGGAGTTTTTTATCAGGAATCCACCGCTCTTTGCTATCGAGTTTCACGAAAAAAGGATGTGTGTTAGCGAGTGCTAGCAAAGTCGACATGTCTTCAACAAATGAAAAATCATTTGGACGTGTACGCTTGATGTGGTTTTTCTGTTCGATTTCTTGAGGTTTGCTTTCTTTTAAGAAGCTGAGATAGTCTTTCCATTCTTGGAAAAGAGTGACGACTTCTACCCATTCATCGCCGCTTTTTTCGTAAACAAGGCAGCAAACAAAGTTAAACTCTAGATAGAGCATCTTTTCTTCGAACTCTTCATCAGAAAGTTCATACTTTTTACGAAGATCTTCCGAATAAATTTTATAAGAGGGGGAGAGAAACAGATCATTTACAATGTTACTCAGCTTTTCATCTCCAAAGTTTAGCTCAGCCAAATATCTCTGGAATGTCTGAGGCGTGTGAAGATATTTTTCGATCAGAGAGTGAAAAATATTATTCGATGTACGAGGAATGGGGTACCAATTTGGGAGAATATGGATAGGTACTTTTTTAAGGAGGGCCTGTAAAAACTCCATTCCTGGTGTAAAATTTTCTTCAAATTTCACGATCTGGGTTTCAAAATATTTCCTCATCTCTTTATCGACTGTGACGGTATCTTCTTCAATTTTAAAGAGATTTGTCTCGGAGAACTTGGTTAAGGTTTCAAGAATTTCTTGACCTGTTTTCCCAAGTTGCTTAGCTAACTTGCTGATAGCGAACTGCGTAGGACTGAAAATAATTTCTTCAAGGATTTCTAAATCTCCGGGGGTAAGGTGAGACAATAGGAGGCGGTTTTGGATATCTTTACGGTAGTCGTAGTCTTCTAGATTAATTTTATTCTTTCTGTATACGTGGGTTTCAACCATCTAAATTCTCTTTTTTTCCTAAATAAAGATTTTCATCCTATCTCACTCAATAATATATGACGTCCTATTATTTATTGCAAGTATTAGCCAAAATTGTTTTCTAAATTTATGATTATTTATCAGTTTATTTCTCATGTGATTCAACTAGAATCTTTACAATATCTTTATATTTGAACGCAACACTAAAATTGCTTTATAGGCATGACTTAACAGATATTAGAGGGTGTCTACAAAGTCATTCCACTCTGAATAGAGCCATCTTTTTCCCTATGCAAAACTTTTTGCACTCCAAAGCATTTACCTAGGAAAAATCTTTGATCTCATCAGAGAATGTACATTATAGACACTCTCTTAAGCAGGGAGCTTGAGCTAATTTTTTTTTCATGATATGATCAAACTATTTTAAGATATGTGAATTGAATGAGCCAAGAAAAATACAACCACATCGAAGTCGAACGAAAGTGGCAAACGTACTGGAAAGAAAATCAACTTTTTAAAGCGAAAGTCGACCCCTCAAAGCCCAAGTATTACATCTTAGATATGTTTCCTTACCCTTCTGGTGCAGGACTTCATGTCGGACACGTCACTGGATATACAGCAACCGATATTCTAGCGCGCTATAAGCGGCAAAAAGGATACAACGTCTTGCATCCGATGGGGTGGGATAGTTTTGGGTTACAAGCTGAGCAGTATGCCGTGCGGACAGGTACACATCCTAAAATCACGACAGAAAAAAACATCAATACTTACCGCAGACAACTTCAATCTCTTGGGTTTAGCTATGATTGGGACCGTGAGTTTGCAACAAGCGACCCAGACTACTACAAATGGACTCAATGGATTTTCAGTAAACTTTATGAGCAAGGGCTTGCTTATGAAGCAGAAATCCTAGTGAACTACTGCCCAGCTCTTGGAACAGTTTTGGCAAATGAAGAGGTCGAAAACGGGAAATCACGCGAAGGAGGGTACCCTGTTGAACGACGTCCTCTCCGTCAATGGATCTTAAAAATCACTGCCTATGCAGAACGTCTACTTGCTGATTTAGAAACATTGGATTGGCCCGAATATTTGAAAATTCTTCAAAGGAATTGGATTGGGAAAAGTGAAGGAGCCGAAGTTGTTTTTTTAGAGAATGAATCCAAACAACCAATCACCGTCTTCACAACTCGGCACGACACCCTATTTGGAACGACCTTTTTAGTTCTTTCTCCAGAACATCCCCTTGTAAATAAAATTACAACTGATGATCAGAAAGAAGATGTCGAAGCGTATCAGCAAAAGACTACAGCAAAAAGTGATATGGAGCGGACCGATCTAAACAAAGAAAAGTCAGGTGTTTGGACAGGCGCTTATGCAAGAAACCCGATCAACAATGAACTCATTCCCATCTGGATTGCAGACTATGTTTTGATGGGATACGGTACTGGGGCTGTCATGGCCGTTCCAGGAGGGGATGAACGGGACTTTGAATTTGCCAAGAAGTTTGGTCTCAAAATCATTCCTCCGTACGATCCTCTTTTAAAAGATTATTTAGACGACCTCCCAGCCGATATGGCAGAAGAAGATTTTCGCTTAGAAATTTTAGCTGGAAATCGGTGCTGGACAAAAGGTGGGGTAGTGATCAATGGAAAGAGCGAATTATTCGACATCAACGGTCTTGAAATAGAAGCTGCAAAAAACAAAGTTGCCGATTGGCTTGAAACGCATAAATGTGGAAGACGGACAACAACCTATAAATTACGTGACTGGCTCTTTTCAAGGCAAAGATACTGGGGTGAGCCCTTTCCGATTCTCCATTTAGAAGATGGAACCAAGCGTCTCCTCGATTTAGATGAACTTCCACTCGTTCTTCCCGAACTGACCGATTATAAACCCCAAGGCGAAGGACGCACACCGCTTGAAAATGTTCCAGAATGGGTTGAAATAACAGATCCGAAAACAGGAAAAAAAGCCCTTCGTGAAACAAACACCATGCCACAGTGGGCCGGCTCCTGCTGGTACTATCTCCGATTTTGCGATCCCCACAATGAAAATGCAGCATGGGGAGAAAAAGAAGAAAAATATTGGATGCCTGTTGATATGTATGTTGGAGGTGTCGAACACGCTGTGCTTCATCTACTGTATGCACGATTTTGGCATAAAGTTCTCTATGATTTAGACCTTGTTTCAACAACCGAGCCCTTTCAAACTCTCCGGAACCAAGGGCTTGTTACGGCAAGAGCCTTTAAGCGCCTTGGAGGAGGGTATGTCGATGCTCATCATGTGATGAAGAAAGGAGACGAATATTTCGAAGAAGGAGGAGACGAAAAACTGCTCTCACTCGTTGAAAAAATGTCTAAATCGAAGCTCAATGGAGTGACACCTGACGAAATAGTCCAAGAACTCGGTGCTGATAGCCTGCGACTCTATGAAATGTTCATGGGCCCCTTTGATAAGGAAAAGCTCTGGAATAGCGAAGCCATCAGCGGCTGCCGCCGCTTTCTCGACCGGTTTTTTCAACTTGTTACCTCTGATAAAGTCATAGGTAAAGAAGAAGGAGAGGGGATGAAACTCGCTCATATTCTTGTAAAAGGGGTTGAAAATGACATTGAATCGATGCTTTACAATACGGCAATTTCCAAAATGATGGAGTTTGTCAATGCCTTCGTCAAACTCGATTCCTATCCGAAAAAAGCACTACAAATGGCCGTGCAAGCGCTTAGTCCATTTGCACCTCACTTGGCAGAAGAGTGTTGGGAGATTTTAGGAAAGGAGCCTGGCTCATTGACCTTTGAACCCTATCCTCAAGCAGATCCGAAGTACTTAGAAGAAGCCTCTGCTGTTTATGTTGTCCAAATCAATGGTAAATTTCGTGGAAAATGGGAACTACCGAAAGGGCAATCTCAAGATGAGCTTCTCGAATTTGTCAAAGGAGAAGAAAAAATTGCAAAACATCTTCAAGGAGAGATTATGAAAGTGATCTTTGTTCCAGACAAACTCATCAATCTTGTTGTTAAGCCATGAAATTTCTCCTTTCTTTAGTTTATGACTGCGCTCTTTTTGTACTTATGCTCGGTTTTTTTCCAAGACTTCTGTGGCAAACAGTTAGGCATGGGAAATATCGGAAGAGTTTTCTTTCTCGTCTGCAGAGAAAAGGGCCTTGTCCTACATCAAAGAGAGGGGTTATTTGGCTTCACGCCGTTTCAGTTGGAGAAGTCAAAGCTCTCTCCACATTAACGCCCCATATTCGAAAAACTTGCCCAGGTGCTTTTTTACTTGTTTCAACATTGACTGAAACCGGGCAAGATGAGGCCAAACGCCTCATTAAAGAGGCTGATGCTTTTTGCTATTTACCTCTTGATTTTTCCTGGATTGTTCGTCGTTTTGTCAAGAGGCTTAATCCCGATCTCTTGATCTTAGTTGAAGGAGATTTTTGGCTTAACCTTCTCAAAGAAGTGAAAAAAGGTGGGGGCTCAGTTGTCTTGGTGAATGGAAAGATCTCGGAAAAGTCGCTCAAACGGTACCTTTTCTTGAAATCCTTTGGCCAAGAACTCTTTCAGAAAGTTGATCTCTTTTGCGTTCAAAGCGAAGAGTACATGAAGCGGTTTTTAAAGCTAGGAGTGACACCTGAAAAACTGACTGTGATTGGCAATTTGAAATATGATATCCCTGCGCCGGAGCCAACAGACGCCGAACTTGCAGAGTGGAGAGAAAAATTAGGAATCGAGCCGTCTGATCTTGTCCTCACTATGGGTTCGACTCACGAGCAGGAAGAAGAGCTTCTCTTAAACGCTCTAAAGCCTATCTGGAACAAATATGACAACCTGAAGCTGCTTGTTGTCCCAAGACATCCTGAACGGTTTAGAACAGTCGAAAAATTGATTGAAGATGAAGGAACTCAATTTGCTTGTTATTCTGCCCTTTCAAAGCGGAAAGGGAATGAAAAAATCATTCTCATTGATGAAATGGGAGTCCTGCCCAAGTGTTACCGAATTTCTAACTTGTCGATTGTTGGTGGAAGCTTTGTCGAAGGAATAGGAGGGCATGACATTTTTGAACCCGCAAAAATGGGGATTCCAGTTCTTTTTGGCCCTCATATGCACAAACAGGTTGAACTTTCTCAAAATCTCATCCAATCTGGCGTTGGGAAACAAATTCCCATCGATGAGCTCACTGCTATTTTAGAAAAATATTTATCGCATCCATCCTCCATGAAAGAAGATGGAGAAAAGGGAAAGCAGTTTGCTCAAAAAGTCATGGGTTCTGCTTTCCGAACGTGGAAGGCGATAGAAAGATATGCAACTTCTTCTTGAGTTGAATTCCAAACATTGCTAACATACATGCTAATTGCCGCGGGGTGGAGCAGTGGTTAGCTCGTTGGGCTCATAACCCAAAGGTCGGAGGTTCGAGTCCTCCCCCCGCTAATTTCTTCGGGCGGCATAGCTCAGTTGGTAGAGCAGCGGAATCATAATCCGTTGGTCCTTGGTTCGAGTCCGAGTGCCGCTACTCTTTGTAACTTCCTTACTTACATAAATTTACTTCCAGTTTTACTACTATCATCAACTCAAAGATGAACATTATGTCAGAAGTTTTGTCAGAGTTGAACTTTTTTTTCGCTTCGATTGATCAATTAGATCTAGTGTTAGTGAAATAGTGACATTGAATTATTTCAAAAAATGCTAACTTTCAGACCTAAATTCTGACAAAAACCCTGACATGATCTAATCTTTAAACTTTAAAACATGCTCTTAAGTGTGTGAGAAATGGTTTTTAGCCCTATTGTGAATCGGATTGTATATCCGCGACTTGTAGGAAAACCGTTTAATCGATATCATTTTATTTCACTTTGGACTGAATCAGGATGAAAATGATGTCAACACAAGGACACCTAAGAAAAAGGGTAAATAAATCTGGCAAAGCTCGTTATCAGATGATCGTTGAGGTTTGGAAGCAAGGAAAGAAACTTTACAAGGCAAAGACGTTTTCTACAGAGAAGGAGGCTCGTAAATGGGCTAGTCAGGCCTACTACGAGATTGAAAAAGGAATTCTTGATCAGGAAGGACTGAAGCGTAGAATTTTTCGCGATGCAGCAAATAAGTATGTCGAAGAAGTTCTTCCTCATAAGCCAAAAAATGCTAGGAATGTCAAGCAACACCTTGAGTGGTGGTCAAAGCAAATTGGGCATCTCGACATCAAGGAGGTTAAGCCCAGCATTGTTGCCAAGTACCGTGATCTACTGCTAAAGGAACAAATTCGACCAGATAAACAACGCTCTCCAGCAACTGTAGTGCGTTATCTTAGCTCTCTTTCAGCTCTTTTTGAAGCTGCAATAAAAGAATGGCATTGGATCGAAAAAAATCCAGTACGTCAAATCCGTAAGCCATCAGTTTCTAACTCTCGAACTCGTTTTCTTTCCATGGAAGAATGTCAAAGACTTATTGCAGCATGTAAAGAGAGCAAAAATCCCTATCTCTACTCAGTAGTTGTAATAGCTCTTTCTACCGGAATGAGAAAGGGGGAGATTCTCAATCTTAGATGGCAAGATATCGACTTTGAAAAAAGACTCATCACTCTCGAAGAAACAAAAAACGGAAAGGTTAGGTACGTTCCTATTGTCAAGGTAGCTCTGCAAGTTCTTCAGTCTTTATTTGAAGAAGACTGTGTGAGTGACTTCTCCTACAATATCTTTCCCAGTCTTAATGTAAATCGACAGCTTGATATCAGAACTGCTTGGCGTTTTGCCTTGAAAAGAGCTGCGATTTCAGACTTTACTTTTCATTCACTTAGGCATAGTTGTGCCAGTTTTTTAGCGCAAAGCGGAGCCACTCAAAGAGATATAGCAGAAATTTTAGGTCACTCTGATTTACGTATGACATTTAGATATAGTCATTTAAGCGCGAAATATCTTGAAGAAACTCTTGAGCGAGCTAGTGAACAGTTTATCGAGAAAGGGCTTCAGGGTGAAATGTAGAGAAGAATTGCTGACGATTCGAAGGGAAAGACAGGAAGAACTACATGAATATTCGTCGATTCTTTCGGCATTCTCGTTTGATTCTAAAAATCTTCTTAGAAGACGTTATAATCTGCTCACTTTAGAACTTCCCCACAAAACTGATACTCTATCTGTAAATGAAGCTTGGGTTTCAGATTATTTGTTGAGGGAGTTTGAAAACTCTTCTGAGAGATCATTAAGCGAAAAAGAAAAGTTTAATAGAAAAGTACGGAATCGTTTTCCTGAAAGAGATCAAAAGAATTATAAAAATGAAGAAAATCTCTACCAGCAGAGGTGTTGGATAAATAAATTTGAAAGCTTAGACCTAAAAATTGAGAATATTTCTTACGATTCTGATGGAAGAGCTACTAGAGAACTAAAAACAATTTCTGATGATGACATGGAGAGTTCTATCGTCCGAAAAGAAGTGATAAAAGAGTTCATTAAAGGTTGTCGAAAAGAAGGGTCTAAAAGAGTACAAACATCTCTATGTAAGCAATTTTTAAAACGTGAGTCTCGGAGTAACAAGGTTTTTGTACAAGAGGCAGACATTGTAGCGGCTATAAAGTTTGGGAGAGTTTGCTGCTCATCAGAAATGGCTAAGTTATATGAGTACCTTGAAAATCGCTGTTTGTTGAAAGGAAAAGAGGAATACTACAAAAATCTCTGTGAAACTCGGCTATTGCTATATGTTCCGAAGGGTATACCTACTTTAAAAACAATCAAACTTTCTGACATAGATATTAGATCAAAAGTTATCAAAGTTGGGGATGAAGTGTATTCTGTTCCTGAAACATTCATTAGACTAGCTAAATCTTTGTATCGGCCAACTCAATTTATTTTCAAAAGTACAAATGACCAGATATTTAAGTTAGTAGCCCGCGCCGTAAAGAAAGCAGATTTACTTAAAGATATAACACCTAAACTGATAAGACAATGCTTGTCGCATGTTTACTTTGAGAATGGTTTGAACCTAGACCTTCTACCTAGAAGATAGGGGCCTATGACTAATAGATCGAATATCAACAAGGTTTCACAAACCTTTTATAGCTGAGAACCATACTTCGATTTTCTTTATTTCGTATACTCCATTGTTCCCTGATATTTTTATTTGTGATGCCTGTAAGGAAACGATCCTCAACGATATAATCTTTAAAGTCTTGTAGAAAGATGACTTTTGTGTTTTTGGAGATGGGATTTGGGTATTGATCTAGAGCTTTTGCACACATCATTACAAACAACTCATCATCATCGTAGTAGGGAATACTAAAAGTGATCAGGTTTCGTTGCTTAGCTTGAGTGGATAGTTTCTTTTCGATGCTACTTAATCTTTTTGCTGCTCGCATACCATTTCCTCAATTGTTTTAATGCGCTCTTCTATTTCTATGAGCTCTTGAGCTTTGATAGCTTTGTCAATGATGTCATTTGCGGCGCTACGTCTTATCTTTTCATCGTCAGAGTCAAGTAGGGCTGTAAGAACGTTAACAGCTCTTGTAGTACTACATTTGATTCCATCTAAAGCTTCGCGAAAGACCTCATTGCGGTGGGTTTTAAGAACTTTTTTGAACTTCTCTTCTTTAAGAAGGCCCCAAAGTTTGGCTACAGAGATTTTAGAAGCTTTTGCAGCTTGAGCTACAGAAGTTGTTTGAATCAAAGCTAATATAGCTTTTTGCTGGTCTGGTTGTAAATCATCTAAATCCATCTAAAATCGTCCATTCTTTATCAAAACCAATCTTTTTTACCTATAATTGAGTTTGAAAAAAAACTAAAGTATAAAAAATTCTCTCTTGGTAGGGAGAAAACCTTTGAAAATGCGATAAAGAGTGCCATAGATTAGCTTTAAAGAGGATTTTTCTAAATTAATACCAATTTTTTGTATATGTGGTTTAAGAATCTATCCAACTAAAAAGTTAAATGCTATATTCTTTTAAAAAAATTTAGGAGATGACATGGCAGGATTTAAGTGTTTATCAGATGAACAATGGCAACTCATTGAAGGTCTTATGGACCATACTTTTCCTTTGGAGAGAGGAACTCCTCGAAGTGATCTACGCAAAACCTGGAATTCAATACTCTTTATCTTAACGAGAGGATGTCGTTGGGCGGATCTTCCGACAGATTCCTCTCTTTTTATCCCTCGTTCTACAGCTCACAAATGGTTAAAGCAATGGAGTGTTGAAGGAGTTTTTGATAAGGTGATGAGTGGGCTATTACAGATAGCAATAATGGAAGGAAAAGTTGATCTTTCTCAAGTAGCTGTGGACGGTTCTTTTTCCCCCCGCTCCAGGAGGAGGGGAAAAAGTTGATTATGGTTATAAAGGCAAGGGAGTTCTGCTTCACTTGCTTATCGATAAAAACGGCAATGCAATAGCCATTACAACTACCGATGCAAAGGGGGATGAAAAACAGGAAGTTAGCAGATTGCTTACACAGCTTCCATTAAAGTCACTCAAAGGGCGAGTAGTTGTTCTTGAGGCAGACAAAGGTTATGATGCAGGCTGGTTACGTCAGTTTTTGTTAAACATGGGAATATTTCCTCTAATTCCCTATCGGAAAATCAAAGGAAGATGGGCGCCAGAAATTAACGAAGTTACCCATTTCTTCAAATTGAGCCCACAACGCTGGAAGGTAGAACGAGCTTTTGCTTGGTTAAAAAGACGTTGTCGTCGGCTATTGATGCGATGGGAGCGTTTATTCGTGATATGGAATGGATTGGTAATATTGGGGGTAGTTTATACTTGGATAAAAAATTTAGTTGGATAGGTTCAAGTTAAAAATGTATCTTAAAATCTTTTAATGTTTTTAATTTTCTCTTCTCTTTGATAAAATACTCTCTCATTTTTTCAAAAATTAAAACAGGAGAAGAAAATGTCAGTTTCGCTAGGAAGTGGTGATGTTGTAACAATGGAAGATGCTGTTATTGCTTTGGACATATTTGAAAGAGAAGCAAATCAAACACGTGGTAACATTCTAAACTATTATGCTGCTATTGGAGTCGGGACGATGAATAACTCATATGTTAATGATATGAGAGCTACTCAAGAAAGAGTAAGGGCTGCTGCAAATCAAGTTCTAACCACCTGTAGATTTCAGAATCAAAATGTTAGAAATTATGTTGCGATTAGACTCCAACGTATTGCGCAAATATTCAACCCTTAAGTACTAGCTGAATAGAGCTGGGAGAAAGAAAGTGTTTTAATATTTTTGATATTAGAGTTCTGCCAGCTTTTTTCTCACATATGTGATTCAAATCTTGATTCAGAGATGTGATTATTTGAGATTAGTTAGAACTACATTTTGAAATCCATTTTTTTAAGTCTATATTATGCTTCACGAAAGCTTCCTCAGGACTTTTCCCCAAAGGAACTGGGTGGGGAATGAGCTTTGTAAAACCGGACTTCCATTTGGGATAGACCTTTTTGCCAGCCTCGTCGAAATCAAGAGCGAACAAGATTTTTTGCTTTCGTTTTAGCCAAAAGTAGGTTTGCATATCGGGGCGGTGGGAGCATCCTCCTAAGGCTACGCAACAACAATATTCCCAAGCTTCTTGCTGTATAAGCATAGCATCAAATTCTGACTCAACTAAGACCACTATATCGTGATTTGTGTTACCAAAAATGCCTGACCAGTTACTAGCTCCCCCTGGAACATAATAATATTTGCCTTTGGTGCAAGAGTCTTTAATTTTTCTAATTTTTAGCCGAAAGGGGAATCCGTCATTTCCAAAAAGGGGAATAATATATCCTTCAGGCAACCAAATAGTGTTGCTTTCAAAGCTTTTGATTTCGCATCCTGCTCCAAGGAATCCCAGTAAGTTCTGTGTGATTGTAGCGTCAGTTAAACCTCTCTTATAAAGGCCTTGGAGAGCTATAGGGTCATCTATCAGTCGTTGATGGGTGTGTTCTATCAGCGTTGCCATTTTTCTTTTCCAAGAAAGCTTTGGAGCGATTGCTGGTTCTGTATAATAAGGGGAAGGGTACTTTTGAAAAGTTCTGGATTTTAATATTAGATCTGAAAAGAGGCCTACTTTCTGTTTTGCTTCCGTCCAAGATAATCCCATGAAATCCTGGTAAAACTGAACTTCATCGCCTTTTCGATTACATCTTCGGCACCAATAGCGATTTTGACCTGCCCAAATTGTGAACCGGTCTTTGCCCCCACACTCAGGGCATTGTGAGTGGAATATCCCTCCACTTCTTGTAGATGCTTTTATGGGAGTTATTCCCAGATGGCTCATTAAATCGATAATCATATTTTCTCAAGAGGTATGTGCTAATGATGCGAAAGGTGCTAATTCATATCTTAATTGATTTATAATCAAAGAAATGAATCAAAATTCCAACGTGCTAATCGCATGCTAGTTTGATGCTAATCAGAACTTATTTAGCTTTTCATTCGCACCTTTTTAGCCTGAAGAGATTTGCTTTAATTATTTCATCTTAAAAGAGTTATGATATGATTTAGCATTTTTAGCACGGTTAGCGCGGTACTATATTGACCCTCCAGTATTGGCCTTCTTTAATAATTTGTTGGTGTGATTCGAGAATGCCAAGAATCTTCTTGGCTGTTGCAACATTACGAATATCTTTTGGCCCACCTCGTTGATAAACTTCCTGGAGACTAAAAAGTTTTTCTCCATCTGCTTTTAGAGCTTTCTTTTTCATCCAATTTAAAAGAGCTTGAGCTAACTCTAAATCTGGGTTTATAGATTCTAGTTCTGAAATTCGGCAGGCTTCATTCATGTAAAATTTAACAAGCTGAATTGCGTTAGACATGGTATCAGCGGAGATAGAGTTGGCATCAGGGTTTTCTATCAAAGTTAAAATTCCTGCGATGCGCAAAGCTTGCTCTGGGGCTTTGTTTGCCATTCTGCGAATGGAATAAAGAGTTCCATCCTTAACTAGCTCTGAATCAGTTTCATCATGAAAGACTACCCATAATTTTTTAGCTTCAGGCTTTAAATAAATGGGGCATGGTTTAAGTTCATTAGGTATTTTGTCAGATGCAAGAGGGAAAGGGTTATTTAGGAGCTGATTAACATGATTATAATAAGCCCGGATTGTCTCATCTGACGAAATATCTATTTCAGCATAAGCTCGATCGCCAGCGTTGGAATTAGGGAAACAAGTTAAACATCTAGCAAATAGCCCTTGCTCCATCATTACATTGCTCTTGAGAACTCTGGAGAGCACAACTTCTTGCATCATGAGATGAGTGGAAAAACGTCTGCCATAGAGATTGAAATTGTCATCTGAGCTTCGAATCCTAGAAATATTTCGCCCATCCCAAAGAGATGAGAGACCACATGCAGTTTTAAGCTCATTCTCCGGGTTCATACCATGGCCTCCAAGCATACGTCCTCCTTCATCTGAAAATAAGCCGATGCTAGGTTGTCCAATTGCCAAGAGTTTTACAAGTCCTTCATATGTGGGTTCTTCTAGGAGTAAATGGGGTAGAAGAGGTGGTTCTGGCTCTTTTCCAAGCTGGGAAAGTTCGTGCTCAATTTCTTTCTGATTACCTTCCATTCTTAGAATGCTGCTTCTCCGCTTTTTCCACATGTCTAAGCGATTTTTGAACTCTTCATTTTGAATTTCATAGTTTTGGAACATCGTTCTTTCATAATTACGAACAGGTTCAAGCGCGATTTTTTCTACAGCACTTTTTCTCGAGCCACTTTCTGCAACACTAAGAAGAAAAAGAGAAAGAGGGTGTACTCTCCCATCAATATGTATATCTCCATGAGCTTGTGCTAAAAGAGCTCCAACAGAAAGAAGGCTTGTTCCACAAATTGAGTCTGGGGCTTTTATGATTTCATGAAGACGTTTTGCTGGCGGGCCCAAAATTTTGCCTAATGCTTTAAATGGGTAGGGTTGACATGGGGAGAGTTCCCTTTTAAGTGGAAGAGGAATATTGCTTTTTGGTTCATGCAATTTTACGAGTTCATTTTGCCGATCAAGAAATTCCTCATCAATGACAGTATTTCGAGATTTTGGTAATATAGCTTTCATAATTTGTCCTTTTATTTAGGAGCCTATCTTGTGTTAGAAGATAGGCTCATTTGTTTTATTTCCAGCCGTAAGCCTGATTTTTTAAAAATGTATTTCTGCCGACAAGAGTTTGTGTTAGTCCCTTGCACGCCTTCATTAGTTCCTCCTTCGTTTGAGGAACTGGATCGAGAGTTTCAACTTTTTCTGCTTCTAGACAAAAATCGTTGATAAAGTTTCTCTCATTGCTTACATTGAAGGTAGTTTCAATTTCTAGTTGATATGCCCCCTTATTGGCTTTGGGGGCTTTTTTTATATGTGTCATGAAGTTCTCCTTAGAGTTGGTTGGCTTTCCAGCCATTTATGAAATTTCTCGACGTTTATATAGAACCTTCCATTGATCATACTAAGAAATTCAGAGGCTCCATTTTCTTCTCTTCGCGCAATCAGGTTGCGCATTGTACCGAGAGATGGATAGGGGTAATGCTTGTTCCATTGGCTTAGTCGAATAATTGTTGGTTTGTTTGTACTTACTATTTCTGTCATGGTTTCTCCATATTGTTTGTTAATAATATGAGAAGGCTCCTTTGGCCTTCTAACACCCCATTTCAAACCAGTTTTGATTTTTCGTCTTGAGGAACTAAGGGTTTTACTCTTTTTCCTGACTCGTGAAATTCGCCATAAATCATCATAATTAACGGACTATCAACTGTTTTAGTTTGTATTTTGATAGTGTTGGAAGGGGGGGAGTGTCAGGATTTTTGTCAGAGTAAGATCTAATTTAAAAGAGTTTGATTCAAAAAGATCTCGAAAGGGGATTTTAGAACCTAGAAGCTGTGCCACATCGGATTAAGCTGTAAGAAATCCTGGCATATTTTAAGCCTTCCCCATCATAATCCGTTGGTCCTTGGTTCGAGTCCGAGTGCCGCTATGTTTGAGCGGTATTATCAATGATGCTGCACTGCCTCAGGTCTTCTAATAAAATCTTTCTTGTTTTCTTTCTTAGACAACTTGCATTGGGTTGGCTATATCGGGCGCCTAGAATATTTCTCATAACAAAATCTGCTTTAACTTGTTTAAATGAATAATAACCTGAACTCTGGGTTTATTTTGCTTAGTCTCAAGAGAGAGCTCTCTTAAATTCTTGGTATTTTTGGCTTTGGAAGTGCTAAACGGTATCTCCAAGAGCCTCCGATGGCCCTATAAAAAAGTGGAGGGGCATATATCCCTTCCATACCCACCATATTTCCTTTGAGATGCGACGTTCCTTGAGGTTTGAGCTAGACGCGCGTGTAATTGATATCGAGGTTAACGTAAAAATCTGTCACGAAATATTATTTGACGACACCATCTAGGTTTTAAGATAAAGTTTGAAGAGGAGACTCTACAATATCTAGAACACTGACTAAAACGTAATTGAGTTCAATCTGCAAGGTGTGTTGTAGTTCATACAACTCCTTGAAGACTTGCACTCCCAGTTCAGCTTCTTCAAGGGTATTTCCACTCACTTTTTCCAGCTGGTTGTAGAGATTGTCCAGGTATGTTTTTCTCTCATCGAGTAATGTTTGACGAAAGGCTTTATCTTTAATCGAAACTCTTTTTCCATCAATAAAGATAGAGCTTCGAGCTCCCAATACCTCTTTAAAAGATCCAAGGAATTTTTCTATGAGTTCATTTTTGGGAATTTCAGATTTGTTTCCTTTTAAGACGTCTAACTTTTCGCTATAGTATTCAAAAGCAAACATAGAATCTAGGAAACTCAAGTACATTTTGCACATTTCACCTGCGATTTCATCTGACTTTTCTTTAACATGCGATTGAATTTGAGCTGCAACAGGGTGAAATTCTAAAAGGGTACGAACATCGCTTCTCGCATAGTGAATGAGACCTAAAGCGGCGCTGATACTTTTCAGGCATTTATCGAGAAACGAGTCATCGTCTTGATAGGGCGGTTCATTTAGAAATAAAGGGCTACAATTGCGAAGAATTGGCTCAACATTGAGTATAGGGGTATATGGAGCTTTTTCTGTATGATCTTGAATGAGGGTTTGTGCTTCTCGAGGAATCAACCTCATTGGGTTTGTAACAGAGGGCATTTCTCCACCTTTCTTTTTATATATATTATAAATTTTGTTGTACTTAAAAACAAGTAAACAAAAAATTTACAATATATTAAAAATTTTAATATGCAAAAGTGGATTTTATTAATTAGCCTACTGCTGCTTCTTCAATGCGAGACATACGGACGAGGTACCCATTTTCTTGCATCATTTTGTAAGCTTCTTCAGAAGTGATAGAACGGACATCGCTGTCATTCCGTTTTTCCCAAGAGTCAGGGCCGGTTCTCACAAGTGAAATGTAGTGTCCACTTGTTAAGGTTGTGCCGAAATGAATGACAACGCTCTCAACTTGGTAGACACCATGTTTAACAACATTGCCTTTATCATCGTGAAAAGGAACTCTGATCTTTTGATCAAATCCTTTGATTTCTGTTGTGACTTTTTGACCTGTCCCACTATATGCAAATCTTGGCATCTGAACTGTGAGAGATAATGGAACACTCACATCCACGTTTGTAGAGCTGTAGTATAGGTTCTTTTTTGCTCTGACCTCTTTCCCTTCATTGTCTGAAGCTTTGACGCCAGTTTCAACTTTAAACATTCCGTCGATGGTCTTTTGTAAAGTTGGATCAGTCCCGATTGGGTTTGTAATGATGATTTGATGAATACCGCCTGTTGAATGGCTCGTCTCCTCAGGCTTTACTAATTTGCTGCGCTCTTCAAAAGAAATTTGTCCGTGCTTGTCGGCATCAAGAGCTTCATAGGTGAGCACTAAAAACTCATGGGCATCTTCTTGTTGATTCATAGGTCTCAAACTTGAGCTTTTTAACACATCAGAAGTCCAGACTTGCGTGAGAAGTTTGGTAATCTGAGTTTGGTCTGGAGATTCTTTCGAGTACTCATCTTTTAAAGCTTTTAAGTTGCCTTGAAATGCTTTTCGAGCTTCAAATTTCTCACTTGGCTCAGATTTCCGTTGCTCAAGAGGTGTTGTCAGTAGAGGGTCGATGTCTGGATTTGAAAGAACAAAGGTCTGAAGCGTTGAGTTACCCCAGCAAGTGTTTCCGAGGTTTCTTAATCCGGTCTTTTCGCTCGGCTTAATCACTTCGCCCATGAATAATTTCATTTCTGCATTGATAGTGATTGTTCTTATCTTCAAGTTGGGAACAGAGGCATTTTTTTCAGCGAAATGTTGTTTAGCAATGTCATTAATTAGAGCAGAATCACCGATATTATTCTCTTGGTGTGAGACTTTAAGGTTATTGAGGGTCGACTCAGAAGGACGATCTAAATAATCATTAATCGCTTGATTATAAGAAAGTTGCTGTTCAGTAAGTCCGTATGTATTAGAAGTCATTGTTTTTTCCCCAATTTTTTGCCTCTTTAATTATTATTATAATATATTTTTAATTTTATTTAAATAATTATTATAATTTTACAAAAGGTTGAAAATCAGTTGTTTAATGAGTAAAACCTGTCTAAGTAATTGAATCTATGGTGGTTGTATTTTTATTCTTCTTTGGGTAAATGAGGTGGGTGACTCCGACTACCGATGATCATAGATCCATGGTCATCGTAGAGATGGTTGTGAGATTTGATATATTCTTGAAGCTCTTTGAGCCGCTTTTCTCTTGTTTGATTTGTGATTCCCTCTTCTTCGGTTTCTGCGATCAGTTCCTCGTACTGCATGTTGACCTCCGAATCATCAAGAACTTTTCACTTTAGTCTTAAGTCAGAAATTATGTGAAGTTTATTTTTTGCGGAGGGTGTTAAAAAGGTATCGTAGTAGGTATTTGATCCGTTTAGAGGGGTGAAATGGGGCTTTGGGGTGAGCTGCGGCATCGGCATTGATTCTGTAGATGAGTTGATTCCTGTTTTGCCAATTGAAGTTAATGGCGTTGCCAATACGCATGATGTAGGAATAATGCTTTTTTGCTAGAAAGTGGACTGCTGTATTGAATTTTCCATAGGGGTAGACGAAAGTTGTAATCTGTGTGTTTAGCATTTTTTCGAGAAGGGTTTTAGAGCTGCATAATTCGTGCTCAGGATCGACTCTTTCGTCTGTTAAAGGAACGTGATTGACCGAATGAGAAGCGATATGAACGAGTCCAGAGTTGTGCATCTCCTCTAATTCGCTCCATGTACAATAGGCAGGAGAGGGGAGAGGGGGGTGATCACTCTGAAGGGTTTCGATCTTTTCTAGCCGCATTTCAGTAGAAAGAGTTGTTTGATCAGGGATGTAAGCGGTTGGAACGGAGAGAACGGCTTTGAGCTCGAAGGTTTTTAAGAGGGGGAAAATGTAGTGATAAAAATCAAAGGTTGCGTCGTCAAAAGTAAGGCATAGGACATCTTCTTTTCCAAGGGGGTCACCGGGGTGAAGGGTATTATAGCTTTCTTGGATCCAAGAAAAGTGCTCTTTAAAGAAGGAGAGTGGGTTCGCGTACTTACCGTTTCCGACGCGGTGATAAAGTAGAGAGAGTAGCATCTGAAAGGTTCAACTCTTCAAGTTTTAGATATTTGTAAAATGTCGTTTGTGCGTTGTAATTTGAGATGATGAATCCTTCACGTCCATCTAAAAACCCTTTTTGGAGAAAGTAAGACTTAAAAAATGTATAGGAGCTTTTTAAAAGGGCTTTAAGGAGAGAAGAAGACTTTTTTTGTCTATTTTGCTGTGCATAGAGAGACGAGTAATTTTCCATTTTCTTCAAGAAGTCTGAAATTGAGCGATAAGAATAGTGTTTAACGGCATGGGTTAGCTTTACTTCTTTTAGACCTTTTGTGAGGATCTTTTCATGAACGTAATCATCGGAAAACTGGGTTGCTGTTTTGTTATAAAGGCGAATGTGTCTGTCGGGAAACCAGCCGCAACCTCGAATGTGCTTCCCATTGAAATAATTGTGAAAGGGAAAGGAGTACACGCAGTCAGGCTTGAGGTTCAGAGCAAGGATTTCCTTTGAGAGTTCGTCTGACAAAACTTCATCGCTATCGAGTGAGAGAATCCAGTCGCTTGTCGCGTGCTCTGCAGCTAGATTGTGGAGTGGGCCAAACCCTTCGAAAGGAGCTTCAAACACTTTAACATTGGAAAAGGTCTGAGCAATATCCAGCGTCAGATCCGTCGACCCTGTATCGAGGACGATGACTTCGTTAAACCCTTCTAGAGCCTTGAGACAGGTCGAAAGGGTCTCTTCTGAGTTTTTGGTCAGAATTGTAGCTGAGATCACGAAAAAACTCCTTCACGCAAAGGGAATAGGTATAACGTTTTTCCTCTTTTTTCTCTATTTTAAATACTTAAAATAATGAACTTAAAAAGGTGGCTTAGTGTTTATACCTCAGCTAGTAGAACTTCAGGGAATAGACTATTGATACATTCTAGAACTTTTTTATAGGTATCGTTAGATCCGGCTTTCTGCTTTAAAGCATCAATGTAATCTTCAAAACCTACTTTTTTCCCGCAGACTATTTTTTGAGATCCTAACTCTTTAGCACGAATCAAATGACCGATAAGTTGCCTAGATTCTTGATTTAACTCGGAAAGGGGAATTGGAAAAGTCCCTTTAAATTTTTGATCTGGACAATATGCCTTAGCAAGCCATTCAGAATGTCCACTGATTTGATTTAAGGCATAATGGATATTGAAAGTGGAGCTCACATGGGAAAAGTCATGTTCTGAATCACCTACACGAATTAATTGCATTGCTGCATTTGTAAGTAAAGCAGAGTTATACTCAATTTTCTCTATAGAGCACACTACCTTTTCAACATCTGAGCTTGTTTCCACGGCTTTTTCCAAAGCTGCTGTTTGAAGTGCGTTAAATAATTCAAAGACCAATGAAGCAATCAGATCCACTTGAGATCGATGCAGTTTAGGGTCTAACTTGATAGTCTTATCTCCCCAACACCACTTTGCTGGATGTCCTTCACAATCAGCGATTTTAATCTGAATTTTACCGACTTGATCGACTAAAGCACGCAATGCTGGCTTAGCATAGATTTGCTCAATAGAGGGGCTAAGCTGTTCAGGGTACACTAGTTGTCCAATATTTCCAATGCTTGTCATTAAGCTAAACCATTAATTTTCAAATTACTGTGAATGATAATGAATCTGCGAATATAAGTAAACAATAAAAATTTTTTATAAGATGTTTAAAATAAAATACTTAAAATATAATTTTAATTTTAATTATTATTTTGTTAAAATATAATTAAAATTTTTAAATTTAATAAACAAAATGAGGGGGTAAAATAAAAGGAGGTAAAAATATGACTCAACAACTGCCTATGGAATTTTACCAACAGAGAGCAGAAGAACTAAATGCTCTTTTCAATGGATACCTAGACAAAGTTAGCCAAGAAAAAGGAATCCCCAAACAACAAGCCTTTGAAGAATTTTTCCAGATGGTACGAGATGCAGCATCAAAAACGCCCTCCGTCGACTTCGAGCGAGTCTCAAGCATTCCTCCTTCTGGCTTTGAAAGAGTCAACGAAGTTCCTAGGGTAGCAGTCTTAAGAGAAACATCGGATATTTCAAGTCTTGAAACACTGATGAAAGATGTCAGTTTGAAAGACAGTCGCTGCATTAAAAGCTTTAAAGGGGTATCAACCCAAAGAGGCATTGAAGCGATGGACTTTATGATTCGATCAGGTAGTCTAAGCAAAGAGGAAATCTTAGAAATTCATAATTTTCTTATCCACGATCCAAACGCTTTGAGGGAGTTTCTTACATTAAATGGAGAAAGTCCTGATGCCCAAAATGCTCAATTTGAACTTTTTCTATCGATTATGAACTTGAACATACTTAATTACTCAGGAAAGAACCTAATTAGTGAAATTTTAAATTTTGCCTTCTCACCAATACGTTTCGAGTGGATCCAATTACAAGATATGGATATTAATCCAGTGTTTCATAGGCAGCTGCTTGACTACGAATCTTCTATTCGTTCCAAAGATATTAGAAACGATATCGCAACTTTAGAAACATCCGATCCAGGGTCCTATGACGCTTGGATGAGAGCACGTATGGGCGGCTCTTCTACAATCACCACATCTTCATCTGTCCAACAAGATGCTCAGAATCAATGGCTCAAAGCAGAGGAGAAAATGGCAACAAAGGCCCAAGCAAGTGGAAAAGTCTCTTTTGATACAGTAAGAGTGATCCATGCTACTTTGACAGCCAAAGATGGAGATGTTCAAAATCCAGGCGAGGTTCGCAACCGCAGAGCTAAATCAAGTCTAGCCCATCAGGAATATCCAACACACTGTCATAACCTTGATGAAAAAGCTCAGGGTTACGGTTTGTGGTTAGACACACAATTGAAATCTTGTGAAAGAGGTGATAAAAGCGTTATCTTAACAGCTGCACAGGCTTACCAACGTCTTGTCTCCATTCATCCATTTGAGAACGGAAACGGACGTATTTCCAGGCTGATGATGGACTTTGTTCTAGAGCGCTTTGGTCTTCCTCCAGCAGCTCTTGGAAAGAATGTTCTTGATGCTGTTTATGCATTAGATTCAAAAAAACCAGAAGCAGGTGAGGCTTTTGTTCTAAAAGTCTTCCAAGGTGTTCAAACAAGTCACAAAACCATTAATGGGAAATAAAAATGTCAGTCACAGCAGTGCCAGAAAAAGCTATTCAATTCTTAAATGAAAGCAACCGAATTGAAGGAATCAATGAGATTGATTACCACGATCCTCGCTATCAAGATCCCAGTAAGGGCCATTTTGGGGCTTTTATAATTTCACAGCAAGAAGGAGCTGCGCAAACACCGCTTACACATAAGATGATTCGCAGCTGGCAAGCCCTTTTGGGAAGAGAACAACGAGAACATACGGGTGATCATATCGGCGAGGAAGAAATCGGACATATTCGAGGACCTAACCTGCAAAAGAATGTCCGTATTGGTAAGCACATCCCACCTGAATGGAAATTTGTTCCCCTGTATCTTCAAAACTTTATTGAAGATGTGAATGCAGACTTGAGAGCTAACCATGAAACGTATCACAAAGACGATACTGCTTATGCCCGATTTGCAGCTACCTACTTCTTGCGCTTTGAACGGATTCATCCTTTTGGGGATGGGAATGGCCGCACGGGACGTTTGCTTGCAAACTATTTTGCTGCCTATTGTGGTCGTGAAATTTTAGTTTTTCCATCGGAATATTCTATGCGCAATCGTTATATCGAAGCCCATGAATCAGACCAAGCAATGACCGATTATTTTTACAAACGTATGCAATAATTTTCTTCTCTAGAAAAGAAGATAAGTGAATGACTATTTTCAAAATCTCAACTTGAGTCTCATTTAGGCTTTTAGCGCAAGACTAATCATTACTCAAAAAAGCTCCCAATCGGGAGCTTTTTTTTAACTTATCATGATATATTCTTAATCCAAACCAAATAAGAGGAAATGACATGATAAGCATGCAGCATCTCATGTATTCAGATTCTGGCTTTGAAAAAAAAATTGCTCAGATTGAGGGAGAGAAAATTGTTTTTTATGACGAAGTCTTAAAGGAAAATATGAAGTCGTTGGGTGTGTCGATTCCAGTTGCGCATCAAGCAAAGTTTGGCAAAAAGGTCTATTATGAACAAGGTGTCAATCAGCAACTCTTCATTGAAGCGTTTCAGCAATTCTATTGCCAAGGGTTGCCGAGCACCTCTTATCATTGGGAAATCATTTCGTAAGATCCCTTTTTTTTATTTTTGTTTTTCGCTATAGTGAGCATTTTTTTTGAATCCCTGTGTGAGTCACTATGGCAAAGAACCAAGAATTCAGTAGAGGTTATACTTTTGATGATGTGTGCCTTGTTCCGCAATTTAACAATGTCCCCTCTAGAACAGAGCCTTCTCTTGAATCATGGCTAACTAAGAACCGGAAGGTTGGAATTCCTCTTCTTTGCTCCAATATGGATACAGCGATTAGTACAGATTTAGCTGAGATTTTGGTACAAGCTGGTTCGGTTCCGATTTATCACCGATTTACAGCGAATTCCAATGATCAGCGTACATGGGTCAAAAAATGGAAAAATCAAACATTTGTTTCTTGTGGCGTTCGTGAAGATCACCTAGAGCTTGTGAGTGAACTGCTTAATCTTGGAGCTGCAGGAGTTTGCGTGGATGTAGCGCACGGCCATTCTCAGCAGATGCTGGGATTCGTCGAAAAGTTGAAAAAGGCACATCCAAATAAAGAGGTGATTGCAGGCAACGTCTGCACACCGATGGCTTATCACGACCTCGTGAATGCAGGGGCAGATGCTGTGAAGGTGGGGATTGGCCCTGGTGCGGCTTGTACGACCCGAGTCATTACAGGCTTTGGAGTGCCCCAGTTTACTGCAATTTACGAGTGTGCTCAGATCGCTGAAAAGCTTCGAGTTCCACTCATTGCTGACGGAGGTATTCGTACGAGCAAAGATGTCGTTTTAGCTTTAGCTGCAGGCGCCAGCACAGTCATGATTGGCAAGCTGTTTGCTTTGACAGAGGAGAGTGCTGCAGAAAAACGGCCTGGAGCAAGTGGAAAAGAAGCTAAATATCGGGGTCAAGCAAGCGAAGATTTCCAGACAGATTTTTATGGAGGTCTGAAAGAAAAGACCGTTGCAGAAGGAGTTGATTTTTGGGCGCCTGTGAGTGGATCTGCTCAAAAATTGCTTGATAACTTACTTGGAGGCTTGCGCAGCGGCCTCACATATGGCGGTGCGCGCAATATTAAAGAATTACAACGTAAAGCTGAATTCATGGCAGTTTCTTCAACCTATGTGAAAGAAAGCTTTCCGAGACCGGGAGGTTAAATTGAAAAAGAAACAGCTAGGAATGTGGATGCTCACGGCGCTTGTCGTGGGAAACATGATCGGATCGGGTGTATTTTTATTGCCCGCTTCACTTGCTCAGTATGGAACTGTGACGATCTTCAGTTGGATTGGAACAGCCATCGGAGCGATGCTGTTAGCGCTTGTCTTTGCGAAACTTTGTACCCTTTTTCCAAAAACAGGGGGCCCCTATATCTATTGTAAAGAGGGGTTTGGCAATTTCGTTGGGTTTCAAGTCGCTTATAATTACTGGATCTATATGTGGGTGGGTAATGCGGCCATTGCAGTGGCATTTACTGGGTATTTGAGCACCTTTTGGCCAGAACTTACAGCAAATAATTTACTCGCGTTTTTTGTGACGGCAGGAGCCGTCTGGCTTTTTTCCATTGTCAACATTATTGGGGTTCACTTTGCGGGAACCTTTCAGCTCATTTTGACAATCCTGAAGTTTGTTCCCTTGATATTGATTGCGATTATTGGGATTTTCTTTATTGAAGGGAAAAACTTGCAGTTTTTCAACGTCAGCACCGAACCTAGCTTTAGGGCTTTTTCAAGTGGGGCTATGCTCACTCTTTGGGCGTTTTTGGGAATGGAGTCTGCTTCGATCCCAGCAGATGATGTCAAAGATCCTGAAAAAAACATCCCTAGAGCAACGATTCTTGGAACGGGGCTCGCCGCTATCGTTTACATCTTGAGTACCATTGCAATTATGGGAGTCATTCCAGTTCCCCAGCTTAAAGAGTCGGCTGCACCATTTGCAGATCTTGCCGGCAAAATTTTTGGCGGATGGGGAAGATATGTTATGGGAGCTGCAGCTGTGATTTCATGCTTGGGAGCCTTGAACGGATGGATTTTACTACAAGGACAGATTCCCCTTGCGGCTGCAAAAGATCGCCTTTTTCCCAAGAAGTTTAGTCACGTCTCGAAAAGCCGATCTCCCGTTTTCGGGATTCTGACTTCTTCAGTTCTCGTGACACTATTACTGGTCTTGAACTTTAACAAAAATCTCGTTGATCAATTTACGTTTATCATTTCTCTAGCGACATTGGCGGCAATTATTGCCTACCTCTATACAAGTGTTGCTGAGTTTGTGATCTATATCAAACATCCAGACAAAGTCGATAAAGCCAGCGTGGCAAAATCACTTACCATTGCAGGTCTTGCTTTTCTTTATACCTTCTGGATGATAATCAGCGCCGGACAAGAGATTGTTTTCTACGGAGTTCTTCTCCTCTTCAGTAGTATCCCAATCTATGGATGGATGGAGTGGAAGAAATATCAAAAACAGTTTATAGGATAACTTCATGAGACAGCGCCAACTTGGACTTTGGATGCTCACGGCTCTCGTCGTGGGGAATATGATTGGATCGGGTGTATTTCTTTTGCCCGCCTCTTTAGCATCATTTGGAACAGTGACCATTTTTAGTTGGGTCGCCACATCAATTGGGGCGATGTTTCTCGCTCTCGTCTTTGCAAAGCTCAGTACCCTCTTTCCCAGGACAGGGGGGCCATACGTCTTTTGCCGTGAAGGATACGGGGACTTTGTGGGTTTTCAAGTGGCTTACAACTATTGGGTTTCGATGTGGATTGGGAACGCTGGAATTTCAGTTGCGTTTACTGGGTATCTCAGTACCTTTATTCCTGAGTTGAACCATAGCAACTTGTTGGCTTTTTGTGTGACTGCAGGCGTTGTTTGGGTGCTGACCATTGTTAATATCATTGGGCTCCATTTTGCCGGGTTCATGCAATTGATTTTGACGATTTTGAAATTTGTTCCTTTAGTCCTCATAGCCCTTGTTGGACTCTTTTTCATTGATTGGAGCAATCTTGCTTATTTTAACGTCAGTGGAAAGTCGAACTTTTCTGCTTTTTCTGGAGGAGCGATGATGACCCTTTGGGCCTTTTTAGGGGTCGAATCCGCGTCTGTTCCAGCTGATGATGTGAAAGATCCGAAAAAAACGATTCCAAGAGCGACGATTCTAGGAACATCGCTTGCAGCTGTTTTGTACATCATTTGCACGATCGTGATTATGGGAGTGATTCCCATTCCACAGCTGAAAGATTCTGCAGCCCCATTTGCTGATCTTGCTGGAAAGATCTTTGGAGAATGGGGAAAGTTTGCGATGGGCGCCGTTGCGGTCATTTCCTGCCTAGGAGCTCTCAATGGTTGGATCTTGCTCACAGGGCAAATTCCCCTTGCAGCTGCAAAAGATAACCTATTTCCCAAGAAGTTTGCGAAAGTTTCCAAAACGCGCGCCCCTGTGTTTGGAGTGGTTGTGTCATCGATTCTCGTCACCGCGCTTCTCTTTCTCAACTTTAGCAAAAATCTTGTTGATCAATTCACCTTTATCATCTTGCTTGGAACATTAGCCGCAATTTTGGCCTACATCTATTCGACAATTGCCGAATTTGTGATATACATCAAACATCCAGACAAGGTGGATAAAGCAAGCGTTGTGAAATCACTGACGATTTCTGGATTGGCTTTTCTTTACACTTTCTGGATGGTGATTAGCTCCGGGCAACAAATTGTCTTCTATGGGGCATTACTCATGTTTACAAGCATTCCCGTTTATGGTTGGATGGAGTGGAAGAAGTACCAAAAGAAATTCGTCGGAGTTTGAAATGGGTTCAATCAAAAAGATTTACGATAGCGTTCACCGGTTTATCCATGTGGATCCGCTCGAAAGTGATCTTATTAATTCCCGTCCCTTTCAACGATTGCACTACATCCATCAACTTGGGGTGACCTATTTCGTCTATCCTGGAGGGACCCATCGTCGTTTTGAGCACTCTCTTGGTGTGATGGAGCTTGCGACTCGGATGTACGACGAAGTGACCATGGGTGATACTCCAGTCCATTTGCCTGAGCCCTACAAAAAACTCCTCGCAGACTTTGTTCCTCCTATCGGAAGTCAAATCCACCGTTACTGGCGTCGCATTTTGCGTTTAGCAGCACTTTGCCATGATTTAGGGCACCTTCCTTTTTCCCATACGGCAGAACATGAAATCCTGGGGAAGGGAGGACATGAGGCATGGACTTCAAAGATCATTCGGAGTCTTTATCTCGCTCCCATTTGGGCAACGTTGCAGGAAGAGTATCCTAAGCATAATGTTCAAGAGGACGTGTTAAAAATTGCACTTGGGGAGAAAAAATTTACCGAACTCTTTCCTTTTTCCAAGGGTTTTTCCCCTTGGGAACGAGTTGTGACTGCGATGATTACGGGCGACTTTTTTGGATCAGACCGGATTGATTACCTTTTACGTGATTCGAAATGTACAGGCTTAGCCTATGGACTTTTTGACTACCACCAACTCATCGAGATGCTTAAAATCATTCCAAGTAAAGAAGATTCTGAAGTGTTGGCCCTAGGTGTAGAGGAAAATGGGATTGAATCGTGCGAGGCCCTCCTTTTAGCGCGTCATTATATGCACAAACGGCTCTATCAATATGCAAGCGTTAAATCTTACTCTTTTCACCTCGCTCGGTTTATGGGAGGGGTTTACTATGACCTTGGAGAGGAACTTGAGCGGTATATCTCTATGACCGATAACGAGGTGCTAGCTGAACTCAACCGAGCATCAATGGATCCTGATCATCCAGGCCATTTTGACGCAAAGTGCCTTTATTTAAGGCAAAGTCGTTTTCGAGCAATTTCTCTCGTTAGCCCTACTGAAGAAAGAGATTTAGAAGAAATTCGAAAAGAATTGGGAATTCCAAAAGATCAAATGGCATGGCAACTTGTCAAAAGTGGAGAGGGAAGGCAAGGGCTCGATTTTCCTGTGCTTCGCCAAGATGGAACAATTGATAATGGAATGAATCTTACAGAAATTTCCATTCCATCAGGAAAAAGAAGCTGGGTCTATATCGCGCCAGAATATGAAATTGCAGTTCGGAAAAATTTAAACCTCATTGATGATCTAGGAATGCTTAGATAAACCCTCAAAGGGTTCCATGAAGCTTTTAAAATATATGGATGTTCGAGAATGAAGAAATTTTTTGTTTTGGTGTTTGTCCTGATGGGTGTAACAGTTTGGGGGGAGTGCCCAGTCATTCCTACTCCGGTTCCTGCTCCAACTGAAGCGGCCGTACGCTTCTATAAATCAGGAAACGTTTTGTGGGGCATCAAAGCTCTTTGGAGTCTTGTCTTACCTGCTGTCATTCTCTTTACCGGCCTGTCAGCTAAGATGAGACAGTTTTCGAGATTTCTTGGAAGAAGAGCAGTTTGGACCTTCATTATCTTTATCATTCTTTATTCAATTTTAGTTGAGATTGTCTCATTTCCTCTTACTTATTATAGCGGCTTTGCCCGATTGCACGAATATGGCCTTTCTTCCCAATCGTTTGGCCGCTGGTTTAACCACTATTTTATGAGCTCTTGGATCGACATGGGAACGAGCTTGATTGTTTTTGGAGTGCTCTATTGGCTCATTGCCAAAAGTCCAAAAAGATGGTGGCTCTATATGGGTCTTCTCATGATTCCCATCCAAATCTTTTTCCAAATCGTTCAACCTCTTTACATTTCGCCTCTCTTTAATAAATTCGGTCCGATGGAAGACAAGCAGCTAGAGCAAAAGATCTTGAATCTAGCTGAAAAAGCAGGAATTTCTGAGAGCCGCGTTTTTGAAGTGGATAAAAGTTCTGATACGAAAATGATGAATGCTTATGTCACGGGGATGGGAGCTTCGAAGCGAATTGTCTTATGGGACACCATCATTAAGGGTATGGATGAAAAAGAGCTTCTTTTTGTCATGGGACATGAAATGGGCCACTATGTTCTCCACCATATTTGGTGGGGCATCCTCTTCACGTCTGGAATGGCGATCCTCGTCATGGCTCTCATCTTTCTCGCTTCAAAATTTTTCCTAAAAACCTGCTCAAAAGCGATGGGTTTTACAGAGCTTAAAGATGTGGCATCATTTCCTTTGATCATGCTTTTATACGGCTTTTTTTCCTTAGTTTTCACTCCTGTCCAAAACCTATTTTCTCAGATGGAAGAGAGAGAAGCAGACCGTTTCGGCCTTGAAATCACTCATTACAATCATGGAGCAGCAACAGGGTTTTTAAAGCTTACAAGCTCCAACTTAGGTTACCCCTATCCCGGAACCTTTTACATGCTCTTCCGCTCGTCTCACCCCTCCATTGGTTCACGTATTGAATTTTTCAATACCTACCATCCCTGGTGCAGTGGGAAGCCCTCTTACTATCAAAAATATTTTAAACAGGGGACTGAAACTGATACTCCATGATAAGATGGAGTGATGTTACGGAAAAAATTTGCGTCGCTTAAATCTGAATTACTAAGTTACTCTGCTGTCGAGAGGCTGATTGTCTTCTGCGCGATGATTTGCAGTTTTTGCATCACCGCTGAGTATGCGGTGACCAAACCAACGAGTAACTCCATTTTTATTACCCACTACACCGTCAAGTGGCTGCCCTATGCTTGGCTTGCGACAGTCCCTCTCAATCTCCTTGTAGTCAGCCTCTACAACCGCTTTCTTCCCATTTTGGGGTGCTTCCGCCTTTTCTTGTTTACGATTGGCTTGACCGTCGGGGTGAATGTCCTCTCTGCAACCTGCATTGGAAAAATTCCATTTCTCCCCTTTGTTCTCTATATCTGGAAAGACATTTACGTCCTCCTCATGTTTCAACAGCTTTGGTCGGTCATCCATGCAATGACCAAGATGTCTCGGGCAAAGTATCTTTATGGAATTTTGTTTGGGATTGGCGGCTTTGGTTCGATTTTTGGAAGCATGATTCCAGGATTTTTTGCTGTGAAAATTGGGTCAGAACACCTCCTTTTTTCCTCGATCCCCATCTACGCTATCTTTGTCATCGCCTACTTTTTCCTCCTCAAAAACAGTGGATTTCTCCATTCACATAGAGAAGACGAAAAGCTCAGGATGGGACCGAAACATGCCTCCCAAGGCTTTCAGCTTATCAAGAGCTCCCGTGCCTTAAAATTTATCCTTTTAGTCGTGGTCTTGATGCAGCTTTCGACCACAGTCATGGATTACCAGTTCAATACATTTTTGCAATCCCGGATTCCCAATCAAGATCTGAGGACGGAATTTTACGGCAAGCTTTGGGGGATGATCAATACCTTGAACCTCTGCTTGCAGTTTGTAGCGTCGTTTTTACTTGTCCAGTTTTTAGGACTGAGGCGAAGTCATGTCTTGATTCCAGGAATTCTCCTTGTGAACGCAGTTGGGTACTTGATCCATCCGACTTTTGCGATGATCACCTATTCATTTGCTGTGATCAAAACCTTTGACTATTCCATTTTCAATATCATCAAAGAGATGCTCTACGTTCCGCTCAAGACAGAAGAGAAGTTCAAAGCAAAAGCAATTATCGATGTTTTTGCCTATCGAAGTGCCAAAGCATTAGCATCTGTTGTTGTGATTGCATTGCAGATTTTCTGCCCCTTGCAACTTCCTTATGCCTTTTCATGGGCTCATGTGATTATCTTTTCCATCTGGATCGCTTCAGTGATCTTCCTTCTTAAAGAAGAAAAAACCGAACAAGAAGCAACCCTGGCTATTTAAATCCCTACTCCGTATATTTTTCTATTTTTTGAAAAGTTAGAAAGCGGAGCACGTCCATGCCGGAGATCAAACGTTCATATGATAATAATGGGGAAGAAGTTATCGAAGTCGATATGCATCCTAAAGACATTTTGCACAATCCCATTTTGAACAAAGGAACTGGCTTTACTGAAGAAGAGCGGATCGATTTGGGCATTCACGGACTTCTTCCATACCACACTTCGACGATTGAAGAGCAAGTCGAAAGGAGATACGCTAATTTTCGCTCTAAAGAAAGTGAAATAGACAAGTACTCGTTTTTGATGGCACTCCAAGATCGGAACGAGACCTTATTTTTTAATCTCGTTTCTAAGCATGCTGAAGAAATGCTCCCCTATATTTATACCCCAACTGTTGGAGATGCTTCTTTAAACTTTAGTTATCTCTACAATCAAAACCGAGGAATTTATCTCTCCTATCCTTTTAAAGACCGTATGGATGAAATGGTGGCCCGCATTCCAAAAGAGCGGGTAGATGTGATTGTCGTTACAGATGGGGGACGGATTCTCGGGTTAGGGGATTTAGGAGTGGGAGGAATGGCAATTCCTGTAGGAAAACTTTCTCTCTACACACTCTTTGGTGGCATACATCCTGATTACACCTTGCCTGTTTTACTAGATGTCGGAACAGACAATCCCGGCCTCTTAAGTGACCCCCTATATCTTGGATGGAGACATGAACGACTAAAGGGAGCTGAGTACCAAGAATTCATCGACCTCTTTGTCAAAGCCATCACCAAGCGATTTCCCAATGTTTTGATCCAATGGGAAGATTTTTCCAAACAAAATGCGCAACCCCTCTTAGAGCGTTACAAACATCATTACTGCTGCTTTAACGACGACATCCAAGGAACAGCAGGTGTTGTAACTGCTGGGATTTTGGCAGCAATTAAAGGAACAGATTCGGATTTGAAACATCACAGACTTGTGATCTACGGGGGAGGATCAGCTGGAATTGGTGTTGCGCACCTAATCACTCGTGCGATGGTCAAAGATGGGATGTCTGAAGAAGATGCCAAGTCACGCATTTTTGTTCTCGGTCGAAATGGTCTTGCTCATACGAAGTCTGAAGGATTAGACGATCTGAAAAAGCGGTATGCTCAAGAAGCTATAGTGATTGAAAAGTGGGGAGTGAAGAATATGCAAAACATTTCCCTTCATGAAACAATCGAGCATGCAAAACCGACTATTCTCATTGGAACATCAGCGCAGCCCGGCTCATTTACCGAGGAGCTTGTTGTCGAAATGAAAAAGCATGTCGCAAGACCCATTATTTTCCCTCTTTCAAATCCGACTTCAAAATCAGAAGCTCTTCCGGAAGATCTCATGAAATGGACACGAGGGCAAGCGCTCATTGCAACGGGAAGCCCCTTTCCTCCAGTTGAATTCGAGGGAAAAAAGTACACTATTGGTCAATGCAACAATGTTTTCATTTTCCCTGGTGTTGGACTTGGTGTGATTGCAACGGGAGCCAAAAGAGTGACTGATAACATGTTCTTAAGAGCCGCAGAAGTGTTAAGTCGCTTTGCTCCGATTCTCAATAACCCTTTCGGTTCGCTTTTCCCACGCATCAAGCAACTTCCCGTCATTAGTAAGACGATTGCGACAGAGGTTGGTAAAGTGGCAATAGAGGAAGGGGTCTGTGACCATCCACCTGAAGACGTTGAAAAAGCTGTCGAAAAGGCTTATTGGCAACCGAAATATCCGAAGATTAAACGAAAAAAGTAAGCGCTTTATCGTAGTTGGGCTCTTGAGCTATTTCAGGAACAAGTTCGGTGTAAAGGATCTGATGGTTTTCGTCTAAGGCAAGAACAGCGCGCGCTGCAATTCCTTGGAGGGGACCATCGATAAGAAGCACACCATAATCTTCTGCAAATTTCCGATCGCGCATCATCGATAAAGTTTCAATTTTTTTGAGATTTTCAAATCCACAAACCCGTTTTTGAGCAAATGGAAGGTCTGCAGAAATGAATAAAACTTGGATATCGCTTCGGTTTTGTAGTCTTGCTTCAAACTGTTTTGCTGATGTTAGGCATACACCGGTATCTAAACTGGGGACAATTGCAAGAATGAGCTTTTTCCTGGCGTAGTCCTTCAAAGACATTGGTTTTAGATCTGTTGAAATCAAAAGAAAATCAGGGGCTTGACTTCCAACAGCGGGAAGCCTTCCATTGGTGTGAATAGGGGAACCTTTTAATGTAATCACTGTCATATCTTGAGCATATGGATTTTTTTTCATAAGGTCAATTTTTTTCTTTGAAAATTATGTTAAGATTTTGTTAAGCTATTGTGAAAATTTATTAAACTAAAATTTGATAATCAACCGATGAAAGACCGAAAAGCTCTAAAAGGTTCTGCTAGCCGAATCACTTCTCTTTTCTCTTCTAAGGGCAGAAATGAAGAAGAGAAAAAGGATTTTCGTGAGAGACAAAAATACATGCGTCTCAATTTTCTCATCCTTTCAGCCCTCCTTAAAGATGCTAAAAAAAACCTTAAAGAAAGTGAGAAAAAGTCATTTTCATTTTTTCCTCTCTTTACCTCGAAGATCATGAACTCGGATAACCCGCATCTATTGGAAATCACAAAACAGGCTCACTTATGTTGTATAAGTCAAGATCACTATCTTTTCCCATTTCAGCAGTTTTTCTTGCGCAATGAGTTTACGATGAGACGGGTGATCGAATGGCGTCTTTCAAAATATATCAAAAGTAAAGATCAACTCAAAAATCTCGTCGAGGTTATGAAAGAGACCCCACCAGACACCTTTCGCCGCCATCTTGTCACTCTCATTGATGAAGAAGAAAAAGACGAAAACGAACTTTTTAGAGAGGAAATCAAAAAGGCTGAGAAAGAGCAAGAAACGAGATGGGAACTTTGGAAGCATCATGCCGACGGAGATCCATTCCGCGTTTCCCGGACTTAGTTTAGCTCTTCCGATTGATCCCAGAATCTGTCGGCATTTGTGAGAGCAGCAGTCATTCTCTTTCTTCCAACAGGATTGGCCGAATGGACATGCCATTTAAGGCGAGGAATTTCATTTAGAAATGCTTTTTCTTCTATGAACTTTGCGACATCATATCCTGATCCGACTTCTTCTGGACCTAAATCGTGATCGAGAGAAACCTCAGATACCTTCCCTGTTGATATCAGCTCGATAGCTTCAGCAGCTGTTGTAACCCATGTATCAAAACCTCGAGCGAGCTTTTTTCTTTCAAGAGCTTCGAGTTCATCATCTAAAAAAACACGCATAAATTCCATAAAGTTATCCCCATCTACAGTTTCTTCTTTGAAAGCATTCCTTATTGCTATCTATTCTTAATTTGTACTAGCCGATAATCATTCCAATCCCTGCAAGCATGAGGACAACCCCAAAGACTTTCCTCAAAACGTCTGTTGGTAAGCTGTGAGCCAATTTCACTCCCCATGGCGCTGAGAAAAGGGCCGTAATGCTGATCACAATAAATGCAGGAAGAAAGATATAGCCAAAGGTTCCTGGATACTCTGTTGACCCTGCACCTAAAAGAAGGAAATAGACGGCTCCCAAGAGAGAAATGAAGAAACTTAGAGCTGAAGAGGTTCCAATGGCTTTCTTCATCGAGACATGGTAGTGGGTTAAGACGGGAACATTGATCAATCCTCCACCAACACCTAGCATAGTCGAAATAGTGCTGACGAAAAGTGAGATCACCGATAGGCCAAAAAATTTTGGCATTTTACGCATATGTTTGACTTCTTTTTGAGGAAGCAAAAACTTCAGTCCTACGAGACATTCAAAAATCCCGAAAATGATTTGTAGCAAACTTCCAGGCAATACTTTGGCAATCATAGCACCAAAAAAGGAACCGACGATAACACCTAAAGCCATTGGTTTGACAATGTCAAAGATCACCCCATTTCTTCGGTAATGGGAATAAAAAGAAGAAAGAGTGTTAAAAATCATAGCTGCAAGAGAGGTTCCAATTGCTAGGTGCATGACGAGATCATGGGGAACTTTAAGAAAGTGAAAGACTAAAATCAAACAAGGGATGGTGATTACTCCACCTCCTAAACCCAGTAGACCAGCTAAGATGCCAGCTGCAAGTCCCGTTGCTATGAATGCGAAAATTTCGACTCCAAAATACATGTGCAGTTCCTTATGGACGAGTTTTTTTTGTTGCAAAAACTTAAAAACATCATTTATGAATGATACATCATTCAATTTCAAGGTTTACCTTCATGTTGAGCCGAATCACATTTTTTCTAGTTGCATTTTTGACAACCTTGTCATCTCTTTATTCAGATCTTTCCGTCAAACATACCGAGCATCCCTTTTCTGTCGTCATTGATACGGATTGTGATCTGGATGATATGTTGGCCATTGTTTATCTCGTAAAGAACCCGCGAGCCGAAGTAAAGGGGATTACGACAGTTGGTGATGGGATCTCTCATTGGGAATATGGAGCTCAAAATGTGCTCAATGTTTTAGAGCTCATAGGCCATCCCCGAATTCCTGTTTCCTTTGGCGCGCGCGACTCTCTCAGTCCAGTAGGTTCTTATCCTCCTAGCTGGCGTCAACAAGCAGATATGATGTCAGGAATCAAACTCCCGCAAAGTTCTGTTCGCCCTATTGCAGAAAAAGGGGCTGACTTTATCATTGATATTGCGACAAAACACGAAGAAAAGCTCACTCTTCTCTGCATCGGACCACTCACAAATATTGCTCTAGCTATTGAGAAAAAACCTGAGATCAAAGATAAAATCGAGCGGATTTTCATCATGGGAGGGGCGCTCCTTTCTCCTGGAAATATTGAGGGGAAACCCATGGGATTTAAGAACCGGGTAGCAGAGTACAATATTTTCCTCGATGCTAAAGCTGCTCAAGACGTATTCGATTCAGGTATCCCAATTATACTGGTTCCGTTAGACGTCGTAGAACATGCTTCTGCGAAGCCCTTTTACGATATGCTTGCAGAAAATCGGAAAACTCCGGCTGCAAATCTCGTGTATGAAATTCTCAAGCCATCTGTAAAAAACAAAAAGCGGATGCGAGAATTTTTGTGGGATCCCGTTACAGCTGTACTTTTTACCAATCCCAATATTGCGCAGTATCGCGACTTAAAAATCGTCGTTAACTTGCGCAAAGGTCCAGAATATGGACGCTTGATTATGGGAAGTAAAGGGACGCCAGTTCAAGTTGTGACGCAAATAGACACAGACACGTTTTATGACATCTTTCTTAAGACATTGAATCGCCCCCCAAACTTGCATGCAAACCACTCCCAAGCGCTTTAAACCAACTTTTTTTGATTTTTTTGTTGCAAATTTCAATTGCCTATTTTAAAGTTCACGTAAATTTCCAGTTAAAGCGAGATTAAACGAGATGGCTACTGAAACTAGATGGGATCCACTTACAAAGGTAGCTCAACCAAACCTTTCCTCAGACGACTTATACTACAATGCCACTCATTTCGATCATAATCGAGAAGGACCTCTTTCTTTTTCATTTTGTAAAGATACTCTTCAAGAAGCATCCCCTTTAGAATACTTCTCACCTGTTAAAAATAAGCCCATTGCATCTTCTCCAAAACCACACTCTGTGACAGGTCGTCGACTTTCGTCGGTAACCTATGTGCCCGACACTCCCATTACATATACACAATCCAATGCTCCAGAGGAATGTAAACGTGCAAAGTGCATGAAGTTTTTATCATGGTCGTTTTGGAACATTGCTTGGCCATGTATAAAGTTTGGTGGTGGTTTAATCTGGAAGATAGGACTTCTTATTAAAGAAAATGCTTGGGATCGAAAGTCTCAACAGCTAACCTTGCCAGGGAGAATAGATGAAACCCACCCGGGCTGGGATGTTCAGGCGCAGCAACTTGCTTATGAAATGGCAACACTCAAACCCTATTTCCAAGCGATTCAAAAGGAAGTAACCACCTTTCCGCTCAAGTTTGCCTTGCAAATTACTTTTCTTGATGGGGCCGAAACTCAAACAGTTTTAAGTCATCTACTCATTCAAAACCCTAAAGAGTGGGGAGTGCTTTCTGATTTCCTCGATGACCTTTATCCACAAATTATCCACATGAGGAAAGAGCTTTCTATTTCAAACGAGTACAAGATGCAAGTTGCATTTGTTGCGCTTTGCAAAACTTCTTCTGAAGAAAATTTATTTTCAATCTACCAAAGGTCTAATCTATACACGAATGGAATTGAGGCAAGCGACCTTTCTTCGAGTGTTCAATCAAGTCAATGCACAAAAGATGATGTCAATCAGGTTGTCAGTTCTGTGAGAGGTATTCAAGCTGCAAGCTCTTGGTTACTTGAAGGGGAGTTGCAAGCAACAAGTGAAGTTTTAGCAACCTATCAGAGGGGAGAAGAAATTCCTATACCTTTGCTTGTGAAAGAACAAAAACAATAAGAAGGTGAAGGGGAAAAGATTCCTTAGTCCATACCTCAATCCAATTAAAGATGGGCTGGCTGAAAGGCTGGCCCTTCTTTATAAAGCCACAAGCCATTTTCACTTTAAATTTTAATCTTTAATAGTTTAACTCTTGAAATCAATTATCTTCTTTTGTATAATTTCTCCGATTTTCAAATTTTTCAATAAGGACATAAGGTTATGGCAATAAGTTTAGTTAAAAATATCGGACAAATGGGTGCAGAAATTGTGTTTTCTACAGGAGCAATTTCAACGGTAGTGAAAGAAGGACTTATGAATGTTCCTAAAGATTTAGCAAGAGAAATTATACCAGTGGCAGGAATTTTTTCTGGCATCAATTCAGGCTTAGCTACAGTTATGGGTGCTGGTCAAAAGCCTAAAATTGTCCAGCTAGCGTTTCCCTTTTTCTCAGGGTTAATCTCAACGGCTGTTTTATATGCTGTGAGTGCTCCCGTGCAAAGCCTGATAGAAGCATATTTGCTTTGTTCAACAGGGCTTGCTGCTGTAGCTTTAATTAAAGTGATTGCAAAAGCGATTTTTAAAATGAGTGCAGAACCGAAAGAGGAATCTAGACCTGCTCGAGTTTTCAACTACGTTGTTACTGGCGCTGCGACTTTTCTTCCCGCTGTTGGCGCTGGGGCATTGTTCAAAGACGCATTGGATGATGGAATATTTGCTCTCTTTGGGTTTTTCTTTGGACTGGCTCAAGTTTGCGTAACAACTCTTTTAGGTGCTCCTCAAAAAGAAAGCCGCTTTCTTCATATTTTATTGCCAATCATCACAACTGCGATTCCTTGTGCAGTTCCTTTAGGTACAAATGGGCGATTGACTGATAAGATGCTAATGGAAGTCACTATTGTTGCGGCCACTGCCGTTATCACAGCCATGATCGGAACAGTTGTCTCTCGCTTCTTTACAAGCCAAACACAAGTCAAAGTGAAAGACGAAGGTGCGATTGTTGATATAAATGGTACCCAATCTAGCAATCAGATTGACCCTAGATCAGTATATCGTCGACCTGGGTTTTCGACTTCACTGTCATATCATTCACCAAATAAGAAATAAGTGATAAAAGCCCCGAAAGGGGCTTTTTACTAGGGTAGGCTCATGCTTATAACCTGAACTCTGGGTTTATAGGAGGACTTAAACTTTATACTCGAGCAAGGCAGGGCATAGTTCTTATTGAGCAAGAGTCAGTAGCTTCCTTGGTCGCCTCCTTGTTTTGTTAGTGCAATCCAGACAGGATCTTCTTCATAGCCATTAAGAGTGATTTCTACGACGTCTGCTTGGAGCTTCCAGCTATATCTAGATGTATTTGTATACTTCTGGATCAGATCGAAGTATTTTTCTTGGTTTTCAGGAGGCTCTAGTAAGAGGTTGCGCCCATTGAGTTTGATGATGGCTATATCAAACGCCTCTTTTTGAATCGAAAGGTCTTTAATGAGGTGGAAAACCCCTTGAATAGCGGTTTGTCCCGCCAATACATTTAGTTTTAACTTCACCATAGCAGTTGAGTTAAAGCTTCTAGGTGATAAGACGACAGAGCCGGCCCTTTCCCTTGGATTTGGAGTTGAAACAGCCATCTTTTACCTCCTTACTGATGTGTTCATCCAAAACCACAACAGATGCTATGAATATAAAGATTTTTTTGCATCAAAAATTTTTCTTTACATTTCTGTAAATCAATTTTGATATGAATAAAGTTAAGGGTTGAGAGGGGAGTGAAGAGGCTACTGGGTGATCAGGAGGGTATGCCCATCTGGATCTCGAGTCAGAAAGGCTTTATGGTAGTCGAGATAGGGGTTTTGGAAGCTGAGGATCTTGCGCACAAAGGTATTTGCTTGTACAAGCGATTGGTGTAATCCGGCAAGCTCAGGGGATTGGAGCCGAATTTGCCAGTGCCATAAATCATTGGCTCGGGTATCAGGAGGCATGTCCCGCCCCGCATTTGGCGTGAGATAGTCGAGAAGCTCGATTCCTGGCCCTTGCTCTGCGTTTAAAGAGGTGATATAGACTTTTGCTCCCTTCACACCAGTAAGTTTTTCTTGCTCTGGGCCGTAGTTCAAGCTATCACCTGTGATTTTTAAGCCAAGAAGGTGTTGGTAAAACTCTAAACTTTTTGAGGTGTTTTTAATTGTGATAGCAGAGTGGTCGATCCCTAAAAAGAGTTGTCCGTGCGTTTGTTGCCAGCGGGGATTTCCTTTTCCTGGCGGGAATTGGATGAGCTCTAAGGGGTGGCCATCTGGATCTCGAAAATAGAGGGCCTGGATTCCAGAAGAAGCGAGGTTCCAGCTAGGAAGTTTTTGAGGTTCAGGAGAAATGGTGACAATTTGATTTTTTAGAAGAGACCCGTAGGCTTGATTCAGGTCGCTCACGACGATCGCGATGTGTTGAAACATGATGTCGTCACTAGCAAGATCGATGGGAAGGGGACGCCCCTTCGGTTTTTCAAACTCCATCAGAGTGAGCGTTTCTAGTCCAAGCCTCAAACGAACGACGTGGATACGAGATCCTTTTAGGTCGTAAAGTGTGTCGTATGGCTCTCCTGAAACTTGATAGTCAGCAACCTTTCGAAACCCAAGAATTTTTGTGTAGAACTCAATAGAGCGAGCCATATTGCTAACGGTAAGATCGAAAGAAACAACAGCGCTGATGGGTGGTTTTTCGTAAACCCTAGAGAAAATCTTTCCCTCTAGAGAGAAAGAGAGGAGGCAGAATAAGAAAAGACAAATGCGATACATTGATAAGGTTCCAATTTCATTTATACTCAAACAACTTCAAAACCAATTTTTGAAGTTGTTTGAGTATATTTCGCATCTTATGAGGTATGCCTCATTCTGCCAAGCAAAAATCTCAAGATGGATCGGAAAGAAATGCTTCAAAGATCTCCTGTTTGATCAAGGAAGCATGCTTTGCATTTTCAAGTTCTGGAGTGAAGCTAAACTCTGAAATTTTCAACACTCCTTGAAAATGAGGAGTTGTCATGCTCCATTCAAGTGTCATTGTTGCGTAAGGCATTCCTGTTGCAAAAGCCGACAGCTGCTCAAAGAGAACATAGGCATATTTATGGGTTACTTGATGGTCATGAGTTGATTTCACTTCGACATCACAAAGTTGAGTTTGCGGCTTTTTTCTTCGGAAATGAAATTTCTCCAAGAGCCTTGGACACTTTTCACGAAGAAGAGGATCTGCAGGTCCCCAGGCTTCAATTGTCATCCGTTGAAGAATAGGAAATGCATCTGAATCCATTTTACGAATCACTCTGCCATTTCTAAAAGCTGTATCGATCTTTTCATTCACTTTTACCCCTTCGAGAAAGCGCGTTGTTTCATCTTGAATAACACGCATTTTTCCATCCTTGAAGCCTCGTGAAATTTCCCCAATGAGATGGTAAAAATAAACCGACTTTTCGTTAGTACTTGGATGGAATGGTAGAGAATTGATAGTAATCGCCCAATTAGGGTGGCTATCAGGGAAAAGTGAGCGCGCAACTTTTTTGGGGGTAATATCACCTGTCACATCTTTTTCTTCTTTGCAGAAGAATTCAAATGTTAAACTGTGGATTTTTCGAATTTGGGCAGCTTCTTTTTCGATAAGAGGAAGTTTTTTTAGTTTTTTTAGCTTACTTAGAAATTGTTTACCTCCACAGATGTCAATGAGTAACTTTTTGACTTCTGTATCGGCAACCGATTTCATTTCTATAAAGTCAGGAAGTGATTGCATTGCAACATTTTTTTGAGAGAGGAACCGTTTGAAAACTTGAATTAGACTTCGTAGGTGCATATTTTTTTCTTTCGTGCGTTCATCGATGATAACAAGCTCATGGTAAAGGTCTTTTAGATAGACTCTGAAAGGAAAAATAAGAACGGAGCTTTGAAGAAGATGGACTGTGGTGTTTTTTTCTTCAGGAGCGCTTACCAAATAGTCGCGCGCGATTGAGTAGATTTGCTCAAGTGTTGGAGGGGTAAGTGATAGAGACTCACAAACAAATTTTATATGTGGAGTTAAAAAAACTTCATTGAGAAATCTACGTGTGAATACATCAAGATTCGTTTCTCTATTTTCATCTCTAGAAAAAGCAGGTGGCATGTAGGGAAAGTCCAGGCTCAAAGAGTCTACGCTTTTCGCTTCATTATTTCTTTTCAACGTGATCCTTCCGTCTGGGGATTTAAAAGGAATAACTGGAGAAATATTGGGGTCCATAGAACGGACCATAATTTTAGCAAGATGGCGGTCAACAAGTGGTCCCACGATGAACATAGATGTCGTTTTTCTTTTTTTGAGAAACGCTTGCAGTACCTTTCTACAAAGGTGATGAAATTGCCAAAGGTGAAGGCCTTGAATTTGCGTGTCGAGCTCCTCGGAGATTTCCAGAACATCTTGGGGAGTTTGAGGAGGGGAGTGTATAATAGGTTTTCCTATTACAAAGCTTGCAAAGCGAGATGCAAAAGTCTCACTTCCAACTGATGATGAGGAGGAGGAAGGTTTTTGTGAATCAAGAGAAATGTTTCTGAGATGGAGTAAAAGTCTTGTCCCATTGAAGCCAATTTTATGCACTTCAGGGCATACACAAGGAATTAAGTGGCTTAAAAGTCGTCTATCATATCCTTTTCCTTCTACAAAGAAGGCATCAACTCTATTCTTATTTTGCTGAACCAGTATAGGAAGCGAATTGAGAAAGTGAACATATCTTCCATTCCAACTGGGTGAGCAGCAAGTCCATGCTGGATGTGACTGTCTCATGTAGTGAAAAAAAGGAGTGGCTCCTGATTCTTTAGAAGTCGTATCTGACGAACTCGCCATGGAATTACTCCTATTGTGATACGTTGCTAAAACGGCATTTTTGCTGTTTAAAGTCCAAAAAGTTTATGCTTTTAGACCTCATTCTGTCAATCGATTACGACCGAAGTTTGCCCTAATCAAGCCGCATTCGTTTATGAAGGAATCTCACATCTAGCAGGAAAGGTAGAGAAGAGCGCGAGGAGGTATTCTAAAAAAGATTTAACGTCTGATAATTAATGTTATGTTGTATTATAGAGTATTGAAAAAGAGGGGTGTAGGATCTGATTTTAAATAAGTCTAGGGAGTGTTATAATCCTCGGAAATTTGATTTTGGGTTTTTTAAAGATGGCTCTAGACATTCTCTCTACTATCCATACGACATACGCTCTTCGGCTTGCTCAGAAGACTGAAGAAAATTACCATTGTGCAGCCGATTATTTAGCTGCCTCTCTTGATCAGCTCTTTCAAGTCAATTTATCGCTCAATACTCTTCGCATGCTTTCTAAAGAAATGGGTTATGCAGGTTTATCGCTCCGCTCCTCAAATATTTTAGTGCTTTCTCCTCTTGTCCCCGCAGTATTGACCTATATGGAAATGGACTCTTATTGGATGAAAAAAAGAGTCATTTGGCTTTCTCTTTATTATGGCCAAATCGTCAGAAGTGTAAACTTTATAGGGATAGCCCTCCTTGTCTTAGCAGGTCGTTACTCTGTAGGAGTAGCTACCGCGCTCACGTACGGATTTTCTTATCTATCAGAGAATGAGTATTTTTCGAAAGAAGTGACCAAAGTTGTAGACTCATGTATTGTGATTCCATGTGACATATACCTTTTGGTTACAGGGAGCTTTTTTGACCGTCTTCTTTCGATTTTTGAACTTGCAGGTCGGGTCAAAACCATTGCTGATCATTACAAGAAGCAGGCTGTTCGTACGTATGTTCCTACAAAAGTACATGGAGCCGAAGTTGTTACTCTTGGGGATATGAAAGGGATGAGCCTAGAAAAGGTCCAATTGGATCTTTCTCAMCTTGAAGTTGAGTCTGAAGTGATATCCAGTGGAGAAGGTCTCTCTTTTAAAGAGTGTGAAGCGGCGCTCGATGAACTCTTATCTATCTTTGAGTCCATTCCCTGGGAGAACCATTTGCTCGTTCTCATGAACAAGCTTGCAAAAGATAAGCACTGGAATGACCCCCCTACGATTCCCAAAGAGCTTTATGAGTCGGCACATGAGCTACTTCCGTTACTCAACAACTCCCATTTAGAGCCTGAAGATCAGAAGCTCCGAGATAGATTATCAGACACAGTCAAACCCCAAGCGATTCAATTTTTTAGAGAAGGGCTTCAAATTCTTGTCGCTCGACTTAAAGCGAAAAGCGCTCAGGTTAGAGGGGTCTCTACCGCTAGCCCGCGTCCTATGCTTACTTTGAGACAAAAAAGACATACTGAAATCAATCTCACTTCGATCTCGCCAGAAGGATATAAGCGCCAAGTCGAAGGATTTTATCTTTCAATTGCAAAGTTCCTCAAAGAGTCTGATTCCGAGTTTGATCGGGCCAATGCTCTTCTATGGCTGGGTGTTGAAGGAGCCGATTATTGTGGCCCTCAAGTACTCAATGTTTTGAGAGAGACGGAAGCATCTTTAGCTGAAGTTGGGAAAGACATTACCTTGAAGAAAGGAATCCTAACTGTTCTCTATGAAAGACGTCTTCAGTACATTCAAAACATTTGGGGGCTCATTCTTAGAAAAGTCCCGCATACACTCGTCGAAAGATTGGGGCTGAATAGTCCTCATTGGCCGAATACCCTTATGGCGATTTACGGAAAAACGATGGGCGCTGAGACGATTGGTTCGAAAAATGATATTGAAGCCAAGGCAGTTGTAACCGATGGGCTATATATTCTGCTGACTCCCCTCGTTTCCCTTTTCACACAAAGTTTTTTCTCCGAGGCCTATACCAAAGAGTCTGTTCTTGAAGCCATTCAAGATGAAATCATTTCTGGGCGTATCCCAGCAATGAAGGTCCAAATGTGGTTTGAGGAAAATATGGACTTGAAAGAAGTTTCAGACATCTGGAAAGTAGAGAAAGATGAGTACTCGATTAAAAAAGAAGCACTCATCCTCATGCTCATTAAAATGCGTGTCTATGATCACATCTTATGATCCACTACCTAGAGGAATACTCAATAGGGGCGGTTCTTTTTCAGACTGTTTAGCCTGCAAGTTAAAGATCTGCTGCAGTAAAACAAATGTTCGTTTGGAATTCACATCAGCATCGTCAATGTAAAACCAGTAGCCACGGTAGGAGACAGCTAAGTAGGCATTTTGTGGGTAATCCATGCTTGAGTGAACGGTAAGAAGGTCTCCAATAACTTCTGTCCAATCAAAATGACGCCCATCTGTGTAGTGAGTGTGTCCGACAATACCTGCTTCAATGTCCCTCTCTGGAACCTGAATTCCTAGACTGAGGTAGTACATACAACTGAGGAGAGAGCGAGTCATGATTCCGAGTTCAGCTTGTTCATTGAAATCTTGGCGCATGTTGAGGATATACTTTCCTTTGGCAGTTTTGACATCTTCCAAAATTGAAGCGAGGCGTTTCCCCTTTTCACCGTCTGAGGGAAAAGAAATCTGGATGGTATTGGGTTTTTTTCCATTATTTTGATCTTCTCCTCCAGAAGGGGGAATATAACGTACTCCAATGTGGAGTTCCCCCATGCGCTGAAAGTAGCGAAGGAGAGAAGTTGCTTCTAGGAACCGTTTATAGTGAGGTGGTTCTTCAGGAATAGGACCGGAAGCACCGCATGCATTCGAGATATCGGCCATACTTTGGACCAAAAGACGGAAAACCCTGTCGACGTCCCAGCCTGTATAAATAAGCCCTTGGATAACCCTTAAATCAAGCGGGTGCATCAATTGGATGGCAAAGTCCTTACCTTGGAGGGGTGAGTACTGAATGGTAGGTTGATTGGACCAGGCCAGTTCAGCTCCCAACGATGAAGGATTGGAGTTGTCAAAGCCAGGAATCTTGATTCCTGGAAAGAGTTTTCCTGTATAAGTGAATTGTGTGGTCACATTGTTGACTTGTAGAAAGTAAGGGGTATCAGAGTATCTAAGTCGGACAAGATTTAGCAGAAGCTCTTGATTGGTTGTGTTCTGTGCGGCTTTGTTATAAGAGGTGCGTCCCCCACTGCCGTACATTGAAGTTTTACTCGAGACATGACAGCCCGTTAAGGCAAAACTCATGCATGCAATTCCAACTAGTGTGATAATCCGTTTCATAGTCCCAACTCATCAGTACTTTTACGAGTTAGAAAAATTAACACAGAGTCATAAAACTTTTCTACGAATTTTTTAGATGAACTCTATTAAGAAGTGTGGTCGACCATTGCTTGCATCCAATACCCAACCGAATTTCCGAGTCCAGAGATTTCACCTCTGTCGTGAACTCTTATGATGCATTCGGCAAAAGCTCTAGCTTCTTTCTTGAGGCCAAGTTTGCCCATGCTTGTGATCATACGAGTCATGCGGAGTAGGTTGTGTTTGCCATTGATTAACCAGAACTTTTTACGCGACTCAAAGTTTGCACCTTTCACAACAGACTCTCCTTTTCTTTCGAGTCCATAGTAGCTGAGCATTTTGTCAAAAGAGCGAAGCATGTTAGCGCAGAAGGTCGGATCGCTTTTTGCAGCAGCGATGAGTCCTCTATCTAAGAGAGGAGCTTTTGCATCAACCCCGATTTGGCTGGTGGGGAAAATCCACTGAATGAAGTTGTGATGAAGCTCCATTTCTTCGTCTGAAAATTTGAGAATTTGTTCTAAGGTGTAGCCATGCGCATTTGCCTTTCCACCTGTATAGAAAGGGAGCAATCCTCTTGGGTCTGAAACAGATGTCGATGAAGTTGGAGTCTTCACTGGTGTTGAGTGAGTCGTTTGAGGTTGTGAAGAGGTAGATATTGAAACTGTTCCTCCTAAGTTTTGAATGGACTTAGCAATCGATTCAGCTGTTTTTGCAAGCTCAGGATACTTGCGAGCTTCAGGCATCACTTTGCTCAGCGCATCTCCTAAACGAGCGAGATCGGATGGAGTGTATGTTTTATCACCCATCATAAAGAGGACAATTTCAGATCGAATTCTTGCTAGTTCTGCTCCTACAGACTCTTTGCTCGTATGTTCAAACTTGGCTGTAATCGGTTTAGTAGAGATTGTCTGAGATTGGGGTTTCGATTTGCAGGTACTCATTAAGGCGCAGCCCAAGTAATAGACACTTTTAAAAGGGAAGGTTACAACTGTTGAGGCACCACTAAGTGTATAAGCGCTGACATTGTATATAGTGTTGCCGATTGTGGGCCACACGGAGGTCTTGTTTTTAATGGGGGGAATGAATGTGTAAGTCGTCAATTCGTTGAGGTCTCCACCAGCATCTTCAACTGGAAGATAAGTCACTAACTCAGTGAGGAGCTTAGCAGCTTGAGTTTCATCAGTCGTTTCAAAGATAAATGCCCCTGTACTGCCTGTAAGTTCATTTTTTCCTTGTGGGTCAAAAATACGGTAGAGAACGGTTCCGTTTTCCTGCTTAGATAATGAGATAGCATACGAAGCACCATTGCAACTAAGAACAGCTCCGACTGCAGGTGTTTTATTTGAATCAAGATACGCTTCTCTTTTTGCAGTCAAAATGCTTTGAAAAATCACACTTCGCATTCCAGGATCTGAGTCAAGACCTAAGGTTTCACATTCGGGAAGCTTTAGATTTCCAAAGGCATTTTCGAATGCACGATAGACCTCTGTCATCTGAGATGAAGAGTGTGTTTCGTCACTTGTTTTTTCTCCAACTCTATCTTGGCGTAAGAGAGACTTCACGGTGTCAGAGAGCTTTTCTTTTGTGAGTTTGCCTGTCAGGCGTTTTTCTGCTAAATCTGGAAGAGCCTTTGTAAAAGCAGAGGTTGCATCTTGTTTGTATTGCTTTTGATATTCAATTCCAATATCCTTCATTCTCGTGAGGAAAAATTGTGCTAATTGGTCTTCGGGAACTTTGAGACTTTGGAATCCCTTATAAGTCAAAGCGAAGTTTTCGAGCTCTTGAGCAAATTTGTCAGCTATTCTATTTAAAACTTTTTCTTGCTGCGCAGCTTTGCTAGGCGAAGTATATTGACTTCTGACTGCATTAACATTTTGATCGAGTAGAGGACCGAGATTATCTTTCGTAACAGGCGAGCCATTGAGAATTTTTGCAAGGAATCCAGTAGCTTGTGCATTTGCTTTTCCCTGTCCATCTAAGATATCTGATTGGCTTAAATCCCCTACAATAAATGTGCCCTCAAAAGCTTGCTTAGAAGAACTTAATCCAATTTTGTGCGTTCTATCTAAACGGAATGGCACACGGGTTTTTGAGTCTTTTTCTGTCGATAAAGAAACTTCATGCTTGGGAAGTTCAAGGGGCGTTGTGATTGCTCTTGGAGTCGATCTAAAAGGTTCTCCTACGCGTTTCGCATAGAAGGAATAGGCAATGCGCATTGCTGCTCTGGCATCAGATGTTGAAATAGGGGTTACGGAACTATCATTACATCTGTACCACTGGTCCCTAGAGCGGTCATAAACATAGGAAATGTAGTGACCAACTGATAAGCTTCCTGATTGGACGATAAAAGCTTCAATTTGGTAATTCGCAGCCCTGTCCCCTTTGATGTGGTTATGATCGAGAGTGAAAGTTGGGTCCATGTCGACTGTATCACCAATTTTAGTGCTGACACCAAGAGATCTCGTATATCGTTTTAGGGAAAAGAGAAGGTGCTCAGGAGGTTCTACAAATCGAAACTTCTCACCTACTTGATCGGGCAACGCTTTATATTTGCCATGGCGGTTGGTGACAACACGCCCACTGTTAAGCATCTCAGGAGTTATCCTTGTAGAATCACATAGATTGGCTCCAAATTCATCAGGAGAAGTTGTCGGAACGACTCGTTGAACTGGTGGGTTCATATGATAATCCCAAACTTCTTGGAGTGTTCTGAGTGTTTTCTTTTCTTCGGTTTTAATTGAAAGCAAAGGCATTGCAACACGGTCAGTTGCGATATTCAACCCACAGTTATGTTGACGCGCAATTTGAAAATAACCTTTTCCCTCTGTGGTGAAATCATCGTATGTCACTCCCCTAGGCAAACTGCCTAAATCATAAGTTCGAGTTCCTTCAATTTGATTGAAAATAGGATTCGTTTTTTCGTCTGTATAGTAAAGTAGCTGCATCAAAGCTTCGTGAGCATCTTGATGGCCTCCTCTCATGTGTGGAGGTAATAACTCATTCCGAACGGACCTTGAGCCTCCCATGGGGGTACCAACAGTTTGAGCGTGATAGTTTTCACAGTCTTTAAGTGTATGAGGAAAAACCTCTTTCGGCAATGCTGGAAGGACATGCTCAGCAAGGGGGGTATTGTATGTGAACTGTCTCACGGAATTGAGAAAGCAATCATCCCCGTTTTCATTATTGAGTCCTACCGGAATGCGCTCTGTCCGCTTAAAGCGACTAACATCATCGGGGGCCGAGATTTCATCACGAGTATGAATCACCTCAACAGGCTTCGGTTTTTCGCTTTCAGAAGTTTCTACTGGAGTTTGTCTTGGTGTGAGTGCCCATTGAACTAAGCTTTTAGGGCCAGTCCATAAGATCGCCTTTGGAATGGCAACCATTCCTCCGAAGATGGTTCCTATGACTGTGGATCCATTGCTTTCAGTTTTGGGGAGAGAGGTAGTTTTATCTGAGGTTGCTGGTTCACTTTTTTCGGTAGGCTTAAGGACTTCTTCAGTTGAAGATTTTTCGGTGATGATTGGAGCAGCAGTATTAAGAAGCTCTAGTCCCTTTTCTAATTTTGGGCGATACTCAAAATAAACCATCATTTCAAATGATCTATTAGACGACTTCACCTGATCGATATAAGACTGGACTTTCTTAGCTTCAGCTTTAGAATCGATTCCCTTAGGCAATCCACTGATGGCCCATTGATCAAAAAGTTTTGCACTTTCAATTAAGTTTGTTAATGCCATAAGGTTACTCTTCTCTGCCCCTATGGGGCCTTATTTATATCCCACCTAGATCCCAATAACACATCATATTATACTATAGGATAAAGTTAAAAATCAACGATATGGAAATTAAAATTTTAGCTACTGTCTTTGAAGAGGAGTATTCGAGAGTAAAATAAAATTTTTAATTTACACCTCTAACCCCGAGCTAAATTAGCATGAACTCTGGGTTTATTACGCATATTTCTAGGAGAGAACTTATTTAAATTTTAGGACTGCAGCCACGATCTGGGCTTTGCAAAGCATGTCTTCTTATATAACATCCTCTTTTTTAAGGCTCTATGTCCACGGCCCACGATTTCGCAATTTCCAAACGAGATTTTGAATTCACTCCTCCCTCCCCTACTGCCCAGATTTATAATTAGACATTTTGAAGAAACGATTACGCATTTATCAACTAGAGGAACGAGTTCGTTAGATAAGAAAACCGGCTTAAAAATAGCTGTAATTAGCAGTAAATCTGGAGGATATCCAGGGCGCGAGGGAACAACATTAAACGTATTGAAAGTTTGTAAGATTTTGAAAATTAGAATGTTGACTTGAAAGGTGCAAAATTGTTAGCCTCGAGTAAATACGGGTATTTGATCTCCTAAAATCCGACTTTACTTTGTAATTCTTGACTTAATGGAGAATTACAAGCGTTTCTGATTTTTTCAACACAGCCTATTTAAAGTGAAGGCCAAATCGTCCTGAAAATGTGTGAAAGAAACTCAGAACTCAGGTTAATAGACCTCTCTATTCCAGATGAGCCGGTTGGTCAGAATTCCTGTAACCCAGATGATGAGCCCTCCCCAAAAAGCTCCCCAAAAAGAGTGAATATGAACACCATAAGAGATCTCACTGGCAAGCCAAAAGGTAAAGGCATTGATTACTAGTAAGAAGAGTCCCAAGGTGAAAATTGTAATGGGAAGGGTTAAAAGGGTCAAGATGGGACGAACCACAGCATTAATGATCCCAAGAATCAAGCCAAAGAAAATTGCGTCAAAGGTGTTTTTGACTTCAAGCCCTGGTAAAACATGAGCGATTGCGACAACCACGATTGTCGTGATAATGATGCGAACGATAAATAGTAGCATGTGCGCTCTCTTTTTAGCTGTGCTTTTCTAAGGCAACATTAATGAGGCTTCCTGCTTTGATGGAAGTCAATTCTCTTGGCGTAAAATTATGTGTTGCCTTGAAAGTTTTGCCTTTTGTCTTATTGATCACTTCAATTTCGGTTCCTTTTGCCAAGTTCTCTTCAACGTTTTTGATTTCAAGGATGTCTTCTTGATCGATAGAGTCATAATCTTTTTCATCGGAAAAAGTCAGGGCTAAGATGCCGAAGTTGATGAGGTTTTGACGGTGGATCCGGGCATAACTTTTTGCAATCACTGCTTTGACACCTAGATAGCGTGGTGCAATGGCAGCGTGTTCCCGGCTCGACCCCTGGCCGTAATTGTGTCCCCCGACGAGGAAGGAACCAGTTTTTTGATGCTTCATTGCACGATCATAGTAGTTTTCATCCACTTGAGCTAATGTGAACTTGCTAATTTCGGGAATGTTGCTTCTAAATGGGAGAACTTTTGTTCCAGCAGGTAGGATTTCGTCAGTTGAGATGTTGTTACCCATTTTGAGAAGTGTAGGCCCCTCAATATGCTGCGATAACTTATCAAATTTCGGAAGAGGTTTAATGTTGGGTCCCATAATCAATTCACTTGTCCCTTTTCCTTCAGCGGGTGGAGGGGTGAGTTCGTCGACGAGCTCAATTTTTGTTGGTTCTTTATACTTCGGATATTTCATCTTCAAATCGCGAGGATCGGTAATTTTTCCAGTCATTGCAGAGGCGATTGCAGTTTCAGGGCTGCAAAGGTAGACCTGATCTTCTTTTGTTCCTGAACGTCCTGGGAAGTTTCTCGGATTGGTGCGCAAACTGATTTTCCCGGTTGCAGGAGCTTGCCCCATACCAATGCATCCATTACAACCAGCTTGGTGGATGCGTCCCCCTGCTCGAATGAGCGAAGAGAGGTATCCAAATGAAGTCAAGTTTTCAAGGATTTGCCTTGATGTAGGGTTGATATCGAGTGAAACATGATCTTGAGACTTTTGTCCTTCGATGATCATTCCAGCAATAGCAAAATCGCGCATCCCAGGATTTGCTGACGAACCGATCATCGCTTGGAAGATAGGCTTGCCTGCAACTTCTCTAACAGTGACGACATTTCCAGGGCTGCTTGGACAAGCAATGAGGGGTTCGAGCTTTGAAAGGTCGATTTCATCATGAAGATCGTAGGTACAACCTGGGTCGGCTTTCAGTTCAACCCAATCGGCTTCTCTTCCATGCAACTTCATGAACCTTTTTGTCTCTTTGTCAGATGGGAATACACTTGCCGTGGCCCCAAGCTCGGCTCCCATATTGGCAATCACATGGCGGTCCATTGCTGAGAGGTTGTCTAACCCTGGTCCGTAGTATTCGATAATCTTGCCGACTCCCCCAGCGACATCGTGGCGACGCAGCATTTCAAGAATCACATCTTTTGCGCTGACCCAGTCTGGGAGTTTTCCGGTGAGCTTGACGCCCATGATTTGAGGCATTTTCACGTGGAAAGGCTCTCCTGCAATGGCTAAAGCCACTTCGAGTCCTCCAGTTCCCATAGCTAGCATTCCTAAACTTCCCCCAGCACAGGTGTGGCTGTCTGATCCGAGAAGAGTTTTTCCAGGCTTTCCGAGTTTTTCCATATGGACTGGATGACTCACGCCGTTTCCAGCTTTACTGAACCAAAGGCCAAATTTTTGGGCTGCGCTATAGAGAAAAAGATGGTCGTCTGGGTTTTTGAAGTCGTTTTGAATGATATTGTGGTCGACGTATTGGCAGGAAACTTCAGTTTTAGCTCGTTTAAGTCCCATGGCTTCGAGTTCGAGCATCACCATTGTTCCCGTAGCATCTTGGCAAAGTGTTTGGTCGATTCTCAGCCCAATTTCTTGTCCTACAACCATCTTCCCTTCTACTAAGTGACTCTCTAACAGTTTTTGAGCAACATTTTTACCCATTTTAGGCCATCCCTTGTCATGTTTTGAGGAAAAATTCTTCCTTGTTCCTACAAACGGAACATACTGAAATGACGATTTTTTGAAAAATTTTATTCATCTTATTTGAATACATTGTTTATACTCAAAGAGCTTCAAGAATTCGATTTTCGTCTGCGCCAAAGCTCCGCAAATTGCCGATTTTAAGTGGTTTCATGTTTCTAATATTTAGTCGCTTATGATCGATAAATTTCGAAAGCATTCGCGCTTTCTCAAAACCAATTTTTAAAGCTCTTTGAGTATAAAACTTTGCTACTCTTTTTCAATAGGGAAAACATGTTAAGAATTTTACTTGTCAGTGATACTCATGGTAAGTTGGATGCTCTCAATATTTTAGCAGAGCAAAAAAAAGCCGATCTCATCATCCATGCTGGAGACTTTGGTTTTTACGATGAAAAAAGCGTTGAACGTTTGAGCATGCGTGAGTTGAAACTCCGTATCGTCCACTCCCCTTTTGCCAGTCAAGTATCCAGTTTAAGTTCTAAAAAAGAGATGTGTGAGTTGATTCGGAAAGAGGGACTTCTCGGAGATTTTCCCGAGTATTTAAAAGGAAATAAGCAATTTACTGTCCCCATTTATACTGTTTGGGGTAATCATGAGGATGAAACCGTTATTCATGAGCTTAGAAATGGTAAAAAGGTTTCTAATCTTTATCTTCTTGATGAAGAGCGGCAGTATACGATTCCTGACATGCAAGGCAATGCATTTTTCCTATACGGCTTAGGGGGGAATTTTGTTTTGAATGATAAAGCTTTTGAAACCTCATTTCAGGGAGTAGAAGGAAAGATTCAGGCGACTTTCCATCAATTTGGGAAACTTTTGCAGAAAGTGAAACAACCAGGAAATCCTTCCCTCTTTGTTTCTCATGTCAGCCCGGGGAAAGAGCCAGTTTTGGCTCGGTTACTTTCCCATTCGCAGCCTAATTTTTGCATCAGTGGTCACATGGGGCTTTCTTATCCTTGTGTTTGGAATCAGTTTGCTATTCGAGATGGTGCAGACGTTGAGCGTTGGATGTCAGATCTTTCTTTTTTCAGTGGAAATAGACGCTTATCGCCAGAGATTCAATATGTTGTAAAACTCTTACAAAAGCCCATGCAAAACGAAAATCGCTGGTTTTATCATACATGGAATGTGAATCTTCCCGATATTGATGATGGTCATGCTCTCTTGATTTTTCAAGAAAATAAGTTTAGCTTAGAAACCTACGGCGGCCAAAAGTGATTCTTAAGAAAATAAAACTGGAGGTGCAAAATGGTCGGTTATAATCACTATGAAACTGAAGGGAAACCACTTAAACTGTGGGATACATCAGAACCGTTTGAAGAGGAGGCAATGCAACAATTGCGCAATGTGGCAAAACTCCCTTTCATTTTCCGCCATGTCGCAGGAATGCCTGACGTTCACTATGGCAAGGGGGCGACTGTTGGATCTGTCATTGCAACAAAAAAAGCTATAGTTCCTGCTGCAGTTGGAGTGGATTTAGGATGTGGGATGATGGCAGTTCAGACCTCCTTGAGAGCGGAGCAATTGCCTGATCATTTGCATGCCATTCGAGTAGCCATCGAAAAAGCTGTTCCCCACGGAAGGACAGATAACGGCGGTCGAAATGACCGAGGAGCTTGGGGCTCTCTTCCAAATCATTTGTCATCTACCTGGAAAAAAATGGAAGACCGTTACAAAAAAATCATCGAAAAACATCCTAAGGCAAAAAGCGAGAAACATGCTCATCATTTGGGAACGCTTGGAACAGGAAACCATTTCATTGAAATGTGCTTGGATGAGCAAAATCATGTTTGGTTCATGCTCCACTCAGGTTCTCGAGGTCCAGGGAATCGTATTGGAAGCTATTTCATTGAAAAGGCTAAAAGAGAGATGGAACGTTTTTATATCAATGAGTACCTCCCCGATCAAGATTTGGCTTATTTGGTCGAAGATACGGAACTATTCGATGATTATGTCGAGGCGGTTTTGTGGGCTCAAGATTATGCTTCTGAAAACCGTCAGGAAATGATGGCTGCGACATTGAAAGCAGTGAAGAAACACTTAGCACCTTTTGAAGTCACCGAAATGGTGGTAAATTGCCATCATAACTATGTCACAAAAGAGAATCATTTTGGTGAAAATGTTTGGGTGACACGCAAAGGGGCTGTTCGGGCTCGAACGGGTGATTTGGGAATCATTCCTGGCTCAATGGGAACAGGCTCTTTTATTGTTGAAGGGCTGGGGAACGAAGAGAGTTTTTGCTCATGCTCCCACGGTGCAGGACGGAAAATGTCGCGTGCCAAGGCAAAGAAGACGATTTCTCTTTCTGATCACAAAGCCGCGATGAAAGGGATTGAAGCTCGATTAGACTCTGAGATTTTAGATGAAAGCCCAGCGGCTTATAAAAACATCTCAAAGGTCATGAAAGCACAAGAGGACCTCGTAAAAATCAAGTACCGTCTGCGACAAATTGTAAATGTTAAAGGCTGAAGATGTACGGCATATCAAAAAATGATGGAACATTCCCCATGCATTGGGCTGCTCGATTGGGAGATTTAGCTGAAGTCAAGCGGATTGCTAAAGAAAACCCAAAGGCACTTCGAGAAGGAAATGAAGATGAAGAGCTTCCTCATCATTGGGCTATTCTCTCGGGAAACTTTCAGGTTTTTCAATGGATGATTTCTCAAGATGAAACACTTTTAGATTCCTCTATCGGTCATGGAGAGAGCTGTTTGCATTTAGCTTCAAGTGAAGGACATGTCGAAATAATGAAGTGGATTGTCTCAAAAAGACCTGAGCAAATCTATTCAGAAAACAGTCATTGTACTTTCCCTATCCACTCTGCTGTTTCTGGAGGACTTGAAGCTGTACAATATTTGGTTTCTCTTGATCCTGCCTTTTTGACATGGAGAGGAGACTTTCACCTTGCATGTCCTATTCATTTTGCTTCATACGTTGGAGATCTTGAAATGATTCAGTGGATGGTAGGGAAAGAGCCAACACTGCTATGCAAGCGGACAACCTATTGGAATCTGCCGATTCATTGCGCAGCATCTACAGGAAAAGTTGAAGTCGTTAAGTGGATGGTTTCTCAATACGAAAATTGTCTTTTTGAACTCAACAAAGAGGGAAATTTACCGATTCATGAAGCGGCGATGCGAAAGCATTGGGAAACAGCCTTATGGATTGCAGAAAGATTTCCTCAATTGCTCATGAGGCACGGTCATTTTGTAATGACTCCTTTTTTTGAAGGTGGACCACTCAAAAAAACGCCATTGGATCTCTTATGTGAAGGGGGGCAAGATGTGGTACTTGATGCGCTTTTCAAGAAAAGCTCTTCGTGTCAAATCGAGAGAGACTATAATGAAAACTTGCCGATCCACGTCATCTTAGGTTCTCAATCAGAGAAGTTTTTAGAGCTTGCCAAGAGCTTGCTTTCTCAAAATCCCGGGCATTTGTGGCAACGCAATATGAGGGGTGAGCTACCCTTACACTTACATGTCCCCTTTTGGGCTGCGCTCGGTTTAACAGGCTGGATACTTGATCATGACATAAAGCTCCTCTGTGAAACAGACAGAGAAGAAAACTCTATTTTGCATCTACTTTGCAGCAAAAAACTTGAAGGAAAAAGGTTTGAGTGTATTCAGCATGTTCTACGAAAGATGCCAAAGCTGTTAACTCAGCCCAACAAAGATGGTAAGCTTCCCATTCACGAAGCGACGCTTTCAGGAGATCTGAATTGTGTGAAGTATTTTCTAAAACTTGATCCAGCTCTTTTATATGCACAAGATACTTATGGCAGAG